>NZ_CP110224.1:2578393-3867590 GCF_026013645.1 Virgibacillus natechei | reverse complement strand
AATTAGTCACTCCTTTCATAATATATAGGATAGAAAAAGCCTTTCTCAATCTATGAAATGATGGAAAGGTACTAAATATATATTGCTTTTTTGCTAGATAGAATTCACATGACTACGTAAAACGGAGCCACCATTTACCATGAGTATTTAAATAAAAGGATAAAAATAATAGTTAAGACTGTGGATAGAAAACATGAGTAGGACAACCCTTTCCAAAGGTTGCAAACGAAATCCACATAACTGTTAATAACTTTATAAACGAGGTGTGAACATGTATCCACATCTTATTCACAGTTTGTGGATAAGATAAAAACCAACTTTTTATTTACACAGGTTAAACACAAGTATAATATCAAATAAACAACTATTTAGCAATGGGTTTTCGACGGTTATCCACAAATTCAACGGATTGTATATAAAGTTCATCCACAACCCTATAATTTGTGATTATCTTGTCGATACTTGTTGTGGATAGAAAAAAACTGTCGAAATTGGTTTAACATAGTCATGTGGATAAGGTTCAATTAGGCTGAATTTGACATAATAGTAAAAAGTACTTAAAAACAGCTATATGAAAAAATTAAAATGGAAGTTGACAGATTGGATGCGTATTACGTATAATTACAGAGACTGTCTGTGGATAGCACTAATATTTAAATATGGATATTTTTAAGAGTTCCTTTGGGAGGTGCAAGATAAATGAAAAGAACATTTCAACCAAATAATCGTAAAAGAAAAAAGGTACACGGCTTTCGCACTCGTATGAGCAGCAAAAATGGTCGTAACGTTTTGGCCCGCCGTCGTCGTAAAGGAAGAAAAGTATTATCTGCATAGGCCACTGATTATCAGTGGTCTTTTTTCGGCTTTATGGCCGGATATTGGTATAGGAATGCAACAATGGGTGCATTCCTTATTTATTTAAAGTACTAGAGTCTTGAGCTAGGATTGCAAGTGCTGATAGTAGTAAAGGTGATAATGATGAAA
Organism: Virgibacillus natechei; assembly: GCF_026013645.1. Classification (NCBI taxonomy): domain Bacteria; kingdom Bacillati; phylum Bacillota; class Bacilli; order Caryophanales; family Bacillaceae; genus Virgibacillus; species Virgibacillus natechei. The sequence goes on along the minus strand of NZ_CP110224.1, from coordinate 3,866,606 downwards.
AAAGAGTTTCGTATTAAAAAGAATGATGAATTTCAATTTGTGTTTAAGAACGGGAAATCTTTTGCTAACAGACAGCTTGTCATCTATTATGTGAAGAAACCGACCCAGGAACATTTTCGAATTGGTCTTTCAGTAGGAAAAAAAATTGGAAATGCTGTTACACGGAATCGAATTAAAAGATATTTGCGTCAAGCTTTTCAAGAACTGGAAGATAATATATATATGACGTATGATATTGTAATTATTGCTAGGCAACCTACCAAGAGCATAGAATATAAAGACATAAAAAAAAGTCTTACTCATTTATTATATAAAGAGAATTTATTTAGAAAACGTGGCATTCGATAACCCCTTTTCATGGGGAGTGCCAAAGTCCGCACTTATAGATTAGGAATGTTTTATAGGTTCCTATTTGTAGAAAACTTGGCTTATCGCCAAGCTTTATGGCGATAAGTCTTAGTTGCACTTATGCAGATAAGAAAGTTTTTATATTTTCTTATCTGCCAAAAAATGAACGCTAAACGTCTTTTATATAGAAAGTTATTTTTAGTTACGTTAAAATAGCAAGTAGATTATTCCTTTATGGGGTATTGTTAATTTAGTTAGGAGGAAACATTTTGCGTAAGAAGTACATTTTGCTGTTAACCCTAATAGGGTTGCTGGCAATACTTTCTGGTTGTACAGAAATTAACGAACCGATTACGAGTGAAAGTACCGGAATTTGGAATAGCTATTTTGTATACCCATTATCTTGGTTTATTACTTATATGGCTGATTTGTTTAACGCAAGTTATGGTTATGGTTTAGCAATTGTTGTTGTAACTATTCTTGCCCGTTTATTACTTTTACCACTAAACGTAAAACAGCTTAAAAGTTCAAAAGCAATGCAGGAAATTCAACCACAGCTTAAAGAAATACAACAAAAATATAGCTCTAAAGATCAAAAAACACAACAAAAACTTCAAGAAGAAACAATGGCTTTATTTCAAAAAAATGGAGTAAATCCGCTTGCTGGTTGTTTACCGATCTTTGTGCAAATGCCAATATTGATTGCTATGTACCATGCGATCATGCGTACAGGAGAAATTCAATCACAAAGCTTTCTATGGTTTGAATTAGGATCACCAGATATGATATTACCGTTAATAGCAGGTGTAGCAACATTTTATCAGCAAAAATTAATGATGGCTGGTAATCCGGCATCACAAAACCCACAAATGATGGTTATGCTTTACGTAATGCCAATTATGATTACTGTTTTTGCATTCTTCTTCCCTGCAGCATTAGCATTATACTGGGTAGTAGGTAACGTCTTCATGGTTATTCAAACCCTTGCTATCAATAAACCAATGATGAAAAATAAGGACACTGGAGGAGACAAAAAGTGAGAGAAATAACTGCTAGTGGACAAACAGTTGAAGAAGCGGTCCAATCAGCATTAGAGCAGTTAGACACCACGAGGGACCAGGTTGATATTGAAGTTATTGATGAAGGAAAAAGAGGATTATTTGGTATCTTTGGATCGAAGCGCGCATATGTAACGGTGACAATCAGCAAAAATCCAATTCAGGAAACAGAGGATTTTATTAAAGAAGTGACTCGTAATATGAATGTCGATGTTACGATTACAACAACCGTTGATAATAATCACGTTACATTTGAATTACAGGGTGATAATATTGCGATATTAATTGGCAAACGCGGTCAAACCCTGAACGCTTTACAGTATTTGGTCAATCTTGCTTTAAATAAAGATAGTAAACAATTCTATGGTGCCACATTGGATGCAGAAGGGTACCGTGAGCGTAGACAAGAGACACTAAAATCCTTAGCAACTAAAATGGCCGATAAAGCAATCCATTTAAATAAGAAAGTAGCACTAGAGCCAATGCCGGCATTTGAACGGAAAATTATTCATAGTGCATTGCAGCGTAGAAACGAAATCTCTACCTATTCAGATGGTGATGAACCTCATCGCCATATTGTAATCAAACCATAATTTAGATATAAAATTTATCCGTCTGTTTCCCTTTTTGAAGGGAGCAGGCGGATTTTTTTCGGAAAATAGAAACTTCCTATTTGCAGAAGTGCGGGCTTAGGCATTCATCGAAAAGTATCGGTATAGAGATTCAGAAAAAAGAAGGATGAGTATCGAAAAATAATGAATACTAAGGAGAGATGAATACAAATTATGTAATTAGCAGATGGGAAAGTATAAAACTTTCTAAAAAGGAGAATTTCAACATGGATAATTTTGCGGGGATAATATTCAGTGGGGAATTTGATCAAGACCAACATATGTTTTATCTGACTCAAGTAAGAAATCTTGAAACTGCATCTATATTATCTGAAGGTCAATTAAAGCTACTTATTGATTATTTAACACAACAAAACGAGAGTTGTACGGTATTGGTGAATGATCAACTCCCTGTTTTGCTCAAACAAGAAGAAGTGATGCAACTCCGTAAAGAGTTAACCATCATCATAAACCAGTTAAATAATACCTATTCATAAAGCTACGTTAAATGGTAAAAGATAAACCAATAATCGAAAAGGAGGTAATTAACGTGGGAAATAATGATCGGGAAATCAAAGAAAGTACAAAAAAGGTAGCAGAAAAAACCTATGATGTATCGGATTATGACCGTAATGATGAGCTATCTAAAGGAATGGCAATTACACATGAACAGGTTTCTGATGGGTATGTAGAAGGAACAATAGATGGGAAAATTGATAAGACAAATGAAGATGATGGTTTAATCAGTCATGAGGGCAAAGATATTCCAAGAAAAGGACACAAGTAAAGTTGAATCATAAAGGAAACTAATTCAAATTCATAAGATAAAATAATTCCGGTTATTCACATGTGGATAACCGGAATTATTTTATCTATACACAAATGGACCTTAGAATTTGTTTTTAAGGAAAAGTTTCTTAAAACTTATTCTTGTGGATAAGTTTATTTTTTAATGAATTTATGGTATTCTATTTTGTTAGTGACATTAAATACTAATGCAATATTTATCATAGATAGAAGTAAGAAGAAATTTGAGGTGAAAGTGATGGAGACAGATACAATTACTGCAATATCAACTCCGACTGGTGAAGGCGCGATTGCTATCGTGAGATTGAGTGGTCCTGAGGCTATATCAATGGTGACAGGCCTTTTTCATGGTAAAGATTTAAATGAAGTAGCGTCACATACAATTCACTATGGAAAAATAATCGATCCAACAACATCCGAAGTAGCAGAAGAAGTAATGGTTTCCGTCATGCGTGCGCCAAAAACGTTTACACGTGAAGATGTTGTTGAAATTAATTGCCATGGTGGTATGGTTGCTGTTAACCGAGTGTTGGAGATTATATTAGGTAAGGGAGCACGATTAGCGGAGCCAGGAGAATTTACAAAACGTGCTTTTTTGCATGGAAGAATAGACTTATCTCAAGCGGAAGCAGTGATGGATTTAATCCGGGCAAAAACAGATAAAGCGATGTCTGTTGCTTTAAAGCAGATGGACGGGCGATTGTCAGGTTTAATCAAGCGCTTAAGGCAGGATTTATTAGAAACGGTTGCGCATGTTGAGGTAAATATTGATTACCCAGAATATGATGATGTGGAAGAAATGTCACATGAAGTCATGCGTCAAAAAACAAAAGAAGTTCATAAAGAAATTAATGAGCTTTTAGAAGTTGCCAAACAAGGAAAAATTCTACGTGAAGGTTTAGGAACAGCAATCATTGGGCGACCTAATGTTGGGAAATCCTCTTTAATGAATACCCTTGTACAGGAAAATAAAGCAATTGTAACAGAAGTTCCTGGAACGACGCGTGATGTAATTGAAGAGTATGTGAATGTACGTGGAGTTCCACTTCGCTTAGTCGATACAGCAGGAATACGTGAAACGGAAGATATCGTTGAGAAAATCGGTGTCGAACGTTCCAGACAGGTTTTAAAAGAATCAGATCTTATCCTCATGGTGTTAAACTATAATGATGAGATTACAGATGAAGATGTTAAACTTTTCGAAGCAATCCAGGGTCTAGAATATATTGTAATCATTAATAAGACAGACCTGGAACATAAGCTTGATTTAGATAAAGTAAAAGAATTGGCGGAAGGTAGACCTCTTGTGACTACTTCTTTAATCAAAGAAGAAGGGGTAGATGAATTAGAATCAGCAATTGCGACGACTTTCTTTGCTGGGGAAATTGAAACAGGTGATTTAACGTATGTATCAAATGTAAGGCATATCCAATTGCTTAAGAAGGCCAGTCAAGCACTGGAAGATGCTATGGCAGGAATTGATCAGGACATGCCACTTGATATCATCCAAATCGATGTGACTCGTACGTGGGAGTTTTTAGGAGAAATAATTGGAGATACTGCTAGTGACGGTCTAATCAATCAGTTATTTGCGCAATTTTGTCTAGGAAAGTAAATAAGCGAATGATAATAAAACGAATTTAAATAATGAAAGGATGAAAAGTATGACATACGATGCAGGACATTATGATGTAATCGTTATTGGTTCCGGACATGCTGGTGTAGAAGCTGGCGTAGCTGCATCAAAAATGGGTGCCAAGACATTAATGCTTACATTAAATTTAGATATGGTTGCCTTTATGCCTTGTAATCCATCGCTCGGTGGCCCTGCAAAAGGGATCGTCGTTCGTGAAGTGGATGCACTTGGCGGGGTAATGGCTAAAGTTATTGATAAAACGCATATACAAATGCGAATGTTAAATACAGGGAAGGGACCCGCCGTACAAGCATTACGTGCTCAAGCGGATAAACCTTTGTATATAAAAGAAATGAAAAACATTATCGAAAATCAAGAAAACCTAACACTTCGCCAAGGAATGGTCGATGAATTAATTGTGGAAGACGGCGTTTGTAAAGGTGTTATCACAGAATCAAAAGCAGCATATTCAGCAGAAACGGTTATTATTACAACGGGAACCTTTAATCGAGGAAGAGTTCTTATGGGTGATTTAGATTATGAAAGTGGTCCAAATAATCAACGTGTATCTGTTAAATTATCGGAACATCTAGAGGAACTTGGTCTTGAACTTAGACGATTTAAAACAGGAACACCACCTCGTGTAAATAGTCGAACGATTGATTATTCAAAAACAGAGATCCAGCCAGGTGACGAAAAGCATCAAGCATTTTCATATGAAACAACAGAGTTTATTACCGACCAAATTCCGTGTTGGTTAACTTATACCAATGAGTTCACACACAAAATGATTGATGATAATTTAGAACTTTCAGCGATGTACTCAGGCATGAAACGCGGAACAGGTCCACGTTACTGTCCATCAATTGAAGATAAAATTGTACGCTTTAATGATAAGCCTCGTCATCAAGTCTTTTTGGAACCTGAAGGAAGGGATACAGAAGAGGTTTATGTGCAAGGATTATCAACATCATTACCTGAATCCATTCAACATGATATGGTTAGAAGTGTTCCTGGACTAGAAAATGCAGAAATTATGCGTGCAGGTTATGCAATTGAATATGACTCAATTGTTCCAACCCAGCTATGGCCAACGCTTGAAACGAAGCAAATTACCGGGCTTTATACAGCAGGACAAATTAATGGGACATCCGGTTATGAAGAAGCAGCCGCCCAAGGAATTATGGCAGGTATCAACGCTGCAGCAAAAGTAACTGGCAAGGATCCTGTTATTTTAGATCGTTCTCAAGCATATATCGGCGTACTAATTGACGACTTAGTAACCAAAGGCACAAACGAGCCATATCGTCTTCTAACATCTCGCGCCGAATACCGCTTATTGTTACGTCATGACAATGCTGATTTACGTCTAACGGAAACAGGATACAAACTTGGTACAATTTCAGAAGAGCGTTACGCCAAATTTGCCCAAAAGAACAAGTTTGTCGAAGAAGAGAAGAATCGTTTAAGGAAAATAACGATAAAACCAAGTGAGAATGTAACTGAAGTTATGACAAATGCTGGTACTTCACCGTTGAAAGAGCCTATTAAAGCCTATGATTTACTAAAACGACCAGAACTAACTTATGATTTAATCGAGCTGATGATTGATGCTAACACTGATCTTCCGGCAGTCGTAAAAGAACAGGTCGGAATTCAAGTTAAATATGAAGGCTATATTAAGAAGGCGAATGAACAAGTTGCACGTATGCTAAAAATGGAAGACAAAAAAATACCTCATGATATTGACTATGACGATATTAGTGGAATTGCAACAGAAGCAAAAGAAAAATTAAAAGAAGTACGTCCATTGTCAGTAGGGCAGGCATCCAGAATATCTGGTGTAAATCCCGCAGATGTTTCCATATTGCTTGTGTATATTGAGCAGGGGACAATTGCTCGTGTAGCCAATTAAATTTTAAGGAGATTTCATGTCATGAATCCAGAACAATTCAGAGAAGCATTGGTTGAACAAGGAATTGAACTAAGTGATCATCAAATGAATCAATTTGCTATGTATTATCAAGTGCTAGTAGATTGGAATGAAAAAATAAATCTAACTTCTATTACCGATGAGGATGAGGTTTATTTGAAACACTTCTACGACTCTATATCGGTGGCATTTCATTATGATTTTACGGGAGATATTTCTATTTGTGATGTGGGGGCTGGAGCTGGATTCCCAAGCCTCCCACTTCACATCTGTTTCCCAAATTTACATGTTTCGATCGTGGATTCGTTACAGAAACGAATTGGCTTTCTAAACCACTTAGCAGCGGAACTTGAACTCCATAATGTTGCATTCTATCATGATCGCGCAGAAAATTTCGGTAAAAACAATACATTTAGAGAGACATTTGATGTTGTTACAGCAAGAGCTGTTGCGAAATTGTCCGTGTTAAGTGAATTATGCTTACCTCTAGTTAGGAAAAATGGTGACTTTATTGCGATGAAGGGTGCTCAAGCAACGGAGGAATTAGCGGATGCAAAACCTGCAATTGAACGATTGGGTGGAGAAACAACCAAACACCGCACATTTACTTTGCCTAAAGAGGAAAGCGGAAGGTCCATCGTTGTTGTGAATAAAAAAGGGAAAACTCCTAAAAAGTATCCTAGAAAAGCTGGCACACCAAATAAAGATCCAATTGGATAAAAGGTGTTTCCAGTTTTTCACTCTTTTTTAAGTTTTAGTAGAAGGGGTTCTATAATTATATTTTTCTATTACATACTTTTATGGAACTATTTATGGTAAAATAGGAGCAGAACGAAAAATGGCAAGTTGACCAGGTGCAATAGATTTTTTAGTGTTTTTTAAAATTGTTCCACGTGAAACAATTTTAAAAACTAATAGTGCGTGTTCAAAAAGGAGGATAAAAAGGACCGAGTCGGCTAAAGTCACAGGCGTCCTGGGACTGCGTGTAAATGCTCGCCCCACCGAAAACCATTGCCTGTAACGCCGACACTAGCACGTCCTCTGCGTCGAAAGTTCAAGGCGGCGTAGCTTTGAGTAGCGGACTTCCACAGGATGTGGTGACTTCTGCGTTGCCCACAGGACGTGGGCGGTTTAGTAGAAGTTCCCCTTGCAATTAATACGTGAGCAAACGTTCTAGCACGCGAGCATTAGTGTATTTCTTTTCCAAGGAACGGAAAAGCAAGCCAACGAGCTTCCCGCGTGTTGTGGTGACTTCACGTTGCCCACAGGACGTGGGCGATGTTAGCAGAAGGTCCCCTTCGATGTGTCATTTTTACTGGACTTTTTGAACATCCTCTAATATATCTAGTTGTACTGGCAAGTACATATAAGTTGAATATAAAGGTGGTGTCTGATGATGGTACGTCCTTTTAGTCGAGTTTTTGGTTTAGGGGATAAGGCAGATTCTGAATCAGAAGAAATCTATCATCCAGATGAAGTAATGCAACTCCCTGTTAATAAAATTGAACCCAATCGGTATCAACCAAGATCGATTTTTAACGATGAAAAAATAAATGAATTAGCTCAGACGATTCATACACATGGAATGATCCAACCAATTATTGTTCGGAAGTTGGAGGGGGAAACCGATAATTATGAGCTTATTGCTGGTGAGCGAAGGTGGCGCGCTGTTCAAACACTAGAATGGGAAAATGTTTCTGCGATCATTCGTGAAATGTCTGAAACTGAAACGGCTTCTGTAGCTTTAATTGAAAACCTTCAACGCGAAGAGTTAACCGTAATTGAAGAAGCTACTGCTTACAACCAATTATTGGAACTTCATTCATTAACACAAGAAGCATTAGCTCAAAGGTTAGGAAAAAACCAATCTACCATAGCAAATAAACTGCGTTTACTTAAACTTCCAGAACAGGTGCAGCAATCGATTTTAAATAAAGAAATCACAGAGCGTCATGCTCGTGCTTTAATTAAAATAAATGATCCAGAAAAACAAGTTAAGGTATTACAAGAAATTTTGGATCATGATTTAAATGTAAAACAAACAGAAGAACGAATCATGAAGCTGCAAAATCCCGATGAAATAGAAAAAAAGAAAAAGCGAAACAAGCTAAAAGGTTTTAATAAAGATGTAAGAATTGCAATGAATACAATACGTCAATCCTTAACGATGGTTTCTGATACTGGGGTAGATGTAGAATCAGATGAAAAAGAACTTGATGATTACTATCAAATAACAATTAAAATCCCTAAAAATAAATAATCTATCTTATCGTAATTTAGCGAGTAGTAAAATCCCCAACTGAATGAAGTTTTATTTTATCCATATAGTAGAAATGCCCATCTTTTGAAACGAAGATGGGTGTTTTGTAAATAACAAAATAGGCGAATTCAGTGCGAAATTTGTAGTATATTGTCTAGGCTCTTTTCGTAAGTGTTATTGTTTATAAAACTTCGCAGTTGATAGTAAAAGACGACGTAATGACAATTCTTTTGAGAAGTCTCTCGTTCTAATGATGGATGGGTGCTTCGATTCGCTCCGGTTACTGCCGCTAAATAGCATTCGTAATCAATAGTCAAAACAACCAACCGCCTCACCAGTTCGGGTGAGCTAAGGGCGATGACTCCTGTGGGAACAATGGTTTTCGGTGGGGCGAGTAAGCGCAGTCCCAGTCCCAGTCCCAATCTTTTAGAAACCAGTCATTTTTAAAAAAGGAAGTTCGATTACATTCGACATCAATAGATTAGCCAATATCGAACGAATTATATCGCGTAAGGGTGCAAAATGTATTCGGATTACCGTGAAATATAGCAACTGCGTATACGAAAGGGCAGTTATAAAATTGAGTTAAGTGCAATAATAATAGTCGATGGAATAGAAAGAATGATAGTATAGTATATACAACATATTTAATTAATAGAAAGTCGTTATGAAACGTATATTTAAATTGTGATATTTTCTAATAGGTAGGTGACAACATGGGTAAAATAATGGCCATAGCAAATCAAAAAGGTGGCGTAGGGAAGACGACTTCATCGGTAAACTTAAGTGCGTGCCTGGCACACTTAGGTAATAGAGTATTAATTGTAGATATTGATCCACAGGGCAACGCTACAAGCGGCGTAGGCATTAATAAAGCAGATGTAAATCAATGCATCTATAATGTTCTAGTAGAGGACTTGCCTGCTAAAGAAGTATGTGTTCCAACAAGTGTAAACAACTTAGATATCATACCTGCAACAACTCAACTTTCTGGAGCAGAAATTGAACTTGTACCGATTATATCACGTGAAATCCGTTTAAAAACATCATTGGAAAGCCTTAAAGAAACATATGATTACATTATTATAGACTGCCCACCATCATTGGGCTTGCTAACGATTAATGCTTTAACATCTTCAGATACCGTACTTATCCCAGTTCAGTGTGAATATTACGCACTTGAAGGTCTAAGTCAACTATTGAATACAATTCGCCTTGTACAAAAGCATTTAAACAATCATTTAATGATTGAAGGCGTATTATTAACGATGTTAGATGCACGAACGAATTTAGGTATACAAGTAATTGAAGAAGTTAAAAAATATTTTCAAGATAAAGTCTATAAATCTATCATCCCGAGGAATGTGCGTTTAGGTGAAGCACCTAGTCATGGACAACCTATTATAACGTACGATCCGAAATCAAGAGGTGCAGATGTATATCTTGAATTAGCAAAGGAAGTGATAGCCAATGGCGAAAGGGTTGGGTAAAGGTATTAATGCACTGTTTCCTGACATTGAGAAGCAAGAAGAGGATACTATTCACGAAATTGCTATTGCTGAATGTAGACCAAATCCTTATCAACCAAGAAAGACCTTTCAAGCAGATTCAATAGAAGAGTTAAAAGATTCTATTTTGGAATATGGAATAATTCAGCCATTAATCGTTCGAAAAAGTATAAAAGGCTATGAAATTGTAGTAGGGGAAAGGCGTTATAGAGCTGCAAAAGAAGCAGGGTTGGAAAGCGTTCCAGCAGTTGTTAAAGAACTTACGGATGAGAAAATGATGGAACTTGGTTTATTGGAAAACCTGCAACGTGAGGATCTAACGCCAATAGAAGAAGCTCATGCATATGCTAACCTGATGAACGAATTAAAAATAACACAAGATGAATTATCAAAGCGTTTAGGCAAGAGTCGCTCGCATATAGCTAATATTGTGCGTTTGCTATCTTTACCTGAACAAGTTATTGCTTCCATTAATAATGGTGAACTTTCCATGGGTCATGGTCGAGCATTATTGGGGTTAAAGGAAAAAGAGAACTTAGTTCCATTAGTTAATAAAGTGCGTAAGGAAAACTTAAATGTTAGACAGGTTGAACAGCTTATTATCCAATTGAACGAAGAACCAACTAAGAAAAAAGAAAAGCCTAAAAAAGACGTTTTTTTACAGGAAAGAGAAACGGTGTTAAGGGATCATTTAGGTACAGCAGTTAATATTCATCGTGGTAAACGAAAAGGGAAGATTGAAATTGAATTTTATACCGACGATGATTTGGAAAGAATTATTGATGTTTTAGAAAACAAGTAACTATTTTAATTCATTTAAGGCTGATGCAGATTTTGTGTCAGTCTTTTGTTATAATGTAAGAAATTCTAATTCACAAAATGTTTCACGTGAAACATTTTCCAACATTAAGTAGTATAACAGTGTGTTTTCTAAGATGAGATGTTCAGGTCTTATTACATAAGTAATATCATTGATTCTAAATTTTAGGCTCTTTTCGTAAGTATTGGGACTGCGCTTACTTGTCCCACCGAAGCCTTTGTTCCCGCAGGACAAGGAAGGCTACGCAGCATTGCATCGCACGAAGAAAATTGGTTTGTATTTTCGAGGAGTCACCCCCCTTCGCTCACCCGAACTGGTGAGGCGGTTGGATGTTTTGAATATTGATTACTAATGCAATTTAGCGGCAGTAACCGGAACACCCAGCGGAGGTAACACATGAAGACTCCTGCGGGAGGGAAGGCCTCGGTGAGACCCCGCAGTGCGCTAGCACAAGGCAGGTTAAGTTCGCGACGTCCTGTCGCAACACCTGCACTTGTACGTCCTGTGCGTCGGAGGGTCACCAGCCGCCCGCGGAAAGCGAAATGTGTTTCCGTAGCGAATCCTTGCTCTCAACCAGTGTTTGCGAAGGAATTGTCACTACGTCGTCTTCTATAGATTTTGTGAACAGCGTTTATGAAAAGAAACAAGCTCTAAATAAGAAGCAAGAATTAACATTCGAAAATGAAAAGTTATGGAGATGTAAAAATGGTTTTGTACGGGACGCTCGTCAATGCAGTATTTATTATAATAGGTAGTTTACTTGGATTGTTTTTCACTAAGATACCAGAGAGATATAAAGAAACAGTCATGCATGGAATTGGGCTAGCGGTAATATTGATAGGACTACAGATGGCTTTTGAAACAGAAGTCATTATTGTTGTGTTGTTGAGTCTGCTTACGGGGGCAATAATTGGTGAATGGCTCCACTTGGAAGAAGGGTTAAACCGGTTGGGGTCTTGGATTGGTAGCAAATTCACAACAAAAAATAGTGATTTCAGTATTGCGCAAGGATTTGTCACAGCTTCACTAATATTTGTTATTGGAGCCATGTCAGTCATTGGAGCGCTCGATAGCGGACTACGTGGTGATCATGAGATACTAATAACCAAAGGTGTGATTGATGGATTTGTAGGACTTGTATTAACAACAACATTAGGATTTGGTGTTATATTTTCTGTCATACCAGTATTGCTGTATCAAGGAGCGATTGCTTTACTTGCGACTCAAATAGATCAATGGTTGCCGGCTGCATTTTTGAATGGCATGATTGTTGAATTAACTGCAGTAGGGGGCCTTTTGATTTTAGCCATTGGGCTTAATTTATTAAAAATAACACAGATTAGAATAGGGAATCTACTACCATCGATCGCGACCGTTGGAATAATCTATTATATCTATCAACTCATGTAAAAGACTTTTTCATAGGGCTACAGAGGGGCTGTATTATGCAAAGAATGATAAAAATAGGGTATGAGAGTCTGATGATTATTCTTGTTATGTTTACCATCATCACGATCTGGACGGAAAACACCTATAATTCGATGGTTAATCTTATTGTATGGATTGTATTTTTTAGCGACTTTACAATCCGGCTATTAACGTCTAAGGAAAAATGGCAGTTTATAAAACAAAACCCTTTTCACCTTATAGCTATAATCCCGTTGGATCAATTCTTCCAGTTGGCAAGAATTGTAAGGCTTTTTCATTTATTTCGTTTAAAAACCATTACAAAATACTATGTGACTCCCTATTTGGAAAAACTAACCTATAAATCCATGACAATAGCAGTATCGGTCTTCTTATCATTATTATTGGCTGCATCATTACTTATATGGAATCTCGAACATTTTATAGTAACATTTTTTGATGCCGTATCCGTTGTATGTAGCCATTTATTATTTTTTGGCCATCAGCTATTTGTAATAGAGAATGTCAAATCAATTTGGATATTAACAGGCATAACGATAATTGGAGTTGTTATTCAAGGTTTAGCTTTACAATGGTTCTTTAATAAGGTTGAAGAATTTGTTAAAAGAAGAAAAGAGAAGAAGTCTGTATCTCATGAAGTGAAAGAAATAAGGTAATCATACTAAAACAACGAGCTTTTTAATAAGCTCGTTGTTTTATATATAAAAGGGGAGTATTAAATCATTTTCTGTCTATCTTTTTCTATAATAACGGATGGCAAGGAGTAATTATGCTTCATACGCTCGTCAATTAGATTTAGTAGGCTTGCTATTTGTTTAGACATATCTGTTACAACTGAAAGTCTTGTGTTTTGTAAGATCACTTGTTCCATAAAACCACTAACATTAACCACGCCAGTGATATAAAGATCACCGATTGGTGGAAGAGGCTTGTTTAAAGCGGCACCAGGCTTAATTGGGCCATTTCCAGTAATAAGGTACCCTACAGAGTTATTTTTTCCGAGACATGCATCTATTGCAATAATATAAGGGTTTTTATGGTTGTTGTTAATCAGCTTTATATAATTCTCTAGATTCATCGCATGAACAGGCTCATGTAATGTTCCATAGATGGTTATATGCTTCGGTTTCATTTCCGAAAAAAATGTTCCCGTTAATGGTCCCAGTGCATCACCAGTAGAACGATCAGTTCCAATGCAGACAGCAACGTAATCACGAGGGAACTCAGGAAGCCATGAAATTATTTTTTCTCCCATTGCTGTAAGTAGGTCCGTGTCGTTATGTAGCATTCGTAGACTATCACTTTTTGGCCTGAAACGATTTATTAGATTCATAGCTTCTCCTCCACAATCATATTGGTATAGTATACGGATATTTTCAACGTTCTATACATGTATTTTAAAAATATTGGAGGAACTGGAATGTGGAGTGCTGGGATTAAATGGATGTTTTTAATTATCGGAACAACAATTGGAGCGGGGTATGCATCAGGAAGGGAGTTATGGCAATTTTTTGGTCATGAAAGTGGACTGGCTATTCTGTTGTTTGTTATTTTCTTTTCGGCGTCTTGTGGTGTGATATTGAAGATTAGCTATGAACGAAAGTCAACGCAGTATCTACCAGTATTACGAAAAATTGTAGGCAGTAAATTAACGGGAGTTTATGATGTAATGATATTTTTTTATTTGTATACGACTACCGTTATTATGATCGCTGGAAGTGGTGCGGCTGGACAAGTGTTTAATATATCCTACTGGTGGGGTATAGTGATGATGGCTATTGCTTTGATCATTTTATTTTTGAAGGATATCAATGGTCTGTTAGCGATGAATCAAATCATATTGCCGTTATTGCTTGGTGGGCTTTTATTTATTTTATTAATGTTTACCTTTGATCAGCAATTGGCATTATTTTCTCATTGGCATGAACAACGAAACTGGACAGCTGCTTTTCCTTTTACGGCACTTAATATACTCCCATTAATTGCAGTATTAGGCGCTATTGGCAATAAGATTGGTTCCAAACAGGAAATATGGATTGCTTGTATTGGTAGTGGGCTTATATTAGGGGTGATATCGTACATTTACAACAATAGTTTAATTCAAATAGCGGATGAAATTCTCTTGTATGAAATTCCGTTATTTGCCATCCTCAAAAATTATCCATTTGAGATACTTATAGTTATGACCTTGCTTCTCTGGTTCGCAATATTTACTACCGCTGCATCCGGAATCTTGGGGATCGTAACAAGAATAAAAGATTTCTTTAAAAAGCCTTTATGGTTGATTGTAGTAGTGACCTTAGCTACAATGATTCCATTAACAACATTAGGTTTTTCAACGTTAGTAAGCTATATTTATCCAGCATACGGAATACTGAATTTATACGTACTTACTCGATTATTGTTATACCCGATATGGAATAAAATGGAAAAATAGTAAATGTAATTAAACGGAGGTTGGAACATGGATACAATGAATGAACAATTTATATCCTTATGGGATTATATTACCGGGCCGGAACTTTGGCTTACGGTAGGAACGGGTATTTTAAGAATAATCATCATCTTACTTTTAGCAGTAATAATTGTGCGAGTCAGCAAGAAAGTTGTTAATCGTCTTTTTGTAAATAGAGGAAGAGGCCCAATACGCATTACGGAACGCAGGGAAAATACACTTAAAAAACTAATTAAAAGTGTTGTCGCATATGTTGTTTATTTTATTGCCTTTATCATGATTCTGGACAATGTATTGGGATTCGAAATAGGTCCATTATTAGCAGGTGCAGGCGTTGCTGGTCTAGCAATTGGTTTTGGCGCACAGAACTTAGTTCGTGATATTATTTCAGGGTTCTTTATCATTTTTGAAGACCAATTCTCTGTTGGAGATTATGTGGCAATAGCTGGTATTGAAGGAACGGTGGAAGAAATCGGACTTCGTACAACACAGGTTCTAAGCTGGACAGGGGAAATGAATGTCTTACCAAATGGAGTCGTTACACAGGTTACCAATTATTCCGTTCATAACGGCTTATCAATCGTAGATATTAATATTCCATATGAGAGCAATGTAGCAGATGCAGAGCGTATTATTAATGAAGTAGCAGCTACACTACCAGAAAAACATGACTTTATAGTTGGGGTTCCGGAGATTATTGGTGTACAGAACCTAGAAGTATCTCATTTTGTTATTCGTGTTATCGCGGATACATTACCTGGTTTTCAGTGGGCTGGAGAACGAAATATTCGCAGAGAAGTGCAGGATCAATTATATAAAGAAGGTATTGAAATTCCAGCACCACGTGTTGTGATGTATAATCGAGATGATAAGGAAACGTTCTTGGAACAAAATCGAGAGCGCGAGCAGTAATCCAATGAGATAATCATGAAAAGGAGAAAGCCAAATGCCGGATAAACAATTTGGATTAAATGATGTAGTAGAAATGAAAAAGCCCCATCCATGCGGGGAAAATCACTGGAAAATAATTCGGATGGGAATGGATATAAGAATTAAATGTCTGGGTTGTGATCACAGTGTGATGATCCCGCGCAGGGAATTTTCAAAGAAGATGAAGAAAGTACTGGAAAAAGCAGAAGAATAAAAGGTTAAAATTGATTATTTTGCTATGAAAACAGTATTATGGAGATCAAAATAGCTAGAAAAACAGAAAATAATAGGGTAAAAAGCAAAAATAGGTGGACTTCGGCTACCTATTTTTGCTTTTTACATACTTGTCTTTTTAATTTCTTATATCTATAATTAGGTTGACTAACGCGTTCATATGAATGAAATCCTTAAGGAGTGAAAGTTGTATGTCTTTGACAGCAGGAATTGTCGGGCTTCCCAACGTAGGGAAATCTACGTTATTTAATGCCATCACACAAGCTGGGGTAGAAGCAGCAAATTATCCGTTTGCTACGATCGATCCTAATGTTGGTATTGTAGAAGTTCCGGACAATCGCTTAAATAAATTAACAGAAATAGTAAAACCGAAAAAAACAGTACCAACAGCATTTGAATTCACAGATATTGCAGGTATTGTCGAAGGTGCAAGTAAAGGGGAAGGACTGGGGAACCAATTTCTGTCTCATATTCGTCAAGTTGACGCAATTTGCCAAGTGGTGCGTTGTTTCCATGATGATAATATTACGCATGTGTCTGGTCAAGTCGATCCAATTGATGATATTGAAATCATTAATCTGGAGTTAATTTTAGCTGACTTGGAAACGGTCAACAAGCGAATGCAGCGTGTTGAAAAATTAGCAAGGCAGAAGGACAAGGATGCATTAGCAGAACTAGACATTCTTCATGCGTTGAAAACAGGCCTTGAAGAAGAAAAATCTGCACGAGCATTGGAGTTTACGGAAGAACAGTGGAAGATTGTGAGAGGACTTCATTTATTAACAAGCAAACCAACATTGTATGTCGCAAATGTGAATGAAGACGAAATTGCGGATCCAGACGCGAACGAAAATGTGCAGCGAGTAAAAGAATTTGCAGCGAATGAAGGTGCAGAAGTAATTGTCGTTTGTGCGAAGATTGAATCAGAAATTGCTGAGCTTGATCAAGAGGAAAAGGAAATGTATCTAGAGGAGCTGGGCATTCCTGAATCTGGCTTGGACCAACTTATTAAAGCTTCTTATCATTTATTAGGCCTGGGTACGTATTTCACGGCAGGTGAGCAGGAAGTGCGTGCATGGACATTCCGTAAAGGTATTAAAGCACCACAAGCAGCTGGGATTATCCACACGGATTTTGAGAGAGGATTCATTCGTGCAGAAACGGTTTCCTATGATGATTTAATGGATGCAGGTGCAATGGCGCAGGCGCGTGAAAAAGGAAATGTTCGATTGGAAGGCAAGGAATATTTCGTCAAAGATGGCGATGTTATTCACTTCCGTTTTAACGTTTAATAGTAAAGGACGCATCATTACAACAGGATAAAAAAGCATGACGACCTTGTATGTTGGTGAAATGGTTACTAATTTGTTTAACGTTTGATTTAGGATCTCTCGGGGACTTGTAATTTTGGAAAACATTTGGTATAATTCACTATCGTGAGTAATTACAATTTGATTACTCCTTGTTCCATCGATTGAATGGAGCCGTTTAGACCAAAAGGAGGTGTACCGAATGAGGAAATATGAAATAATGTATATCATTCGCCCAGACATTGAAGAGGAAGCCAAAACAGCTTTAATGGAGCGTTTCAACAACGTTTTAACTAATAATGGCGCGGAGATAGAAAAAGTTGATGAAAAAGGTAAGAAACGTCTTGCTTATGAAATCAAAGACTATCGTGATGGATATTATGTACTCATTAACTTCAGCAGTGATCAAGAAGCAATCAATGAATTTGATCGTTTAGCTAAGTTCTCTAATGATATTATTCGTCATATGACAATCCGAGAAGATGATCAATAATAAGGAGTGGTTCTGATGTTAAATCGTGTCGTACTTGTTGGCAGGTTAACGAAGGATCCTGATCTACGTTATACACCAAACGGAGTAGCAGTAGCTAATTTTACCATTGCAGTTAATCGACCATTTACCAATCAACAAGGTGAACGTGATGCAGACTTTATTAACTGTGTCGTGTGGCGCAGACCGGCTGAAAACCTTGCCAACTATATGAAAAAAGGTAGTCAGATTGGTGTTGATGGCCGTCTTCAATCACGTACATTTGAAGGACAAGATGGTAAGACCGTATTTGTAACAGAAGTCGTTGCAGACAGTGTGCAATTTCTAGAATCAAAAGGTGCCTCATCTCCGGATAGGGGACAAGACACATCAGGATTCCAGCAAAATAGAAATCAGTTTCCGAATCAGAACCAAAATCAGAACCAAAATCAAGAGGACCCATTTAAAACGAATGGAGAGCCTATCGATATATCAGATGATGATTTACCATTTTAAGATTTAAATTAAAGGAGGGCTATCAATGGCAGCTCGTCGCGGACGTCCAAAACGTCGTAAAGTGTGTTACTTCACAGCAAATGGGATTACACACATTGACTATAAAGATGTTGACTTGCTAAGACGTTTCGTATCCGAACGCGGAAAAATTCTTCCACGTCGTGTTACTGGAACATCTGCAAAATATCAACGTAAACTTACAAAAGCAATAAAACGTGCTCGTACAATGGCATTATTGCCGTTTGTAGCAGAAGAATAATAGTAGTTTAACCTCTGAATCTGGCCTGGGCTGGGTTTAGAGGTTTTTTATGTAGATTAAAAATTACTCCTATTAAATCATTAATAAAAAAGAAGGGTTTTGAAATTAAGATGTAGAATTTACAACGTTCCTAGTTCTACCTCTACAGAACAAGTTTCCATAACAAGTATTCACGAACCAATTACGACCGAATTTTGCGCTTCGGATAAACAAAAATAATCATCACTAATAATGTGAGTGTATAAATAAGCGAAACGAGTAAAAACATATCACGAACTGGAAAAATTAATGCAATTACTGTATAAAGAATAAATGGTATGGTGGTCGTATAGGCACTCATTTTCCAAAGGATGGAGAAGCGTAATTTGCGCTGCATTCTTTTGGCGAAAAGGGTAGCAATATAGGCGATTATTGAAAGCACTAGAAATACAATAAGCGTCATTGGCAAATAATAAAACATAAAAAAGTATATGAGTAAAAATAAAAAGTTTAAATCAGCGGCCTGCCCACTTGCTGTTGTTAATTGTTCAATTAATGATGGAATAGAAACGAGTAATAATAGTATAAACATATAGATTACTGTAATATCCATCCCAATTCGATTAAGCTTGAAGACAGCTTTTTTATTGGGTAATTTGATGCTATGTATAAATGCTTGCAGGAAAATCATTGTTTTCATCCTTCTAGTAAAGTATTCATTTTCATTATAATAGAAAAGCAAAATAAAAGCGCGTTACTGCATAAGGAAATACTGATTGGATTTCTACGTAAGATGTCGTCACCATTTAATTACAAAATATTCCCCAGGAAATAATGTTCTCAACTTGTTTCGACATACATTTTATCATAAATCATGTTATCATATTACAATGAGTGAAATTAAATTAGTGAAGTATCATGTACGTATTTCGACTAAGATATGTCACGTAATTGAAAATGACCGAGTTATTCTGAGTTTCAGTAAATACAGGCAAATGCTATAAATGTTTTAGATGAGGTGCAATAGATGAATCAATCAAAAAAAATAACAGACGGGGCATTACTTACAGCCATTTTTATGGTATTGTTGTTCGTCACCATTTTAGTTCCAGTTGTATCGATCATTGCGATGTTCCTGTTACCAGTACCGTTTATTATATATGGGTCTAGATATGATTGGAAACCAACATTATTAATGTTGGCAGTTGCAATGCTTTTAACAACGCTTTTTGCTACTGTTTTTTCGTTGCCAATAGCAGTTCTTATGGGGCTGGGTGGACTGATGATAGGGAGTGCAATTTACCAAAATGTATCTGCATATGAAACGTGGGCACGTGGAACGTTTGGTTTTATCATTGGCTTGCTATTTGTATTTGTATACACACAGGTCTTGTTTGATATAAACTGGATAGAAGAATTTGAATTAATTGTAGCTCAATCCATGCAAATGAGCACAGAATTGTTAGAGCAATTTGGAGTTGGTAGTGAACAAGCAACAGAAGCGCAAGAAATGATGGAGGAACAAGTAAATTTATTAACGGACCTATTTCCTGTAGGCTTGGCAGTAGCTGCAATATTATTGGCCTTTATCAGCCAGTGGGCTAGTTATAAAATGATTAATCGCATCGAAAGAAAAGAATTGCGCTTTCCGCCTTTTCGCACCTTGCAATTTCCAGTATCGATCATATGGATATACTTATTTGCGCTACTTCTTTCATTTATTGAATTAGATTCTGGCAATATCTTTTATCTAGGTGCTCAGAATTTGCTCATGTTAACAGGACTATTGATGTCTCTTCAAGGATTCTCATTTATATTCTTTTACGCCCATCATAAGAAGATGTCAAAGGCACTTCCAATCATTAGTGTTGTATTAGCAGTGATTTTCCCTCCGCTAATGCTTTATTTAGTGCGTATTTTAGGTATAATTGATATAGGCTTTCGGTTAAGAGATAGGCTGACAGGAAATGAAGATAAGCGTAAAAAATAAACAGGTCTCAAGTTAGTAGGAGCTGAGTACGATGCCAGATTTAAAAAAGAAACCAACACTTAGTAGTCATTTATGGGTGATTTATTCACTGTCTATTATTTTGCTTGTTGTCATATGGTACTTCCAATGGGAGTTAGGAATCATTATGACAGTATTTCTAGCTGCTTCTATCTTCTATAGTATACGAAAAGAAAAAGTATTGATTAATGAAGCAGAAGAATATATATCTGTGCTTTCTCATCGCGTTAAGAAAGTGGGAGACGAAGCGTTACTTGAAATGCCATTAGGTATCGTGTTATATAATGATGACTATACGGTTGAATGGGTAAATCCATATATGAATAAATTTAGTGGAGAAAAAGATACGGTCATCGGCGATTCACTAAACACCTTTTCCGAAAAGCTCATTCCGATGATTAAGGAAAATAAAGATGATATGTGGATCGAAATAAACGATTATGAATTTAAGACGCGAATAAAACGAGATGAACGATTATTATATTTGTTTGACCGAACAGAGCAATCCAAATTGCAAATGTTGTATCATAATGAGAAAACGGTTATCGCTATTATTTTCTTAGATAATTATGAGGAAATCACGCAAAACATGGATGACAAAACAAAAAGTCAATTAAATTCACAAGTAACTTCTCTATTAAATAACTGGTCGACAGAGAATGGGCTCTATTTGAAACGAACCTCACAAGAACGGTTTTTGGCTGTGGGAACGAAACAAATACTACAAAACTTAGAAAAAGTAAAGTTTGATATTTTAGATCAAGTTCGTGAAGTAAATGGGGAACAAAATAATCCAGTCACATTGAGTATTGGAGTTGGCTCTGGTGATGCAGAACTTACTACTTTGGGTGAATTGGCACAATCTAGTCTTGACTTGGCGCTTGGGCGTGGTGGTGACCAAGTTGCAATTAAAGATGAGGCAGGAAAGGTTCGTTTTTATGGTGGTAAGACGAATCCAATGGAGAAGCGTACCCGTGTTAGAGCACGAGTTATTTCCCATGCGTTGATGGAACTTGTTAAAGTAAGTGATAATGTTATTATTATGGGGCATAAAGCACCAGACATGGATTCGCTTGGTGCTGCAATAGGTATTTTAAACATTGCTAAAACAAACGGTGTTGATGGCTATATTGTATTTGATCCAGAAGATATTGATACAGGAGTTTCCCGTTTAATTGATGAAATTAAGAAAGATGATAGTTTATGGGATCATTTCATCGATCCAGAAGAAGCCGAAGAAATTACCGGAGGCCGCAGCTTAGTGGTTGTAGTGGATACACATCGTCCTTCAATGGTTGCAAATGAAACCTTGCTTCAAAAAACAGAGTATAAGGTGGTTATTGATCATCACCGCCGTGGTGAGGAATTTATTGATAATCCAACCTTGGTATATATGGAACCATATGCATCATCAACGGCAGAATTGGTTACAGAACTATTGGAATATCAACCGAAAAACCTGAAATTAAAAATACTGGAGGCTACTGCACTGTTAGCTGGTATTATTATTGATACAAAGAGTTTTTCATTACGTACAGGATCACGTACATTTGATGCTGCATCCTATTTACGTTCTAAAGGTGCAGATAATATTCTGGTACAGAAGTTTATGAAGGAAGACCTGAATGTTTATGTGAAACGAAGTAAATTAATAGAAAGAGCAGAAGTTTATCGCGATTCTATTGCAATATCTAAAGCTGGTCCTGGAAAAACATATGGTCATATATTGATTGCACAAGCAGCTGACACACTCTTAACGATGAGTGGTATAACGGCATCGTTTGTCATTTCTGAACGTGACGATGGTAAAATTGGCATAAGTGCACGTTCGCTTGGTGAGGTCAATGTGCAGATTATTATGGAAAAAATGAACGGTGGTGGCCACTTAACAAATGCGGCGACACAAATCGAAGATACGAACCTCGATGACGCTGAGAACCTATTGAAAGATATTATTAATGAGTATATGGAAGGGAGAGAATCAGAATGAAAGTAATTTTTTTAAAAGACGCAAAGGGTACAGGTAAAAAAGGGGAAGTAAAAGAAGTTTCGGATGGTTATGCACGCAACTATTTATTGAAAAATAAAATTGCACAAGAAGCAACACCTGGAAACTTGAAAGCTTTGGAAGCGAAACAGCGTAAAGATGCTCAGCAGGAACAAAAGCAGAAAGATGAAGCAATCGATTTAAAAAATACATTAGCAGACCTGAACGTAGAGTTAAAAGCCAAATCAGGAGACAAAGGACGTCTATTTGGTTCGATTACAAGTAAACAAATTGCTGAAGCTCTACTAAAAGATTATGGGCATAAGATCGATAAACGCAAAATCGAACTGGATCAACCAATCCGTCAACTAGGCTATACTACTGTGCCTGTTAAGTTACATCCTGAAGTTACTGGATCTATTACTGTTCATATAACTGAAAAGTAAGTTTGAAGGATAATGGCATGATTGATTTATAGTGAAAAATAATAATAGTTAATGAGAAAAAGGTCTTCTCGTAGGTGTTGTTGCTTTTGAATCGTCGCAGTGGATATAAAAGGCGACGTAACTTGAAATGAAGGATGATACTTTTACCCCGCTGCGGAAATACACTACGCGCACCTTAGGGTGACCCGTGAGCCTCCTTGCCCCGGCAAGGGGTATGCCGACGTTGCCCGCAAAGGGCGGTTTTAGTCGGCCTTCATCATTTTACGCACTGCGGGGTCTCACTCTGGCCACTGTTCCCGCGCCGAACAGGACGTTCAAGTGTCGGCGTTGGTCACAGGACGTGACCATTCTTAGCCGACCAGGAGTCTCCGTGTATTTCCTCCGCTGGTAAGATGCTTTTCAACTTCATCAAAATTGCTTGATCATATAATAGACATAGACATGCACTTTTATGATGGTTGATTGGAGCGGAGTACAGTCGACTCCTGCGGGAACAATGGTTTTCGGTGGGGCGAGCATTTACGCGCAGTCCCAGCACGAGTCTGAAGACCCCACAGGACTACTCTAAGGAAGGTCGACTAAAACCGTTCTTTGCGAACAACGTCGACATACCCTTTGCCAGGGCAAAGCCGTGCCCGCGGAAAGCGACTGTACGCAGCGGAAATCACCTGGCAGTTACGTCGTACTTTATAAATCCTATGTCAAAACAACAATTCTTTTCGGTGGGGCGAGTTACCGCAGTCCCAACACTTATGAAAAGAGCCATTAGAAAAAATGTCACACAAATAAGGGAGGTGACTTCGGGTTATGAGTGAATCTTGGAATAATCGTATACCACCACATAATATAGAAGCCGAACAATCTGTCATAGGAGCTGTGTTTTTAGAACCAGAAGCATTTCCTCAAGCTTCAGAGCTATTGGTTGCTGAAGACTTTTATCGTGCAGGGCATCAGCGTATATTTGCAGCAATGATGCACCTTTCTGATAAAGGGGAACCAATTGATGTTGTTACCGTAACAACCTATTTACAAAATTTAAAACAACTTGATGAAGTTGGTGGTGTCGCATATCTTTCTGAAGTTGCTGGCAGTGTACCAACCGCTGCAAATGTTGGATACTACAGTAAAATAGTAGAAGAGAAAGCATTACTTCGCCGTATGATTCGTGCAGCCACGGATGTTGTTACATCTGGGTTTGAAAGAGAAGATGATGTAGAAGCTGTATTGAACGAAGCAGAGAAAAATATTCTGGAAGTATCGAGTCGTCAACAAGCGGGATCCTTTAAAACAATTAAAGATGTGCTAATTGAAGTATATGATACGATTGAACAGCTACATCATGCCACTTCTGATATAACAGGTGTTTCATCCGGTTTTCGCGATTTAGACCGGATCACCTCCGGCTTCCAACGAAATGATCTAATTATCGTTGCCGCACGTCCATCTGTTGGTAAGACAGCTTTCGCCTTAAATGTTGCCCAAAGCGTGGCAGTAAATACGGATGAGAATGTTGCTATTTTTAGTCTGGAAATGGGCGCAGAACAACTTGTACAACGTATGCTTTGTGCGGAAGGTAACATTGATTCCCAGCGTCTACGTAATGGACAATTGCAATCAGATGACTGGAGTAAATTGACGATGGCAATGGGATCTCTTTCCAATGCAGGAATTTACATCGATGATTCTCCAGGAATTCGTGTAAGTGAAATTCGTTCTAAATGTCGAAGGTTAAAGCAGGAAAGCGGTTTGGGTATGATTTTGATAGATTACTTGCAACTTATTCAAGGTAGCGGGAAATCTGGTGAAAATAGACAACAAGAGGTCTCGGAGATTTCCAGGGAATTGAAAGGTCTAGCCCGTGAATTAAATGTTCCTTTAATCGCGCTATCACAGCTTTCCCGTGGTGTCGAATCACGTCAGGACAAACGCCCAATGATGTCTGATCTAAGAGAATCGGGTAGTATTGAGCAAGATGCGGACATCGTAGGTTTCTTATATCGTGATGATTATTATGACGATGAGTCTGAGAAAGAGAATATT
Organism: Virgibacillus natechei; assembly: GCF_026013645.1. NCBI lineage: Bacteria > Bacillati > Bacillota > Bacilli > Caryophanales > Bacillaceae > Virgibacillus > Virgibacillus natechei. Next base: position 3,841,564 of record NZ_CP110224.1, on the reverse strand, counting down.
ATTGAGATCATCATTTCCAAGCAACGTAACGGCCCGACCGGAACAGTAGAGTTAGCGTTTGTGAAGGAATATAATAAATTCGTGGATCTGGACCATCGCTATCAAGAAAGTGATATTCCGCCGGTTCCTGTTTAATTTTTTAAAAGGGTCTGTCTCTCACTACGCTAAGGTGGTGAGGGACAGACCCTTTGATTAGCATAATGGAGGACTAGACTTGGAGAAAACGAGAGCAACACTAGATAATAATACCCAACGAAATAAAGTAGCTAGCTGAGGCTTGCTAATTGGAATTATATTAATTGCATCCAACCTTAGGGCACCATTGACTTCAGTAGGGTCACTCCTATCATTTATTCGCGATGACTTAGATATCAGCAATACACTAGCAGGAACGCTTACGACACTTCCATTGCTTGCCTTTGGATTGCTTTCGCCGTTCGCACCGAAAATTGCAAACGGAATTGGGATGGAAAGGACTATTTTCTTTTCCTTAATACTTTTAACAATCGGACTTATCGTTCGTCCATTCTTCGGGGCTACCCTACTATTTGTAGGGACGATATTAATTGGCTTAGCAATTGCAATCGGAAATGTCAGGCATGGCACAGTCCCTTGGCTATTTAATGGCAGCTGCTGGACCTGTCACGGCTGGTGCACTTCATGATGTAACGAATGGGTGGCTGGTACCTCTCATTGCGTTAGGCGTTGTGGCTATTATTATCGTGATTGCCGGGGTAGAGTCTGGAAAAGATAGAAAAATATCGGCGTGACCGTATAAAATAGTGATGCGAGGCATGAGGTGGACATGGTTATACCAATTCTGTCCCTCCCGTGTATCCTGCAAGTTCATGATATTTTTTGCACACTCATTTCTACAATCGGCCACAATTGTTTAATAAACGTCTCTTTTTCTTAAATTATAAATGTGAGTGTATTAAAATTGCTACATGGACGGTAATGTACTATATAGAAGGGTGTTCAATATAACGTTGAATCCCCCCTTATTTTTTGCGTAAATCAATTTAACGACTTCTGATTAATGAATATTCATTTTATCAATGAGCTCTATGATTTCTTCATCGTCACCTGTATCAATGTACTCCAACTCTGTATTTTCAATAATATCTTCGTAGAATTCTTCGCCTGCAGGGTACTCTCCATCCCAACGTAAAGGAACGTTGTATACATTAATCGTTCCATCTCCATTACCACTGTAAGTTACTGAGCCAGCTACTAAGCGAGCACCTGCTAGCTGGAACACATCTTCCGGATAGCTAGCACTGGTTTCATCATCAGAATTAAGGGCTGTACCAGCTGGAATATGTCGAACATTTAATTCATCTACATCTTTCATAACTCCAAGCTGCAACCAAACTCGAGCGTATTCGATTTCCTCAGAAGAATATTCGGACAATGGGTTATCTTCTTCGTTTCCAGATGCATTGTCATCTTCATATGTATTATTTGAAGGCTCTTCGTTTGTTGATTTGTCAGAAGAAGTATTATTATCATCGTCGCTTGAAGCTTCTTCAGATCCTGTGGTAGGCTCCGGTTCATCTTCCTCCTCGTCTATTAAATTGTTTTCTTCTGTCTTGTCATTTTCTTTTTCAGATTCTGCGTTCGTATTCCCTGCACATCCAACAAGAAATAGAACGAGTAATAGTAGGGCAATAGTAAAGCAATAAACCCTTGTTAGTTTCTTCATGTGATCACCCCTTTCCCTTGATCACAACATACCATAGTAAGATCGCATGTCAATCAACTAACAAGGATACAATAAGTTTAATTTCAGCTTAATCACACCATCCCAGTCGTCCGTATCGGATATAATTTCCCGTCTAATGCAAAAGTCGCTCTCCCGGTTTCCTCTGACACAACCAGCACCAGCGCATCCGTTTGTTCAGAAAGGCCAAGAGCTGCGCGATGCCTGGTTCCTAGCTTCTTCCCTTCTACCTTGTGTTCTGATAATGGGAGGACATTTGCAGCAGAAGTAATCGTATCATTACAAATTAAGACTGCTCCATCGTGCAAGGGACTGCCGGTGTAAAAAATGGATTCCAGCAGTGCATAAGATAGGTCAGCATTTAGGGGTAAACCAGAATGAACAAGGCTATCCAATTCATCTTTCCGTTGGATGACAATTAATGCGCCATGATTACGCTCTGATAAATGCTGGACGGCTGTGGAAAGTACATCATACTGGGCTATAAAGGGCGATAAATACAATTTTAGGTAATAAGATGCTGTAGCGGCTTGAACATTATGAAAGGAATGATGAATTTGTTCAAATTTGTTTAACACATTGGATTCTTGCATATCAATGGTATCAATCATTTGATTGATTTCTTCCGTTAACTTGAGCAAGCTCCCTTTCAACCGCCCGGTCATGGATAAATGTGGTTCAATTGAAGGCATTTTTTCCACCTCATCGTGTAAAGTATTTCTAGATATTTTTTGCTGCAAGGCTTGTTTTATTCAATAAGCCAGAAAATAAGCATAAAAGTAATTGACAGTTATATCATTTAAGAAGTTGCGAGGCTTTATACTTATAAGGTATTATTACGGCGTTATAACAAAAAAATATTTAAATTAAACTATCCCACCTATGGGTATAGTTCATAAAAAGGAGGTAAAATGTTATGATTGATCGTGAAGAATTACACCAAATCGTTGACAAATTTCCTAAAGAAAAGTTGCCAAGGATGAAGGATTTTTCACGGCACTTATTCGACGAAGATGAATTAGAAATAAATGATACTACGAAAAAAGAAATAGAACAAGCTCGGTAATGCATCAAAAAAGGCGATTACGTCACACTGGATGATCTTTTGAAGGAATCACGTGATGTATAAGATGAAAACCAAATTAGAATCTATTGGCTAAGAATCCATTTTAATTAACCTTTTTCAAACCGGGTTCTTTTTATATCCAACGATAAGATAATTCCATTTTAGACTGGCACTTTACCGAACAATAAAAATTAATATCCACACAACGTTCGCTTTTCAAATTGACTTACATCTCCATTATTGATAAACTTACGCTAGGAAACAATAAAAATCATATAATACATAAATTAGTGGAGGTGCACGATGTCCTCAGTAGTAGTAGTTGGAACGCAGTGGGGCGATGAAGGGAAAGGGAAGATTACGGACTTTTTATCGCAAAATGCCGAGGTTGTTGCTCGTTATCAAGGGGGAAACAACGCTGGGCATACGATCAAGTTTGATGATATAACGTATAAATTGCATTTAATCCCGTCTGGCATATTTTTTGATGATAAAATTTGTGTGTTGGGAAATGGTATGGTGATTGATCCAAAAGCATTTGTCGAGGAGGTTGCCTACCTGCATGAACGTAATATTTCGACCGATAATCTGCGCATCAGTAACCGCGCACATGTGATTTTGCCTTATCACCTGCAATTGGATATTTTACAGGAAGATGAAAAGGGCGATAATAAAATCGGTACAACGAAAAAAGGCATCGGACCTGCATATATGGATAAAGCCGCACGTAGTGGAATTCGAATTGCCGACCTGCTCGATAAAGAAGCCTTTCGCACGAAATTGGAGCAGAATTTAAAAGAGAAAAACCGCTTATTTGAAAAAGTATATGAGGTAGACCCGATCAAGGTAGAAGATATTTTAGAAGAGTACTATGAATATGGCCAGCAAATGGCACAGTACGTTTATGATACATCGGTTGTTTTAAATGATGCACTAGATGATGGCCGTCGCGTCTTATTTGAAGGGGCGCAAGGTGTTATGCTTGATATCGATCAGGGAACATATCCATTTGTTACATCGTCCAACCCGGTTGCAGGTGGTGTGACAATTGGGTCTGGTGTAGGCCCATCGAAAATCAATCATGTTGTAGGTGTGTCTAAAGCATATACAACCCGTGTTGGTGATGGCCCTTTTCCAACAGAACTGGATGATGAAGTAGGTGAGCAAATTCGGGAAGTCGGGCGTGAGTACGGAACAACAACAGGAAGACCTCGTCGTGTCGGCTGGTTTGATAGTGTGGTCGTTCGTCATGCACGTCGCGTGAGTGGAATTACGGATTTATCATTAAATTCATTGGATGTCTTAACAGGAATAGAAAATTTGAGAATCTGTGTGGCTTATCGCTATAAAGGTGAAATAATGAATGAGTTTCCGGCAAGTTTATCCGTTTTAGCAGAATGTGAGCCGGTATATGAGGAAATGCCCGGCTGGACAGAAGACATTACACATGTGAAAAACCTGCATGAACTTCCGGAAAATGCGCGCCATTATTTAGAGCGTATTTCACAATTAACGGAAATTCCGCTTTCTGTATTTTCTGTCGGGCCAGATCGCTCGCAGACGAATGTTGTACGAAGTGTTTATAGAGACTAATTGGTAAGAGGCTGTCTTCATCGATAGCCTCTTTTTATTGGTTAAATAGCAGCTTAAATTCCACTCTTTTCTTCCATTTATCAGAAAATAAATTTATATGTTTTCGACGGGACGGCCGCTGCGGTCATATGGCTCTTTATTTGCAGTTAAAAAAGTATAAAAACTTTCTTACTGCATAAGTGCAACTAGGGCTGTCACCTAAAGGCTTGGTGACAACCAAGTTTTCTAATATTATTATAACCTATAACTGGATCGGGAGAGTGTCGACCTAAATCAGGAAGGAACGCTTGAATTTTCTTTTTCCCTATAACCGGCCCTTCATTAACTAAATGCCAACTAGTAAAATCGTTACATTCGCATTGATGAGAAGCAATTTTAGCGGGACCAGGAGAGGAGCATGTCGGATCGAGCGGGAGCCTCTTTAGGTCGAGCGGGAGCATCCCAGGTTCGAGCGCCAGCATCCCCAGGTCGAGCAAGACCACCTCTGGTTCGAGCACCAAGCTTAAAAACTCCCTCTCTCGCTCGAGTAGAATCTCCTGTCGCTCGAGTGAGTCGCTCTCCCGCTCGAGTCAACCACCCTCCCGCTCGCTCGCGCGGGAGCATCCCAGGTTCGAGCGCCAGCATCCCCAGGTCGAGCAAGACCACCTCTGGTTCGAGCACCAAGCTTAAAAACTCCCTCTCTCGCTCGAGTAGAATCTCCTGTCGCTCGAGTGAGTCGCTCTCTCGCTCGAGTCAACCATCCTCCCGCTCGCTCGCGCGGGAGCATCCCAGGTTCGAGCGCCAGCATCCCCAGGTCGAGCAAGACCACCTCTGGTTCGAGCACCAAGCTTAAAAACTCCCTCTCTCGCTCGAGTAGAATCTCCTGTCGCTCGAGTGAGTCGCTCTCCCGCTCGAGTCAACCATCCTCCGGCTCGCTCGCGCGGGAGTATCCCAGGTTCGAGCGCCAGCATCCCCAGGTCGAGCAAGACCACCTCTGTGTCGAGCACCAAGCTTAAAAACTCCCTCTCTCGCTCGAGTAGAATCTCCTGTCGCTCGAGTGAGTCGCTCTCCCGCTCGAGTCAACCATCCTCCGGCTCGCTCGCGCGGGAGCATCCCAGGTTCGAGCGCCAGCATCCCCAGGTCGAGCAAGACCACCTCTGGTTCGAGCACCAAGCTTAAAAACTCCCTCTCTCGCTCGAGTAGAATCACCTGTCGCTCGAGTGAGTCGCTCTCCCGCTCGAGTCAACCATCCTCCCGCTCGCTCGCGCGGGAGCATCCCAGGTTCGAGCGCCAGCATCCCCAGGTCGAGCAAGACCACCTCTGGTTCGAGCACCAAGCTTAAACGACCACCTGCTAAAGCAGGTGGATTTGGACATAAATGTCGGCGACTAAAGTCGCTTTTCAGGCTGAAGTCCTGCTCAAAGTCCTTAAGCTAAAGCATATTCAAAATTTGACTAAACTCATTCTTCAATCTTGAATATGTCGTCCTTGCCTTCATTGAATTGATTGGCTATATAATTTCTTATTATCTCATCTGTTACCGTTCCAACTGTGGCGCAAAAGTATCCTCTTGCCCACAAATGCTGACCCCAATAGCGCTTTTTGAGTTCTGGAAATTCATCCTGTAATAATCTTGATGATCTCCCTTTTAGATACTGCAAAACTTTACTTGGAGCAATACTTGGCGGGCAGGATAACAATAAGTGAATATGGTCTTTACCGACACTTCCTTGCAAAATTGTAATTCCTCTTGCTTCACAACCCTGTCTAATCAATTCCCTTGTCCTTACTGCTATGTGCCCCCGCAATACCTTATATCTATATTTTGTTACCCATATTACGTGATACTTGATATCATACACTGCATGACCACTTTTTCGATATCCGTCCATACTAATCACCTCATACTTCAAGTATGAACATTTAAGGATAAGGCTAAAAGCGGATACCGTCTAAAGACGGTGGAGTTAGACCACGTATTTGTAAGTTAAAAACTCCCTCTCTCGCTCGAGTAGAATCTCCTGTCGCTCGAGTGACTCCCTCTCTCGCTCGAGTGAACCACCCTCCCGCTCGCTCATACTCAAATATAGTGGGAAGTCACCCATTACCTTAAACTAAAACGTAAAACAATCAATGACAACCCAAGACATTTAACCCAAAGTACGATAAAATAGAAACAAGCAATGCAAAAAAAGGATGTGGCATTATGAGTCAGAAAATTTTAGTTGTAGATGATGAACAGCCAATCGCAGATATATTAAAATTCAATTTAGAAAAAGAAGGATATGAAGTCGTATTAGCTTATGATGGAGATGAGGCTATTTCGCTTGCTGAATCGGAGAAACCTGAGTTAATTTTATTAGATATTATGTTACCAAATAGAGATGGAAATGAAGTATGCCGCGAGATTCGTAAGACACAATCGATGCCGATTATTATGTTGACAGCGAAGGATACAGAAATTGATAAAGTATTAGGTCTGGAGCTTGGTGCAGATGACTATGTGACAAAGCCATTTAGTAATCGGGAGTTGATTGCACGAGTAAAAGCGAACCTGCGCAGACAAGAGGTTCCAGATGATACGGTGAGGGCAACGAAAGATATTGTTATCGGATCTCTCATCGTTCATCCAGATGCGTATGTTGTTTCAAGAAATGGCGTTGAGATTGAGTTGACGCATCGCGAGTTCGAATTATTGCATTACTTAGCACGTCATATTGGTCAGGTTATGACACGCGAACACTTACTTGAAATTGTATGGGGTTATGATTATTTTGGGGATGTACGTACAGTGGATGTAACGGTAAGAAGACTTCGTGAGAAAATTGAGGAGACTCCAAGTACCCCGATGTGGATTGTTACGCGTCGAGGAGTTGGCTATTATTTACGTAATCCTGATCAGGAGTAGTTGTGATGAATAAAGTTGGTTTTTTTCGTTCGATTCAATTAAAATTTATTATCATTTATATTTTACTATTGCTTGTGGCCATCCAAGTTATTGGTTCATTTTTTACCAGAGAATTGGAAGATGAGCTGATAAATAGTTTCGAGGATTCCGTTAATAGTCGAGTTGATTTAATGGGATATAACCTGGAACAGGCTTTTGATAGGGAACGTGAAGATGATGATGAGGGGCCAACACTGCTGGAAGAAATTCAAAATATAGTAAGTGATGTTGATACAGCTGATATTACAAACTTACAAGTTATTAATAGTCAAAGCCGTATTTTGGGAACGAATGATGTTTTCAGTCAAGACGAAGTTGGAAAGAAGACAACGAGGGAGATGGTGCAAAGTGCACTTTTTCTTGATGAACAGCAGGAAAACACAGTAGTGGACGGGGAAACTGGAAACCGGGTATATGTTCAAGCAGTACCTCTATTTGACGATGAGGATAATGTGGCTGGTGTGATCTATTTAGAAGCGTCACTGGAAGGTGTTTATGACCAGCTGCAAAATATCAATGAAATCTTTTTACGAGGTTCGATTCTGGCTATTGTCGTTTCAGCATTTATTGGAATATTAGTAGCGCGTACGATTACAAAACCAATTTCAGAAATGAGAAGCCAGGCACAAACGATGGCTAAGGGAGATTTCACCCAAAAAGTAAATGTATATAGTAAAGATGAGATTGGTCAATTGGCGGATACGTTTAATGACTTAAATAGCCGATTAAAGCACTCCTATTCAACAATAGAAGAAGAGAGACGCAAGCTTAGTTCGGTGCTGTCTAATATGTCTGATGGTGTTATATCAACAGACGGAACCGGGGCGGTAACGTTAATGAATGAGACAGCTGGCAGGCTAATTGGTCGTAATCCCGAAGATATTATAGGTGCATACTTGCTTGATGTCATCCCATTAGAGGATAAAATTGTAGATATATCCCAGTTACAAGATAATGGATCCATGATTATTGATTTTAGTGATGAAGAACAATATTTCTTAATTCGAGCTGAATTTTCTACTGTTTTTGATGATGAGGATGAAGTGACAGGGTTTATTACTGTTATTACGGATGTAACAGAACAAGAAAGAATCGATCAAGAGCGACGGGAATTCGTATCGAACGTGTCACATGAATTACGCACACCACTTACAACGATGAAAAGCTATATGGAAGCCTTGACGGATGGTGCATGGCAAGACAAAGAAATTGCACCTAAATTCTTAAGTGTAACGCAAAATGAAACAGAACGGATGATTCGCATGGTAAATGATCTGCTGCAACTTTCCAAAATGGACACAAAGGATCATGCCCTGCAAATGGAACGCACAGATTTCGTCCGTTATTTTCACGAGGTAATTGACCGGTTTGATATGAATAAGCCAGAACATGTTATTTTGCAAAGGCAATTGCCAAAAAGTGCGTTAGAGGTTTGGCTGGATAAGGATAAAATGACACAGGTACTCGATAATGTTATATCTAATGCAATCAAATATTCACCAGAGGGTGGAGTCATTCGATTAAAAGTAGAAAAGCAGAGACATCACCTGCTTGTGAGTGTACAGGATCAGGGACTAGGAATTGCTTATGATAAACTGGAGAAAATATTTGAACGCTTTTACAGGGCAGATAAAGCAAGAACGAGGAACCTTGGTGGAACAGGTCTGGGATTAGCCATTTCCAAAGAAATAATCGAAGCACAGCACGGTAGAATATGGGCAAAGAGCAAAGAAGGTAAAGGGACGACTATTCTCTTTACATTACCGCTTATGAATGAGAAGCGGAGGGGTTACTATTAAACTTGAAACAGTGAAGACATTTACATTATTTATTTTAATCGGAGTAAGTCTGTTATTGACGTTCGGTTTATGGACCTACCAACCTAATTATGAAACGCTAGATATCTCTTCACATATCAATGAAGCGGATATAGGTGGTAGCAGGGAAGAAACAAAAGCAACGATTGTTGAGCCAAGTTCCATCATAATCCATACCAATGATCATCATTTTGGTTTCACGGATCCGAGTGACCGACAAGCCTTCTATCAGGACATGCAATCATGGTCATTTACGAACTTAGAAGTTAGGGAATCAAATGCAAGATCGCAGAATAATTACGAAGTAGAGATTATATTTCCGAGTGCGTTACCTGTCGAATTATTGAATGATCTTTTTACCTTGAGTGATGATGATGCAGAGATACTCCCAACTTGGTCGTTTGATCGTATGTATTTAACGTTTGATGATCTAACATCATCTATAAATGTCGAAATTCCGTCGATTGATGAAAACGAACAAGCTACTGCCGTTATCAATGATTCAGATCGATATGAGCAATTATGGGATACCGTTACGGTGCGTGAGGGATTAACGGAATATGTACACTTTGACGAAGGAGAGTCACCTATTTATATTCCGCAAGAGGGTGTTAGTATGCAGCAGTATTCCTTAGCTGCTGATGTTATTAATCCAAATGACATGGTAAATGCTTTATTTCCAGACCCTTCATTAGTTAGTCAATCAAATGAATCCGTTGCAAGTACAGAAGAAGTCTATTATTCCGATGCACAGCGAGGGATGAGCATTTATGAAGAGCGAGGAACTATGGAATACATTAACCCACAATCGTCGACTCCTAACGATGAAGTGCCAATAGATTTGCTGGAGAGAAGTATCTCACAAATTAATGATCATAATGGCTGGACAGAAGAATACAAACTTATGGATTTAGAAACCGCTGCTACCAATAGAGTTTTATACCGTAAGTATCATAATGGATATCCGGTGTTTAATTTTTTAGGTTTGTCGAAAATAGAGCAGGAATGGAATGATCAGGAATTGGCGCAATATCATCGTCCTATTTTTAATTTAAATAATACGCTAAGCAGTCAATCACATGAACTACCCTCAGGTAATGATGTTCTTTATTATATAAATAATAAATTCAGAACAGATTATGATGTGGAAAATATTCAGGATGTAAAACCTGGTTATCGTTTGGTCTATAACGGTGATTATGTTGCGCTTGAACCTGGATGGTATCTGAAGTATAACGATAACTGGAGAGAAATTAATGTAACAGATATTGGACCAGATGAAGGGGGCGGTTGAGGATGCAATGGAGTAAAATAAAAACCTTGTTTATCCTCTGCTTCTTTATTCTCAATATCTATTTGTTAATAGAATTCCTTAATAAGCAGGAACAAGCAGACTTAGGTGTATTGGAGGAGCAGGAATCCTCAATTGAAGACCAGCTTGAATCTGAAAATATTACAATCGATGATATTCATATAGATGTTACAGAAGAATCCTATATTTCAGCTGAACAAAAAGAGTTTAGTCAGCAGGAACGTGAGCAAATAGCTGATTTTGACGATCAAAACACGGAAGTGATTAATGACAGTATCATTGTTTCACAGTTTGAAGAGTCTATTTCTATTCCAGATGACGCATCAGGCGACGATATACTCACAATTTTAGAGGATAATATTCTCTACTTAGAGGAATATGTGTTTGGTGAATGGAATAATGAAATGAATGTACTCGTTTTTTTCCAGGAAAAAAATGAACGTTCCGTCTATTATAATCGCAGTGGTATTGTCCTTGTTTTCTTAGATGAAGAAAATAATATGGAATTCTACACACAAACAATTCTTGAAGATGCTGAGTCTCAAGGGGATAGTAGAACATTAATCCAGCCGATTAGAGCAGTTGAAGCACTGTATGTAAACAATGAACTATATCCAAATGAAGCCGTAATGTCCATGGATATTGGATTTTATACAAGAGTACCTTTAGAAAATAATGAACAAGTATTCGCACCCACGTATAAAATTACATTGGATACTAGTAATGATGAACAGGAATATTTCGTTAATGCGATTGAAGGAACGGTGTTAAATAATCGATATACGGACTTTTTAGATGAACCGATCGAATCCATTGTTGCAAATATCGAGACAATGGATGACGACAGTGAGCTAAAGAATGATGTATTAGAAAGAATGGAACCAATGCTTGATGAAGATAACGGAGTGAACTAAAAAATGACAATTCGCTTTAGTGTATTAGCGTCCGGGAGCACTGGAAATGCTTTTTATATTGAATCAAAAAAAGAAAGAATACTCGTTGATGCTGGGTTAAGTGGAAAGAAAATCGATCAGTTGTTCAATGGAATTCAAGTAGACCCATCGAATCTAACCGGTATTTTAGTAACCCACGAGCATACGGATCATATTAAAGGATTAGGTATTATTGCCCGAAAGTATAACCTGCCAATTTATGCTAACGAAAAAACATGGAAAGCGATGGAAGGTTCGATTGGCAAGCTTTCATTGGATCAGAAGTTTCATTTTGGTATGGGAGAAACGAAAACATTTAGCGATATGGATATCGAATCCTTCGGTGTTTCGCATGATGCAGCAGAACCGATGTTTTTCACATTTCGTCATGACGGGAAAAAAGTAGCATTGGTAACAGATGTAGGCTATGTGTCAGAGCACATTAAAAAAACAGTAGAAGGTGCAAATGCATATATATTTGAAGCCAATCATGATGTAGGTATGCTCCGTATGGGGCGGTATCCGTGGAATGTAAAACGCCGTATTCTAGGTGATTCGGGTCATGTATCGAATGAAGATGCTGGATATGCACTAGCAGATATTATAGGAAATGAAACAAAACGAATTTATTTAGCACATTTAAGCCAAGATAATAACATGAAAGACCTTGCGAGGATGTCCGTAGATAGTCTACTGCAAGAGCGTGGTATTAAAATTGATTTATGTGATACAGATCCGAACGCTCCAACAGCTTTATATGATGTCGTATAATTAAATTTTTGTTTATCTTTTTGGAAATTCAGGTAATACTATAACAAAACAAATAAATACAATTAGATAATAGGGGGATAGATATATGGGATATTACAATAAGAATTATCCGCCAAATCCACATCGAAAGAAAAGACGTGGTTGGTTAGTGCCAGCTATGTTAGGTGTTATTATCGGTATTTTATTAGTGGTTATAGGAATGCCGGCTTTTACGGGTTCATCTATACTACCTGATCAAAGGGCAACACAAGATGAAAGCGATGAAGCAACTATCCAAACATATGATAACGCAGATGCAGATTACAATATTGAAAACAGAAGTGTAAATGTGGATGTCTCCACCCAAATAACGGATGTTGTTGAAGAAGTAACGCCAGCAGTTGTAGGAGTCATCAATCTTCAAGGTGGAACGGATTATTGGCAGCAAGAAGCGGAAAATGAGGCGGGCACAGGATCTGGTGTGATTTATAAAAATGAAGGTGGAACAGCCTTTGTTGTTACCAATCAACACGTTGTTGCAGGTGCTGATACCGTAGAAGTCGTTTTATCAGATGAAACACATATTGAGGCAGAAATAATTGGCGGGGATTTATTTTCCGACTTAGCCGTCTTAAGGATGGATGGTTCGGAGGTTCAAGCTGTGATTGAAGTTGGTTCGTCGGATAATGTCAAAGTCGGCGAACCAGCGATAGCAATTGGTAACCCATTAGGTATGATGTTTTCTAGTTCTGTTACCACAGGGGTAATCAGCGGAACACAACGAACGATTCCACAGGATTTTAATCAAGATGGACGTGCTGATTGGCAAGCAGAAGTTATTCAGACGGACGCAGCGATTAATCCGGGTAACAGTGGTGGAGCGCTGATTAATATCTATGGACAGCTTATTGGTATTAATTCGATGAAGATAAATGAAGCGGCGGTAGAAGGAATTGGATTTGCAATTCCTGTGGAAACAGCTATGCCGACTATTCAAGAGCTAGAAGAAACAGGTGAAGTCGTCCGCCCCTATTTAGGTGTTGAAATATATTCACTTGAGGAAGTACCAAGGTCTGAATGGGATGCAACGTTAACCCTTCCAGAAGAGGTAGAAGGTGGTGTCTATGTTTGGAGTCTTGAATCAGCATCACCAGCCGATCAAGCAGGCATGGAACGACTGGATGTTATTACAGAACTTGATGGCGAGCCAGTTATGGATATGATTGATCTGCGCAAGATTTTATATCATGAGAAAGAAATAGGTGACGAGGTAGTTGTTACGTATTATCGTGATGGTCAACGGTCTGAAACGACAATAGAACTAGGTTCCCAATAAATGTAGGAGGCTATCTTCTCAAGCTCAAGAGAAGATAGCCTTTTTTTGCAGATAGGGAAGTTATCTTTCGGGTAGGAGGAACGTGAAGGTTATGCACAGGCTGTGCATAACCCTGTAGATAAAATCAAGATATAGTATTAAATATAAAATTTAACACAAAATAACTCCGAACATTTGTGCATATGTGCATAAAAATGTGGATAACTAAGAGTTTTTAACAGGTAAACTCAGTTATCCACTTGTTATTAACAAAGTTATCCGTAATCCTTATTTAAGCCACAACTTTTCCACGAGTGTGCTGCCATATAAGTAATAATAAAATGAGCATGACTATATCAAGTCTCGCATCAAAGGCAAATGATAAAAACCCATCATTTAATAAGACTGGAATCTTCGTTAAATAAAGAGCACCAAGCATGACTAGGATAAGCGGAGCGAGTGCGTATTTTAAATACATTCTCCCGGCAATGAGCATACCGCAAGCCACTTCCGTTATTGCGACGACATATAAGGTTATTTCGGGAAATGGGAGACCTAGGTTGATAAATAGGTTTGCAAAATCACTGACAAGCAATTTTAAAATACCTGATGTTATAAAAACATAACCAACCGCATAACAAATCCATTTATTCATATTTAATTCCATGAGGATATCACCTCCAGTGTAATGGTTAGTTACATATATATGCAGAGACAAGGACAACCTTGACAACCTTTTATAAAAACTAAATTTTGGTGGCAATGAGTTTAAAGTGAATAACCGCGTATGTTTAAAAAGCCGATTCAAAAGTTCTGAATGAGCTTGCAAAAGATGGTCCAGTATTTGTGATGATGTACAGACTGTTGACTTTAAAATTGCGGTCAAATTATAGTTATAAGGACGGGATTGGGAAGAATGAAGTTATGATAAGTTGCTGAAATGTTGGTTCATATACACAGGGTGCAGGTGCAGATGCGTGAAAGAGATGTTTCCCACCCTGATTGAATGGAAATTATCGCAGATTAATGGGCAGTAAAACCCCTATTGAATGAAGTTTTACTTTATCTTTTGTATTGAAATCCAAAATGAATGATAAATCCATCCACAATCTGTGGATAGACTGTTGATATGTCTGAAAATTATAGTTTTTATCTTTTCCCGAAAGAAGACTCCCTCTTCAAGCGCATGAAGGACTATAGGCCAGCGGTAAGGGGGAGATGAATTTCGGTTGGCGATAGCAAAAGGAGCCTCCCTATGATATAATAGGAACATATATACGGATGAGGTGGATAGGATGCTGGTTCAAAAAGCTTTTAAGTTTCGTATCTTTCCAAATAAAAAACAAGTAGAGCTTATTAATAAAACAATCGGTTGTTCCCGATTTGTTTTCAACTTCTTTCTTGGTAAACAGAAAGAGAAGGATGCCTATTGGTACATAACGGAAGAAATGAGACTAAACGGGCAGCTACCAATCAACAACTGGAAAGGTCAATATTTCAATAAATACGAATCGGTGAAGACGGTTCGCCAGCTCAAAGAATACTATCCTTTCCTTAAAGAGGTAGATAGTATTTCGCTTCAAAAGTCCGTTGAAAACTTAGCTGATTCCTACCAGCGCTACTACAGGAAACAAAACCAAAAACCGCTTTTTAAAAGCAAAAAGAACAAGGTCCAGTCCTATAGTACAAAGCAAACAAATGGCAATATTGATGTGTTAGGTAAACACATCAAATTACCAAAATTGGGTCTTATCCGTTTTGCAAAGAGCCGTGAAGTGGAGGGGCGTATCATAAATGCCACCATCCGACGTAATCCAAGTGGGAAATATTTTGTATCCATCCTAACAGAAACGGAAGTTCAAGCATTTGCTAAAACCGATTCGGTTGTCGGCGTTGATTTGGGGTTAAAAGATTTTGCAACACTTTCAGATGGGAGCGTATTCCGTAACCCGAAATGGCTCCGTACATTGGAAGGAAAATTAGTGAAGGCACAGCGCATTCTATCAAGGCGTACCGTGGGCAGTTCTAATTGGAACAAACAACGAATCAAAGTTGCACGTATTCATGAAGCGATAGCCAATAGTCGAAAGGATTATCTGGATAAGATTTCAACCTCCCTCGTCAAAAACCACGATGTGATTGGTTTGGAAGACTTGTCTGTAAGCAATATGCTTAAAAATGGAAACCTTTCCAAAGCTATAAGTGAAGCCTCCTGGGGCCAATTCAGAACGATGTGTGAATACAAAGCAGCGTGGTACGGCAAAAAGGTCGTTGTTGTTGGCAAAAACTTTGCAAGCAGCCAGCTCTGTTCTGGATGTGGCCATAAAAATAAAGACGTTAAACATCTCGCTTTGCGTGAATGGACTTGCGCTTCTTGCGGAAGTCATCACCAAAGAGATAGTAACGCAGGATTAAATCTTAGAAACGAAGCCATTCGTCTCTTAACTGTCGGAACGACAGGGATAGCCTAATAAAAAACTGGCGGTTACGCCGGTGTTCTTAGGAATCCCCCACTTCAAATTTCAGGAGAAATTAAGTGGAGGGTAGTTCAATACAGTTTAATCAGTAAAGCTACTAGGCTGTTTTCTAAAAGATTGGTACTGCAGCGATTACTCGTCCCACCGAAAACCTTTGTTCCCCGCAGGAGTCACCGCCCTTCGCTCACCCGAGCTGGTGAGGTGGACTCGATGTTTCCAATATTGATTACTAATGCAATTTAGCGGCAGTAACCACAACACCTAGCGGAGGAAACACATGAAGACTCCAGCGGGAGGAAAGGCCTCGGTGAGACCCCGAAATGCGGTAGCATGAGAGGGCTCACCAGCCGCCCGCGGAAAGCGAAATGTGTTTCCGTAGCGAATCCCCTGCTCTCATCGACGTTTGCAAAAGAATTATCACTTCGTCGTCTTTATATCAACTACGAAGATCTAAAAGCAACGATTGTTTTTCGATGGGACGAGTAAGCGCAGTCCCAATATTTATGAAAAAATTAAAAACTACCCGATCTTATACAAATATTATAAGGTCGGGTAGGATTAATATATTGATAGTCGAATTATTCCGAAGTCGTTCAGTGATCTTATTTTAAGTTTGGTGGCTGTTTTATTTTTTGGGTTACTTTGTCCTCTGTTATATGAACTTGACATGTTTTCCCCTCATGAATAAATTTGAAAATGCCGTTATTAAAATCAGTCCCTATATCTTTATAGAAAATACCTTCATACTGGTTGTGCATGGACCGTGTGAAAACTATTCGGTAGGAATCACCACTTTCTTGTAAAAATCCACGAACGCCTTTTTCATAGATGGCATCTTCACTACTACTTTTAATAGTACGGTCAACAGATACAATGTGAACATCAATAAACGTTAATTCACGGAGAAGGGCATTAACGAATGACCCCTTCGTTATTTCTTCCCATCTATTCTGTGGAGGCTCTCCAATAATTACTTGTGTAATATTATGCTTATGGGCAACTTCTTTAATGGCTCTGATTGATGATCGTTTTTCATTGTCACGAAGAAGAAACTCTTCCGCGTCCAGTTCTTCCGCAAGTTCTTTCCAATGGTCCACATAGGCAGATTTTTCCTCATTAAATTCATCATATGGTAACCGATCGACAGTCAATATATATAATGGGCAATCAAGCATATTCGCCAATTTATAACCGCGGCGGATTAAGCGTTCACCATTGGGACCATAATATACACAAACGAGTATGCTTTCATCCATCCGACCTTTTATTTTTTTCATGGCAGCGTCCACCTCTTTTTCATAATTATAATTTAGTTAATGTTTCTTTCAAAACGTATCTATTCTACCCCATAAGGAGTATTATTTCAATATAGCATAATCTAATAAATGAAATATTTCCAGTCTTATTTGGAAAAAATTTTAAAAATCCCTAAACGTCTGAAGTGCAGACATATTTTGTTTCGTGTATAATTAAAAATTAGGATAAAATGTGCTAAATAATATTCTCTTTCGTAGTATATCCCAATTTTCATAGTAATAAAATGACAGGATGAAAATTACCCTCCTTACCCTTAATTCCGATTGTACTGCTGTGTTTTTCCTCAAAAACATGCAAGGTGGAACACCTCGATTGAGTTAGTTGTACTTTAATTAAGATAAACTTTCTACTATTGTTTATCGTCGAGTAAACCTAAGAATAAAAAAATCACCCTGTAGTATGTTAACAATCCCCCATACTAAACTATATGATTTAGAGATGGATTTGGTTTATCACCGTTTAATGGGCGGGTCTGACTTAAATACGGCATGTTGTAATGTCGTGGGACTGTGCGTAAATGGCTCACCCCACCGAAAAACCTTGTGAAAACGTCTGCACTAGCAATTCCCGCGCGTCGTAGTATGGTTATGTGCGCCCGAACATCCTCACTGAACAAAGTTGTACCCAAATGGGAGTATTTTCATCTGTCATCGTTTCCTATACTTAGAACTGTAAGAGAAGAATAAACAGGAGGTTTAAATTTTGACTTTAAACTTAGCAATTATGATCCCCTTTTTAGTTGCTGCAATAATCCCATTTATATATAAAAAATTAACCCGAATCCACATCGGTTGGTTTGTATTTGCAGTTTCCTTATTATTGTTTATTTATCTTATTCGTTATGTTCCTTCTATAGCAAACGGGGAGACATATATAAACATAGTTGAATGGATTCCTTCTATTGGAATCAATTTTACCACATATCTTGATGGATTAAGTATGATATTTGGATTATTAATTACTGGTATTGGTGCATTGGTCATACTTTACTCTATCTATTATTTTGATTTAGATGAAGATTTACATTCTTTTTATATGTATTTACTAATATTTATGGGCGGTATGTTAGGTGTCGTATTTTCTGATAATCTAATGGTTTTATATTTATTCTGGGAATTGACGAGTATTTCGTCCTTTCTTTTAATCGCTTTTTGGTTTCATCGAAAGCAGTCTAGATATGGTGCGCAAAAATCGTTTCTAATTACGGTTGGTGGCGGAATAGCTATGCTCGTAGGCTTTATTATGCTTTACGTAATGACAGGAACGTTTAGTATACAGGAGATCCTTCCGTTGGTTAGCGAACTGCCTGCTCACGAGCTGTTTATTCCAGCGATGATCCTTATCCTGCTTGGCGCGTTTACGAAATCTGCACAATTTCCTTTCCATATTTGGCTCCCGGATGCGATGGAAGCGCCGACTCCGGTTAGTGCTTATCTCCATTCCGCAACAATGGTTAAGGCTGGTATTTACTTAGTAGCTCGCTTCACACCGATCTTTGGTGGTGGAGAAATCTGGTTCTGGCTTGTTACAGGAGTAGGTATGGTAACAATGATTTGGGGCTCTTTTAATGCAATTCGGCAAACAGACCTTAAGGCACTGCTTGCGTATTCAACGATTAGTCAGCTTGGGTTGATTATGAGTCTGTTTGGTATGGGGTCAGCTGCACTATACTACGGCTATAGCGCGGATTCCGTCTTCTATACGCAAGCAACCTTTGCAGCCTTGTTCCATCTTG
The DNA here is from genome assembly GCF_026013645.1 of Virgibacillus natechei. Taxonomy (NCBI): domain Bacteria; kingdom Bacillati; phylum Bacillota; class Bacilli; order Caryophanales; family Bacillaceae; genus Virgibacillus; species Virgibacillus natechei. Next base: position 3,822,601 of record NZ_CP110224.1, on the reverse strand, counting down.
TAAATCATTCAACATTTAAAGGTGCGCTGTTTATGGTCATCGGTATTATTGACCATGAAGTTGGGACAAGGGATATACGGAAACTTGGTGGATTAATGGCCTTTATGCCAGTGACATTTACGATCGCTTTAATTGGTAGCTTTTCGATGGCTGGGTTACCACTTTTTAACGGCTTCTTAAGTAAAGAAATGTTCTTTACTGCTGTTATAAACATAAGCCAGCTTGATATTTTTTCACTAAATAGTCTGGGAGTCCTTTTCCCTGTAGTTGCATGGATAGCAAGTGTTTTTACATTTATATATAGCTTGATCATTGTATTTAAGACGTTTTTCGGCCCCTATCAGGAGGAGAAATTGGAACATGAAGCTGCTGAACCACCAATCGGTATGATGATTTCACCTGGTATTCTTGCTGTTCTTGTTGTGCTTATTTTCTTCTTCCCAAATGTAATAGGGTATTACTTATTGAACCCAGCTATGGGAAGTGTGTACCCAGGGTTTGGAACAACCGTTGATTTAGGACAGAATATCACAGCATGGCATGGCTTTAATACAGAGTTATGGATGACAATTGGAGTTGTCATAACAGGTGTTATCCTTTATCTGCTTCTTCGATATTGGAAGGGCATCTTTAAATTGTTCCCTGATAAATGGACATTTAACACGTTGTACGATTATTCGCTTACACAAATAGAGAGCAGTTCTACTGCTATTACGAAAACGTATATGACAGGAGTTCTTCGTGATTACTTTTTATATATATACATTTTCTTTGTTGGGATAATTGGAATCACATTATTCTATACAGGAGCCTTTTCGTTTGATATGTCTAATGATGTCCCAATCAGTATATATGAATGGATTATGGTCGTTGTTATGATGGTTGCAGGGATTGCAATTTTGTTTGCTAAATCACGTTTAACTGCGATTGTATTAAATGGAGTTCTTGGCTATTCGATTTCTGTATTATTTGTCTTGTTTCGGGCACCGGATCTTGCGCTTACCCAGATTGTTGTAGAAACGATAACAACCGTATTGTTTTTACTATGTTTTTATTTCTTGCCAGAATGGAAAAAGGAATCCAATGGGGTAAAGACAAAAACTGTGAATTTACTTATCTCGATTTCTGTTGGGCTAACATTTGTGCTGGTGGCTCTATCTGTTCAACATAACAAATTATTTGAGACCATATCAGGATTTTTCGAAGATGCTTATGAGCTAGCTGGCGGAAGAAATATTGTTAATGCGATTCTTGGTGATTTCCGGGCTCTTGATACAATGTTAGAAGTTGTTGTGCTCCTAATAGCTGGTATTGGTGTATACAGTTTAATCAAACTTAAAGCTAAAAAAGGAGGGCCTAACAGTGAAAATTAATGATGTTATCTTGCAAGCCGTTGCGAAAGTTGTCGTGTTTATTATATTAACACTTGGGATCTATTTATTCTTTTCGGGTCATAACGAACCTGGTGGTGGCTTTATCGGTGGGCTAGTCCTTGCTTCCGCCTTGGTTTTGCTTTTTCTTTCATTTGATATTGAAAGTGTGAAAAAAGGAATTCCCGTTGATTTTAAAAAGGTTGCTGCCTTAGGTACTTTACTTGCTGTTGGATCAGGTCTGGGTGCTTTGTTTTTTGATGCCCCATTTTTAACACAAGCATTCTCTTATTTTGATCTTCCTATTTTGGGCGAAACAGAGCTTGCTACAATGATGATCTTTGAAGCTGGTGTTGCTTTAGCTGTTGTGGGAGTCGTTGGTACGATAATTTTAAGTATTAGTGAGGATGTGTAATTTATGGAAACGTTAATAATCGTCCTAGCAGGTGTTCTGGTAACGGTGGCTACTTATTTAATCCTTTCAAGGAATTTGATACGAGTCATTTTGGGAACGGCTATTCTTTCCCATGCAGCTCACTTGCTGTTAATGACGATGGGTGGGTTAAAAATAGGTAGTGCACCGCTGCTTGGAGAAGAGGCGGCAACGTACACAGATGCCCTTCCACAGGCGCTGATATTAACAGCTATTGTAATTAGTTTTGCTGTAACTGCCATTTTCCTAGTTATAGCATATCGTGCATACCAGGAAGTTGGTACGGATAATCTGAGCGACATGAGAGGTTTTGAAGATGAATAATATTCTTGTTTTACCTATGATTATCCCTGTTATTATTGGAATTATTCTTATGTTCTTACGTCCATTCATACGAACGCAGCGATGGATGAGTTTTGCTGTAATGGTTGTAAATACAGGGATTAGTTTATATATTCTAAATACAATTCAGTCTGAGGGAGTCATGCGACTTGATTTCGGAGGTTGGTTGCCACCTTATGGAATTCTTTTTGTTGGGGATTCTTTTTCAGTACTTCTAGTACTAACTACAAGTATTGTGACTGCAATTTGTTTGCTCTATGCCTTTAATTCGATTGATAGAGCACGTGAAAACATGTTTTTTTATCCGTTTGTTAACCTTCTGGTAGCTGGCGTTAATGGCTCCTTTTTAACGGGCGATTTGTTTAATCTATTTGTATGTTTTGAAATAATGCTTTTGGCTTCTTATGCACTTATTTCAATTGGTGGAACAAAGGTACAGTTAAGAGAGTCCCTCAAATACGTAGCGATTAATGTATTGTCCTCATGGTTCTTCCTTATAGCGATTGGCTATCTATATGGAATGCTCGGTACATTAAATCTGGCGCATATGTCAGCTCGTATTGCGGAGTCTGGACAAACACCTACTTTAACCGTTATTAGTGTTTTATTCCTCGTTGTTTTCAGTTTAAAAGCAGGGTTACTCTTGTATTTCTGGCTTCCTGGATCCTATAGTGCGCCGCCCACCGCAATTGCTGCGTTGTTCGGAGCTTTGCTGACGAAAGTAGGAATTTATGCATTATTTCGAATGTTTACACTCTTGTTTTACCATGAACCGTCCATTACACATACATTGATCGGGATTATGGCAGGGTTAACGCTTATTGGGGGAAGTATTGGTGCCATAGCATATAATGATATTCGAAAAATTATTTCGTACAATGTTGTAATAGCCGTAGGTTTTATCTTGGTAGGACTAGCTGTTGCTACCCCGGCAGCGATCGAAGGGTCCATTTATTATTTAATCCACGATATGATTGCAAAAGGATTACTCTTCTTGCTTGGTGGAACAATGATTGCATTAACTGGAACGAGTAAAATAGGAAATATGAGTGGGCTTATCCGAAATTATCCATTATTAGGATGGATGTTCTTCATTGCTCTGTTATCTTTAGCTGGTATTCCACCATTAAGTGGTTTTATAGGTAAGCTTTTGGTAGGGCAAGGTACCGTTGAAGCTGGTTCATATATCTTACTGACTTTGGCATTTCTATCAAGTATTTTTGTCATCTATTCTCTACTTCGTATTTTCATAAATGCGTTTTGGGGTGAAACCATTATAAGTAAAGAGGATGAGGTCCCACTGACAAAAGGGTTAATCATACCGTGCGTTCTATTTACCGTTGCAACAATTGGACTTGGTTTGGGTGCAGAATCAATTGCTCTATATGTAAATGATGCAGTTGAAACCTTATTAAATCCTGAAATTTATATTGATGCTGTTATGAATAATGAATAAGAAAAGAGGAGGTTGTGAATGGCTGGTCAATTTCTGTTAAATTTATTTATTTCCTTTTTTTGGATGGTAGTTACGGATGAGCTGAGTTTCTCTTCGTTTATGTCGGGATATCTGGTTGGGATTGTTGTTGTTTTTATATTGCACCGGTTCTTTGGAAGACAATTTTACTTACGTCGATTCTATTCCATACTAAGGTTAACCTTGATTTTTATTACGGAGTTATTATCATCCAGTTTCTATGTTATCAAACATACTTTAAAACCAAAAATCACACTTAAGCCTGGGATATTTTATTATGAAACAGAGCTTGAGGGCGATTGGGAAGTTCCAGCGCTAGCATTATTGCTGACACTGACACCGGGCTCTTGTGTAATGGAAGTAACTCCTGAAGGGAACGCTTTCTACATTCATGCAATGGATATTGAGGAATTACGTGAAAAATTAATACAATCTTTAACTAAATTTGAAAAAGCCATAATGGAGGTGACTCGATAATGATTGAATTAATGCTTGTTACTTCTCTCGTTCTGTTTGGTTTGACAATAGCGATTACACTTATACGAATCATTCTTGGCCCCTCATTAGCTGATCGAATCTTCGGTTTGGATATGATAGGTATCACCCTTATTTCCGTTATAGCTATCGTGTCCATATTACTTAATACGAACGTGTTTCTTGATGTTATACTGATCTTTGGTATTCTGGCATTTATAAGCACGATCGCTTTTGGGAAATACATGGAGAGAGGTGTTATTATTGAACGTAAGCGAGATTCTTGAGTTTCTGTCAGCACTTTTAATATTACTTGGTGCCATTATAAGTGTGATTAGTGCGATAGGTCTCATTCGATTTCCTGATGTATACACTCGTTCACATGCAGCTACTAAAAGTGCAGCGCTGGCCGTGTTGTTAACACTTGTTGGAGCATTTTTTTACTTATGGATAACTCAATCCCTTGTAAGTGTGAGACTTTTACTTGGAATATTGTTTGTCTTTATCACAGCTCCTGTATCAGGACATCTTATTTGTAGAGCTGCTTATCGATCTAATGTAAAGATGGCAGATACAGCAACAGAGGATGAACTGGAAGGTATATTACGTCAAAATGAATAGCTAGTAAAGTAAAACTTCATTCAACCGGGAAAGAGACCCTGTTGAATGAAGTTTTACTTTATCGGAGATGGATATCAAAATGGTTAGGCATATTGATGAAGGATAGGAGCAAGCTGAAATTACTCGAAACGCAAATTAGTTTGTCGATATTTCCCTGGAAATAATGAAACGAACATGCGTATTAGGAGCGTGAGAGGGAGAGTTAGTAGCCAAGCAGGGCAAGCTTGTATTGTGAAATCTTTAATCTGTAGCATCTTTATGGGTTGTTTTGTAGATTACGTTACTTGGCCTATCATCTATTATTTTAATCAATTGTTCGGCCATATATTTGGGTGTATATTGATAATCACCATTTACCCATTCTATTATGATTCCGAATAGTGCATAGGCATAATAACTTGCACGTAAGTCAGTATTTACATCCACACCAGAATTTTCATCTGAAAGATCATGCGTAATAAGAGTTTTGAATACGTCACATATTTTAGTCTGAAATCCTGGTAATGCATGTGAGTTAATGATGGCTGTGTAAAAATTGGCATACGCATCAACGTGTTCAAAAATTTTGACAGATGAAGCAGTTAGGTCATTTATTTTGAATTCATTCGTATTTAAATAAGGGTCTCGATAGGATGTTATCAAGTTGTCGATAACCTCATTAATAATCTCATCTAGTATTTCCTCTTTGTAATAATAGTGTTTATAATAAGTTCCTCTGTTTAAATCTGCAATCGTAACAAGTTCTTTAATTCTAATATTGGCAAGATCTTTTTTTCCCAAAAGTAAAATCAATGCATCTTTTAATGCTTTTTTTGATCTATTAATTCGTCGGTCTACTTTCATAACATATTACCACCTATTTGTTTACTACGTCAGTTATTCAATGATTTAATCTAGTAATGTCTATTAGTAAACATTATATGAGATTTTTGATTATTGCTATCACAATTATAGTACATTATGCTTATTATGAACAATTGATAATTCGCTTCTATCAGTTGATTCTTCTAAGAACTAGGTTTATAAATTCCCAATAAAAGGAGAAATTCTTATGAGACTTGAAGGAAAAGTTGCAATTGTGACAGGTGGAGCTTCAGGAATGGGTAAATCAATTGCAGAATTGTATGCAAAAGAAGGTGCAAAGGTAGTTGTTTCTGATATTAACTTCGAAGGTGCTGATGCAGTAGCTTCTGAAATTAATTCCAGCGGAGAGACAGCTAAAGCTGTAAAAACAAATGTTGCAGAATTAAAAGATATAGAAGATATGGTTGATACAGCTGTTAAGGAATACGGAACACTAGACATCTTGGTTAATAATGCAGGCATCATGGATGGCATGGAACCTGCTGGCGATATTGAGGATGAAAAGTGGGAAAGAATCTTCGCTATCAATACAACGTCAGTAATGCGGGCGACACGTAAAGCATTGCCTATATTCTTGGAGAAAGAAAAGGGTGTAATTATTAACACTGCCTCTACTGGAGGATTAAACGGTGCACATGCAGGTGCTACTTATGGTGCATCAAAACATGCTGTTGTAGGGTTTACGAAGAATACAGGCTTTATGTATGCAAACAAAGGTATCCGTTGTAATGCAATTGCGCCAGGTGGAGTGGAAACAAATATTGGTGCATCAATGAAAAATATTAACGAATTTGGTGCTAGCCGTGCGCAGGTAGCACAATCTGTAATGCCGAGAGCAGGAAAGGCAGAAGAAATTGCGAATGTTGCGCTATTCTTAGCGTCGGATGAATCCAGCTTTGTGAATGGTACCGTTATTACGGCAGATGCAGGTTGGACTGCTGCGTTTTAAATAAACTTTCGTGTTCAATCGGTTTATGAATAAAAAGAACATAAATTTAACGGGTTCAGTTTAGGGTAATTAGCAAGCAAAAAAGCTCAGATTTAATCTGAGCTTTTAAAATATGAAAAGTTACTATTTTATTAAGCAATCGCGTGATAATTGAAGATGAAATTAAAGCCTTTACCTAGGTAAACGGTTCTCGGAAGATGTTATTTAGTCTAATAATACACCAATTATTAATTCTCCTTTTTTTCCTCAAACAGTCGCATGCGTTCTTCAAAACTCACTTCTTTATGTATTTGATGCAGCATCCATTGATAGCCGAAAGGATCGTTGAACATGGCATTTGACACGCCGAAATCAGTCAGTTCAGTCACCGGTTGAAGCTCAGTACAGCCTGCATTCATTGCCTTGGAAAAAGTTCCGTTGATGTCAGGGACCATAATGTTAAACCAAATTGTTTGAGGGTTATCAGGTTTTGGTGCCATCAAATCAAATTCCGGATTTTCATCCAGCATGTGAAAACGCACCCCGTATAGGCTAAAAATGACTTCATTTTCACCTTTGGAGAAATCTGTAACCTCCACACGCTCAACATCAAATATTTTTTCGTATAATTCTAATGCTTTCCTGCTGTCTGTAACAATCATATCAATTTCTACTCCAGTCATTATGAACACACACCTTTTTCAAATTAATAAATATTTTTTTCCTCACCATTTTCTCAGATTATCAATTAAAGTATACCAAAACTCAACACGGTAAATATTGTTTTCTTATTCAAGTATTCTGCTGTTATAGTTTAAGCATACTCCTTCACAATATCCATCTATTTTAACATAGTGATTCCTGGTTTTTGTGGAATTCATCGATTTTAGTAATTATAAGTAGAAATGTCACACTATATCGCAGAGCAATTATCACACATATTGGAATGCATAATAGCAAGGGTACATAAATTGTTCTCCTTTTCTATTATATAGCTAATTTTAAGGACTGACGAATGCCAAGTTTTCTAAGAGGTTTTGATGCATAGATGGGTACTTTCGTGGCAAAATAGTTATGTTTCGTCTGAAGTGAGGCAGTATATTAATGGAACAAGGAATTTTATCAGGCCATGAACATTTAAATTGGCCTAAATAGGACGTTACACGGTTAGGTAGTGTATAGAAAAAAGACACAGATACCTGTTTCATAATCCATGTCTTTACTCATTTACGAATAGATCCTATTTATAAAGGAGAATAATCAGTATATGAAACGATTTTACAAAGCTCTCGTCATTGCCTTATTCGTTATTTCCTTACAATCATTATCACTACATATGCAAGAAACCGCTAATGCGGAAGATGGAGATCCGCCATATGCAAAATGGGGACAACTTGCGATGCAGGAAACGAAAGAGAACTATCCAAACGCTCAAATCGTTGATTATTTGCACGTAGGGAGCCAGTCAGGTGATAATACGACGATTCAAGAATTCAAGTTGTGGTTACAAGAAGAAAGTAGAGAATTTGGTGTTTATATAACGATAGAATTTAATTCAGAAACGGAAGAAGTACTTTCCATTACATTTGAAGAAACCCCTACTTAATATGTTGGTAATTCGTTAGATGGTCGATCTTATTATAATTTTTCACACTCCACTGTTCCTTGTGAAAATTGATATTGCTAATGCAGGCATTCTTTAATGTTGTTTTTCTAGAGCCTATTTCACCTTTAGATATAGTAGATAAAATAGCATTGATTACAGCACCATGTGCAACAAGTAATATTCGCTGATCTGAATAGGTTTGTGCTAATTTATCAATTCCTGCCATGACCCTATTATTAAATAGCTGTCTTTCTTCTTTATTTGGGAATTCCCTGTTTGGATATAAAGTTTGTCTCTCTTCCACAGTCATTCCTTCCGCATCACCGAACGATCGTTCAACAAAGTCTTCCATCTCAACAAGCGGAAGATTTAAATAAGAATTAATAATTTCAGCAGTACGTTTTGCTCGTTTTAATGGACTTGCGATAAGCACGTCATAATCGGAGGGGATCAAAAAAGCCCCACATTCCTCCGCTTGCTGGATACCCTTATTATTTAAAGGGATATTCGTACTTCCCTGTAGCTTTCCTATAGCATTCCAATCTGTTTCGCCGTGTCTGATTAAGCAGATCGTTGTCATTGTAATACCCCCCCATTGATGGTGCCTTATAATAGTCTTACCCAAGCGGCATTCGCATTAAGATCTCTTTAGTAGGATGCTAATCCCACTCATGTGCCAACTTCCCATAAACCAAATGATCTACGTAATGATCATATATCCACTCGGCCTGCCTGATCTGTCCTTCCTTTGTAAAGCCAAGTCTTTCAGGGACCGCCCAGCTACGCTTATTTTCATAGCCAGCTCGAATCTCAACTTTGTTCAGCTTCAGTACATGGAAGGCATAATTCGTCAGCTCGCGGCAGGTGCGCGTCATAATGCCGTGTCCTTGTGCATCTTGTGTGAGCCAATAACCGATATACCCTATTCTATTCGGCCAATCAAAACTATTAAAGCCAGCTGCACCCACAAGCTTACCTTGATAAAATATACCACCAGTTCGTCCGTTTTCCGCTTCGTGCAAACGTAATGTATGTTCAATAAAAGCTCGGGAGTCATCCACCGTTTTCGTTCCATCCACCCAAGAAAGCCACTCACGTAAATAGTCTCTTGAATTATTCGTCTGCTGGAATAATGCTTCTGCATCCCCAACCTCAAATAACCTCAAGTATATATCGTCATCTACTTCAATAAACCACATAAACTCCCACCCACCTTTTTCTAATATATTAACACAAAAACAATCTGAAAAGACGAAAATATAACATTTACGGAAACGGTCGTTGACTATAAAATTCTCCCATTCGACAAAAAGCGGGAAGTGACAGGCACGCTTATCTAGTTTATTATAGAATGAGATGCTCTGAAAAGGAAGGTAGTTTATGTCTGAAGAAAATATTACGCGTATACATATAGATGATAAAGAATTTATTTTAATTGGTACGGCGCATGTTTCCAGAAACAGTGCAGAACAGGTAAAGGAAGTTATTGAAGCGGAAAATCCGGACTCTGTTTGTGTAGAGTTAGATGAAGGAAGGTATAATTCGATAAAGGACGGGAATAAATGGAGGGATATGGATATATTTAAGGTTGTTAAAGAAAAGAAAGCGACTTTACTTTTAATGAATCTTGCCATATCTTCTTTTCAAAATCGAATAGCGAAACAATTTAATATTAAACCGGGCCAGGAAATGATTCAGGGTATTGAATCAGCGGAAGAAGCAAATGCAGAACTTGTACTAGCTGACAGAAATATTCAAACAACCTTTTCTCGTGTGTGGCGTAATATTGGCCTAAAAGGAAAAGCTATGCTTCTTATGCAAGTGATTGCAGGTATTTTCAGCAAAGAAACCATATCCGAAGAAGAAATGGAAAATATGAAGTCACAAGATACATTAAACGCAATGCTTAAGGAGTTTACGGCAAGTTTTCCAAAGTTAAAGACTCCTCTCATCGATGAAAGGGATCAATATTTATCGCAAAAAATCAAAGAAGCTCCAGGAGAAAAGGTAGTTGCTATCTTGGGTGCTGCACATGTTCCCGGCATAAAAGAGGAAATCAACAAAGACCATGATTTAAAACGGTTATCCGAAATTCCAGCTAAATCGAAAGTACCAAAAATTATTGGCTGGGCCATTCCAATCCTGATACTATCGATTATTGCATACACCTTTTATGCAAACCCGTCTGCTGGTGTTCAACAGACAATTAGTTGGGCACTATGGAATGGATCCTTCTCAGCAATTGGGGCAATTATTGCGCTGGGACATCCATTGGCCGTTATCACAGCATTTGTTGCGGCTCCCATAACCTCCTTAAATCCGCTACTTGCTGCTGGTTTTTTTGCAGGTATTGTTCAAACCATGATTCGACGACCAAATGTAGCAGATTTTGAGAGCCTTTCTGAGGATGTTTTTAGTGTTAAAGGGTTTTGGAGTAACAAGGTTACGCGCATCCTTCTGTTGGTTGTCTTAACTAATCTTGGAAGTTCATTAGGAACCTTGATAGGTGGCGCTGATGTTATTCGCCTATTTATCGAAAATATAGGCTGATTTTTTTTGAACAGCCATTTAAAATGAATGATCCGTGTTTTTACGTAATATAATGAATAAAGCCTCTCTTTAATAGAGAGGCTTTATAATACTTATTTCCTAATACCCGACTTCAACGGCAGCATTTACGATATACATCAAGTCATTGTCATCCTGTTTATCTTCCAAAATAATTCCGCTTGATGTCGCCATTCCGCCTTCTGTTAATTCGACCCCAACCGTTCCATATGGGACAGATTCTTTTATTTTTTCTGTGTCCAGCTTGTCGCGGTCAAGGGGTATAGCAAGTTTAATCGTAACTTTCATATTCTTAAGGTTCTGATCAGGAAGGCTTTTCTCAATTCCAGGCATGGAGTTATACCAAATAGCATTCTCCACCGCACGTATCGATGCTTTTGTAATATCCTGTCCATGTACGTCAATGCCTGTACCAGTTTGAATAAATAAAACCTGCTTCATCGTGAACACTCCTTTTAAGTATGGTATCTAGTTTTCTAACATAACCATCTATAGATAGTGGTACCCTGGAGTGAAATATACAAAACACATAATGAAACACGAATAGATTGAACGAGCTATTTATTGGGAAATCATAACTTTTTTATTAGAGAACAGCAATATTAAAAGTTTGGGGGAGCTTATGACCATGAGAAGGAACATGAAGAAATGGCTATTATTTTTCCTTATTGCAGTGGTTGCGTTGCTATTATTTATTGACCAGGAGGATGATTTATTTATCGTGGCAACAGACGAACAGGAAGAAGTAGAAGAGGTCTTTCGTGAAGATGCAACATTACATGAAAAGATAGATACGATTCTGGATGACGAAAAGCTGGACGGAGCGGTAACTGGCGTGAGTATTCGTGACGCGAACACTGGTGACGTGCTCTATTCAGCTGATGGTGACATACGACTGCGTCCCGCTTCCAATATGAAGTTGCTAACAGGAGTTGCAGCGCTGGAAACACTTGGAGCGGATTATCAATTTTCTACGGACGTATTAACGGATGGAGAACAAAAAGGAGATGTCCTGGCAGGTAACCTGTATGTGAGAGGAAAAGGTGATCCTACTCTATTAAAAACGGATCTCGATCAATTTGCTAAGGATTTAAAGGATCAAGGTATCCATGAAATAGATGGAAACGTGATTGCGGATGATAGCTGGTACGACGACATTCGACTTTCTCAAGATTTAAATTGGTCCGACCAACCTTTCCACACGGGTGCCCAAGTGTCGGCACTTACCCTTTCTCCAGATGAAGATTATGACGCGGGAACGGTCATTGTGGAAGTAGTCCCTACCGCGCAAATGGGCGAACAGGCGGAAGTAAGTATTACGCCGAAAACAGATTACGTCACGATTGTAAATAACACCGAAATGGTTGCTGAGACACAAGAAAAGGATATTACCATTGAACGGGAGCATGGATCGAATAACATCATTGTTGAAGGAGAAATTCCTTTGAATGGCGTAGAGACGAAGGCATGGTCATCGGTATGGGAGCCTACAGGGTATGTATTGGATGTTTTTAAAAATAGGTTAGAAGAAAACAGTATAGACATTACGGCAGATTCCGAATTTAAAATGGCTCGTACACCAGAGGATGCAACCCTTTTAACAGCTAAAAACTCCATGACGTTAGAAGAACTGCTCATTCCTTTTATGAAATTAAGCAATAACGGCCATGGTGAAACGTTAACGAAAGAAATGGGGAAAGTTGTACATGATGAAGGAAGCTGGGATAAAGGGCTTGATGTGATTGAAGAAGCGGTAGCGGAATTGGGTATGGATGATAATACGATCATGGTGCGTGACGGATCAGGGATGTCCCATAAGAACTTGATCCCTGCAAATGAACTTTCACAACTGCTTTATACGATCCAGGACAAAAGCTGGTTCCCAAAATTTAAAGACTCCTTGCCAGTAGCAGGAGAATCAGAACGCCTTGTTGGCGGGACGTTGCGCTACCGGATGACAGAAGATCCGACGAAAGGAAAAGTTGCAGCTAAGACAGGCGATCTGAACGGGGTATCGGCATTATCGGGCTATGTTACAGCCGCAGACGGTGAAGAGTTGATATTCTCTATTATGATTAATAATTACATCGGACCTTCAGTAAAGGAGATTGAAGACGCGATTGCGACTGTGCTGATTGGGCATGAATTTGATGAGTAAAACAAAAACAAGGCCTAAGTTACTTTTATAGTGACTTAGGCTTTGTTTGTGCGGCTTCATATTGAACAGACGTTAATCTTTTTTTAGCAGAAAGGTTTTCCGCTGTAACTGGTATACGTTTTGCTGCTTTGCCAAGTCCGTGAAGCGGCATATTCCCGTAGATGGATTCATAATTTCCCTGAGGCACGATGTAGGTTTCATGGTAGATACCGACTGCGTCCGTGTTTCCCACTTTTTGATTGAAATTTTTCCATGCCTTTAAATGCTTTTGGCCTTTCGCGTAAGCAAGCAGATCCTCATCTGAACGCCAATATTGGATCATGACGGTTGTACGGAGTCCAAAAAAACTTTCCATGGATAGAAAACCAAGTTCATCCTTATTCTCGTAAAGCTCTCTGATCATTCCGGGCATCGCGGTAAAAACGGGTAGCCATTTGCCTATCGCACGCCGTTTGTTCACCCGCATTCCAATGAGAAATACAACGATGTCCTGATCATTCTCCGTCGTATACCGGCCTTCATATACGGTTTTTCCCATTCCTATTCCTCCTCCCAATTTTGTATTTGTTGAACCGTATCCGCACACCACTCCATAGCGGCTGCTGTGGTTCGTTTTCCATAATCCAGGGTGAAAAGCCAAAACGCTGCATCTTCCTTATTGAACAACTCAGTAGTTATCATCTTCTCGATTGCATCGTACGTATGATAATGCTCATGCAGTTTCTGTCTATATTGTTCGAGTTGAATGATGGTTGATTGATTGCTTTGGTGCCGACTGAAAAAAAGCTTTAATAACACTTCATTCTTCTCCGTAGCTATTGCGTTTATTGGAGCCTGAAGCCATGTCCGCAGCTCCATCTCCCCCTTTTCGGTAAGAAAATATTCTTTCTTATCTGGCTTACCTTCTTGAGATGTATCTTGGACAGTAGCCAATCCATCAGCAACAAGCTGTTTTAACGTGGGATAAATTTGCCCATAGCTGATTTTCCAAAAGTGATTCAGGCTTTGGTCAATCATTTGTTTTATCGCATAGCCTGTATGGCAGCCTGTCGTGAGTAATCCTAATATGGCGAATTTCGTGTTGTTGGTTTGTTTCATAATGAACACACCCTATCAATATGATATGTATCTTTATGATATATGATACAGGAAAAACGAGAAATGTAAAGTGGTGATGTGATTAAAATAACGGCTAGTCTGTTCAATGCATTTACCAGTGGGTAACGAAAGCATTTCAAAAGATCAAAAAAGCCTAATCCCTCCGTCATTTAGCGAGGAATTAGGCTTATGATTTTGCACAAATGAGTCCAGATTGCTAAATAAGCAAAAGAGGGATCACAAAATCACAAAGAGCCCCGCTCTACCTACTTCTTTTTCTTAACAGGAACCCAAATTTCTGTTTTTGTATCGTCGCCTCTAACAAATTCAGGAGCTTCAGCTAATTCATAACCAGAGGTAGGGAACCACTCGGTATACACGCGCTCCCATGTCGTTAATAATGCATCTGGCATTTCTCCCGTTGCTTTAAATACCGCCCACGTAAGGGATGGGATCTCCAATTTCTCCAGTTCTTCAGGACATTCCTTGGTAGTCGCTGTAGCAATATAGTAATCGACGTCTCCATTCTCTTTTGTCAATGAAACATGTAATGTGCCCGGAAAGTAGGTATTATCGTATGCCTTAACTATTTCCTCGATCGCTTCGAGGCGCTCCCACATTTTCGGATTGAATTCGGATCCACCAGGGACCGTTTCTTTTTTCCCGACCACGGTAAAGGCTTCTTTTTCGACAAATTTGTAATTCATTTCAACATCTCCCTTAATTGCAATGTGGAAGGTCATCCTTGGATAAGCTTTTAATGGAACGTCAGCATTTTTGGCTGAACTAGGAGTTACTTCGTGTAGCGCTTGAAATGCTCTTGAAAATGAATCAGCTGAATTGTAACCATATTTAACAGCTACATCAATTACTCTCATGTTGCTTTCTTTTAAATCAAAAGCCGCTAAGGTCAAACGCCTTCTACGAACATATCCTGTTAAAGATATACCTGCTATGAACGAGAACATTCGTTTAAAATGATGTTCAGAAAAACATGCGATCTTTGCAACCTCTTTGTAATTGATCTCTTCATCCAAATGGTTTTCGATATAGCTTACTGCTGTGTTCATATTTTCAAGCACATCCATTTGAATAACCTCCCTTCCCTTTTAAGAATAACAAGATAACCATTCAATGATCCGATAAAATCTGTTCAGGTTTGTAGGGTGTGTATGTTTTCTAAGAACTCCCGTGAAGTATCAACATCATTCACGGTTAAATTGTTCGTTTCATGTAAAAGCTCATCAATCGGCGTAATTCTTTCTTAGTGACAAGTAAAACACTGTTACTTGAATAATTGGGAAAAGCATTAAAATAACGATAGGATAGGCAGCAAAATAACTAGAAACAAACGGCTGAAATAGCATAAGTGCAGCAAGAAATGGAAATGCAATCATCGTTGAAATATAAGTATCTCGACACGCCTTTGAAGTCAGCGCTTTTTCTCGTTCATCATTCTCTTTCAATTCTGCTGGCAAAAGTATGGCTGCCTTCCATCCCTTTTTTTCCTTTCGTTGTTTTCGGGTTAATACAACCCCAGCTGGTATGCCAACTATTAACAAAAGGATAAGAGGTAGTACATTCAACGATAATGCAAAACCATCTATATTGGGATTATCAATCGTGGATTTAATTTGCGCTGCTGTATCATAAAATGCTACCATTGCCCATCCAAACAAGGCTAAAACCGTTATATTGAATAAATAAATTCCTTTTAATTTCATTATTGTTCCTCCCTTTTCAAATGAAATACCTCTTCAACAGTCAGTTGAAATTCAATACAAATATTCATTGCTAAGAGCAGAGAAGGAATGTAGTCCCCCTTTTCTAATGCAGCAATCGTTTGTCTAGTTACCCCCACTCTTGACGCAAGATCTTGCTGTGTCCATTGAAAACGAGCACGTAATTCTCTTATTCGGTTGGATAGTTGCACATTAATCTCCTTCTTTTCTTTATTTTAAGTTAATTTATGTATATGATAAATCTAACATAATGTTAAGTCAAGTTAACATTATGTTAGGTTATTATTGCTTTCATTTGATTTCTTAACTACTAAATAAAACAAAGCTCTTCCACACAAAAGTGAGAAGAGCTCCATTTCTCTTATTCCGCTATTATTTTTCTACCACACTTGATAATTTCAACATGTTCTATATGATATAGCTGACGCGCATCATTTGAAATTCAGGTATTTCCACCATGAACGGTCTCAAAGGACCCCCATCATGACTGGGACCCTTCGACATGGAAAGTCAAACAGACATGAAATGCAACTTTCATACTAAGACGCGGTTGTTATTTCAGCCGTGCTATGTCGTTTTTTCTTGATGAACTGCACGGTAAAGATGAATAAGAGAATGGCTAAAGCAATAACATCCGTCATTACACCTGGGTAAAGAAACAAGATCCCACCGACCGCCATTAGTCCGCTGAAGAGGAGATTAAGTTTGTAGAGAAAATATCTCTCTGCAGCGATTCCGAGCATAAGTACGCCAAGAATTGCGGATATAATGACGAGAATGCCACTCATCAAAGTCGTGTCAATCAATAGTAACGCTTCGTTGTACACAAACATAAACGGTACAACAAATCCTGCAAGTGCTAACTTCAACGCGTTGAATCCTGTTCGCATTGGCCCGGCACCTGATAGCCCGGCAGCTGCAAAGGCGGCTAGCGCTACAGGTGGTGTAATGTTGGCGAAAATGCCGAAGTAGAACACGAATAAATGCGCCACAATTGGCTCAATTCCAAGTTGAACGAGTGCAGGTGCGGCCATCGTTGCTGTAATGATATAAGCAGGAATACTAGGCATCCCCATTCCGAGAACAATACAGGCAACCATTGTGAATAGAAGGGTTAGAAAGAGACTTTCCCCACCGATAGCAACGATGGCATTGGCCAAGTTAAGCCCGAAACCAGTGATACCGGAAACACCGACGATAATCCCTACTGTGGCACAGGCAATCGCCACACTTATCGTGATGCGGGCGCCTGATTCCAAAGCATCTATAAGATCTCTGAAACTCATACGTGTCGATTTTCGGAACGCGCTAATGAAGATCGTGACGATAATCGTACAAGCAGCAGAGAAAAGAATGGTCGTGCCACTGAAAAATAACATATATAGGAGAAAGAAAATCGGCAATAATAAATGTCCTCGTTCTTTTAGAACATCGGTTAGCTTTGGAAGTTCTGAGCGCGGGATACCCGATAAATTATCTTTGGTTGCGCGTATATGAACTTGCACAAGTATTCCGAGATAAAAAAGCACGGCTGGTAAAATCGCGATTAATACAATATCTGTGTAGGGAATCCCTAGTGTTTCCGCCATAATAAAGGCGGCAGCACCCATAATCGGTGGTAAGATTTGTCCCCCCACAGAGGCGGAAGATTCCACTGCTCCAGCAAATACTCGACTATAGCCGATTTTTTTCATCAATGGGATCGTAAAGTTACCGGTGGTTACCGTGTTTGCAATTGCCGACCCGTTAATGCTTCCGAGAAAACCGGAGGCGATCACCGACACTTTGGCTGGCCCACCTCGCGAACGACCAGTAAGAGCCATAGCTAAATCATTGAAAAGTTGACCCATTCCCGATTTTGCCAGAAAGGCGCCAAATATAATAAAAAGAATAATATAAGTGGATGATACCCCAATCGCTGTACTAAAGATCCCTTCCGTCGTCATGTAAAATTGTTCGGCTAATTGCGGCCAGTCGTAACCTCTGTGCCTGAAAATACCTGGCAAATCTCGGCCGAACATCGCATATGCGACAAACAGAAGTGCGAGAATCGGTAAAGCTATCCCCGTCACACGCCTTCCTGCTTCAAAAACGAGTACAACCAATAATGTTCCCATAATGATGTCCACTGTAATTGGCAAACCACCGCGAGTGACAATTTCTTCATAGTTGACAAACAGATAGATGGTTGATGGAATGGATAAACCGCTTAATGCTATATCATACCAAGGCAAGTGATCTCTTCGTGCTTTCTTCGTTGGTGGAAAAAGAAGAAAAACAAGGATGAGTACGAAAGACACGTGTAACCCTCGATGGACGAGTACTGGCACCGGGGGGCCGGTAAATGCGGTGATCAGATGATAAAGGGAAAATCCCACCGCAATTAGCGTGACGAGAATAACGAGAAAACGGTTGTCAAAGTTTCGAAAGCGTGATTCCGTATCATATTTTTCTAGAACTTCTTGTTGGTTTTTATCTAGCTGTTCATGGCTGCGTTTATTTTTCATCGTATTTACTCTCCCTTCGTGAAAAAGATAGCTGGAAAACGAAGTCGCTCTACTTTCATTTCGATCGGTGTTTGATCAGGAAGTGCTGTTGTTTCGATCTCTTTATCATTATCAATCGTCACCGTAAAATCGGCATCATGAGAGTGAAACCAATTATAAGCCTCATGCTTTTCATTCAGATCAGTGATGACGATAAAGCCATTTTCGACTGTTAAGGTTCCGTTTGTATTTTCTGGTGTTCCTGCGCCATAAGACTGAAATCGTGTTTCAATCATGATCAGATGACCGTCTTCATCCACACGTAGTCGCTCCATCCAAGGCGTATGCTCAACGGAGTGTGTCCAGGTAATCTCGACTTCATCGCCTGCTTCCACGTGCTCTTGGAAATAAACCTCTTCACTAAGCGGAAAAGAAAAAGTGAGGTATGCTTGTCTAGGAAAAAAACACCATATAAATAAGATGATCCCGATGATGGCGATGCCCAGCTTCATTTTATTTTTCATAAAGAATAAGATGAGGGAGCGGCTAACGGCTCCCTCACGCTCCTCATGTTCATTTTATTCACCGGATAGTACGCCTTGTTCTTCAAAGTATTGCTCAGCACCTGGGTGCATAGGGACATTTAATCCCTCTTCCACCGTTTCAATATCAATATCCTGGGCGGCATCGTGGGAAGCTTGAATAGCTTCAAGGTTTTCATAGAATAAACGTGTTAATTCATAGACTTCCTCATCGGGAAGGTCAGGGTTCGGTATTAATAAATTTGTAATGGACGCAGTCTGGATGTCCTTTTCGTTATCATAGGTGCCAGCGGGGACTTCATCTTCAAGGAAGAACGGATAATTCTCATTTAAATAATCCAGTCCTTCGTCTTCAAGTTCAACGACGGTGACATCATGCGTGCTTGCCAGATCCATGGCAGCTCCATTAGGGACACCGCTTGTAACAAAGGCAGCATCAATGATGCCGTTACGGATTTGATCGATGGCTTCTCCATAAGAGAGATAATCTTCACTGATGTCATCATAACTCATGCTGTGAGCTTCAAACATCATGCGCGCATTCAGTTCAACGCCAGAATTCGCATCACCTACTGCAACATTCATCCCTTCAAGATCGGAGAAGGTTTCAATTCCCGAGTCAGCTGTTGTAATGATTTGGACAACATTTGGATATAAACCACTGATCCCGACGAGGTTTTTTTGTGGATCCTCATCTTCAAATGAACCAAAACTTTCATATGCTTGTTCCACAGCATCGGCCATGACAATCGCGAGCTCGGCCTGGTCACTTTGCAATAGGTTAATATTTTCAACGGAAGCTCCCGTCGCCTGCACAGATGTATCGATTCCTTCCGCCTCATAGATATTGGACATGGCACCGGCAATCGGATAATAGACTCCGGACGTACCACCAGCTGCAATGGTTACGAACATGTCATCCGCTTCTACGCTTTGCGCCTCATCGCCGTTCTCATTACCCTCGCCGCAACCGGTTACAATTAAGAAGGATGCAATGATTGCTCCGAGGAATTTCATCTTAGATGTTTTTTTCATGTGATTGTCCCCCTTCTTTTCTAAAAATTTTAGTTCGTTTGATCGAAGTCAATATTATTGCATTCTATGCAACTTATATCCGAATTATTTCAACTGTGAAGCGTAAAATTAACGAAAAACATCTATATAATTTTTAAATGTAGAGTTAAGAGTATTCTCGTTGGAGGATGCCCTGTTTTTTTAGTATGCACGCAGTTATATGGTAAACTATCTACAAACAATGAAATAAAAAGGACGTATTTTACATGAAAATAACGATCATAGCAGTCGGAAAATTAAAGGAAAAATACCTCAAGCAAGGCATCGAGGAATATTTAAAGCGCCTGAGCACCTATGCAAAGGTCGATATCACAGAAGTAGCAGATGAAAAAGCCCCGGAAAATATGAGCGAAGCAGA
Source organism: Virgibacillus natechei (assembly GCF_026013645.1). NCBI lineage: Bacteria > Bacillati > Bacillota > Bacilli > Caryophanales > Bacillaceae > Virgibacillus > Virgibacillus natechei. The sequence goes on along the minus strand of NZ_CP110224.1, from coordinate 3,802,463 downwards.
GATGCAAGAAGTGAAGCGGAAAGAGGGAGAGCGGATTCTAAGTAAAGTTGGGCAAGACAGCTATGTCGTTACGCTTGAGATTAATGGAAAAATGTTGACCTCAGAGCAGCTGGCAGCAAAGATGGACGAACTTGCTACGTATGGAAAAAGCAAAATAGCATTTGTGATTGGCGGATCGCTTGGCATTAGTGAAGCGGTGCAGAAGCGGAGTGACCTGGCACTGTCATTTTCTAAGTTGACGTTTCCTCATCAGATGATGCGGCTAATTTTGTTGGAGCAGGTTTACCGAGGGTTTCGGATTATTCGGGGGGAACCGTATCACAAATAGTGGTAAAGCAGAGAGTTGAAATAGTTATAAAATGAAGTCGTCTAAAGATAAAAATCTACTGAAAGGAAGTGAAAACATGACTAATCAAAAACCACAAAATATTGATGAATATGTATCTCAGTTTCCTTTGGAGACAAAGCAAGTATTGAATGCTCTACTATCATGTCTTCATGAAGTAGTCCCAGAGGCAGAAACAGGGCTTAAATGGGGGGGGCCTGCATTTACCTATCGCAGAGTTTTGTTCACAGTCGGAGCCTTTAAGAATCATATAAATTTTTATCCTACTCCTGCTGCGATCAACGCATTTAAAAAAGAATTGAAATCCTACTCAATAACTAAAAGTGCACTACAGTTACCATTGGATAAACCTTTACCATTTAAATTAATCCGTGAAATAGCAAAATATCGATTTAGAGATGTTGTGGAAAATGATGCGAAATGGATGTGAATTCCACCGCTCTTATTATTAGTTATCCTAAATTTTAGGGTCAGCCTCCCGTTGCGCTAACGTTTTAGCACACGGGGGCTGACCCAATAGTGCAGAGGAATTTACGAAACGACGGCCGTGGAGCTATTGTCTTTAATATTAATTTTTATTAATTGATATTTAATCGATTATGAGCCCTTTTCTCTTTTCGAATTTATTTATTTTTTCTTATTGCACTTGCATACCGCTTTATATTTTGGGGCATAACCCGAACAATTAGGGAAAGAACCTGGTAAAGCAATTGTTAAATTTCTTATAAGTCACTTTCAATTTTTACTTCAGTAATTCCGATATAGCGTAAAGTTATTTCTGGTTTAGCATGATTTAAAATCATCTGGAGCTTAGCACTTTGGTTCCGTCTTGGCAGAGGATTACCTTCTAACCGATGAACAAATCCAACTATTTTTGGATCGCTTTTTTAATAATCTACCTGATTTCTACGGCAGACGCTGTTTCCCTATGATGCAACTTGATAAATAATCCACTTTAACCCTTTTGTATCAAGGCTTGCAGTTTGTTTTCTATGCCCGAAAGTTGAATAAGTAAGTTAAAGTTGTCTAAGGGAATGGGCTTAACTGGGTGAACTTTCTATGCTGAATTGATTGGTTTATATTCAGGTTTATTAGGGAGTTCGGCACAAGAAAGTTTGGTTGTCATAGGCATGATGTAGTTAATTAACCATTGACGAGCACACTGGCGGACTCACCCAATAGCTGAAGGTTGTCCTAAAAGGTAAATTGTTTATTGGCAGATAAAAAAGCATAAGTGCAACTAAAGCTTTGCTACTATAAAGTTCACTAATTAGTTGATGTAAACGACGAAGAGTGCTAAACTATATTAGTTAGCACTCCTGTTTAAATTATAATATATTTATCCTAACTTTATTATACTACAAAACAAAACAGGATGTCAACAAAAAAGAAACATTGGAGTTGATGGTATGGATGAACGTGCCCAGGAACAGCAGCGGGTCGATAAAATTATGAATGAGATTAAAACCAAAGAGGAAAAATTATATAAGCAGTCAAAAGGCTTAAAAGAGGATGTTATTGAGCAACGGAAAACGTTTTGGGATGATATCACAGTGAACATGGATGAACCCGATGATGTCATTGAGACGCAGGAAAGTATTAAGCAGCAAGCAGCACTTCTATCGGAGAAGGAACGGTTTCATGGAAAGGTAGGAGAGAGGCTGAAAACACTGGATAGACTTAAACATTCTCCTTATTTTGGGCGAATTGATTTTATGGAGGATTCCTACCCAGAGAAAGAAGCTATTTATATCGGTATTTCCTCGCTCATGGATAAAGATGATAAGGATTTTCTCATCTATGATTGGCGTGCACCTATTTCGAGTCTTTACTATGACTCTTCCACTGGAAGGGCAGGGTACAGGACTCGTGAAACGACAATTACAGGTGAAGTTTCACTAAAAAGGCAGTTCATCATTAAGCATGGTGTCATTGAAGGCATGTTTGACACAGGGGTAACCATCGGTGATCAGATGTTGCAACAGGCACTCGGAAATAATGCGAGTACGACGATGAAAAGCATTGTTGCTACGATACAAAAAGAGCAGAATCAGATTATCCGTAATGAACGCAGTAGCCTCCTTGTTGTGCAAGGCGTCGCCGGTAGTGGGAAAACAAGCGCAGCCCTACAACGAATCGCATACTTAATGTATCGTTACAGAGAAGAGCTGAATGCGGATAATGTCGTACTCTTCTCGCCGAACCCGCTATTTGGCAGCTATATTTCCAATGTATTGCCAGAGCTTGGTGAGACGAACGTGAGACAAATGACTTTCCTGAATTATATTGAGAAACGGCTGATGGATAACTTTACAGTGGAGTCCCCATTTAAGCAAATGGAGTACGTTCTGACTCAAGACGAGAGCCAAGACTATCCAACACGGAAGAAAAGCATGGAGTATTTGGCCAGTCTTGCTTTTAAAGATCTAATTGACACGTATGTGGAAAAAATAAATGAAGCTGGACTTCGATTTAAACGTATTGCTTTTCGGGGCGAAACGATTGTTTCCAAGCAGCGAATTTATGATTATTTCTACGCGCTTGGTGAAGAAATTGCAATTCCGAACAAACTGGAATTAGTTGTAAAATGGTTGCTTGAGGAAGTTCGAACACAGCAGAAGGAAGAATTGAATAAAGACTGGGTCATGGAAAAGGTCGAATTGCTTGATAAGGAAGACTATATGGAGGCCTATCATCAGGCAGAAGAACAAGAAGACTACGGCAGCAGTATATCGGATGAGGAAGAAGTCCTACGTGCCCAAATGGTCAAGCGTGTTTTTGCACCACTGAAAAAACGCATCAGGAATCTTGAATTTGTTAACATTCCTGCAACCTATCAAGCGTTGTTCACTGAAGTGCAATTAGAAAATGCCCCAAAGGATTGGCAGGAGATTGCTGGACATATTCTAACACAGCTGAAGGAACGGTATTTGACATGGGAAAATGCAACCCCTTATTTATACTTTCAGGATCGTATTTTAGGGGATACGACGGATCGTTCGGTTCGTCAGCTGATTATCGATGAAGCCCAAGACTATTCTGCATTCCAGTTTGCTTACATTAGACATATTTTCCCGTATACACGAATGACGTTGCTTGGTGATATTAATCAAGCGATTTATACGTATGCCATGAAGGAAAACCCGCTCCTGCCAGTTGATCATGAAGAAAACCAAGAACGAATTACACTAATGAAAAGTTATCGTTCGACAAAGCAGATCGTAGAATTTACGAAGCATTTTGCCCCTGGAGGAGAAATGATTGAGCCATTTAACCGGGAAGGAAGTAAGCCTGTGCTTATTCAGGATGATATAAGGGAAACATTGCTTCAACGTGTGAAAGGATTTGCGAACGAAGGTTATGAAACGACGGCCATCATTTGTAAAACACTTCAGGAAAGTGATGAGATAGCTGAAGTCCTGCAAGGAAAAGTGGAATTCAATCAAATAAATGAAGAAACCTATACGTTTGAAAAAGGGCTCCTCATTCTTCCCGTTTATTTAGCGAAGGGAATCGAATTCGACGCAGTCATTATTCCGAACGCTTCCGAAGCACACTATGGCAAGGAATCCGACAGAACGCTTTTCTACACTGCTTGCACGCGGGCAATGCATGCATTGGCGATGATTTCTGTTGAGAAGCCGTGTAAGTTTATTGAGGAAGCGGCGGGAGAGACGTATGAGGTGGAATAGGAAAACAGTTAGTCACCAAATAGGTCCCGTTGCGTTAACGCTTTAGTAACTTGGGGACTGACCCTAAGTACCTTTATCGTGTATACAACAATAGTGCCTGATTGTTAAAGATCGTCTTCCTATTGAACAGTATTGTTGTACTGCGCAGCAAATGGCGCTGGGTTCTCAATGTTTTTTATGGACAATAACTAATTGTTAGTGTAAAGTAAATTTTATATTATGAAAAGGAGGGTTATTAAAAATGATGCATTCAGGAAGACTACGCCAACAAACTTTGAACAATAGGTAACTTAATATGTTCAAAGGCTCTGTTTTCATAAAACAGAGTAAACGGGAGTAGTCTGCACATTTTTAATATTCTTCTACGGGGAAGTATACAATTTTTACGTGAAGAAAGGCAGATATCCATCTGTCTTTTTTGTATGCCTTTTTTCGTTCATATATCGGAAGACGTCTATTTGCTATACCTCGTTTACTCTTCACCACAGACAGTAGCCTGTCTGTGGTTTTTTATGATTAAATAATAATGGAAAAACTAGTTTTGGAATTAAAAGATGAGGAACCGTTTTATTGGTTAGCCATGACCGTGAGTTTGTCAAGCGTGCAGCAGATCATCGTTATGATATACAAGAAAAAAGAATCAAACAAATTCATTAAAATGAACATTTGGAGGAAAGAAACATGAATACACTTAAAATTAAACAATTAGCAACAAATAAAGGATTGGATATTGTAGAAAGCACAATCAAAATCAATGAGTCCGGTGTGGATTTTCAAGTAGCCTACGCCAAAGATCAACATGATAATAAATGGATCCTAAGAATCCCACGCAGACAAGAGTCAATGCGACATGCACGACAAGAGAAAAAAGCGTTAGATATCATTCATCACCAAGCTAGCTTTCAAGTTCCGGATTGGTCTATCTTCTCTGAAGATTTAATTGCTTATAAGCAATTAAGCGGAATTCCGGCAGCGACGATTGATGTAGAGCAGCAGAACTATGTATGGAGTTTTGATGAATCTAATGTACCACCTGCGTATTATAAGTCATTAGGAAAAGCCCTAGCAGATTTACACTCATTTCCTCACGGTGCATTCAAACATACCGGAGTTAAAATTCTTCGCGCCAGTGAGTTAAGAGCTTCCATGAAACAGCGAATGGAACGTGTAAAAGAACAGTACGAGATCAATCCAATTTTATGGGATCGCTGGCAAACATGGCTAGCGGAAGACTCCCTTTGGCCTTCCCATGTAGGGGTAAAACACGGCGACCTCCATCCGGGTCATATCCTCATTAATAAAAATCAACAAGTAACTGGCTTAATTGACTGGACAGAAGTGGGGATTGCTGATGTGTCTGTAGATTTTTTGTCACATCAACTCCTTTTTGGGAATGATGGATTAACTAATTTAATCGACGCTTATGATAATGCCGGTGGAAAAACGTGGCCAAGAATGGATGAGCATATTGTAGAACTTCTAACAACAAGCGGCATCACTGTAGCTGAATTTGCTGAAATTTCTGGTCTGCAAGAGATGCATGAAACGGCTGCACACATGCTTGCTAGCGAAATGTAATGAAATGGACTGGTCGTTAAGTAAGGTGAATATAAATTGAAACGTATTGAACAAAACAAAAAAATATTTGGAAATAGGGAAATAGGGTCAGCCCCCGGTGCTTTAGCACCTAGGGGACTGACCCTGAGTTCTCAAAAAATGCTATAGCTACCTTGAATTAAGTGGTCAATCGTTATACCTTTAAGTTAACCAAGACTTATTTGGAAGGGAAATGATGAATATCAACTCTAAATTTTTTGAGATCGACATAAATAAACAAAGAAAAATAATAAATGCTGCAATAAATGAGTTTGCACATAAAGGTTATAAAAAAGCTTCTACAAATGAAATTGTAAAAGATTCCGGTATTTCAAAGGGGCTGCTCTTTCATTACTTTAGAAATAAAAAAGAGTTGTACTTATATTTATTTGATAGGGCTGTGGAAATTGCAGATAATGAATTCTATTCAGGACTAGATTATACGGAAACGGACGTTTTAAAAGTTTGGAGGCATATGGCTTTATTAAAATTTAACTTGATGCGTCAATTTCCTGAAATCATTAATTTCATCATGTCCGCTTATTTCGAAGAAGCAGAAGAAGTAGCAGTTGAACTGCAAGGAAGGATAGAGGATTTTAATCCATCTAAAGTAAATGATTTATTTAAAAACATTGATGCATCCAAATTTAAAGAGAATTTAGAATTGGACAAGGCCTTACAGGTGATTACTTGGACAATGGAAGGTGTTATTGAACAAGAGAGGAATAAGGCAAAGGATATATCAGTTGAAAACTATAATCTGGACGAAACGATAGAAAAGATTGAACATTGTTTATCGGTGTTGAAAGACTGCTTTTATAAATAGAGGGAGATGATGCAATGACTGTTTTGGAATTAAAAGATATAACAAAGAGATTCGGTCATTCTGTTGCTTTGGATGGTGTGAATTTAGAATTAAATCAAGGAGAAGTATTAGGGTTTATTGGACCAAACGGGGCAGGAAAATCGACTACTATTCGCATTATTCTCGGATTATTACGGAAAACTGGTGGGGAGGCGAAGCTATTCGGTAAGGATCCTTGGGAAAATGCAGTTGATCTCCACAAACGTTTGGCATATGTTCCAGGGGATGTAAATTTATGGCCGAACTTAACCGGAGGAGAGGTCATTGACTTGTTTGGCAATTTGAGAGGGAGTATGAATACGAAACGCAGATCAGAGCTAATTGAGCGTTTCGATCTTGATCCAAGAAAGAAATGTAGAACCTATTCAAAAGGCAATAGACAAAAAGTAGCACTTATTTCTGCTTTTGCATCTGATGTGGATCTCTTCATTTTAGATGAACCGACTTCAGGATTGGATCCTTTAATGGAGATGGCTTTCCAAGATTGCGTTGCAGAAGCGAAAGCAGCTGGAAAAACAGTTCTGCTTTCCAGCCATATTCTTTCAGAAGTAGAACGACTTTGCGACAGAGTAAGTATAATAAAGAAAGGGAAGGTTGTGGAGACGAGTACTTTGGGGGAATTACGCCACTTAACCCGTATTACTGTAACTGTAGAGACAGGACGCGAAATTGTTGGTTTAGAGGATTTACAGCGTGTTTTTGATGTATCAGTGGCAGGAAAGAAAGCGCAGTTTCAAGTTGATAATCAAAACCTTGACTATGTGTTGCGCCACCTTCTTCAGTTTGAAATAAAGACATTAACAAGCACACCACCATCACTTGAAGATCTTTTTATGCGACATTACGATAATACGCAGCCAAGTGATAGGGGGTGAAAGGATGCGAAATGAGTTTACGGGAACAGGTCTTTTAACTTCTCTTGCTTTTAAACGGGAACGCATAAAATTACCTATTTGGTTAGCAGTAATAACGACTTTAGTTACTTCTGTAGGTGTTGCTATGAATGATCTAATGCCCACGCAAGAAGAAGTGATGAACCAGATAGTTGCTAGAGCTGAAAGCCCTGCAATTAGACTATTTGATATACCAGCAGCAGGGATCAGTGTAGAATCTGCAATGTTGATGAGAAGTTCTATCTTAATTGGCATTATCATTGTATTAGTAAGTATGTATACTATTATACGCCATACTAGGCAGAACGAGGAAACAGGACGAACAGAGATGATTAATTCCACTGCGGTAGGTAAATATGCCAATTTAACAACTGGGTTAATTATTACTGTTATTTTTAATATATTAGTAGGCATGGCAATTGCTGCAGCGATGTTATTGAATGATTTTCAAATGGAAGGGGCATTATTAACAGGATTTGCTTTTGCTGGAATGGGGATCGCCTTTGCTGGTATCACTTCCATAGCAGTTCAACTATCCCAAACTTCCAGTGGTGCAGCTGGCATGGTTACTATCACTTTTGGAGTGTTTTTCCTTATCAGCTCTATCGGTGATGTACTAGGAGAGTTTAATAGAAATACTTTTGCTGTTGAAAGTCATTGGTTAGCATGGTTATCACCGTGGGGCTGGTTTGGTCAAGTATATGCATTCCATGATAATAATTGGTGGGTTCTTTGGTTATTCTGTCTATTATTTTTTACAACTGTCCTTATTGCTTTCTATCTTATTGGAAAAAGGGATGTTGGAATGGGATTATTCCCTGCCAAAAAGGGGCCAGCCTTTGCTTCTAAAATGCTGTTAAGTCCAATTGGGTTGATATGGAGGCTTCAGCGCAGGTTGGTTTTTAGTTGGCTTATCGTAATGTTTATCTTCGGGATGGTCATAGGGGGAATTGGTAATGAAATACGAGATATGATATCAGGCTTAAACAACAATCAGTTATTAGAGATGTTTGGTGGAAATCCGAATGTAGTTAGTTCTATCCTGGCGTCATTTGTAGCGTTTTTAGCTACATTTGTGGCTGTGTATTATGTCCTGACGCTGTTAAGGTTACGCCATGATGAAGCAGACGGCTATATGGAAGGAGTCCTTGCTACGGCAGTAAGTAGAGTGCGTTTATTCATGAGTCAAGTTATTTGTGCTAGTTTAGGGTTAGGTGCTATTTTGTTCTTTTTAGCATTGGGCGCAGGAATCACAGCTAAAGTATCTACAGGTGATTATATGTTTCTGACCATGATTGAAACCACCTTTTATCAAGCTCCTGCAATACTTGCCATTGGAGGATTTACAATTCTTATGATAGGTATTGTGCCAAAAGGAGCCATTGCAGTATCCATCGCTGCAGTTCTATTTAGTTTAATTTCAGGTCCCATGTTTGGTACGATGCTTGGTTTGCCAGATAGTATTCAAAATATTTCTCCATTTACTCATTTGACTGTGGACCAATCAGGAGATTTAGACTGGAACCCTGCACTAGGATTGGTTTTAATAGCGATAATATTTTCAGCCGTTGGGATACTGCGTTTTCGTCGTCGTAACTTAACGTTTTAAAATGAAAAACAAATAGTGAGAGATGATATAAATCGTTGCTCAAGCATAATTCAAGCACTGGTTTTTACTAACCCATACTTCGAACATAAAAGTATTATTTGTTACTATAGAAAATAGTCACAGCTCTCACTACTAGATCAAAAATAGAACTGAATAGTTAAGATGCAATTCACATTTGTAACTAGCTATTCAGTCTGTATTATCTATTGAATTTGAATTTACTTTCTTCAATCGCTTCAGCACACAGGGGGGCTGACCCTAAGTTCCTTGCTCCGTGTCGATGATAGGCCAAACCCCACTAGTATTTCGTCGTTAGCCACGACCAATCGTGTCGTTTAATTTTGCACGATATTTTTCCCTCCACGTTTTCGTGTCCTTCACTAGTTCGTCGCAAAAAGCGGCCACGTCCTTACCCGTAAGGTCAGTGACTTTCATGCCTTCCGCAGCACCTTGCTCGAAAAGGTCGAGAATGCCACCAAAGATATGGCTGATATCTTTCCACTCGGAGGGACCACCAGAGGTCCACATATATTTTTGGATAGCGGTGTAAGCGTTACGGTACTCACTTGGAAGTGCCTTAGCACGTGCCTCCAACGCCTTCCATTCACGCTTCTCATCCAGACTTCCGATGATTTTTTCAAAAATACTCATATTAATTCTCCTTTTTATTTTATTTTATTTTTGAGTTCGTTAATTTTACTTGATACAAATTCCCATTTTCTCCAAAAAACTTCAAGATGCTCTTGACCTGCAGCGTTAAGTGTATAAAATTTTCTCGGCGGCCCCTTAGTAGATGATTTCTTCTTGATGTCCACCAGATTGTTTTTCTCCAAACGCATGGTAATCGTATAAACTGTACCTTCAACCACATCAGTGAAGCCAAGTTCTCGTAGCTTTTGCGTGATTTCATAGCCGTACGTTTCGCCACGGCTGATGATCTCAAGCACACAACCCTCAAGAACCCCTTTCAGCATTTCCGTGATATATTCCAAATTTATCCTCCCCATTTGTATTTCATTATATTTTATTTTGTACTCATAGCACAGGTACTTTGAGTTACTAGTATTCAGTATTACTCACTACTGGTATATAGTAACGCAGAATAGTGTGGTTTGTCAAGAATTAAAATTTTCGTCAAAAAACTCGTTATTACGAGATCCATAGGCATTTTTATCAAATTGGATACTCGGAATTTGGTCTTAAAAATTAGCAGGATTGATTATGTGTGTATATAAAAGCTTCTTATATAACCTTACTTGACGATAGATGTTCACATTTTTCACACCATCAAACCAATTAGTGAAGGACACGTGATTGATCGATCAAAGTAATTAAAAGCAATCGGTGAAAGAGTTGATAATTTCAATTTAATGCTATAGCACACTGAGGACTGACCCTGATTTCTCAAGATGGACGGAGGAAATAGGGTCACAGTCCCCAGTTGTGTTACCGCTTTAACACGCTGGGGGGACTGATCCTGAATTCTAAATAAGCGCCCGTTTGCAAAAGATGAATCAGACTAAACCAGGGAGTAGTCTCCACATACAAACAAACCCCGCATGGAATCCGCGTGACGACATATACATATAGTAAAACACATCACTCGGTTATCAGCAGAGGAGCGATGAAATGAACGAGAACGATAAAAACGCTGATCAAAATGAGGAGTCGCCGTTACCATTCAGCCTGGAGCTTGAATTAATCGCATCTCTATTAGGGATAATTGCTGATGCGATTAGTGTATGGGCAGTCCTGGAAGCGATAGAAGAAGCAAATATTGCTGAAGAACAAGAAATTCAAAACCAAAATGGACTGGATGTTAAGTTGCAAGAAATGCAAGCGCAAATAGATCAATTAACAGAGGAATTGGCAAATATAAAGAAGACTTGATTCAGTGGAGCTTTCACCTGATTCTGGGTCGCCTTATAAACATATCCATAGTTGTTGTCGTCGCGACTGGAAGTAGGATCTCCCCGTTGTTACTTTGAAAATCTTTCTCTAGATGTTTGAACGCTAGAACCCATATCCCGGCTTCCTTTATAGTACATTTAAGTGTTTTTTCCTATAAGGCTTCGACCTTCCCCGATGCGTCAACGGGTCGGCGATTTGCAACATTCCCTTCAACAGTTTCTGAAGTGGCTATGGGGTCAGTCCTCCGTTGCGTTAACGCTTTAGTACACTGGATGGAGAAGCAAGGAGAGAAAATCTCCTTGCTAGCTGGATCACAGACTATCGCTGGCCACAGCGATGGTCTTTTTTTCTTGATGTCGAGTAACGTGACTGTCAAATTAACCACCGCTGTGGTTAATTCAAGAATAGCTGTGAACGATGCCACGATCTCCATATTTAACACTAAGGGAAAATATGTTTTGTATTAAGCGAGTAAATTACAAATATTTTATACTGCTTGGCTCTGTTTTCACAAAATAATATGAATCAGATAAACATAAAAACATCCCGATCTGGTAGAATATAGTCAACCAGATCGGGATGTTTTTATGGGAGCTATTTAGAATGCTTTAGCACACTGGAGGACTGACCCTGAGTTTTGCTAATAGTGGTAAAACAGAATGTAAAGATATAAAGCAGGCTTTAGTCTCAAGCCTGTTTTATATTTACTTTCTATACTCTTTTTCAGTGCCACTACTAAATTGGATCTCTAGTTCAATATCTTGCGCTTCTTTAGGTATGTTAAAAGCCTCTGTAATGGTATTTAATATTTCTTCCTCTGGTGTACTTTCATCAAAGTTAAAGGAAGAAAATATACTATCCAGTTCTTCCATTGCTGCATCACCATTTAAATCTATATCTTGTGATTTATCTCGATAGGATGCTTCCATTTGTTCATCCTGTTCATTTTCATAATCAACATCAAGCGTATCATCTGTATCTTCATAATCTGCCTCAAGATCAAATTTCGTAAAATCGTACTCGGTATTTGTGTTAGCATCTGTATCGTTAGTCGAGTCTGTATTGTTTTCATTTGCTTGTTGCTGCTCTTCATCTGCATTTTGCGGGGGATTCTCTACCTCATCATTATCACCACAAGCAACAAGTAATATGGACAAAATCATGAAACTCCCTATCCAAAGTAGTCTTTTTTTCACCTAATAATCACTCCTGTATTTCTGGTTAGTTTTATTATTTCCAAGATAGAAGTAGAATAAACAACACAATCAGATATACTATGGTGAGCCTAAGGAAAGGGACATCTACCTTACTTTTCTTATTGATTATTAAGGAGGATATGAATAAAAAAATACTGTTCCAACGTTAGCCACGAATCTATTTAATGTAAAATCTTGTGTTTTCATATTAAAATTAAATGAAAGATAATAAGTAAAACAAAGAAAGCGTGATTTCTATCCTTTTCTATAGTGTTGTTATTCTTGTCATTTTCATTGATCAACTATCCAAGTATTGGATTCGTGCACAACTGAATGTTGGAGAAACGTTGGTAATTTGGGAAGATGTGTTAAATTTTACCCACATACAAAATAGTGGTGCTGTTGGCGGATTATTTGAAGGATATGGTCGTCTTTTTGTTCCCGTTGCAATCATTATTGCAGTTGTATGTATTTACATGCTGAAGAAAGGTTATATAAACGGAAAGCTTTTGGTAATAGGGGTTGCACTTTATGTCGGTGGTGCTATCGGGAATGCCATTGACCGTGTTTTATTTAATCAGGTAACGGATTTTATTGATTTCTCATTTCGCCAGGGTATTCCTAATTTGGCTGATTATGCTCTTATTTTTGGTGTGGTTTTGATTTTTATAGATACTTTTATTGGGGCTTTGAGAAAGAGGAAGTCGGTGGATTGAATTAAGTTCCCGCCATAATCGAGTATAATAAAAGGGGGAAAACAGGGTCAGTCTCCCGTTGCGTTAATACTTTAGTACACTGGGGGATTGACCCTGAGTTCGCGTTACTATTCTTCGTTTGTATTTTCTCCTTCTTCTATTTTCTCAACAAATTGATCAATTTGTAGAGCGCTTAGTTGAAAGCAGTTTACAATTTTATTTTTATCTTCAATTAGTTTCTTCTGCACTTCTTCTATTATCTTTCTAACTTTTTCTTCATCCCATTTTATTTCTTCTGTTGACTTTTTCTTCTCGGGTATTACCCCTGTAGTTCCAATGCTAGTGATAACTGCTCCAATCCCTGGTATTAAACCACCTAAACTCAATGTTGCTGCAGTTGCAACGGTTCCAATTGGTAATGATGTAGTTTTTTTAATTTCATTAATAAATTTCTTTAGTTTGTCAAGGTTATTGTATTCTTTAGGATCTAACTTTTTCACATCTTCTATACGAATATTAATTTCATAAGAAACAGTCGTGAAAAATGCGAGCGCTAATGTTTTTGTTAGCCTAGAAGGATCTTGTTCAAGTTTAACAATAGTTGGTCTACTAACCCCCACTTTATATGCTAAGTCCTCTTGAGTAAAATTTAATATTTTTCGTATATCAGAAATACTAGTACCAAGTATTAGTAAGTAATTGTTCATATATATACACCTCTCTAATATTTTAAATTAAAGTAAATAACAAATCAAAAAATAAATCTAAAAACATAATGTTAAAAGGTTTACATTATGATAAAAATTATATATAATGTAATTAAATTTACAATAAAATTATTGTAATGGAATAAAAACCCCTTTGGTATAGTACGGGATGTGATTGTAGTAGCACAGAATTTCGGAAGATGCCCCTTTAAAACGTGTTAAGTTAAGGTCGGTTTTGATGAATTTATTTATTTAATAACTAGAATCTTAAAGAAATAGAGTTGGAAATTTTGAAAGGAGAAAGACTTATAATAACTTGTTTTGGCACTACAAAGGGATATTTGTTCTCTAAATGGTTATAATCTGAGAGCTAAACTCCCACATAAATCTGAAAAAAGGAATTTATGTTCTATTTGTGACAGAACGTAAGAGATTGCGATATAATATTAAAGAGACAAGAGGTTTTTGGATAATAGTACTATTCGTCATTAATTCACAGATACTTTATGAACATTCGAATTATATATCTTAAATTAAACAATAGATATAAAATAAGCAGACGTCATAATTAATTAATGAAGGTTGCTATAATTATAGAAAAATATATGAGAATAACGATTCTAAAACCGAAAATAATTGCAATTAAAAGAATGAGGGAGAATAATGAGATACTTAGGAAATAAGACTAAGCTACTCCATTTTATAGAAAGTGTAATAGAGAAATACAATATTCAGGGAGAAACTTTCGCTGATTTGTTAGCGGGAACGGGAACTGTGGGGGACTTTTTTAAAGGAAAATACCAAATCATTTCAAATGATTATATGTACTTCTCAAAAATATTGAATAAAGCGAAACTCTTAAACAATACTACACCTGGTTTTAAAGGTTTTATAAAAAAATATAACCGTACACCTTTTGAATGGTTAAATACACAGCGCTATGAACCTCAGGATAATTACTTTATTTATCAAAACTATACTCCAGTTGGCGCACGAATGTATTTGACAGAAGCAAATGCCGTTAAAATTGATGGGATGCGATTAGATATTGAAGAGTTTTATAAATCGGAAATTATTGATGAAAAGGAGTATGCGTTTTTATTAGCTTCTTTAATTGAGAGTCTTCCGAAGGTATCAAATACATCTGGAACTTATCAGGCGTTTTTCAAATTCTGGGAAGCGCGAGCTTTAAAAGAATTTGTTTTAGAGCCTTTGGAAATGAATGAATCGCTAAGTGTAGATAAACATAACATCGTTTACAGTGAAAACACTAATAAGCTTGTAAGAGATATATCTGGAGATATTGCTTATATTGATCCCCCCTACACAATTACGCAGTACACGAATTCATATCATTTATTAGAAACTGTAGCGAGATATGATTATCCAGAGATTTTTGGGAAGACAGGAAGACGTGTGAAACGAGAGTTATCGGGCTATTCAAATAAGCAGAAAGCGTTATATGAGTTTGAAGATTTATTTCGACAAATTAACTTTGATCATGTATTAGTGAGTTATAGTAATCAATCGATTGTCCCAATAGAAGAATTGATTGATTTAGCTAAATTATTTGCGATAGACAATGAAGTTTTTGTGGAAACAAATGAGTACCGTGAGTATACAACGAATAATTCTAGTTATAAAGGCAATGGTAAAAAACTAGAAGAAGTTATAATTTATTTTAAAAAGAATCATGAGATTAAAAAATCGCCTCTTAATTATTCTGGTAGTAAAGATGTTTTACTTCCGATTATATTTAAGCAGCTCCCAAAACATGTAGGAACATTTGTTGATGCGATGGGAGGGGCTTTTAATGTTGGGGCAAATGTGTTTGCAACAAATAAGGTGATCTATAACGAGTATAATTCGTATGTATATCAAATTATCGAAATGATTGTTACCAAAGATAAAAATGAGCTAATCAATGATGTTACAGAAGTGGTAAATCGATTTGGATTGAAAAAAAAAGCAAAAGATGAATACATTGCTTTAAGGGATCATTTTAACAATGAAGACAGTTCGCCTTTAAATCTTTTTACACTGCAAATTTATGCATTCCAAAATATGATTCGATTCAATAGTTCTCAAAAAATGAACACCCCTGTTGGGAACAATGAGTTTAATGGGGGAACGAAGGAACGTATTGAGGAATTTAAAATTAATTCATGTAAGTTTGAATTTCGCCATGGAAAATATGAAGACCTGGTTATTGACGATTTTCCAAAGGATTCAGTTTTCTATTTTGATCCACCATACTTTGTGACAAATGCTGCATATAATGATGGTAAACGAGGCCTTGATGGGTGGGATGCTGATAAGGAATCAGCGTTACTGAATTTTTTATTATCTATACATCAGAAGGGTTACAAGTTTATGCTTTCAAATGTGCTTCAGCACAGGGAAAAAAAGCATCATTTATTAATTGAGTGGATCCACAACCATGAATTTAACGTTGTAGAAATTGGTAAAACAGGAATAAAGTATCCACGAACAGAGGTATTAATCACAAATTATAATATCTTTGAATAAAAGTAGGCCATGTGAGTGGTCCTACTTTTTTGTTTTAGCAATTACTGTTACGATAAATTATACATGAATTATGAAGGAGGTTGTAATATGGAACGTACTCTCCTATTGGAAAGTTCGGGGTTTCCAGAAAAACTTGAATTGATTGATATTGAAACGCCAGAAAATTTGTTGAAACAAAGCTATGTTGAGCAACAGGTTCTTAAATCTATTAATACATATAATCCAAAACTAAAAGTGAAAAAAGTGGAATATATTAATTTAAGGACTCAGTTTCCGCAAGTACGTGTTAGTAAGTTTACAGGACTTATTGTAGAAGATGTCGAAATTCAAAAAGAAGATGAGACAAGATTTTCAAATGCGGGGTATTTTGTTTGGGAGATCAATAATAAATTGTTTGCAAGAAAAATTGTAAATTATGTATTTTTATCGGAATATAAGGAAAAAGGTCGTAATGTTTTATTTTCTCAATCTATCTTTCCGGCAATTATTGATTATATGGGAGATTTTCTTTCATCACCAAGCTATACAATCGCAAATCATCCGATTTACTTTATTAATATCATGAACAAAGAAATCACAGCTCAGAGCTTATTGAAACGACTAGCCGGTATAGTGGCGGTGCGATTTGAATATATCGAGGTTTTTGCTGAAACTATTAACCCAAAAACGGTTCCAATGGATGTTCAAGGATTTGTTAAAACTTATGAGCAAGACTATGTACAAGGTCAGTCTACTTTTTCATCCGATTATTATAAGGTTGATTTTTCTTTGAGAAAATTGACGTTAAATACCAATAAATTAGTAGAGGGTGAGTCCCTAATAAGAAAACAGGACTCTACTGAACTTCAATTTAAAGGAAGCAACGAGAAATTCTATTGGATGGAAATTTTCCCAATTATTATTTTAGCCTGTCGTGATGGCTACGATGTAGATTATTCGAATTTAGAGCACTTCTACAATTCGAATGTTGATAAATTTAGTGAAACTGATGAAAAGCTCCAACGTTTTTCAATACTCCTTCAATTTATAAAAAAATTAACTTTTAGTGAGGTATAAAAGATGCGTGAACAGATAATTTACTTTGGTGCACCTGGCACAGGAAAGAGTCACCTTGTTAAAGAAAAGCTGAATGGTGTAAGTAATGATAAAATTTTTCGAGTGACCATTCACCCGGAATTTACATATTCTGATTTTATTGGACAATTATTACCAGAAGAAAATCCGATGACCCATGTAGTCGAGTTTCCTTTTAACAAAGGGCAATTCACAAGAGCTCTAGCTGAAGCCTACAGTGATTCTAATAAAAATGTTTATTTGATTTTAGAAGAAATGTCACGCGGGAATGTAGCTGCAATTTTTGGTGATATTTTCCAACTATTAGATAGAAATGAATATTTTGTTAGTAAATACCCAATTCGAAACAAAAATATTGCTGATCAAATTGTAGAGTTACGTACTGACGAGGTTGAACTTCCTTCGAATTTTAATATTATGGGGACGGTAAATGTGAATGACCAAAATGTCTTTCCTATGGATACAGCTTTCAAAAGACGCTTTGATTGGGAATATGTAACAAGCCGCCCCTCGTTAGATGATCATGGCGATAGACTAAAAAAATTAAATAATCCTAAAATATCAATTGCAACTGATACAAATCCTTCAAATAATTTAGTAACAACTTGGCAATCTTTTTATACTGCGTTAAATATATTTATTACAGATAAAGAAAAAGGTTTAGGTAAGAGCGAGGACAAGCAACTCGGACAATTTTTTGTCGATTTTGGTAAACAAATAACTGAAGACTCACATTCAGGCTTACATGCAACAGCAAGAGGTGCAGAGGAAAAAATTAATAAAATGCTCAAAAACAAGTTGTTGTTGTACTTATGGCAAGACGTGCAGGGAAGTTCTTCTTTTAATACTTCTTCAAAACTTTTCGCGAATGATATAAGAAGTTTTGATGATTTGTATTCAAATTATGGAAATGATAAAGTGTTTAGTGATATTTTCATTTACGATTTCTTGTCACCTAACCTTATTAAATATCCCTACTAATTGAAAGTGGTGGTTATATGATAATTGACTATGCTAATGATGGAGAAGAGTTTGATAAAGATAGACTAATTGATGAAGGTTTTATTCTTCAAGAAAGAAGAGACTTTCGGAAAAATTATGTTACTGATACGAATTCAGGAGAAGATACAGAGGGCCACGCCTATGTTCTGAATTTTGTAGGCTTTATTATAAATAGCAATCACGAAGTGTTTTCAGTCTTTCCTAAGAATTATCGAGTAGAAGAGTTGAACAGAGATTCTGCACAATTATTTAGATTGATTGTGAAACACAGACAAGTAAGACCCGATCTGTATTTTGGAACTGAGTATGGCAAAAGGTTTAAGACAGACTATCCTTTCGCTGCTTTTTTTGGTATTTACGATTACCTCGATAAGTATGGTTTGTATTTTGAAGATAAGATTCATATTAAACCAAATATCGGTGGGAAAGTAAATTGGAAGGAAACAGTCCGGCTTTCAAACAAGTATATTTCAAATGGGAAACTGAACTTATTTCCCATTTACTATGAGAAGAAGTACTACTTTTCAGAGTTTTTAACGGAATGTATGATTTTTGCCATTGATTATACAATTGATAAATTTGGTGTGTTTATCGATTTAAATAAAACGGGAAAGGCGTTTCCTAATTTTAATTTTCTTGGTGAGAAGGAAATAGTATTGGAAAACCTTTTTTCGTTGCGCCAACAGACATTCAAAGATAGTCTCCTAGAATTAATTGATCATTTAATCAATTTCTTTGCGGATCTGAATGAAGGCGGTAGTTATTATTTTAAACATTATTCATTCTCTTCTATTTGGGAAGACATGGTGATGAGCTATTTAAAATCGAACTATAAAGAAATAAAAAATGAAAAAATTGTTTTTGATGAAGAGAATTTAAATCAAATCGAGTTTTCTAAAGTTTCATTTCGCCCAAATATTGCTAATAAAGATCATTACTTTACACCAGATTATTATTATGGCGAGGGAGATACGCAATTAATATTTGATGCAAAGTATTATACAAATACCCGAGGAATGGACTACAAACAAATAGCTTACTACTTATTTTTAAATGAATATCGTGAAGATATAAATAATACCCCTAAATTTTCTAACACGTATTCTGCACTTCTTCTTCCATCAGAAAGTCGTAGTAGTAAAATTCACTTTAAAATGGATCCAAGATTTAATAAGTCTAATCAAAGTTTAGTGATTTCCGAAGAATATTTAGATATTCGAGAGGTCATAAATTTTTACTTATAAGCGTTATATTGGCGCCACCTATGGCGAACAGTGCCCAGGCTGTCAAGTAATTATTATAAATAATACTCTTTATACAAATTGATATTGGTAATGAAGAAGCACTGCTGGGATTTAATAATAACCTTTAATGGAATAACCTTTATTTAATGAATCGGTTGATAAATATGAAGTGGAAACTGGCCTTGAATTGGAAGATATAGCTTGCAGGTACTAAAAAAATTAAAAAAGATACTGGTTTAGTTGTGCTTAGCACATTGGTCAGCAATGTGCTATTAAAGAGGGAAAAATTAGAAAATGAAAGATCGATGGCAGAATACGAAGTTTATATTAATAACTATTCAGCTTCTTTTAATATTGGTTTGGGCTTGGTGTTACAGGATTTTAAAAGAATTTGGTAGGTTGAATGATATTGCAGACAATAAAACGCGTTTAGTTAATAACTCTTGGGTTTGAGGAGGAAAATAATATTCTTCCGATCTTCTTCGATGTATTTGACAATGTTTTACTAGTGAATGAGGAACGGAGAATCATATCATAAGTTGAAAAAGGTTATTCTAGTAAAGACACATAGAACAATTGAATCGCCTCGGCGTTTCTTTCATCTGGCGAATCATCTACAATAACGATTTTTTTATTATGATTATTTAAGTAAATCCTTCGTTTCTCAGGTTTCACTTAAATATTATATCAACGGATATAGCCCTTTTCGTCCAGTTCTGCCCGCGCTCGCTTAAATGTGCTTTCAGTTAATGCCGCTTTCGCACAAAGTACGGATACCGCCACGGTGAACTCTTTTAGCCAGCCGGGTTTATTGTTGACATGCATTAGCACATGCCATAGATTTGCTGCTGAAGCTGACAACGGATTAGTCTCCAAACGATTATGAAACGCATTCAATTCTTTTATATAATTCATCTTTCCAACCCTTCCTAATAATATTTTTAAAGAAGCGCCTTTCCTCAAAAAAAGACGCTCAACTATGTGTAACGCTTACCATTATTCAGTTCTAATTTTCAATGGGTAAAAACTTCATTAGGAACTATCAAAGGTCATTCTGCTTTTTTCGCAAAAATTTGATCAAACGATTACGAATAATAAAGTTGAAATATGTGGCAAAGGGGCCTTCATCGGGGTGGTATGTCCCATAAGTCTTCCACATCGCAATAAGGCCTTCCCGGTAAAATTCCTGGAGAGGGTCTTGAATACGCAATTGGTGGATATGGTAATATACCCTTCTTTCATTCTGCTTGAAAATCTCCTCAAAACTTACCTGTTCATTCTTATTCATTTTTTTCCTCTTTCTCGATAAGACACTTTTAAACTATACAGTAATTTTCTACTACTATTATTGCACCCATTTAACAGATCCAGAAAACAACACGTTATATTAATTTGTTGAAAATAATTAGGATGTATCGTTTTTCTGCGGGATAAATTAATGAAAAGTATGCGGATAATAACGTAGAAGGGAAAAGGGGATTTAATGACGTTATAAGCATAAATAATCCTGGAGACGAATTGCTTACAACGGCCATTCCGTTTAAACGAGTTCCTTTATCTAAAGTGGCTTTCGGGGATTTTTTATATAGTTCCCTTTACTCCTATAATCGAAATAAGTCCCTTGTTAGGTGTCATCTTTTAAAAAAATTCTATTTTTCTGTATAAGCTCACCAAAGGTACATAAAAAAGGGCCTTCGCTTTATGGTAAGACCCACTTAGAACGAAGGCTCCCATAAAAATCTTTATAAGCTATCCATTATCATTTCCTTAATTGGTTCGTTCATCAATTTCTTCTTCGTCTGTCTAGCCCAGCTCTTCACGGCATCAATAGTAACACCTTCCTGCATCGCTATTTCCTTAATTGGCATGTCCATCACAATATGGAATTGAATCCATTTCCACTGATTTATTGTAAGCTTGGACTTCACTTGTTCCCATACATAGGTATCCTTTATTGGGCTATCTGTAAGACTAGAAATAGGCAGCTTTCCATTGCGACAGCGATTTCCGCTCTCCTGGAGTTTACTTTCTTCGTGGTAAAAAATGTTGTTGTTGTGTTTATCGCGGGTTCTTTTTCGAATCAAATCAATCAGACGATTGCGGATTATTGAATTGAAGTATGTACCAAGTAAACCTTTGTCAGGCCGATATTTTTGATAAGCTTCCCACATGGCGCATAGGCCTTCTTGGTAAAAATCCTCCTGATTATCGATAATACATAATTTGTGGAGATGGTAGTAAATCATCGCTTCGTGTTGGACAACTACCTCATCAAAAGTTAAGTTTAAATACGGTTGCTTCAATTGTGGCTCCATTCCAAAAGCTAGCTTTTCAAGTATTACTATAGTATAGGTCTATTATCTTATACTTTTCAAAAAATTGCACAATAAAATGTTACAGTTTAATGAACACATCATAATTATTGACACCTTTGATTTCTGAATTCCACTACACATTCTTTCGTTGGAAACTCACTTATTTATGATCGAACTCTAGCCTGCATAACATTGTTAAGGCTGCTACTGATCTAGATTCATTTCAAAGAGTTGATAAAGCTTGACTATTTTATTATAAGTTCCTGAATCCTTAAGTATGTGAATGTCATCGTGATCAGTACATTGGTTATGTTTTATTGTGTTCATGAAGTCTAAGGTGAAGTGATTCTGTTTTATGGGGAAAAAGTAAAATTAAAAAATAATTTTGTGTTGACACCTTAACTATATATCGATATACTTGTACTGTAGATAATATATATTTTTTCCAATAATACTAAAACGTTTTCGTGAAAATATCGTTTTCTCTTTTTATGAAAGCGCATTATTTTTAATCATTTACTAAAACGTTTTCGGAGGGGGTTTTTTATGATGAATTATTCATTAGGCAAAGGTGGTCTAGAATAGAGAATAGGTAGTCTCTGATACCGCATTCTCACCTGATATTTAGGAAAAACGGAATCTATATTTGTTTAGGGAATGGCTACATGGGCTTGCGTTCAGCGAGAGAAGAACCTTATCTAAATGAAATCAGGAATTATTAAGTTAGTGGTACAGTGTAGATGATATATATTTTTTTCGAGTAAAACTAAAACGTTTTCGTAAAAATTTCGTTTACTCTTTTTATGAAGGCGCATTATTTTTACTCATTTATTAAAACGTTTTCGGAGGGGGACTTTTTATGATGAATTATTCATTAGGTAAAGGTGATCTAGAGAATTGGGTAGTCTCTGATACCGCATTCTCACCTGATACTTTAGGGAAGACGGAATCTATTATGTATTTAGGAAATGGCTACATGGGCTTGCGTTCAACGACAGAAGAGCCTTATCTAAATGAAACCAGGAATTTGTTAGTCAGCGGTACATTTAATAAATTCAGCGAAGAGGAAGTTACTGAATTGCCAAATGTAGCTGACATAACTAGATTGGATATTCGTGTGGACGGGGAACACTTCAGTTTGGAATTGGGCAAGGTTGAACAATATAAAAAACAATTGAATTTACAAACTGCAGAATTGATCAGAACGTTTGATTGGACTTCTCCTAGTGGAAAGAAACTACGCTTCCACTTCAGAAGATTTGTATCGCTTGATGACATGCATTTAATTGGTATGAAAATAAATGTAGAGAGTTTAACAGACGATGTTCAAATTTCTTTTGATTCGGGAATCAATGCTCAGTTAACCAATACCGGCTCCCAGCATTTTCATGAAGGAGAAAAGCGGATATTTAATAAGCGGTATATACAGTTAGTCCAGAGTACTATTGAATCTAATATCGATGTTGTTCTAAATACAATGCACCAAATAAAAATTAACGGTATTGATGTAAAAGAAGAACCAGTGATGAATATGGAACGTCGTAAAGTTTGGGTTACACATGATTTTACGCTTCGGCCAAACGATCATTTAGAAGTGGAGAAATTATCCACAGTCTATACAAGTCGTGATAAAGAATTTGATAAACCGGACTACACTCTGGATAATTTGCGTAAACACTCATTAAATGAGTTGAAAAGGAGTTTCGAAAAAGGCTATGAAGCACTTTTCCAGTCGCATAAAGGAGCATGGAAAAAGAAAGTTTGGGATGTATATGATTTCGAAGTAAATAGTGAGGATCCATTTGACCAGCTATCTTTACGTTTTGCATTGTATCATCTGACAGCTATGACACCAGCTCATGATGAGAGAATGGGAATCGCTGCTAAAGCATTAAGCGGAGAAGGATATAAAGGTCATTCCTTCTGGGACACGGAACTATTTATACTACCATTCTTTACGTATTCGAATCCGAAAGTAGCTAAATCTTTGTTGAAATATCGTTATCATGGCCTTGCAGGAGCTAGAAAAAAAGCAACAGCTAGTGGTTATGAAGGTGCAATGTATCCATGGGAAGCGGCGTGGCCTACAGATGGTGAAGTAACACCAGTCTGGGGGGCTGTAGACATTATTACTGGAGAACAAACAAAAATATGGTCCGGTTTTATTGAACAACATATTTCATCAGATATTGCCTTTGCGGTGTACCAATACTATAAAGTAACTGGTGATCAGGATTTTATGGATAAATACGGGTACGAAATGGTATTTGACACAGCAAGATTTTGGATAAGCCGTTTAGAGTGGGATGAAGAAAAACAAGAATATCATATCAATGATGTAATCGGACCTGATGAGTATAAAGAGCATGTTAATAATAATGCTTTTACAAACTATATGGCTCATTTCAATATTAAATTGGCAATCTTTTATTATGATAAGTTGAAAACAGAAAACCCAAAATTATTAGAAGAACTGAGGGATCTATTAGATTTAGAAAAAGCGTATAAGAAATGGAAATCAAAACTAACTCAAATCTATTTGCCGAAGCCACGTGAAGAAGACAGTGTTATTCCGCAGGATGATAGTTACTTGCAACTAAAAAAGCTTGATTTAACAAAATATAAACAGGCAGATAAAGTAGGCACTTTATTCAGTGAATATAATTTAGAACAAGTTAATCAAATGCAAATTACAAAACAGGCTGATGTTATGATTTTGCTGTACTTGTTAGAACAAACAGAAAATGTATTTTCAAAAGAAATTAAAAAGGCAAATTTTGATTATTACGAGCCGAAAACCACTCATGACTCGTCACTAAGTTTATCGACTCATGCCATTATGGCTAATGATCTTGGAAAAAGTGAACTTGCTTATTCTTTATTTAGAAAGGCATCAGAAATTGACCTTGGACCAACAATGAATTCTTCTGATGAGGGCATTCATGCCGCATCAATTGGCGGTATATGGCAAGCTGCAGTATTTGGGTTCGCCGGAATCCGTTTGATAGAAGGTAAGTTAAAGATAAATCCTAGTCTACCTAAACACTGGAAAAATATGAAATTTACTATTAATTGGAAAGGCCAGCCGATATCAATAACCATTACAAATGCTAAGTTAACTATAATTCCGTTGCATGATAAAAAGATTATTTTTGAAGTCTTTGGCGAAGACTATGAGACGAATAAACAAATGGAAATAAAGCTTGGAAGTTCGCAAACTATAACATTTTAGGAGGAAAATCTGATGAGGAAAATAGCTGTTTCATTCACTATATTTATGCTAGTTATATTTCTGGCTGCATGCGGATCTTCTGGAGAAGGAGGGGGGGCTTCTGAATCTGGGGAGGATTCTATTACGCTAGCAGTTTGGGGTTCCTCACCAGCAGAGTCGGAGGCTTTAGAAGAGACTGTTACCAGTTTTGAAGAAGCGAAAGGTATTGATGTTCAAATAGAAGTTATACAAGATAACTTCCAAGATGCACTGACAGCACGGTTTGCGGCTGATAATGCTCCTGACGTATTTTATCTTGAATCCTATGTTGCCCCAAGTTTTATTGAAAGTGGTGTGCTTGCAGACATTTCTGGTGATATTAACAATCAAGAGGATTTTTATCAACCACAAATAGATGCATTTAAAGATGATGAAGGTAATTTATTTGCTGTACCAAAAGACTATTCTACATTAGCTATGTATGTTAATGAAGACATGTTGAATGAAGCTGGTTATAGTGTAGAAGATGTACCAAATGAGTGGGATGAGTTATTGCAGTTTTCTGAAGAGCTTCAAAGCAATCTAGATGACGGTCAAGCCTCAATGATATTTGATAGTACAATGGCGAGACATCTCAGTGGTTTATTAGCCAGCGGCCTTGACCCTGTCACAGAAGATAATCAAGCTGATTTCACTTCAAGTAATGAAGCTAATGAATATTTACAAAGCATAGTAGATGGACAGGATGCCGGTTATCTTAAAAATCCTAAAATTGATTTAGGTATAGATTCTGCAGGGGCTGCATTTGGTACAAATCAAGCAGCTATCATGATTGAAGGGAATTGGGTAATTAGTGCTTTAAACCAAAATTATTCAGATGTTTCTTATGAAGTATTATCAGCTCCAACTATAAATGGGGAGGAACAATCTATATCATTTAACGTTGGATATGCGATTTCAAAAGACACAGCAAATAAAGATGCATCAGTAGAGTTTGTTAATTACATGACAGGGGAAGGGCTCCAGCAATGGAGTGAAATCTCTGGAACTTTACCGCCAAGAGAATCTGTAGCAGAAGAAATGAACTTGACTGAAAACGAAAACATTGCTCCACATGTTAATGCTGCAGAGTATGCTACTGTATGGTCTTCAGGGGTTAACCTTCCAACTATTGCAACTTCTTTTGATAATTATTTTTCAGCAGCATTAAATGGAGATATGACCGTTGAAGAAGCTATGCAAGCGGCAGAAGATGAAGCAAACGCAGAAATTGAAAGGCAACAATAAAAGTAGAAAACTATTTAATTTAACCTCCAGCACCCTCACATGAAGGTGCTGGGGTATAATCAATTAGTCATTGTCTAGAGAGTGAGAATATTTTTATTGTAATTATAAGTGAGCGTCCAACGATAGCTAATAAGAGGTGAAATAGTATGGGCGGAAAACGTTATTCTAATTTGGCTGGATATACATTTTTATTTCCAGCAATCATTGCCATTGTGGCATTTATATTAACACCTATTGCATATGCGTTTTTTCTGATGTTTTTTCAAGTAGATATGTTGTCGGGAGAAAGAACGTTCGTTGGATTGGGAAATTTCACGGAGATATTCAGTGATCCAAAATTCTGGGCGGCTTTTGAAAATACATTCAAATATGTGATAGTTGTTGTGCCAATTCAAACAACAATAGCAATGGTTTTAGCAGCATTATTGAATAGTAAGGTTAAGTTCAATAGGGCTTTCTTAACCATTATGTTTATACCAACATTAACATCCTCGTCAGCAATGACATTAATTTTTATGTGGTTATTTAATAATAATGGACTAGTAGTCAATTTAATAGATTCTTTATTTGGAGTAAAAATGCAATTTTTGACCAATCCGGATCTAGCGCTGACGGTTATCATGGCTATGAATATCTTTTCAACGGTTCCTCATTTTATGATTGTATTTTTAGCAGGATTGCAGGATATTCCCCAAAATCTATATGAAGCAGCAGCAATTGATGGCGCAAATAAGGTGAAGCAGTTCTTCAATGTAACCGTACCACAATTAATGCCAATTTCATTTTACGTTATAACAATGGGGTTAATTGGATGTTTCCAAATTTTTGACCAGGCTTTTATTATATCTGATGGTACAGGCGGCCCGCAAAACTCGACATTGACTTTTACGCTCTATATTTATCAGCTAGCTTTCACTAGCAATGATATGGGAAGAGCAACAGCATTAGCGTTTATACTTGGTTTAATCATTTTTGCAGTCACAGCGATTGTAAATAAAACACTTAAAGCAGACGAAGTGAATGGGTGATCATATGAAAAAAAATAATATAACCCTGAGAATAATAGTATATACAATTTTAATAGCTTATAGTTTATTGACCCTTTTGCCATTTGGCTGGAGTGTTTTGACTTCATTTAAAACCACAGCGGAAATTGCGGGTGGAGGAACCATCTTCCCTGAAACTTGGAGTTTAGGTGGTTATAAAACTATTTTTGAATCTCAATACCCTACCTGGGTGTTGAATTCTGTTATCGTCTCTTTAGTCGTTACGATATTGAATTTAATTTTTAATACAATGGCAGGATATGCTTTTGCAAGAATCCAATTTAAAGGGCGTACATTGGTATACAGTGCTATGCTGATGTTGATTATGGTTCCAACACAGGTAACAATGATTCCATCATATATAGTTATCTCTGATCTTGGTTTAGTTAACACGCACATGTCCTTAGTTTTAACGACGATGATCAATATTGCTTATATTTTTATGATGAGACAGTTCTTTATCAATTTTCCAAGAGATGTAGAAGAAGCAGCAGCTGTTGATGGTTTATCTAAAATAGGAACATTCTTTAGAATAGTAATTCCAAATGCTTTGCCAGCTATAGCAACACAAGCTATTTTCGTCTTCATGGCAATCTGGAATGAATTTATGAAACCATTGCTATTTATCACAAGCCCTGATAAATATATGCTGACTCAAGGTTTAAATGCTCTTTCGAAACAGTTCATGAACGCTACAGCCTGGGATGTAATTATGGCAGGTGCAATTTTCTCCATAATTCCTATATTTATCATTTACATTATCTTAAATAAATATTTCATTCAAAGTAATGATAAAACCACAGGTGTGAAGTAGTTGAAGGAGGTAAAAGTTATGTTAAAAGCAGTTCTATTTGATTTGGATGGCGTAATTACAGACACTGCAGAATTCCATTTTCAGGCATGGAAAAGTATGGCAAACTCCATTGATATAGATTTTGACCGTGAATTTAATGAAGGATTAAAGGGAATTAGCCGTATAGATAGTTTGAATAAAATATTAAAGTACGGTGGTGTTTTGGAAAAATACTCGGATAATCAAAAAATGGCTTTGGCAAATTCCAAAAATGCTGAGTATGTAGAATTACTAAGTGAGTTAAAACCTGATGCTATTTATCCTGGTATCAAAGAATTATTAGATACATTAAAAATGGAAGAAATAAAAATTGGTTTAACTTCTTCAAGCAAAAATGGACCGAGAATACTAGACAAATTGGA
The DNA here is from genome assembly GCF_026013645.1 of Virgibacillus natechei. Lineage (NCBI taxonomy): Bacteria > Bacillati > Bacillota > Bacilli > Caryophanales > Bacillaceae > Virgibacillus > Virgibacillus natechei. The sequence continues at coordinate 3,774,030 of NZ_CP110224.1, read as the reverse complement.
AATCAACCATTATTTTGATACGGTTGTGAACCCTGCATTAATTGAAAATGGTAAACCAGCTCCAGATATTTTTCTTAGTGCTGCTGAAGAGTTAGGTGTCAAGCCAGAAGACTGTATTGGAATTGAAGATTCCGAATCTGGAATTACTGCAATTAAAGATGCTAATATGTTTGCTGTTGGGGTAGGAACAGAAGAAGTTATGGAGAAAGCAGGGGCGGATTTGATATATAAGCATACAGGGGAATTAGAATTCTCTGGTTTATTACATTCATTTAAACAAACAATTTCTTAAATTGATATTAGAAAGGGAGAAAGCCATTGACGACAATTAAGGATGTGGCAAAAAAAGCAGGGGTCTCAATTGCTATTGTTTCTAAGGCATTAAACAATTATCCAGATGTTAGTGATAAGACAAAGAAAAGAATAATTGAATTAGCTAAGGAAATGAACTATACACCAAATGTTGTTGCTAAGAATCTATCTTCCAAAAAACAAAAAACAATCGGGTTGATTACTTCTGGATTTCTTAATTCTGAAGGAAAGGATAATAGTAACTCATTTGATTTGTTTAGGGGTGTATATACAGCCGCAGAAGAAAACCAATATGAACTCGCTATCTATTTTACAGACACGCTTAAACAAAAACAAAAAAGCTATGCAAAGTTTTGTCAAGAACGGAATATAGGTGGAGCGGTTTTAATGGGCATGCGAGTAGATGACCCATTTTTTGAAGAATTACTGGACACCGATATTCCATGTGTTCTTGTCGATATAAATACCAAAAAGCATTATGATAATATCGGAAGTGTTTCCACTGATAATATTCAGGCAAGCTTTGATATTGCCACTTACTTATTAAAGCATAACCATAGAAATATAGTCGTTGTTGCGGGTGCCAAATCAGCTGATGTTAACATTCAGCGATTAAAAGGTGTAGAGAGGGCTTTTGAAGAATACGGTTTAGAATTAACGGAAGAATCTATTCTATATGGTAACTTCTCAGAAGAAGAATCTTATAGAAAAACAAAAGAATATCTGGAAAATGCTAATAACATTCCTACTGCAATGCTTTGCTTTAGTGATTTAATGGCATATGGAACCATGAAAGCCATAAAAGAAGCAGAGTTAGAAATTCCATCTAATATATCGATAACTGGCTTTGATGGATTGGTGATTAATGAATATATCCAGCCAACACTTACTACTGTTAAACAAGATTTTTATGAAATTGGCAGTCAGGCAGCCTTATTATTGGAACAGTTAATGGAAAAGAAAAAAGTAGAAACAAAACGAAATGTTAAGCATCAGATTATAGAGAGAGAAAGTGTCCGGAGTTTAGCAAAGTAACGGAAGGAAAGCACCCGGGAGATTTAGCAGAGCGGAGTGCTTTTCTTCAAACATAAAGTTTTTTTAAAGCGATGATGTTAGAGAAATGGGGTGTAGTACATGGCTTGGGCAATAACAAAATCAGAATTAGATCATAAAAATCTACTAATAAATGAGAGTCTCCTGTCCCTGGGTAATGGTTATCTTGGGGTGCGGGGTAACTTTGAGGAAGGTTATGACAGTGACTTTCAATCAATAAGGGGAACATATATTAACGCTTTTCATGATGAAACTGAAATTACATATGGTGAGAAGCAGTATGCTTTTCCTGATAAACAGCAAAAGCTTTTAAATGTTATTGATGCACAGACAGTTCAAATTTATGTTGATGGGGATCGATTTTCTTTGTTTAGTGGAGAAATTGTATCCTTTGAAAGAACGCTGCATTTAGATAAAGGTTATTCTGAGCGTAAGATTCACTGGAAATCTCCAAATGGTAAGGAGGTTCAAATGGAGTTTAGAAGGCTTGTTTCTTTCGTAACTCGTGAACTATTTGCGATTGATATTAAAATTGAGCCTTTAAATGATGTTAATGAGTTGAAAATTATATCTAGAGTGGATGGAGATGTTTCTAATTTCACAGATGAAAATGATCCCCGAGTTGCTTCAGGACATGCTAAACGGTTGTTTGTATCTGAAGCTAAAATGACAGAAGGTTTCACAGCTATTAAAGATACAACTTTTGAAACCCAGCTCGATGTTACTTGTATTACTTCTACTTGTGTAGATAAGGAAGGTAGTTATAATAATTATATATCAGATAGCGTGATTGAAGAGGAATATAAAGTAAAGGGACCAGTTCGGTTTTCGAAATATAATGTATATACTGATAGCCTTCGTTATGGTGAGAATGTATTAGAAGAAGGAATTAAAATACAGCATCGTCTTGCAAACTTATCATTTGAGGAACTTATGAGTGAGCAAAAGGAGTACCTAGATAATTTTTGGAAGTTAACGGACGTGAAGATTGATGGTGACAAGTCTCTCCAAGAAGGGATACGCTTTAATCTTTATCAACTTTTACAGTCTGTAGGGAAAGACCCGATAAGTAACATTGCTTCCAAAGGGCTTTCCGGTGAGGGATACGAGGGACATTATTTCTGGGATACTGAAATTTATATGCTCCCTGTATTTTTAATGACCAATCCAGCAATTGCGAAAAACCTTTTATTGCATCGTTATTCACTTCTAAATAGTGCCAGAGAACGCGCTAGAGAAATGGGACATGAAAATGGAGCACTTTTTCCATGGCGTACGATAACTGGTGGTGAAAGCTCTGCATTTTTCCCCGCTGGAACTGCACAATATCATATCAATGCTGATATTGCATATAGTTATATACAATATTATCTCGTTACAAGAGATGAAGAATTCTTAAAAGACTATATGGTAGAAGTACTAGTTGAAACGGCAAGGCTTTGGATAGATACTGGTCATTTCAAAGATGGTCAATTCCGAATCGATGATGTTACTGGACCTGATGAATACACCTGTATCGTTAATAATAATTACTATACCAATGTGATGGCAAAACATAACTTATTGTGGGCTGTAAAGGTGTTTCGTCATTTGAAAGAAACAAACAAGATTGAGGAGCTAAGTAACCAACTAAATTTAAATGCTGATGAAGTAGAATTATGGGAAGAAGCGGGAGAAAAAATGTTCCTTCCATATGATGAAAATTTAGGTATCCACGCACAAGATGATAGTTTCTTGAAAAAAGCGCGATGGAACTTGGAAAATACAAATAAGGAAAACTTTCCATTATTATTACATTACCATCCACTTACTTTATATCGATACCAGGTATGTAAACAAGCAGATACAGTATTGGGGCATTTCTTATTGGAAGATGAAGCTGATATTGATACGATTAGACAATCTTATGATTATTATGAAGCAATAACTACACATGATTCTTCGTTATCATATTGTGTATTTAGTATCATGGCTTCAAAGTTAGGTTACGAGAAAAAAGCATATTCTTATTTTAATAAAACTGCAAGACTCGATCTAGAAAATAGGCATGGTAATACTAAAGATGGGCTTCATATGGCAAATATGGGAGGAGCCTGGTTAGCTATTGTATATGGGTTCGCTGGTCTTCGTGTGAAGGAAAGCGGTCTGTCTATGCACCCAAGACTTCCAAAACAATGGAACGCTCTAGAGTTTCATTTACGGTTTCGCGGAAGAGTGATCCAAATTAAAATGGAAAATGACATTGTTTGCTATACGCTTGTAGAAGGTAACAATCTAACTATTCAACATAGAGAAGAAGAAATTCATCTAGAGCAAGGCATTGAAATCAGGAAATAATAAGGAACAGCTTTACCTGATTATAAATGTCAGGGTCAGTAAGCGTACCCCTGTCAAGTAGACACTAATAGGCGAGGGTCAAGCTGCTATTGTATGTTTATAGTTGGTAGGCGCTTGACCGCCTAATTTCTTCTGGCGCCGGCGGTGATTATAGAGATCCATATAATCATCAATTACCCGGCGTATTTCTTGTTTTGTTTTTGGTTTATGTATGCGCATAGATTCTTCCTTCAAACGTCCAAAAAAACTCTCAATTGGGGCGTTATCCCAACAGTTAGCTTTTCGTGACATGCTCTTAACCATATCGTTTTCTTCTAGAAGGTTTGTGTAGGCGTGAGACGTATATTGATGTCCCTGGTCACTATGAATCATCGTTCCATCTACACTACCTTTTTCTAAAGCTTTGTTAAGGGTTTGGACCACAAGGTCATTATCATTATGTTCACTGACATGATAGCTCACGACTTCTTTTGTACAAAGGTCTAAAATGGTTGAAAGATACAATCGTGTGATACCTGTTGATAAATATGTGATATCCGTTACCCATTTCTCAAATGGCTTCTTCGCTCGGAAATCCCGATTTAATACATTCTGGGCTTTATATCCTTCATGCTTATACCGTACCTTTTTCTTAAATATTTGAGCTTGAATGCCTAGTTGTTTTTGTAATCGATAGACACGTTTATGATTCACTTTTTTAAAATGAATATCATTTATTTCTTCCGTTAATCGTGGATAGCCGTATGTGTGATTAAATAAATGATCAAAATGAACGATTAAATCTTTTATATGTTCATCTTCCTTCTGTTTCCTCGTAAGAGATTGGTTTTGCCTGTTCCGCCATTTATAAAAACCACTTCTTGATACAGAAGCGATGATACAAAGGCCTGTAACACTGAAAGTGGATGTTAGTTCTTCAATGATCTCATAACGTTGATTCTTTTTTAATCGGAATCCCCCTTCCTTAAGGCAATTAACTTTTTTAAATAAGCATTCTCCGCTTCTAAGAAAGCAATTCGTTCATTGCTTTCCTGCGGATCTTCCCACCGATCTGTAGAGATTTCGTTCGTTTTTCTTTTTGTGTTCTTCTTTTTGGTATTCGTGTTTTTAGGTATAGGTGTAAAGGCTTCATCACCTCTTGATTGCTTTTCTTTCACCCAACGTCTAACGCTCTCATCAGAAGAAATATCAAAGAATCTCGCCAGGCTAAGATAACCGAGTCCAGGGTTATCATTGTAATATTGAACTACTTTATTTTTAAATTCTTTGGAATACCGTTTTTGTTTAGTCACGATTCATCACTCCTATAGGCAACGTAACACCCTCATTTTCAGTGTGTCTACTATAAGGGGATAATCTCACAGTCCCCTGTTGCGTTAACGCTTTAGCACACTGGGGGACTGTGACCCTGAGTGACACTTTGCTATCAAATGGTTAAAGGCGACTGTTTGGATCACGTTGGGACTTGCTTTGGTCCCAGAGCTGATTCAGCCCTATTTCACCAGGGATGGCCATTTGCTGGATGTTGCATTTGATAGTGTTGGAATTCTATTGAAGGCATTTTTAATCCATGTATTTAGAGGTGGCATCGGGTGTTGGGAAGTGAATGGGATTGGATTCTAGCTGTATGGAGCGGTGGGCTTTGAAGATTATTGTAAGTAAAGCTGCACTTTTAAACATTTGTTGGCTTATTTTACTGGTTATCTTACATGGAGACTTTCTGTTATATTCGTTTTTGTGAAGGTTCACGAAAGATAAATAAAGAAGAAAAAGGCAAATCACTATAACATTACTAATACGATTCATTTTATTTTCTTGCTTTCTATTTTAGAGAGCTGTTATAATTACGATTCCTATATATGTGTGTAGGGTAAGTCTTCAAGAGGCAAACAGACGGACTATACCTTCAAGTTAAATCAGTCACATATATGCAAAACAGGTATTACTAAAAATGACGTGGATCTGGTTAGACGTAGGCAGAAAGGGATTTATTACATGATTGGCAATCGTGTGGTTAGTCCCTTTCTGCTTGACTTGCGAATATAGAGTTAATAGATAAAAGGAAGGATGCTCATGACTGGAAATAACGCCGTTCAAGAAAAGGACAATCAAAGGGAAGTAGCACTTGAACAGGTTAAAGATAAATTGCTTGACTTAGGAAAGAAGCAGGGCGCGCTTACGTACGAAGAAGTGGCCCGCTGGTTATCGGATTTTGAATTGGAATCTGACCAGATAGATGAATGGTATGAGTACCTGGATAATCAAGGTATTGAGGTGGTTGTAAATGTTGAAGAAGACCCTGAATCTCAAGAGACTGCAAAAGAAGTGGAACATGATGCGGCTGATTTAAGTAACCTGACAGGGATGGAAACCAATGACACCGTTCGTATGTATTTGAAAGAAATTGGCAGGACTGATTTATTGTCGGCTGATGAAGAAGTCCATTTAGCCCGTCGGATTGAGGAAGGAGATCACGTAGCTAAAGAGCGGCTGACAGAAGCCAATCTTCGTCTTGTTGTCAGCCTGGCGAAGCATTACACGGGGAGAGGCTTGCAGTTTTTGGATTTAATTCAGGAGGGCAATACAGGGCTCATGAAGGCAGTGGAGAAATATGACTACCGTAAAGGTTTTAAATTCAGTACGTATGCTACTTGGTGGATACGTCAATCAATAACACGGGCTATTGCGGATCAATCAAAAACCATACGTAAACCTGTCCATATGGTGGAAACCATTAATAAATTGACTCGCGTGCAGCGTGAATTGTTGCTAAAGCTTGGTCACGAACCTACTCCTGAAGAGATTGCAAAAGAAATGGATCTTCCACTTGAAAAAGTGTATCACGTTTTAAGGCTTACGCAAGACACTGTTTCACTTGAGAAGCCAATAGGAGAGGAAGAGGGTTCCTATTTAGGTGACTTTATTGAAGATCAAGAAACACCCTCTCCATCTGATCAAGCCACTTATGCATCATTAAAAGAACAATTGGAAACGATATTGGATACACTAACGGATCGGGAAGAGAATGTATTACGACTTCGCTTCGGACTTGATGATGATCATTCGCGTACCCTTGAAGAAGTTGGTCGAGTTTTTGATATAACGCGGGAGAGAATTCGTCAAATCGAATCCAAAGCATTACGCAAACTCCGGCATCCAAGTCGGAGTAAATGGTTGAAGGACTTTTTAGAATAAATTTTATAAATAAACACAACCAACAACTACTTTACTAGAGAACGGTAACTGTATTTGTAATGCCTTCTTGGTTTGAAAATACAAAAGACGCGAAGTTGTGACGGCTATCATTTGTACGAATTTGAAATGGAATTGAAAAAACCCTATTCGGCTTTCTGAGCGCATGGTACTTTATGGAGAGGAGGAGGGCTTCAAAGCTATGAAGACATGAAATTTGCTGGAAAGGAAACTATACAAGCGAACAGGAAAGAAAGGCAACCTGTCCAGTCGCCAACTCCAAAACGAAATGATCCATGCCCGTTCGGGAGCGGGAAGAAATATAAGAAATGCTGCGGGGCTGTAACACTGTGAGTGACGATAATATATAGTAGCGTCATCGCTTGTGATGATTTACAAAAAAGAAAGCGTATTTCTACGCTCTCCTCTGTGGTTCCTTATATTCCTTTTCCAATTTTTTTACTTCATCCAGGCAACATCCAAAGCTTTGCTTGCTTTGGAATGATTAACTATTTCAAGAAAAAGGTGAGCATATTTATACCCTTCTCTATATCGCAGCCAGGTATAAGTCTCCGCAATGACAAAACTTGAGGTGGTGCGTGTAACTGATAAATCGAGGCTTTCAAAGAGATAGCGGGCCTTTTCATGATATTGATCAGTCTCCAACATTAACGCAATCCATGCTCAATATCTATGAATAACTTATTCCTTTTCATGTGTTTCACTCTTCTCACTTAAATAAATATCAAGATCATGTTTTGTGGAGCCTTGCCTATCACCGTCTTTTACCATGCCAATAAGTTGAGATAATGGGTCTTTATTTACTTCGTTATTTGTCAGGTAATTATTGACGGCATCTCTAATGACCTCGGCTTCCGTCTTTCTTTCACGTGCTGATAGTTGTTTTATTTGTTTATTTTGGTCAGGTTCGAGATAAATTTGTTTCCTGACTTTTCGTTTATCGTCCATGGATAATCACCTCATATACATCATATACAAAAAGGTGATGTATACAAATGATAAATGATGGAACAGCGTCAATGACAATTATTACTCCGGCCATCAAATTGGTATAATGGTTAAGAACTGCCAAAGGAGAATCAGTCATGCTCATTCAATGTACAAAAAAACTACTTGATAGGCTGAAAGTGAAACCGGAACAGAGGCAAGCGTAAAATAGAGGCAAAATTGGGACATTAAGAAATAATAAACGAGGAGAACCTTTCTCACTTTGCTTAAAAACATAGAAGTCCCTCGAGTTAAAAGAGATGAAAGCATACCTAATTACCACCAACAATTTTTTAAAAGGTGCTTAGAATTTCAGGGCAAGACTGGCAAAGAGAAGATTGATGAATACGGGGTTTAAGGATTTGGTGCTGGATAGTATGTAAGTGTAATGAAATTGGGGCCAGTCCCTCATTGCGTTAACGCTTTAGCATACTGGGGAACTGACCTTAAGTTACTAGTTATGCAATTGAGACAGACTATTACATGCCTTGGCAATGGTTAATGTTTTTTTGTGTTGCTTTTGAGAGTAATAAACAGAGAAACCAGCGAAATGATAATGGCTGAAACGGACAATATAATAATCCATGTTGTCATCATTCATCCCATCTTTCTTGTTTTTTATGTATAAGCCCATTATAATATGGAGAAGCAAGGAAACTCTCCTTGCTAGCTAGATCACAGACTATCGCTGGCCAGAGCGATGGTCTTTTTTTCTCTTGATGTCGAGTAACGTGACAGTCAAATTAACCAACGCTGTGGTTAATCCAACAATAGCTGTGACTAATGCCACGGTCTCCATATTTAACACCCCCTTTCTGTTGGGGGATACTTGCATTATATTACAAAGGGAAAGTATGTTCTGTATTAAACGATTAATTTACGTAAAGATTTTATACTTCTTAGCTCTGGGGGACTGACCCTGTTAAGGGCAAGACTAACAAAGAGAAGATTGATGAATAAGGAGCTTAAAAACTTGGTGCTGGTATAGTATGTAAGTTTACTAGATGAGCTGCTCGTATGAATGGTCTGTATGCCATTTGTACGAGCAGCTCTTTTTTGTAGTGAATTTTACATGGATCTAGAATTTTTTTACAAAAGAAGACATCTAAGCGGGGACTTCTTTCGATTATAGGAGTAGAGGGAAACAATATAACTATTCCGAGCGCCACTTTTGATTGAGGAGATTTTTAAAGACTCTGATTCCTGATAACGGATAATCTACCAGGAAGCCTGGTGTATAGTGTAAAAGTGGTGTATCGAGAAAGAGGAGAAAAATGAATAAGAAAAAACAATTTAGTTTTGAGGAGATTTTTAAGCAAAATGAAAGACGGGTTCAGTACCATCTCCGTCAACTGCGTATTCAAGACCCGCATCAGGAATTTTACCAAGCACACTGGGGGACTGACCCTGAGTTCCCAGAATGCAATTTATCTATCAAATCCATCCTTTTTCTTCTGCAATGGAAATAGCTGCTATTCGATTATTTACTTCCAGTTTATTGATAATTTCTGACATATAATTACGTACCGTTCCTGACGACAGGTATAGTTGCATAGAGGTTTCCTTTATCGATTTTCCTTCTGCTACTAAACGCAACACTTCTTGTTCTCTTTGTGTCAAAGGGTTTTTATCTTTTAAACTTCCAAAAATTAATTCCGGGGAAAATTCATTTTTCCCTTTCATGATCCTGCGAATAGAGTCTGCAAGGTCATCAGTGGATCCATCTTTTAGTAAGTACCCGTTAACTCCTAGTTTTATAGCTCGTTCAAAGTAACCTGATCTCGCAAAGGTAGTTAAAATAATCACCTTACAAGAAGAATTCCGATGTTTGATTTCTTCTGCAGTATCGAGACCATTTAACAGCGGCATCTCAATGTCCAAAAGGCAAATATCTGGATTTAATTTAAAAATTTTATCTAATGCTTCTTCTCCATTTTCTGCTTGCCCAATGACTTCCAGGTCATCTTCCAAATCCAACAGGGAACCGAGGGCTCCGCGTAACAATCGCTGATCTTCTGCAATTACTATTTTAATCATTATGAAACCCCTACCTCCCCATCCTTAATTACCAACGGTACAGTAAATACCAGTTTTGTTCCTTTCTCTGCTCTAATCTCCAGCTTACCATCAACGAGTTGTAATCTTTCTGATATTCCATGTAATCCATTACCATTATCTTTATTTTCAGGGAAACCTATCCCGTCGTCCTCGATAATAAGCTGTATTTTTCCAACAATTTGTTCCAGCATTACATAGCAATTTTTGGCCTCACTATGCTTTACGACATTTGTTACTGCTTCTTTTAAGCACATACTAAGTATATTTTGAGGAATAGCTGATATATTTTTCGTATTTATCTCACCATCAAAATGATAGGAGATGCCGGCAGACTCCAATATAGATTCTGATTCTACCAATACTTCTGTAATCGAAACGGATCTCATATCAGATACTAACTCTCTCACTTGTGTTAATGCTATCCGAGATGTTCTTTCAATTTCCTTTGCTTCTAAGCCTGCTCGTTCTGCATCTTTTTTTACTAGCTTTGATACAAGCTGTGATTTCAGTGTTATCAGAGATAGTGTATGTCCAAGCGTGTCATGTAAATCACGGGCAATCCGCATTCGCTCGTCCCGTTTTACCAGTTCTTCAATCTTTTCATTTGCTTCCGTTAACTCCTTCTCCAGCTCTATTCGACTATTCATGGACTTAATGCCAAATGGAACGATTAACATAACAATGAGATAGATTAAATAATAATAAGAGCCAGAATTGATAAGACCTTCGTATTTAAAGATTATAGGCAAGGAAAGTGATAGCGCAAACAATATATATGGTGGCAAAAATGACTTATTATACCTATACCAGCCAAGAAAATAAGAGGTAAAAAAACCAAGGAATACATTATTTAAATCATAATTAATGGTGAAAATAAAAATAATTCCTAACTGGACGATAAGCCAATATGTAAAAGTTTTCGACTCAAAGGCATAAAGTTGCCTGTAGCTGACAAGGAATAGAAGTAACAATCCCCATCCAATAAACATTTTCAAGCCGCTTTCAACTGCAATAAAATATGCAGGCAGGAACAAGTAAATAAGAAAAACATAAGGAAAATACCCATATATTTCTGGAAAAATCCGAAAACTTCTTTTCCTCATAGACACGTAGTCACCCCCGCATTCCCTTTAAGTGCGTTCAAAAAGGAGGATAAAAAGGACCGAGAAGTTCGAGGCGGCGTAGTTTCGAGCAAACGATCTTGCACGCAGGAAAAGTGGTTTTCCTTTTCCAAGGAACGGAATGTATGCATTTAGATACATGAGTAGCGGAGAAACAAGCCAACGAAGAAATTCGAAGTGTCATTTTTACCGGACTTTTTGAACATCCTCTTTAGTATAGATAATACCATGAAGATGCCCGTTCATATAGTACTTTTTACAGATAATTTCAGCAATTGCTTTAGAGAGAGTTTTTCACTTACATAAAATGCATAGCTATAAATATTAGCCACACCTTTAAACAATAGGATCAAATAAATGATGGATAGGATGACAGCTAAATAAGCCAAGATAGAGAATCCGTTTAATAAAACATAAATTAGTATAAATAGTGGTGAAAACACTGGTACAAAGCTTATTGTTGCTGCAATAGTCAGCCATAGTTCAGTACTATTGGTTGGCAAGAAAATCAACAACCCAAATACTAGAAAATATGGTGTTAAAACGAGAAGTGAGACCGGAAATGCATCAATTGCAGTATTTGCTTTTATAGAAATACTAAGAGCGAACAAAATGGAAGTAATTAACATCAACATACATATTCCGAGACAACCTATAAAAAACATCATCGTGTCAACATTTATTGTTGTAAAAAAAGGCTTTACAATATCTGAATATATCCTAAAATCATAGGGGTTAAAAATGGAAAATACAATAAGGGCTATAATTATCGCTGTTAAAGTGCTTAGAATTGTAACTACAATTAAGGCAAATGAAGTTACTAATTTACCGAACAGGTAATGTTTTTCCGAAATGCTGGTATTAATTATTTCAGACACTTTACTGTCTCGATCATCTATAACACTCTGCATGATTGCGGCAACACTACTAAATAAAAATATTACTACACCGATTACGATGACATTCAACATTCCTAATGCATTGCTGAAGTCATATGAAATAGCACTAAAATTTAAAAATGGTATTTCGGGCTGGAAAATGATCAAATATGCCATCACAATCAAAGCTATAATTAAATTGAATAAAAAGCCAAATAGTAAGGACTTGTTTAGTAATAATGTCTTGGTGGAAAGGTAGGCATATGCCATATATTTGCTCTTCATAATCATCCTCAACCTCCATTATTAATAAGTTTAAAAATTTCTTCAATACTTCGTTGTTCTACTAAAAACATTTCAGAATAGGTGTTTGTTAAAAGAGATGCAACATATTCTGCATCTTTTTTATCTTGCAATATAACTTCAAATATTCCATTTTTAACTTCAAATCGAAATCCATGTTCTAACAATATTTTTTCCGTAAGCGAATCATTCTTTATTTTTAATCTGTATCCGTACTGCTTTTGAATATTTCCAATATCGTCCAGATAGACTTTCCTGCCATCTTTCAAAAAAAGAAGTCTAGTCGATAAATGTTCAATACTATCTAATTTATGACTGGAATATATAATTGTACTGCCATTCCTCTGCATGATTTGAATAGCATTCATAAACATATCAACATTAATCGGATCTAAACCACTAAATGGTTCATCTAAAATTAGAAACTTAGGGTTATGTATAACCGCAGTAATAAATTGTACTTTTTGTTGATTTCCTTTCGATAGGTTAGCTAAGATGTCGTTTCTGTTTTCTTCGACCTTAAAAAATTTCATCCAAAAATCAATATTCGGTTGAAGTTCTGCTTTACTTTTTCCTTTCAGATAGCCAAAAGCAAATAACTGTGCGTAGACGGCTGTTTTTCCATATAACCCTCTTTGTTCTGGTAAATAACCGATATCATTTTTTATATGAAAGTTCTTTTCATTAAACTTGATTTCTCCTTGATCTGGTGCGTACATTTCTAGAAGCAATTTAAATAATGTCGTTTTACCCGCTCCATTATGACCAATGACACCCAACACTTCATTTTCTTTTAATTTCATTGAAAAATGATCAAGGGCAATTTTTTCTCCAAATTTCTTTGTAATTTCACTTACCTCTATAAAAGCCATTTATTTTCACCCCTCCATTTGGTTATAATTCTATTGTAATATCTTAAAAAAAACTGATTAGTGGATAATGTCACGAAATGAAAATGACATTTGTCATGAATTTTAGGGTCAGTCCCCCGTTGCGTTGGATAGTATGTAAGTGTACTAGATGAGCTGCTCGTATGAATGGTCTGTATGCCATTTGTACGAGCAGCTCTTTTTTTGTAGTGAATTTTACAAGGATCTAGAATTTTTTTACAAAAGAAGACACCTAAGCGGGTACTTCTTTCGATTATAGGAGTAGAGGGAAACAATATAATTATTCCGAGCGCCACTTTTAGATGAGGGGACTTTTTAAAAACGCTGATTCCTGATAACGGATAATCTATCAGGAAGCCATCTAGTGTATTTTTGTTTACTACCGGACAGGATTGCTTTTCGATTGTAGGGATGACTACATTCGAAAAGCCGGTTTTTCAGAAAAGAGATAGGTTATGAATCGAACAGAGGAGGAATCATTTGAAGCTTTTTTCAAGTAACATAAGCACCGTATTCATTATCATATCCACGATTTGGATATAAAAGATCCGCAAAATGAATTTTTTCGCAGTTTGACGGGCAGTAAATCCCCCACCTCAAAAAAGAAGTAGGACGAAAAAATTTAGGTGGGGGATAACTGCTCGTACAAGCCCGATTGGTTCAACTAACATTCAGTGGGAAAAGAACAAACCCCCCACTGAATGAAGTTTCACTTTATGTAGAGGGTATTTATGCGCTGTTTTATTACTGGCAGTCAGTTAAGAAAGTATAACTACTTTCTTAACTGCATAAGTGCAATTAAGCCATCCGCCATTAAAGGCTTCGCGGATGCCAAGTTTTCTAAGAAAATACAGCAAGCTGAAGCGGCTATGGATTCAACGTATGCCGATGTCGATTCGGTTATCCGTGTTCATTTGATAGCGTTATGGGATAGAAAATGGTTTTGAAGATCTATGGTTGGGCGTCTTTCTCTGAGGAAAAGGCGCTTTTTAGAAGCGGGCGTTTGACGTGTGAAAATTTAGGAGAAGGAAAGGGTTGGGGGAAAATGAATTACATAAAAGAATTGAATGCGTTTCACAATCAACAGGAAACAAATCCACTTTCAGCATCAGCAGCAAATCTATGGCATGTGCTCATGCATGTGAATAACAGGGCTGGTTGGTTGAAGGAATTCACGGTAGCCGTATCGCTACTGTGTGCGAAATCTGCTTTAACCGAGAGTACATTTAAAAGAGCACGAGCGGAACTGCAGGATAAGGGTTATATTCATTTTCACTCGCGAGGTGGAAATAAGGCAGCATGTTATGAACTGATCTCGTTGCTTTCAGATGGGCAGACGTCTGGTTCTGGGTGTCATATGGACGACAATACGAGCGACACGGAAACGGATGACGGCAGTGTTGACGACAGTTCGACCCACAAGGTGAGCGACAGTTTGAGCGGCAATCCGGACTGCAGTGTTGACGCATTATTTAAACGAACTAAAACAAAAAAGAAACAAAACAATACAGTAGCAACAACAACAGACGCGATTGCATTTTATCAGGACAATTTCGGATTGATCAGCCCGTACGTTGCTGATGAGCTAATTAACTGGGTAACCGATTTAGGCGAACCCCTTATTTTGAATGCCATGAAACGAACCCTTGAGCGAGGAAAAGCAAATTGGGGATACGTCAAAGGCATCCTACAAGCCTGGGTTAAAAAAGGCATCACCACCGTTGACCAAGCATCTGCAGAAGAAACAGCATTTCGCTGGGAGCAGCAGGCAAAGAAGCGGGGCGGCGGTATTTTTAGGGAAGAGTCGCGTGAAATTGTTCCGGATTGGTTTAAGGAGCAGAAGCGGGAAGAGAAACGGAAAAAGGAGAAGGAAATACCCGTGCAACCGAAATTTGATCTCAAAGCTGAGCGGGAAGAACTTGCGAAGATGGTTGCTGAACTAAGTAAGAAGAAGGTTTCTAGGGTTGGATAGGGTAGGTGGGGAGGTGCTGTTACTTACCGGGTTTTGTCGAATGGGAATGATGTTTAGAATGCAGGTTTTTTCTGTCTTCCGTGTGATTGTATCCGAATAGTTTGGAGGTGTCTTTCTTTTGGTTTTCCTTGTGTGGGAGGTCCGATGATGCGGTAGCGTATTATGAACTTGACTTGCAGAAGGTCGCATGAAATTATTTTTATGCTACCAAATCAATTTTCGACACGATAGTAAAAGGGATGTTCTATAAAGTAGCAGCGTTTTTGGACGAGGTGAGAATTTATAAATGGGTAGGGACAACATCACATTTGAAGAGATTTTCAAGCAGAATGAAAGAAGGATTCACTACCAGATTCACAGACTAAATCATTAGCGATCCGCGTCAAGAGTTTTACATAAAGGGTTTAGTTGCGGTGTGGGATGCCTATGAGAAATGCTTAGCCTGATAAAGAGAATGTCAGGGTCAGTCCCCCGTTGCGTTAACACTTTAGCACACTGGGGGACTGACCCAATAGCGTCCTTATGAAATGATCTCGTTGCTTTCAGATGGGCAGGCGTCTGGTTCTGGGTGTCATATGTTTGTTTTCGAAAATTTTTGTGATAATATTATTTTCAAAGTAAAAGGAGTGATTATCAATCAATAATAAAATTTATACAGTCTTGGGTAACCTATCATTGGGATTTGTGATAATTTTTATATTGGGATTGTGGATTGATGGGGATAATTTATTAATTGTTATTCCTATTTTTATTCTTAGTGTAATCGTGGCTAGATATATAAATTTACTAGAAGTTAAAGCGGGTATTGACAAAAAGATAAGAAAATTGGGTTTAATAAGCTTCTTCGTATCAGGATTGATTGGTTTTTTGATTATATTTTTTAACATCATTATTTAAAAATCATAGGAATTAGGGTCAGTCCGCCGCTGCGTTAATGCTTTAGCACACTGGGGGGGACTGTGAGATTATCCCCTTATAGTAGACACACTGAAAATGAGGGTGTTACGTTGCCTATAGGAGTGATGAATCGTGACTAAACAAAAACGGTATTCCAAAGAATTTAAAAATAAAGTAGTTCAATATTACAATGATAACCCTGGACTCGGTTATCTTAGCCTGGCGAGATTCTTTGATATTTCTTCTGATGAGAGCGTTAGACGTTGGGTGAAAGAAAAGCAATCAAGAGGTGATGAAGCCTTTACACCTATACCTAAAAACACGAATACCAAAAAGAAGAACACAAAAAGAAAAACGAACGAAATCTCTACAGATCGGTGGGAAGATCCGCAGGAAAGCAATGAACGAATTGCTTTCTTAGAAGCGGAGAATGCTTATTTAAAAAAGTTAATTGCCTTAAGGAAGGGGGATTCCGATTAAAAAAGAATCAACGTTATGAGATCATTGAAGAACTAACATCCACTTTCAGTGTTACAGGCCTTTGTATCATCGCTTCTGTATCAAGAAGTGGTTTTTATAAATGGCGGAACAGGCAAAACCAATCTCTTACGAGGAAACAGAAGGAAGATGAACATATAAAAGATTTAATCGTTCATTTTGATCATTTATTTAATCACACATACGGCTATCCACGATTAACGGAAGAAATAAATGATATTCATTTTAAAAAAGTGAATCATAAACGTGTCTATCGATTACAAAAACAACTAGGCATTCAAGCTCAAATATTTAAGAAAAAGGTACGGTATAAGCATGAAGGATATAAAGCCCAGAATGTATTAAATCGGGATTTCCGAGCGAAGAAGCCATTTGAGAAATGGGTAACGGATATCACATATTTATCAACAGGTATCACACGATTGTATCTTTCAACCATTTTAGACCTTTGTACAAAAGAAGTCGTGAGCTATCATGTCAGTGAACATAATGATAATGACCTTGTGGTCCAAACCCTTAACAAAGCTTTAGAAAAAGGTAGTGTAGATGGAACGATGATTCATAGTGACCAGGGACATCAATATACGTCTCACGCCTACACAAACCTTCTAGAAGAAAACGATATGGTTAAGAGCATGTCACGAAAAGCTAACTGTTGGGATAACGCCCCAATTGAGAGTTTTTTTGGACGTTTGAAGGAAGAATCTATGCGCATACATAAACCAAAAACAAAACAAGAAATACGCCGGGTAATTGATGATTATATGGATCTCTATAATCACCGCCGGCGCCAGAAGAAATTAGGCGGTCAAGCGCCTACCAACTATAAACATACAATAGCAGCTTGACCCTCGCCTATTAGTGTCTACTTGACAGGGGTACGCTTACTGACCCTGAGTTTCTAAATTGCATCGAGAGGAAATTAGTAAAATTGAGGTTTGTGTTGTTAAAAGCCCTGTTCATAGAGAGATCTATGAAACGCATGCTATTAATGAAGGCAAAGCAAAATATAATGTAGATAAAGCTTTTTATAAGTAAACGTATCGAAGCATAATACTGCGTGCTGAAACAAGCCCCGCCAATTTTTGAGGTGGGGCTTTTGCTATAAGTTAAAAGGCGTTACATGCCTCTATATGAAAGTATAAAAGGAATGAGAGGGAAATCATTGGATCATGATATAGGTAACTGGTATCCTAATGTGAAGGTGAAATTGTGAGAATTTAAGGATGAGATAAAGTGGATAGTACGAAGCAAAAAACATCATCATACGTATATACATACTCCCATCCTGATGAAGAAACATCATTGTGCGCTCTAGAAATGCGTTCTTTTTTCGGGAAGGAGTCTAAAACCAAAGTGTTGGAAAGCACTGTAGAAGTTGATCCTACTCGAAGCCCGTTTATAAAGGAAAGACTTCATGTGCTTTACGAGGAGGAAAAATTCCAGGATCTCGTCAACCGCGTAAAAGATTTACAATTAACGAGGGAAACGTTCAAAGTTACGTATGTTCAGAATATGGGCCTTGCCAATATGGAAAAAGAAGGTTTCGAGAAACGTCGAACCGTTGAAAAAGAGGTTGGATTACATGTTAACGGGGAACCTGACCTTGATAATCCCAATCGATTATTTGGCGTCATGCATGTAAACGGAAGGTGGCTATTTGGCGACTATGCCAAAAGTGAGCCTGTTTGGTTTCAACATAAGAAGAAGCCTCATGTTTACTCCACAGCGCTCAGCACTCGTGTTGCGCGAGCGGTTGTCAATATCGCAGTTCCAAATTCAAGTGGAATGAAGGTGATTGATCCATGCTGTGGAATCGGTACAGTACTAGTTGAAGCCCAATCCATGGGAATTGATATCGTTGGAAGTGACCGAAATCCTCTCGTCCTCAATGGAGCACGAGAAAACATCGCGCACTTTGGACTTACGGGAGAAGTGAACCTTGCAGATATACGAGATATCACGAGTGATTATGATGTGGCGATTATTGATTTGCCCTACAATCTGTGTTCGGTCATCACGCATGAAGAACAGCTGGAAATGCTTCAACGTGCACGTAAGTTTGCAAAAAAGGTAGTCATGGTAACGGTTGAACCGATTGATGAGATCCTCAATACCGCGGGGTTCGAGATTGTCGATAGAGCGGTCATTAAGAAAAAGTTATTCACGCTAACTCGTGAAGTCATCGTATGTGAGTAACTAAAAGGCAGAATTCCTACCATCCTAATTTAATGTCTTATGGTAGGGATGCTTATATGTTCATTTTTTAACGAGATATGTAACGCCAACTGACGATTGATTGAGGCAAAAAATACATGCTCTATATCGGTTACCCCTTGATCCGATAATTGCTGTTGCAACCATGCTTCATCTACACTAAATTCCTTTAGTACAGTGGTGTAAGTTGCCCCTTCTACAATAACAGGGAAGGAGATAGGAGATGTTGTTTTTGAAATTTGCATATCCTCTACTGTAATGGGATGCTTTTGTGGTGTTTTTAACACGCTTAATTCTCCGTTTGCTTCAATAATCGCAGTCTCAACCTCACTCATATCAAATACATCCTTCTCTCTAAGCATTTGAAGTATATTGTCAATCGAATAACGCATTTGTTTTAGATTCTTATCTACGAATTTCCCTTCTTGAATAACAACGGTTGGCTCAAAGGTAAGTAATTTCCCTATTTTTCGATTAGCTATTTTCCACTTCGTAATAATCTTTTGAAAGATTCCAATTGCAATGACAGCAATTGCTGTTGGGATATGGTCAACAGAGGGATCTGCAATATCAGCACCAACAATGGAGGCCAATGTGACGATTATTAAAAAGTCAAAGATTGGAAATTCCCCGATTGCGCGCTTTCCCATAAATAGAGTTATCACCAATAACAAGGGTAAAATAGTAAGGATTCGACCTAAAACCACGAGTATTTCTTTCAACAATTCAATCATTCATGCCCTTCTTTCCATTACATGTATTTTAGTTATTCCCATTTTTACCGTGTTGTGCCACATAAATACATGCAAAGGTCTTGCGAGTAAAGGGAGGACTGGGATGCGTAACGTTATTTAAATTGGTAGATAAATCCCTCCATATAATACATGAATACTTGGTTATAGTAGCCCGGGAAGTAGGCATTACTGGAATGTCCAGCAAATGGGAAAAGGATTAATGCTGAATTAGAATTTCCTTGCTCCTCGTTAGTTTGATCGAGCACACTGGGGGACTGACCCTGAGTTCCGATCCATTTCCGGATTATAATTTGCTTTATTACAGACGGCGGGTACAAATATATTTATTCATCTTCAAATAGAGACAAGAATAGGGACATAATTGGGACATTAAGAAAGTTCAACGTGGTAGAACCTTTTATTACATAATCCAGTTTTACCTCGTATTTTAATAACAAGAATGACTTATTCTCTCCTCTACACATTCACAAATCCACAGAATAGGTTTATAATAAGGAGATAAGGGACTATCTATCTATTTATCTAAATATGCTAGCTTTATATAATTTCAAAGCAAACTCATCTACATATTTTCACGCAAATAAAACCCAATAGACAAGGAAGGATTAAATGAGTAACAAACATACGCAAGCAGACGTTATCTTAATTGGTGCTGGGGTTATGAGTGCCACGTTGGGATCATTGCTACAAGAGTTAGCACCAGAATGGGACATCAGGGTCTTTGAGAAGCTCGCAAACGCAGGAGAAGAGAGCTCGAACGAATGGAATAATGCGGGTACGGGCCATTCTGCATTGTGTGAGCTGAATTATACATCCGAAAAACCGGACGGATCGATCGATATAGATAAAGCTGTAAAAATCAATGAACAGTTTCAGCTTTCCAGACAGTTTTGGTCTTATCTGGTGGATCGTAATGTCATTCGTAATCCGGAAGACTTTATCAGAGCCTTACCACATATGAGTTTAGTACAAGGAGAAACCAATGTAACGTTTTTAAAAAATCGCTTTAAAGCGCTATCAAATAATCCACTATTTGAGGGAATGGAATTTTCCGATGAAGAGGAAAAACTGAACGAATGGATGCCACTCATTATGAAAGGGCGCGCGTCAGATGAACCGATTGCTGCAACGAAAATGGATGCTGGTACCGATGTAAACTTTGGAGCTTTATCGCGTATCTTGTTTGACCACTTGCAGAGCACAGACGTTGATGTGAACTACAAGCACAGTGTGGAGGATATTAAGCGTACTAGTGAAGGATTATGGGAAGTGAAAGTGCATGACATGCAGGATGGGAAAATTGAATACCATACGGCAAAATTCGTCTTTATCGGTGGGGGAGGCGGAAGTCTGCATTTACTCCAAAAAACCGGCATTCCGGAAGCAAAACACATTGGAGGATTCCCTGTAAGCGGACAATTTATGGTATGTAATAATCCAGAGGTAATTGAGCAGCATGATGCAAAAATTTACGGGAAAGCGAAAGTTGGTGCACCACCAATGTCGGTGCCCCATTTGGATACACGTTTTATCGATGGTAAGAAATCCTTGCTATTTGGCCCGTTTGCAGGCTTTTCACCGAAGTTCTTAAAAACGGGTTCACTGCTTGATTTAGTAACTTCCGTAAAATCAGATAATCTTTTAACAATGTTATCAGCAGGTGTCAAAGAGTTGCCGCTAACAAAATACCTCATTCAGCAAGTTGTTTTATCGAATGAAAAGCGGATGGAAGAATTACGAGAATTTATTCCGAACGCGAAAAGTGAAGACTGGGATATTGTCGTGGCTGGCCAACGTGTACAAGTAATCAAAGATACTAAAGACGGCGGCAAAGGAACACTTCAATTTGGCACGGAAATTGTGAATGCGCAAGATGGATCCATTGCTGCATTATTGGGTGCGTCTCCAGGTGCTTCTACTGCCGTTCATGTCATGCTTGAGATCATGGAAAGGTGCTTCCCTGAGCAATTGGAAGCGTGGGAGCCAAAAATCAAGGAAATGATTCCTTCTTATGGCGTGTCCCTATCCGAAAACCCAGCGCTTTATCAAGAAATTCAAGCTTCCATGGAACAGACGCTAGGTTTAAGCGAGAAAGAATTGGAATATAGTTGATCTTTTGAATGGATCGCGGTTTGTGGGTATGGATAAGGTAAAGACCGAAAAGCCTATGAATTAGTCGTTTTTCTGGAGGATATCAGCGTACCAACAATCATCATGTATAGGGCGAAATAGAGGGAGAGGTACTTTGTTCTTGTTGCATAGTTACTAAAAAACCGGAAATGCTATTGGTAAAATGCATGAAGGTTAGAGGTGACTACAATGGGCAATAACGAACGGAATAAAAAGCATTTTAAAAATGTGCAAAATGAAACCGACAATCCTGCTATTTTAAAGGATGTCATGAGTACTGATTTGGAGCAGTACAAAGATGAAAAACGTGAAAGGAACCACTCCCTTCACCCAATACAGGAGGTAGCCCGAGATAATATAGACGGCAAGACATGGCAGAATTTGGACGAATAAGGACGGTGCTAGTCACTTCACGAACGAGAAGCCCCTTCCAAATGGGACCACTGAAAAAGTTCAAAAAGATATGATTTCCGAATTGAGGATGGGAATCATATCCTTTTTTAGTTAGAATTCAAAAAAAGTTGGAAGCAGAGCCAGAATTTGCACAAAATTTTTGTTCCGTATTGACATATCCCATAATTTTGTGAATAATTAGATCAGTGTCATATTTTTAAAATTAGTATTAAAACACTACGATACAACGTGTTTTAGGGAGGTATGTCAATGTCTGGAAGAGTCTGGCTAGGTCTGTTTT
Source organism: Virgibacillus natechei (assembly GCF_026013645.1). NCBI lineage: Bacteria > Bacillati > Bacillota > Bacilli > Caryophanales > Bacillaceae > Virgibacillus > Virgibacillus natechei. The sequence goes on along the minus strand of NZ_CP110224.1, from coordinate 3,751,715 downwards.
TTCTTGTGTTTGGTATCGGTTTTCTCTTGCATCAAGCGGCTATCATTGACTTCGGGCAAGTGCTGTCAACGTGGTGGCCACTTATTCTAATTATCATCGGTATTGTGCAGCTAATCAGCCGCATGCAATCTTCTAAAGTCTCAGGTTTCTTGTTTTTATTTGTGGGGCTCTTTTTTTTCGTCAATCAAAGCTTTGACTTGAATTTAGCTTCTTATTTATTTCCACTTATTTTCATTTTTATCGGTTTCATCATTATTTTCACCCGAGTCAATCGTGAAAAAACACCTCATACAAATAGCGATTTGAACACATTTGCACTGTTTTCAGGTGCAGAGATTAAGAGTCAATCGAAAAACTTCCGTGGTGGGAGTGTTACGACGGTATTCGGTGGTGCGGAAATTGATCTCCGTGATGCGGTGATTGCAGATGGAGCTACAATTGACTTAACCACGGTCATGGGAGGAGCGAGCATCATGCTCCCAGAAAATGTTCACGTTGAAGTGTCTGGTATCCCGATATTAGGTGGATGGGAAAACACCACAAGGAAACCTAGGGAAGATGATGAAGTTGTCGTATTGAAACTGAATTGCCTTACGATTCTTGGTGGGGCAGAGATTAGGAATTAAGAATAGATGATTCCCTCACATGCAGGCTAAGCGTGATGAGGATCATTTAGGTGCAAGTAAAATTATACGTGGAAGTGACTACATGAAATACGAGGAAATTGTACATGGACGGCTGAACAAACGAATAAACAGATTCATAGCCGAGGTTTTCATAGACGGGATAAAAGAACAGGTCCATGTAAAAAATACCGGCCGCCTGACAGAACTTCTCAGGTCAGGTACTGATGTTCTTTTGGAACGGAGTGGAAATCCCAACAGGAAGACCAGGTTTTCGTTAATTGCTGCAGCTAAAAATGGCAGTTGGGTAAATATTGATTCGCAAGCTCCGAATAGAGTTGTTTTTGAAGCACTTAAGGAAGGAAAAATAACGGAGTTGGGAACGGTAAATTTGGTAAAAAGGGAAGTTACTTTCGGTGCTTCTCGATTTGATCTTTATTTTGAACAGGATGGTATAAAAGGCTTTATAGAGGTAAAAGGTGTAACCCTTGAGAAGGATGGAATTGCCTTATTCCCGGATGCGCCGACTTCTAGGGGAACGAAGCATGTAGTAGAGATGGCAAACGCTGTTCTGGAAGGATGCACAGGTGTAATCTTGTTTGTCGTACAAATGAAAGGCTGTCACGCCTTTGTTCCTCATAGAGAAATGGATGCACCTTTTGCGGATGCTTTATTAGAGGCATCACGACAAGGGGTGCAGATTTTGGCCTATGATTCGATTGTTACAGAAGATGAATTGGTGCTGGATAAAGCCCTTCCAGTGTACTTATCTTAAGTAAAAATGGAGGGAAAGCACCTCTCCCGCTTTACATGACGTTTGTTCTACACTGTATTCGAAGTTTCCATTCATTATTTCTTAGAATTTTTTTTAAATATACTTGCATAAATATACATTGATAGTTATAATTATAAATAACTTGTTACAATTATGGGAGAGAGTGCTATGAAGAGAAAAAACATTATCATTATGGGTGCGGCCGGAAGAGATTTTCATAACTTTAATACGTATTATCGTGACAATGAAGCATATAATGTTGTTGCATTTACAGCAGCGCAAATTCCGGATATTGATGGACGTAAATATCCAAGTGAATTAGCTGGTGAACTCTATCCAAATGGGATTCCGATTTATTCACAGGACCAATTACCGGAGTTGATTAAAGAATTAGACGTGGATGAGTGTGTTTTTGCATTTAGTGATCTTAGTTACGAAGATGTGATGGGCATCGGGGCGATTGTGAATGCAGCGGGTGCTAACTTCACATTGCTTGGACCGAAGAGCACGATGTTAAAAAGTAAGAAGCCCGTCATTTCTGTTACTGCTGTACGAACGGGAACGGGAAAAAGCCAAACATCACGAAAAATTATCGAAACACTATTAGAGCATAACTTAAAAGTCATTGTATTGAGACATCCGATGCCTTACGGAGACTTAAATGCGCAACGTGTGCAGCGCTTTGCGACAGTGGAAGATTTAAAGAAACATCAGTGTACGATTGAAGAAATGGAAGAATATGAACCGCATGTATCAAGAGGAAACATTGTGTATGCAGGAGTTGATTATGCAGAAATCCTAGCGGCGGCTGAAAATGATCCCGATGGCTGTGACGTGATTTTATGGGACGGGGGAAATAATGATTTCTCATTCGTCGAGCCGGATTTAGCTGTTACTGTCTTGGACCCGCATCGCCCAGGTCATGAGCTGAAATACTATCCCGGGGAAGTGTGCTTACGAACAACCGATGTGTCTATCATTAACAAGATAGATAGTGCAAAAGAGGAAGCTGTTCAAATTGTAGAAGATAATATAAAATCTGCAAATCCAACAAGCACGATTATTAAAGCTGAATCAGAGATTACCGTTGATGATTCCGAGCTTATTGCTGGAAAGCGCGTGTTAGTCGTTGAAGATGGACCGACGCTGACACATGGCGAAATGAAGCTTGGTGCAGGTACCGTTGCAGCAGAACGTTTGAATGCTGGGGAAATCATTGATCCACGACCATTTGCAGTTGGAACACTGAAAGAGACATTTAATAAATACAACCATATTGGTAATGTCCTTCCAGCAATGGGATATGGCGAACAGCAATTAAAGGATCTGGAAGAAACGATTAATAACGCGGACTGCGATGCTGTCATTATTGGAACACCAATCGACCTAACGCGCGTCATTTCCATTAATAAACCGAGTACGCGTGTATACTATGATTTAGATGAAATGGACGGCCCGAATTTAGGCGATACATTAAAAGGTTTCATCGAAGAGCATAAGCTGGCGACAGGTAAACATACAGTGTAATAAACAAATAGAAAAAGACTAGCGGCTAGGTTGCTAGTCTTTTTCTCCTTCTTTCATTAAAAAAGGCAAACCACCAGCAAACCATTACACGGTTCACTAGCGGTAAAAATGTCATTATTTTGTCTGTGATTATTCCTGTTTTCTATTATAATACTGTACACTTGTCATGGCGCCTTCATCCACCATTTTGGCGTCATCTATGTCCGAAGGCTTCCCTGAATTTTTAGCATAGGATGAATTGACCTTCTTCACTGTTTTATCTAATTGCCCTTTTACCTTCTGACGATTCTCGCTTTTCGACAGATATGCCGCTCCGGCAACTGCTCCGGCTACACCGACTACTTTTGTAATTTTTCCCATTGATATCAGCTTCCTTTCGTTTGTTAAGCTAATGATCCTAAGTCTATTTACAAAATGCCTTTACCATCATTATTATCTCATATGAGTAGATAAAATGGAAATTTTATTAATTTTCTTATTTTATTTCTTAAGAAAGAGTAACCATGGACGACATCATTTAATTGAGGTAATAAATGATTTAGGGAATTTGTATTGCTATACTAATACGTATTAGAGTTGATAAACGTACTAATGCTATCTTATTTGTAGTACAAATGAATGAAAGGTTGTCGCTCTTTTGTCCCTAATAGAGAAATGGAGGTGACCTTGTGAAGCAGATTTCTAAAAAGAAACCAATTGTAATTATGATGATCCTCTTTTTCATTGCTGGTCTACTTGATATGAAGTATAAGGGGTTGTTTTATCAGCTATTACAGAAGTTCCGTGTTTTTTAAGATCTAAATGATACGTTGTGTTAAACTGCTATTTTGTGGCTATTATGTCTTTTTGTATACTTTCAGTAACTGCATCTAACATAACGAATATAAACGTTGGATGTTTTAAATTCATTAAATTATTTTTCACCCTTTTGGAACACCTTTAATACAAAAGGAAGGAAGATGAAATCTTGTGCAAGTTGCTTCAATTCCTCGTTCACAGAATCACCTTAAAAAGAACGATGTGTTGAATCAATTTGTATCTATTGAGGAGAAGAATATCCCTCTTGATAACATCACCAGTGCTTGGATTGATTAAAGTATTTTACATTTCTCAAAAATCGGGTATACTTATGAATAGAAGCACATAAAATAAATAAAGGCTGAACGGTGCTAGTAACACCATTCAGCCTTAGTGTAATAGCCCTTCAAGGGGGCGACTCACATTTATCAGAGTAATTACAGAAAAAGTAACCAACCCAAAAATGCTTGTCAGGCTATGGGTGGGTTATTTTTTTTGATTTGACAGAATTGCAACGACTAGACTTCCAAAAGAAATCGTAATCAACATTGTTTCAAATACCGTCATATCTTATCACCCCCTTTACAGGGAGTGAGCCACCACCCATGAAAGCCTTATACACTTACTTAAGTATATCATAATTAATCATTCAAAAAGAGATTCCGTAAAAAATTGTCCTAAAGAAAAAACCACCCTTCAAGTTGATTTACATTTTGTGTAATCTTTGAATGATTAGCATTGCAACTCGAGTTATTTATAGCAAAAGCATTAATAGTATATGCTGGCCGTTGCTTTTGTTACACTAGAAGAAACGTACCCATATGTTTGTTATACATGTTACACATGTGAATCCCTATACAGGTTCGCCTTGAGGATTGGAATACAATGGGAGATGGAGTGTAGGTGAAGTGAAATCAAATCAGGTTGCGGATTTAGTACGTGAATTTTCTTTAGAAATTTTGGCTGGGGAAGATCAATTGGATCGACCGATTACGAAACTAAAGACACATCGGCCCGGTCTGGAGTTCATTGGCTATTTTGATTTTTTCCCAATGGAACGTGTTCAAATACTCGGGAAAAAGGAAATTAATTATTTGCATCAGCTAGGTCCTGAGGAGCGGGAGCAGAGAATTGGTAATGTTGTCCATTATCATCCGCCTTGTTTTATCGTAACAGGCGGACAGAAGGGCCTGACCTATTTGAAACAATATTGTACAAAAGAAAAGATTCCTTTGCTACGAACAGCTGAAACGACAACGGATTTTATTGCTAAGGTCGATGGCTATTTAACAAGGTCCTTGGCGCCGGAAATTGCCGTACATGGCGTCTGCCTGAATGTGTATGGAATCGGAATACTCCTGCGCGGCGAGTCTGGTGTGGGGAAAAGTGAAACAGCTCATACCTTAATTGGGAGAGGACATCGGCTTGTAGCAGATGACATTGTTGTTTTGAAAAAGCTGAGCCATCAAACGGTCCTTGGTACGCATAATGAGAAAAACAAGGAGTTTCTTGCGCTACGAAGCATTGGATTATTAAATGTTTCCCGAATGTATGGAAGGAAGGCTTTTCAGGAAGAGACGAGGATTGCCCTGGATATCGAACTGACGAAATGGGAGAAGCATTCCTTGAATAATGAGTTGGAGATGGAAACGGAAAATACGGATTATATGGGTGTCCCTATTCCTCATATTGAAATTCAACTCCAACCAGGCAGGGATGTGGCTGGCCTGATTGAAGCGGCAGCAAACAACTGGTACCTACAGCAGCAGGGGTACAGCGCCGCGGAGGAATTTATGAATAGGATTGAAGAGTCGGATGAATGAAGTCAGCTAGCTGTATTTGATCAATAAGTAGACGATATGATCAAGAATTGAAACAGTATATCGCAAAATGGTGCTCGAGCGAGTGGGAGATTGCCTCACTCGAGCGGCAGAAGCTTCTACTCGAGCGAGCGGGTGCATCACTCGAGCGGTAGTGACAATTTTAAAGGTTGGTGCTCGAACTCAGAGAGGTGGCGCTCGACCTGGCCATCCTCTCGCTCGACTTAGGAGTGCTGGTGCTCGAGCGAGTGGGAGATTGCCTCACTCGAGCGGCAGAAGCTTCTACTCGAGCGAGCGGGTGCATCACTCGAGCGGTAGTGACAATTTTAAAGGTTGGTGCTCGAACTCAGAGAGGTGGCGCTCGACCTGGCCATCCTCTCGCTCGACTTAGGAGTGCTGGTGCTCGAGCGAGTGGGAGATTGCATCACTCGAGCGGCAAAAGCTTCTACTCGAGCGAGCGGGTGCCCCACTCGAGCGGTAGTGACAATTTTGAAGGTTGGTGCTCGAACTCAGAGAGGTGGCGCTCGACTTGGCCATCCTCTCGCTCGACTTAGGAGTGCTTGTGCTCGAGCGAGTGGGAGATTGCATCACTCGAGCGGCAGAAGCTTCTACTCGAGCGAGCGGGTGCATCACTCGAGCGGTAGTGACAATTTTGAAGGTTGGTGCTCGAACTCAGAGAGGTGGCGCTCGACCTGGCCATCCTCTCGCTCGAGTTAGGAGTGCTGGTGCTCGAACGAGCGGGAGGATGCCCCACTCGAGCGACAGAGTAGTCCAAATCGAGCGACAGCGTCACCAACTTAGGAGAAAGCACCACCAAACGCCGAATCCAAAAACAAAAAGCCTTCCTCAGTTGAGGAGGCTTTTCCAAGTCCTTTATAAATAAACGCCAATTCCCGGCCCAAACGGGATTCCCAGGAATACAAATGCCAACAGTAACAAAATCCATACCGTAAGAAACGCGAGGCTGTATGGCAGCATTAAAGCCATTAATGTTCCTAAACCTGCTTTTTTATCGTATTCCTGCATAAAAGCTAGGACAATAATAAAATAAGGGTTCATCGGCGTAATAACACTGGTTGATGAATCAGCAACCCGGTAAGCTGCCTGAATGAAGGCTGGGTGGTAACCTAGAAAATAAAACATCTGTAGGAAAACAGGTGCTTCTATTGCCCATAGAGCTGATCCGCTAAAAATAAGTAAATTCAAAAGAGCGGTCAACAAGATAAATGCAATAACAATACCAAGTCCTGTCATGTCGGCAGATTCTAGAAATGCCGCCCCGCTCACGGCAAGCCATGAGCCGATATTTGTCCATTCGAAATACGCAATAAATTGTGCCACTGCAAAAACTAGCACGATAAAGCCGGACATATCCTTGATTGCCTCGCCCATCATTTTAGCAATGGAGCGGGAGTTTTCAATTTTTTTCGTGGTGATCCCGTAGGCCACGGCGGTGCTAACAAAAAACAGCATAATAATTGGCACAATCCCATCTAGAAATGGTGAAGGGATCATCCCACCATCTTCACTTCGGAGTGGTGAAGATGGTAAAAAGAGAACAAGTAACAAGAGACTAATATAACCGATCGCTGCAATCGCGGCATTTCGTAATGCCCGCTTTTCAATTGGTTTTGTAGGCTCAAATTCTTTATCTACATTTCCTTGGTATTTTCCGAGTCGTGGTTCCACGATTTTTTCCGTAATCAATGCGCCTGTTACGGTTAATAAAAGGGTGGAAGCAATCATGAAAAAATAGTTATCAACCGGTGTAACGGTCACATTCGTGTTTAATGCTCCCATTACTTCTGCTGAGATACCGGATAGTACCGCATCTGTATTGGTCACGATGATATTAGCGGTAAACCCCGAACCGACTCCGGCAAAACCTGCAGCAAGCCCTGCCAACGGGTGACGCCCTACATTGTAAAACACCATTGCAGCAAGTGGCGGAACGATAATAAAAGCCGCATCAGCAGCAAGATTCCCCAAGATCCCTGTAAAAATAACAGCATAGGTTACAAGTTGCTTCGGTGCCTGTAGAATTGTATTTTTGATAAACGTCTCCAATAAACCAACTTTATTTGCCAGTCCTATCCCCAACATCATGGTGAGCACGATTCCGAGTGGCGTGAACCCAACAAAGTTGTCGATCATGGATGTGAGCATATATTGCAGGCCTTCTGCTGAAACAAGACTGTTTATGGCAATCTCTTCATTCTCTCCTGGCTGAATAAAGGAAACACCAAACGAAGATATAATCCAGGATGCAATGATGACTATAACGGCTAAAACGATGAAAAGCATAAACGGATCCGGAAGTTTATTCCCGACCTTTTCAATTCCGTTTAAAAACTTGGTAAGCTTTGTATTTTTTGCCGTATCGGTTTGTGTGGTCATGAGGCTATCACCCTTTTCATGTCGTAGATGAATTAATCCTATCAAAATAGTAAAGTTTGAGCAAGAATGGTGTTTAGTAGGTGTGTGTATAGCTGTGTGACGTGGGATTAGTGGAGAAATTAATATTCATAAGGCTTTATCTCATCGTGTAAATTTAATAGATATTGCAGGTTACAACAAGAAACCAACTTCTAGTCCAAATAAAGCCCAGGAGAAGATTTTATCGTTTTTAGGCGAGTAATATTGTACAAGTTGTTCTTTGAAAACTGGATATATAGGGTTGTGACAAGAAAAAGGCTTTGTCACGTAAAATATCCAAGCATTGATTTGCTATAACGTAAGGCTGTTGCTTCGCGCATAGCTAAACTTGCAATGATGTTTTCCATTTCTGTTTTAGATCCATATATGCATCTGGATTCGTTATACGGGCAACAGTTTGCATATCGGTTAAAAATGATTCTTCAGGCAGAAGGAATGCGCTTGTGAACTGATTGGCTTCATTCTCAATCTCCTTATGTTCCTTTTTATCCAAACTGGTAAATTCAACTAGGTAATGAAGCAACAGGTGGCCGAGTTCATGTGCAATATCAAAATTTCTCCGTACCGCTGATTGTTTCAAGTTCCCTAAAATGATATACGGTCGCTCCTGTTTCGTCCACAAACTGTAAGCATCAATTTCCTCACCGATTGCCTTTTCAAAAATAAACACACCACTTTTTTCGACTAAAAACATAAGCTCATCATTTGTATCATTATGAAAGTTTAATTCCCGACGTGCTAGCTTTGCTACTTCCTTTATTTGCGTTTCTCTATTTTTATTAGAAGTATTTAGGTAATTAATTACTTCATTTCTTAGTTGAATAATTTTTTGTGTAGGATAAGCAACTTTAGCCGTTACATAGTTAACAAAGCTATCTAGAAACGCTATATGCTTAGCTTCCGCTTGGGTTTTAGAGATAACATTCATTACTTTTGAACGATATGCAATGTTCATTACTGGTATATTTTCTGTGTTAAATATCGATGAAGTACGTCTTTTTTATAAAAATATTTGGCTTTCACTTGAAAGATAGATTTTAGTTCATTAACAATTTCCATTTTGGGTGATGTATAATTATTTTCGTATTGCCAAATCGCCTGTTCTGTTATACCTAACTTCTCAGAGAGTTGTTTTCGCGAAAGCCCTTTCATGATGCGAAGGTTAGTTAAGTTTTCACCAATAAACATAACGCTCCCCCCCTTATCTAAAATAGAAAGTTTATTTATTTTCTTCATCTGGCCGAGAATAAATTATTTTGCTAACGAGCAAACAAGTATAAGTCAATTTGTTTTTTCATAGAAAGGCCTTTAAAGTTGTCTGTTTCTCTATCATAAGGTTTTGAATGATGAAGTGGCAAGTTTAGATGCTACTAAAGTTTATAACATGGTATAATCATAGACAAATAAGTGCCTAAGGAGCGATTATGTGATGCAAAATGAAACAGACATCTTAATCTATCAAACAGAAGATGGAAATACAAAAATAGATGTTCGTTTAGAAAATGAAACAGTTTGGATGACACAAAAGGCCATTGCGGAGTTGTTTCAAAAGGGAGTAAATACGATTAACGAGCATATTAAAAATATATATGCAGAAGGTGAACTTCATGAATCGGCATCTATTCGGAAAAACCGAATAGTTCAAACGGAAGGCAAAAGAGAGATTGAACGCGAAGTGTCATTTTACAACCTCGAAATGATTATCGCAATCGGCTACCGAGTTCGTTCTCACCGGGGTACACAGTTTCGTCAGTGGGCTACCGACCGTTTGAATGAATATCTTATTAAAGGGTTTACAATGGATGATAACCGTTTGAAAGAAATGAGGAACTTCGGACAAGATTACTTCGACGAATTACTTGAGCGAATTCGTGATATTCGCGCATCAGAGAAGCGGTTCTATCAAAAGATTACTGGCATATATGCGACTGCCGTAGACTATGATTCAAAAGCAGAAATCACTGGGGATTTTTTTGCTACTGTTCAAAATAAACTTCACTTCGCAATACATGGTCAAACCGCTGCTGAGCTTATAGCAGATAGAGCAAATGCAGAAGATAAAAATATGGGACTCACATCTTGGAAGGGTGATAAACTACGTAAAAGCGATGTAACTACCGCCAAAAATTACCTAACTGAAAAGGAACTAAGGTCTCTCAATCGTATTGTTACAAGGTATTTAGACTATGCAGAAGATCAAGCAGAACGAAAAAGGCCAATGTATATGAAAGACTGGAAGGAAAGAATTGATGCGTTCTTAGATTTCGATGAACGTGAAATCCTTCGTAATCCTGGAAAGGTTTCGAAATCTGTTGCTGAGAAGATAGCCATTCAGGATTATGAAACATTTAATCAACATCGAATAGAGAAAAATACAGATGATGGTGATTTTGAGAGATATATCAAAAATAATAATTTAAAGAAATAATTTTCACCTATGAAGCCCGCAGAATTATGAAAAAGGTTTTGCTTGGGCCAGGCACCAGAATCTGATGCGATCAATGAAGGGGGCAAACATATTTGCCTAGCCCAGCAATTTTCATTCTCTCCCATCACCCCACACCTTCACTTTTTCACGAAGCTGCTGCTTTTGTTGCTGGAATTGCTTTACGCGATGTACATTTGCTCCGGACGGATGGGGGAAACCAGTTAAATAAGTATGATTGGGCAGCTTCCGTTCTTCGGCTAGCTTGAAGATTAGCTGTTCAACCACCTTCCCAAGTGGAATCACCAGTGCAGGTGGAGCCTTGATTTGTGTTAATTCTTTTGGGAATTTGCTGCAGACGTAACGCTGTAATAAAAGTGAACGATCTATAGGCGGATGGTGTCTGGTATAGTGTATAAGCTCTGCAGTTGTAAAGGGTGTATTCTTCGTCATTGGATAAAATAAATCTATATAAAAAGTCACTGCGCTACCAGTAAGGGACCGCAGTGACTTTCAAACATTCTTCGTATTAGGTTAAGCTTGGTTCTTTCACTTGATTTCGGATGAGGTAATCGAATGAACTTAGAGCTGCATTTGCGCCGGATCCCATAGAAATAATGATCTGTTTGTTCGGATCATCGGTACAGTCTCCTGCAGCAAACACGCCAGGCACGTTTGTTGCGCCATTTTTATCGACAATGATCTCACCGAATTTGTTTCGTTCAACGGTGTCGCCTAACCAACTTGTATTTGGCAGAAGGCCGATCTGGACAAATACGCCTTGTAATTCAATATGGTGTTCTGTTCCTGTATCACGCTCTGTATAAGTGATACCATTTACGTTGTCTTTTCCGGTAATTTCTTTTGTCTGTGCATTTGTCAGGACAGTGACATTCGGTAGACTGAAAAGGCGGTCCTGCAGTACAGAGTCAGCTTTTAACTCTGACGCAAATTCAAGAACGGTTACATGCTTTACAATTCCTGCAAGGTCAATTGCTGCCTCAATACCTGAATTTCCTCCACCAATAACAGAGACGTCTTTTCCTTCAAACAACGGTCCATCACAGTGCGGACAGTATGCTACACCTTTATTCCTGAATTCTTCCTCACCAGGAACGCCAATTTGACGCCAACGAGCACCTGTTGAAAGGATAACGGATTTTCCTTTTAGAACGGCACCGTTTTCCAGTTCAATTTCGACCATATCCTTTTTCTCTATACGCTTGGCGCGCTGCAAGTTCATCACGTCAATGTCATAGTCTTTCACATGTTCCTCAAGGCTTGCTACGAATTTAGGGCCTTCGGTACGCTTGACACTGATAAAGTTTTCAATACCTGCTGTGTCGTTGACTTGACCGCCGAAGCGCTCAGCAACAATGCCTGTACGAATGCCTTTACGAGCTGCATAGATTGCAGCACTTGCGCTCGCTGGTCCGCCTCCGATAACGAGTACATCATACGGATCTTTATCTTTAAACTCGGAAGCATCTGGTCCACTGCCCATCTTGGCAAGGATTTCTTCTGTTGTCATTCGGCCGCCGCCAAATGATTCCCCATTCAGGAACACAGTCGGTACTGCCATGATGTTTTTGCTTTCTGCCTCTTCTTTAAATGCCGCACCGTCAATCATTGTATGTGAAATGTTAGGGTTTAAAACACTCATGATATTCAGTGCCTGTACAACTTCCGGACAGTTCTGGCAAGTCAGGCTGATATAAGATTCAAAGTGATGTTTACCTTCCAGGTTTTTAATTTGGTCGATTAACTTCTGGTCAACTTTAGGCGGTCTACCACTTACTTGCAAGAGAGCCAATACTAATGAAGTGAATTCATGTCCAAGCGGGATACCAGCAAAAGTTACTCCAGTGTCTTCTCCGACTCGATTTACACTAAAGCTCGGTGTTCTTTCAAGCTCAGTAGTCTCCACCTTAATTTTAGATGACATGCTAGCTAGCTCATCTACTAGTTCCGTCATGTCACGGGAAACATCGTCAGACCCAGCACTTACTTTGAGTAGCACATCGCCTTCCATCATTTGAAGATATTGCTCTAATTGTGCCTTCAATTCTTTATCTAGCATGATTGATTCACTCCTTAAATTTTACCTACAAGATCAAGGCTTGGTTTAAGTGTTTCGGAACCTTCTTCCCAATTTGCTGGGCAAACTTCGCCTGGGTTCTCGCGTACATACTGTGCCGCTTTAACCTTGCCGACAAGTGTACTTGCATCACGGCCGATGCCGTCTGCATTAATCTCAGCTGCTTGTATAACACCATCCGGATCAATGATGAATGTACCGCGTTGTGCAAGACCTGCTTCTTCATCCAGTACATCGAAATTACGGGTAATTGTTTGTGAAGGGTCACCGATCATAATATATTCGAGAGTGCTAATAGCATCTGAGTGATCGTGCCATGCCTTATGGACGAAATGTGTATCTGTTGAAACGGAATACACTTCAACGCCAAGGTCTTTCAGGGTTGCGTATTGTTTTTGAAGATCTTCAAGTTCAGTAGGACACACGAATGAAAAGTCTGCAGGGTAAAAGCAAACGATATTCCACTGTCCTTTTAAGTATTCGTCGGTAATCTCGATAAACTCACCGTTACCGCTATTGTAAGCTTGTGCTTTAAATGGTTGTAATTCTTTTCCAATTTGAGACATAATTAATCTTCCTCCTAAGTGGTTTTTTAGAACTTATACATAATTAGTTTGACCATACCGTCTCCACTTATAACACTTTACGTTTTGTGGCTAATTATAATAATTCTAATCCAATACTAATAATCACATGGAATATGATTATTGTCAAGAATAGCTGTTTCATTTTGTTTTGTTTTTGAAAAGTTGTTATGACATGCTTGATCAAATGTTACATTGGTAAATTTTAAAAAAGGATTAAAGGGTACGTTTAATTCTCAATTACTATTTATATTATCAATTAGTCATTATCTTTGAAATATAAAGTATAATCAGAATTGTGATTTATAAACCGATGGAGGTCACTAGGGGATTCCTGAAGATGGTAGTGTTGCAACCAGACGGACAGAACAATTACAGAGGAAGACAGACTTGCTATGTGGAGCAATTCGAAAAATGTAACCCAATAGCCCGACATGTGTGAATTTCCTTATATAGGAATTCCAAATCCCATCTAACAACTGACGTATGTATAATTATGCGAATTTCTTTATCTTAGCATATTTTATAAGCTGCTTTCTACTATTTTACACAAAGACTTGCACTTTAGAGTATAAGGGTTTTTAGAAAACTTGGCTTATCGCCAATCGTTTTATGGCGATAGACTTAGTTGCACTGATGCAGTAAGAATTAGCTGCCTAACAAAGCAGAGAACCTATACAGCCCATTGTTAGCATTGAACGTGGTAAAAAATAATACTACAAGCCTAATGAAGTTGCAAAAAGATTAGGATTAAGTGAACAAACTATTCGTCGCATGTGTGAAAATGAAAAGTTTGATCTTTAATTATAATCATCCTCCAAAGGTCTTTTTTAGATACAGAGAAATACAATGGTGGGAAATGAATTACCTAGAAATTATATTGCTCTGAGTCTGACTTTGCAGTAAAATGGCAACCACATAATTTCTAAGGGAAATTCTATTATGATGGTACTTCTTTTTAAGATTCGATGGATATACGTAACAGAAGCTGACTCAAAATTATTGGAATGATCTTCTTGAAAAACAGGGCTTGTTCAGCGCAGCAGGGTAATGGAAGAAAAGATAATCAAACGTAAAGAATAACAAGGGGTGTTAACAATGAAAAGTTATATTATTTTTGCCATTAGTTTTGTATTACTATTTTCACTATTCCAAGTTTTATCCGGAATTATTCTTACAATTACATATACTCCAGATATAGAAGAGGTCTGGAATATGAGCGCTAATTTACCTGACGAAGTTGTTATGCAAGGAAGTTCAAGTAGCTCCTTTTTTTATACATTATTTATTGCTTTTCTTTCTGCCACAATTGCTTATTTTATTCCAAAAAAATTCACAAAACACAGCAACAGTATTAAATAAATTAATTCACTATAATGATGCGTATAAACAGGAGGGAGAAGTATATGGAGCCGATTGCTTTAAAAAGAATGAGAACGAATCAAATAGTTATTACAAATGGTCTGGTACTACTATTTCTAATACTCTTCTTCTTTATCATTCTTATTTTTGATGTATCACTTTCCGTTCTATTTCTGTTTCTTGGGGTTTTTCTACTGTTGCAAGCAGTTATAGGTTTGTTAAAGGGGGAATCCACAAAAAGATTCATCTCTATTTTTGAACAGGTAGCAATCTATGAAAAACAGAAAATGGGAAAAGAATGGCGCAAACAGCGGAAAACGGGCTATATTTGGAATTTTATCTTAAGTGCTTTCATGTTCTTGCAATATTATTTACATTGGAATTCGGAAGATGTTGTATTTCAATTAGATTATATTTTCATGTTTACTGTTGCCATAACTGCTATTATTGTAGTTAACATCAGTCTTCTCCTGCACTTCAGGAAAGTTGATAAGGCTACCTCAGAGTCCGATTTGAAAGGCTACACATGGAAGACATATTTTCTATCTATCGTTATAGGGGTCGTGCTCGGATTTTTATTATTTTTCTTCCTTCTGGTTTATATAATTTCAACTATTTAATACAAATACGAGCTTCGTGAACCTGGGGAGAAGGACAATTATCCAATCCGTTTATATAGAAGTGTAATTCCTCAATGAATGAAAGATTATGTCTATTCCATATTTACAAACGGCAATGGATAATCAAGTTCGCCTTTAATCCGTTTGATGTTAACATTGTTACCCCGAAGCCACTTGGAAAAGTCGAAAATTACCGGTTTCCGATCTGGACCGATTACGAACCATGCTTTCAATTCTTTTGGAAAGTAAGTTGACGTGTGAATCGTCCCGGATGCTGCATCGTATTTATTTGAAAAAACGCCGTAATCAGGATCGTTCATCACTTTGAAAGCTTCATAAGGGTTCGTAGCATGCTGTTGTTGCTTTTGTATGTTTTTTTCCCGATGACGTGTTTCATCCTGACGGTAACGATTTTCCGCGTCCAGCAAATGAAAATGGTTCGTACATACATTGGATTTCCGTACTTCGACTTTTCTTGGAGAAGCTTCAACTACATAGGATTCTCCAGTGGGATCTAAAAGAACATAACTAAAGGAATGTCTGTGTGGAATTTCTTTAAGTAAGGAAATTGCCTCACTCGCGCTGCTGCAAGTCTCTAAAATGAGGCGACCAATCATATTGCACAGAAACCCATCTCCTGATTTTTTGCTATGCGTGAAATTATACCCCATCACAAGGCCTTTTTCGTTCATTCCATCAATTCGCCCAGTGATTTGCATGGACGGTCCGATAAATGCATATCCTTGATCTGTCGGCTCAAATAGCATATAACGTCCTTCGTATCCTTTAGGGTGACTATCGTAATTACGGACCATGAAATTAGAGTCGGCAAAAATGGAACATCCGCTCCGGGTATATTCCAGGTAATAACCACCAAATAAACGAAACGCCTCTTCCATATCCATATTAAGTGCATCGGCAAGTCCACGGATTTCATTTAGTATCGCTGGCGCAAATTTTGTCATGATCTTTTTATACTTCTCGGGATCGATTAAAAAGTGCCGGTCTTTCTTTGGACCCCATTGATTTTCACGGTTAGGTAAAATAGGCGAATCTCTTAAAAGCTCACCTTGAAAATAACCGAACTCATAATGGGTACCTCGATATTGGATGACATCACTGTAAAATTGTTTCATTCTATTCATTCCTCTTTTGGCAGATAAGAAAGTATAAAATACTTTCTTACTGCATAAGTGCGGGCTTTGGTTGTCACCCAAAAGCTTGGTGACAATCAAGTTTTCTAAATTTCGCTATTGTCAGTGTGTTTCATGTTGCGTGAAGGCCATTATAGCACCTTTCAGCTCTTCTGTGGAAAGAAAACTGCTCCATTTGCCATCTTTTAAAAAACCAACCATTATCACTTGAAGATTATCGAAGATTTTGTTACTATAATTACATTGAATATTAACCAATAAAGGCCATGTGTAACTGGCGAACGCGGAATAACCGCGAGGGAGCACATGGTATCAATAGTCGTTCGCCTGGGCAGAGGTAAGGGGTGTATATTCCCCTTGCCTCTTTGCGTTATTAGGGGGGCGATGAGTTGGGAATCAAACGTATTTTACATGTAAAAATAGAATAGAAAAAAGCTATGATTGTTGTGGGTAACACTATAACAGGAGCAGCTTCTGGAGAGGATGCAAGCACATTGCAACGCCGACGGGTTCACAATCTCAGGCAAAAGGACAGAAGAATAACAAATGTGTATTTGTTATATCTTTTAATGCTGATGAGATTGGAGCCCTGGGGCCCAGTCTCTTTTTTTATAGCTGTTGTAGTCAGTAAGATTTAAATTAAGGCTTTTTTCATAAGTATTGTTGGTTATACATCTTCGGAGTTGATATAAAAAGACGACGTAACTACTATTTGTATAAGTAGTTGCTATAATCGCCGTTCGGGATCGTTCCGGGCGGATGCTTTCCGCCGGCACGGCCTTGCCCTGGCAAAGGGTATGTCGACGTTGTTCGCAAAGAACGGTATTAGTCGACCTTCCTTGGAATATTGCTGTGGGGCCTTCGGACACGTGCTATTCGCGCAGGAGCCACCGCCCTTCGCTCAACCGAACTGATGAGATGGTTCTATATTTTGTAAACGGAACACCCAGCGGAGGAAACACATGAAGACTCCTGGTCGGCTAAGAGTGGTCACGTCCTGGGGCTGCGCGTAAATGCTCGCCCCACCGCAAACCATTGTGACCAACGCCGACACTTGAACGTCCTGTTCGGCGCGGGAGGAAAGGCCTAGGTGAGACCCCGGAGTGCGTTAGCACGAGGAGGCTCACCAGCCGCCCGCGGAAAGCGAAATGTGTTTCCGGAGCGAATCCTTGCTCTCAACCAGCGTTTGCAAAGGAATTGTCACTGCTTCGTCTTTTATATCCTTTGTGTCAAAACAACAATCTTTTAGAAAACAGCCTAAAATAAAGGATGTGATGATGTGAAAAGAGTGTTTAATTTCTCTGCGGGGCCATCTATGCTTCCGCTTGAAGTATTAGAGAAGGCTCAAGAAGAGTTAGTGAATTATAGAAATTCAGGAATGTCTGTGATGGAATTAAGTCACCGGTCAGGTTTGTTTATGGATATTATTACAGAAGCAGAACAGTTGCTGCGCGAATTAATGGGGATTCCAAAAGAGTATAAAGTACTTTTCCTTCAAGGAGGGGCATCGCAGCAATTTGCTATGATACCGATGAATCTGCTGACTAAAAGTGGAAAAGCGGACTACGTTAATACCGGATCCTGGTCACAGAAAGCGATTAAAGAAGCGAAGAAATTCGGTGATATTCGTGTCATTGCATCATCAGAAGAAGCGAACTTCACCTCTATTCCTGATGTCGACAGAACCATGATTGACAGGCAAGCGGATTATGTGCATATCACAACAAATAACACAATTGAAGGAACCACCTACGCAAAGATTCCGGATACAGGTGATGTACCACTTGTAGCAGATATGTCTTCCAATATATTATCTGAGGAAATCGATGTTTCGAAATTTGGTTTGATTTATGCTGGAGCTCAGAAGAATATCGCTCCCGCTGGCTTGACACTTGTTATTATTCGAGAAGATTTAATTGGCCATGCACCCGAAAATTGCCCCGCTATGCTTAACTATAAAACGCATAGTGAAAGTGGCTCACTGTATAATACGCCGCCTACATATGGGGTATATATGGCGAAGCTCGTATTTGAATGGTTAAAGGAACGTGGGGGCTTGCGGGAAATGGAAAAAATAAATAGGGAAAAAGCAAACCTTTTATATGATGCGCTTGAGGAATCTAACCTATTTCAATCACCAGTACGAAAAGATAGCCGTTCATTGATGAATATTCCTTTTCTTTCCAATTCTGCTGATGTAGATGCAGCTTTTATCAAGGAAGCACAAGCGAGAGGACTTGAGACATTAAAAGGCCATCGTTCTGTTGGGGGCATGCGTGCTAGCATTTATAATGCCATGCCAGTAGAAGGTGTTCAGGAGTTGGTTACATTTATAAAAGATTTTGAAAATAAACATAGATAGAAAAGAGGAGAAAGAATGAGCACATTAACGCTAGACAAAGTGAAAACGATCAAAACGTTAAATCATATTGCAGAAAGTGGGCTAGCTGTATTTAAAAAAGATGATTACACGATTGACAATGACAGTGACCATCCAGATGCGATTGTGGTTCGTAGTTTTAATATGCATGAGATGGAAATCCATGAAAATGTAAAGGCAATTGCACGTGCTGGAGCAGGTGTGAATAATATTCCGGTCGATACATGCACGGAACGGGGTATTGCAGTTTTTAATACGCCTGGTGCCAATGCAAATGCTGTCAAGGAACTCGTCATAACGTCATTAATGGCATCATCACGTAATTTATTTTCCGGCGTAGAATGGGTGAAAACATTACAAGGGGAAGGAGACCAAGTTCCAAATCTTGTAGAAGCAGGGAAGAAACAATTAGTAGGAAGCGAAATAAAAGGGAAAAAATTAGGTGTCATTGGTCTTGGTGCTGTTGGTGCGCTTGTAGCAAACGATGCGCTTGACCTGGATATGGATGTTATTGGATTTGATCCATTTATTTCTATAAATACAGCTTGGGAGCTGTCTCGTAACATCGAGCGGGCCATGTCGATGGAAGAGGTTTTTGCAGAGGCTGATTATATTACCGTACATGTTCCTTTAACGGATGATACGAGGGGTATGTTCCATGCGGAAACGTTTAAATTAATGAAACCTGGCGTTCATATTTTCAATTTTTCTAGAGATGGGCTTATCCATGAACAAGATATGGCCGAGGCTTTAGAAAGTGAGCGTGTTGGTAAATATATTACTGATTTTCCGAATGAGAATGTGTTGAATATGAAAAATACAGTTCCAATTCCGCATCTCGGTGCCTCCACGAAAGAATCGGAGGAAAATTGTGCGATTATGGCAACGCGCCAAGTAAAGGAATTTCTTGAAACGGGGAACATCAAAAATGCTGTGAATTTTCCGGATGCTTCTATTCCTTACACAGGGAAACGCCGGGTGACCGTTTTCCATTACAATGTTCCACATATGGTTGGACAAATTACGACTGCGATCTCGAATAACAACTTGAATATCGCGGATATGATTAACAGAAGCCGTGGAGATTACGCGTATACGATGGTTGATATTGAAAATGAAATAGATGAAGCGGTTGTTTCTAGCTTGGAGGAAGAAATTAAGCGGACCCGAGATATTGTTACTGTAAGAGTTATATAGATCTTACGTTAATGCTGAGCCCAATGCTTATTAGATAAGCATTGGGTTTACATAGTCCACAGCCCGTCATTCACATGTTATAAATCATGTTTAGCCGGTGTTTAATATGACCTACACCAATTTTGGCTTCCATGAAATCCTCTTCCTTTAGACTTTGTTGCAGACCAAGGATTTCTAATTCAATTTGTTTATAATCCTCAAGTTCCCCTAAAAGTTGTAATTTCCATTTACGGCTATCATACAGCTCTTGAAAATCATGAATATCAGAAATAGCTTTATCCCATTCTTCTTGGTCGATTTGATCTTCAATCTCCGTAACGGAACGAATTAATAAATCATCTTTTTCAGTTTTAAGTAAATCACAACCAGTACTTGTAATTAATAATAGGAGTAAGGCCATAATGAATTTGAATGGCATTTTAACATCCCGCCTTTTAAGTATTTTCTTCAATTGAGTATGGGTTACCATAAGTTTGCCCAATAATGTATAAATAGTACATATTTTAATGATAGTAGAGGGAGAAAACCATGGCCGAATCCGTATATGTTTTAATAAGAGGCTTATCCGCATTCGTATTAATGTTTGTTTTAACAAGAATGATGGGAAAAAGGCACATTACCCAACTTACCTATTATGATTATATTGTAGGAATTAGTATTGGTAGTATTGCTGCAAAAATGACATTTGATCCGCATGTTAGAATGTCTAATTTTATTTTGGCGATGCTTATCTGGACAATTATCCCGATCATTCTTTCTAAACTGGAATTAAAATCGAATCGTTTCCGGGATCTTATGGAAGGTGATTCCGTTACCCTAATAAAGAATGGAAAAATTCTTGAAGAAAATTTAAAAAAGGAAACCTTAACAGTTGATGAATTGATGGTCCTTCTTAGAAGACAAGGTTTTTTTAAGATTTCCGATATAGAGTCAGCAATCTTGGAAAAAGACGGAGAACTTTCCGTAATGAAGAGGCGTGAGCTTGAGCCATTAACGCCAACAGATGTAGGTATGGATGTCCAAACAGAACGTCCTCCTTGCATTACGGTAGTAGATGGGAATTTATTAGAAAAAACAATGAATGACTATGGCTATACAAAAGAATGGCTGTTAGAAGAGGTCAAAAAGCAAGGCGCAACGGATTTCTCCGATGTTTTTTTGGCTCAAATCGATTCAATGGGAAATGTGTATGTGGACCTTTATGATGATAACATTAAAAGTTCAAAAATAAAGGACCAGCTATTACTAGCAGCAAATATCAAACAACTTCAGTCTAATTTAGTTAATTTCTCCTTGCAAACAGATAATAAAGAAGCCAAGAAAATGTATAACGAATATGCCAAACAGATGGATCAGCTGATGGAGGATATGTCTGTATATTTAAAAGAGTAATGATGACTTAATAAGCCGGTTTCAACAGGCTGAAAATGTTACGAACAGCTGAATATACAACTCCTCAAAAACAATCACATAACAGCAGGTTTCATTATCCTGCTGTTTTCCTCTTTTCTTAACTACTGAACCTAACCTAACCCAACCCAACCCAACCCAACCCAACCCAACCCAACCCAACCCAACCCAACCCAACCCAACCCAACCCAACCCAACCCAACCCAACCCAACCCAACCCAACCCTATTTAAATTGATACATAAACCGTTCCATATAGTACATAAATACTTGATTATAGTAGCCTGGGAAATAGCCGTTACTGGAATGTCCAGCGAAAGGAAAAAGTATTAAAGCTGAATGAGGGTTTCCATGTTCCTCATAGGTTTGATCGAATGCGATTGCAACGGACTGATCGACAACCCCGTCGTGTTTGCCGTGATAGATTAAAGCAGGTGGGCTGTCTTCTGTTACTAAAAGGGATGGATCCGTGAGCTCATCTGACCCTTCTATTTCAACAACTTCTGGCAATCCATTAGCAGGGTAAATGGGAATGATCCCTTTCACATTTAACGCTGGATTTAAGTAATCATAATCCCCATGTGCTAAACCTAGTCCAACTGCAGTTGCTAATTGCCCACCTGCAGAACCGCCGGAAATAAATACAGAATCTAAATTTGCACCATATTCCGTACGATGTTCAGCTAAATAGTCTGTAAACAGTCCGAGGTGGCGAACCATGTCATCAATGGTGAAACCAGCAACCATATTTTCGGGGACCTTGGAAAACTCAAAAAGCTTTTGTTCGTGACTCAGTCCATATTGAACGTCAAACACAACGTACCCCTGATTTGCAAAATATTTATTCACCTGAGCACCGTTCGAGGAACCTTTATCACCAGCCGTCCAGCCTCCCCCATGGATTCTCACCAATACAGCGTTGTTTCCTGGTAAATTACCTTGATCAGCAGGTGGCATATAGGCATCAAAATGAAGCAAAATTCCTTGGTCGACACCTACCGTCCCCTCGTAATAAAGAATATCTTCTTCAACCCTGTAAGCTCCCGATGCAGCTCCAAAGAAGTAATCGGCTAGTGAAAAAGATGTCTGTAAGAAGTGTTTTTGTTCCTCCTCAGGTATGAAGTCGTTTGGATCTGAATCAAATGCCTCTATATAAGCAGAATTAGCATTGTAATAAGTGAATGGTGTCGTTAACAATGGCAAACTTAAAATCGCCGAGAGCGTAATGCCACTAACAATCACAAAGAACTTAATCACTTTCGAACTGTTGGGGAAAATTTTTACGATGAGTATGCTTACCGTAAGAAAGATGATTCCGAAAAACAGGGAGTACTGTGGAAAGAAAATTTCAACCAGATCTCTACTTCTGCCAACCAATAACTGGTTAGAAAGGTAGATGCCCAGTAAGAGAATGATCAATAATAAACCCACGAGTATAAACTTCCACACCGTTTTTGAACGGCTGATCTTCTGCAAATGTTCGTTATCAGGTAAATATATTGGCCTTGCATGATAACGTAATTTTTGGATGGCTATAGCACCACCTAATAGGAGCAGGGAAAATATCAGGAAAATGGAAAGAAAACTACGTGACTGCATATTTGTTACATCAATAGAAACCGCTCTATTCATATTCGGAATGATAAGCATGCTAACGATGGTTAGAATTAAATAGATAAAGTCTACTGTATGTTGTTTACTTGCTGCTAAGGTCACGAGCACGTTTCCTAAAAAGGTTAATAAAAGAAGTGCTCCAAAAATATTCCACATGCTATGAGAGTTGGAAGTTGTTACATATATGATTCCAATTAAGATGGAGACCCCATTAGCGGTAACTAATCCAGCTTTGAACAAATGGAGTCGTCTATCATGCTTTGGGGAACGTACCATATCGATTTACTCCTTATTAATATGTTTCTAAGAACAACAATTATCGTTAATACAGTCTCATTTTTATTGCAGTTAACGCCGGAGCCAATTATGAATGCAATTTCACCAACAATGGGCTAAATTAATTTCACACTGCATGAAGTTCTATTTTATATTGCCTCTTCTTTTACATAAATACTCACAAATAGCTGCATTTATTTTAAATCAGGTAAAACGGTACAGCAAAAAAGAATTTACGTTAAATACAAAACAATGTACAAACTACAGGAGCTTCAATTCTTTTAAGCAAGAAATAAATGAGCTAATCTGAAAGGGCATTTTAAACGCCCTCCTTGCATAATATGTATAAATTGCGAGATAGGATGGAGGGAGTATTACGGATATATTAAATAAAGTAAAAAACCATCGGGAAGAAGAAGGACGCTTAAAGTGGGAAGGAACATTTGCGGATTTTATAGGAATTGTGAAGGAAAGGCCAGAAGTTGCCCAAACAGCCCATTCACGCGTTTATAATATGATTAAAAACTCCGGTTTAATTGAAAAAGATGGGAAAAAAATGTACTCATTCTTTGGGGACGACATATTTGGGCTTGAAGACGCAATTGAAAGACTTGTGGAGGAATACTTTCACCCTGCCGCAAGACGACTAGATGTCCGTAAGCGAATTTTATTATTAATGGGTCCTGTTAGTGGTGGTAAATCAACCATTGTAACCATGTTAAAACGTGGCCTTGAGCAATTTTCCAGAACAGATGAAGGGGCGGTTTATGCTATTAAGGGATGCCCGATGCATGAAGATCCGCTACATCTGATTCCTGAGCATTTGCGTGATGATTTTTACGAGGAATATGGGATTCGCATCGAGGGAAGTTTGTCACCGTTGAATGCAATGCGGCTTGAGCAGGAGTATGGGGGGCGTATTGAAGATGTAGAGGTCGAACGTATTTTCTTCTCTGAAGATAGGCGTGTTGGTATTGGTACGTTTACCCCGTCTGATCCAAAATCGCAGGATATCGCTGATTTAACGGGAAGTATTGACTTTTCGACGATTGCTGAATATGGTTCTGAATCGGATCCACGTGCCTACCGATTTGATGGTGAATTGAATAAGGCGAATCGCGGGATGATGGAGTTTCAGGAAATGCTTAAATGTGATGAGAAGTTTCTTTGGCATTTATTATCATTGACGCAAGAGGGTAATTTTAAGGCGGGCAGGTTTGCGCTTATTTCCGCTGATGAACTAATTGTAGCGCATACGAATGAGACAGAGTATCGTTCGTTTATTGCAAATAAGAAGAATGAAGCACTGCATTCCAGAATTATTGTGATGCCAATTCCTTATAACCTCAGGGTCAGTCAAGAAGAGCGCATTTATGAAAAAATGATCGGGGAAAGTGATATGGGTCATGTTCATATTGCGCCACATGCACTTAGGGCAGCTGCTATTTTCTCCATTTTGACCAGGTTGGAGAATTCCAAGAAGCAAGGAATTGATAACGTCAAGAAAATGCGAATGTATGACGGGGAAAATATAGAAGAATTTAACCAGGTTGATGTAGAAGAATTAAAGAATGAATTCCCTGATGAAGGGATGAATGGGATTGATCCGCGTTATGTCATTAACAGGATTTCATCGACGATTATTAGTAAAGATATTCCTTCGATCAATGCCCTAGATGTATTACGTTCATTAAAAGATGGACTGGAGCAACATCCATCTATTTCACAGGAAGATAAGGAAAATTATATGAACTATATTTCTGTGGCACGAAAAGAGTATGATGAAATTGCGAAGAAAGAAGTTCAAAAAGCATTCGTGTATTCGTATGAGGAGTCAGCAAAAACGTTAATGGATAACTACCTTGATAATGTTGAAGCTTATTGTAATAAGAACAAATTAAAAGACCCATTAACCGGTGAGGAACTGAACCCAGACGAAAAATTGATGCGTTCGATTGAGGAGCAAATCGGGATCTCGGAAAATGCCAAGAAGGCTTTTAGAGAAGAAATTCTTATTCGTATTTCCGCCTATGCTAGAAAAGGTAAGCGTTTTGATTATAATTCGCACGAGCGCTTGCGAGAAGCAATCCAAAGTAAACTATTTGCAGATTTAAAAGATGTTGTGAAGATCACCACAACATCCAAAACACCAGACGAGTCTCAGCTTAAGAAGGTAAATGAAGTGATTGCCCGCTTAATTGATGAATATGGGTATAACTCTATTTCGGCCAACGAATTATTGCGCTATGTTGGAAGTTTACTCAATCGCTAAAAAAATAACAAGGCTAATTCGTTAGCCTTGTTATTTTAATATCTTAAATTAGGGGTAATTACTCTTTGCAGCTTGCATAGTATAAAGAAAAAGATAAAGGTGGGGATGGAATGCAGGATAAGGAAGAAAGTAGAAATTTTGTTGTCTCCAAGGAAAACTGGTCCCTCCATCGTAAAGGTTACCAAGATCAACAGCGTCATTCAGATAAAGTAAAGGATGCTATCAAAAATAATTTACCCGATTTAGTTAGTGAAGAGAATATTATTATGTCAAACGGTCGCGATGTAATCAAAATTCCCATTCGATCACTCGATGAGTACAAAATTCGTTATAACTATGATAAATCTAAGCATGTTGGCCAAGGAAGTGGGGATAGTGAAGTAGGTGATGTCGTTGCTAGGGAACCAGATCAAAAAGGACAAAGCGGAGATGGAAGCGGCAAAGAAGCTGGCGATCAACCTGGTAGTGATTATTACGAGCAAGAGGTATCATTAGCTGAGTTAGAGAAAGTTCTATTTAATGAGTTGGAACTACCTAATTTACAGCAAAAAGAACAAGCAGAAATCACAACGGAACATATAGAATTTAATGATGTCCGCAAAAAGGGTCTAATGGGTAATATTGATAAAAAGCGAACAATTTTAAGCGCATTAAAAAGAAATGCAACAGATGGGAAAGCAAAAATAGCTCCCATTCATAATGATGATTTACGATTTAAAACGTGGAATGATGTGAGAAAACCTGAATCCAAAGCGGTTGTTCTTGCGATGATGGATACCAGTGCTTCCATGGGTAATTTTGAAAAATATATCGCCAGGAGCTTCTTTTTCTGGATGACAAAGTTCCTGCGATCCAAATACGAGACGGTGGAAATTGAATTTATTGCGCATCATACAGAAGCGAAAGTTGTAACGGAGGAAGCCTTTTTCTCAAAAGGAGAAAGCGGAGGAACAAGATGTTCATCGGCTTATTACAAAGCGCTCGAGCTAATTGATGAGAAGTATGATCCACTGCGCTATAATATCTATCCTTTTCACTTTTCAGATGGTGAGAATATAACATCTGATAATAAAAAATGTTTAAAGCTGGTTGATCAAATTATGGATGTTTCTAGCATGTTTGGCTATGGAGAGGTGAATGGATATAACCGTCCGTCCACCTTAATGGGCGCATATAAAGATATCGAAGATCCAAAATTCCGCCATTATATCCTGAAAGAAAAACAGGATGTCTACCATGCCATGAAGAGCTTTTTCAAGAAACAAGCTGCTACGGTTTAAAGATATTTATCAAAATAGGGAGTGCTTTTACCGCTATTCGTTGTGCGCTC
This sequence comes from Virgibacillus natechei, assembly GCF_026013645.1. Taxonomy (NCBI): domain Bacteria; kingdom Bacillati; phylum Bacillota; class Bacilli; order Caryophanales; family Bacillaceae; genus Virgibacillus; species Virgibacillus natechei. The sequence goes on along the minus strand of NZ_CP110224.1, from coordinate 3,725,015 downwards.
AATCTTATAAACTGCTCGTTCTGTTGTGATGATAAACCTGGAACCGTTAAACTCATATAATGAATTATCTTGAATAGGAATTTCGTAGGTTGGAGTAGGAAGAGGTTGGAAGGTATTCGTTGTTGTTTCGGTTTCCCCTCTTCCATCCAGTAAAAGTACGTGCATTGGTTGATAATCATCAAGACGTTGATGGTTTGTGGCATAAGATATATTTTGTAACTCCATCACCGTTTGATCTCTGTCATCCAGTTCATGTTTTGTTATTTTAATCGTATAACCGTTCCACTGATGTATGAGTGTATTGAATTTGTCAATGGATATGAAATCGTCTTTCATGATAATCCCTCCTCCTACTTAAAGTTTCCATTACTTATGCAATCATACAGCGCTTTGAAATGGAAAAAATGGTAATCCATTCGTTTTGGTGGTACCCGCGCGCAACACTCGGGGCGTGCCTGTCACTGTTCGGTTTGCGTTCGGTTCATGAATGCCGATTTGCTTCATAAACTATAAAAAGCAGACATGGAGGGATGAAATTGTCGGAAACAAAGGCACTTAACCATGCAATTGACGAGATAACGGAAATTGCAGCTGGATTTGGACTTGATTTTTATCCGATGCGCTATGAAATATGTCCGGCCGATATTGTTTATACGTTCGGTGCATATGGCATGCCGACTCGGTTTACGCATTGGAGTTTTGGAAAACAGTTTCACAAAATGAAGTTGCATTATGACCTCGGATTGAGTCAAATATATGAGCTTGTTATTAATTCAAATCCTTGCTATGCTTTTTTACTTGATACAAATAGTCTTATCCAAAACAAGCTAATTATTGCCCACGTGCTTGCCCATAGTGACTTTTTCAAACGTAATATTCGGTTTTCCAATACAAGGCGAGACATGGTGGAGAGTATGACGGCAACTGCAGAACGAATAGCAACATATGAGCAAACATATGGAAAAGATGAAGTGGAACGTTTTTTAGATGCTGTTCTGGCTATTCAGGAACATATTGACCCATCGATTGTGAGGCCCAAGTTAACGGCCTATGAACAAGAGGATGATGAGGAGGAGGAAAAAGTTTCCAGTGTAAAAACGCCATATGATGATTTATGGGAACTAGATGAAACACCTACGGATAAAAAGCCGAAAAAGAAAAAAAAGAACAAGAAATTCCCGCCATCTCCAGAGAAAGACCTTTTATTATTTGTAGAAGAGTTCAGTCGCGAACTGGAAGATTGGCAACGTGATATCTTAACGATGATGCGAGAGGAAATGCAGTATTTCTGGCCACAGTTGGAGACGAAAATCATGAACGAAGGTTGGGCATCGTATTGGCATCAAAAAATTGTCAGGGAGCTTGATTTAACATCTGATGAAACGATCGAATTCGCAAAATTAAATTCAGGTGTTGTGCAGCCTTCCAAACAGCAAATCAATCCATACTATCTAGGATTAAAAATGTATGAAGATATTGAGGAGCGTTACAACAATCCAACGAAAGAAATGCGAGAATTAGGTGTTAAGCCAGGTTCAGGCAGGGAGAAAATATTTGAAGTGCGAGAAATCGAGTCAGACATTTCATTTATCAGAAATTATTTAACAAAAGAACTGGTGCAGCGGGAAGATATGTATTTATTTGAAAAACAAGGAAGGGAATATAAGGTTTCCGATAAAGATTATGAAAACGTAAGAGATCAGCTTGTTTCTATGCGGGTGAATGGGGGATTTCCATATATAACAGTTGCGGATGGCGATTATTTGCGGAACGGGGAGCTCTATTTAACGCATGGCTATGAAGGTACAGAACTTGATCTTCCTTATTTAGAAAACGTACTTCCCTATCTCCATCAATTATGGGGGCGCCAAGTCCATATGGAAACTGTTGTAGAGGGCAAGCAGGTCGTTTATACATGCAACGGAGATAAGGTACATCGGCGGCAATCGTAAAATGATTTGCTAGAGTAGGGCGATCGTATAATCATTATCTCCTGCTCTTTTTTTATTCAGGCACTTTTCGTAAGCGTTGGGACTGGGACTGCGGTTACTCGTCCCACCGGAAAACAATTGTTGCTTTTAAAAATTCGTAGTTGATGTAAAAGACGACGTGACTGTTTTCTATAAGTATTTGCTATAAACGCCGTTCGGGATCGCTCTGGGCGGATGCTTTCCGCGGGCACGGCCTCAGCCTCCTCGAGAAAACCGCTCTGCGGGGTCTTCGGACACGTGCTGTTCCCGCAGGAGTCACCGCCCTTCGCTCACCCGAACTGGTGAGGTGGTTCGATGTTTTGAATAGATTGCTAATGCAATTTAGCAGCAGTAACCGGAATACCAGCGAAGGAAATACATGGAGACTCCAGCGGGAGGAAAGGCCTAGGTGAGACCCCTGAGTGCGTTAGCACGAGGAGGCTCATCAGCCGCCCGCGGAAAGCGGAATGTATTTCCGGAGCGAATCCCTGCTCTCAACCAGCGTTTGCATAAGAATTGTCACTACGTCGTCTTTTATAGATTTTGTGCCAAAAATAACTACCTTTTAGGAAACAGCCTTTTTTCAAAAATATTACCATTGTGTTACAACTTAATGTAAAATTAGAAAAATTATAGACTTTCTTCTTTAACGTGGTAAAATTTAGATAAGTACACGATGAGGGGAAATTTTTATGAAGATGTGGATGAGGAAAACAGCCGTTGTTCTTATTACGATTATGACACTTGGAATGTATACACCCTCCGTCCTTTTGCCAACCGAAACAGAGGAACATAAGGGGCGTGAAGATTCCGACGAAAGTGTTGCTAACGCTGTTTCAATAGCCGATGAAGTTGATGAGATAGATGTTACACTTGAACCAGATGATGATTACTTTATCCGTGCGATGACAGAAAAAGCAAAAGAACAGACGCTAACTAAATTAGGACCACGAATTGTAAACCAAGTAGATGATGATTTTACAGAAATGATTTTACCTAAAATGGAAGAAGTACTTGAGGGGATCCTTGCAGAAGCGGGACAGGACAAGCTTGAATATTACGGTATTACAGAACACCCTGCTTCAGGTGAGGGAGAAAGAATTTTTAACATCCACGATTATCACAAGGAACAAGATATTGCAAAATTTCACGTTAGACGTGAGAATCGCCCATTGGAAGGGTACTGGTTTAATTTTCACTATCATTTAAGCGATGATAGCTTTGAAAAGCATCACTTAATCGGGGAAATTTATTGGGATAAAAATATGCCACCAAAGTGGATGGCATGAATGCGAAAAGCGCCAGGTAGCTGGTGCTTTTTTAGTAACTTTATCGTTAGAGGAAGAAAAAATGAGCATGACTCTATTTATGATAAATAGGGCTATCCAATTAGTAAGCACATCAAAACAAAGAGCTCTGCGGATATGGTATATCTTTTAATGAAACCGTTGGAATGGTTCTGCCTTTTTGTATCATATTCCATCGAAAAAAGCCTGAAAACAGAATTTGCATGCAGTATAGTGCGTTGAACAAAGTAGGGATTGGGTATAGAGCATGGGACTAAACTAATTTAAATATTTAAACTTCTATGGTAAAATAATAGTAGGTTATGACTAAAGGAGAGGTATAATATGCGCTGGGATGAAGTGCAAGAGAGGTTCCCTAACGAGTGGGTTGTGCTTGAAGCAACCAAGGCACACTCAAAACAAGGAAAACGATATATTGATGAAGTTATTGTTGTAGACCGATTCCAAGATTCTATTAACGCGATGCATCGGTATGAAGCGTTACACAAAGAAGATCCGCATAAAGAGTACTGCTTTTTCCATACATCACGTGAAGAGCTTGTTGCAGAGGAGAAGTATGCAGGGATTAGAGGGCCTAGATGAAAATAAACATGTGGTATGGGCTTCCTTTTGTACAAATTAAAATAGAGTTTAGTGGAAAAGAACTATTTTTGGATAATGTTCTTTTGGATACTGGTTCAGCAGGATCAATATTTAATTCTGATATAGTTAGGTCGATTGGAGTCTTTCCGGAAAGCAACGATGTTGTTAAAAGAATAAGAGGAATAGGCGGAGTAGAGTATGTTTATACAAAGCATTTGGATAAGATTTATTTTGAAAGATTTAATTTAGAAAACTTTCAAGTTGAAATTGGAAATATGGACTATGGAATGGATATCGACGGGATCCTGGGGTTTGATTTTATCAGTAATTCAAACTTGGTTATCGATACAAGAAAGATGATGGTTTATGGAAATAACGGAGGTGACCCAAATAAGAAATAATCATACAAACAAAGAATTTTTAGAAATGGAAGGTTTCATCCTAAACAGTTTAAAAGAACTTTATGTTTATTATGATATTGGATCACAATCGCAAGCTGATGATAACGCTGAATATTTACTTTCAAAATACGATAGGGAAATACGTTCATTTCTTGATCAGCCATATGGTGGTACTTTTTCTCCAGATGAAATAGCTGAAATGATCTTAACTCAGGAATATAAGAAAAGAAATTCCTCAGAGGAAGCAGCAACATTAGGCCTTATGAAATAAGAACCCCTCATTCGCCCAGATGGCCGAAAAGAGTGGGTTCTTATTTCTTACCTTCGATACACCTCTTCAATTCACACTTCGCTGCTCCTTCTTCCTTTCCGATTTATCAATAATCGATGTACCAGTAAGGTCGCCGGTAATATTCAGGGCTGTGCAACCCATTCCAATCAGTGCATCGACTGCGGTGAGTAAGGCGACTGCTTCCATTGGCAGGCCTAGCTGGACGAATACGGTGGCAATCATAACGATGCCTGCTCCCGGGACGCCAGCTGTTCCAATAGAAGCCAATGTTCCGACCAATACGACTTGTAGCATCTCCGCAAAAGTCAATGGATCCCCAATAATGTTGGCAGCAAATACGGCCGATACGGCAATACGCATCGCTGCTCCATCCATGTTTACCGTTGCACCCAGCGGCAGACTGAATCCATAGAGACTTTTTGACAAACCCATGTTTCTTGCCGCATTCAATGTCAGGGGCAATGTCCCCGAACTGCTTTGGGTAACGAAAGCGGTGATCATCGGTGTGCGTGCATGAGTGAAAAACGTTTTCAGTGGTACTTTAGAAAATAGCATAAAAATAATATAAAAGCCGACCTGTACAATTAATGCAATATAGAGGACACCAACCATACTCCCCAGTGATAATAAGGTATCCATACCTTGATTACCGACTGTTTCTGCGATGATGGCAAAAATCCCAATTGGAACATATTGTAGGATGACCTTCATGATGTTTAAAGTCGCTTCATTTAGTCCATAAATGACTTTATAGACATGTTCGCCGATCTCGTTATGTTCTTTCGAAGACCTCAAAGCAGCTATTGCAATCCCGAAAGCAAGTGCAGTGAAAATGATCCCGAGCAGATTTAGTTCGCTGAAGGCAGTCACAATATTTTCAGGAACAATATTCAACAGAACGCTAATAATACCAGGGTTATCCGGTACATCGAATTCCTGATTTGTATCAAGTGTCATCCCAGTTCCCGGGGAAAAGATACTAGCAACAGCTAATCCGACGGTAATAGCTAAAGCTGAAGTTAGCAGGTAATAGAGAAATACTTTTCCACCCATGCGACCCAGGTTACTGATATTCGTTTGGTTTACCCCGACGATTAACGTGAATAAAATAAGCGGAATAATAAGAAATGTAAGCAAACGAAGTAAAAGATCACCAAATGGTGCTAAAACTGCTGCATCTTGACCAAAGATAAGCCCGACAATAACGCCTAGAATTAAAGCAATCGTAATTTTCAAAATAAGTGAAGCATTGATGTAGCCTCTCCAGATTCTCCTCATTAATGGACTCCTCCCCCTGTAGAGTTCTTGGTATAGGTTATTAATTCAAATAGTATTTTATTCTTATGAAAATAGTATGATTAATATTTTCTAAGATACAGTATAGGGGTCTAAGTGTCAAAAGGATAGCTTTTCTTCTAGTTCAAAATCTTAGAACGCTTTTCGCTGATAAATGATCGTGGTAACTCCCCAGGAAACAGCATAGAAGAATATAACAATCACCGCTGCTCCCGTATATATAACCGGGATGGATAAACTGTAAATAAAATCAGTAATTGCTGTTAAATTCTCTGCCAAAAACAGCACAATAGGTGGTCCTATGCCTGCTAATAGAAGAAAACTAATGAGAACAACATAAAAAATATAGCCTGGCTTAAATATATAAAACAGCGGAAAGGTGAATGAAGCAAACAGCAGGAATAAACCAATAGCAATGGCAATATCTTGAATCGCAAAAGGTGTACTCGAAACAAATAATGCCAGACTTGTCACCCCAATAGCTAAAATCATATAAACAATAGCACCAAAGTAGCGTGATGCGATAATTTCCTTCCGTGTATAAGGTAAGGAATTTAACAAAATATTCGTCTCTGCTTTTTCATCGTAAGCAAATGCATTAAACGGAATAAAAACACTGGCAACGAGAAAAGTCAAAACCGGATGGGAGTCCATAATAACAAAGAATACGATAACAGGAATAAAGGTTAAAAGTAGCCATTTCTGTAATATGACATCACGTCGGATCAAATTAAACATGGTGTATGTCCCCTTTCAAGTAATACATAATATCTTCCAATGATGCTTGTTCAATCACAATCGAATCTCCAAATGTACTTTTGACTGATTGAATATTATCCGTTAATGCTTCAAAGCCTGTTGGTGCACGATGAACATGGAGAAAGTCCTTTTCCGTGTCTCTATCCAAGAGATCCATGCCTCCTTTAACGAGCGCATAGTTTTCAGCTACGTCGTGAATGGACTGATTAAATATTAATTTCCCTCTATTTATAAAAGCAATATAATCTGCGATACGATTTAAATCTGTTGTAATATGCGTAGAGAAGAAAATGGTACGATTCCCATCAATCATTAATTCCTGCAGGAGATCCAACAGCTCTCGTCTAAAAATAGGGTCTAAGCCTGCTGTCGGCTCATCCATAATGATCAGCTCTGCATGATGGGACAGGGCGATCGCCAATGATGCCTTCATTTGCATCCCTTTTGACAAAGTCTTCATCGCCTTATTTAGCGGTAAATCGAATTGCTCCACATAGTGATAAAATAATCCATCATCCCAGTGTTTGTATGCTGGTCCAACAATGCGTTTTATATCTTTTAAGTTCAGCCCTTCAAAAAATACATTGCCATCGTATACAAACCCAATACGCTCCTTGATTTCCTTCTCATGGGTCTTGTAGTCCAATCCGAAAAGCTTAACTTCCCCGGAATCCGGCCTTAATAGATTCATCATCATTTTTATTGTTGTCGACTTGCCAGCACCGTTTGCTCCAATGAATCCCGTTACGAAACCTTTCTTCAGTTGTAAATCAATATTTTTAACGGAAAACCCTTTGAAATTTTTCGTTACGTTGTTTAATTCAACCACATTGTCCATTCCTTTCACTCCTCGTATAAAATCTTCAATAATTGCTGTAATTCATCAAGTGACAGTCCAATTTCTCTACTGTTCGTTATGACCGCACTAAGCTGCTCCTCAATGACCTTCAGTTTCTTCTCTCTCATGACCTCAAAATTTTGTTCCGCGACGAAAGAACCTTTTCCGACAATGGAATAGATAAAGCCCGCCTTCTCCAATTCCTCATAGGCACGCTTCGTCGTTATCACACTAATTTTTAAATCTTTTGCGAGTTGACGTATAGAAGGTAGAGACGCCCCCTCCTGTAATTCACCTGTTAAAATAGAAGCTTTAATTTGATTCGTAATTTGTTCATAAATTGGCTCCTTTGAACTGTTGGAAATAATGATTTGCATACCAATCCCTCTTCTTTATTTTTTTGTCTATTTTTTAGAAAACATTCTAAAAAAAATGTCCTGTACGGCTTGAATTAGTATAGCAATGACGTGAATTGTCACGCACAAATTAAAAAATGGATAAGCGTAAGGGGTAATCCATTCTGTAAAGAGCCTAGAGTCCAAAATCCATCTTCCCAGCCTGGCGCCTAAGTTGCCGCTATCGTTAATGTTTGGCTCCAGAAAAGTGCCATCAACGACGAAAAAGATTAATTGGACGATAAGAAATATACCAATAGTGATGATCCAGCGTCTTGCTAGCTTAGGTGTTTTTTTAGTGTCTGACATTTGCGTACTGCTCACCCGCCCTTTTTATATAATGTATATATACTATATGCACATTATATACACATGAAAAGAATTGTGCAACTAGAAAATTTTACAGATACCTTAAACCAATTCATCTGTGCAATTGTCCCGCATACCTAAAAAATTGCATAGGATAGTAGCAGTAATGTAGGTAAGGGGTGTAATATCAAATGGGATTGTATATCAATCAGGATAATCATACGGATATCTTTAAAAATAATACCGTGATTAATGAACCAAATCAGGGTATTTTCATACGAAACCATATGGCTGAAATGATTGAGGAGCAGCAAAAAGTAAATCAAGCACTACATCGCTCGTTCCATGGATTGAAAAATCTGCAGGAACAGCAAGGAATCGTGCAGACGGGTAGATGGCAGGAAGTGGGTGGCCGTTTAAATGAACTGAAGGAAATGAATTTGCAGCAGGAAAAGTTGGAAGGTCAGGTGTTGGAGCGGCTACAAAAATTAGAAAATGAAAATGTGTCCGAACAGGAATTCATGGAGCAAATTAACAGGATGAGGCAATCACAGCAAGCAGTTGAAAACCAACTGGAAACGTATGGGCTGTCAAACGAGCAGTTATCTGTGAAAATGGATGAACAGACCGCCCTGCAAAAACAGATGGTCGAAGAAATTTCGAATCAGGAGAATAGCAATGAAGAAGTGTTAAGCCGACTGGAAAACCAGGAAGCGTTAATGGAGAAAGTCGTGCGGCAGCTTGATCACTTTCGCTCCATTCTTTTCGAGCGAACCAATTTTTTGGCAGAAAAAATGGAGGATGGTTATCACCTCACCTCTTCTTATGTGAACCAATTAATGAGTGGATCGGATCAGCCCATGACATTTTTTATGACGAACCGGAAGCAGGAAAAGGATTCCGACTAGAAGAGAAACCCAACCGAATGTATCGGTTGGGTTAAATGTTTTATCGAGCTTATCTGTTCATTTATTCCTTATTTACATTCCCTAGTTCCACTTCTCTTAGCCCATTCAAATCCACTACCTGTTCATGATCCATTTCATCAAGCGGAAAAACAGTTGCTGTTTCATCGTCGGCATTTAATGCTTGTATATATACGGGTATACCATGGTAATTAACGTTGATCATTACATAGGAATCCAGTATTTCCTCTGCTTTTTGTTTGTCCATAAGATATAATCCCCCTTTGTAAAAGGATATATCTTATTTTTCGCTATGGCTTAGCAACTATACGAGGAAGCAAAACCCATTTCGCGGGGCAGGGACACTGTCCCTTTTCTCTTGAACATATAAGCATATTCTTATATGGTTATAAAAGAAAAAATGGAGGTGTTCATCATGTTAAAAACAGAAATTGAAATGGATCAGGCGGCTACTATTTTGAAGTTATTAGGAGATAAAACGCGCTTAACCATGATGAAAATACTTACGATTCAGGAGTGCTGTGTTTGCGAATTTGTGGATATTTTTAAAATGAGTCAACCTTCCATCAGTCAACATCTCCGTAAATTGAAAGATATCGGATTGGTTATAGAAGATAGGAGAGGACGATGGATCTTTTACTCGATCAATACAAATCATGCATCTTATCCGTTTGTTCAAGCGCTACTTCAGCAACTGCCGGATCAGACATTTAAATTAAAAGAACTGGATGAACAGGGGACACGGATTTCTTGTTGTTAAATTGGGGGTAAATGGTTTTGTCTTTATCAGTAGTACTAGCAGTTTTTATTTTCTTAGTAACACTAATTCTCGTTATTTGGCAACCGAGAGGGTTATCAATCGGCTGGTCCGCAATTGGCGGTGCTGTTATCGCCTTACTCGTAGGTGTGGTGGGATTTAATGATGTCATCGAAGTAACCGGAATTGTTTGGAACGCAACTTTAGCCTTTGTAGCTATTATCCTTATCTCCTTAATATTGGATGAAATTGGATTATTTGAATGGGCAGCGCTTCATATGGCGAGGATTGCAAATGGAAATGGAATAAAAATGTTCGTCTATATTAGTCTTTTAGGTGCTGTTGTGGCTGCGCTTTTCGCAAATGATGGAGCGGCATTGATCCTTACACCGATTGTTCTTGCAATGGTTCGTAATTTGAACTTTAGTGAGAAGATGATCTTTCCGTTTATCATGGCAAGTGGATTTATAGCAGATACTACGTCCTTGCCGTTTGTGGTGAGTAACCTTGTTAATATTGTATCAGCAGACTTTTTTGATATCGGGTTTGTGGAATATGCATCACGAATGATGATCCCGAATCTCTTTTCATTGACGGCAACGATTCTCGTATTATTCCTTTATTTTCGAAAAAGTATCCCGAAAACATATGATCTATCGAAGTTAAGTGAACCGAAAGAAGCCATTAAGGATCCAAAAATGTTCCGTCTTTCCTGGTATGTGCTTGGTGTATTGCTTGTTGGCTATTTTTTAAGTGAATTCATCCAAGTCCCAGTTTCAATCGTGGCAGGTATTGTAGCGATATTCTTTGTAATGATGGCCAGAAAGAGTAAGGCCGTTGATACCAAAGCGGTTATTAAAGGAGCACCATGGGATATCGTTTTTTTCTCGATCGGGATGTATGTGGTGGTATACGGACTGGGAAATGCCGGGCTTACAGATGCGTTAGCTACTGTTATCCAGGCAGCAGCTGAACAGGGCTTATTTATTGCTACGTTTGTGATGGGCTTTATTGCAGCGTTTCTCTCATCCATTATGAATAATATGCCAACGGTTATGATTGATGCCTTGGCGATCGCAGAAACGGATACGTCCGGTGTTATTCGCGAAGCGCTTGTCTATGCGAATGTGGTTGGTTCAGATTTAGGGCCGAAAATAACCCCGATCGGTTCCTTGGCCACCTTAGTATGGCTCCATGTTTTATCACAAAAAGGGGTTAAAATTTCGTGGGGGACGTATTTTAAAACAGGTATTATTGTAACAGTACCAATCCTGCTTTTCACACTCTTGGGATTGTATCTGACCTTATTATTTACGTAAGGCTCTTTTCATAAGTATTGTTGCTTTTAAATTCGGAATTGATATAAACTGCGATGTACCTGCCAGGTTGATTTTCGCTGCGTACAGTCGCTTTCCGCGGGCACGGCTTCAGCCTCCTCGCGGAAGACCACCGCTGCGGGGTCTTCAGACACGTGCTGGGGCTGCGCGTAAATGCTCGCCCCACCGAAAAACATTGTTCCCGCAGGAGTCGACTGTTCTCCGCTCCAATCAACCATCATAAAGTGCATGACTATTATGTGATAAAATGAAGTATATTGCAATGTTCATATCAGCGTAGTGTATTTCCGTAGCGGTAAGTAACGTCACATAGATTTTGTGTCAAAACGAAAACAGACTACATAAAAAAGGAGAATGTAATAATGGCTAAAAAAACAATCTATTTCTTATGTACTGGTAATTCCTGCAGAAGTCAAATGGCTGAAGGTTGGGCGAAAGAGTATCTAGGTGAGGACTGGGATGTTAGAAGTGCAGGTATTGAAGCGCATGGCTTAAACCCTAATGCGGTGAAAGTGATGCGTGAAGCGGGCATCGATATTTCGGGTCAAAAATCAGAAACGATTGATGCAGAAGTTTTAAATAACGCTACTTTAGCTGTCACGCTTTGTGCTGATGCAGCTGATAAATGTCCGGTGACGCCTCCTCAAGTAAAGCGAGAGCATTGGGGATTTGAGGATCCGGCCAGAGCTGAAGGAACAGATGTGGAAAAATGGCAAGTATTCCAGCGAGTGCGTGATGAAATCGGCGAGCGGATAAAAAGCTTTGCGGAAACGGGTGAATAGTGGGCCCCCTTGTCCAACATGCCGGCTCGCGCTGGGACAATGAACCTGTCCCCCTGTCCCTCCAATTTTTCTAAAAAACTCATTAATATTGAAGTTATGTATAAACTAAAAGGAGTTTAGGTTAAATATTCAAGGAGGAACACGCTCGTGATCATAGCGATCATCCTATTACTATTCGTCTCATTTTTCTTTTCAGGCAGTGAAACAGCATTAACGGCAACGAACAAAATGAAGCTTCAAACAAGAGCTGACAATCAAGATAAAAAAGCCGGGAAGCTATTAAAAGTGGTGTCTAAGCCGGAGGAGTTTATTACTGCTATATTAATCAGTAACAATGTCTCCAACATCGTGCTGCCAACACTTGTTACGATGCTAGCAGTTGAATATGGATTTAATGTGGCACTTGCTTCAGCCATTTTGACAGTAGCGATTATCATCTTCTCCGAAGTAATTCCAAAGTCAGTAGCTGCTGCATTTCCTGAACGCATCTCCTTTCTTGTTCACCCTGTTATTCGGGGTGTCATGTTTATCTTAAAGCCGCTGACGCTTTTACTTAACGGGATGACAGGGTTTATCATTCGTCTGCTCTCCAAGGGGCAGGAGAACAATGCTTCTGTGTCTAAAGCGGAAATACGGTCCATGGTTGAGGTAGCCAGAACAGAAGGGGTTTTTAAACGGGAAGAATCCTATCATATTAAAGGCGTACTTGATTTTTATAATTTAGATGTGAAAGATGTAATGAAAACACCACGGGTCGAATTGGTAGCCCTTCCGCATACAGCTGATTATGAAGAGGCGAGAAATATAGCCATTCAGAATCCGTACACAAGGTACCCAATTTATAAAGGAAATATGGATGTACTTGTTGGGATTTTTCATTCCAAATACCTGCTGTCCTGGTCGATCAAACCAGAAAAGTCGCTTCAATCTTTTAGTGACATGGATCCGATGGTTGTCTATGAATTTCATTCAATTGAGTGGGTTTTCCGGAAAATGACTCAAGAGAAGAAGCATATGGCGGTTGTATTGGATGAGTACGGTGGAACGGAAGGCGTACTCACACATGAGGATATAATCGAGTCTATGATTGGCTTGGAAATTGAAGACGAAATGGATCATGCAAATGATACGCTCGTGGAAAAAGTCACAGATAAAGAAATAATTTGTGATGGGAAAATTCCGCTTCATCGATTAAATTCAATCTTTCTCACAAAAATTCCGGAAGAGGAAGATGTTTTAAATGGTTACCTGTTAAAAGAGTTAAATCACTTCCCTGAGGAGGGTGAAATACTGGAGAAGTATGATCTGGATTTTAGGATTCTGGAAGTCGAAGGAAGAACGATAAAACGGGTTCAGATCGTGAAGAAATAATGGGGAAGCTAAATGCTAAATAGCTACCCCGTTATTAAATAGTGGAATGAAGAAAAGAGACAGGTGCTTTTTCACGTGTCTAGTTCTTCTAAGATTTTTCCAATTTCCTTGTCGTTTATCACTTCATCTGCGTAAATATCAAAATCGGTTTCTTCCATATTGATAATTACTAATTTTGCTCCATTTTCTTTTGCGATAAGTGGGAAATGGTTTGCTGGTGTTACGCTTAAAGATGAACCTAATACGATAAATAAATCAGCTTTTACAGATTCTTTGTGCGCAAATTGAAAGGCGTCTTCTGGTAAGGATTCGCCAAATAAGATAATAGATGGACGCAATATACCGCCACAGCTGCAATAATAATCCCGGTTGATATATTCTTCACTGCTGTAGACTTTCCCACATGACTGACAATGCAGATTTTGCAATGTACCGTGTAACTCCGCAACCTGGTTACTCCCTGCACGCTGATGAAATCCATCTACATTTTGAGTAATGATTGACTGGATGAGCCCCTCTCTTTCCCATTTGGCCAAGATATCATGCCCAATATGTGGCTTATAATCCTTCACACCAAGGACTCTATCTCGATAAAAATCTATAAATTCCGTGACATTATGGTTTAATGCATCCGTGCTTGCTATTTTGCTTGGATCTTTTTTATTCCATAATCCATTACCTGCAGATCGAAAGTCAGGCAATCCACTTTCTGTTGACATGCCTGCTCCTGTATAAACGACTGTATAGTTTGATTCATTCAACCATTTTTTTAGCATAATTTCCTCCTTGGTCTCACTGAAACCCTTGTTCTCATTATACCATAATAGGTGATGTTCAAAAAGTCCGGTAAAAATGACACATCGTAGGGGATCTTCTGCTAAAACGTGCTAGTGTCGGTGTTGCCACAAATGTTTTCGGTGGGGCGAGCATTTACGCGCATTCCCAGGACGTGGTGAACTTAACCGACGCGGTCCTATTTATCCTCCTTTTGAACACGCACTAATAGTAAATTGTTGTTTAAAAAATTGTATTCAGTTGAACAATAGAGATAGGTGAAGCTATCCTAGTCTGAGTTCTCGGCCTTCACATCCTTGAGGTTGGGGTCTCTCGCGTATTCGAAAAAACGATTTAAAAGTGACAAAAATTCAACATATGGCAACAACAGGCCTAAGTGGATTGACATGTGACACGTTGTCATATAAAATAAAAAACAGTAACAATGACATTGTGTCACTTTTAAAGAACCGGAGGAAAGAAAGTGCCTAAACGAACGTTTTATAACCTACCTGAGAGTAAGAAACTAACATTGATACATGCAGCCAAGCAGGAATTTTCAAGGGCGCCATTATATAAAGCTTCGATAACCAATATTGTGAATCTGGCAGGAATACCACGAGGAAGTTTTTATCAGTACTTTGAGAATAAAGATGATGCTTTTTTCTATATATTAGATGCCCAAACCAAGGCACGCAGAGCAAATTTTGTGTTTCTCCTGAAAAAATATGAGGGTGATTTATTTGATGCGATGACGGAAATGTTTCGATTAACACTGCAAGAACCAACAACAGAGGAAGACCTCAACTTCATGAAAAATGCCATGTTAAATATGACGGATAAAATTGACGATGCATTCACGAGAATCTTCAATGACACGGACTCCACCGAACAACGCAAGGAAATTAGCCAACTAATTAATAAGCAGAATTTGAATATTTTAGAGGAAGAAGAGTTATTCTATATCATGCAAATAATTACCTCGGTTATTTTCCGTAACTTTGTAGAGAAATTCGCCAAAAATTTATCAGATGAACAAGCGATGGAAAATTATCAGAAAGAAATGAACCTTTTAAAAAATGGGCTATACAAGCCAGTTGAACAGAAATAGGAAATACGAAATAATAAGGTATCAACAACGATTGCCTTAAAATAATTTACTAATAGTGGGGTATGATAAATGAGTGTAATGGTATATGGAGCACCATGTTCATCGACTAGAAAAGCTAAGCAATGGTTAACAAAACACGGAATATCTTATGTGGAGAGACATATCTTAAAAAATCCTTTAACCGTTAATGAACTTCATGATGTCCTTCGTATGACACTGGATGGAACAGATGAAATTATTGCGACAAGATCCAATACGTACAAGGATCTTAATTTAGACCTGGATACACTTCCTCTACAGCAATTACTACAGTTAATTAATAAGCACCCAGGGTTATTGAAGAGTCCAATTATTATGGACGAAAAAAGAATACAAATTGGCTACCATGAGGAAGACATTCGTCAATTTCTACCGAGAAAAACCCGGGATTATCAGTGGTTACAGTGGCAAAAGAACCACCTTAGACTGGCAGAAGGATGAAAATTGAGGCGAAATGAAAAGCAAGATTGATAAATCCGGAGGGATCATGTGTATTTGTTAGCTGAACAACCGTATTTTAAGGTCGAAAGGGAAGTAAACAGCCTAGAACAAGTCGACATTGAACAAGAACGTACAATCTATTTATACGATGAAAAAATTGTAACGAAGCATCGCGAATTTCTTATACATGAAGTATTAGATATATCGTATCATTCCATTGGCGGAGATGGCGGCGGAATCCTTTATGTACACACCAATAAGGGGGTATTCCCTTACACTGTGAAAAGCTCACCGCATGAGTTTGTCGAGGCATATAAGACACATATAAAGTAGAACTTCATTCAGTGGGGGAGAACACTCTCTACTGAATGAAGTTTTATTTTGTCCGCAGATAAGAAAGTATAAAAACTTTCTTACTGCATAAGTGCAACTAAGGCATTAACCGAAAGGCTTGGTAAATGCCAAGTTTTCTAAAAAAATATCAAAGGAATAACGATTAATGCTAGTTTTTATCCTAAAAATTGGTAATGATACACTGGCCAGTTCGGTGCAAGCAGGAAGAAAGATTTTAGCCGGGAAATCAGTTAAACTAGATAGGATTGAATACAAGTGAGAAACTCACGTGCACGCGATATATCGTGAAGATAAAAATACGGGGTGAATGGAATGAAGGTCATAGGAATTGCCGGTTCTATCGTTGGATCAAAAACAAAAATTACGGTAGAGAAGGTTTTAAATAATATCAAGGAGAATTATACGAACATAGAAGTTGAATTAGTCGATTTAAAAACATACCAAATGGAATTTTGTGATGGGCGAGCTTATCAGGATTATTCAGATGAAACGAAAGCATTAATCAATAAAATTGTCACCTCAGATGCATTAATAATTGGAACACCGATTTACCAGGCATCTATTCCTGGGACACTGAAGAATTTATTTGATTTACTTCCAATTGATGCAATAACCAACAAAACAGTAGGAATCGTTTCAACCGCTGGATCTGCCAAGCATCATTTAGTAATGGAACATCAATTAAAACCTATTCTTTCGTATATGAAAGCAATGATTTTACCACAGTATGTTTTTATAGAGGAAACGTACTTTAACGATAAAAAAGAAATAGTTGATGAACAAATTTTGTCACGACTTCATAAACTCGCCCATGATGTTGTAAATATGAGTGGCAGAATAGGGGAAATGGAAACAGAATCTTTTTAGGGTTGGCTGTTTTTTAAAAGATTGTTTGTTTTTGGCACAATATCTATAGAATGGTTAGTTCCCAAAAAGGTCGACTCCGTACAAAAAAATCTTCAGAAGCACAATATATAGTGTTTGATAAACCATAATATTCATCATATATTGTATGCAATTGTCTGAACTTACCTTTTTGGGTGAGAACCATAGAATGCGACGTAATACCGCTACGGAAATACACTACGCTTTCCGCGGGTGACCCGTGAGCCTCCTCGAACTCCGTTCTGCGGGGTCTCACTCTGGCCACTGTTCCCGCAGGAGTCTCCGTGTATTTCCTCCGCTGGTAGGGTGCGTTGTAACTTCATCAAAATTGCTTGATTGTATGACTAACATAGTCATCCACTTTTATGATGGTTGATTGGAGCGGAGGACCGTTGACTCCTGCGGGAATAGCACGTGTCTGAAGACCCCGCATGAATATCCTAAGGAAGGTCGACTAAAACCGTTCTTTGCGAACAACGTCGACATACCCTTTGCCAGGGCAAAGCCGTGCCCGCGGAAAGCAACGGTCCGTAGCGAAAAGAAACCCAACGGGTACGCCGCAGTTTCTACCAACTGCGAAATTTTAAAAACAACAATACTGATGCAAAGAGCTTTAGGATTAAAGCTACCTTGCTGAGAATTGGAAAGAAAGGGGATGCTGGTAACGCGGTTGCGTGCAGGTACCGTTTCGTTTTAGCATTTAACCAAGCAATAAAAGTATCGAAAATAGTTTTTCCAAATTAATTTTTATACAGCCTGCTTTAGTTAAAGGAACGTGGGCTGTTTTATAGATAGGAGAAAATAATGAAATTAATTGCATCCGATTTAGATGGAACACTTTTAGATGAACAAGGTGAAATAAGTGCAGAGAATGCAGAGGCCATAAAAAAGGCCATGGATTTGGGAGTAAAATTTGTTGTTGCAACTGGAAGATCTTACGGTGCTGCAAACAAACCGCTTCAGAATGCGGAGATAAATTGTCCGTTTATTTGTCTGAATGGAGCGAGGACATATGAGGTAGGTAATAAGTTAATACGAAGTGTGGGGTTAGATTTGGAAGTTGCCAAGGACATTCAACGGTCTTGTCAGGCAACGGATATGTATATCGAATTTTTTACAAATCATGGTATCTATTCGACGAGCAGGGAGTATTTTGTAGAAGTGATGGTTGATGTGATGCAATCCGCTAATCCAAATCTATCGGAGGCAGAAATTCGCGAAGGTGCTAAGAATCGCTTACAGGAGGAATCGGTTACCTTCATTGAAAATTATAATGAAATTTACGCTTTGGAAAATCTTGAGATCTATAAGATATTAGGTTTTTCGATGAAAAAGGATAAATTGATAAATGTGCGTAACCAATTTAAGGATAATGATAGAGTTGTGGTGACGTCTTCAGGCGAGATAAATCTTGAATTCAATCATCCAAATGCACAGAAAGGTATTGCCCTCGAGGGGCTTGCAGCGAGCATGGGAATTCAAATGAAAGATGTCATGGCAATTGGTGACAATTTCAATGATTCGAGCATGTTGAAAATGGCTGGACGTGGTGTTGCGATGGGAAACGCAGAGAAGGAGATAAAGGAAATGTGCGACTATACAACAAAAGCAAACGGTGAGCACGGCGTGGCGGCAGCTATTGAAGAAATGCTAGAAGAAATAGCTGAGAAAAGAGTGTGAATCCAAGCCTGACTCGAGCCAAAGAACCTCAAACCCTACCAACGCGTTCTCAATAAAAGTGGGGAATTGACTGGCTTATCGCCACGGCATTCCAATGAAATAAAAATGACCAAGAGTAATTCCATAAAAAAAGACTTATAACCATTTGTGAAATGGATGTATAAGTCTTTTATTTTGTTAGATTGGATAATTAGGGGTTTTTATCGTCTGTTTGGTAGAAGTTATATTAAAATTAGGTCTTTAGGCTTATTTTATTGCACGTTAAGAATTTTTAATATACTTTGATATCTTATATGGTATACTAAACTTTACTAGATGAAAGAATTGTCGAAAAAAGTGATACGTACAATTTTAATCAAATTTTTCACAAAATTCATCAAATTATACACATTTATATAAGGGGGAAACATCATGAAGGAAAATCCATTCAAGATTTTGGTATTATTATTAGCATTGTCGGTTGCATTGATAGCTTGTGCTAGTGAGCCTGACGATGAAGAGGCTAGCGGCGAAGCAGAAACTGAGGGTGATAGTGCAGAAGAAGCAGGTGACGATTTAATTATAGGGACAGGGTCAGATGCTGCATCACTAGACCCACATACATCAAGTGATGTTCCGTCGGGTAATATTCAAATCAATATTTATGAAACGTTATTGAAATTTGATGAAGATATGGAACTAGAGCCTCTTCTTGCCAAGGATTGGGAAGCAATAGAAGATGACGTATGGGAGTTTGAGCTTGAGGAAGGCGTGACGTTTCATGACGGATCTGAATTCAATGCAGAAGTCGTAAAAATGAATGTCGAACGAATTTTGGATGAGGAACTTGCCTCACCGCGTGCTGTTCTATTTGATCTTATAGAAGAAGTTATTGTCGTGGATGATCATACAGTTCAATTAGTAACAGAGGATCCTTTTGCGCCTCTTCCAGCACATTTTGCTCATTATGCTTCCAGTATACTTAGTCCAGAAATCATTGAAGCCGATTATGCAGCTGTAGAAGAGGGCGAACAACATGGTGCGTATGTTAACGAAAATCCAGTAGGGACAGGAATGTTTGAATTTGAAAGTTGGGACCCTGGTGCAGAAATTGTTCTTGCAAATAATGAAGACTATTGGGGTGACAACGCTAATGTAGATACTGTTACATTTAAAGTGGTACCTGAGGATCTAACCCGTGTGGCGGAGATGGAGACTGGAGATTCGCATATTATTGATCCACTAACAGCAAGTGATATGGGTCAAATAGAAAATGCAGAGGAAGCGCATGTTTACATGCGAGATGCAGCGAGTATCACATACCTTGGATTTAATATGCAAAAAGAACCATTCGATGATCCATTAGTTCGTCAAGCTATTTCAAAAGTAGTTGATAGAGAGGCTATGATTGAGGGAATTTTGGAAGGAACTGGTGAAGAAGCTGTAGGACCAATCAACGAAACACAATTTGGTTATAGTGAAGATGTAGAAGCACATGAATATGATATTGAAGAAGCAAAAGATTTATTAGCTGAAGCAGGCTATGAAGATGGCTTTGAAACAGAGATATGGACAAATGACTCTCAAGAGCGTATTGATATTGCAACATATACACAGAATGAATTAGCCGAAATTGGTATCGATGCTTCTATCGAAATTGTTGAATGGGGAGCTTATTTAGATAGCACGGCTAATGGAGAACACGAAATGTTTATTCTAGGGCTTTCTCTAGGGACAGCTGACGCAGATTACCCATTGCATATGATGTTCCACTCCCATAACGTTGGAGCAACAGGTAATCGATCATTTATGGAAGATGAAACATTTGACGAAATGCTACATGAAGCACGTGTGGAGCAAGATGAAGATACTCGATTGGAGTTATATGTTGAAGCAACGGAGTACTTGAACGAACAAGCACCAATGGCATTCTTGTATCACCCAGCACATATTATGGCTCATCGAGATAATGTAGAAGGATTCTGGGCAGATGCATCAGGTTTGTATCAATTACAGGATGTTACATTAAATTAATAAGTTGAATGGTAAAAGCCAGGCTCGCGGTATGTGAGCTTGGCTTTTATCTGCTTATGCAGCTTATTGCAGTTGTGGTGAACAATTGGGATTAATGTCGCTTACTTGGTAATCTATCTGATCGATTACGACTACCTTGTTTCGCTCTATTCAGCTCATCTTTCTTCTTGGTTTCTTGAAATTTCCTTACAAATGCTTCTGTGCTTTCCATTCGCTAACCCTCCTTGGCTGAGCAACATTATGTATAGTTTACCCAATTGGAGATGCAAAAATGCATGTAATCATGCTATGTAGCAGGTTCAACAGTTCCATGAATGATAAAGTAAAATTTCATTCAGTGGGGGTTTTACTGCCTGTTATACTGCGATAACGTATTATATTTCAAACGTACCTTTTACGATCGTCTCTTTGTTCATAATCATTTGCTTTCCTTTAGCAAATGCGTGTTCAATTTGTAACGTATCTCTATCCAGTATTAGTATATCTGCATCTCCGTGTTCTCTTAATTGTCCTTTTTTAGGAAGATTCAATGCTTCAGCAGTGTTACTTGTTACGAAGGATAGCGCTTCTGAAAGCGGAACATGATAATCGATTACAGCAGAAATGACTTGTTGATACAATGTTTTTGGACTTGCAATCCCGAAACCGATTAATTCTCCTTCTAGATTAAACTTGGGTAAACTCCCATTTCCATCCGAAGACAGCGTTAATTGGTTTAGATCGCCTCCGTTATTTTTAAAATAAAGAATCAATTCTCCAGTCTCATCTCCAGCAGTAATGTCAACGAAGGATCCCTTTTTGCTAAGTGAGATCGCATCATCGATTAATTCCTTACTTCGATTAATATGTGTTGCATAAAGCTTGGAAGGTGGAATTTCATAGTTGTCTATAAGTTGATGCAATAGGGAGAGCTTTTCTTTTCCAGGACCAACGTGAAAATGGGTTACCCCTGCTTTTCCACTTAATAAACCACCTATTCTTGCTTCTGACACTAGTTTGGCTAATTCATGAAGGGAAGGCTGAGCCGACCTTGAATCCGAAATGGCAATCTCGCCAGCCCCAATTACTTTATCAATAAGGATCACATCATCTTTTATAGAGGACGTAATGAAAGGTGTTGGAACATGATAATTTCCAGAATAAATATAAGTAGTCAGCCCCTCTTCCTCTAGCCCCCTTGCTTTGGCTAATAGGGAGGTCATATGTCTGGTTGTTCCATCCGTTCCTAATAATCCCACAACGGTGGTGATGCCAGAATTTATGATATCACTCAATTGTATCTCCGGTGTTCTTGTGGCAAACCCGCCTTCACCTCCGCCACCAATTAAGTGAACATGTGGATCAATGAGACCAGGTGTTACAATGGCGTTTTCCGCATCAATAATGGTCACATCTAACCCAATATCAAGTAGCTTATCCTCATCAACTTCATCTATTTTTACAATTTCATCTCCGAAAACTAAGATGGATTGCTTTCCGAGGTAATCTGGAGAATATACCTCACCATTTTTAATCAGTGTAATCATTTTAGGACTCCTTTTAACAAGATTAAGTCATACTAATATGAAAATTAGTGATATTGCTAGTTTAGCATATCCATTGCTGGAGAAAATCATTATCTAACAATTAGACGGTCGAGCGTTTGAAATTTGGCGAGCTTGGATATTCTGTAAGCTAACATCCAATTCGTGCTGTCTATTTATTTTGCATAGCATGAATGAAATGCATGACTTGTTTCGTTTGATTAAACAGAAGTTCTTCTGCCTGTTCCATACACTCTTGAATCGTCATCGGACTAGTGATAATCGAAAAGCAACCTTGGAACTGACTGCGGAGCTTATCTTGATCGCCTGTAAGTGAACCAGAAACTAAGATGGCTGGAACATGGTATGCGTTCGCCAAATTTGCGATATACCCTGGAGCCTTCCCGTATAAGGTTTGTTCATCACTTTGACCTTCACCGGTAATCACAAGGTCAGCTTGCTTGATCACCTGTTTTAGATTAGCGGCTTCTGCGACTAGCTCTGCACCTGAGACGAGTTTAGCGCCGAGGATCAGCAAAGCGAAACCGAGTCCCCCAGCAGCTCCTGCTCCTGCCACGTCGTGATACTTTTCGCCATGTTGTCTTTCAATAATCAAAGCAAAACGTTCGAAGGCTTTATCGTAAGCTACTACCTGCTCCCTTGTTGCTCCTTTTTGCGGCCCGTAAACCGCACTTGCACCATTATTTCCATAGAGAGGGTTTTCCACATCACAAGCTACTTTTATCGAAACGGCACTTAATCGCCGGTCTATCTTATCGAAGCTAACTTTATTTATTTTTCGTATGTCTTTACCGAAAATACCAATTTCCTGTCCGTTATCATCCCATGCTTTCATTCCGAGCGCGCGCAACATACCAAGTCCACCGTCATTCGTTGCGCTACCACCAAGTCCAATAATGAAAGAAGTACAGCCACGATCCAATGCCCCGCGGATAACTTCTCCAAGGCCATACGTTGTGGTCGTATCTGGATTTCGCTCCTGCTCCGTTACCTGGACAAGGCCGGCTATGTTTGCGACTTCAATCACAGCTGTGTTGCCATCGATTATCGCATAATAGGTTTCGATTTTTTCGCCCAATGGACCGGTACAGGAAAGTGTTATTTGTTCCCCGTCTGATGAGGATTGGAGTGCGTCAACTGTTCCTTCACCGCCATCAGCCATAGGTTTGGAGATAACGTTGTCTTTGTGATTGATCGAGTGAATGGCTCGTCTCATGGTTGTCGCGGCTTGAATGGATGTTAAGCTTCCTTTGAATGAGTCTGGTGCTACTATAATATTCATGGTAGAGTCCTCCTTCGTCAAAACTTGTTCTCCCATCGAGTTTGTCCATAAATTCAATGTCGATTCCAGGAATAGGTGATAAAAAGTCCTTGAAAATTATTTTATAATGTTCTTGAAATCACTGCTCAAATAGTATGTTAACTGATTGGCCTAAAATTTGTTGATAAATTAAAGATTTTGCTATACTTAACGTATCATCATTATTATTAAGGAATTTTGTTTTGTATTTATCAAGAAAATGATCATAGTTAAATTCTTTTAAACTTGTTAGTTGAGCTGTATTTCTCATATGTTTGGTAGCAAATTTATCCCTGTAAAAGGTTTTAAAATTATTTATAATGCTGTTTAAGGATTCTTTGTCTAATTTTTTATTACGCATTGCATCCCTACCCTGATTATAGAAAATTTAGATTTTAATATATCGTATCATGAATTTTCGGTGGTCCCTAACAGATAGATTGAACTTCTATTAATTATGGTGGAAATCAGGTACATGGACGGAGAAGTCAAAATGCTTGAAAGTCTAATTCAAGAGCATTTTGAAGGTTAAAAGTATATAGAGGAGGCATACCATGAAAAAAGATATACACGTCGTCGGAGCAGTAATTATTGAAAACAATAAAATATTATGTGCACAAAGAGGGCAAACTAAAACCTTAGCTTATAAATGGGAATTTCCTGGTGGTAAAATTGAAAAAGAGGAAACAGCTAAAGATGCATTAAAACGTGAAGTTAGTGAAGAGATGCATTGTAAAATAGAAGTTGGTGAACAAGTAGAGTATACCGTTTATGAATATGATTTCGGGGTCGTCCATTTAACGACATATTATTGTACACTAATTGAGGGTGAACCTATTTTAACAGAACATAAAGAAATAAAATGGCTGCCACCAAGTGAACTTTCAACCCTTGATTGGGCACCAGCGGATATTCCGGCCATAGAAAAGCTATCTACTGATTTAATCTCATAGAAATATTTAGCCACTTGCAACTGGGTGAGTGGCTTTTTAATAGTAACAAATAATTTGATAGACTAACTAGAGAATAGTAAGATTGGCGTGTATCTATCGGTAATGATTGGTGGTTAACATGGAGAATTTCATTCAAAATTTAGAAGCGTCTTTACATAAAGGATTTATCGATCAAAAATATAAAGAATCAAGTAGGTTTTCACCGAAGTTGTTAGTTAATGATACGAAACAAAATGAGAACGTTTTAAATCCATTACTGGAAGAACTCGAAACAAGTAAGTCTTTTATTTTTTCTGTTGCATTTATCACCGAAAGTGGACTAGCTACGTTAAAATCCCATTTTTTAGATCTTAAAAAAAGAGGGATACATGGTCGTATTTTAACATCTACATTCTTAAATTTTAATCAACCTAAAGTGTTTAAAGAACTGATGAAAATTACAAATGTAGAAGTGAGATTAGCGGATATGCAAGGATTCCATGCGAAGGGTTATATATTTAATCATGGAGACTATTATTCTTTAATTGTGGGAAGTTCGAATCTAACTGCACAGGCATTAAAAGTAAACTATGAATGGAATGTAAAACTTACTTCGCATGAAGACGGAGAAGTTATCCATCACTTTAAAAATCAGTTTGAAGATGTCTGGGAGGCGGCTCAACCATTAAATGATGAATGGGTATATCAATATGAAAAGACATATCAACCATTAGATTTTAATGCAGCAGATAGAGTAGTAGAAATGCCAGCTGAATATAATACCAATTCTATTAAGGATGCATTGGAAATTAAACCAAATAAGATGCAGCAGGATGCCCTGCAACAAATACAAGCAGTTCGAGAAGCTGGTCATCAAAAAGGTTTGGTTATTTCAGCTACAGGGACTGGCAAGACATATCTATCTGCGTTTGATGTGAGACGGTTTGCACCGAAGAAAACACTCTTTATCGTTCATCGTGAGCAAATATTAAATAAAGCAAAAATGGACTTCCAAAGGGTTCTTGGTGGTCGCGACATCGATTATGGAATTTTATCAGGTTCAAGTAAGCAAACAGATGCTAAGTATTTGTTTGCTACTATCCAGACTATTTCAAAAGAGGAAAACTTAAACCATTTTGATCCGGAAGAGTTTGATTATATTTTAATTGATGAGGTACATAAAGCAGGTGCTACGTCCTATCAGCGCGTCATTGATTATTTTAATCCAGTGTTTTTAATGGGAATGACTGCTACACCTGAACGTACAGATGATTTTAATATCTATGAGCTATTTGACTACCATATTGCATACGAAATTCGGTTGCAGGAAGCACTTGAAGAAAACATGCTAACTCCTTTTCACTATTTTGGGGTCACGGATCTTGAATATAATGGTGAAGTAATAGATGACGCAACTATCTTATCAAACCTGGTTACCGAAGATCGCGTCAATCATATCATTGAAAAGGTTGATTACTATGGCTTTTCAGGAGAAAGAGTAAAAGGATTAATTTTCTGCAGTAAAAAAGAAGAAGCAAAAAGATTATCTGTGGCATTAAATAATAAAGGATATCGTACGGTTGCGTTAACTGGAGATAATGCCCAAGAAGAAAGAATACAACAAGTAAACCGATTAGAGAATGGCGCGCTTGATTATATTTTAACCGTGGATATTTTTAATGAGGGGATTGATATTCCGAGTATCAATCAAGTAGTTATGCTAAGGCAAACGCAATCTAGTATCGTTTTTATTCAACAGCTAGGTCGTGGCCTCCGTAAGCATGATTCAAAAGACTTCGTCACGGTCATTGATTTTATTGGTAATTATAAAAATAACTACCTCATTCCAGTAGCCCTTTCAGGAGATAAATCTCAAAACAAAGACAATATACGTAGACGTACACTGGAAACAAGTTATATTAAAGGTGTTTCAACCATTAATTTTGAGGAAATAGCTAAAAAGCAAATCTTTAAGTCGATTAATAACAGCAACCTTACAGCAATGAAAATTTTAAAAGAGGCATTTGTGGAATTAAAGAATAGAATTGGAAAAACACCCTATATGTATGATTTTGTAACAAATAATTCTATTGATCCAGTTGTTATTACAGGTAAGCATAAAAATTATCATCAATTTTTAATAAAGATGAAAGAAGAAGTTTCGAGCATTACTGACTATGAAAATAGGGTGCTAACAATGCTGTCATCAGAAGTGTTGAATGGAAAGCGTAAGCATGAGCTTATTTTGTTGGAGCTGTTACTGCAACGTGGCGCAGTTGATCATGATGAATATCTTGATCATTTGAGTGAAGCTAAATGTCGTATAGATGACGCAACAATTCAATCTGTCGGTCGCGTGCTGGATCTATCTTTCTTTACACAACCTGATCAGGTGAAGTATGGGGAAGAGGCGATCGTAACGAAGCAGGAAGACAATACGTACGTGTTTAATGGAAAAATAAAGGAAAAATTAAATTCAAATGAACATTTCAATCATATGATAAAAGATATTTTGCTAACTGCAAGAAAAAAAAGCGAGAAATATCAATGTAGTCAGCAGCTTACTTTATATGAAAAGTATTCGAGAAAAGATGCTTGTAAACTGTTAAACTGGGATAGTGATGAGAGTTCAACCATGTATGGTTACAAACCAAAACATCAGACGTGCCCGATATTTGTTACGTACCATAAAAATAGCGAGGTAGAATCTAGTGTTAATTATGGAGATGAACTCCTCAGTCCAGATGTTTTTAAATGGTATACGAGAAGTAATAGAACCTTAAAATCTGCAGAAGTTAAAAAAATTATTCATGCAGAAGAAAATAATATTGACCTGCACTTCTTCACTAAAAAAGATGATGACGAAGGAAGTGGGTTTTATTATTTAGGTCAAGTTTTGCCTGATAAAAATACGGTTCAACAAGATACGATGGAAGATAAGGAAGGGAAAGAAATTCCAGTTGTTCATATGAATATGGTGATGGAGCAGCCGGTGAATAATAAGCTTTATCATTATATTGTGGATGGGAAACATGATAACTGATCCTTTCATCCCCTTCATCCCCGCTTAAAAACACGCACTATAGACAAACGAGAGCAGAATACTGCTCTCGTTTTCAATGTCTTAGCTTCTCATAGCAATCACTTAGCATGAAAATGGATTTATTTTCATGCTAAAATATAAACTTTCCTAGCTACCTAATCGGTGAAACATAGCAGATTCGCCATGCTTCATCGATGGTTATTTCTTTGTACCTGCACAGGTTAAGTCAGGCCTACTACACAGTTTATCAAATGATATAGTGCATCAATACAGCTACTCCAGATACTAGAACACCTGCGATTAGTACGAACGTAAGTGTAACTTTATACACTTCGGATTCCCTTCCTAGAATATTCGTTGTACTGGTTCCTAGGACAATGCTGGCTGGTGAAATAACATTACCGATAGCTCCACCAGTTGACTGTGCGGCAATCACTAGTGACATTGATAAACTTTCCATCGAATTCACAACTGATCCATGTAACGGAGCGAAAAGCACATTGGATGAGGTGTTCGATGAAGTCATAAATGCACCAATGATTCCCATTACGTTTGCTAAGGCCACATAAACAGCAGGTGGTGAAACGTCTGCAATTCCAAGTGCAAGTACATTTGTTTGACCTGAATTTTCCATAATCATTGTCATCGTTAAAAATCCTGTTATCGCGAGTGACGCCCCTAAAGCATTCTCCTTCATACCGGAAAATATATTTTTAGCCGTATTCTTATGACTTAGGCCTAAGTACTTGTACCAAAAGTAAGCAAAAATAAATGATACGAGTAAATAGAAGCCTGGATGTGTCAACGGAGCAATAGGGGAGTAAGGGTCTTCAGCCTCCATTTCAAATCCGTATCCCGTTTCCACCGCTGGGAAAGAAAAGCCAAATTGAAATTGATCCAAAAAGTTTTGTATTGGTTGTATCCCAAGAAACACAACACTCAAACCTGTTAAAACATAATACGGCATAAAGGCCTTATGAAGTGATATGTCAGGCTTTCCTTCTTCCTTAGAATCCGTGTCGTAAAGAATGTCTGTTTCATCCTCAAGCTCTGATTTTTCACTATATTGTTTGCGTTTAGACAGTAGAAAAAGTGCACCTACGGCCAGAATAGCCGGTATAAATGTGCTAAGTTCAGGGTTGAATGCGACGATGGCAAGTTGGCCTCCACCATGAATAAGCGAAATAATAATCACAGCTAGGAAACCCTCTTTTATACCTTTCCATCTTGCAAACAGCCAGCAAATCATGAGCCCACCTATTATATTCGGTATCCACAACAGTATTCCTGTAAGTATAAGTGTCAATGCCTCATTATCAATTTGTACCGTATTTACAGTTGCGATCCAGCCCACACCTAGTGTTCCGAACATATTTGCCCAGGCATGGCCAATTAAAGGAATGATAATTGCAGCAACAGGCTTAACGCCTATTCCTAGTAAAAGGGGAGCTACTACTGCAATAGGTACTCCAAATCCAGCTACACCTTGGAGAAAAGAAGCAAACACCCAACCAAAACCAAGTACAATAAATAAATAATTTTGGCTATGATCTTGTATTTTCTCCCTTATGACTTTAAATGAGCCAGATTCATCTGTGGCGTGGTAAAGTAATAAAGCAAACCACACAACCAATAGTATAAAAAATGCCTCCCAAAGCCCTTTTCCAAATCCAACAGCCAGGTTATCCAAGGGAGCTTCGTACATGAAAAAACCGATTAATGTCGCAATAGCCATAGCGATCCAACCTGATCTACCACCAGACCATTTGAAAACAACTAGCATAAGCAGAAGCAGTACCAATGGTAAGATCGCTAAAGACCAATGTAATAAATCGACCGGTAAATTGTTATCCATTATCAAATCCTCCAAGCTAACTTTTATAACTATTACTTACCAGCACAAGGCAATTCCATCACCGCGCAGGTCTGCTCCAGCACTATACACTCCTCTTTTGTGATCAATGACAACCCCTTGTGCATGGCCCATTGTTTGCGAATAATTCTCTACCATTTCAATCTCATGCCCACGCTTCTTCAAATCATCAATTATTTCACTTGTTACTCTACCTTCTAAATTAAATGAGGAACTATCTTCTCCCCATGTTTTACCGTATAACCAACGTGGTGCTTCTATTGCCTGTTGTATGTTATAGCCAAAGTCTATTACCCTAGTAAGCATGGCACATTGCGTTTGAGGTTGTCCTTCTCCTCCCATAGCTCCGAATAACATATAAGGCTTACCATCCTTCAGTGCCATGCCAGGAATGATTGTATGAAACGTACGCTTATTTGGTTCTAAAGAATTTGGATGATTTGGATCTAAACTAAAATGGGAGCCCCGATTTTGTAAAAAGAAGCCAACGCCCTCTGGCATAAATCCAGAGCCAAATTCATGAAAAATACTTTGAATTAAAGAAATGCTGTTCCCTTCCTTATCAACAACACTCAGGTAGGCGGTGTCACGGCTTCCTTTAACTTTTGGGAGCTCTTCCAACTCCTCTGGGCGAAATATATTATTCCAAGAAAAATGTTCATTAACTTCAGATGAGAATGACTTAGATAAGAGGGTGTCGTAGGGTAAATCAATAGATTGTGAATCGGTGACCCATTCATCTCGAAAACGGAATTTTAGTTTGGCTACTTCTGCCATTAGGTGATAATAATCTGGAGTGCCATCACCAATCGAAGTCAAATCATACTTTTCTAGCATGTTTAACATCATTAATACAGCAATGCCTTGCGTATTTGGTTTTACTTGATAGATTTCATATCCTCTGTAATTTGTTGATATCGGGTCTTCCCACTCAACTGTATGATTGGTAAAATCTTCTTTCACCATTAATCCATC
Organism: Virgibacillus natechei; assembly: GCF_026013645.1. Taxonomy (NCBI): domain Bacteria; kingdom Bacillati; phylum Bacillota; class Bacilli; order Caryophanales; family Bacillaceae; genus Virgibacillus; species Virgibacillus natechei. Next base: position 3,694,729 of record NZ_CP110224.1, on the reverse strand, counting down.
ATGCTTTTCCATAGAGGCGATAATTTTGTCTGCGATATCCCCTTTATAAAAGGCATCTCTACCCTCTTTGGAAATTTGTTCAAAAGCCCATGCTAAATTAGGTTGGACGAGAAGCTCACCTGATAAAATCGGACGTCCATTTTTAAAAAACACATTCGCCGTCTCCGGTTGTTCATTTAATAAATCGGCTTTTTCTTGGACATAGCTACTTGTCTTTTCTGTAATTGGAAAACCTTCTTTGGCATAGTGAATAGCATCTTCAAATAGCAATGACCACTCTAACTTACCGTAATGCTGGTGAAGGCTCCACCATCCGTCTACAGTTCCTGGGACAGTATTCACCGCTAATGGCCCACGCTCTGGGATCTCGTTAAGCCCCTTTTGTTTATAGACTTCTCGGTTTACTTGACTTCCAGACTTCCCGCTTCCATTTAAAGATTTGACTTCTTTTTCATGCTGATCCCAGACTAACGCAAATAAATCTCCTCCTAACCCTGCCATATGCGGAATAACCACACAAAGCACAGAATTAACTGCGATAGCTGCTTCTACCGCATGGCCACCTTGATCAAGAATCCTCTTCCCCGTTTGCGTAGCTAAATAATGAGGAGAAGTGACGGCTCCATTCTTCCCTTCCACTACAGGCCTGCCTGTATCTAAGAACGAATCATTTTTTCCATTTTGTAGTCCCAAAATATACCTCCTATTTCTCTGATTTAACGTTCATAATTTATTTTCTTCCCATTTATTTTATAAGATAAACTTAGGAACCGAGAATCGTCCTCGTGCTTCATCCTTGAAGTCAGAGAGATGTTTATTTTTCAAGATGGAAGGAATACTATTTTCACCAGCAATAAAAAAGGAGTGCATATAAATGAGTCAACAGGAGATCAAAGCAACCGTTGAAGAAATTCTAAAAAGCAACTATGTTGGGCCAATGGCAACAGTGAAGAATAATAAACCCCATTCAAGGTACATGACATTTTTCAGTGAAGGGTTGAAACTCTATACGTTAACGAGCAAGGAAACGGATAAGGCAGAGGAAACGGAAGCGAATCCTTTCACTCATATTCTGCTCGGATACGAGGGTGAGGGATTTGGCGATGAATATGTGGAATATGAAGGGAAGGTTTCCTTAAATAATTCGGAAGAACTGAAAAAGGAGCTGTGGAATGACAAGATGAAACTTTATTTTGATGGCCCGGAGGATCCAGAACTTGTCTTATTGGAGATTAATCCAACCGCCATCCGGGTGATGAATAAACAAGGTGAAGCTCCAAAGGAATTGGAGTTTTAATAGACCAAGAAATGAGTATGCTTATTTGAAGGTGATGATATGAATCGAGCGATGTTCCTAGACCGCGATGGTGTAATCAATGAAGTACTCACCAATCGGGTGAAGTTCGTGAACAAGCCCAAGGACTTCCATTTACTGGATGGTGTCGGTCAAGCTATAAGGCGGTTCAATGATTTGGGGTTTAAGGTTTTTGTTGTAACCAATCAAGGTGGAATTGGACTCGGATTCATGGAAGAGTCGGCTTTGAAAAAGGTACATAAAAAAATGAAAGATGATCTAGCCACATATGGTGCAACGATTGATGACATCCGTTATTGTCCCCACAAGCCGCGTGCAAATTGTGCATGTCGTAAACCAAAGCCACAAATGATTTTGGATCTGGCGGAAAAACATGCAATTGATTTAGAGAAAAGTTATATGGTAGGGGATCGTGAACCCGATATAGAAGCAGGCAAGAGAGCAGGGGTACGTACCGTTCTTGTAGGCGATCGTGAAGAAAGCTCAGTTGATGCAGATATGGACTTTGCGGATCTTATTTCATTTGCAAAATCAAAAGGGTGACACATAGGCGTGCCACCCTTCGTCATTAATATTGTGAGGATTGTCCGCCATCAATGGGAATGACGGTTGCATTGATGAATCGCGATTCCTGTGATAATAAGAAGGCAACCAAACGTCCAACTTCTTCTGGTTGACCAAATCGTTTCATCGGGTTAACACTGACAAATTCTCTGCCAGCTTCTTCCCAATTATCTCCGCCCATTTGTTTCAAGGATCCTTCCACCATCGCGGTCATAATCGCACCTGGTGCAATGGCATTGATGCTTACGTTATGCTTCCCTTGCTATTTATCTATAAAAATGCTACTATCATTGGTATAGTAATTTCAAACAATTCAGTAACATTCTTATTAAGAGAGGCAGAGGGACTAAGCCCGATGACGCTTCAGCAACCTGTTATGATAACAAGGTGCTACTTCTAGCAAGTTGATGAAACTTGGGAGATAAGAAGATGATCGCATGATAATGCCTCTTCTTAATCGAAGGGGCTTTTTTGATTAAAAGGAGCGGATACAATGACAACAACAAAATTAGATCGCAAGGCACCATTTAAAGCAGATCATGTGGGTAGCTTTCTAAGACCGGAACGTCTTAAACAAGCGAGAGCTCAAAAGACAAATGGAGAAATTTCTGCCCAGCAGCTGCGTACCATTGAAGATGAAGAAATAACCAAACTTGTTGAAAAACAGAAGAAGACTGGACTTAAGTCAATTACGGATGGGGAGTTCCGCCGTTCCTGGTGGCATTTTGACTTTTTGGAAAGTCTGGTAGGTGTGGAAGGATTCGAATCAGACACTGGATTGAAGTTTGATGGCATTGAAACAAAAGCCCGTGCGATTCGTGTAACAGGCAAGGTTGATTTTAATGAAGATCATCCATTTCTGGATCATTTCCGATTTTTGCAAGGGGAGGTAGGCGATGATCATGTTGCCAAGCAGTCCATTCCAAGTCCTAATATGCTCCTGGTTCGGGCGGGAATTGATAATGAGGTTTATGGTGATATCGAGGAACTGTTGGGAGATTTAACGACTGCTTATAAAAAAGCGATTCAGGCTTTTTATGATGCAGGATGCCGTTATATACAGCTTGATGATACATCATGGGCTTCCTTTTTATCGGAAGAGGGGGAACAATCGATTCGCGCGAAAGGGTATGAGCCTGCCGAACTGCAAAAATTATGCAAACGTGCTATCAATGAATCGATAGCCGATCGTCCGGATGACCTTCTGGTTACCATGCATATCTGCCGGGGCAATTATCGTTCCCATTATTTTAGTTCAGGTTCGTATGATAAGGCATCCGAAACGATATTCGGTGGACTGCATGTTGACGGGCTTTTTCTGGAATTTGACGACGGGCGTTCAGGCGGATTTGAACCGCTGAAATTTGTAAACAGGGACGATCTGCATGTTGTACTAGGTTTAGTTACATCCAAATTTGCTGAGCTGGAAAATAAAGACCTGGTAAAAGAGCGAATTGCCGAAGCGGCTGGATATCTATCCTATGATAATCTATGTCTTAGTCCGCAATGTGGATTTGCTTCAACTGAAGAGGGTAATGATTTAACGGAAGATCAGCAATGGGATAAAATCCGCCATATTGTGGAAATTTCTGAAGAAGTGTGGCAATAAGCGGGCACCAAATTTCAGAGAAATCGCAGTTAATGATTGCAGGTTTCTTTAGGAAGAATAGGAATGCAGGAGGGAGAAATCTTAGTGCCAATCAATATATCGAGAGAGTTGCCTGCAACGGAAGTGTTAAAACAGGAGAAAATCTTTGTGATGGATGAAAATCGGGCTAAGAACCAAGACATTCGTCCACTTAATATACTTATTTTAAATTTAATGCCAGATAAGGAAACGACCGAATTACAGCTTCTGCGATTATTAGGGAACACACCATTACAGGTGAATATCACGTTCCTTCGGATGACGACACATGAATCTAAAAACGTAAGTAGATCTCATTTGAATACATTTTACACAACGTTTGAAGATGTTAAAAATCACCGTTATGATGGAATGATTATTACAGGGGCACCTATTGAGCACTTACCATTTGAAGATGTGGATTATTGGGAAGAGTTAACGGAAATTATGGCGTGGACGAAACAGAATGTGACCTCTGTTTTAAACATTTGCTGGGGTGCTCAGGCCTCCTTATATTATCATTATGGGATTGGTAAATATGAGCTTCCAGAAAAAACATTTGGCATTTACAAACATCGTGTAGCCGATCCAAAAATTAAACTTGTCCGTGGATTTGATGAAGTATTCCATGCCCCACATTCAAGATATACAACGGTTTCAATGGAGGAAATTGCAAATGATCCTCGCTTGTTCTTACTTTCTTCTTCGGAGGAGGTGGGAGCATTTATCATTATGTCCAATGATGCAAAACACATCATGATTACGGGTCACTTGGAGTATGACGCAACAACACTTGCTGAGGAATATGCACGTGATCTTCATAAAGGGCTGGATACCAGCATGCCGGAAAATTATTTTCCTAATGATGATGTAAATGAACGACCACCAAACACGTGGCGATCCCATACACATCTGCTTTTTTCGAATTGGCTTAACTACTACGTATATCAGCAAACCCCGTATCAATGGGATTAGCATGATAAAAAGGGGAGTGTCTCAGCTTAGTGAGACACTCCCCTTTTAAAATTAACGCTTTTCCCCCACAACTTTATCAACCAGCCATTTAACAAAAATACCCATCAGTATGTAAATAGGGGCAGAATACCAATGTTCCCATACAAGTAAAATGTAAATATCTAATGCGACAAAGAGTGGTTCAGCTACGATAACTGCAAACAAAGTTAACAATGTGAGCACAAGTAAATAGGGTTTCCACGCCCTTACGTATTGGTATAATAACATGAAAAATACGGGGACGATGGCGAGATCAACGGGGTATAACTTACTTGTGAAGGGAACGAGGTAGTAGTCATAAGCCCATAAAGCTAATAAAATCCCAATTTCATCAAATGCTAGCGCCATTAAGCTGACCAATAAACCGACAAGCAAGATGGCGTTCAACCTTCTTTTATCCACTAAAAGTGCCCATATCACCCATAAACCAATGCTGACAACTAGTAAAAGCCACCATTGATAAGTAAAAATAATCGTCTCAAAGAAATGCTGTATGTGTAGTTGACCGTATGTTTGTTGTGTTTCAATCATTTCATTCAAACGGAAAACTTCCTTCCCATTTTAACCAATTTTATTTGTGATATAGAACTCTTATGATTTGTGTTTTATATAAAAATATACATGGTTCATTACGATTAGTTGACTCGGATAAAACCATGGTTTGTGGAAACTCTAACTAGAAGGAAGCTAAACGAAAAAAGTATAGGGGGCCTTAAATGAATAATTACACGAATAGAAATACTGCTAGACGGTATGTAGCACATGTTAGTGTTCTGGGTACCACGCAGATTCATTTAAGAAATCCTTATACTATTGCTTGGTGGAGTGCGGCTTTTCCGGGATTCGGTCATCTTCTTTTATCGAAATACCTTCGCGGGTTTGTATTATTTATTTGGGAAGTGATTGTTAATATACAGTCGAATGTTAACTGGGCTATCATTTATTCGTTTCAAGGTAACATTGATATGGCAATTGATGTACTGGATACGAGGTGGCTTTTAGTATATTTGCCTGTGTATTTTTTTGGAATTTGGGATAGTTATCGAACGACGGTAGATATGAATAAGGTGTACATATTGGCAGATCGAGAGGAGCATTCTTTTAATACATTTAGCATTGGGTCTTTGGAAATAAACTACTTGGATAAAAGAAATCCTGTGATGGCAGCTATATGGTCACTATTTGTACCTGGACTTGGACAACTTTATATTCATCGTATTGTTACAGCCTTTTTTATAATTTCCTGGGTGGTTATCTTCTTTTATTTTTCACATATTTTGGAAGCGGTCGTTTTATTATATCTAGGAGAAGTTCAACAGGCCACTTCTGTTTTAAATGGTCAATGGTTCCTCATGTTACCTTCAACATACGGTTTTGCCATTTATGATGCTTACATGAATACGGTTGAAAATAATAAGCTTTATGAAAGAGAACAACGGAGATTTTTAAAGGACAATTACCAAAATCCAGATTTTAGAATCCTAAAAGGACAAAAAGTGAAGTGATAAATATGCAATTATATTCAACGTTTGATAATGATATTTACTTAGAAATGGCTATATCAACCTTGGAAAAAAAGGGAGTTAACAAAGAAAGTATCTATGCAGTACCACTGGATAATCGAACGGAAGAGCGCAGGTTATTTGATACCATACATACTGCAGATGGTACGACACTAATCGATATTGGAGTGGCACTTGGAACAGCGCTTTCCGTTGTCGGAGCCAGTATAGGATTCGAATTAGCATGGGGACCAATTTTTTGGGGACTTATTTTTGGGTTTATTGGATTTATGATAGGGTTTGCCATTCGACTGTTAACAGAAAAAGTTTTTAAAAAACGAAAAAGACTTTCAAGAGGAAAATCCCCTGAAGTCATTTTAATTGTTGATTGTGAAGAAATACAAGGTGAGTTAATAGAAAATATACTTTGGGAGCATCTTGCGCTGGGTGTTGCGAAGGTGAAGTGACATAAGGATTCTTTCTAATTAGCAACCCACTTATCAATGTGGTTAACTTTTTTACTAGGGAGTATAAAGGTTGCTTATTGTTAAGGTGAAAAAGTAGATTTAGTGGCAAATGGTAAGGTAATAGTAGCTGGTCTACATCCTTTATGCAATTTAGAAGGAGCTGTTGAGGCGGTAGAATCAATTGTTTTCCCGCAACAATTTCGGAATCTCTATTTGGATTTGCCGCTGCATGGCTAGGGAAGGGTATCCACCCACTACTATTGTAAAAATATCGATATCCAGAGGTAATCTACTGGAAACATCTGGATATCGATAATGATTAGTGCTAGTTCCACCACATCTCTCCAACGGATTCTTTGACCATAACGGGTTTTAAGTTTTCGACCGCTTTTGTAAAGCCTTCATCAATCGACATTAGTCCATCCTCATGTTCAATACTCACGGCATGATCATAATTCATTAATCGTAATGTGCTGATAATATCTGCCCAAGTCTTTGTGTCATGTCCGAAACCGACCGTTCTGAAATACCATGCGCGGTTATGCATTTCTTCGTAATCAGTCATATCAGTCAGCCCATTTCTATTCATATTTTGTTGGTCAATAATCGTATCTTTTGCATGAAAATGGTGAATCGCATTTTCACGTCCAAGTATTTTAATGGACTCTACTGGATCTATTCCTTGCCACCACATATGGCTTGGGTCTAGATTTGCTCCAATCGCTGGCCCACATGCCTCGCGTAGTCGTAACATCGTAGCTGGCGTATGGACAGAAAATCCACCATGAAGTTCTAAGCCGATTTTTACATTATGTGCTTCTGCTAGATCGTTTTTTTCTTTCCAATATGGAATTAGTTTCTTTTCCCATTGCCACTTTAGTACTTCTTGAAAATCATGAGGCCAAGGGCTGACAGGCCAGTTCGGATATAGAGCTCCTTCATGGTCACCTGGACAACCAGAAAATGTATTAACCACAGATACACCTAATTTGGATGCAAGTCGTATGGTTTTATCCAACAGTTCATCTGCTGGTTGAGCAATTTTATTTTGTGGGTGAAGCGCATTTGCATGACAACTTAGTGCACTTATCATTAATCCATGTTCATCAACTTTTTGCTTAAATTGCTGTAAAGCATTGTCATCATTTAGTAGTTCATCCACTTTGCAGTGAGCATCGCCTGGGAAACCTCCCGTACCTAATTCAACGGCCTCTAATCCTTTTGAAGAAACATAGCGTAACATATCATCAAGTTGTTTATCAGCGAATAGTACTGTAAAAACTCCTAATTTCAATTTTAGAAACCCCCTTCATTATAATAATCAGAAAATAAAGTCTTGTAATCCATTACATTATTAACAATATATAACTTAGTGTATTAAATCAACCATTTACTTAAATATTTTTCATGTATTGACAGATAAATAAGAATATATTATCATTATAATGTAATCGATTACAAAAAGGGTGTTTAATGGTTTATAGAGAGAAGGACATAAAAACATGGCAAATATACAGCAGGTTGCAAGAGAAGCAGGTGTTTCCGTCGCAACAGTCTCAAGAGTCTTAAATGAACAAGATACCGTAACAACCAAAACAAGGATAAAAGTAGAAGATGCGATAAAAAAGATGAATTATGAGCCGAGCATGCTTGGTAGAAATTTGCGAAATTCAGAAAGCAGAATACTTTTGATACTAATACCGAAGATATCAAATCCATTTTATTTTGAAATAATTAAAGGGATTGAAAGTACAGCATTAAGCCATAATTATAACATTCTTTTATGTGAGACAGATTCAAATCCAGCAAGGGAGAATATATACTTTGACTTAGTCAAAAAGAAAATGGCTGATGGAATTATATCAATGGATCCGGCTGTAAATATGGAGACGTTGACCGAGTTGTCCAAAACACATGCCATCATTCAGTGTAGTGAATATGCCCCTAATAGTGGAATCCCTTATGTGACGATTGATAATGAAGAGGCAGCCTACCGGGCTGTGAAGCATTTAATTAGTATAGGTCATGAGAAAATTGCATTAATGAATTCAGATGATAAGTTTTTATATGCAAGGCAACGAAAAAAGGGATACCAAAAAGCATTAGAAGAGCATTCTATTTCAATAAATGAAGATTATGTTTGCCGTGCGGATGAACTTGGTTTTGAGTATGGACAGCATGCAATGAAGAAGATATTAAGCCTTAAGGACCGTCCAACTGCGGTTTTTGCTGTATCTGATTTATTGGCAATTGGAGCATTGAAAGAAATCAATAGCAATGGATTGCAAGTACCAAATGATATAGCAATTGTAGGGTTTGATAAGATTGATTTTTCCAACATGACACATCCTACCTTGACGACCATTGGGCAACCGATGTATCAGATGGGTACGATAGCTGCAAAGATGCTAATGAATAAGATAAAAGGTGAAACAGTAGAGAGTGTTGTGCTTGAGCACGAGTTGGTAATTCGCGAATCAACCTCAGGATAAATACAACTAAGATTAGCGCTCTGTTATTAAAATAGTAAACTGGTTTAATAGTAGAGCGCTGGCCTTAGATGTAAATGTAATCGATTACATTCGAGGGGAGCTTTTTTACAAAAAACAAAGGGGTGAAGTTTTTGAAGAAACTATTAGTTTTGAGTATAGCGGTGATGACGGCATTAATTTTGACCGCTTGTGGTGACGAAGATGCGAGTGGGGACGGCAATTTGACAATAGGAATTTCCCTGCCATCAGCTACACATGGATGGATGGGGGCATTGATTGACAATGCCGAAAATCAAGCGCAGGAAATTCAGGAAAATGAAGGTATTGATTATGTCATGACTAATGCGGAAGATCCAAATTCACAAGCAAACGATGTGGATGATCTAATTAATCAGGATGTAGATGTTATTGTTCTGCTTCCAATTGAATCTGCGGCATTATCGCCAGTTGGCCAGAATGTAAAAGATGCAGGTATTCCGTTGGTAGTGGTTGACCGTGAGCTTGAAAATGATGCTGCTGATGTTGTGGTAAAAGGTGACAATGAAGGTATTGGGATAAATGCTGGGGAGTATTTTGTTGATCAGTTAAATGGTAACGGAAAAGTTGTAGAAATTACAGGTCCACCTAACTCCGTGACTGAACAACGTGGTTCAGGTTTTCAAGAAGCAATGGATGGAGAAGATGGTTTAGAAATTGTGGCTTCTCAAGATGGGGATTTCTCAACAGAGACATCGTTAGAAGTGATGGAAAATATTTTGCAATCACAACCGGAAATTGATGCTGTATTCACACAGGATGATGGTATGGCTGTAGGAGTTGTGCAAGCTATTAATGAAGCAGGACGTGAAGATATTCAATTTGTAACAGGTGCTGGGGGTGGCAAAGATATCTTTGAAGACATCCAAGATGGTGGTTTGATTTCAGCGACATTCCTTTACTCGCCGGCTATGATTGAAGATGGTATAAAGGTTGCTGCTGATATAGCTGATGGATCAGATCCAGAAGAGGAAGAAGTTATATTGGAAGCTACTGAAGTAAATTCGGACAATGTTGATGAACACTATGATCCAGATTCGAAATTCTAATTAGATTAAGGAAATGCAATAGGGAAAGCAGTTATTGCATTTCCCCTTTTATTAAAAGGAGAGGCTATGTTATGTCTACAAATCCATTTATGAAAATGGAGTCAATAAATAAGTCATTTAACGGTGTCCCGGTCCTTAACGATGTATCACTTCAGGTGGAGTATGGGGAAATACATGCTTTGCTTGGTGAAAATGGTGCAGGGAAATCGACATTAATGAACATACTCGGTGGCGTTATTGAATCAGATAAAGGCAAGATTTCAATTGATGGAAATGAAGTAAAAATGACGAACCCGAGGGTGTCTCAAAAGTATGGTGTTAGTTTTATCCATCAGGAATTAAATGTGGTTTCTGATCTGCGGGTCTATGAGAATATGTTTCTCGGCTTCGAATTGCGAAATAAACTAGGGATAGTTAGAGAAGAGGAAATGTGCAAGCAGACGAATGAAATTCTAGCAACATTAGGTGTGGATATTGACCCTAAAGAGTATGTTCGTGAACTGGATACTTCCTATAAACAATTGATTGAAATTTCAAAAGCACTACTACATAAATCTACGCTTATTATCATGGATGAACCCACGTCTGCACTGGCTGAGCATGAGGTAGAACGTTTATTCGGATTAATGAAAAACCTCAAGGGTTCTGGTATATCTGTCATTTATATCTCCCATAAATTGAAGGAAATAGAGGAAGTTTGTGACCGTTATACAGTGCTACGCGATGGGCAGGTCGTTGGGACTGGGGATATGAAGGAGCAAAGTCTGGATGCACTCACGAAGCTTATGGTTGGAAAATCCATATCAGAGGAACGCTTTGTTCAGGATCATGTATTTGGACCCGTAGCATTAGAGGTTAAAAACCTTTCAAGTGAAGGGTTGTTTAAAAATATTAATTTCACCGTTCATAAAGGGGAAATCTTAGGATTCACTGGATTAGCTGGTGATGGGAGAACCGAACTTTTCGAAAGTCTATTTGGTTATCGAAATCGATACACTGGTGAGGTAAAAATCAATGATCAAATTGCAAAAATAAATCACCCGAAGAAAGCGTTAAAAGCGGGTGTCGGTCTCGTACCAAAAGATAGAAAAGAAAATGCAATTATTAAAGATATAAGTGTTATTCACAATATGAGCTTATCTTCTATGGGGAACTTTGAAAAATCAGGTCTTCTCCAGGGTAAAGTTGAGCGTAAGAAATTTGATTATTACCAGAAAATGCTAAACATTAAAGTCCATAACCCACAGGTTACAATTGACAAGCTAAGCGGGGGAAACCAGCAGAAAGTGGTTATCGCAAAATGGCTTGAGGTCAATACAGATATTATTATCTTTGATAACCCTACCCAGGGAATTGATGTTGGAGCGAAACGGGAGATATATCAACATATCGTTTCGTTGGCGGAACAAGGCAAGGCGGTTATTATTCTATCCTCAGAAGCTCCAGAAGTACGAAAGATCTGTCATCGAATAAATGTGATGTATCAAGGGGAAGTAACTGCAAGATTTAATGGTGAAGATGCAACCGAGGATGAGATTATGAGTTACGCAACAGGTTCAAAAAAGGAGGGCGAGAACATTGCCGAATACACAACCTAAACCATCAGAGGAACGTAAAAAGAAATCTTTTATGAGCAGCCGCCTTTCTTGGTTATGGTCAGAATATAGTGTCGTGATTGCATTCTTAATTATTTATATAGTGGCATCAGTTATGAGTCCCAGATTTCTGGATATCGGTAACCAGATGAATATATTAATGCAAGTTTCCATCATAGGAATCATTGCATTAGGCATGACAGTTATTATGCTTTCAGGGGGAATTGATTTATCTGTTGGTTCTGTCCTGGCTTTAGTGGGTGTCATAATGGTTATCGCCTTAAATGCTACAGGAAATATTTTGGTAGCACTTTTAACGGCATTTATTGTAGGGTCATTTGCAGGATTATTAAATGGCTTAATGGTCGCCAAAGGGAGAATTGCCTCATTTATTGCCACGTTAGGGATGATGGCGGCAGCAAGATCCATTGCCTTGTATATTGCTGATGGTGGAAGTATGTCTGGTGAGGTAGAAGATTTTAGCGCTATTGCAAATAATGACTTATGGGGTATCCGATATCCAATTATAGTTTTCGTAGTAATGACAGTGTTTGTATATATATTAATGCATAAGACGCGTTTCGGACGTTATGTATATGCAATTGGGAGTAATGAGAAAGCTGCTCTCTTGTCAGGAATACGAGTGGATCGCGTGAAATTGGGTGTTTATGGTTTAGCTGGTTTACTCGTAAGTGTGGCTGCTATTGTCGAAACATCTCGTTTGAACTCCATTTCTTCATCCAGCTCTGGAATGGCCTATGAGCTAGATGCGATTGCCGCTGTCATTATTGGTGGTACTAGAATGACTGGAGGACGAGGTAAGATTATCGGGACGGTATTTGGTGTACTCATATTAGGAATTCTAAATAACATGATGAATCTAATGAATGTTTCTCCACACCTTCAAGGGTTTGTGAAAGGGTTAATTATAGTCATTGCGGTTTTATTCCAAAAAAGAGTATAGGAGGGGTCTAATTGGATATAAAAGCTGGTATCATCGGATGTGGGTCTATCGCCAAGTTTCGCCATGCACCCGAATATAGAGCGAATCCATATGTGAGTGAAATTGTTTTTTATGACAGGAATTTAGAACGGGCAGAAGAACTGGCAACTCTATTTGGTGGAAGCGTGGCAAAAAGTGTTGATAAATTATTGGCTGATCCGGAAATTGAGGTTATCAGTGATTGTTCATCAAATGAAAACCATCACCTATTTTCAACGAAGGCATTGAAAAGTGGAAAGCATGTCTTGTGCGAAAAGCCTATATCATTGACGATTGAACACGCAAATCAAGTAGTGGATGCACAAAAGGAATCAGGCAGAAAATTAATGGTTGATCATAATCAGCGATTCACCCGTGCGCATCAAAAAGCGAAGGAAATAATTGAAAATAAAGAACTTGGAAATGTGCTCACGTTTCAAACCACTTTTGGTCATCAGGGGCCAGAGTATTGGGGGGTGAATAAAACAAATTCAACATGGTTCTTTAAGAAAGATAGGTCAGGATTTGGTGTAGTTGGTGATTTGGGTATTCATAAGTTGGATCTAATACATTATTTATTAGATGATCAGATTGAGCAAGTAAGTGCCTTTCAAGCGGCTTTAGACAAAGTTGATGAAAATGGTGAACCTATAGAAGTATGCGATAACGTTGTCTGTAGTTTAAAGACCAATCAAGGGCGCCTAGGTACAGCTTCCTTTTCATGGACCTATTACGGTCAAGAAGACAATAGCACGATTATCTACTGTGAAAAGGGTATACTAAAAATCTATCATAATTCTACTTATCAATTAGAAGTGTTCACCAAAGATGGTGAACAGATTAACTATAAATTGGAATCGATCCAAACGAACGATTCCCAGACAAACACAGGTGTAATCGATGCTTTTATTGATTGTGTACGTCTTGATACAGAACCAATTGTGTCTGGACAGGATGCGTTACTTTCGTTAAAAGTGATCCTGGGCGTGATGGAAGCGGCAGAAACCAATAAAGTTGTTACTATTTAAACTCAAATAACCTTCATTTTTAGAATTAAATCAATTAGTGGAAGGAAGTTATAAAAGTGTTTTTCAATTAAAGAAATGTTTCTCGATAAATTGGATGGTTTGAAGTATTAACAACAGAAAGCTACTGACATTTCCTTAGAAGCAATAAAGGAAGGACTTGTAGCACCTTTATACCAAGGAGTTTCGATGCATTAAAATTATCATTGGGCAGGATTTTTCATTCCATATCTATTTGTTTACAATGCGGCTATGTTAATGATCGATACAACAGATATAGCGGTTACTGCGACGGAATTCTCACCGGTGATGGAAATAATTATAATTGCTATTACGTCTCTGGTCGGAATTATTGGACTTAGCTCAGCCTTAGAAGGCTTCCTTAAGACGAATTTACATGCTGTCTCACGAAACCCTAGGTGCTGGAGCGTTCATGCTGATTATACCGGAGACCATTACGGATGGAATAGGAATCATTATTGTACTATTGATAGTTGCAATGAAAAATAAGAAAAGAATGTCAACTGTTGCATAAAATAGTAGTTACCTTACCTGCCGAACAGTATCTCCTCATACTGTTCGGTTTTCTTCATCTTAAAAATCTTTTTCGCGATTTCTCCTCAGACAAACCCAATCTTTGCTATAATTGTTGCATGTATTGGAGTGATTTATATGCTTAAGGTCATGAAGGCAATAATTCATATCGCAGTATTATACGTCATTTATGAACTAGGTAGTTGGATACAGCGTGCGTTTGATCTTTTAATACCTGGAAGTGTGATTGGAATGGTTCTCCTTTTTATTTTATTGATGACTGGGATAGTAAAGGTCACGTGGGTTGAGGAAGGTGCGCGATTTTTTATCAATCACTTAACATTGTTTTACATCCCTGTCACGGTTGGGATCATCAATTATTTTTATTTGTTTGCTGGTTGGGGATTTCTGCTTGTTATTATTGCTTTGGTGAGTACAATGATGGTCATGGCTACGTCAGGTTATATTACGCAGTTGCTCGTTCGCACGAAGGAGTTGGACCATGATTGATTTTCTAATTGGATTAGCGGCAATTGGTGGTACGGTATCTATTTATCTCGTATTACGACTCCTACATATAAAATGGGGATATACGTTTACGATGCCGGCTATTACAGGAACAATTGTCATTGTGGTGATTTTACTTATCTTTAATATACCTTATGAAACATACATGATTGGCGGCGATTGGATCAATCAATTGCTTGGCCCTGCGGTAGTAGCATTAGCTTATCCGCTTTATCGGCATTACGAAACATTGAAGAAGTTAACGGTGCCAATTCTCAGTGGAACGAGTGTCGGAGCAGTTGTAGGCGTCTCTACAGGTGTGTTACTTGCAAAGTGGGCGGGGTTTGAAGAAGAAATCATTTACTCACTGACACCCAAAAATGCAACTACCCCGGTAGCGATGGACATTTCAGGTACGTTAGAGGGATCAGAATCACTGGCTGCTATATTTGTTATGATTGCTGGTATCGGTGGGGTCTTTGTTAGTTCATTTGTTTTCAAGTATTGCGGAATTACGCACTACCTTGGGCGAGGTGTTGGCTTAGGAAGTGCTAGTCACGGAATTGGAACAGCATCAGCAATAGAGCGCAGTCACCTGGAAGGTTCGGTGAGCACGATCGCCATGGTGGTAAGTGCAGTAACGGTCTCGATTATTGCACCGTGGCTCGTGATGTTGTTGATGTAAGGATATGAAAGAAACCTGTATCAACGTATATGTGATACAGGCTTCTCTGATGACATAGGAAACTATAGAATTTAAACGCTGGGGATAACTTATATACTGGAGTAGCTACGTCCAGCTCCAGCGCCCAGCAACTAGCGCGACTTCCTTCACCTCCGTACGATAAAGAAGACTTACTGATTGCCAAGCCGGCAGGCGTAGGCAGAAGTAAAGTCGCACTTATACCCTTGTGGTGAAAGTCAACATCGGCTCACTAGGCTTAAGGAAGGCCGACTAAAACCGGGCTTGCGCTCAGGCGTCGGCATACCCCTATGAAGGGGCATGTTTCCTTTTCGCTTTCCAAGCATAAGATTCACTTTGACTTTCGCCACTACTGGCGATAAGTCAAGTTCATCTAATCTCATTGCGGAGTGGAAGTTCAACTAAAACCGCCACTTTGCGTGGCAACGTTGAACCACCCGCGATGCGCGGGCGCAGTCCGTACGTTGCTAAACGGGCGCTTGCGCTTTTGTTCTTACCTTCTGTCGAAATCTTCTGGGTCTACATCTAGATACTCGGAGTTAAAAGGGTGTGTCTCTTTAGAAGCTTCTGTTTGTGCTTCAAGGTTACGATTTGGTGTTCTTTCATTTTTATGCGCATCATCGAATTCGTTTTGAACATATTTATGAAAGAAATATTCAAATACGCCTATTCCAATCGCAGCAATTAATGAAGCCGTAAACCATTCCATTCCAGTTGTGAGCCCGACACCCATAAAATAAATGACCAGAAAGGCAAATACAAAATCGCCAATGGTTCCAAGCGTATTATTTAATCGAGGCAATAGAAAGGCATCACCAATATAACTGAGACTTAGTACTAATGTGATGAGAAAGACGCTACCAAAGGTCACGCCGTAACCAAAACTGAGTATTAGATACAATAAGAGCAAGGATCCAATAAACTTAACGGCGAATAATCTAAAATGATTCAATTAATACTCCTCCTTTAGGTTTATAATTTACAGAATCTCTATCCGTATACATCTATTCTGTAACTATTCAGAGGAAAATCGTATTAATCCGTGCTAACATAAGCGTCTTCTATCCCGATGTTTTGAAGTGTCGTGACATGTCTTTTTGCATTTTCAAGTGTTGAGAATGCTCCTGCTTGAACACGATACCATTGCTCACGAGAAGCAGCATGTACAAATGCATCGATGTCTTTCGTTTGCAGGAAATATACGCGGTTTTCTGCGTTATCTTTTGATTTAAAAGAACCAGCAATCACCTTGAAAATTGCGGGAGAATCATCCGAATTACGCTCTAGGTTAAAAGCGCTTGCCAAACCAAATACATGCCCCTTAGCTACTTCCTGACGCCATGACGGATTCATCAATAATGCAGCATCATTCTCGTTATCAATAAATCCATTTTCTGTTAAAAGTGCCGACATGGAAGTTTCGCGTAGAACATGAAAATTTGCCTTTTTCTTTCCTCGGTTGCTCAATTGATTTATTTCTGTGATTTCATTGTGCATAATAGCCTGAAAATCAGCAGTCTGAGAGGAATCGGACAAGCTGCTGTGGATATAGTCCTCATATCCTTGAGCAGAACCATTGAAAGCATTACAATGAATAGATAAAAAATAATCCGCACCCCAAGAGTTAGCCTCGTCTGTCCGTTGAGATAAGGATTTACTGCTGTCATCTGTACGACTCATCCTAATTTCAACGTTTTCATAATCTTGATTCAAAAGCTTGCGTATTCGACGTGCGATATCCAAAACAATATCTTTTTCCTTCATTCCATTACCTTGTCCCCCTGGGTCTGTGCCGCCGTGCCCTGGATCTAAATAAAGTTTCATACATTATTCCCTCCATGTTTTGGTTTCTATTGCGATAAAAGTCAGGTGAAAGAATCCTTACAAACTGTCACCTTTCCTTACAACTACAATCGAAACAAAACAAAATTCTGGGGGTGTTATTTCATGGAGGTTAATCCGTATTAAACCATTCCTCTAGGGTCAATTAGATTTCTCACATCTTCTGTTAGTAACCCTCTTTCTTCAAGCTCTTGTTCTATGGTTATATCTTTATCGTCTGCTGCTCCGCCAATGTCTGAAGCTAAATCGTATCCAAAAAGTGGACTTAAGCCCGTGACCACAGACAGACTTGATTCCATCCAATCCTTGCAGATTACTTCGTTTGCCTCTATGCCGCTGACGCATTTTGTGGTAAGCGTCGGGATAGCGTTGGATAGGATTTCAATTGATTCCAGCAAGGTATGAGCGATTACTGGAGACATCACATTAATTTCCAATTGGCTAGCCATTCCTGCTGTAGCTATTGCTTCTTCGTACCCAATGATTTGGCAACATACCATATGCGTCATCTCTAAGATAGCTGGATTTACTTTACCAGGCATAATCGTTGAGCCAGGTTGAGCATTCGGTAGTGAGATTTCTGTAATTCCTGTTCTGGGGCCTGAGGCCAGCAAACGCAAGTCACTTGTGATTTTTATTAAATGAACGGCAAGTTCTTTTAATGCTAGTATGGAACGAATCGGAGCATTTCTGTTTTGCATATAGCTGAACATGCTTGCTGGTTGGCGGAAAGGGAAATTTGTGCGATTTGCAATTTCTGCAATCACTGTTTGTGGATAATCAGGATGCGTGTTGATAATCGTACCAATTGCATTTCCACCTAAACCAATTTCATAAAATGGATCAAGGGTTGCTTCGATCTGATGATATACAGATTCTATTGTTTGCGCATACCCTGCGAATTCTTGTCCCAATCGGATTGGAACAGCATCGTGTAAGTGGGTTCGGCCACTTTTCAAAATAGGCATAAACGCTTCTGACTTTCTTTCTAGTTCTTTTTGTAAGTTGGAGATAGCTGGAAGAAGTCTGTGCTCCATGTTTTCCAAAGCTGCGATATGAATAGCGGCAGGAAAGGTATCATTGGTTGATTGCGCCATATTTACATGGTCGTTAGCATGTACTTTATAAGATTCTAATGAACCAGTTAAAATTTCGGACGCTCGATTTGCTATGACCTCATTGGCATTCATGTTCTGTGATGTTCCTGCTCCGGCTTGATACACATCAACTACAAAATGATTATCCCATTTTCCTTCTATGACTTCCTCAGAAGCTTGTACAATGGCTTGTCCTATATCACGCTCGAGCATTCCGAGATTCATGTTGGCGGTTGCAGCGGAAGCCTTTATTATCCCCTGTGCTTTAATAAACGATCGTGGTAGGCGCAACCCACTAATCTGGAAATTTTCTACAGCACGCTGCGTTTGAGGCCCATAATAAGCTGTCTTAGGAACTAAAATTCGTCCCATTGGATCTTTTTCGGTACGATATTGCGTAGCAGAGTTCATTTTATATCTCTCCTCTTGAAAAATAGTAGACGCGTCGTATTTTCTTTATATTGTCCATTGCGGGCTTTTGTATAAGAACCTTTATTTGGCAGCATCTATGGCAGTATCTAGGAAGGTTGCAATTTCTTTGTTCTTTCAAGCCACTTATAATCGAGTAAGATAGCACTTCTTTTTGTACGGGGCGAATCTTTTTAGCTGATACCTTTAGTGCTCGCCATATCCTTTGGGGCAAAATTTGGACGCACCATTCTCATTAAACCAACTTCATCCTTGGACCTCTTCCCCTATCGAATTCCTTCCAATTACTGTAGAAAATGCAAGCGTGAACGGATTATAGAAAGAAATTAAAAAAAGAGCGGACCTATTTGTTTTTATTCATTCAACTTCTCTTTCTTAGGATGTAAGGCATCAAACGAATAAAACGGTTTGGGGCTGAAACATTGGTTGTCTACAGTGGTTCATTTCGTTGTTTTAAGTACTTATATTATTTTGTTCATCGCTATTGTTAAACATATTTTTTACATTTTGGCGTACAAACGAAACGCTTATACAGACGTTTGGTCCATCGATATTGGTCAGTCTAAGGTTTATTATATACTTGCTATTATTGTGTTTCCTTTTTCTTTTTTCTTTGAATGGAGTGTTCTTACGTGGCTTCCGCTTGTTTTTCTCATCTATGGATTTATAACTAAAGTTGGGGCTGAGGACGCCCTCAAGGCAAACGAGCAGCGTGCGTACATGGACAGGTTAGAAGAGGAAAACAAGCAGCTCAGAAAACAGTTAAGTCAAAATGAAGACTGAATTGGTTAAAAGAAACAAGCATCTACTAAAAAGCAGATGCTTGTTTCTTATTTGTCAAAGTTAATTAACCCAGGAGCTTCTGTTGGTTTCCTATTGCAACTAAGGCTAACGTCAAAAGCTTGGCGATAAGCCAAGTTTTCTAATATCCTAAAAACAAACCACTTTTGCTTTCTCTTAATTGTTTTTAGTGTAAGATTATATTATCATTTATAGTATTGAGTGTATTTTTGTGCAATATTTTACCTAGTGAGAAACAGTTATGTATTGTTTGGCAGTTAAGAAAGTATAACTACTTTCTTAACTGCATAAGTGCAATTAAGGCCTGTGCCATAAAGGCTTGCACTCCAAAGCATAAGAGATTCTAACAAAGCGAAGAACGCTTTTTAAGAATCCCTTTAACAAAAGCCAAGTTTTCTAAGGAATGAATTCGCTGTGCATATGTAAAATATATGGTGAGAAAAGAGGAATAACGTTGAAAATTGGAATTGATAAGATAGGATTTTATACACCACATCTATATGTTGATATGAACGAATTAGCTGTAGCAAGAGATATAGACCCTGGAAAATTCACGGTCGGTATTGGTCAGGAAAAGATGGCGATTGCTCCAATCACACAGGATTCCGTTACGCTAGCAGCGAATGCAGCATTGGAGATTTTAGATGAAGAAGATAAGGACAAGATTGACTTTGTTATTTTTGGAACAGAGACAGGCGTCGATAGTTCTAAATCTGCAGGGGTTTATGTCCACGAATTATTAGGATTGAACCCACAAGCTCGGACCATTGAGGTGAAGCAGGCTTGTTATGGAGCCACTGCAGGTATTCAAATGGCAAAAGGTCATATTGCATTGAATCCAGAAAGTAAGGTATTGGTATTAGGTTCGGATATTGCGAGATATGGCTTGAATACCTCGGGGGAAGCAACGCAAGGAGCAGGAGCGGTTGCATTATTGATGAGTGCAGATCCTACTATTATGGCGTTGGAAGATAAAAGTGCCTATTTCACCTCTGATATTATGGACTTTTGGCGTCCAGTCTATTCGGATAAAGCGTTTGTTGACGGAAAATTATCAAATGAACAGTACATTGCATTCTTTTCAAAAGTATGGGGCCAATTCAAAGAGAAGTCAGGTCTGGGGCTAAAAGATTTTGATGCCATTTGTTACCATTTACCATATACAAAAATGGGGCTCAAAGCCTTACGAACGATTTGGGATGAAGGTTCAGATAATGACAAAGAGCGTCTAGAAGAAAACTATACATTTAGCGCCAAGTATAACAGAATTGTTGGAAATATTTATACTGGTTCCTTGTATTTAAGCGTACTGTCCCTGCTTGAGAACAAAGAAGATTTAAAAGCTGGTTCAAGAATCGGTTTATTCAGCTATGGTTCTGGAGCCGTAGGGGAATTCTTTACAGGTATTCTGCAACCAAATTATAGGGATCATTTATACGTCGATAACCATACGGAACTATTCCAATCTCGAACAGCAGTATCGGTTTCCGAATATGAAGAGACTTATGAAGATACGTTGCCAATGGATGGATCAACCATGGAACTGGATATTGACAACGATCCAGCGACAATTTGTTTAGCAGGAATAACAGCTGACCAGCGTCAATATGTGAATAAACGAAATAAATAAGCGTTTGATGAGCGCTGGGAAGAGGTGTCTTCTCAGCGCTTTTACGTCTCGGCCGATACATATAAACCACCTATTCTAGCCAACCTAAACGAGTGGAGGTGTTTTTATATGGGAAAAAGAAGGAAAAATGATAATGGCGTTAGCGATGAACAAGCTGTTAGAAAGAAATTACCGAAGGATTTTGATCATGAGATGGCAAATGAACCTCTAACAGAAAATGAAAAATTAAATAACAAGAAAACGAAAAAACGACAGTGATCGTGTAGGGGGAGTGACTTGATATCATTCCCCCCTCATACAATTTAAGTAAGGGTGGTAGAAAGATGGAAGTCAGAATAGAGTTCATGTATCAGACACCCAAAGGATTAGGCACAACATTTAGCTCAGACGTAATGGCTGCAGAAGAAGCAATCGTGATAGCTGACGATTTAAATAAGACAGGGCGAACGAAACATGTCGCCTTTATCGATAGCTATGGAAATACATGGACGTTGAAGGAACTTAAGAAAATGATGGAGGAAATTCAAACAGAACCTCATAACGTGATGGTTTATTTTGATGGTGGTTTTGATCCAAAAACAAAGAAATCTGGATTAGGTTGTGTGATTTATTATGAACAAAATAACAAATCTTTTCGACTGCGTAGAAATGCATTAATCGAGGAGATGGACAACAATAACGAAGCAGAATATGCTGCCATTCATCTCGGTGTACAAGAATTAGAATGCTTAGGCGTTCATCATATAGCCGTCACATTTGCTGGTGACTCTAAGGTTGTTATCAATCAATTGGACGAGGAATGGGTGTGTTATGAAGACAGTTTACTGAAATGGATAGAACGAATTGAACGTAAACTAGACCGATTAGGAATCAACCCAACATACAAACGAATTCCACGAAAAAACAATCAGGAAGCCGATCAATTAGCTTCCCAATCCTTAAATGGAATTGAAATCATAAGTACGAAGGAACAATAGAGCGAATACTTATTACGGATAATGGTGGAAGTCCTCGGGAAGTGCACGGGCGATTATTCCCGTATCGTATTCACGTCATAAGCTGCACGGATGCCAGATTCAATAGCTCCTTCGACCCACCCATGAAAGGAAGAAGCGTGTTCACCTGCGAAGTGTAGCCTCCCTTCAGGCCGTGGAATGCTGTCGCCAAAAGCAGTCTCCTGACCAGGGGTGTACAAGGTAAAGCACCCCGCAGAGAAAGGGTTTTGGCTCCAATTGAATGATACCGCCTGTAAGTATTCATCGTAAACCTGCTTCCCATATACATTTGCTAGGTCTTTAAGAACATAACGAATAATGTCTTCCTTCGCTAAACTATTCCATAACATAGCATCCTGCCCCCAACTATAGCTGGCAAGAAGTACGCCTGATTCGTGACTTCCATTCGTTGGACTAGGCGTAATCGAAAACTGTATCGGAAGGTCTGACGTGCTATTACCTACTTGATCGTACTCCCAAAAACGATGTTTGAATTCTATTCCAATTTTTACAGCTGGAACATAGTTGAGTTCTCGAATGGCTCGCCATTTCTTAGAAGAAATAGAGTGATGAGGAACGACGTCGATGAACTTAAATAAGGAGAAGGGAACAGTGATCACGGAAAAATCACCTGAAAATTCATGTAAATCTCCAGTTACCCGATCTTTTGTTATAAGACTTACCTCTTTTTCTTTTTGTATTATTTTTTCTACCTTTTGCCCGTATAAAATGTCGTTATAAAGCGCTGGCAAGAAAGAGAAAGGGAGGGAGTCATTCCCACCGCTAAGTTCATAAAATGTCTCTTGCGTAATAATCGGGAGAATAACGGTTAAGGCATCAACAAAAGAATGCTCTGTTATTCCGCTAATACCAAATAGTACATTAATTTTACGGATGGCGTTTGCGGATAAGGATGGTCCTAGTGGGTTATGTCGTAAAAAGTTTCGTATGGAATAATGATCATATTTTTTTCTTAATTCTGCTTGTTGCTTGGGTGTGCTAGTGGAATATAGATCGATATAGGGTTGGACTGCTAGGAAGAAAAGTTCAGCCGCTGTTTTTCCTTTCTCCCATCCCTGTAATGGAAATCCCAATATATCAGGATTCTGCTCATAAGTTGAACGGGTGGTCAGCTTGTTGTTAGCAAATGTTAAATCATTTGGCGAGGGTTGAATAAATGGATTTGTACGCAGTTTAAAATGACGAATGTATTCGGATAGGAGAACATGATTATCTGGTAATCGCATGGCTCCTACGTCTAAGTAATTCCCTTGGAAAAATGGTTGTCTTATTGTGAGAATTCTTCCGCCAATGCGATTGTTTCCTTCAAGAATCGTAACGTTATGTCCAGCTTGTTTCAATAAAGATGCTGCCACTAACCCAGCCATTCCAGCCCCTACAATAATTACTTTTTTCAAAGAACTGCTTTGTCTTAACCCATTTTTTATAATAGGGAGCATATCATCAGGATAAGCAAGCGAGGAAGCGCTCGCTGAATAACTATTCATATCTCCACCTCCCTTGTTATAATATGAGGTGTTGAGGCATGATATGTTACGACTATCTACCCAGAAATCAACCGGAATGGGACATAGGGACAGGTTCCTTGTCTCAGGTGAACGGAGACCCTGGGCTGTTAGCTGGCTTAATTGTTATCGTCTTCGTCTCTCTTTTTACCTGCTTTTCACTAGCACTTCTTTCGCCTTCTTTCTGTCTTCTTTGTCACTTAGTACATACAAGGTATCCCCATTTTCTATGACAGAATTTCCAGTTGGTGTTATTAACTTTCTTTCCCTAGTAATGCCGATAATCAATGTATTATCGGGTAATTTTAGGTCGGTCAAGGAAGTGCCAATAGCTGGTGATTGCTTCGTTATTTTCACCTGCATAATTTCTGAATCTGTTTCTCCTAGGTTAATTAACTCCATACTCGTATTTGCATCCTTGTCATCGTTGTCTGTTAATCCTAACTTGGTTGCAAGCCATGATAGTGTACTACCTTGTGTCAAGGCGGAAATCAAGACAACGAAAAAGACCGCATTAAAAATGACGCCACTATTTTCCACACCTGCCATAACAGGGTATATGGATAACACGATCGGTACAGCGCCCTTAAGCCCTGCCCAGGAAATAAACACCTTTTGATTAAAGGTATACTTCATGAATGCCATGCTAATAAAGACAGCGATGGGACGTGCGATAAACATTAAGATGACGGCTAGGAGGATGCCCTGCCAGAAGACGTCAAGTATTTGGCTAGGGAAGACGAGCAACCCCATTAAGGTAAACATAACGATTTGCATCATCCAGGCAAAACCTTCATTGAAACGTAAAATTGAGAATCGGTATGTTAAGTCACTATTCCCCACAAAGACAGCCATTACATAGACTGCTAGGAGTCCGCTACCACCTAGAAAGTCGGTTAAAGCGTAGGTGAGAATGGCAAAACCCATAGCAAAAACCGGATATAAACCGTATGTGTCGAGTTTAATATGATTAATTATCAGTACGGTAACTTTTCCAAGTAGTAACCCAAGCGCAAGTCCTAGTCCCATTTGAATAAAGAAACTGCCGACAGTGGACCAAATAGAAGCATCTGGTATTTGAATCAACTCAATTAAGGCAACCGTTAAAAAGACAGCCATTGGGTCATTGGAACCGGATTCTGCTTCCAAAGTAGCAGTTAACCGTTTCTTAAAGTTTTTATTACCTAAAACGGCAAACACAGCTGCAGCATCTGTTGAGCCAACGATAGCACCCAGAAGCATCCCTTCTAATAGGCTGAAGTCCAGGATGTATACGGCAGCTAACCCAGTTACGGCAGAGGTGATCAAGACTCCTAATGTAGCTAAAGTACCTGCTGCTCCAAGAACGGGGCGAATACTCTTCCATTCCGTCTGTGAACCCCCGTCAAATAGAATAATAATCAACGCCATGATTCCGATGAATTGGGTAAGCTCAACATTATCAAAGTATAGAAAGTTATTAAGCAACATGCCCGCTAACAGGAATAATACAAGTGCAGGCAAACCAAGTCGAGAAGAGAATTTCGTGGCAAATACGCCAATGAGCAACATGAATGCAAGTAAAAATATTAGGGTCTCAATATCTATATTCAAAATCAACAATCCTTCCCGAAAAACATTTAGTGGGACATAGGGACAGGCACCTTGTCCCAGGTAAACTGAAAGACTGGGCTATTCCCTGTAAATTTAGCGAACGCGATCGATAACACTTTTCGATATTCCTATGAGGGACATAGGGACAGGTACCTTGTCCCAGGTAAACTGAAAGACTGGGTTGTTCCCTGTAAATTTAGCGAACGCGATCGATAACACTTTTCGATATTCCTATTATTCTTGATAATTGTCTAACAGATACACCATTCATTCCTTTTAGTTTGGAAATAATTTCATCTCTGTTTTTCTTTTCCATCTGCTGCAATATACTATTATTTGGAATCCCCAATGCAACCAAATGACTTCTTACTTCACTATCTGATGTTTTCACTTTTAAGTGATCATCTAAACATTGATCATCATTAGACTCTTGCATATAATCGGTGAATAGTTGGATGGCTTTGCTTCTGTTTGAGGAAAATAATTGGAGCGCAAAATCAATATCAACTACGTTTGTAGGATCTAAATACTCATTCATGCTTGTCCATTTACAGTCGAATACACTGTTCTCTAGACCGGCTTTTAGGGGGTTATGGTGTATATAGCGTAAAACGGTTAAAAAGTAAGAGATAGTCTCTACATTTTCACTTTTAAATCTATCCTGAAATAAATGCCCAGAACGCTCATACTTGTTGTTGTACCAATATACATAACTTGAGCTAATCCTTTGAATAGCCTTTGACACTGTCTCTTCAGTCTCTTTTATCAATAAGTGAACATGATTATCCATTAAACAGTATGAATAAATCTTAATTTTACTTATATTTTTAAACCTTTTTATCGTTTCTAAAAGCCTTAATCTGTCTTCATCATCTTCAAATATAGTTTGTCTATTTACTCCTCTCAACATAATATGATAGATTCCATTACGGCTAGCCCTTCTTGCTTTTCTTGGCATATATGAATCACCTCAAAACCAATATTTTCACACCTTTCTAACAATTACAAGATAAGCTATTTAGATTTAAAGGTCAAGAACACCCATTCACACTAAAATGGATTTTTTAGATGCTCCCTATATTGAAAATGTAAATTCATTTGCCTTATTATCATGAAATTGGAAAGTCTCATTGCAACCAGCGGGGTGAAAGTTAATTTTATAGTATTTTACATACAGGGGGACATAGGGACAGGTTCCCTGTCCCAGCACCTAAATGGATAGAGTGTTTCTAATCAATAACAAAATGGCTCCCTGCCATTAAATCCAAATTAGGTTTATAAACCTTAATAAAACTGGCTAATTCAAACCCTATTTCGGTATTCACATTATTCATTTATGAACAAGGGGGACGAGGTTCCTGTCCCTACGCCCCCTTGGCATACGTCCAATTACGCCACAAGCTCTCCATCGGCCCTTGTTTAAATCGCTTTAAATAAAAATGGCTTACAAAGACTTGAAGAATATAGATAACGAGAGCGATGAGAAAAGCTACGCTGCTAGATACTTGGCCAAAAAGACCTGCTCCATAGCCATAGAATATGCCAACAGCGATGAGGGACTGAAGTAAATAATTGGTCAGCGCCATCCGACCTACTGAAGCAAAGGGCATGAACAGTTGTTGTATTTTCCCATTGCGCAAAAGTAGGACTACTGCCGATACATAGAACAGCATCAGAAATGGCCCCGAAACCATGTTGATACCTTGATAGATTCCTTGCGTCAGATAAGCAGGCAGGCCAAGCCCATGATAGGAAATAGCTACTCCGAGAAATGTCAAAGGAATGCCGACGATGAGGCCGACTAGGCACAGAACCTTCCATTTCTTTAAATTTTTTTCAACGTCATGAAACATTTGATTCTTACCCATATATAAACCGATCAGAAAAAGCGGCAAAATGGAAGGGACAACAAACAAAACCTGCATGAGGACTGGCAAAGCCTCGTTTGTAATCCGGAACGACAGGATTTCACCCAGGCTACCACTACGCATGATTGCCGAGCCAGCCTCCGTCTCTTGTTTCATTTCGGCTGCACTCATCATCCCTTCATCCATGCTGTATTGCAGGCCAAAGCCGCTAAGCATTATAAAGGCTCCTGTCACTAGTGAGGTGACTAGCAATAGCCCGACAATCCAAAAAACAATCGTTTTTCCAGCACGATGAAAGAAGAATGGTAATAAGAAACCGGTGATCGCATACACATGCAAAATATCGCCACTCCAAATAAAAAAGAGATGAAAAAGTCCGAGCACGAGCAGAAAGACTAATCTTCTATAGAAAACCGCTCTAGGGGAAAACGCTTGAGCTTCTAATCGTTGGTAGAAAATATAGAAACCAAGACCAAATAGCAATGAAAACATGGGATAGAACTTTCCCACGATAAAAAACTCTGTGAATAAGGTAACACCTGCATTTAAGGTGCTCTCGGGTAGCGTGGCTCCATTAAGGAAAACTTCTATATCCGTAAAAGTAAGTGTTTTAAACGCAACCATATTGGCCAACAGAATGCCAAATAAGGCTAACCCCCGTATTATATCAAGCGAATGAATGCGTTCATGCGGTGCAATCGTATTTGGTCGCATAACAGTTCCCACCTTAACAGCATAATTTTCCAATTGTAGTATAACCTATCTTGGATTGCCAGTCGAGTCGGATTTATGAAAGGGGGACAAGGAACCTGTCCCCCTGTCCCGATCTCCTAATCGGCTTCCTCACTTTCAACAAGGGATTCAATTGTTTTTAAATGATCAGTCTCACTAATTATTTCATAGTCATCGATGTAATTATCGTTCACGCTCAACGTGAAACTGTCTGTTTTTAATACATTTTCTTCAATCTCATTGGTCGTACGAATGCTTATTCGATATTTTCTATCAATAGGACGAGCTTCTTGGTCTTCACGGAGCTCTACTTCTGAAAAATCCTCTAAAATACGTTCGGTAATTTCCTCATCTCCTATGGTTACACTCGCTTTTCTCTCTGGTATATCGCTGGAAAGATCATTAATCGTGATGGAAATGTCTCGAACCGTATTTTCTTCATTAATTTGGTTGGAAACAAGCTCTTGAAAAGTTGTATATTTTGATTGATAAACGATAAAGATGGTTCCAACGACTACTATAGCCACCGCAACAATGAGTGTACTTCTTTTTTTGAACAATAAGCTCAGGAAAAATGTTAAAAGAATAATTGCATTTCCAATAAGAAATAAATCACCGAATTGTAATAAGAAATCAATGAGTGTGTTCATTTAGGTACCTCCGTTTTGGATTACCTGCTTATGTGTAGTTATTTCAGAATTATATTACTTATTTTAATATAAATTCTCCTTTTCTTAAACCATTATTTTATAGCAGGGGGACAAGAAACCTGTCCCCCTGTCCCGAGCACTATGTCCTCTTGTTTACCTCATAAGCCGCGCGGATTCCGGATTCAATCGCTCCTTCAATCCATCCGTGAAAGGACGATGTGTGCTCTCCAGCGAAATGCAGCCTTCCTTCAGGACGGGGAATAGAGTCTGCAAAGTCGGTTTCCTGTCCCGGGGCGTACATGGTGAAGCACCCAGTGGAGAAGGGATCCTGGCTCCAATTAATTACTACACCTTGCAAATATTCGTGGTAAACTTGATCCCCATAAATTTTTGCCAAGTCCTCCAGTACATAATAAATGATGTCTTCTTTCGCCAATCCATTCCACAACAACGCGTTTTGCCCCCAGCTATAGCTTGCCAGAAGCACACCCGGTCCTTTACTGCCAATCTGATGACTAGGGATGTAGGTAGCTCTTATGGGTAAATCTGACACACTATTGCCCATCTGAAACCTCTCCCAGAAACGGTGTTTGAATTCAATTCCGACCTTTATCGCGGATACATTTTTAAGCTCGCGGATCGCCTGCCGTTTCTTAAAGGAAATAGAATGATAGGGAACGACATCGATCAATTGGAATACAGGAAAGGGAATCGTGGTGATAGCAAAGTCTCCTGAAAATTCATGCGACTCCTGAGTGAACTGGTTTTTTGTTATAACACGTATATCTGCCTCGTTTTGTATAATTTTTTCCACCTTTTCGCCATACAAAATGTCTTTATAAAGCTCTGGCAGAAAGGCTAATGGAATTTGGTCATTGCCACCTGTAACTTCATAAAATGCAGCGTCCGTATCAAAAATAGGGAGAATAATTTTTAAAATATCAACGAAAGAAAGCGCCGTTAGCCCTTCAATTCCAAATATCACATTGATCTCACTGATTGCATTCACTGACAAGGAAGGACCTATCGGGTTATAACGCAAAAAATCCTGCATGGAATAACGATCATATTGTTTTTCTAATTGATCTTGTTGCTCAGGGCTGCTGGTTGAGTAGAGGTCGATAAAGGGTTGTACTGCTAAGAGAAAGAGTTCTGTCGCTGTTTTTCCTTTTTCCCAGTTCTTAACCGGGAATTCTATTATATCTGGGTTCTGATCATAAGATGCAAGTGTGGTTCGTACGTTATTAACAAAGATTAAATCATGCGGCGAAGTGTTGATAAAACGATTGGTGCGGAGATGGAAGCGGCGAATATATTCAGCTACGAGGAAATGGTCGTCGGGTATTCGCATCGCCCCTGCATCTAAATAATTTCCCTGGGTGAATGGCTGTCTAATGGTGAAGACTCTTCCTCCTAAGCGGTTGTTTCCTTCCAGGATGGTGACGCTATGTCCAGCTTGTTTCAATAAGGATGCGGCCACAAGTCCAGACATGCCAGCTCCTGCAATAATTATTTTTTTCGGCGAGGTGCTTCTGTTTAATCCGTTTCTTATAATGGCGAGCATATCATCAGGATACGTGAGTGAAGATACGGAATGTCTATGCAAATGCTTACCTCCTTTTTTTTACATTATGAAAATAGATGGTAGGATATGCATGGAGGAGCCTGCCCCTCACCGCTTTATCACTTTAGCGTAGCGCGGAACAGCCCCCATACGATATAATGAACAATAGAGACAACTTACTAATTAACATAAGGTGGAGATACCTATGAAAGCCTTCCATGTAAGCCGACTTGCTGTTCGTCGCTTTTTACTGGAAACCCAACACCTTCTTTCTCCTGGTGATGATACCGGACATCGCTCTGTTTTGGAAAGCACGTCACAGATGATTCGGCAACTGGAATGTGTTCAACTTGATCCCATTGCCTCTGTGGAGCGTAATCAGCATCTTGTGCTGGCAGCGCGAATTCCTGGTTACCAGTCTGGAATGCTAAATGAGCTGTTATCTCAAGGGCAATTATTTGAGTATTGGGCGAATGCAGCTTGTACGATTCCAATGGAGGATTATCTGATATTTGAAGCAACGCGAAGTCGATTTCGAACGCGGTCACAAGCGGAACTGGATAAACTTGAACCTGCTGTGCGTGATGTGCTGGAAAGATTACAGGTGGAGGGTTCGCTTCCTTCCCGGGCCTTCCGTTCTACAGAGCGTGTTCGTGGTGGGTGGGATAACAAAATACCCAAAACCAAAGCAACGTCCCGTGCCTTAAATCTGCTTCTAGACATAGGGAAGATACGGGTCGTCAGAAGAGAGGGCAGCGAGCGGTTCTTTGATCTTACAGCACGTACCATACCACCGGAGTTGTTGGAAGAAGCTGAAATGACGGACGAAACTACATCCAGTGAAGCACTTTTAGAAAAATACCTGCGAGCATATCGTGTGTTTGATACCGGGGACGCTCGATTCGGTTGGCAAAAGTTAAGCGCTAAGGAACGTCGCGCGGCCATCACGAAACGTGTTGATTCAGGAAAGGTTATCCCATTGGAAATGGAGGGCGTTCGCCGGCCCTATTTCATATTGGCCACAGACCTTGATAGGTTAAAAGAACATGAACGAAATGTTCAAGCGTTTTCGACAGACGAGGCACCAATCCGATTTCTTCCACCACTGGATAACTTACTCTGGCGCCGGGAGCGATTAGTCGATCTTTTTGACTTCACCTACAAATGGGAGGTATACACACCAAAGGTCAAACGTCGCTATGGTTATTATGCCATGCCAATTCTAGCCGGTGACCGTTTGATTGGCCGGCTAGACCCTGGATTAGATAGAGAGAACAATCGACTGCATATTCGCTTGCTGCAGCTAGAACCTGAGGTTAAGGTAACGCCCCACCTTCGGAAAAACATAGGACAAGCACTGGAGGCTTTTGCAGCATTTCACCATGCAAGTGATATCATGATAGAACGGATGGAGCCAGAGGGGGCTGTCCCCCATCGCTATATCACTTTAGCGTAGCGCGAGACAGCCACCCCCACAACTGGAAAGGAGATTAGGATGGAGAAACTAACGATTGGAGCGCTCTTAGATGTTATTGGTGAGCTTTTTTCGGATGAGATATCGATTGCTGTGACCAATACGATTGAATATATTTATTACCGACCTAGCAAGCGAATTGACTTAAAGATTCGTGCAGGAGATCCAATAAAAGAAAGTACGCTTGCATATAAAGCATTATCGACCGAACAAAAGGTGTCAGAATTCATCAACCGCAATGTACTTGGTGTCCCTTATCATGGGATGGCTGTGCCGTTTCATTATGATGGGAAGCTGGAGGGCTGCGTTCTGGCGATATATCCTGCTTTTACGAAGGGAAAATCGGTTGTGACGGTAAAGTCAGATGACGGATGGAAGCCGATCCCCTTCGATCAGGTAACGTATTTAGAGGTAAAGGAACGGAAAACCAACGTAATTGCTGATGATTATTGGGGAGTACATAATAAAACGTTACAGGAATTTGAGTACATTTTGCCAAGCGAGTTGTTTATCCGCTGTCACCGCTCATTTATCGTCAATGTTACCCATATTGATGACATTTTTCCAGATACCCATTCCACCTTTATTTTAAAAATGAATAATGGAGACCAAATTCCCGTCAGTCAATCCTATTCAAGTTATTTTAGAAAACTATTGGACTTTTGAGTGGATATGCTGTTTGAAACATAAAATTTTCTGTTTCAAACAGCTATTCGCTTTTTCCCTCATAAAAACGCAAATAAGTAAGCGTTTACTTTATAATGGGTGTTACACACATTATGAAAGAGGGATGAGCATGGAGAATAAAAATAATCGGATTAAAGATTCTCGCCTTCATGACCGGGTTGTTACAGCAGAGGAAGCAGCATCCTGGATTCATGATGGAATGAATTTGGGGTTGAGTGGTTTTACACGTGCAGGTGATGCGAAGGCAGTGCCAACAGCTCTTGTAAAGCGAGCGAATAATGGAGAAGATTTTAAAGTGAACATGTATACAGGGGCATCCATGGGATCTGATATTGATAAACTTTTTGCAGAAGCCGGTATCATCAATAAACGGTTGCCGTTCCAGGCGGATGCAACAATGAGAAAAGAAATAAATACAGGCGGGCATTTATTTGTGGATCACCATTTATCACATACCGCTGAATTACTGCGCGGAGATGTACTGGAGACTGTTGATTACGCGATTTTGGAAGCGATTTCGATTAAAGAGGATGGCGTGATTATTCCGTCAACATCCATTGGAAACTCGCTGGCATTTGCGGAAAATGCGAAATCCATTATTGTTGAAATTAATTTGGCACAATCGGAGTTACTGGAAGGGATGCATGACTTATACAGCCCTGGTAAGCAAGGAAATCGTGCGCCAATTCCATTAACAAGAGGGCATGAGCGAATTGGTCAAAAAGGAATTTCAGTTGACTGGGAGAAAGTACAGGGGATTGTTTTTACCAACCAGCTGGACTCACCGTCAACGATCACGGCACCAGATGAAGAAACGAAAATAATGGCTGATCATTTGCTGGACTTTTTGCGTAGTGAGATTGATTCCGGCAGATTAACTAAGCAGCTTGCACCATTACAATCAGGTATCGGATCTGTAGCTAACGCGGTGCTCCATGGCATGGTGGGGTCAGAGTTTAAGGACCTGGAGGTATATTCCGAGGTACTGCAGGATGCTGTGTTTGATTTAATCGATGCAGGAAAGGTAAAGCATGCTTCCTGCTGTTCGATCACGCTTTCAGAAGACAAAATGAATCAGGTATTCAGCAATTTTGAAAAATATCGTGACAAATTGATTATGCGTCCACAGGAAATGTCAAACCATCCGGAAATTATCCGCAGGCTTGGTTTGATTTCCATCAATACCGCATTGGAGTTTGATATTTACGGAAATGTGAATTCCACGCATGTGAGCGGGACAAAAATGATGAACGGCATTGGTGGTTCAGGAGACTTTGCCCGGAATGCGCGCTTGGCTATTTTCGTAACGAAATCGATTGCAAAAGGTGGGGACATTTCAAGTATCGTTCCATTTGCTTCTCATATCGACCATACGGAACATGATGTGGATATTGTAGTTACAGAGCAAGGTTATGCAGATTTACGGGGGCTTGCGCCAAGGGAGCGTGTGCCAATGATTATTGAAAATTGTGCGCATCCTTCCTATCGCGGTCAATTATGGGACTATTACCAAGAAGCACTCGAACGCGGAGGGCAGACACCACATGTGCTTGAAAAGGCACTATCCTGGCATACAAATTTTGCAGAAAAAGGAACGATGCGAACGCTAGTAGAACAGAAGTAGATAATGTAGGGGCTGTCCTGGACAGATCCACGAGAGCCGATTTTCTTTCTGGAGAGGGGAAATCGGCTTTTACTCGTACACCAGGAAACTATAGAATTTAAAAGCTGTGGATAACTTATACACTGGAATAGCCACGTCCAGCTCCAGCGCCCAGCAACTATCAAACTTCACACTCCTCCACTACGATAAAGAAGACTTGCCGATTGGCTCTGCCAGAGGCTTAGTCGCACTTATACCCTTGTGGTGAAAGTCAACATCGACTCGCTTCGTTCGTCGTGTTTCCTTTATCTCATTGCGGCAGTGGAAGTTCAACTAAAACCGCCACTTTGCGTGGCAACGTTGAACCACCCGCGATGTGCGGGCGCAGTTTGTACGTTGCTAAACGGGCGCTTGCGCTTTTGTTCCTTTTTGGTTATCGGATTTTACCTAGGGGGGGATTGCGCTGGATTCACATCAAGATATAATAGATAGGAAGGTTATCCTGTATACATAGACCAAGTAGGAGTTTGAAGATATGAAACCATTCACAGAGAACGTCATTACAGTACTCCAGCAAATCCCCGAAGGACTGGTGATGACATATGGGCAAGTGGCCCGTGCTGCGGGTAGCCCACGCGCGGCACGTCAGGTCGTTCGCATTCTACATTCCATGAGCCGAAAACATGACTTGCCATGGCATCGTGTCATTAACGTGAAGGGGCAGATTGCGTTGAAAAGTGAGGAAGGAATCATGAATCAGAAGTCGATGCTGGAGGATGAAGGCATAGAGGTTAGCGAGACAGGAAACGTGGATTTGGGTACGTACCAATTTCATCCGGATGTGATTTTAGATGAAGGAGATACTCCTTAATTGAAGGCTCTTTTCGTTGGGACGAGTAAGTGCAGTCCCAGTTTCAGTCTTTTAGAAAACAGCCTTATTCGAAACCCTTTGCTTGATAGGGGGTTACTATTGTGAAATAATTGAAAATATAGACCAATATAAAAGGAGATATGCCACGTGAAAGTTCTTGTAATTGGTGCAAACGGACAAATTGGGAAACATATCGTCGATCAACTGCAAAGCAGTAATGATCATACAGTTAAAGCAATGGTACGCAAAATTGAACAGGCAGAGACCTTAAAAGAGTCTGGTATAGAAGCCGTTGTGACGAACCTGGAAGGCAGTGTGGACGGAATTACAGAAGCAGCCAAAGGTTGTGATGCGGTTATATTTACAGCTGGATCCGGGGGTAGTACGGGAGCGGATAAAACCATTTTAATCGATCTTGATGGTGCAGTTAAATCTGTGGAAGCCGCAGAGCAAGTTGGAGCGAAACGTTTTATCATGATTAGCGCGATCCAGTCCAATAACAGAGAAAATTGGCCGGAAAAGATTGCCCATTATTCGGCAGCCAAGCATTATGCAGATAGAATGCTAGAAGCAAGCAATTTAAACTATACGATCCTCCGACCGGGTGGCCTTTTAAACGAACCGGGCACTGGAAAAATTGCAGTAGCAGATAGCTTGAGCAGAGGTGACATTCCACGTGAGGACGTTGCACGAACAGCTATATCAGCCTTAACCGAGGAAAACACGCAAAAGCGCGCATTTGACCTCATTTCAGGCGAGACGGAGATTGCAGAAGCTTTGAAAAACGTATAAATAAACAAAGGCAAACAGTGCTGCTGTTTGC
Source organism: Virgibacillus natechei (assembly GCF_026013645.1). Taxonomy (NCBI): domain Bacteria; kingdom Bacillati; phylum Bacillota; class Bacilli; order Caryophanales; family Bacillaceae; genus Virgibacillus; species Virgibacillus natechei. Next base: position 3,659,132 of record NZ_CP110224.1, on the reverse strand, counting down.
CTTTGTTTATGCATAGGAAACTATAAAATTTAAATGCAGTGGATAACTTATATACTGGAATAGCCACGTCCAGCTCCAGCGCCCAGCAACTATCAAACTTCACACTCCTCCACTACGATAAAGAAGACTTACTGATTGCCAAGCCGGCAGGCGTAGGCAGAAGTAAAGTCGCACTTATACCCTTGTGGTGAAAGTCAACATCGACTCCCTTCGTTCGTCGTGTTTCCTTTATCTCATTGCGAAGTGCTCCAGTTTGTACGTTGCTAAACCGGCGCTTGCGCTTTTGTTTATTTATCGCAGTTTAACGGACAACAAACCCCCACTGAATGAAGCTCTACTTTATCGATCGTTTTTTTCTTTCTGCTTTGCATCAGGTCTGTTTCTCCCTTACAATAAAGGTGAAACCTTTTGTCGACTTTTATCGTATATAAGAGGATGTTCAAAAAGCCCGGTACTCAAAGCTACGCCGCCTCGAACTTTCGACGCACAGGACGTGCTAGTGTCGGCGTTACAGGCAGGACGCCTGTGACTTTAGCCGACGCGGTCCTTTTTATCCTCCTTTTTGAACACGGACTATAAGGTGTGAATTTTTTCGATCTAATTACGATCTAATATAGGAGCTGGGAGATATGAAAGCATTTCTTCAATTTGTATTACGAACGATGTCCGCTACTTCTGTAGTTGTATTGATAGGGCTGATTAGTCTGTTGGCCTTGGATCAGACAATCTGGATGGCTACTCTATATGCCATGATCAGTGGTGTTGCTGTCTATATTTCCATGAAACAGCTTACGAATTTTCGCTATCGGCGAGAAAATGGTCTCAGTCGTAGCGAGTATAAATATATTGATAAAAACTTGAAGGAAGCAAAAGAAAAGATAACACGCCTGAATCGGTCATTACGGAAAGTTGGTAGTTTCGGGCATGCAAAGCAAAATTTTGAAATTCTGGTCACGGTACGAAAGATTTACTCGAACACAAAAAAGGAGCCGAAGCGCTTTTATAAAGCAGAAGCCTTTTACTATGAACATTTGGATTCCCTTGTAGCATTAACCGAAAAGTATGCTTATCTATCCGAGCAGCCATCGAAAACCAATGAGATGGACAAGTCATTAGAGAACACCCGTCATACGATAGCGATCATGAATGAAACGGTAAAAAAAGACTTGCAAATCATGCTAAATGATGACTTGAATACATTGGATTTTGAACTGGATGTGGCTAAGCAATCTATAAACAGATGGAAAAAACCTGACAGGAGGCCTTTAAAATGAATGATCAAACTGAACAGAAACGACCTAAAGAAATAGAAGATTTACTGTCAAATCCGTTTGGTAATACTGAAAATGCCACACAAGCTACGAACGTCCCAGATGAACGGGACAAGCCACAAAGGCAGTTTGATTTATTGGATGAAGGAAGCAGGCAAAAAGCCATTCAGTTGGCAGAACAGATTGATTCAGATAACTACCAGGCTATTACTCAATTTGGAACAGAGGCTCAGAACAAACTGCTGAACTTTTCCCATTCGATGCTAGAGCACCTCCAACATAATGATGTCGGAGAAATTGGCGCGATACTGGAAGATTTAATGAAAAAATTGGAGCAAGTAAATCCAGAAGAATTGCGGTCGGAGAAGCGAGGTCTATTATCCCGTATTTTTGGAAAAGTGCAAGGGTCGGTAAATGAAGTTCTCTCAAAACATCAAAAAACGGGTGCGCAAATTGATCGAATCAGTGTCAAACTGGATCATTATAAAAGTGCATTAACAAAGGATAACGACACGCTTCAAGAAGTGTTTGATAAAAACAAAGACTATTTCGAGGCGTTAAATATATACATTGCTGCGGGTGAAGTGAAACTGGAGGAACTGGAGAATAAATCCATTCCAAAGCTGAAGCAACAAGCGGAACAGAGTCAGGATCAGATGGATGTTCAGGAGGTAAACGATAAAATGCAATTTGTCGAGCGACTTGATAAACGTATGCATGATTTGAAATTAAGCAGGCAAATCACCACACAAAGTGCGCCGCAAATTCGCCTCATCCAAAATACGAACCAGGCATTGGTCGAAAAAATTCAATCATCTATCTTGACTGCGATCCCGTTATGGAAGAACCAAATAGCAATTGCACTCACACTTATTCGCCAGCGACATGCGGTTGAAGCGCAGAAACAGGTGTCCAATACAACGAATGAATTACTCGAAAGAAATTCAGAAATGCTGAAAACCAATTCCATTGAAACGGCAAAGGAAAATGAGCGCGGCCTTGTCGATATTGAAACATTAAAGAAAACGCAGGAAGATTTGGTCACGACCATTGAAGAAACCATGCAGATTCAATCAGAAGGAAGAGAGAAACGCCAGCAAGCAGAAAAAGAATTAGCCACGATGGAAAATGAGTTGAAAGGGAAGCTGCTTGAATTGAAGTAGTGGAGCGCACACAAAAAGCTTGGGCAATGTCTTATTGTCCAAGCTTCTGTTCTTTTATAGTTTATCTTTGCGATGAACATGATTATCTAATGCGCCTATATTAATCGTACGATCTATATCAAGATGGGGTTTGCCGTGAACGGCCTCATTGGAAACGATCGTGGCTTTTTCCTTCTTTTTGTTTTTCTGCAACGTTTCTACCTCCCAGTTATATCAAATGATGTTTCTCACTAAGAGATAGTTTGTGCAATGTTTGGGAGGCTCATTCCTCCAACTGTACACCACTTTTTAAAGGGGGATCTTAAAGATCTTTCCTTTTCTTGACATCAGATGATTATCACTATTATTTTCATAACTTCCTATTTCGACACCTAAACGACTATACAGCGAAAATGATTTTGGATGACTTGATTTCAAATAAATTGCCTTATACTTCTTAAAGTTATAATAGGGCATAATTATTTCTTTTAACCATCTTTCTCCGTTTCCTCTTCCTTCTTGGCAGATATGAAAATAATTAAATATTAGTATTTCATTTGTATTTTCACTTACTAAGATAGGTTGTTTAAAAAACGAATTAAAGTCGATTGATCCTCTACTTACCAGAGCAATCCCTATATAATTTTTATCCTTGATCATTACATGGTAATCCACTTCCATATTATTATTTCTGTTAATGTTTTCAATTAATTGACAACAATGGTATAGCTCATTATAATCATCCCAATCGTTGTTTGCTTTATATAGTAAATTCAAAATTATAGGATTAAGATATTTGCTATCAAACTGATTGGTAACGGCAAAATTGATGTCATTGTTAGTTCCTATTATTTCCATTTTCAATCCCCCTGCTTGAATAACTATCCTGCTTATTTTAAATTACGATAACTATTCACAATATCTATATTTATTTTAACATAAATATTCAGAACAGATTGCAAAATCAAGGGTAATAGAGCATTACCAATTTATCGATATTTTTATGTATGCCAATTAGCATACGAAATGGTAGGTTAAAATGTAGACTTACATTGTCTATTGTTACCTAAAGTTTGTGGAAAAAATTAAATTACAGTTTCAATAAATAGTTAACCAAAATTTCGAATAAACCAACAAAAAAAGACCATCAAATTAGCATGCAGCAAATTGATAGTCATTTTTCGTTATTCTTTAATGTTTGTGGTAGGTAGCGTAACCGGCAGAAATGTAATCCTCTCTTACCCAAATCTCCCAGAAATATAATCCTCTGTACGACTGTCAACTGGATTATTAAAAATCGTATCTGTTTTATCAAATTCAATCACTTCTCCATGTAAGAAGAAGGCTGTTTTATCTGAGATGCGGGCAGCCTGCTGCATGTTGTGTGTAACAATGATAATGGAATATTCTTTTTTAAGATCCTGAACAAGCTCTTCAATTCGTAGTGTAGACTTCGGGTCAAGGGAGGATGTCGGTTCATCCATTAAAATAACTTCAGGCTCTATGGCTAAGCAACGAGCAATACATAGACGTTGCTGTTGCCCGCCTGAAAGCCCGTATGCATTTTCATGCAGTCGATCTTTTACCTCATCCCAGATGGAAGCACGGCGAAGGCTTTGTTCGACAATTTCATCTAAAATTTTCTTATTCCGGATGCCGTGGATTTTCGGGCCGTATGCAATATTGTCGTAAATGGATTTTGGAAAAGGGTTCGGCTTTTGAAAGACCATTCCCACTCGTGTTCGTAAGTCCTCTACTTTAAAGGACTTATCGAGAATGTTTTTGTCCTTATACGTTATATTCCCACTTGTTCGAACGCTCGGGACGAGTTCCACCATGCGATTTAATGTCTTGATAAACGTGGACTTTCCGCAGCCTGAAGGCCCGATAATTGCTGTTACTTCCTTTTCATAGATAGACAAATTAATATCTTTTAATGCGTGCGTATCACCATACCATAGGTTTAGGTCATTGGTGTCATAGACGCTTTTTTTATTCAGATCCGTGGAATCCTCCGTACCTACTAATTTTAGCTCTACTTTCTGTTCTAATACTGGGCTCATAATTTTTCAACACTCCTTTTATAAAATTAATACCGATGCTGAAACTTATTTCTTATAAATACGGCAATAGCGTTCAACAGGAACATTAATACGAGCAATATGATAATGGTTGCAGATGCCAAATATGCATATTCATCAACAAGGGACGAGTCTAATGTCCAATAGTAAATCTGCATTGGTAGTGCTGTAAATGTGTCAAATAGTCCTTCCGGGAAGGGAAGTAATAGCGCTGGAATTCCAAGCACCGTCAGTGGAGCTGTTTCCCCGATGGCGCGGGACAGTGCTAATATTGCTCCGGTTAAAATACCAGGTAATGCTGTAGGTAATAGGATGTTCTTAACCGTTTGCCATTTGGTAGCTCCCATTCCGTAAGATGCTTCACTTAAATGGTCTGGAACTGCCCGGATTGCTTCCTGCGCTGAAACAATGACAATAGGAAGTACGAGCAGGGACAGGGTCAGACCACCGGCTAATACGACATTTCCAAAGTCCATTGCCCGGACGAAGACGGTTAGCCCTAATAGTCCATAAACAATGGAGGGCACACCCGCCAGGTTTGAGATGTTTGTTGCAATGATGGACTGTAACTTTCCTTTTTTTGCATATAATTCCAGGTAAATGGCTGTACCGACTCCTAAAAACAACGTAACCGGAATAACGACAAGCATTAACCAGGACGTTCCAAGTAGGGGCCCCATAATGCCGGCACGATCAGCATCCGTTGATAATCTTCCTGTAAGAAAGTTCCAATCGATCCACCCAATGCCTTGTGTCACCACACGAATGATTAAGACAGCGAGGACCACAAGACCGAATAATGTGGCTAGGAAAAACAGTGATTTAAATAGGCTGTTTTTTAGTAGCCTCGTGTTTAGTCTCTTTTTAACTAGTGATGCATCAACATATTTCATATTAATATTCCTCCCTGAATTTACGAGAGACATACCTTGCAAGTAGATTCATCATGAGCGTAAAAACAAATAATGTTAGAGCGACAGCGTATAAACTGTAATAGATCGTCGACCCGGCAGGCGCGTCCCCACCAGCTACTTCAACGATATACGCGGTCATCGTTTGCATCGATTGCGTGATGTCAAACGTGAAATTCTTGGAGCTTCCACTAGCAATAGTGACAATCATTGTTTCCCCGATTGCCCGGGAAATACCTAGCACGAAGGAAGAGATAATTCCCGACAGAGCTGCTGGAATAACGACCTTGAATGTAATTTCGAGTTTGGTAGCGCCTAAAGCAAGCGCGCCTTCACGCATTGAGTTTGGTACGGATGTCATAGCATCTTCAGAAAGCGATGCAATCATTGGAATAATCATAACTCCCATTATAAGGCCTGGGCTAAGGATGTTCGTTGCTTCAACTGCTGGAAAAATAGCTCTTATTACTGGTGTGACAAATGTAAATGCGAAAAATCCATAAACAATTGTAGGGATACCTGCCAGTATTTCGAGCATAGGTTTTAATGTTCTTCTTAATTTGTCTGTCGCATATTCACTCAAATAAACAGCTGTCATAATGCCGATAGGTCCTGCTACAAAGATTGCTATTAGAGAAGAAATGATGGTTCCGTTTATTAGAGGTAATATACCGAACTCTGGGTTCTGGCTTAATGGCCGCAGCACTGTGCCCGTAAAGAAATCCCAAATAGGTACCCGCCTAAAAAATTCGATTGCCTCAGATAATAACGTGTAAATGATACCGATTGTTGTAAGTACGGAGATCAATGCAATCATGAATAGGATCGCTGGAACAACAGCGTCCGTTAGATTGGACATGTTTTTCCCGTTTTTATTTTTGTTAATCATTTCCTTGACATTTACACGGTTACTTTCGCTGTTTGCTGCCAATTTTCGGAGCTCCTTTCAGGCTTTGTAAAGGACAATAAGACGGGAGTGCGTTCAAGCCCCCCCACCTTAGTTGCCTCTGTTATAAGAATCTAGTACTATTATTGAAGCGCTTCTAATTCTTCAGCTAATTCTTGAATTTCATCTTCAGGAATTGGTGCGAATCCAGTTTCTCCAGCAAAGTCATTTGCGTTATTTACAATATATAAAGCGTAGTCTAATACCTGTGGTTTTTCCTTAGCATTCTCAACATTTAAGTACGTGAATACAGGGCGAGTAAAGTCAGCGTAGTCACCTTCTTCATCAATTGTGTCTAGTGATGGTTCCACCGGCCCGTCCCCGAAATCAATGCTTACAGCCTGCAGGTCATCTTGGTTATTTACGTAGTAACCAAAGCCAAAGAATGCAATCCCATTTACGTCTTCTCCGACTAAGTTAACCAGTGTTGAATATTCTTGCTGCAGATTCGTATTTTGATCCAAATCTTGTTCATTTAAAATTTCTTCATAAAAGAATTCATACGTACCGTGGTTTTCATTTGGCCCCATTTTGCTGATTTCTTCATCAGGCCATTCAGAATTAACGTCATCCCAGGTAGTAACATCACTATCTGCAAGGAAAATGTCAATAACCTCTTGTTCCGTCATTTCAGTTGCCCAGTCATTATCAGGATGGATAACCATCGTTAAGCCATCTAAGGCTACCTTTAACTCCATTGGTTCAAATCCAAGTTCTTCTGCAGCCGCTTGTTCATCTTCTGCAATTGGACGTGAAGCATCATTAAAGTCTGTGCCGTCTTCTTCTAGAAATCTATCAAATCCAGCGCTTGTACCTGCACGACTTACTTCAACAGATACGTCTGGTTGTTCATTTACCATGTACTCCTCAGCTAATCGGGACATTAAAGGATAAACCGTTCCTGATCCATCTATAACCACGTTATCACCGAATTCTTCTGAACTTTCATCTGAACCTTCTTCTGCACTTGTTCCCCCACAAGCTGCGATTAGAACTGCCATGGTTACTACTACTAGAAAAAACGAAACCTTCTTGAAACTCATAAATAATGTCCTCCCCTTAATTATTTTTGGGCGATGTCCACCCTCATTTGCTAGTATAATAGGTGAATGTTAAGTCAGTATGTAGATAGTGTAAAGATAGTGTTAATTTTACAAGAAGGGAGACGTGAAGAGGGTTGAAGCTTGTATTTCACTCTATACTTTTTGAAAAAACCGGTATTGACCAAGCCTTTAGGTGCATGCCAACGCCCACTTACGACGCACAAATGGTTGCGGTGGGATGAGCATTTACGCGCAGTCCCAAATGTTTTCGGTGGGGCGAACATTTACGCGCAGCCCCAGGACGTGACAGTTTTAGCCAGTGAGCAGATAGGAACGTTTCAAACGTTCTTATCAAAAAAAGGACTGGATCCGAGTATAAATAAATCGGATCCAGTCCTTTGGCTCATAATTGATAAACATAGTGTTACTTGATATCGTTATTGTCTTTGTCCAGTAAGCTTAAAAAGTGCCTTAGTATTTTTGCTGTTAATCCCCAAATGACTTTTCCATCATATTTATAAAAGATTTCATCGATTTGACGTGCATGCCAGTTGTAATTTTTGCCACCAACAATTAAATCAAATGGAAAATCTTTATCAGGTTCGATTTTGATATCAACTTTATGGATATCCGGTTTTGTTCGGAGGAAATAGTCCAGTGGAACAGTGAAAATTTCTTCTACTTCAGCTTCGCTTGGCGTGATTTTTTCAACGTTTTTAAGGGTGCCGATAAATGGATAGATCATTCGCCCAGCGTCATGCACGATATAATCAAGTGGAATAACATCCCCAATAGCAGATTCATCAATCCCTAATTCTTCTGTGGTTTCCCGGATTGCAGCGTGTTTAGGGGTCTTGTCGGCTTTATCAATTTTGCCACCAGGGAAACAAATATCACCTGGTTGTCTACGCATTTTCATCGACCTAACTTCAAATAAAATATGCGTTTCATTATCCACTTGAATAAGTGGGAGCAGTATGGCGGACTTCTGAAGTTCATCTTGCCCAAGAATAGAGGGACTTCTATTCTGCAATTTTTTAGTAATGCTTGATAGGTTCATCCCATCACCTCCATATAACAACATACAAATTCTACTATACTCTATTCTACTATATTGTTAGAAATTCAGAACTAAATCGGCTTATAATTATTGCAATAATAAGAAATCCAAGTTACGATAATGATAACATTAGTGTAATGTAGATAGATTAGAAGATTTGGCATTCGTCAAGCCTTTAATGGCGAGTTCCCAAGCCCGCACTTATACAGGAGGAAGTTTATACTTTCTTACTGCTAAAAAAAGGAGTTACCTTTCGATGACAATGGATATTTTCACACATAAAAAACCGCCTTATATATGTACGTCTCTAACCGGAAAAAACAAAGAAGAAATACGTGATGAGCTGAACACTGTTATTCCGAAACAACCAGACGTAATTGAGTGGCGCGCAGATTTCCTAAAAGACATTCATCATGTCAATTATGTTTTAATGATAGCGGAGGAAATTTCCTCTATTAGTAACAAGCCTATGATTGTTACTATTCGTTCTGAACGGGAAGGTGGGCAAAAAATTTCGCTAACAGAGGATGAAAAGGTTCATTTATTAAGTGAGCTATGTAAAAGCCCAGCTGTTAATAGTATTGACTTTGAAGTATCCAATGATCCTGAGCATATTAAGGAACTACGAAGAATATCAAAGTCCCATAATAAAAAATTAATCTTATCTTATCATAACTTTGATTTTACACCGGAGAACGAAACCATCATGCAACAAGCAATAAAGTCTGAATCTTACGGTGCTGATATTGCTAAAGTAGCTGTCATGCCTGAGCATAAAGATGATGTGTTACTATTACTTAACGTAACAAAAGAAATGGATGACGATTTACGTATACCTATTATAACAATGTCAATGGGGGACATCGGTAGTTTGAGTAGAATAGTAGGCTGGGCGTATGGGTCAATCATGACATTTGGCATAGGCGTGCAACGCTCTGCACCAGGGCAAATCCCAATAGATAAATTGAAGCAGATAATTGAAATGACACAGGAAACGGTTGGCGATTGGAAATAACTAGCTCAGTGAATGAATCATTATGAACATGATGCGTATGTCAGGTCTTTCGAGCCTGACATACGTTTTTTATTGCCGATAGCGAGTGCGAGTAGAAAAAGCAACGAATGCCACATTTTCTAAACATGTAATTCGCATTCTAAAATTTGTTGAATTTTATCCAGCGAATTTATACTTTTCGTGATGTATAATAGGGAAGGAAAGAGAGGGATTTTAGGATGACGATAGTTCTATATTTTATTATTATGGTTTCATTTTTAGATACATTTATTCAACTGCCGATTATTACGCCATATGCACTTGAATTAGGTGCTTCGCATTTTTTGGCGGGATCAATTGTTGCGATTTACTCGCTTACTAATATGGCTGGTAATATATTTGGTGGTCATTTTATTGATAGATTTGGTCGTAAGAAAGTCCTGCTTGCAGGGATGCTAAGTGGTGCATTTATTCTATTCTTTTATCCATTTGCACAGACAGGTGAACAGCTTTTTGTTATTCGGCTGCTTCATGGGATTGCCGGAGGTGTTTTGATTCCAGCAGCATTTGCTTATGTGGGAGATCAGACTAAGAAAGGATCAAGAGGCAAGGCAATGGCCTGGACCGGTGGTTGTATTGGTATAGCGGCGATTATTGGGCCGGCCGTTGGTGGTATTATGGCCGCTAGAGCCCAGATTGACTATGTATTCTGGTTAGTGGCGGTACTATTCCTTATCACTTCCGTATTATTAGTGAAATTCGTTGAAGAATCTTTTACTTCTCGTGAAAGAAACAAAGTTGCTTTAAAGCATTTTTTGCCACTTCTAAAAGAGCCATTGCTGATACAGGCATCTCTCGCAGCCTTTGGATTAATGATAAGTAATGGAACATTGGCGTTTGCACTGCCTTTAAAAGTTGATGAAATGGGGCTAGACTCCGCTACAACTGGGATGCTTTTAAGTACATTTGGGATTGTTGCAATCATCATCTTTTTAAGTCCGGTTAATCGAATTTATGAAAAACTTCCTCCTATTAATTTAGTAATCACAGGACTGGTTATTATTGGGTTGGTACATTTCTTCTTGAATTTTATAGCCATTTTGTGGGTAGGTATTTTATTAATGGTCATTTACGGTGTTGGATTTGCGCTTATATTTCCTTCGATGAATCAAATCGTTTCAGAGGTTTCCACGAAAGTTAATCGTGGGAAAGCATATGGTATCTTTTACGCCTTTTTCTCTCTTGGATCGGTAGTTGGGTCCACTATATCCGGAGCAACAGCTGAAATGTTTGGACTCCCATTTACATCAAGTGCAGCCATTATACTGGGAATTGGCGTCGTTTTACTTGTTATGTCAGGCCGGAAGAAATAATCGTCCGAATCGTAAATAGGTGCTTAGCAGGATGTCTGTTAAGCACCTATTTTTATGTATATGAACATTTGTGGATTCGACAAAAAGCGCCAAAAACCGGGAAGTGACAGGCACCTACCTATATGACACTTGTCATACTCTATCCTTGACGTTTGTGTCTGTTTAAAATTTAAATTTATCCCTATGATAAAGATAGAGATATTTAATCATAAGAAATTTCCTATCTTGGAGGGTGTAAGTTATATGAGTAAACAAAAACAAGCTCAATTAAGAAAAAGTGTCACACCTTTTGCGAATTCAGATATGAAGGCTAGTATCATTCAGCTAATCAATACAATAATCCCGTTTATCCTGATATGGTTTCTTGCATACCAAAGCTTGTCCATCTCAATATGGCTAAGCTTAGCCTTATCAGTGATAGCGGCAGGGTTTGTCGTTCGAACCTTTATTATTTTCCATGATTGCACACACGGTTCTTTTTTCAAAAGTGGTAAGGCGAATCGGGTAGTTGGTACGATTACCGGGATTATTACATTATTCGCTTTTGAAAAATGGAAAAGGAGTCATGCGATCCATCATGCGACGAGTAGTAATTTAGACAAGCGTGGTACAGGGGATGTATGGGTGATGACAGTTGATGAATATGTAGAAGCATCTTTTTGGGGCAGGTTAGCTTATCGTCTGTATCGAACTCCCATTGTTATGTTCGGTTTAGGCCCGATTTACCTTTTCCTCATATCGAATCGTTTCAATCGTAAAGGAGCAAAACGAAAAGAACGATTGAATACGTACTTGATCAATGCATCGGTTGCGGTTATATATGGACTTTTGATTTGGGCAATCGGCTGGCAGGCTTTCTTAATCATTCAATTGCCGATTCTATTTATAGCGGGTGCCGCTGGGATATGGCTATTTTATGTCCAGCACCAGTTCGAGGATTCTTACTTTGAAAATGAGGATGAGTGGGATTTTGTAAAAGCTGCTGTTGATGGAAGTTCCTATTATAAGCTACCAAAAGTAATAGAGTGGTTAACCGGCAATATCGGTTATCATCATGTTCATCACCTCAGTCCCAGAGTGCCGAATTATAACCTGGAAACAGCACATGAATCAACTCCACCATTACAACAAGCAACAACCATTACACTAGCATCTAGTTTAAAATCGATTCGTTTCAGGCTGTATGATGAGACGAATAAAACGTTTGTAAGTTTTAAAGAAATTAAAGATCTGTTAAAAAAAAGAAAACTAAATCTGGACCTGGGGCAACGGCCATCGAGCTTTCAGGAAAAATAAATACGTTATGAAAAAGCGACCATCCAACGAACAGTATTGGATGGTCGTATTTTTGATAAAATGAAAGCACAATAACTTTCCCATTCGCATAAGTGCACCAAAGGCATTCACGATAATGACTTGGCGAATGCCAGATTTCTAAGTATACTTGTATAGACGCTCGGAATTTACAGTAGTTTAATGGGCAGGTCGACTAAATGCGGACGTCCTGGGACTGCGCGTAAATGCTCGTCCCACCGGAAACATTTGGGGCTGCGCGTAAATGCTCGCCCCACCGGAAACATTTGGGACTGCGCGTAAATGCTCGTCCTATCGAAATAATTTGTGAAAAAGGAAGGAGACCCGTCATGCATAATTGGTATCACATCATCCCGAAAAACACTGGGCTCAGTGCCTATGCCTGGATAATATTTTGCGTATTACCATTCTATTTTGTGTTTCGTTCGTCGGGAATGTTGGAAATAATCTTTGGTATTGTGATGATTTTATCCTTTTTCACAATATACAGGGTCTCTTTTCTAGCACAGGACTGGACGTGGACCGTATATTTATCCGTTAGCATAAATATGATGATAAGTATTGTGATGACAATATTTTTAGGGTATGTTTATTTTGCATTATTTCTAGCTTTTTACATAGGGAATATTCAGCATAAAGGTGGGTTTATCTCCCTGTATGTGGTTCATCTTGTTACTACGATCAGTGCTGTTGGAACTGCATTTTACACACAGAATGAATTTTTCTTTTCCCAGCTGCCATTTATTATTATCACGGTAGTTGGTGTGATATTGTTGCCATTTACGTTATACAATCGGAACAAGCGTGAAAGATTAGAGGATCAATTAGAAGATGCAAATAAAAAGATTTCGCAATTAGTTGTTGTAGAGGAGCGTCAACGGATTGCACGTGACCTTCATGATACATTGGGGCAAAAGCTTTCTCTTATTGGGTTGAAAAGTGATTTAGCCGGAAAATTAGTCGAAGCAAATCCTGAAACAGTCAAATCGGAATTAAAAGACATCCGCCAGACGGCAAGAACCGCGTTAAAAGAAGTGCGTGAAATGGTTTCAGATATGAAGGGGAAAAAATTGCAAGATGAAATGATCCGTATCCAGCAAATTTTGCAGGCTGCACAGATTGACTTTCATTTGGATGGAAGTCCGGAGCTTACCAATACCCCACTATTAACCGAAAATGTGTTGAGTATGTGTCTGAAAGAAGCTGTAACGAATGTTGTCAAGCACAGTCAAGCAACCGCGTGCCGAGTATCAATCATGCAATCTTCTACCGAGCTGGTTCTCCAAGTAAAAGATGATGGAATTGGTATCCCGGAGCAAATGGCTTTTCAAGAGAACGGTCTCCAGGGCATAAAAGAACGATTGGAATTTGTGAACGGGAGCTTAACGATTGAGTCGTCACAGGGTACCACCCTGACCATTCATGTGCCACATGTTATTCAACAAATGGAAGAGGAGGAATTGTCTTGATCCGCATCGTGATTGTGGAAGACCAACGTATGCTACTTGGCGCGCTTGGGTCTATCCTTGATTTGGAAGAAGATATGAAAGTTGTCGGCAAAGCTAGGAACGGCGAGGAGGCACTTGCTGTGGTAAAGCGAGAACAGCCTGATATCTGTATCATGGACATTGAAATGCCACTTAAAAGTGGACTGGACGCAGCGGAGGAATTGAAGGATGATCCGTGTAAAGTGATTGTGCTAACCACCTTTGCACGAACAGGATATTTTGAACGTGCAAGAAATGCCGGGGTAAGTGGCTACCTGCTTAAAGACAGCCCAAGTGAAGAATTGGCAAGTTCCATTCGCACAATTATGGATGGCAGAAAAATTTATGCTCCGGAATTGGTTGATATGGCATTTGATAATGGAAGTCCACTTACAGAGCGGGAGGAGCAGGTCATTAAACTAATTGCTGACGGCAAAACGACAAAACAAATTGCAAACCGGCTTTTTATTACGAATGGAACTGTTCGTAATTATGTTTCCGTAATTTTGGATAAGCTTGATGTGAGCAACCGGATTGAAGCCATCTCGAAGTTTAAGGAGAAGGGCTGGTTTAAGTGAGGGGATAAGGAAAAAATATTGATTCAATGTAAAGTTTTGTAAAAGCTATTGAATAGCAAAATAGAACATGGTACTTTAAGAAAGTATTATACAGCAACGATCAAGGGGAAGAAATTCTTGAACAAGCCCGAGCAAAAGCCTATGAATTATTTAAAGAAATAAAAGATTAGATGGGCGGTGTAACCATGAATAAAAAACTGAAAACATGGTTGGAAATCTTAATCGTTTCTACCAGACTGGGGCTAACTTCATTTGGTGGACCTATTGCACACTTAGGATACTTTCACGAAGAGTATATCCGCAGACGAAAGTGGATGGACGAAAAAGGCTATGCAGACTTGGTTGCGCTCTGTCAGTTCCTCCCTGGGCCTGCTAGCAGTCAGGTCGGAATTGGTATCGGTATTATGCGTGGAGGAATAGTTGGAGGAATTATTTCCTTTCTAGGCTTTACACTGCCATCCGTCATTGCACTTATTATTTTCGCTTCCCTTCTCCATACGTTCAATATAGAAGATGCAGGATGGATTAATGGATTGAAAATAGTTGCTGTAGTCGTTGTTGCCCATGCAGTTTTAGGTATGGCCCAAAAGTTAACGCCTGATCTGCAAAGAAAAACAATTGCATTATTTGCGCTAATCGTTACATTACTATGGCAAACAGCGTACACACAGATTGGTGTTATCTTACTGGCTGGGGTTATCGGTTTTCTTGTTTATCGTCAGCAAACCAAACAGGAGGAACAATCCATTTCCCATTTTCCTATTTCACGTCGTATAGGTTATATTAGTTTAACGTTATTTTTTGGATTACTCTTATTACTTCCGATACTACGAAATCTTACGTCAATCGAATGGGTTGCTTTATTTGATAGCTTCTATCGCTCTGGTTCGCTTGTATTTGGGGGAGGACATGTCGTCTTGCCTTTATTAGAACAGGAATTTGTTCCTGCAGGATGGCTAAGTGAACAGGAGTTTTTAGCAGGATACGGTGCCGCTCAGGCAGTTCCCGGGCCATTATTTACGTTTGCGGCATATATTGGCGCAGTCATTAACGGCTGGCAAGGTGGTCTTTTTGCGACATTCGCAATCTTCCTGCCTGCATTCCTTCTCCTATTAGGTACATTGCCATTTTGGGATGCCTTACGTAGCAATCCGAAAATAAAGGGTGCTCTGATAGGAGTAAATGCTTCCGTTGTAGGTATCTTAATCGCTGCACTTTACAACCCAATTTGGACCAGTTCGATTCATAGTGCAATCGATTTTGCACTGGCAGCAATTTTGTTCAGTATGTTGGTTTACTGGAAGCTCCCGCCGTGGATTATTGTGGTGACAGGTGCGATTGGTGGATTGTTGATAGCGTATATATAGCCCATGTTTAGTGATCTCATAACACTTTTCCTTTATGTATAAAAACCCTTTAAAATCAAAAACTAACCCTTAATCTTGTATAAAGGGGTTCTGATAAATATGGTCAACAAAGGAAAGGAATTCAACAATATGTTTAAGAAAAATGAACAAAGCGGGGAACGCCGTAACGGGCGAAAAAGTCAATATAAAAACAGCAATACCATAGACGGGCAGGAACCGAACGAGTATATCAGTAAGAAAGATGAATAAGATCGATTAGCGGTGTGGTGCATGAGCTCACATCGCTTTTTATTTTTTGGAGAATCGATTTTTGCAAGTAATTCCGAATATTTGTGTTAAAATGAATATAGATAATGTGAATGAATGTACTTAAAGTAGTTAAGTTTCGTTGAAGAAGGATAAGGAGTGGTTTTTATAGTAATCGATAAAGAAAAAATTATTTCACTTATTAAAGAAGATAAATGGATGATGGATATATTACGATCAGCAAAATCATTGAATTTACCTGATTGGTGGATATGTGCTGGATTTGTTCGTTCAAAAGTATGGGATACATTACATAATTTCAGTGAAAGAACACCGATCGCGGATATTGATGTCATTTATTTCGAACCTATAAATAGTAATGAATTAGAGGAAAAGAAACTTGAAGAAACGCTTATGAATCTTATGCCTAACACTCCCTGGTCTGTGAAAAATGAAGCCAGAATGCATATTAATAACAATATTCCTCCTTATTCTTCTTCAGTTGATGCTATTTCTAAGTTTCCAGAAACAGCGACAGCTATAGGAGTAAAATTAGATGAAACAGATAATGTGATATTAATAGCCCCTTGTGGAATTAGTGATCTTGTCAATTTAGAGGTAAAGCCTACTTCATTTTTTAAAGAGGATAAGCAACGTCTGCAGATTTACGAAGCCCGCATTACAAAAAAGAATTGGAAATCAACTTGGATTGAAATAAAGGTGTTTTATGCATTAGGCTAAACCCTTCCTGTGCTTAATTGTAGGTAAGTTACATGATTGGGTGAAAGGGGTTCGGAAATGGACGTAATTTTAATTAGTATATTTTCAGCTATCATAATTTTTATCACGGTGTATTCTATGATCAAAGTATTAAACATCGCCTATAAAAGAGAAGAAATAACGCCTCGAAAACGTAGAGTTTTGGTAACCTCTTCTATTTTAATAGGTTTATTGGTAACTTCAATTTTGCCCTTTGGTTACCAAAAAATATTTGATGGGTTTCTCCAACCACTTTTGTAGCAAGTGTGACATTTTGATAAACAGAAAGTGTACGAAGGATATAAAATAATAAGGATGGATTTTTATGTTTATATTTAACCGAATGGATGATTTCCTGGCACATAGCTCCGAGAATTTTATTTTATTCATCGTGATCGGGACAATAGTGGGCTTAGGTTCATTGATTATTTATGGAATATATATGAAGAAGATACGAAATGGCGATGATCATACATTGTTGCTTAAATCTCGTGTCGGAGAACATATGTTCTATTCATTATTGTTTTCACTTGTCTTTTTTCTTCTCTTTGTACCAAGTGAATCGGAATTTTATAGACAGTATATGTTTTTGCCTATTATAATCTCAATATTAGTTGGAGCAATCTCGTCACTCTACATTTATAGAAAACACATTCACGGGGTTATGAAATGAAAGATGAAACTCGATCGTCTGTGTTTCTAAGATTTTATTTGGATGAAGAAGTAAATGAAAGTAAAATTAATAACTCCTAGGGAGAAAAGTGATGATTGATATTTTAAAGCTTTTTGCAGCCTTAGCTGTGGGCTACCTTTTAGGTAGCCTTAATACAGCAGTGATTGTAGGGAAAATATGCGGTAAGGACATAAGATGCCACGGAAGCAAAAGCGCCGGGCTTACCAATACTTTAAGGGTGCTTGGGAAATCTGCTGCGGTATTTGTTCTTGTGGGAGATATATTAAAAGGGATGATCGCTTGTTATATAGGCTTGTTACTTGGCGTTTACTTTTATTCGGGAGGGGCGGTGGATTCCGTAAGCCTTTTAGTGGCAGGAGCAGGAGCGGTTATAGGGCATAACTGGCCGGTATATTTTAGGTTTAAAGGGGGAAAGGGAGCACTGACAGCAGTGGCTGTGCTGTTTATGATTGACTGGGTTATAGCCCTTTTATGCCTTGGCTTTTTTGTGATAATAGTAGCTTTAACACGTTATGTTTCTTTAGGCACCATATGTGCTACAATGCTTATTGTGGCTATTTCATTTATTCCTGTTTTTGGGCATACCTTATATTTTAATATATTTGCCTGTCTAATGGCACTTATGGTTCTTTTTAGACATATGGAAAATATACAAAGGCTGCTTTTAGGAACAGAAAATAAAATTACTTTTTGATGTTTAGCAACATTAATGATGCCGTCAAAATATTAAAAATTGGAATTAGTTAAGCAATACGATCGGGCGCGATAACCGAATAAATATGTGCCGCAATAGGGCCACGATAATTGAAGAGCAAGATCAAACTAAATGTTTCCGTAGAAGAAAATAAACCAAAGCACGTTTAATGAGGGCTATGTAAATTGGTTTAATAAAAAAGGCTTACATTAGGGAAGCCCTTTTTATCGTATTCCCCTTGCGTATTGAAAAGGAGGATTTACTTTACGAGTTAATGTTTTTTCTGCGTGTAATCCCCAGTAAGGATCATTGAGCATGCCTCGTGCAATAGCTACAAGTTCAGCATCTCCATTGGAGATCGTTGCTTCTGCAAGGGCAGGATCGCTTAATTTTCCAACGGCAATGACCGGAAGACCTAGTTTCTCTTTAAATTCACGTGCGAAAGGTACTTGATACCCCGGGGTATTTTTCGGTTTGCTTTTTCCTGGAGGACCTTCACCACCACTGGATACATGGAAAAGATCCACGCCTGCTTCTTTAAAACGGTTAGCCATTTTTATCGAATGCGATAAATCATAGCCATCGTCCACGTATTCAATTGCAGACATCCGCATAATGAGAGGCATCGCTTTAGGCATCACACTTTTAACTGCTCTAACGACTTCTTCTCCAAAAAGTGCTAAGTCTTTTCCATATTCATCGGCGCGGTTGTTGCTGCTTGGTGACATAAATTGATGCAATAGATAACCGTGAGCACCGTGTAACTCAATCGTGTCAAACCCTGCTTTAACGGCTCGTTCCGTAGCTTCCTTAAACTGTTGAACAGTTTCTTGAACTTCTTGTTTTGTTAAAGCTCTTGGAGATTTAAGTTCACCATTCATCGTTTCTTCCGGCAGAACCTCTACAGGAATGTCGGAAGCACCAACAGGTTGGGCAGCATCTTCAGCCTTGCGTCCCGCATGTGCAATTTGAATGCCGACCTTAGCGCTGTGTTTGTGAATCTCATTGATGATTCGTTGATATTCTGGAATTTGGTGATCTGACCAAAGGCCCAGGTCACCATTCGTAATTCGACCCTCGGGTGTTACACTCGTCATTTCCATGATAATTAACCCTGTTCCACCGACAGCTCTAGAAATATAGTGTACGAAATGCCAATCGTTTGGAGCGCCATCTTCTTTGTCAACGGAATACTGGCACATCGGTGACATGACGATGCGGTTTTTTAACTCTAAATTTTTGATGGAATAGGGGGTGAATAAATTATTCATTGTAATACCTCCTGGCTATTTGCTTGTGCATGCATATAAAATAAAATTAAGGATAGTGCATACACTTTAACACTGATTCATTTATTTGCTTGCGCATACATATATTAAACGGTATGCTATAATTGTGTCAATACATTGAATCGGAAAGGGTTATAAATATGAACGATAATGAGTTGTTTGCAACCTGGATTAACCTTACGAAATATCATGATCGCCTATTGAAAGCCATGGACTATACGTTACATCATCAATTTCAATTGGGCATTAATGAATTTTATTTGTTATACTTCCTTGCACAAACGGACGAAAAGAAAATGCGTTTATCAGATCTGCTCCCAAAGGTCGGTCTGAGTCATAGCGCATTGTCTCGACTAGTATCAAGGATGGAAAAATATCGAGGAGAGTCATTGATCGAGCGTACGACCGATGAGAAGGATAAGCGCTCCGTTGATGTTTTACTTTCAGAAGAAGGGGAACGACTAGCAGAAGAAATGTTGTCGTTGCTTAATAACACGCTGAATAAACAATTAAGCGAAAAAGACATTAATAAGATTAAGGACTTATTTGATTAGAAGGACTTCAGCTAATAGCAGAATGAGACTATTCAAGATACGGACGCAAATTCTTGAATAAGGGAATAGCGCCCTATATTGCAAGGCCAGATTTAGAAGTTTTTTTGGAGCGCTTTTTTTGAATAAAATCCTACTCTTTTTCATTTTTTATTCATTTCTTAGCCATGATTGGAAATGCTATGAACTAAAGTGATTTTCACAACGGGAAGGATGGTTACAGATGAAAAAGGGTTTATTAATACTGGTTGCAATGGTGCTATCACTCGGAATTATGTGGCAGGATTCGGTTTCCGCTGATTCCCATGATGAGGTATGGAAGTCAGAAGAGAAGGATCATAAGAAGGCTCATGGGAAGGCCGACTTTTTCAAAAGTGAGGCATTTCTAAAGTATAAAGCAGAGGAACTTGGTGTTGAAGCAGAAGGAAAAGATGCAGAGACCTTAAGAAAAGAAGTGTCGGAAGCTAGCATAAACCAAGCGGCAGCAGAATTGGGGATTGAAACAGAGGGGAAAGAGTTCAAAGAGCTTGCAAAAGAAATACATCATCGAAAAGTTATGGAAAAGGCCGAAGAAATGCGTATCGGCACGGATGGGAAAGAGCCAGAAGAGTTGGCTAAAGAAGTCCAGGAAGCAAGGGTACATCAACGAGCGGATGAATTAGGTATATCGACTGAAGGAAAAGATATTGAAACAATTAGCAAAGAAGTTTTTGAAACATCAGTCAAGCACGAAGCAACAATATTGGGAATTGAAACAGAGGATAGAGAACTGCGTGACGTTCATAAAGAAATCCAAGAAGTGAAACTGATTCAATCCGCTGAACAATTACGTATCAATACAAAAGATAAAGATAAACAAGAAATTTTTGATGAAATAATCACAGATCACGCAGAACAGGCAAAAAAACAACAACTATTTCCATTTGATAAATAGGAACAGTGACAGGCACCGCTAGGATTTGGCCATAATTTGTCAAATTAGGGGGAGGGTGCTTGTTTACCATTCAAGAGCCCTAAGGGTATTATAGAATCATTCAATTGTCATCATTCTAGTTAGAACATATATAAAAGGACAGCTCCAAGACAAACACTTACTTTAGCAAGCAATCGCATGGTACACCTCCGGATAAGCTGTGTTAATTTCTAATTACAGTGTACAATATTTTGATTAACGGAGTACTAAGAGCAGGTTAATTTTATGTAAATTTTAAAAGAGCCACAATCTCACTTGAGATCATGGCTCTTCTTATCTAATACTATTTCTCCTAATGCCGTTTATTCAACCACAGTACTCCCGATTTGGCGAGTCTAGGTAGGTATCCTGTTACAGATTTTTGCATCATGTTGCCAAATCCATCTGATTTTCCTAGAGATCCAAGCGTTCCTCTAAGCTTTATTTCTTTCGGCTTCGAAGGTTCTTTATCTTTCAATACAGCCAATAATACGTCAGCAATTTGTTCGCCTTGTTGACCCGCGAGTTGGGCACTTGGAGAATGAATGGAGGATACACAATCGCCAACTACATACACATTTGGTTGTTCAGGAACTTGGTAAAAGTCATTTACAATGATTTTTTCCTGATCATCCTTTTCAAATGGTAACTCCCGAACTAAATAATTGGGGCGTACACCTGCTGTCCAAATGGTAACGTCATCCATATAGCATACACCTTTATTACATACGCCCTCTTTCTCCACATATTCCACAATAGAGTGGTGCAATACGTCGACATCATTCTTGACAAACCATTCGGCCACATACTCCTGAATCTTCGTATCAAACGCTTTCAACACAGATGATCCGCGATCGAGTATTCTAATGTTCAAGTCTGGTCTACTCTCTCTTATTTCAGAAGCAACTTCAATTCCGCTTAGACCGGCACCAACAATAGTAACTTTTCCATACGCCTTTAAATTTCCAACTGCTAGTCCGGTTTTTCTTGCTTTAGCAAATGTTTGAACACTTTCTGTGAATTCTGCTGCCCCTTCTACTCCGTGATAATTATCTTCACATCCTAACCCAATTAGTAAGTAATCGTATGGGATTGGATCTTTTTTGGCAGTAAGTATAATTTGTTGATTTTCAGAATCAATTTTTGTGATTTCGCCATACTCATAGTGAACACGGTTATCTTTAGGAAATTCAATACGGACATCTTTCTCCGCAGAAGTACCTGCAGCAATCGTGAAGAATTCTGTTTTTAATGAGTGGTATGGATTTCGATCAACTATTGTTATATGTACATCTTCAGGTAACTGATGGTCCAATAAACCTAAAATAGCGTTAATTCCGCCATATCCTCCGCCTAAAACGACTAGTCTTTTCACATAATAACCCCCAGTGCTTAATCAATATATGTAAAACGCTCTCTTTATTCCTCACATTAAAGAGTATCAAATATTTGTCGATTAAACTACCAAAAGCTGTGAAATCTTTTATATTCCCTTATGTGCAAATGTTCACAAAAAATGTTAGGTAAAATTTACAATGTAATGATGGGGGAATCCATTCGGGAAGATATTATTATGATGTTCGGGCAATTCCACACACAGTGTGCAACACTTGGTGGCAAGTTTCTTCAACTTAACAAAGATAAAGGTTGGTTGGTACATCCTCCACTTCATCAGCATAACGCTAAAGACAAATAGAACAGGTAGAGTGGGCTAATGATAGTCTACTCTTTTTTTTGCAGATAAGGCATTAACCGAACGGCTTGGTAAATGCCAAGTTTTCTAATGGCATAGGAAACTATAGAATTTAAATGTTGTGGATAACTTAGTTACCGAAATATCCACGTCCAGCTCCAGCGCCCAGCAACTATCAAACTTCACACTCCTCCACTACGATAAAGAAGACTTGCCGATTGGCTCCGCCAGAGGCTTAGTCGCACTTATACCCTTGTGGTGAAAGTCAACATCTACTCACTAGGCTTAAGGAAGGCCGACTAAAACCGGGCTTGCGCTCAGGCGTCGGCATACCCCTATGAAGGGGCATGTTTCCTTTTCGCTTTCCAAGCATAAGATTCACTTTGACTTTCTCCATTATTGGAGATAAGTCAAGTTCATCTAATCTCATTTCGGGGTGGAAGTTCAACTAAAACCGCCACTTTGCGTGGCAACGTTGAACCACCCGCGATGCGCGGGCGCAGTTTGTACGTTGCTAAACGGGCGCTTGCGCTTTTGTTCTGCAAATTTAATTCTTTACTCGCTAAATTCGGAATATAACTTAATAATGGATTACATGAGAGGCTAAAAGGAGTACAATAAACCAAGAAGCATTTATTTGTAAAAGTATAAGCTGCGTGTACGGTTGATTCGGTAACCGAGTGAAAAACTGTTAATTGGAGGGGGACGTAATATGAAACATGCCGTTTATCAAATGGATATTGTAGCGGGAGACCCTAAGAAAAACAGGGAAAATGTTAGGCAATGGATAAAGCAAACAGCGGAAGCAGCGCAACCTGATGTAATCGTACTACCAGAGATGTGGACGACAGGGTATACGCTTTCCGAATTAAAGGAGCTTGCCGATGTGGACGCTGAACCTACTACTTCGTTTCTAAGTGATATGGCCATCACCTACCATGTTAATATAATTGGTGGGTCATTTGCGAATTATAAAGGAGAAGGCATTTATAATACATCCATTGTTGTGGATCGCCAGGGCGTCGTAGTGAATGAGTATGACAAAATTCATCTCGTTCCGATGTTAGATGAACCCCGTTATTTGACTGGCGGACAAGAGAAGGTAACGACTTTTGAATTAGATGGTGTGAAAATGGGACTAATTATTTGTTATGATCTTCGTTTTCCAGAATTAGCTAGAAGCTTAGCACTTCAAGATGCACAGATTATGTATGTTGTTGCAGAATGGCCGGCAGTAAGAATTGAGCATTGGAAGACATTACAAGTTGCTCGTGCGATTGAAAATCAAATGTATGTTGTTTCAAGTAATCGTATCGGAAGTTACAACGGGGTGGACTTTGGAGGATCTTCCATGATTATTGACCCTACCGGTAATCCTTTAAGGACTGGAAGTGAAACAAAAGAGGAAACAATAGTGGAATCACTTGCGCTCGATACTGTTTCTGAGATTAGAAAGGCTGTACCTATATTTTCAAATCGAGTACCTCATTTATATTAATGTAAACCTTCATTCCATGGTGTTTCGAATGCACAAGGGTGGATGATTACGCGCAATCCCAAATGTTTTCGATGGGGCGAGCATTCACGCGCAGTCCCAAGGCGTACCGATAGTCGACCTGCCCATTAAACTGTGATAAAACAGCAATCTATAAGGTTTGTTGAGTGACTTATGAGAAAAAAAGATATAAAATTGAAGTAATGGATATTAAATATATGTGGTAAGTGACCTCTGTATAAAGAGTAGTTGCTTACCTTTTATCATGCGCAAATGTGGAGGAGGGGTATCATGTTTTACGAATACGCGTTAGTGTTTCTGGGGGCTGCGATCCCATGGTTTGAAATTGCTTTGGTTATTCCATTGGGTATTATCGGTGGTTTATCTCCTTTTTGGGTTATACTTTTAGCTTTTATAGGAAACTTGATCACGGTGATTCCCATCGCTGTCGGGTTCGATAAATTAAAGGCATGGTACGCTAAACGAGCAAAGAAAAAAGGAAAAACACCCTCCCAGCGATCCGTGCGCGGTAAAAAGATTTGGGAAAAATATGGTCTCCCAGGACTCGCACTTCTAGGACCGATTTTAATTGGAACACATATTGCCACATTTGTTGGGATGTCTTTAGGTACGCAGAAAATGAAAGTTATGGTATGGATGACCATTAGTATTGGGGTTTGGTCCCTTATCTTTGGTATTGCAACTGATTTAGGGTTAGATTTATTTCTATAAATGACCTAAGTTAAATAGAATAAAATATGTTCTGTCAGGGGAACTTAATTATAGTGTTTTTAAAAATTACTATAGAGGAGTTTAAAATAATGGCAGATGTGAAGTTAGCAGTAATTTATTATAGCTCAACAGGTAATAACCACCAGATGGCAAAATGGGCTGAAGAAAGTGCGAAGGAAAATGGTGCTGAAGTAAAAGTGGTCAGGGCACCTGAACTTGCTCCAGAAGAAGCAATCGCCTCAAACCCGGGATGGAAAGAACATTTTGAAGCAACAAAAGATGTTGTACCTGAGGCCACTTCTGAAGATCTTGAGTGGGCTGATGCGATCATCTTTAGTATGCCAACACGTTTTGGTAATTTACCTGCACAAATGAAGCAATTTATCGATATGCAGGGTGGTCTGTGGGGATCTGGTAAAACAGTGAACAAAGTAGTAAGTGGTATGACGTCTGCAGCAAATTCACATGGTGGGCAAGAAGCTACGATCCTAGCTTTATACACATCGATGATGCATTGGGGTGCCATCATTGTGCCACCAGGTTACTCGGATGAATCCATTTCTACTGCTGGTGGTAATCCATACGGAACAAGCGTAACACAGGGAGAAGACGGAAAAATGACAGAGGATGTGCAGGAAGCGGTTAAGCATCAAGCAAAACGCGTCCTAGATATCGCAGCACGTGTGAAAGCTGGAAATTAATAGTTTATCGCAGTTTAGGGAAGGTCGATTTAATACGGTATATCTTTGGAATGCGTGTAAATGCTCGGCCCATCGAAAATAATTGTACTTCACAACTACCCACTGAATGAATTTACCCTATGATAGCTGATCTGAAGTAATTCTGGTCAGCTTTTATGTATTCAGATGAAGTTTATGTTGTTGCTTCACCTGAATAGTCTCAGGCTCTTTCCGAATGTTGCCCACCAGCTGATCAAAAATCCTCTTATTCATTGTTTGTTAAAACCGTATCATGGGAAAGCTAATGAAAAGCTGAATTATAAAAGGAGTTGCTCAAGCGATGGCAACAACGAACACAATCCCTAAAGAAAAAGGCCTTGATAACAGTATTAAATTAATGACTGAGGGCTACAATTTTATTCCAAATAGATTACGTTACTTTCAATCAACTATCTTTCAAACCCGATTGCTTGGTCAGAAGGCAATTTGTATTAGTGGTGAAGAAGCGGGTGCTCTTCTTTATGATAATGCGTTATTTCAGCGAAAGGGAGCAGCACCAATGAGAATCCAAAAGTCCCTGTTTGGCGTAGGCGGAGTGCAAGGAATGGACGGTGCAGCCCACCAACACCGAAAACAGCTTTTCATGTCACTAATGACATCACAGAGGCTGAAGGTACTTCACAACCTAACTGTTGAGCAGTGGGAAATTGCCACACGAAAATGGGAAAACATGCATAAGGTAGAGCTTTTTGAAGAGGGCGAGAAAATCATGTGCAGGGTAGCATGCCAATGGGCTGGGGTGCCTTTGTGGGCAAAGGAGTTAAAGCTGCGTTCGAATGACCTTGCAGCGATGATCGACGCGTTTGGAGCTGTAGGTCCGAGACACTGGCAAGGGAGAACAGCAAGAAATCGAACGGAAAAATGGATCAAATATATTATCGAACAGGTTCGTTCAGGCAAAATGCAAGCACCTGAAGAAACGGCGTTATATGCAATGAGCTGGCATCGTGATTTAAACGGTAATTTATTGAATTTGAAAACAGCCGCAGTAGAACTGATTAATATAATACGTCCAATTGTTGCGATTGCAAGGTACATTACGTTTGGTGCTTTGGCATTACATCAATACCCTGAGACAGGTAAGAAACTGGTAGAAGATGATGGGGAATACAGTCAGATGTTTGTCCAGGAAATTCGCAGGTTTTACCCTTTTGGCCCCTTTACTGGTGCTAGGGTACGAAAAGATTTTACGTGGAATGGATACAAGTTTAAGCAAGGGACGTTGGTTCTTCTTGATATTTATGGAACAAATCACAGCCCGGATTTATGGGATAATCCAGATACATTCAGGCCAGAGCGATTCGGAAATTGGAGTGGCAGTCCTTTTGATTTTATCCCTCAAGGTGGGGGCGAATATGATATCGGACACCGTTGTGCTGGTGAATGGGTGACGGTTGAAGCTATGAAAACAAGTCTGGAATTTCTAACGAAGCGCATAACGTATGACGTGCCACCGCAAGACTTGAATTATAGCATGGTTAGAATGCCGTCGATTCCGCGGAGTCGGTTTGTTATACAACATGTGAGAAGAAAATAGCATAGACATTGAAAATCCACGATCTAATCGTGGATTTTTTACATTTTGACAATTTCCGACAAAAACCGGGAAGTGACAGGCACTATAAAAACAAGTAAAATATACATGGGAAAGGAGGGTATATGGTTTTATGAATAAGTTTAGACAAAAATGTGCTCAGGTTGCTGAGCATCCTTTTTTCATAAACGCAATTATTGTTTTAATCCTGATTAATGCGATTCTGGTAGGGTTAGAGACATATTCCTTTTTCGCTGAAAACTTTTCTAATTGGATCTTTATAGCTGATCAGGTATTGCTCTGGATATTTACGGTTGAAATCATTATTCGATTAATAGGAAGCAAATCGCTAGGGACATTTTTTAAGGATCCGTGGAGCTTGTTTGATTTTATAATTGTTGCTAGTGGGCATGTTTTAGTTGGATCCCATTATGTGACGGTATTAAGGATATTACGAGTTCTCCGTGTGTTGCGTGCTGTTTCGGTTATTCCTTCACTAAGGGTAATGGTGAATGCTCTTTTAAAAACAATTCCATCCATGGGCACCGTTTTTTTATTACTTAGTATTTTCTTCTATATTTATGCGGTTATTGGGACCATGTTGTATCAATCGATCGCCCCTGAATATTTTGGCAGCTTACATGGATCATTATTAACCCTTTTTCAGGTTGTAACGTTAGAATCCTGGGCAAGTGGAGTAATGCGGCCGATTTTAGCTGAAGATCCCACGTCCTGGTGGTACTTTGTATCCTTCATTATGATTGGGTCCTTTGTTATCATTAACTTGCTCGTTGGTGTTATTGTAAACAATGTAGAAGAGGCTCATCGAGAGGATAGTCCTTCGCCTACAGATTTGAAGCTTGCTGAAATGCAGAAGGAAATGCAGGAAATTAAACAATTGCTTGAAAAGGAATCGAAATAAATATAAAAAGAGCCACGATTCGGTACTGACCCCCGAAAGTTAGAGTAGAAAAATCTAACTTTCGGGGGTGTTTTTATGGCTAAATATAGTGAAGAATTTAAAATTAAACTTGTCACTGAGTATTTGCATGGGAATCTGGGATATAAATTATTGGAAAAAAAATACAATATGCCTTCTCAAACACCATTACAAGATTGGGTAAGAGCCTCTAAAACTCAAGGGATGGAGGGTTTAAAACGAAGAAAAAGGAAAGAAGCATACTCTGTTCAATTTAAATTAGATACTGTACAATTTATGTTAGAGACAGGTGCTTCTTATCAGGAAACTGCTGATCAATTTAAATTGAACAATCCTTCATTAATTAACCATTGGATGAAAGTATTTAATGAACAAGGAATAGAAGGCCTGAGACCAAAATCAAAGGGGCGACCTTCTATGTCTAAGAAACACAATAAACCTAAGAAGAAAGACGAGAAGAATTTAACGCGTGAAGAAGAGTTGAAACATGAGAATGAACTACTAAGGCTAGAAAACGCGTATCTAAAAAAGCTAAAAGCTTTTCGGGAAAATCCGAATGCCTTCCACGAAAAGTTCAAGCAAAGCTGGCATTCGAGCTCAAACAAGAAGGATTCAGATTAAAGGATATTCTCGTAGCAGTGGATATTCCTGAAGCAACCTATCACTACCATGTCAAAAACTTTGAGAAAGAAGATTCGGAAACAGAACTAAAAGAACTCATTACAAACCTGTTTAAGAAGTTTCATGAACGTTATGGATATAAACGAATTACGAAAGAATTAAAGAAATTAGGACATTGTATTAATCATAAAAAAGTGTATCGCCTGATGCAAGAATTGGGGTTAAAATGTGTAAAGTTTATGCGCAAATCCCGTAAATACAATTCCTACAAAGGGAACGTAGGGAAAGTAGCGAAAAACCGACTAGCACGTCGTTTCAGCACACCAATCCCCCTTCAAAAATTAGTAACCGACATTACGGAATTCAAATGTCTAGGCGAAGAGAAATTATATTTAAATCCAATTCTTGATCTTTATAACCGAGAAATTATTGCGTTTGAAATCAAGAAACGTCCAACATTAGATCTTGTCATGAAACCTTTAAAAGAAACGATAGAGATAATAAAAAGTCGTGCAACCTATCGGACCACCATCCATTCTGATCAAGGTTGGCACTATCAGCACAATCAATGGGTGAGAACATTAAAAAAGAACAACGTATTTCAAAGTATGTCACGCAAAGCAACCTGCGCAGATAATGCGCCGATAGAGAATTTCTTTGGGATTTTAAAGCAAGAAATGTATTATGGGGAAGAATTAGTAAGCTATGAAGAATTAAAAAGACGGATTGAAGAATATATCTACTGGTACAATCATGAACGTTCAAAAGAAAAAATGGATGGATTGAGTCCAGTTGAGTACCGAACTCAATCCATCCAATCAGCTGCATAATAAAACTCTAACTTTTGGGGGTAACCACCTTCTGCAAATCGCGGCTCCTATACTTTCTCTAGTCCATCAACCCTGCAACAATCTCAAAAGATCTCTTCCTATCTTCTAGATTAAAAATTTGTGAGTTGATGATGATTTCATCTGCTTGTGTTTCTTCCTGGAACCTTTCGAGTCCGCGTCTGACGGTTTCCGGGTCCCCTATAATGGTTGTTCGAGGATCTAGGGTTTGTTCAATGGCTGACAACTCCATTGGTGACCACACTTCTTCAATATTTTCAATCGGTGGTAATAGTTTCGTAGACTGCCCCTTTTGCATGGTTAAAAATTGCTGTTGAAGGCTGGTTGCTAGCCATTCTGCTCGCTCATTTGTATCAGCTGCGATCACATTGACACCAACCATGGCATATGGTTTTTCGAGTGTATCTGAAGGCTGAAAGTTATCACGATAAATTTTCAATGCAGGGATGGTATATCCTGGTGCAAAGTGGCTGGCAAAAGAGAAATATAACCCCTTTTGTGCTGCGAGTCTTGCGCTAAAGTCGCTTGAGCCAAGCAGCCAAATGGGAATGTCAAGACCTTGACCAGGCACAGCTTTCACACGAGACGTTGGTTCATCTGAAAAGTAATCCTGTAATTCGTTGACTTGCATAGGGAAGTCTTCTGGTCCCATATTTAATGTACGACGCAATGCGTAAGCAGTTGCTTGGTCACTTCCTGGCGCTCGTCCTAGGCCGAGATCAATGCGCTCAGGGTAAATGGATTCGAGTGTACCGAACTGTTCTGCAATTACAAGCGTTGCGTGGTTAGGTAGCATAATTCCGCCAGCACCAACGCGCATATGATTGGTAGCACCCGCAATATGGCCGATAAGTACAGATGTTGCAGAACTGGCAATACCTGGCATGTTATGATGCTCAGCTAACCAGAAGCGATGAAATCCACACTTTTCAACGTGTTGCGCAAGTTCTACACTGCTTTTAAAGGACTCAGTTGGATTACTTCCCTCAACGATAGGTGCAAGGTCGAGAACAGATAGTGGTATATTATTAAATGTTTTTGTATTGCTGGATGTCAAATTGATTCACTCCTTCATGATACTTGCTATTATATGAAATGATACGTTTTTTACAAGTTAGCGTCCAATTATAAGCTTGATTGACTGATGGACGTTATAAAGTAAAACTTCCCTCAGTTGTATTAAAAATAATCGTTGAACTTCATTTGCCTCACAGCCCTACATGAAGTATGATGTAAGATAGTAAAATGTAAAGTTTCGAAATGAGGGTACAAATAATGAGTAAAATATCCATTTATGGACTAACATACGATAAATTAGTGGAGTGGCTCACGGATAATGGGCAAAAGAAATTCCGAGCTGATCAGGTTTGGAATTGGCTTTACAAGAAGCGTGTCACAAGTTTCTCGGAGATGAAAAATGTAAATCAGGAAACCATTTCATTATTAGAAGAAAATTTTATCCCACATACACTTGGGGAAGAAATTAGGCAGGAATCTGAGGATGGAACAATCAAATTTCTATTAAAATTGGCAGATGGAAACTTAATTGAAACCGTACTAATGCGCTTTAATTATGGTTTGAGTGTATGTGTAACGACACAAGTTGGCTGTAATATTGGCTGTACATTTTGTGCGAGCGGGCTGCTGACAAAAAACCGCGACCTTACAAGTGGTGAGATTGTTGAACAGATTATGACCGTGCAACGCCACCTTGACGAACAAGGTAACGACGAGCGAGTGAGCCATATTGTTGTTATGGGTATTGGTGAGCCATTTGATAACTTTAACAATCTAATGGACTTCCTCTATGTCGTCAATGATGACAGAGGGCTTAATATTGGAGCCAGACATATTACTGTTTCAACAAGCGGCCTTGCCCATAAAATATATGAGTTTGCCGATACAGGCATCCAGGTGAATTTGGCGATTTCGATCCATGCGCCAACTAATGAGTTGCGTTCAAGGATTATGAAGATTAACAAGGCATTTCCAATTGAAAAACTGATGAAATCTGTTGATTATTACCTGGAAAAAACAAATCGACGTATCACATATGAGTATATTATGTTGAAGGATGTAAACGACCATGAGGAGGAAGCGGCTCAGCTTTCGAAGCTATTATATAACCACCGCCACCTTGCTTATGTAAATTTAATTCCGTATAATTCGGTCTCGGAGCATGATCAATACGCGAGAAGTGAATCCACAGCGATTCAGGCTTTCTTTGAAACGCTCAAAGAGAATGGGATTAATGCAGGTGTACGCTGGGAGAATGGAGCAGATATTGACGCTGCTTGTGGTCAGTTACGTAGTAAACAAATTAAGAAGAAAAAGAAAGTTGTATAGTAAAACCCGCGCCATATTATGGTGCGGGTTTTTTCAAATGATAATGCATTCGTGCATTCCCAACTTCATTTAGGCAAATAGCGCCAACGATTAATAAGATTCCTGCCCATTGTAAGCCAGTAATTTCTTCAGATAGAATCAGGCTTGCTGCACCGATTAATACAAATATAAACCCTTCGTTCTTTATGGTCATGATTATCGATAAAGGCATACTAATAAAATTGACCTCTTTGGGTAAGATAATAAATGTAAAATTATCTGTTGAAAGAGGTGTTTCAATGAGTGATGAGAACAAAGGAAATGAGAACAAGAAACAGGAGCAATTGGAACAGTTTAAGGTAGATGATTCGAATAAGAAGTTGACGACAAATCAAGGGCTTAAAGTATCGGAGGATGAGTTTTCCTTAAAAGCAGGTGAACGTGGCCCGACCCTGATGGAGGATTTTCATTTTCGGGAAAAAATCATGCATTTTGATCATGAACGAATACCAGAGCGAGTTGTACATGCGCGTGGTTCTGCTGCGCACGGAGAATTTGAACTATATGAGTCCATGAAACCATATACGAAAGCTAACTTTTTGCAAACACCTGGAACGAAGACACCAGTATTTACTCGTTTTTCGACCGTGGTAGGTTTTCGTGGCTCATCAGATATTGTTCGGGATGTGCGGGGCTTTGCGACAAAGTTTTTTACAGAGGAAGGAAATTATGATTTGGTAGCCAATAATATGCCTGTGTTCTTCATTCAAGATAGCATTAAATTTCCTGATATTGTGCACGCAATCAAGCCGGAACCACATAATGAGATTCCACAGGCAACTGGGGCGCATGATACGTTTTGGGATTGGGTAGCAAACAACCAGGAGTCAGCGCACCAGGTCATGTGGCTGATGTCAGACCGTGCCTTGCCTAGAAGCTTTCGAATGATGCAAGGGTTTGGCATCAATACGTTTCGATTTGTTAACGATCAAGGTAAAGCGCATTTTGTTAAATTCCATTGGGTGCCAGTACTTGGCGTTCATTCATTTGTCTGGGATGAGGCACAAAAGGTAGCTGGTAAAGATACTGATTTCAATCGGCGTGATTTGTATGATGCGATTGAGCAGGGAAATTATCCGGAATATGAATTAGGGGTACAAATCATTGAAGAGAAGGATGAGTTCGCCTTTGATTTCGATATTCTGGACGCGACGAAGCTTTGGCCAGAGGAAGATGTGCCGCTGAAAATTATCGGCAAACTTACATTGAACCGTAATCCAGATAACTTCTTTGCCGAAACAGAACAAGTAGCATTTCACCCTGGGAATGTTGTTCCAGGAATTGACTTTTCCAATGATCCTTTGTTGCAGGGGCGTTTATTTTCCTATACGGATACCCAGTTAATTCGACTGGGTGGGCCAAATTTTCATGAACTTCCGATTAACCGCCCTGTGTGTCCTTTCCATAATAACCAGCGCGATGGTTATGGCAGACAGACGATTAACAAAGGAAAAGTATCCTATCGTAATAATTCGCTTGCAAATAACACACCAGCCACATCTACTGCGCAAGAGGGTGGGTTTGTCCATTATGAGGAGAAAATGGATAGCTACAAAGTGCAGGCTAGGAGTGAGAGCTTTAAAGATCACTTTTCTCAGGCAAAGCTGTTTTGGAATAGTATGAGCGCAACTGAAAAACAGCATATTATTGATGCGTTCAGCTTTGAGGTTGGAAAAGTGAAAAGCATGAATGTCAGGCAGCAGGTTGTCGAAATGTTTAGCCATGTTGATTTAAAAATGGCGACTGCATTTGCAACAAACGTTGGAGCAACACCACCAAGCAATGGAGGATCCAATGTGACCAAGGCCTCACCAGCTCTTAGTCAGGCAAACACAACAAAAATACCTGCTACTCGTAAAGTAGGGGTTATCATGAACAATGGTTTTAAGGACGCTGAAGTGAAGGATATCTTACACGGATTGCAGGCAAAAGGTATTGTGTATGAAGTTATTAGTGAAAAGCAGGGCGTTGTAACCGGGGAAAATAGCGTGGATATGATGGTTGACCATACGTTTTCTACCACCGATTCAGTGTTATATGATGCCCTCTATATTGTTGGTGGGAGTGTCGAAAGTAAAGCTTTCCATAAGGACACGACCTATTTTCTGAAAGAAGCATTCAAACACTACAAACCAATCGGAGCTACACATGACGGGAAGAAATGGTTAGAGGAAAATATTATGCTAACGAGCCCAGGTGTCGTAGTTAATGACAATAACCAGAAATTTGTCGACCAATTTACAGAGGCAATTGCTGCACACAGACATTGGAATCGAGAAGTTGTTTAATAATATGGGAAGAGATGAGAGGTGATGCTCTTGTCTCTTTTTTTGCCAGTCGAGCGTTTTCTAAGTGATAGGTTGAAGTAAACACCCAAGTATACATAATTGTTTACTTGTGTTCAGATTGTACACAAAAGAATACAAAAAAGTATTCTTGTATACAAAACTGTTTACATATTGATTTGGCAATGAATGCATTTTGAAAACAAGTAAACAAAATAGCATACATCAAAAGTCTGATTGATTATTTGCTGCAAAACTATTAATCTAGTAGTAGTACCTATTTTTTGAGAGGAGTAATGTTACATGAGTAAATCAAGAATCGCGGCAGTGGATGTTGGAAATGATGCTTTAAAAGGAAATTTTGGCAAGCTGGAAAACGAACTGTACATACCAAACGTAATAGCACCTGATATGGAGGATCGCCCAGTAATTGGAATTGAAGACTTAGATGAGAAGGATGTACTGGATAATATCCATATCCGTGTACATTCCCCGGCCCTGGAAGAAAATAATGCTGTCTACCGTGTTGGTAATTTGGCAACGAAGAGCAGTAACTCAACAGAGCTAGATCCTGGGGGCAGTAAATCGGAAGAGGATCAGACACTGGTTATGCTTTTTGCGTCCATCGCACTGGACGCCGTTACAAGTGAAGCATTCAGCGTATCGAAAAATGATGTAATTGATGCCAATTACACACTTGGAACAGGGCTTCCATTGCGTGAAGTGAAGGAAGGAAAAGATGTGGGCTACCGTTCTCAGCTGTTGGGCTCCGTCCATCAAGTGGAATTTTTAGTAACGCCAAAACACCAAGGCAAGAAGATAAATATTAAATTTGATGAGGTAAAAGTCTATCCAGAGGGCTTTGCAGCTTATGTGAATTTAATTATGGATAATGACCTTAAAGTGATAAATAAAGACCTGATTGACAAGCAAATTTTAATTCAGGATATTGGCGGACTATCAACAGATATTGCTGTGATTAGAAATCGTAATGTGGATGATGATAAAGCGCAAGGGTTTAATCTCGGTGTTTCAGAATCACTTGAGGCGATTCGAGAGGAAATTCGATCCAAACATGGCGTTGAGTTGGATAGCCGCCGCGATGTTGTCGATATCATCACTCGGAAAAATGACCGGAATCATATCATGGTGAAAGGTAGTAGAACAAATATCCATGAGATAACGGACAATATTTTATTGGAACTTGCGAAGAAGGAATACCGTTTCCTAAGAAATGTTTGGCAAAAAAACTCCCAATCGGAAATCTGCTATTTTGTCGGTGGTGGATCTACCGTATTGAAGGATTATATCAAAGCACTTAACAACAAGATGGACGGCTTTAATATTGAATTCTTTGAAGATGAAAATGAGAGCATCTGGATGATGGCAAATGCGTATTATAAGCTAATTACGGATTTCGTCAAAAAATCGACCAAAGACAACAGTAAGGATACCAGCAAGGAAGAACAAGCAACGACGGAAGCTAAATAGGGTGAGAGGATGTCTAAAAAAAGTATAGAGCGGGGACAATCGATTACATTTCGTGTCCCCTCTGATACACCAGATTATCTTTTAAAACAATTGCAGAAGCTGAAAGAAACAGAACGGCGGAATTTTTCCAGTGAAATTGCTCAGTATGTCTTAAAGGGTGTGAACGAAACCTATTCCAAAGAACGGGAAACGATCACGATTCCGATGCCAAAACAGCTTACGAAAGAACAGAAAAGCTGGCTGAAGCATGAGCATTCAGAAGCGCTAATTGGAACGATTCTCTACCAATTATTAAATGACCCAATGCGTGCGACCACGCTGCTGGCCTCATTAAATAGTAATACGAGTGATATTGATGAAGCACTTTACCTGCAAGAAGAGGTCGCGGCTAGTGAAGAAGACAAGCAGGAACAGGAAGTGCCCATGGATGACTCACTCGATGATGTAGATCTTGGTGCATTACAAAATGACCTGCATGAGCAACAAGAAGAGGAAGAAGAGAATGAGGAAGATGAGGATCCATTGGGTGACTTTTTGTCGAGTATGAATAAATAGAAAAGCTGGTTCTGGAGGTTTGAGACCTTTTGAACCAGCTTTTTTGATTACTAAATAATCCTCTAAAGCATTAATTTTTCGAAATATAAATAGGTTAATACGTGGTATATCTTGGATATGATGTGCTAATCGCGATAAATGCGCAGTAACCACCCTGCCATGGCCTTGTGCATATCTTGATTGACTCATTTTACTATCAAGCGAGAGAAGGCGGATTATATTTATAGGCTGCCTTTTTTGTCTGTAACTTTTACAATTGTAAATACCCATAAAAATAATAAGACTTGATATAAATACCGTTAAACGTGTGTTATCATCAAAAACAGCCATATTTATGAAAGGGGATTGCATGAGAAAAATAATGATAGCACTTGGTATATCAACTGTATTGTCTACCCTAGTAGCTTTCATGGTACTTGAACAAAGAGCGACCGAAGATCAAGGAAATCTACAAAAGGATGCAAATGCGGAAAAGGAAGACACAAGAGAAGAGGACGCTCCTATAAGAGAATTGACCGTTGGTGGAAATGCAAATTCAGAAGAATATATATCAAATAGTCGCCTCTATTTGGCACATAGCCTCAGTGCATCTGCAACATTAAATCAGACATTTGATACAGGTGGTGAACCCTTAAATCATGAAGTGAGACGAAGTATGCTGAATGGTGCGAAAGAAAATTTGGAGATGATCGTATATGAAGGTGAAAAGGAAGATAAATTGCAAAGAGCCATTGATCTTATAGATAAGGCGATCAAGCAGGATAATCCGCCAGAGCCAAATGATCGGGTTTATGATAACCAAGTCCATGATATTTTGCATGAACTATTAGAGCATTTTAATGGAAGTGCTAAGGATATTGAGGTAGACATAATGGGGAATCCGGTTGATGAAGAAACTCAAGCACATTGATGCTTGGGTTTCTTTAAGCATAAAGTTGCATAGGCTGGTCTTCATCATATATCCAAGGTAATACCAGTTTTTAATCGTAATTCCTTCTTTATTTAACATTATATTCTGAATATTTATGTTAAAATAAATATATGATTTGAAAAGGGATGTTTTTAAATTAACGAAAAAAGTTAATTTATGGATATTCAGCAAACGAGGCAGCGCGACAAGTTCTGTGATAAATGCCTTCGGCATGAAAACACTGGAAATTTATAAAGTAAATTTCAACTTTACAACAGAGGATAGGAATGAGGAAGCCATGTTTTCTGAAACTATCCCATCAAGATTCCTGCGTGCGTCATGAAGGACAGTTCATGGGGTTCGAAGCACAGGTAGAGTCGGCAGAAGGAAAGCTAAAGCCATTCCGATGGAAAAGGTATGCCAACTGATATGCCGGATGGCTGAAAAACTTGATACGGTGAGAATGTTCCTCTCTAAAGGAACTGTCAAACTTCCGAAATTAAGGGTCTAAAGTTTGAACATAGTGTAAAGCTATGGCCCATCCAACGATGGGGCGAATGGTGAAGAGTAAAACTTGGCCCTCTGAAATTCGCTATACCAAACAATGGTGGTATCTAGCTCGCAGGCTTAAAGGAAGCACCTACGTCTAGAACGGATAGCTACGTTGTAAGGGACTTAGGAAGCAAGAGACGTTGAAACAAAGACTGTCATCTGAAACGTTTGCTATAAGGGATTAACTGAAATGCATTTACTCTTGTGAAGGTAGGGGTACGACCTAGGAATCTTCTGTAATGGGAGTGGAGGAACAGCCCCAAGTCTAACGAATTAGAACGATTATTTTCTTCAAGTGAATGACACCGATCGGGTAGGAACGTGGGATTTTCCACAGTGCGAGCTTTCAAGCAAAAGGCATTTAGGCGATGGCCTTCTTGCTTGAAGGTAACGAGGAACTTATCATCTAGTAGATTCAGTTAGATGGAGCGCGGAATGCGGGGAAACTTGCACGTTCCGTGTGGAGCAGGGGAAAAGCTGGAGATAACTTCAAACGCTTACCTATTGCTGACGATTTTTTGATAATACATTCAAGAAACGGGCCATTATCTTGAATAATGTATTTTGAAGAGGAGGTAATGTAATGGAAATCGATTTTGTCTATATATCTTCAATCATCGTGGCGATTATGTTTGTGTCCCTTGCAATTTTTCAAGTCTTGCTTACACTCGGTTATCCTTTTGGTGAATTTACATTAGGGGGGTATTATAAGATATTACCTAAAAAATTGCGTGTTGTGAGTGCTGTTAGTGCTTTGATTCTCTTATTTATGGGTCTTGTTTTCCTGAAACATACTAATGTTTTAAATGGTTTAGACTTTTTACCTACAAATATATTGGTATGGATTATTATAATTTCCCTCGGTTTAATGACTTTAGCCAACTTAATATCTCAGAGTAAGAAAGAAAGACATACTATGACACCATTGTCAGGTGTTGCTTTCATATTATGTTTAATTATTGCTTTATCATAGAAATTTTTATTTAATTCTCCTTCAACAATCGGGCGCATAACATATTCATTTATCGAGTCAGATTGGAGAAGAAAGGGAGATGATTTATGGATGTAATTTTTATTGTTTGTAGTAGGCTTTATTGTTTTTATTATAGCTATAGTATCGGTTATTAAGATAGCAGCAAACAGAGTTGCAGCACCAACAAATGATTTAAAAGAAGGAATTGTAAGGCTTGAAAAAAGAGGTGACGAATTCGAAAATGAGAAGAAAAATAATACTTAGTATTTATTTAATATAGGGCGCCTATCTGGAATAATGTTGCGCCCGCTATTGCTCTAATGGGCATTATGTGTAATGAAACAATATGGGGGAGTTTTGTTAGTTGACGCTGAACATAATAATAGGTGTTTTGGCCATTGCATTGGTTTCAGGTTCAATTTATAGTTTAATAACTGGTGAATATGGAATTCAGCCTTATATGCAATTTCTTTGCCTATACAATATAGTTCTTGGCAAAGTTCTCAAACGATCATGAACATCGCAAACGATTTGACAAAGCAGGTGAATAATATGGAGAGCAAAAAGCTTGGAGTACTCGGGGCTATGGGTCCTGTGGCGACATGAGAACTATCTATAATTATAAAGCAGACAAACTGGTTCAATTTTCTGATGTAGAAGCTATTATTAAAAATTATATTTATAATGAAGGTTGCACTTGTGTTGTGGAGGGTGTACAGAACTTTCCTGTATCGAATGGAGTAATGAAATAGCTGCCTTTTGTGTTGATGCTATGGAGATCCTTGTTAACTAAACCATTCGTTTATCTGGTAAATGTTGTAAAAACGAAATGACCAATTTACAGTCAGTTACAAATTTATAATAAGGAGAACCCACTCCCTGAAGTGGGTTCTTCTTATTAAAAGTGCGTTTACTGCCGTAGGTTTTTAGGGAATAGATCACTGTATAAAAGTAAATTTATATTAAATTTTTTTATTTTGGGATATAATTAAGGTACGTACATACGAATAGTATAATGAGATTTATGTAAAAGGGAACTGGATAAGTTAGCAGGAGGTAAGAGAATGAAATTAAATCAATTAATCAAATCAATTCCATTATTAAATAATCCAACATCAACAAATATTGAAATAGCAGGTGTTTCTTATCATTCACAGGAAGTGACAGAAGGCCATCTATTTGTCTGTATCAGGGGCTATAAGACGGATGGCCATAATTACCTTGCTGACGCAGCTAAAAGGGGTGCCAAAGTTGCCATCGTAGAAGAAATTCAGGAGGATGTAGCTATACCGCAATTCCTTGTCGAAAATAGTAGAGTGGCATTAGCACGACTTGGTGCTGCCTATTACGACCAACCTTCGACGAAAATGAAAATGATTGGAATTACAGCTACGAATGGAAAGACGACAACTTCCTATATGGCGAATGCTATTCTGGAAAAGGAAGCACTTAAAACCGGGTTAATTGGAACAGTCTCCATTAAAAACGGGGATACTTCCATCCCATCAGAACTGACAACCCCTGAATCATTGGACTTACAATACTTTTTAAATGAGATGGTACATAACGATGTTTCCCATGTAAGCATGGAAGTTTCTTCTGCTGCGCTTGAAATGTATCGTGTGGAAGCAGTTGATTATGACATTGTTGCCCTAAATAACATCAGTCAGGAACACGTTGATACACATGGTTCCTTTGAAAAATATTTTGAGGTGAAATCCAGTCTCATTAGAAATGCATCTGAAAATAGCCATGCCGTATTGAACCTCGATGACACCTACTCAGCTTCACTTGTTGACCAAACACAAGCCCAAGTAATCTCTTTTGGAATTAACAATGAGAAGGGAACAATAAGGTGCAAGGATTTGGATCTATCTTCTGGAAGAGCAAAATTCACATTTGAGATATTAAAACCCTTTAAAGTGGATGATATAGAATATCAGCCTACTCAGTTTGACGTAGAATTGGGCGTTCCTGGGCTCCACTCGGTCTATAATTCGATGACAGCAATTATCATTGGCTTGCTTAATGGTGTTTCCATTCAAACGATCCAGGATGCGATGAAGGAGTTTAATGGTGTTCCAAGAAGGTTTGAATTTATATACGAAGACAAATTCAAGGTTGTAGATGATCACTTTGCGAATCCTGGAAACATTAATGTAACCTTGCAAACACTGAACTTTATGAATTATAATAAACTTCACGTTGTATATGCGATTCGAGGACAAAGAGGTGCAGCGATTAATAGGGAGAATGCAGAAGTCCTCGCTGGATGGGCAGCTGAGCTTGGGTTAAGTGAAATAATCGCAACAAAAAGCATCGCTCATACAACTGGAAAAGATAAAGTTACAGAGGCGGAATTGGATGCATTTATGGATGTCATGGCCGAAGCGAATATAGAAGTTCATTTGTATGATGAATTACCTGATGCGGTAGAGGACTCGCTACATAGAGCAATAGATGATGACCTTATTTTATTAGCAGGTTGCCAAGGGATGGATTATGGTGCAGGCGTTGTGCTGGATAAAATCCATCAAGCAGATGTGAAAGTGAAATAAGATAAAGTAAAAGCACTCCTTCAATATGAAGGGAGTGCTTTTTTTGTAGATAAAAACTTTCTTATTGCATAAGCGCAGGCTCTGGCATTCTCTGAAGGGCTTAGGGATGCCAGTTTTTCTAAAAAGATAAGAAAGTATAAAATATTGACCCTACCACACAGTGTTTTTTACCATGGTATCTTTAATATATGGAGAAAAACATTTTGAAACGAGTTTTCTTTGATAAGCATCAGCATTGGGAGTCATTTAAAAAGAAACATGGAGACAAGATCCGGCCAGTAGTCATCAAGGAGGTGGAGAGGTTTCGTGACTTCGGGGTCCGAAAAATGGATTTAAACTCTTTGTTTGCGAGGACTGCCATGATGTTCGAAAATTTCCCTTGGGGAGAGTGAAGAATGGAGCCGTCTGCTAACAGAAGATGTCTTACAAGCTAACCATCGGCATGTCATATTTACGATTGATGAGGGATTACGTGATATATTCTTAGTCCATCGCCCTTTCCTGAAACCATTTTTGCCCGGTTTTTCTTATCGAATTATCTGAAACCAAAGCGTACCTGCTCATCTCGGTGTGTGAAAATGTGAGTATATTATATCGAAACCTTAATTGTTATAATATTTTAAATTATATTCCTCATAAACCCTTTTACATAATCTAATCCAAAAATTTAATTTTTTTTAATAAATAGGAAGGAATTTAAACTATTTATGTATAATTATGTGACTAGAGGATTTAAAAAGGGAGGAGTTACATGAGATTCATGCAAGAGATTATCAATTTTAATAATTGTGCTAATGGTGTTTGCGCAATTATCAGCTCCAATTTCAGCACAAAATCAGAATAATATCGGTGCTGATAAAGAAGTCTATGTGATTAATGGACAAACACTTGAGGTAGAAGAATTAAAGGGTGAAGAAGGGGAGAATATTTATCATTTCACTTGGGAAAATGGGAGCACAGAGAAACTCGTGATTGAAGAGAATTCCGATGGCGAAATAGAAGCTAAAGCTACGGGTAAGAATGGGCAAAACTATAATATGAAGAAAGACCTTCAAGGTGATGTTTGGGTTAATGATAAAAAAGTAATTGAAAGTGATGAACAAATTACTCAAGATTTAACAGAACGACTTGCAATACAGAATGTTGATCCTGGCGGAGGTGGAGCCTCTGAAGGGGATTGGAATAATTACCAAACAGAATATACAAGCGTAAGTAATATAGGAAGTGACGTTTCAACTGCGGCAGGACTAATTGCACTCGCACTGGGTGTAGGATGGGTTGCCTCAGCATTAATAGCTATAGTAGGGAACATAGTATCGAAAAATCTGCCAGAAGTATGGATTAAGGTTGATAAATACTATAGATACGACGATTCTTATAATATGAAAGGGATGGATCGCTCTACTTTTTACGAATATCCAGATTACACAAATTATATAGGGACGGAATGGTCAAGTGAATATAGTATACGTTAGGTGAATGAATATGAAAAATAACATCACGAAAATTAAAATAGCAGGCTACATGATTACTATATTTATGTTAATATTTGCATCGGGTTTTTTAGCACGCAAAAATAATGATTTAGTAATTCCATTTTTATTGGCAGTTACGCTTATAGTAATAATGCCTTTAGAAATTTATCTTAAAAAAAGGATAAATAAAAAAATTAATGTACCAATTACTTTGTTAACATTTTCAATTTTGTTGATCCTATTTATATGGTCAGTTATGAACTTGGCCAATATAATTTAAAAAAGATTACCGGAGATTTTTTCTTCGGTAATCTTTAATCCTTGTAACAATCCAAAGATACGCCCCTTAGACTATAACTTCTTGAGAGCGCCTCTCAAGTACCAAAAATCGTCAAAAAAGATGAAAAGGTCTTAGAGAAGGCCACTCACGGACATTTCACTAGCTTTGCATGCCTCTTTAGGTACGGGAGCATCTTTCGAGGGCACTTCTTCAAGTACCAAAACAGCAGGAGAGCGTTTGTGTGAGAATACTTAACAGTAACAGGGCTTTTATTATTAGCATCTTTATTGTTTTTAATGACGCTCTCTTTGTTCTTTTCTCTTTTTACACAGAACACGGTAGCTACCTTTATCCAAACGGCACTTGCCACGGCGGGTGGATATTTTTTAACGACCATGTCCAGTGTTTCAGAAGTTTCTCATTTCCTGCCCTTTACGTATTTGAATGCAGGTAAAATAACAAACGGCGAATTGGCAACCGTATTGAATAACAGCTCCATTCAACCATTACTAGGAATCGGTGTGTTAGTGGCAAGTTCGTTCCTTCTATTAAGTGCCGGTGTGATTCGGTTTCGAAATTCAGGCAAACAACCACCCAAGACAAATACGATCGAGTAGTTGACGTCCGAAAATAAATGCCTGATTCTGTTTTCGCCAATCAATGCATAATGCCAAGCCTATAAGTCAAACTATGCTTATAAACCTTAAAAAGAGGAGCTTGCTTGGATATGGAATTTGATTGGATTTGGAAGGCTGTAGCTATTATTATAGGTGGAACATTTATTTTACGAATGGCTGGAAGGAAGTCTATTTCGCAAA
Organism: Virgibacillus natechei; assembly: GCF_026013645.1. NCBI lineage: Bacteria > Bacillati > Bacillota > Bacilli > Caryophanales > Bacillaceae > Virgibacillus > Virgibacillus natechei. Next base: position 3,615,495 of record NZ_CP110224.1, on the reverse strand, counting down.
TGACGCTTACACAAACCGTTATTATGATTGGGATTGGTTCTTTGTTTATTCAGCCGGTTGCGGGGGAAAATATCTGGGTGACATTTGGTGTTGGTGCAATTCTAGTCATGACTCTATTCATCCTTGAGGTCCTGCAAGTCAAAGTGGATTTTATTGAAACCTTAATTACCGGCAAGTCAAAAATTGTAATAGAAAATGGCGTATTACAGGAGAAAGAATTAAAGAAACTAAGAATAACGGCGGATCAGCTGGAGATGAAATTACGTCAACAAAGTGTGGCACGTATAAGTGATGTGCAATGGGCGACACTCGAGCCAAATGGACAAGTAGGTTATACATTAAAACCGGAAGCACAGGCTGTGACGAAGAAAGAATTACAGCAACTGAAAAATACAGTCCAGGAAACGCTCGACCAAATCGAACTTCATATGGAACTTCCAAACCCAAATCAACAGAATCAAGTAAATAATCAACCCCTTGCTTCAAGTGAACAGGAAGATTTATTTGCAGAAGTAAAGCGAAAAACGCATAAAAATGTACCACCAAAACATTTAAGGTAATTCAAACATTAACGAATCGATGGGGATCAGAATAGCGTCCGTCTTCGCTTAAGCGTTAAATAACCTATCACGATTTTTGGTTGATGAATTGTCATCCAACTCTTTTGACTTATTAACAGACCGATAACAACATTAGATAGTCTTCCTTGGTTTAAGGATCCTTCCAATCAAGGGGCTTTTGTTCTTCAATCCTCAGGACAGCTTTCCTGTTTGCGGACAAATGAAAATAAAAATGGTGTTCCAATGGAACACCATTTTTTTACTTCTTTTCTTTACGGTTAATATGGATCGTTGGTGATTTGTAATTATTGGTTTCTTTGATATCCGTACTGGATGCTTTCATGAAGGACCAAGCAAGTAAGGCCATGATAAATATAATCGGAAAACCGGCAACGATACTTGCCGTCTGGAGTGTTTCTAAGCCTCCAATAAATAGAAGAACCAATGGCAAAAAACATAATGTAAATGCCCAGAACAGTCGATTCCAGCGCATTGGTTCGCTTTGAATTTCTTTTTGCACAACTGAAGCAAGAATGAACGATGAAGAATCGAATGTTGTTGCCAAAAATATGATAGCAAGGATGGTGAATAGACCTACCATAATACTCCCCATCGGTAATTGGTTCACTATGGCTATGATAGCGGCAGGCGCACCGAATTCATCCATATGACTAATAACATCAAACGTCCCTGACAGCTGTAAATATAGCCCAAAGTTACCCATAATTCCAAAGAACAATATACTGCCGATCGTTCCATAAATCATGGTCCCAAAGATCATCTCCTGGATGGTGCGCCCTCGGGAAATACGTGCGACAAATAGCCCAACAAAGGGTGCATAGACAAGCCACCATGCCCAGTAGAAAACGGTCCATGATTCTGGAAAACCTGTCTGCGTAAATCCGGCTAGATTGCCAAGTGGTTCAAGCCATGTAGCCATTCGAAAAAAGTTATCAGCAAGGGTTCCAATACTTGAAAGTGTTGTATCACTAATGAAAATAGTAGGTCCAAATACGAAGATAAAGAGTAGAATAAAAAGCGCTAACCATAAATTAATATCACTTAACACTTTAATCCCTTTTCGCAAACCAGAATACGCACTAACGGCAAATATGAGTGTGCATAATAGCATGATCCCTGCTTGAAGGCCAAGTGTCACTGGTATTCCTGTTAAATGATGGACACCTTCTGCGATCATCGGTGTTCCAAGTGCTAACGTCGTCCCAGCCCCGCCCATTAATCCAAATATGAACAAAACATCAATAATCACACCAAGCGGTCCATCAACAAGTTTTCCTAATACGGGTCGTACTGCTTCACTAATCTTAAGTACCGGCTTCTTTCGCACATAATAAAAATAAGCAATCGGTAATGCAGGTAATGTATAAATCGCCCATGCGATTGGCCCCCAATGGAAAATGCCATATGTAGACGCCCATTCGATCGCTTCATTCGATTCTGGCGTAACACCAAATGGTGGACCTTGATAATAGTAGGCCCACTCGATCATTGCCCAGTATAGGATACTGGAGCCAATGCCAGCTGCGAACAACATTCCAGCCCATGAAAGGTTACCGAATTCCTTTTCATCGTCTTTGTTACCTAATTTAATTTTCCCATTCTTGCTAAAGGCTACATAAATAAGAAAGACGAATGCTAATAAGCCCATTATCATATATAGAACACCGAAGTTTCCGGTCATAAACGTATTGGCCATGTTGATAACTTCAGCACCAGCCTCTGGGAATAAAATAAGAGGAATGGTTACACTTAATAAAACAACTAATGCCCCAATAAATGTGGGCCAATCAATTAATTTTGTATTCATAGATAAAACAATCCTTTCATTGTTGGATTCTTCGTTTCCTGTAATTACATGTAGGAAACGTAACGCATGCTCTAAATTAGAATCTTGTATCTTGTCTTCTGACGTTAGTATGCTCAAAAACACCTATATAATGTTTCTTTTTGGATAAGTATAGAAACTCGTTTACTGCATAAGTTCAGGCTAAGGAAAAAGCTTGGTGATAAGCCAAGTTTTCTTAAGATGAGGTGCAAAAAAACGCCATTGCTTTTAATTGAAAAAGCAATGACGTTGGTGGAAAAAATGGCTGAAGCACATACCCTTGATGAAACTCCTGAAGAGGTCGAGCGTGTGACCGGGATAAGGTGAAAATAGCAGTTGAGTAGGTATTTGAGTACGCACTGTTAGAGGATGTTCATAAATCAAATAGTTCTGTTCACTTACTGAATGTTGAAATCAAAAATGCATGCAGGAGTCAAATCCTGCATGCATCAATTACCTATTAAACGACACCCTGTTCCAGCATTGCGTCGGCAACTTTTTTAAATCCTGCGATATTAGCACCAGTAACGAAATCACCTGGACAGTCAAACGCTTCAGAAGCCTCTACACAGTTTTCATAGATCGTTTGCATAATGTCCTGTAATTTTGCATCGACTTCCTCGAAACTCCAAGACATTCGCATGCTGTTCTGTGACATTTCTAGAGAAGAAACCGCAACTCCACCCGCATTTACAGCCTTTGCTGGGCCGAATAGAATTTTATTGTCTAAAAACACATTAATGGCTTCAGTAGCTGAAGGCATATTTGCCCCTTCCGCAACTGCTTTTACCCCATTTTCGACAAGTTTCTTAGCTGCATCCTCATCAATCTCATTTTGAGTAGCACATGGGAGTGCGATGTCGCAGGGGACGTTCCAAATATCCGTACAACCTTCAACATAGGTAGCGCCAGGATGTTTATCAATATATTCAGTAATACGACCATTATTCTCTTCTTTAATATTTTTTACCGTGTCAAGGTCAATACCATTCTCATCATAAATATAGCCATTGGAGTCACTGCATGCCACAACGTTCGCTCCCAGCTGCATAGCCTTTTCGATGGCATAGATTGATACATTTCCTGACCCTGATACAACGACCGTACTGCCATCAAGCGATTGTCCTCTGTCTTTCAACATGGCCTGCACAAAATAAATCGTGCCATATCCAGTAGCTTCTTTTCTCGCTAGACTACCACCATAGCCCAATCCTTTTCCAGTTAACACACCAGCTTCAAAGCTAGACCGCATTTTTTTGTACTGGCCGAACATATAGCCAATCTCTTTGGAACCAACACCGACATCACCAGCAGGTATGTCTGTATCTGGCCCGATATATTTTGCTAGTTCCGTCATAAAGCTTTGGCAAAAACGCATGATTTCATTATCGGATTTACCTTTAGGATCAAAATCAGCTCCGCCTTTACCGCCGCCGATCTGTTGTCCTGTAAGAGAATTCTTGAAAATCTGCTGCAGACCAAGGAACTTTACAATACTTAAATTAACGGATGGATGAAAACGTAACCCACCTTTATATGGCCCAAGCGCACTATTAAACTGCACTCGAAATCCCCGATTCACATTTACCTTTCCTTCATCGTCCACCCACGGAACACGAAATGAAATGACGCGCTCAGGTTCAATCAGTTGCTCTAGAATACCTTTTTCCATGTAGATGGGATATTTCTCTAGGATAGGGATAAGGGATTTGAAGATTAAGGATACAGCTTGGTGGAATTCCGCTTCGTTAGGATTACGTACTACTACAGTTTCATATACCTCATTTAAATAATCTTGGACAATTTGCTTGTTGTTTGTACTGTTTTTTTCTTTCATTGAAATAACCATAATGGCATCGTTACCTCCCGTTATTATGATAGTGAAAAAATCTTAGAAAGCTTTATAGTTTGAAATGCAAACCCTAAGGCAAATTGCCAAAGCCCACACTTACAACGCTCAGGACGTGCTACGAAAAAATCATTAATGTTAATTAATCATAAAGGAAGTGATTGATCGTAACAATATTAAAAATAGATGAAAACAATATCAATAAGAGATAAGTGCATAATAAATGCCTTCATAGAAGGGGTTTTGAAACGCAATATAATAAATGAATTTTCTTATATTGAATTTAGCTACGTAATATGATAGTGTATAAGTGCAATATATTGATTAATTTATAAAGTATTTCACTATATATAGTGATTCGAGCTAAGGTGACAACAACTGTCTGAAAAGGGAATCCAGGTCAAAGCTGGAACTGCCCCCGCAACTGTTCGTGTGGACGACCGAGTAAACCACTGTATTGTATGCTGTTTGGCAATAGTACGGGAAGGACTCTAGTAGGTAGAAGCACAAGTCAGGAGACCTGCCATAGCTTGAAGTGTCATTTCTCCGGGGTGTGAGAAGGTGAGGCAATGGAAGTGTATACTTCTGTTGTTCGTTGCCGTTCATCCTAGGGGTGGACGGTTTTTTAGTTGCATAGGAAACTATAGAATTTAAAAGCTGTGGATAACTTATTTGCCGAAATATCCACGTCCAGCTCCAGCGCCCAGCAACTATCAAACTTCACACTCCTCCACTACGATAAGTCAACATCGACTCACTTCGTTCGTCGTGTTTCCTTTATCTCATTGCGAAGTGCTCCAGTTTGTACGTTGCTAAACGGGCGCTTGCGCTTTTGTTCTATATTTTTAAATGGATCAATCAATTTACATATTACATACGATTAAAAAAGGAGAGTCAATCTATAATGATAACAGAGGTAGCTAGTAATGAGGAGCAAATCGTTCAAATCATAAATGAAGCAGCAGAAAATTTATCCATCAACACAACAAATTATAAAGAAAAATCACTAAAAGCAATCCAACCTGATACTGAGCCTGGAAAAGCGGCTGGAATTCTAATCAAAAACGCCCTTGAAAACGTGGATGAAGCCAATACAGAATGGACGTATCTGGCAAGCAGAATATATGTAAAAGAATTGTATCGGAAGGCGGGAGAAAATCGGCAATATGCTTCTGATATGAAGTATGGAAATTTTTATGAATTAATTAATAAGCTTACGGAAGAAGGTATTTACACCAGTCATTTACTAGATATATATAGGAAGGAGGAAATTGATTATTTTGCTGAACAAATTAATCCTAAAAATGACCTACTCTTTGACTATTTGGGGCTATACTCCATGGCAACGAGGTATTTGGCAACCGACCACGCGAAAAATACATATGAATTGCCACAGGAACGCTGGATGATTATCGCGATGCATCTCATGCAGGATGAGTCTGAATCTGAGCGTACGCAGCTTGTTACCGAAGCATATTGGGCTCTTAGCAACCTGTACATGACTGTCGCCACTCCAACGCTTACAAATGCCGGAAAAACGCATGGGCAGTTGTCCAGTTGCTTCATCGATACCGTGGATGACAGCTTGCAATCGATCTATGATAGTAATACCGACATTGCGCGACTCTCAAAAAACGGTGGAGGCATTGGCGTTTACATGGGCAAAATCCGTAGTCGAGGGAGCTCGATCAAGGGATTTAAAGGGATGTCTAGCGGTGTTGTGCCATGGATTAAACAGTTGAATAATACAGCGGTAAGTGTGGATCAACTTGGGACAAGAAAAGGTGCTATTGCGATCTATTTAGATGTATGGCATATGGATATTGAGCCGTTTCTTGATTTGAAATTAAATAACGGGGATGACCGCATGCGCGCCCATGATATATTTACCGGGGTTACGCTGCCGGATTACTTTATGGAAAAAGTAGAAAAACGCGAGGATTGGTATTTATTTGATCCGCATGAAGTGAGAGAAGTAATGGGCTATTCGCTGGAAAACTTTTATGATGAGGAAAAAGGGGGCGGACAGTGGCGCAGGAAGTATGAGGAATGCGTGCAATCGGATCTCCTAACTAAAAAAAGCGTTCCGGCAATTGATCTCATGAAACGAATCATGAAGTCACAGCTCGAATCCGGGACACCATTCATGTTTTACCGTGATGAGGTGAATCGACAGAACAGCAATCCGCATAACGGAATGATCTATTGTTCCAATCTATGTACGGAAATCACACAGAATCAATCACCAAGCGAATTTATCGAGGAATTTATTGAAAATGAAGATACGATCGTTAAAAAGTATAAAACAGGTGACTATGTTGTTTGTAACTTGAGCTCAATTAATCTAGGAAAAGCTGTTCCTGATAATGTACTAGAACGACTGATCAAAATTCAGGTACGTATGCTGGATAATGTGATCGACATTAACACGTTGCCGATTAAGCAAACGCAATTAACCAATCAGAAATACCGTGCAATTGGACTTGGAACCTTTGGCTGGCATCATCTATTAGCCTTGAAAAATGTAAAATGGGAAAGCGAAGAATCCGTTACATTTGCGGATGAATTGTATGAAAAAATCGCCTATTTGACGATAAAAAACAGCATGGAATTAAGTAAGGAAAAAGGGAACTATCCGGCGTTTGAAGGCAGCAAATGGAGTGATGGAAGTTATTTTACACAGAAAGGGTATACCGATGATAAATGGATGGCTTTAAAAGAACAAGTGAAAGAAAATGGGATGCGCAATGGTTATTTAATGGCGGTGGCACCTAACTCGAGCACCTCCATGATTGCTGGGTCAACAGCAAGTATCGATCCTATTTTTAAGCCTTTTTACAATGAGGAAAAGAAGGATTTTAAAATACCAACAACCGCACCTGATTTGAATCATCAAACATACGAGATCTACCGTCGTTCTGCTTACATTGTCGATCAGCGCTGGTCGGTAAGGCAAAATGCGGCACGTCAAAAGCATATCGATCAAAGTATTTCGTTTAATATTTATGTACCGAACACAATCCGAGCCTCTGTACTTTTGGATGTCCATCTGCAGGCATGGAGGGAAGGATTGAAGACGACGTATTATGTTCGTTCAACAGCAAATGAAGTCGAAGAATGTGAGTGGTGTGAAAGTTGAGGACCTTAATTGCTTATTTATCATATAGCGGAAATACGGAGGAAGTAGCGAATCATATTGAGACGAAACTAAAGGGCGAGAATCTATCTGTGGATCGGCATCAAATCGGTATCGATGCCCCAGTAGATCCCGCGTTTTATGATTATATTTTTCTCGGAACATTCACGTGGGATAGGGGTGCGACACCGGACGAGGTGAAAGATTTTGTCCTGGAAGTTGGTTATAAACCGAATCATGTTGCTGTATTCGGAACAGGGGATACTCAATTTGGCGGGGATGAATTATTTTGCAGGGCTGTGGATAAACTTGCGCGATTTTACCATAGCAGGTGGAATGGTTTGAAAATTGAACAATCCCCTCGAGGAAGTCAGGAAGAAAGAATAGATGAATGGGTAGAAGGAGTGTTGCAGGATGCCAAGAGCTATGCTTGAGAAAGCGAAAACGTTGGAACCGCGTAATCCAAATAAATCAACAGGTTTGTTTGGGGGTAAGTCGAGTGGAATTTTGAACTGGAATGATATAGCTTATCCACATTGGTATAAAATGTATAAGCGGCTTGTGGGTAATTACTGGCAGGCGGATGAAGTCAACATGTCCAGTGATGTGAAGCAGTTTTCTATGTTGACGGAATCGGAGCAGGAGGCCTATTTGAAAATAATTGGCTTGTTATCCACATTGGACGGGCCACAAACGAGGACGGCACTGCTATTATCCCTTTATTCAACTGATGCATCGGTACAATCGATTATGGCAGTCATGGCCCAGCAGGAAGCAGTGCATAATGAGAGCTACTCCTATGTCCTTTCATCCGTCGTATCGCTGGATGAGCAAAATGAATCCTTCCAGCTTGGGAGAAAAGACCCTGTGCTGCTGAAGCGAAATGAAAATCTGATCAAGCAATACAATGCGTTCGTTGAAGAACCAACGATAGAAAATATTCTGAAGACGCTTGTGTATACATCGTTGCTGGAGGGGATGTTCTTCTATTCCGGCTTTGCGTTTTTCTATAATTTAGCACGGCACAATAAGATGGTCGGTACATCAACAATGATCAGCTATATTAACCGTGATGAACTCGAGCACGGACGTTTTATCGGAGAACTTTTCCGTGCAACATTGGGTGAAAATCCGGAGTATAATACAGGTGAATTTACGGATTGGGTCTATGCCCATTTTCAGGAATCGGTTGAGCTGGAAATCGAGTGGTCAAACTATGTATTGGCAGATGTGGAAGGCATCGATCTTGAAGAAATGGCAGGCTATATCAAATACCGGGCAAATAAAATGCTTCGAATGATGGGACTGGAGGAAATTTATCCACAACATGTGGATAATCCAATGAAATGGATCCGTGCATATGTGGATAACTTTGACGGGACGAAAACGGATTTCTTTGAACAAAAGTCCAGGCAGTATACGAAGACAAGTGATTTGAATGGGTTTGATGATCTGTAGGAGTATTGGGGTGGAGATGATTGGCGTTAGGCTGATTGTCTCTGCTTTTTTGTGTTTGGGAAGGGCGAGGCGCGTCGAAACGGGAGAGGGCTGGGCTGAATCGGGAGAGCTGCGCACCAAATCGGGAAAGAAGGGGCGTAAACCGGGAGAGCGCTACACCGAATCGGGAGAGAGCCACACAAACGATGCTATATCGGGTCCGGGCATCAGCCTTTTGAGGGCACTCAGACAACGGCATTTCGCCAATCTAAACCTATTCTCAATAGAAAATCTGCATGATGTCGATTTTTTTCTCTATAATTACCCACAAGTATATTATCCACAACATATCCACAATTCATGATTCTCTATATTGTATTGCAAGTTAGTTGTTTTTTTGATATGCTATATTGTATTACAAGATACATGAAAGTGGACTAATTTTTTCATATCTATATTGCAATACAAAGTAGGTGAGTTTTTGTCGATACGAAGTCAGTTGTTAAAAGGAATATTGGAGGGTTGCATTCTCGCGGTAGTCGAACGTCAGACTGTATACGGTTATGAATTATCGTTGAAGCTTCAGGATTACGGACTTTCTGTTAGTGAAGGATCCATTTATCCCATTTTGTTACGGCTGCAAAAAGAAAAGCTGATTAGGGGAGAAATGAAAAAGTCATCGACCGGTCCAAACCGGAAGTATTACTATCTGACAGATGAGGGCGCAGAGGCTCTAGATGACTTTAAAGTAAACTGGGAAGGGCTCAAGGCGCCGGTAGACCGTTTATTACATAAGGAGGGATAGTATGAATGCAGAAGAGTTGATTCAAATCAATAATGAAAAACGAAAAGAGCTAACGAAAGAAAACAAGGAGTATTATGAGGATATGCTGGTTTATGTGCGCCTCTCCTATGATAAATCCGAACAGGAAACGGAAGAAATTCTAACAGAATTACTAGATCATTTAGTGGAGGCACAGGAAGAAGGAACAACGGCGAAGGATGTATTTGGACAGGAGCCGAAGAAATATGCGGACGAAATAATTGGAGAACTTCCTAAAATGGTAACGAAGGAACGCATGCAGTATTTCGCAATGGGTGTGTTGTATTTTCTAGCTAGCATCGCTTTTCTCAACGGAATTATTAAACTGTTTAGTTATTATGTGCTTGATATAGAACCGTTAACAGAAACCTACTATTTGGGGTCCTTAGCCTTCAAAACCTTGCTAAAAATCGTTGTAGCATTTGTACTACTATATTTTGTTGTTAAATATATTCGCTGGTCTAGTTTTAAAAGGATTAATAAAGTAGCGGAATTCCTTTTGTCTGGTCTCATTGGTATTATTGCGATGGGTGTGTTTATGCTGGTTATCTTTGTCACACCTGACTTTGGCCCGACTGTGCAGATTTCGTTTTATGTAACATTACTGCTTGGAATTGTATTGTTTTTTGTAGCACGAAGGGTGAGAAAGATTAATAGTTAGGTTATCTTAATAATTATAAAAGGACAATGAGAGGCGGGGCTAAACGTCTGGGTCAAATTTAGAGGTTGAAGTCTGTTACTAATGCTTTGTCAAGAGTAGTAATTACTAAAAGCACCTTTCGGAAACAGGGTGAAGTATATGTAACTATTTCCTTTTTTATTGTTTTCAAAATAAATATAATTCTATGCAAAATTTTAAATTTTGATAGGAAAATATGATATAATTTAGTAAAAAGACGTTTAAATGAGGTATAAAATGGAAACAAGATTAGATGAATCACTAGTGGTATCAGGATATCAAGAATTTGCGGAGTTTATCTTAGATGATTTTAATAAACATTTGCTAATAAACACTATAGAAAACTGCATAAAAGGTTCTGAATGGCCAAAAAGTTATTTTAATCTAAGAGATGAATTTTTACCAAACATTATCGGGAATGATGCTTCTTCATTTTTCTTTTGGTTTGCTTTGGTGGGACAGAAGGGACAGGAACACTGTCCCCTGGTTCATCTGGTGCTAGGACAATTAACCTGTCCCTATGTCCCGCAACAAGAGAAGTGCTGATTAAGCACTTCTCTTTGTTAATACTGATTGGGGCCGTTCGCATCCTAGTGAATCTCCAATCGAAGTATTTTTCCAATTAGTATAGGAGGATCGGACTCTCCTATAGCTGAGTCTACATCATAGTAAATTGTTACCTCGTCATCAAGTTGAACCTCATCGTTAATCTCAGTTGGGATATTAAATGTTAACTTCTTGTAATCTTCATCTTCAGCCTCTTGTACCAGAATTCTCTTGCCATCGCTTTCTTCATTTAGTTCAATCACTGTACCAGAGTAACTACTATAATCTGTTACATTTTCATCGTCGGAGACATCATTTGAATTACCTGCACATCCACCAAGTACGAAAAGTAAGGGAAGCATAAGGAGTATTGTTTTCATAAGATTGTTATTCCTCCTTCTTGTTCTTCTTTCAATTAATAATACATGGCAGCGTGTGATCTTAATACAACTTATGTTATTTTTTTATTAACTGAATCAATTTCATAATTGCTCTTTTTAAAAAATACAAAGACCTGCAGAATTTTAAATATTTATTTTTTAAAACTTACTTTAAGCAGCTTGTTGCTGGTTTAACAATAAATTGATACGGTCACTGGCTAATTTTGAAGCGTTATAAACAAGTGTTACGATGTCAAAATGAATTTTTGCGCGTTTTCCAGTTCGATAACGAACATTGTTGAGTTGAAAGAATTCCTTAAGATACCCATTGACCCGCTCCACAGCGGAGCGACGTTTAAATAGTCTTTTCCAAGCTTTTGACCCACGAGCTGGTGCAGTATATCTTCGAAGATCTGTGGTTATCTTTACTTTATAAACCTTTTGACAGATACCTTCGGCAGCTAAGGGACATTCACTACATTCTTTTGGACTTGTGTATTTTAAGGTTTCATATTTGTCATCAAAACTGTCGTAACGATAGGAGTGCTCTCGAAAACAAGTGGGCGCAAAGTGCTTATCAAAGCCAATGGGCTCTCCTTCATTTTTCTTGTTATAAGCAATGACAGATTGCTGCCCCATTCAATGTACCTGTATGTAAATGGGGTCATAGTCATAGCCGGCATCCATTGTCTGATAGTGCAAAAATGGAAGGGACAGACATTCATCAATACCCTTTAATAACGGGATAGCTGCCTTCCCATCATTCAGACTGCCAGACGAAAATAGAGACTGTAAAATATATTGACTAGATGTACCAACAGCTAAATGTCCCTTGTAACCAAACCATGCGAGGTTTTTTCCTTCGCTATTCTTTTTCACACCCCATTTGGGGTGTTGAGGGACTTTAGCTCGTAATTCGTCTAACGGAACATCCAACTGGGCTTCTATTTTCTTTTCATAAAGAGGAAGATTGGCTTCATATTCTGCTTGTTCAGCTAGCCATTGTTCTCGCTCTTCCTTGGATTTACGCCCACGCTTCTTGGGTTCAGGTTTTGGTTTTCCTTCTTTTGATGGTGCTTGGTCACGAGCTTCAAAATGAGTTGCGTCAATAGCTACCGTGTCATCCATAATGAATCCCTCTGAGATCGCCTGAAGCACAACTTTTTCCTGTGCTTTCTCTAGGACAGTTAACTCACCAAGTTTCGTTAAAAGTCGAGAATAGGATGCTTCAGATGGGGTATTATCAGAAACAAGAAACCCGCAATTCAGCTTAAAAATAAAATCATCATTCAGACGTTTAATTAGGTCTTTGATTGTTGGGATACGTTCTACGTATCGAATAAATATAGAGATAATCATCGCTGCATGGTTCAGTTCTTCTGGTGCACCAAGCTGGGATTTCTTGGTTATTTCATGATAAATCATATCTAGATCTATCGCAGAAATAATCGATTCGTAACGATGGGTAGGTTCCATCTCATATAATTCTTGGATGCCAAATAAGCTTGTTTGTCGTATAATGGTCATAGGGAGTATTCCTCCAGTCTTTTTTGGATGTTTTGTCAACTACCATTATACAAGACTTGGGGAGGTACTTCCTTTTTCGTGTTTCAAACCCTTTGGGACACAAGGGCTATGAATTATGAAATTCACTCATAAGGTGTTGACATGCGATAACGCATAATAAAGATTGGGGGGTATAAGATGAATAAAAATGAATTGGTTAAAAAATACGAGGTAGTAATGTCGTCGATCAACAGGGTAAAAATGGATCATGAAAAACAATCAGATTCAGAATTTTCAAGGGTTTGTATGGACTCAATAAGCGAATTTGCGGATGATTTTTCTTACTATATCGAGAAACATAATTCTTTAGAAGATATAATTGGTGTTGAGGAAGCTGCTAGAATTTTAGGACTTTCTCCTGGAACCATAAAAAATTATTGTGCTTCGGGTAAAATTGAAGCTAAGAAGATCGGGAAAACGTGGGTTATTGATAAAAACAAACTAAACAAGGAGGGGTAACATGACAAATTTTGAGCGATTGAAATCATTAGATAGTGAGTATGAAATGGCTGATTTAATCTTATATGTACTTTCAATAAATTATAGCCAAATCATAAAAGGAGATGGAACACTAGAAGGATTGCCTTTATTAAGATGGTTGCAAGAAGAATATAAGGAGGGTGAACGTAGTGAGTCTGAAATCGAAAATATATAAAACGTTACGCATCTGGAATGATGTGGACGCTGTTCGCAAAAATAGAATAGGCAGAAGAATTGGAAGGCGTGTAGCTGGTAAAGCAACGGGTAGAGCAATGAGAAGGATTTTTAAATAATGACTTGTCCAATCTGCAAAATGGAGATACAGACTAATGATGCCGTTAGCATAGATGTGAATAATACTGTTTCGCATTTGTCTTGTCAGAACATGCAAAACAAGAGTGTGAAGAAGGATGAAGGTGTTTTGGAGGATCTAATAAGTAAATACGTATTATAGAAAAAACCGACCAGTCATAGGTCGGGTTTTCTATATATTTTAAGATACAGACTTGTCAATGTGAATAAGAAATGAATTACCATCTGATTCTATTGAGAACTTATTTTTAGCCCATTTGTAGATAAGTTTAAATAATTTAAATAATATTAAATACCCGACTACAGCGCCAAAAACATTCATAATTACATCATTAACATCAACTACTCTAAAAGTATATCCAGCATAGAGAGCCACTGCCAGTTGACTTAATTCGATTAGTACTGAAAAAGCTAAACTTACTGTAAAAACTTTTACGATATTAGCCTTTAATAAAAAAGGTAATGCCACACCCATAGGTAAAAACATTATGACATTTAATATACCTTCTTTAGTAATCCCTTCATAAAAAGGTATTAAATTTAAGTCACGCCAAACATTCTGTCCACCCAAAAATTCTCTTTGATCATCATTTACATAAATAGGAAATTGTGTTAGATCTATTACATAATACAAATAAATATAAAATATAGTAAAGAAACTAATGTAAGTCCAACTTTTTTTGTTTATTAGCTTAAAATAAGCGCAAATCAATAAGTATATAAGTAAAAATATATACAAAAACCATCCACTGAAGAAGTATACCATGTTGAAAGTCCTCACTTTAATAAAGAAATATTTTTAATTTCTGACTGTACCAGATCCGCTAATAGTATGTCCGTCATTAGCACCTCTATAAATCATTAGATAATAACTTGTGCCACCACCAAGTCCAGTATAGGTACCATTAAATGATCTTCTTAAACCGTCATCTCTAGGTGTAGACCTTATAATTCCAAAGCAATTTCCAGAAGTTTGATTGCATAACTGATAAGCTATTTGGTTAGGGCCTCCAGCTCCGCTTTTGCTACTTGAAATATAGTGACTTCCGCTCAAAGCCGCTGACCCTCTGCTTAATGTCATAAACTCACCATTTGCACTCCCGTCTACTACACGATGTTCCATAGTGAATGAAAACGAATTGCTTGCAGCGTAAGCTGGTATTGCAAATAAAAATAACAAAGCCCCCAGAATAATTATTGTAAATCCTTTTTGTTTCATAATAACTCCTCCTTTAGTTGTGACATTAGTATAATTCTACATTTCTACATTTTTTTACTTTCTCCTGTAAAAAAATTTAAAATTTAGTTATTTGAATCAATTTCATAATTGCTCTTTTTAAAAAATACAAAGACCTGCAGAATTTTAAAAATTTATTTTTTAAAACTTACTTTAAGCTGCTTGTTGCTGGTTTAACATTAAATTGATACGGTCACTGGCTAATTTTGATGCGTTATAAATAAGTGTTACGATGTCAAAATGTATTTTGGCGCGTTTTCCTGTTCGATACCGAACATTGTTGAGTTGAAAGGATTCCTTAAGATACCCATTGACACGCTCCACAGCGGAACGACGTTTGAATAGATTTTTTCCAAGCTTTTGAGCCACGAGCTGGTGCAGTATATCTTCGGAGGTCTGTAGTTATCTTTACTTTATAAACCTTTTGGCAGATACCTTCGGTAGCTAAGGGACATTCACTACATTCTTTTGGACTTGTATATTTCAATGTTTCATATTTTGCGTCAAAACTGTCATAACGATAGGAATGCTCCCGAAAACAAGTTGGGGCAAAGTGTTTATCAAAACCAATAGGTTCTCTTTCATTTTTCTTATTGTAAGCAATGATAGATTGCTGCCCCATTCGATGCACTTGCTCGTATATAGGATCGTAGTCATAGCCAGCATCCATGGTCTGATAACGTAAAGATGGAAGAGATAGGCATTCATCGACACCCTTTAATAATGGAATTGCTGCCTTCCGTCATTCAGACTGCCAGAAGAAAAAAGGGACTGCAAAATGTATTGACTTGATGTACCAACAGCTAAGTGACCTTTGTAGCCATACAAAAAAACATTTTTCCCTTCGCTGTTCTTTTTTACACCCCACTTGGGGTGTTGAGGAACTTCAGCACGCAATTTGGCTAACGGGACATCCAATTGCGCTTCTATTTTCTTTTCGTAGAGGGGCAGATTGGCTTCTTTTTCCGCCTGTTCAACTAACCATTGGCCACGCTCTTCCTTGGATTTGCGCCCTCGTTTCTTAGGTTCAGCTTTAGACTTTTCCTCTTTTGGTGGTGCTTGGTCACGAGCTTCAAAATGGGTCGCGTCAATAGCGACCGTATCATCGATAATGAATCCCTCTGCAGTCGCTTGAAGCAAAACCTTTTCTTGAACTTTCTCTAAAACAGTCAATTCACTCAGTTTCGTTAAAAGTCGAGAATAGGAAGCTTCAGAGGGCGTATTGTCAGAAACAAGAAACCCGCAGTTCAGTTTGAAAACAAAATCATCATTCAGACGTTTAATCAAATCTTTAATTGTTGGGATACGCTCAACATATCGGATAAAAATAGAAATAATCATCGCTGCATAATTCAGTTCTTCTGGTGCACCAAGCCGGGATTTTTTGTTTACTTCATGGTGAATCATATCCAAATCTATAGCAGAAATAATCTCTTCATACCGATAGGTAGGTTCCATATCATATAATTCTTGGATGCCAAATAAGCTAGTTTGTCGTATAATAGTCACAGGGAGTACTCCTCCAGTCTTTTTTTGGTTTTCTGTCAACTGCCATTATACTAGATTTGGGGAGGTACTTCCTTTTTTGTGTCTCGAACCCATTGGGGCACAAGGGCTAAGAATTATGAAATTCATTCAACTTTTTAGTTATTCTAATCCCTCCATAAAGAATTCCTCTATTTTAAAGGAATTCCAAGGCTCTGCATGGAATAAGTATATAACAACAAAACCGGGCTTATAGGGAGAAAGGAAAGGCAGCTTATGAAAACCAAATTGGCCAATTGGAAGGAACCTGTTTTGCTATTAACCTCTGTTGGAATTGCTGGAATAGGTGACTTTATCTATTTGGTTGCCATTAATATTTTGGTGTTTCAGATGACTGGTTCTGCAGCGGCAGTGGCTGGTTTGTGGATTATCGGTCCAGCTGTGAATATCCTGACTAAATTTTGGACGGGGAGTTTCATCGATTATCGAAGCAAAAGGAAAATCATGATCGTCACCTACCTAGCAAGGGCATTTTTCATATTTTTAATTCCTTTTGCTCCTAACATTGGATTCGTTTACCTGATTTTGATTTTTTTGAGTATCGCCAAGGCATTCTTTACACCTTCATCCACGACCTACATCACACAGTTAATTCCAAGACATATGCGGAAGCGGTATAATTCCATCCAATCATTTACAACGTCTGGAGCTTTTATCATCGGACCGGCTATTGGTGGGACACTTATACTGATGAGCTCTGTAGCAACAACACTTTTTCATGGTCGTTTCTATCCATTGCATTCGGATTTACGATTTTAGGATCTTTAACGTGTTTTTAAATGCAGGCATTATGAGCTTTTACCAAAATAATGTACCTACAGAATTAATGGGAAGAGTGACAAGTATATTCCAATTGCTGCAAAGTCTTTTTCAAATTGTTTTTGTTCTAGGCGTTGGCGTGACAGCAGATATCATACCACTGCGGATCACGATCATGACGTTAGCGTTTGGAATGTTGGTTATAGCAGTTGTGTTGGTTGCCTTTATATTTTTACCGGGAAAAAGGAAGTATTTTCGGGAGGGGTTAAAAATGAGAAAAGTCCTGTTCATTATGATTTTGATAAGTATAAGCATCTTCACAGTAGCCTGCAGCGATGAGGAAGATAGTGAATCAGCAAATGATGTTACAATGGAGACAGAGGAATTTTCAGCAGATGACAGCAGTAATTCGATGACTAACATGGACGAAGCGGATCGCGCGCAGCAGGAGGGCGAAGAGTCTCAAGAGGAAAATTCAACCCAAGCAGAAGATGGTAGCCAAATAGACCGAAAAGTAATTTACACAGCCAATCTCCGTATTGAGGTACAAGAGTATCAACAAGCTGTAAATGATATCCAGACCGAAGTTGCCGATCGGGGTGGCTATATTGTGGACTCCACGATGCAAGAGGGTACGGATGAAGATTCAACGAATGGACAGATAACCGCACGGATTCCTCAAGAGCAGTTTCAAGAGTTTATTCAAATCGTAGAGGATGGTAGCAGCAAGGTTGTGGAAAGTTCGGTTTCCGGTCAGGACGTGACAGAAGAGTATATTGATTTGGAATCACGCCTGGAATCGCAACAAGTCGTGGAGGAGAGGCTACTATCGTTTATGGAAGAAGCAGAAGCAACAGAGGATCTGCTAGCTATTTCAGATGATTTGGCAAACGTCCAAGGCGAGATTGAGGAAATCACAGGCCGAATGAATTATTTGGAAAATAGAACGGATCTTGCAACGGTTACCATCCATATTGAAGAAAATAATGTCTCGATAGCCGGTGACGAGTTAAACACCTGGGAGCAGACGAAACAGCAATTTATGAAAAGTATCAACGCAGTTATCTCCTTCTTTTCGGGACTTTTTGTCTTCTTTGTTGGAAGCTTACCGGTACTTGTTATATTGGGGATCGTCGGTCTGGGTGGATTTCTGATTTATAGGAAGATAAAAAAGGATAGGCAAGAGAATTGATTTTTTAATATAATTTACATGAGGAGTCTAAAAATGTACGAACTAAAAACAAAAGAAAACGACAGCAGTGTCATGGCGTTTATTGAAACAGTTGAAAATCCTAAAAAACGCGAAGATGCATATAAATTAGTAGATATTTTTACCGAAGCAACAGGCTATAAAGCGAAAATGTGGGGCGCGAGTATCATTGGATTCGGCGCCTATCATTATAAATATGAATCTGGCCACGAAGGCGATGCGCCGCTGGTTGGATTTTCACCACGAAAGGCAAAAATCAGCCTGTACTTTGCAACAGGGGACAAGAAACGAGCGGAACTATTAAAGGACTTTGGAAAACATACGACAGGCAAGGCCTGTGTGTATATCAATAAAGTAGCTGATATTGATGTTGATGTGTTAAAAGCGTTAATCCATCAATCGGTTGCATTTTTGAGCGAAACCTATCCGGATCAGTAACCTGAAAGAGGGACGAGGGGACAGGAACACTGTCCCCTTTCATCTGGTGCTGGGACAATGAACCTGTCCCTATGTCCCCCCGTTTCACTTTTTCCTATTTCTTCTCTTTTTTATATCATGGATGTTATTTTCCCTTGAGAACTCTGTCTGCAAATGAGTGGGTGTTGTATTACGTTGGTTATCTGTTTCTGTATCCTCAAGTACGCTTTCTTTCATGTAGATATGGAACAAGGCTTCACACAGTGCAATTAAGAACCCCGCAAAGGCGGAAGCCGCAAATACCGGAAAGGTTCCAGCAGCTTGTCCGATAAAAATAAAGTTTAGTAACCACACGGAACCAGTAGCAAGAAAAAAGTCAGCTATGGATGCAACGGCATTTCCGGATCTTGGTAGTATAAATAAATCCCCAATAACGTAAGCTAGACCGGTGACGAGTATACTACTCAAGAATATTTCTGTAAGATTGACTACTTCGAAGATCGTCAAAATGGAGAAAAGCACAGTAGCAACAATGATGAACTTAATGACTAACGCTGTTATATGTCTCATTACGAAATGTCCTTTCTACAGTAAAATGTCTGTCTAGGATAGTATTTGAATTTTTTGGTGGAATATACGTAATGGTCCGGAATACTTAAGAATTACTTAGTCAAACTCATCGTCACAAGTAGAATCTGAACTGATTTTGATCTATACTATTATATAGGATGTAAAAAGGATATAAGGGGAAGATTGTGTTGAATACAAAAGAAGAAGTCATTCAATTGATTAAAGATTTACCAGATAATGTATCGACGGAAGAGATTATGCATGAGTTGTATGTTCATTTCAAGTTTCAGCAGGGCGCACTTGAAAATATGAATGAAAAGCCAGATACAAAGACGAAGAAAGTAAAAACAAAGTCAGGAAAATGGCTGCACTAGGTTGTACTTCATTCATATGAAAAATCAACATGGCTCCGCTTTACGTAGCTACCGTCTCACATAAAAATGAATTTGTTATCATCAAAAGCTGCCCAATCAGATTGGACAGCTTTTTTCTAATTAATTATTAAAATAGTTATTCAACCCAGCTTTAATAGCTTGAGCTACTTGATTTTGGTAATCTGCTGTTTGAACGGTTGCAAGGTCGCGTTGATTTGTTATAAAACCTAATTCCATTACGACAGATGGGGCGTTATTATGACGTAAAACGCGATAATTCCCCTCCATAACCCCTCTATCTTGCAACTGGGTAGCAGATGCTAATGAAGTGTGAAGTTCTTGTGCTAAAGTATAATCCGCTCCATTCGATTGGAAATAGGTGCTCACACCATTTACAGACATGATTGGAAAGGCATCATAATGCAGGCTGATGAAAGCATCTGTGTTTGTTTGGTTACTGATGTGGGCTCGCTCATCAAGCGAAATAAACGAATCCCCAGTTCTTGTTAACGTAACATCTGCACCAGCATCAAGTAATTGCTGTTCGACTTTTTCAGTTGTGGACATTGTTAAGTCTTTTTCATATACATTGTTAAGTCCGATTGCCCCTGGATCATTTCCTCCATGACCAGGATCAAGGACGATAGTATAGCCCTCAAGTGATCCATTAGATGATGTTTTCTGCTGTGCAGTTTCATTTGAATCATTATTTGATGATGTATTTGTTGGCTCACTGGCAGCTTCTCCCGAATTCGTTAACCATGTCGCAACCCATCCAGTGGATCCGTTTGATAAAGAAACGTTATGCCAATCTCCAGCAGTTTCTATTACATTATATGTATCACCAGCTACTGTTGAGCCGATTCTTGAATAGTTTTTTCCAGGCCCTGAGCGGATATTAACACTTTCTGCGGTAACGGTAATCATTTCGGATGTAACTTCGGCCTCAGCAGTAGCATTACTATTTTGACCAGAACTACTAACCGGAATTAAATGATGCTTAGCAATCCAAACCACCTCTCCACCATAATAGGTCTGGATCCAACCAAATTTCTCTTGAAAGGCTACAATTTGATCTCCTTCCCTTAACGTACCAATGATTTCTGACCCTGCTGCAGGTTCACTACGAACATTAAGTAAATCGTTCCCTACTTCATACGTATCTCCATTCTCTGCTAATCCTGTAGTTGGAAAATATAAAACTAAAAATAGCAAGAACCCAATTCCAACCGTAAAATATCGTATAAACTTCATATGCGCCTCCTTTGATGTGAAACGAAGTCTAAATATATAATAATACTAATTAATAGCCTGAACAAGTAGAATCTAAACTATTTTTTGATAAAATCATTCGAATGACCTAGACATTGGTAGAAGGATATTTTTCGACCTAGGAAAAGGTAAACGATTTGCTACTTCGATAGATAGAGGAATTGTGGGAAATCTAATAATAAAGGTTGCTTAATAGGAGTAACGATTGAAAAATATCTCAGCTCGATGAACTGAGATATATATTTTCAAATTACAAAAGACTCGTTGGTACGGAGCATTTTGTGATTATATGGTAATAATTGAAAACTACTACGCGCGAATCCACTTCCAAATCTCACCTGGTGTAGCATTTTTCCCGTACAGTAAAATCCCTGTCTTGAATATTTTGCCTGCCAGTTTCATGAAGATCCAGACACTGACAACTAAAATAGCTAAAGCAATAATGATTTCTACCCATGGCCATTCCTCCATCGTCGATAGGCGAAGCAGTAAAACACCAGGGGAGGTGAATGGAATATAAGTGCCGATTTGTGCTGCCAAACCATTTGGGTCACTTAATACGGGCCCGATAAAGATAAATGGTAAGAACGGAAGCATCATAACCATGCCCTGAAAGTTTCCTGCAGTTGATACATCAGCCATCGTTGCACCGATTCCAACGAAGATTGATGCAAACAAGAGATAGCCTAAAATAGCGATAGCAATCAGCAACAGTAGTTCAGGTACAAATAGATATTCCATAATCGGCATATCTACTTGCCATACGATAACTGGCAAGACGAATACAACCAAAACCGCAACCTGAATCAGCCCTAATATGAAATAACCAAAGATCTTTCCTTGCATTAATTCTCCTGGTGTTAGGGATGATAGAATGATCTCAGCAATTTTATCTTTCTTTTCTTGAGAAGCACTTTGAAAGATTGCCATACCCGTAAATACAATAGAAAGCATGATAGCTCCTGCAAATGCTCCCGGTACAAGGCGTTCCAGCATTTCCTCAGGCATTCCTGCTTCGGTAGGTTCTTCCCCTGCACCATCAACACTTTCTGGTGATGTCTCCTCAAATACGACACCACTAGAAACGACTGCCATTTCCTCATCGGTTAACCCTAACTGTTCCAGTTGTATCGCTTGGATTGGTGCTTCCAACATGGTAACTTGATTGATAAAAAATGGATC
The DNA here is from genome assembly GCF_026013645.1 of Virgibacillus natechei. NCBI lineage: Bacteria > Bacillati > Bacillota > Bacilli > Caryophanales > Bacillaceae > Virgibacillus > Virgibacillus natechei. Next base: position 3,593,315 of record NZ_CP110224.1, on the reverse strand, counting down.
GATTTCTTCACTCGTATAGACTGGAACGACACCCTCTTCTAGAGCGCGATCATCAATAAATACATAAGCTGTGTTTTCGCTATTTTCTAATTCACCACTTACATTGGTTTCATCTATATCTGTCTGCTGTAATTCCCAGTCCAAATCAGCTTGCCCACTAGCTTGTTGGATTTCCTCGTATACACCGAGCTGATCATGAACGAGAACGGATGTTGATACTTCTTCCTCCTCATCCGATCCGCCAAAAATAGTCGGCATCATAAAGAAAAACAGGAAAATTGCTGGTGTTAAGAATAAACCAATAATATACGATTTGTTTTTTAAATTACGTTTAACTTCCCATTTAGCAACCTTCATCGTGTTACGCATTTATCTCACCTTCCTCCTTTATTAACTTCCTGTTTGTTGCAATATCAATAAATATTTCATGCAGAGAAATACGATCAATCGATAATTCTTGAATGACTACGTGATCCGGAAGACTTTTCAACCAAATGGATGGCTGTACATCGTTGGATAAATAAAGAATAGCTGTTTCTTCCTTTTGCTCCACACGCTGTACTTCCGGCAGACGTTCGAGCTCACCAAGGTCATTTTCCCCGCGAATGGTACATTTGAAATTCGCATATTGGGTTTTCACATCATCCATCGTCCCATGGATCACTTTTTGGCCTTGATGCATCATAAACAATCTGTCAGCCATTTCTTCAACCAGGTTCATTTGATGGGATGACAGAAGTATAGCTGTACCATTGTTCGCTAGATTGCGAATCTCTTGTTTGAATAATTCCTGACTAACTGGATCGAGTCCAGAAAAAGGTTCATCCAAAATAAGCAACTCTGGTTCATGTATGACCGATGCGATAAACTGAACTTTTTGCCCCATCCCTTTGGAAAGTTCTTCAACCGAGACGTTATCTTTGCCTTCTAGGTCGAATTTTTTCAAATAGTCAAGTGCACGCTCTTTTGCCTTATCAAGTGGATAGTCCTTGAGCTCTGCTAAATAAAGTAAGATATCCATTACTTTTACATTTTTGTATAGCCCGCGTTCTTCCGGCAAATAGCCAATTTTGTGGCGCGGAATTTCTTGTGCCGCGTTGTTTTGAAAGGTAATCGTGCCCGCATCTGGGTACATGATCCCCATGATATTTCGAATTGTCGTTGATTTCCCGGCTCCATTTGGCCCCAGGATAGCCATGATTTCTCCTTTTCGTACATCAAAGGATATATCTGAGATAACCTGTTTGTCTTTAAATGATTTTCCTAACTTTTCTACGGATAACATTGTTTCCATACGTTTTGCCCCTTTCTAATTTGGTCGAACGATATCGTTTCTTGTTAAAAATTCTCCATCCAATTGTGGGTTTGAAATAAAATTTGACTGTTTATAAAAGTTGCATTGTTTTTGCCCCTTTGGATGTAACTTGTCTAAAGGGGTTTCTTATGGTAAAAGTAATATAGATCAGTAGAAATAATCATGCCTCCCATCTGTTTTCAATCACTACGCTTTCATCTCTTGTTCTATGGCTTTCATCACTTCTTCTATATATGTTTCTTCCTCCGGTGTCCAGAAGCTTGGGAAATTAAAGTCATCCATCTTGCCTGATTCGACTGTGTGTTCAACTTCTTTCATATAAGTGAGCAATTCCTCTTTTGGCATGGATTTTGAGAGAAGTTTGAGCATGCGAAAGACTACTTGTTTCGCTTCAGGAGCATGTGCTGGCACGTTGTCGTTTATTAGCTTTTTTACGTCTGCTAAGATCAACATCCAATCTTTATCAAGCTCTTGACGCTGTTCTTTCGTAAGGTCAAAGTACTGCTGAGCGAAATCTTCAGAGAAATACTCCTTCATCCATTCTTTTTGATCCTCTTCACATTCAATACTTTGGAGCAAGGAACTTAAGTGCCTCCATGTCATCGAATGTCCATCCTCCAGCAATCCCTGCACATAATCGATCGAATCAATTGCCTGGTTCAACTCATCTCGTTTCTCCATTAACAGCTTCTTTTGTAGGGGAAGTGAAGATTCTAAATGGTCCATTGATGCACCTCTTTCTTCAAGAAAATACTTAATTTCCTGAAGTGAATAACCGATGAATTTTAACGATTGAATTTGTTGCAGCGTGGCTAGTTCCGAAAGTCCGTAAAGACGATGACCACTCGCGTTGCGTTCACTCGGATAGAGCAATCCAATTTCCTCATAAAAGCGCAGTGTTCTCGTTGAGATACCAGTTTTCATTCCGAATTCACTAATTGTATACATTTTATCAGCTCCTTATATATAGAGCATAAGGCATAACGTAACGGTAAGCGCAAGCACAAAACGGGTCTTATGCTTCCTCAAGATATTTAATTTTAAGAAGCAAAAGAACCGTCCCCGTGCTTCCGCTGTAGCAACAGCGTAATAATATCTTCCAAATCCAGTGCCGTCCGATTTGCCCACTCCAAATTATTTTCCAGGAAATAATTTTCCGTTGCTTCAGGCTGATTCGATATGATTTGCTGATCTCCCCGGGAAACTTCACCTGGTATATGCGCTGCTGGAAGGGAATTGCTCACCCAATAACGTTTAAATGTCTCGGTCAATGCCTCTTTTTCAAAATTCCCAATCCATTCACCACTTCTTATTACGGATAAGTAGTCTGCAAGTTTCATCATATCTGCAGATTGATGGCTTGCCATGATAATTGCGCGATCTCCCTGATCCATCCAATCCACTAATATGTCTGTTAGATGTTTTTTAGAAGGAATATCCATGAAGGATGTTGGTTCATCTAGCAATAATAAGGGTGTATTTCTTGGAATCGTTAAGGCAAGGCTCAGTTTCTGCTGGACACCTTGTGATAATTTACCAAACTGTTTATTTAACGGGATATCGAAAAGGTCTACCATATGGTTGAATGCTACTTCATCCCAGTTAGGATATAATGCAGATATTAAATTTTTTAACGTTTTACCTGTATATGCATTCCATCCAATCACTGTTTGCGGTTGGTAGGAAACGTGGCTCTTCCAGCTTTCATTTTCGCTTGAAACTTTTTTTCCGAAAATCGTAGTGTTTCCCGTATCAGGTTTAGCAAGGTTCATCATGAGTTTTAACAAAGAGCTTTTACCAGATCCATTATTTCCGACTAAGGCCGTTATCGTTCCAGGTTCAACCGTTACATTAATCGGCCCGAGATGGAAATCATCTATTTGTTTCTGTAGTTCGTTGATTTCAACAAAGCTATCCATGGTTACTCTCCTTTCTTATACCTCATTAATACATCGTGAAAAACCTTCTCAATTTGATCACTTGAATAATCATAATGAAGCGCTGTTTCCACTGCCTTTTCTATTGCTTCATAGACAGAGGATATTTTCACTTGTTGTTTCAGCGAATTTTCAATTTCTGCAACAAAGGTACCTTTACCTTGGTTTGTTCGTATAAATTCCTGGTGTTCCAAATTTTGATAGGCGCGTCTGATCGTAATTACACTGATTTCCAGATCCTTGGAAAGCACTCGAATCGAAGGTAGTGGCGTACCTGCCAGAAGATGTCCACCGACAATCAGTGCTTTTATCTGTTTTTCGATTTGGTGATAGATTGGCTCTCTAGAATCCTTGGAAAGACGAATTGGCAGTTCCACGGTACTCACCCCTTTCTGTGAAATGGCCCATTAGAGGTAATCTAATTTATCGATATTTCTTTTCATATAACGCTGCCAGTAATTGAATCCAAGGAATGCAAGTACGATGGAAATGACAGATGATAACAGCGGCCAATTCTGGGACAACATAACAGTCCAATAAACAAACCCGTAACCAAAAATAAAGTGAAAGAAGGTAAGTATTCCAATCCCACCGATGATAAGTACGATACTGTAAAACGTTACAATTTTCGTATTTGCTCTATCTCCTGAATCACTTACAGGCATGATGAAACCAACGTAGACCCCAAACGCGAGCCAAATGATAGCAAAGGCAATGTGCGACACAGGTGACATCATCACTTGGAATTCAGGATTGACCACATATAGTGCAATGAGCATTAAAAGCTGATATGGAAAGGCATAGGCAAAATAAACGATGAATCTGCTTTTTGTTACTACATTTTTCGAAAGAGGTAACTGTGTTAACATAATTAAGGATGGTGAGGCCCATAATTCCCCACTGATCTTCTGGATTTGGAATTCTTTAGATCTCAACCATGAAGGAGCCAGAGCAAACAGAATGATAAAAAGGACATCAAATCCAACATAATCATTATCTAAATAAGCGCTAAATGACTCTAAGAAAAATAGTGCAATGACCGTAAAGAATAGAAAAGTCCATATAAATGCCTTTATCGAAGACTTCCATTCAAATTTAGCTAGCCAGTATGCTTGCTTCCAGTCTCGCATGGTGTGGTGTCCTCCTTTTGAACTGTTCTGCTGTGTATGTGTATATAAACAGTATAAAAGAACTTTGTTAGAAGTCAAGGGTATTTTAAAAATGGATTTAGAATTTTAAATGTAAGAGGGTCTAATATATGTTCACATTTTAGCCACAACTTTATTAACAAATTGTGAAATACTGAACAAAGTTATTTTCACTATATAAAAACCATGGTATGATGTAATTGTAATAAAGAAACACATTTACAATATATTGTGAAATAATGAACAAGATAAAATTATAAGGAGATGGAAATTATGATTATGAACTTCATTCGCAATAATAAAATTTTTGCAGGCGTATTAGCTTTCTTAAGAATTTATATTGGGTATCAATGGCTCACAAGTGGCTATGGAAAAATTGTTGGAGGAGAATTTGACGCAGGTGGATTTATCCAAGGGGCAATTGCTAATTCAACTGGTGAAGGTGCAACTGTTCAGGCATGGTGGGGAACCTTTTTAGAAACAATGGCTTTACCAAATGCCGGCTTATTTACAGGAATGGTTATGTGGGGCGAATTGCTAGTAGGTATCGCACTGATCCTAGGTATCTTTACAAACTTCTCAGCACTAATGGGTATCACCATGAACTTCGCATTCCTATTCAGTGGCACCGTAAGTACAAACGCGCAAATGGTTATTATCACTGTATTCCTAATGGTTGCAGGTTATAATGCAGGTAGGTATGGCTTAGACAGATGGGTTCTTCCTTTCTTGAAGAGCAAAATAACAGCGACAAAAAAAACGAACAAACAAGAAAACGAGGAAACGGTTGTTGCATAGGTAAAATAAAAGGGCTGGCCTGATCTCAAGAGGTTTAGCTCTTTTTTAATATAACCGCTTCTCTTAAATATGATCCATGATATATTCTATAGCCTGTTCACCGCTTTTTTCCCATTCATTTTTGTCTTTTATGTAGCCATCTCTATCAATCGGTTCCTGAAACTGATTTAGTCCCCCTGCTGCAGTGAGAAGTAATGAATCAGCATCCCTATCTAAGCCGATATGAACGACATGTTTAATTACGAAGGGTGTTCCAAACTCTATATAGGTGTCATCGTTATCCAGTTCTCCGTCTAAGACGTGAAATGGAATTCTTATGTAAATCGTCTCGCCAGCATCTCTCCATAATAATCCGTCGAAAAAGGCTCTGTCATACTCCCAGTTCCCACACAACGTGTAACCCATAGGCTTAAGTAATTTTCTCATTTGTCCGAAGTATGTTTTCTTTCCTTCAATAGCTGTTTTTAGTTCAATCACTTATACTCACTCCTGTCCTGTGTGAAAGGTCTTTGTGAATAGTATGAACAAGTAAGATATAACACATACCAAATTAGTATAAGAGATACAAAATAAAGTAAAGCAATGGGATACTAAAAGCACATAACAGACTGGATACTAATACGCCCAAGGAAGCAAAAAGGGCATCGCCTCCGAATTTCTGCGCATAAAGCGACATCGTAGGAGCTGATGGCATTCCTGCAACAAGAAAGGCAACCGCAAATAGGCTAAATGGTATAGAGAATGCAGCAAAAGGTAGTAGTAATAGCGGGATAAAGAGCAGCTTCGCCATGGCAGATTTCCATATGTATTTATCTTTTAATAAAAATAGGATGTCTTTGAAACTTACATTCGCGATTAAGCTGCCCATTAAAATCATGGATAGCGGAATCGTCATTTTTCCAACACTCTCCAGGGTATTTGCAAGCATAACAGGCAAGCTAATTGGGAGAAAGAAAATGATCAATCCGATCGATGTGAAAAGAACTCCCGGATTCAGGAAGATTTTTTTCCACTCAATTGCAACTGTATCCCTGGTAAATAAGTAAATACCATAGATCCATATGAGAATAAAGTATACGATATTAAACATCGTTAAATAAACGATTCCCTGCTCCCCAAAAACGGCAAAAACGACAGCGTAGCCAATATATCCCTGATTGCCAAAAATAATAAGACCCTCGTACACACTTTTCTTATTTGTTGAAAGCTGTGATCGCTTCCGCATCCAACTAGCTAAAAAAATGGACAATAGAAGGATATAGGCAGACATCAACATCAACCATAAAAAATCTCCTAACAAAGCAAAGGAAAATTGAATATTCAATGAGAATAAAATGAGAGCGGGTAATGTAATATATAAGATCAGCTGTGTCAGTACATGATTCGCCTCTTCATTAAGTATTTTTGTTTTTCTTACTGTAAACCCCACCACCGCAATAAGGTAGAGCTGGAGCATCTCCTGTACAAAGACCCCCATCATATAACCTCCCAACTATCGGTTAGTATATGATCAAGTGCTTCAAAAGGTTTCTTTCACCCGTGTTTCCAAAAAAATTGTATGAAATGGCCAGTAACACAAACAATAAGCGCATGCCCGAATTTTCTTATGGAAGGGCTGTAATAAAAAAGTTGTGTCAATAAAATGGGCGTAATAGACGTAGTTCATATTGCGCTTTTAGAAATAGGAGGTGTAACCTTGAGAACAGTTCAACGTATTGCGTTAGCATTATTAATAATCGGTGGTATTAATTGGGGACTGATTGGATTATTTCAATGGGACTTAGTCGCATCGCTGTTTGGTGGACAAGAAGCAGCATTGTCAAGAGTAGTGTATACACTTGTTGGAATTAGTGCCTTGTTCTGCCTGACATTATTATTTGAGCCAATGGATGAAACTGAACATGGCAATGATCGGGGAAGAGAATCCAGGAAATTAAATTATGGTACAGAATTTAGTGATGAAACAGATGCATCTAATTTAAACGATTCTTCCAGAGACTTCCCTGAAAAGGATAGAGATTTATAAATGCCGGATTTGGATATTCCATCTTAGATATACAATCGTATAATTGCTGGTGTTTAAACATCAAAACGTTGTGGAGGGAAATTACGATGAATTATTCATGAAGGTATGATTCCAACTGAATTACGCACTGCCGTAACCGCTACAGGCTATGGATTAAAACAAAAGCCTGGTTTCAATAAAATGGTTTAAACACCGTATTTGGTTTCGGATTAGCACACGTCGTATTAGCTAAAATTGACCTCGTTCAACACCGCAATTAGAAATTTCAAATGAGGCTGTCGTAAAAGCTCACTGCCTCAGACGTTTGGAAATAGGAACTCGGGTGTGCCTCACCACCCGGGTTAATTTGCACGTGTGGATCGTAGATGCTGATCTTCAGCCATTTATTATAAAGGTGTTTCCAACCCATTTAATGGATATGATAATATGCTACTGCATTAAGGATTCATGCTTTATATTGAAACATCTAGTAGAATAAGAAACATTAAAAACAGAGTATTCCGTTTTATCAAATAAATTGTTAGTTGATGGAGTAATAAAAATGAAAATACTGATTCTAGGTGCAACTGGATCATTGCCTCCACCCAGCAAGCAGTCAAAAGGGGTCCTATCTTGGATAAGGATGGTTCCTCAATCATCGTCCTTGAAAAATCAACACCAGTCACAGCAGCAACTCCCATATCAGTTAAGGCTCTTGAATAGATACCACCTCCACAACTTACATCCACTGCATAATGAATATCCTGCATATCGATCATCTTCTTAATTGTATCATGCCAACTAGTGTCTGCCTTTCGGGTTGAATAACTGTCTTTGTTATCTGGATTATGGAAATTGATCGTCAATTTAATCAGCTCCTTCCGCCACCTACATAGAATTACTCAAACACTTGAGAAATAAAATATTAGTTATGTCATTTCAAGTCCATAAAAAAGGGCAATTCAAACAGTTGAAGGAGTTTCTCAAATTATTGGTAAAGAAGTTATAATTAAGAGTGATTTTAAAGAACGGAAATTGTCTGAAGGTCCTGTCGAGGATTTTGATTTAGCAATAACAAAAGTATGGGAAGAAGAAACCTTTTGCTGGGATGGTGGGGAATCCAATGTTATCGCACAAAATATGGGTGTTAAGGCAACTTTAAAGGTATTAGACAATTATGAAGGTAAAAACATAGCCGTAGGTACACACGGTAATATAATGGTTAAATTATGAACTACTTTGATAAAAAAATGGTTTTAAGTTTTGGAGAGAACTTGATATGCCGGATATTTATAAACTAGTTTTTGATAAAGCGAAATTAAAAGAAGTAGCAAGAATATGGGATAGGTAAAAAATTAAATTACAAAGAAGTTGATGCGTCTGCATTAAGATTCAGCATTTTTATTCAAGGGTACAATATCATCATTCGGATATTTTTTTACAAGTTCTCCATTTTTCATATATAAGGGGGGAACTGATCAACTTTTCTAAAACTCAGTAATAAAAATTTTTAATACGCACTATAATCACTCTACAAAGCTGTTTTCATATGAATGTTTAAATATCTCCCGTTACGTGAAAAATACCAGTAACTTACTTAGAAGGGAGAAACGTTAAATGAAGCGTTGGATGATGACTGTATTTGTGCTCACTTTAGCCGTTATCATAAGTGCCTGTACTGGAGAAGAAGAGGGACAGGGAAGCGAAAATCAAGAAGATCGAACGGAGCAAGGACAGGAAGAGGGAGCCGACGGAGGTACTACAGATACGGACGGAGAACAAAACAGTGCTACTGAAGAAGAAGAGAAATTAGTTTCACTAGGCGGAGATGATGGGACGGTAGTAGCAACCGCAACCCTAACCGAAGCAGATACAGGTGTAACGATTAAACTGGAAGGGTCTGACTTACCAGAAGGAAAGCACGGATTTCACATACATGAAAATGCTGAATGTGAACAATCAGACTTTGAATCAGCTGGAGGACATTTTAATCCTACTGAAGCGAGCCACGGATTCGATAACCCAGACGGCCCGCATGCGGGGGATTTACCTAATATAGAAGTGAACGAAGATGGTACCGTTGATGAAGAGGTAACTGCAGAAATGGTGACCTTAAATAAGGGTGAGGATAATTCACTGTATTCAAATGGCGGGACATCACTAATGATCCACGCTGAAGAGGATGATTATGAAACAGATCCAGCTGGTGATGCCGGAGATCGTATTGCTTGCGGAACGATTGAAGAATAAGGTTATTATAAAACTGCCTAGGATTAATTCCTGGGCAGTTTTAATTATGGTAAAATGTACGTTATTGCTTAAAAATTGTAGGTGTGTTCATTGGATTCATTTCTATTATTCAGTTTTATTATTTTAATTGCTTCTATTTTACAAACAAGTACTGGGTTCGGATTTTCAATTGTAGCAACACCGTTTCTGTTATTATTGTTCGACCCTCGCGAAGCGGTACAAATTAACTTGATCTTGTCCCTTGTTATTTCCTGTTCCCTAATCATGAAAATCAGAAAAGACATTGATGTGGGTATGGTGAAGCGATTGGTACATGGAAGTATAGTTGGCCTGCCGATAGGTATAGTCGTATTTTTGGTAATGGATATGACGTTATTAAAACTCGGTGTAGGTGTTCTGATTTTACTGCTTAGTTTATTATTGGTTCTTAACTTTCGCATAGCACAAACAATGAGACGGGATGTGACGATTGGCGGAGTTGCGGGTGGACTTACAACTAGTATAGGTATGCCTGGCCCGCCTGTCTTATTATATTTTTCAGGAACGAATACAACGAAGGAAAAACTACGTGGCACGATATTGGCTTTTTATTTGTTCGTCTATTTTGTGAGCTTACTTATTCAAGTTAGTTTTGCAGGTACATCAAAAGAAATCTGGCTATCTAGTGTAGCGGGTCTACCGCTTGTCATAATCGGATTAGTACTGGGGCAGGTAATGTTTAAGCGGATTAATCAGCGATTCTTTCGGTTGCTGACATATGTATTGTTGTTTTTCAGTGGTATTTATTTGTTGATACAGCAAATTTGAGGCCGATGGATCCTCGAACGCTGGTCGGCACCCGGAACGCGGGACACCCCGCCCTGATCGCTGAACAGCGCCTCCTGATCGCGGAACCAAACGTCCCGAGCGCTGAACAATTACAACAACCACCTCAAGTAAGCCCATAACCTTCCAAAAGATCCCCCACTCATGTATAATATATTTCGAGTGACGAAGGAAAGGGAGTCTTAAATGAGTTCGCAACCAAACACGCAAAGTGCGCCGAAAGTCGATAAGATTTGGACGCGTGATTTTGTGTTTATTTGTCTAGCTAATTTCTTTGTGTTTTTGGGATTCCAGATGACGCTCCCAACGATTCCTTTATTCTTGAAGGATCTAGGTGGCAGTGACCAATTAGTTGGGGTGGTTGTTGGTATTTTTACATTCTCTGCTTTATTGTTTCGACCTTATGCTGGGCATGCGCTTGAATCAAAGGGCAGGGCATTTGTGTATATGACGGGTTTGGCTATTTTTGTACTTTCGATCGGTACATATGCCTTCATAGCAAGCATCGGTCTATTATTTGCGGTCCGTATCGTGCAAGGTATTGGTTGGGGGTTTTCTACAACAGCGGGTGGAACGATTGCCACCGACTTGATACCACCTAAGCGCCGTGGCGAAGGAATGGGCTATTTCGGTCTGTCCGGAAATCTTGCACTTGCGTTTGGGCCAGCACTTGGACTTACGTTGGTGGGCAGTATTTCCTTTACACAGTTATTTTTAATTTGTGCCGCATTTGGATTAATTGCACTCATTTTTTCTTCGCAAATACGTTATAAAAAAGTAGAGAAATCCGAGCAAAAAACGACAACGGTTAAATTTGATATTTTTGAAAAAACCGCCTTGCAACCATCATTGCTGTTATTTTTCATTACAACAACATTTGGTGGGATCGCTACATTCCTACCACTCTATGCGATAGAACAAGATGTAGCGGGCATTCAACTATACTTCCTCGTTTATGCAATCTTTTTAATGATATCGAGAACATTTGCCGGGAGGATTTATGACAAGAGGGGACATATTTATGTATTTTTACCTGGAGCATCACTCATTTTTATTGCGATGCTTTTGTTGTCGTGGCTCCCTAGCACGGCGGTAATGCTTGTGGCTGCTGGCTTTTATGGTCTGGGGTTTGGCAGTGTGCAACCGGCTTTACAGGCTTGGTCTGTTGAGAAAGCACCAAATAACAGAAAGGGAATGGCAAATGCAACTTTTTTCTCGTTCTTCGATTTAGGAATTGGTCTTGGCGCTATTGTCTTTGGTCAGCTTGCTTCTGTTTTTGGTTATGGTTCGATATACGTAACGTCAGCAGGGTTTGTCTTGCTTTCGATTATTCTGTATACCTACCTGTTAGTAAAAGCCCGGAAGAACGCTGGTGCATAAGTCTAATAAGGGTAACTTTGCTTGGGGAATTTTCACTAACATGAAAAAACACAAAGTAAATCCAAAACACCCCATCCCTCATTCCGCTCTTTTAATAAATTTATGCGTATAATATATTGCTAGATCTCCAATCCTGGTTAGAGATTCATTGGTTTAAAAACGAACGCTTCTCGTTTATAATAAGTATAACGAGACTGTAGAAAGTGGGTTACAGAATATTGAAAAGAATTAGCGATTTCAACATCCAAAAATTATTTCCAAATATTATTTATAAGCGTGGATTGGACTATTTTAAACGTGATAAAGTAAGTGATCTTCTTTATGATATTAATAACCAGTTATGGACAGCTACTGTTCATGGATCGGAAAACTATTTTGTTGAACTTAATATGAAGGGTTTTGCCAATGGGTCAGTTGAAACATATTGTACCTGTCCGGCATTTGAGACGTTTGGATCCTGTAAACATATTGCTGCAACCCTAATTAGTGTCGCAAATAGGGAGTCCGGAGGGAGCGCTCCTGCATTTTCAAATTATGATTACCAGATAGCAAATCGTTTTATTAGTGCTTTAACCTCTATTCAACAGCCAAGCACCACAACTGAAATTTTACCTGAAAAAGTACCGATGCATGTGGAATTTTATTGCAAATGGTCGTTCGACAAAAATTTGTTGATTGAATTAAAAGCAGGTGAAAAAAGGCGGTTTGTTGTTAAAGATGCGTATGATTTTCTGGGAAATGTTTTGCAAGGAAATGAACACTACTTCACGAAAACGTTTACTTATAATCCAGAAACACACTACTTCCTCCAACAGGACCTTTCTATTTTTGAATTGCTTTATTCGATTTTGAAAAACGAGCAAATATACAATGGTTATACGTTTTATTATAACCAGGGAAATGTAAGTGATAAGCGATCTATCGTCATTCCGCCTTTAGTTATCCGAGAACTTTTTGAAAAACTGGTGGAGCGGGACTTCACTGCTGAAACCCGGGATAAACAGTATAATCCTGTAACTTTGGAAGAAGAGGCATTACCATTTCAATTTGCTTTAACAAAAAATGATCGTAATGACTTGATGCTAACGATGGAGGAAATAGGTGACGCAACCTATTTTAAGCCATATGAAATGTTGTTCTACCAGGGAACTTTTTACTTTCCAAAAAAAGAACAAATCCCAGTGCTTGAAGAAATTAGTGAATTTGGGATGAATGACTTGCAGCTTCCGATTAATCAAACCCAGGCAGACACGTTTTTATCAGAAGTTCTTCCTACATTGAAAAAAGTCGGGGACGTGGAGATAGCCAAAAAAGTAGCCGAAGAAATTATTCAAGTTCCCCTACGAGCAAAAATGTACCTGGAAATGAAAGCAGATTTGATCACGGGGAGATTGGAATACCATTATGGTGATCAACTGGTAGACCCTTTTAGTGGCCGCAAACAAAACGATGTTATTATCATTCGTGATGTAGAGAAAGAACAGCAAATTATGAGCTTAATCGAACATGCTAATTTTCATTATAATGGAAAAGAACTTTATATAGAAGCAGATGAGGAAGAAATTTATAAATTTCTCTACAATGTTTTGCCGTTGCTTGATGAGCAAGTAGAGTTATTTTTAACATCAGATATCCGTAACCTAATTGTGGAAAATAACCCGATGCCAAGTACGAGCGTGAATCTGGAATCATCCTCCAATCTTTTGGAAATTGGCTTTGATATTGATGGGGTTGACGATTCAGAGATAAATCAGATTATAGAAGCTGTCATTGAGAAGAAACGCTATTATCGCATGCAAAGCGGGGCATTGCTATCGCTGGAAGGTGAGGAATTCTCCTCGATGCAGCAATTTTTCCATGATTTTGAGATAAAAAAGGATGATTTGCAGGACGGAAATGTTCATATGCCAGTCTTCCGTGGGACGCAAATTGATGAGTTGATTGAAACGAACAAGAACTATGATCCATCATTCCGCAAATTATTGAATCATTTGAAGTCACCAGAGGATCAGGTTTACGAACTGCCAGAAAACCTGCAGGGTTCATTACGTAACTATCAGGAAACGGGCTTTCAATGGTTTAAATCATTAAGTAATTATCATTTAGGTGGTATTTTGGCTGATGATATGGGACTCGGTAAAACCTTACAAAGTATCGCATATATAGCATCAGAGCCTAGTGATCATCCGCATTTGGTTGTTGCTCCATCTTCTGTTGTGTATAACTGGAAAAATGAATTTCATAAATTCGCTCCAGACTTGAATGTCGCGATCCTTACGGGTTCACCGATAGAACGCAAGCAGAAAATTGCTGAACTGACAGGTATGGATGTATGGATTACGTCGTATGCAACGTTGCGACAAGATATTGAGCTGTACCGTGAACTGACTTTTCAGACGTTAATTTTAGATGAAGCACAGTTTATTAAGAACTATGCTACAAAAACGTCACAGGCCATTCGGGAGATAAGGGCAGGGCGACGGTTTGCGTTAAGTGGGACGCCAATTGAAAATTCAATTGAAGAATTATGGGCCATTTTTCAAGTCATATTGCCAGGACTCATGCCAAGTCAACGGAATTTTAAACAGCTATCTCATGAAAAGATAGCAACGATGACAAAGCCGTTTATATTACGTCGTTTGAAAAATGAAGTATTAAAAGAACTGCCTGATAAAATTGAATCCGTTAGCGTTTCGGAGTTAACAAATGATCAAAAGGATTTATATGTGGGCTACTTGCGCCAAGTCCAACAGGAGGCAAGTCAGTCGATGGCTGAAAGCGGCTTTAACCAAAACCGCATGAAAATCTTAGCAGGATTAACTCGTCTGCGCCAAATTTGTTGCCATCCATCATTGTTTATTGAAAATTACCAGGGTTATTCCGGTAAACTTGAACAGCTGATGGACACGGTACGGAATGCGATAGACAATGGAAAACGGATGCTTATCTTTTCACAATTTACTAGTATGCATGAAATAATTATTGAAAAGTTAAAACAAGAAGGTATCGATTATTTCTATCTGCACGGAGGGACGCCTTCACAAGAACGTGTTGAAATGAGTGAACGCTTTAACAATGGGGAGAATAGTGTTTTTCTGATTTCCTTAAAAGCAGGAGGTACTGGTTTAAACCTTACGGGTGCAGATACAGTCATCCTTTATGATCTATGGTGGAATCCAGCAGTTGAAGACCAAGCAACAGGGCGCGCTCATCGGTTCGGACAGAAAAACGTAGTCCAGGTGATTCGCCTCGTTACAGAAGGTACGATTGAAGAGAAAATATACGATCTGCAACAGAAAAAGCGTGAGCTCATTGATCAAGTCATTCAGCCTGGTGAAACAATGCTTTCCAGCCTGAGTGAAGATGATGTGAGAGAGTTGTTGAGTATATAATAGGAGAGAGGGTTCCAGGTGATTAACGGAACCCTCTCTTTTTTATACCTTGGCAAAGGTCTATCTACCAGTCAGCAACGTCTAATCCAGCGTAATACGGTTTGTATTTAGCGAAATAGGGAATCATATAAAAAATTTGATAGAAAGGATGTGTTTACATGACAAAAAGTATTCTCGCCTATTTTAAATCAGAAAATGATGCGGAGTCCGCACACGCCAGCCTTCAGCGGTTACGGGTTTCTGACCTTTTTGTTGATGAAATACCAGAAGCAGAACAAAACAGAATCGTTGTGCCATTGTTTAATTTAGGGACTACTTCTACGAATGCAGGAGTTATAGGCTCGATGGACGAGCAAGGTGATGAAGACATGACGGATGATTCGCTTACGCATTTACTGGAAGGACAAGTAGATGAATCCGATTATGAGGAAGCGATGCAAGTGTTAAGTGACAGCAAAGGATATAGGAGTAGAGATTGAATAAAATTAGGCCAGACGTGCGCGCTATCGTCTGGCCTTTTTTACTTCCTCCATTTTCATAGCAAAAGGATGCGATTCAGCCCATTTATAGCAGTTTCATTTCCTAGAATCCTTCGACTTTAACGGTAAGAAAATATATTCAACTCAATATATTTTAGTGGTCAAAATAATTTTAAAATTCTTAATAAAGGGATGCTTATGGGTATATAGATTTATAATTTTCCACTGTGACTTGACATTTTTATGAAAGCGGTTAAAATTTAACTACAGTATAATAGAGTTATAAACTGTATAACTACAAAGGGGGAGATTTTTTGAAATTGAAAAATCTTAAATTAACAGCTTTATTGTTTATTGTATTATTACTCGCAGCTTGTGGTAGTGCCCAGGAAGAAGAATCGGGCGATGATGATGGGGAATCATCAAATGGTGATGTACGCTTAACAATCGGAACTGGTGGTACTAGTGGTACCTATTACCCACTTGGGGTAGCCATGGCTCAGCAGGTATTCGAAGGCGTTGAAGGCGTATCAGGTACGAATGCAGTTTCCACAGGGGCATCTGTAGCTAATGCGCAGGAAATGGGAGCTGGGGACTACCAATTAGCATTAGTACAGAATGACATTGCATATTACGCGGTAAATGGAGAAACGTTAGCTGATTTTGAGGGTGAACCAATTGAAAATATTGCTGGCATGACTTCATTATATCCAGAAGATATTCAACTTGTTACGCCAGCAGATAGCGATATTGAAACAATAGAAGATCTAGAAGGGAAAAACGTGGCAGTTGGTGATCAGGGAAGTGGTGCGGAAGCGAATGCAAATCAGGTGCTTGAAGCAGCAGGACTTACGTATGATGATATTACAGCTGAATTTCTAGGGTTTGGAGATGCTTCACAAGGAATGCAGAACGATACGATCGATGCTGCCTTCATTGTTGCAGGCTCGCCAACAGCAGCTATTCAAGAGTTAGGTGCTAATAGAGATATTCGTGTCGTCTCACTGAGTGATGATCTTATTGATACCTTAACATCTGAGTATTCCTATTATACTGAACGCACAATTTCTGGTGAGGAATATGCTGATTATGGACAGGAAGAAGATATTCAAACAGTAGCTGTCATGGCTATTCTAGTTATTGATAGTGAGGTACCAGAAGAAACAGCTTACAACATGACAAAAGCGTTATTTGAAAATCAATCTGAATTAGAGGATGCACATGCTCGTGGAGCAGATATGACATTAGAAACAGCAACCGAAGGAATGTCTATTGATTTACATCCTGGTGTAGCTAGATATTTTGAAGAAGAGGGTATCTCTGTAGACTAATGAGAAAATTTTTATCAATCAAACCGAGTCTGTCTAATGGCAGGCTTGGTTGGTTACTGGGTTTGGGCATACTAATTGCTATCGGCATTTATTTGTTTCTATTAGATGTTCCTATCATGTATGCGATTGACGAGGAAGAGAACATTCTAATTTCGGAGCGCGTAGATGCCGATACAACTTTCACGTCAGAATATATCCATTCAGTTGTCAGATGCCCCATTATTGAAAAATTAGAAGTGAATGATCAACATGAAATGGTATTAATGGAAAGCTGGAATTGCAGTTTTGGTGCAGGAATTGAAACAGAAGCCCCTCCAGGAGCTACAGATCGAATGGAAGATGGTTTTTATGTAATTGATAATATGAATCAAGTATTCACTGAAATATCATTTCATCCAGTAGAAATGTCTGATCAGATCCTTACAATTGATGACAAGGAATGGAATCTATCAAAAGAACCATTTGTAGGAGAAACATTTTCTCTAACGGTTGAAGAGGAAAGTCTATTCATCTACTGGTGGAATAAAATCTAGCGAAGCAACAGGAGGGAAGCCTTTATGGCTAACTCAAACATAGATAAAGAAGTCGATCATAAAGAAGTGAACAAACACTTGGACGAGTTAGAGGGCAGTGATCGAACCTTGTTTGGTTGGATGGCAATGATCACTCTAATACTTGCTGTTAGTATGTCATTGTTTCATCTATATACAGCTGGCATTGATATGCTACCACGGATGCAACAGAATGCAATCCATCTAGGTTTTGCATTAATGCTTATATTTCTGATCTTTCCATATAAGAAGAAGCTCGGACAAAAGAGCATCCCATGGTATGATATCATATTCGCTATAATGGGTGCTTCAGTAGGTATTTATATTGTAACGATATCAGCTGATTTGGTTGGTAAAGTTGGAAACCCGAATACGATGGATACAACCATGTCATTTATTGCGATTTTGCTTGTGTTAGAAGCAACAAGACGCGTGGTTGGAAAACCGTTAGTGATTATTGCAGCTGTATTTATGCTTTACGCATGGCTCGGGGATACCTATTTGCCTAGTACCCTTGGTGGGAATGCTATTTTACCTGATGTTCTAAATCATTTTGGATTTTCATGGAACGAAATAGCGGAATTTATGTTCTTATCAAATGAAGGGATTTTTGGAACACCAATAACTGTTTCAGCACAATATGTGTTTATCTTCATTTTATTCGGTGCTTTTCTGGAAATTACAGGAGCAGGACGGATGTTCATTGATTTAGCAGTTTCTTTAGTAGGTTCATTTAAAGGTGGACCAGCCAAGGCTGCTGTTATATCTTCAGGTATGATGGGATCTATTTCTGGAAGTTCTGTGGCAAACGCAGTTACAACAGGTACATTTACGATACCACTAATGAAAAAGACAGGGTTTCGACCTAAAGTTGCGGGTGGTGTAGAAGTAGCTGCTTCATCAAGCGGGCAATTACTCCCTCCAGTTATGGGTGCTGCGGCCTTTATTATGGCGGATTTTACGGGCATTCCTTACCTTGAAATTGCAGCCTCAGCAGCAATTCCTGCCTTGCTTACGTATACTGCGATATTGTTTATGGTGCACTTGGAAGCTAGTAAGTTTAATCTAAAAGGGATTCCAAGAAAAGATCTGGTTTCTCCACTAAGAGTTATTGCTGGTCGAGGTTACTTACTGTTGCCGATTGTTGCAATTATCGTATTATTAATAATGCGTTTCACACCAATTATGGCTTCATTCATGGCAATTATAGGGGCCATCTCAATTTCGTTATTCTCTTATCGCATGCAAAAGAATTTTGGTGCAGGATTCCTAGTTGCATTGCTATTCATTGGTGGGGCATATGCAGCCCATTTACTATTTGGACTAAACGAATATGTAACAATGGTATCAGCTGGTTCTCTATTATTTGCTTTAATATGGTATGCTTTAGGTAGGAAGGTGAAATCGGAAAAACAAACCAAATTTGGTTTACGAGAGATCATCTCAGCACTGGAACTTGGTGCTAAAAATTCCTTGAGTGTAGTGGCAGCTTGTGCGACTGCAGGTATATTAACTGGTGTAGTCACAATGACTGGTTTGGGGCCGACTTTTTCAAGCTTGATTATTGGACTAGCAAACAATGAACTAATTCTTGTTTTAGTATTTACAATGGTGGCTTGTATTATTATGGGTCTAGGCTTGCCTACAACAGCAACCTATATTGTCTTGGCAGCTGTTATGGCACCTGCGTTAATTCAAGTTGGCGTTCCAGTTTTAGCAGCACATCTATTTGTGTTTTACTACGGTATATTGGCTGATGACACGCCGCCTATTAACTTACCAGCATATGCGACATCCGGTATAGCTAAATCAGATCCGGTACAAACCGGAATTCAAGGCTTTAAATTCGATATGGGTGCACTGTTACTTCCATATGCATTTGTTTTAAATCCTATGCTAATATTGCAAGACGATACAGCTACGGCCTTCCAGATAACTATAAGTGTGGCTACTGCATTTATTGGAATAATAGCATGGTCCACATTCATACAAAGCTATTTATTTACTAAATTCGGATGGACAGAGCGGATTCTTGCTGTCGCGGCTGCTCTTGTCTTACTAAATGCTGACATATGGACAGATATATTAGGAATAGCTATTTTTGGCCTTATTGTTGTTATTCAATGGAGGAAGTCTAAAAGGGGTAATAAACAAGAATTAAAAAGTGCTTGATATAAATCTATCGAGGATGGTTAGATGACGGATGAAATAAAACTTCAATCAATGGAGGCTTTGACGCACAGGACAAGTTAGTGCAGACGTTGTCACAGATCTTTTCGCTGGGACGAGCATTTACGCGCAGTCCCAGGACAAAAAAGTCTTTCCTGAAAAACGTCACACGCAGAAAAAGCGGTTTTCTTTTTCAAGGACGTGTCGTATTTAGTCGACATGCCCGTTAAACTACGATAGATAAAATGAAATCAAAAAAAAGCGCTCTCGCTATATTGCGAGAGCGCTTTTTAGCTTTTGTTACTTCGTAGGTTGATGTTCACCTGAAATTATTTCCTCCATATAATGGCAGGCAGCTTGATGCCCATCAGCCATGCCATCCGTGTTACGTAGTTCAGGAACCTCATTAACACATTTATCCGTTGCAAATGGACAACGTGTATGGAATCGGCACCCTGTTGGTGGATTAATTGGTGACGGAACATCACCTTTTAGGGTAATTCTTTCTTTTTTTGATTCTGTATCCGTACTTGGAATGGCAGATAACAAAGCCTTCGTGTAGGGATGATGTGCGTTTGAGAACAATGACTTTTTGTCTGCAATCTCCACGATCTTCCCTAAATACATCACGATAACACGGTCTGATATATGACGTACGACACCAAGATCATGAGAAATAAAGAGATAGGTTAAATCAAAGTCACGTTGTAATTTTTTCAACAAGTTAATTACTTGTGCCTGAACGGATACATCTAAAGCGGACACTGCTTCATCAGCAATAATAAGCTGTGGGTTAACAGATAATGCACGAGCAATGCCGATTCTTTGCCGTTGTCCACCACTAAATTCATGTGGTAAGCGATCTGCCTGATGAGCTCCTAGGCCAACCGTTGCCATAAGCTCAATCACTCGTTCATCTTGCTCGTCTTTTGGTGTAACGTTTTGGATTTGCATTGCCTCTTTTAATACTTGACGTACCGTTTGACGGGGGTTGATTGATGCATATGGATCCTGAAAAATCGCCTGCATATTTTTACGTGTTTCGTTCATTTTCTTTTTGTTAAAGGAGAGCAGATCTTCTCCGTCGAATTCTACTTCACCACTCGTTGGTTCATCAAGTCTAAGAACTGCACGTCCAGTAGTGGATTTACCACAACCAGACTCACCCACAATACTTACTGTCTCACCTTCATAAATAGAAAAAGTAACACCGTCAACTGCTTTCACATGATTTACTGTTCGACCTAGTATCCCCCCTTTAATCGGGAAGTGTTGTTCTAGATCAGTAACTTTTAGAAGTTCTTTCGTCATCAACATTCACCTCCGGATCGCCATCCCATTCGTCTGTATAAATCCAACAGCGAATTTGATTGCCATGTTCATCTGTTTCTAGTTCTGGTAATTTTTCTCTGCATAGATCTGTCGCAAATGGACAACGTGGTGCAAAGCGGCACCCTTCTGGCATATCAGCTGGACTTGGTACAGAACCTCTAATAACTGGTAGATCCCCTTCAATATCGTGATCATTTGGAGGAATAGAGTTAAGTAACCCAACTGTATATGGATGCTTTGGATTATTAAAGAGTGTTTTTACATCTTCGTATTCTACTATTTGTCCACCGTACATTACTGCAACATAATCACATGTTTCAGCAACAACACCTAGATCATGGGTGATAAATAGTACCCCCATATCTAGTCGTTCTTGTAAATCTTTTATCAAATCAAGAATTTGCGCTTGTATCGTTACATCAAGTGCCGTTGTAGGTTCATCCGCTACTAAAAGGTCAGGGTTACATGCAAGCGCCATCGCGATCATTACCCTTTGTCTCATACCACCTGAAAGTTCATGTGGGTATTGGTCAATTCTTTTTTTAGGTGAAGGGATACCTACAAGTTCTAACATCTCAATAGAGCGCTCTCTAGCTTCTTTTTTTCCTAGGCCTTGGTGTATCATATAGGATTCATTAATTTGCTGTCCCACTGTGTAAGTAGGGTTTAAGGAAGTCATGGGTTCCTGAAAGATCATAGAAATTTCATTACCACGTATTTTTCTCATTTCTGTTTCTTTCTTGTCGAGAAGGTTTTCTCCTTTAAAATTTATCTCTCCACCAACAATTTCACCAGGTTCATCGATGAGGCGGAGTATGGAAAGAGATGTTATACTTTTCCCAGACCCAGACTCACCTACGACGCCAAGCGTTTTCCCTTTTGGAAGGGAAAATGTTACGCCATCAACAGCTTTGACCTCTATGTCTTTCGTGAAGAAAGATGTCTGCAGATCTTTTAATTCTAGTAAATTATTCTCATTTGTCATAGCACATTCACCTTCCATATCATTCTATATTACCATTGGATTAATCAAAATCAATTCGCTTGTTTAAGAGGCGATAGGTTATATCAACGAGTAAGTTTACCAACACGAACAATGCAGCTACTACAAGTATGGAACCTTGGACGATTGGGAAGTCCCTAGCATTGATGGAGTCAATAATTAATTTACCCATACCATTAATCGCAAAAACAGTTTCCGTTAAGACGGTGCCACCGAGAAGCGTACCGAATTGCAATCCTACTACTGTAACAACAGGAATCAGCGCGTTTTTTAGTGCATGACGGTAAACGACGGTTCGTTCTTTAACGCCTTTTGCTCTTGCTGTACGAATGTAATCCTGATCAATAACATCCAGCATACTAGAACGAGTCATGCGCGCAATTACTGCCGCGCCAGCTGTTCCCAGTGTGATCACAGGTAAGATGATTTGTGAAATATTTCCCCAACCGGATGGTGAAAACCATGCTGTATCATTTAAAAATGGCACCCAGCTTGGCAAATCAATACCAATCGCAAACCATTGTATTAACATTAATCCTAACCAGAAGTTAGGCATGGAAAGTCCGAATAAAGCAACGATCATAAGGAACGTGTCAGCAAACGAGTACTTTCTTGTAGCAGATATAATTCCGGCTATTAACCCCATAAAAACACTTAGGACGGTACTATAAATTGCGAGCTCTACGGTTACCCAAAATCGCCCACCGATTTCATCCGTAACGGGTCGACCTGATCGAATGGAGTTTCCTAAATCCCCTTGAACGGCATTTGAAACATAACTGAAATACTGTACGGGTAAAGGATCATTTAAACCTAAACGTTCCTCTATATTTTCTACTGTTTCTGTTGGTGCACTCTCACCTGCCATAATTTGAGCAGGATTACCAGGAATCAGGTGCATTAAACTAAACACTAGAATGGAAACTCCGATTAAAACCGGAATGGTTTGGATAAGACGTCTTATAATAAATTTAAACATTTTAGTTGCACCCCTTTCTACTCTTTTATCTTCGGATCAAGTGCATCTCTTAATCCATCACCAAGAATGTTAAATGCTAGAACTACTGCAACAATCATAACACCTGGAAAGAATGCAACGTGCCAGGCATTATATAAGTAGTTTCGTCCGTCTGCCAGCATAGCTCCCCATTCCGGTGTTGGTGGCTGAGCACCAAGTCCAAGGAATGAAAGTCCACTTGCTGATATTACAGCTGTAGCAATACTTAAAGTAGCCTGAACGATAATTGGCGATGTAACATTTGGAAATATATGTTTAAAAATAATACGGGTATCACTTGCACCTAGTGATTTCATGGCATCTATGTATTCAAGGTTCTTCACTGAAAGCGTAGATCCACGAACAATCCTTGCGAAAACTGGAATCGAGGATATGGCAACTGCAAGAATGACATTTTCCAAACTACCACCTAGCACACTAACAATAGCTAGAGCTAACAGAATACCAGGGAAAGCTAACAGTACATCCATTATTCTCATAATAATAGAATCCGTACGTCTGCCGTAATAACCAGAAATAAGTCCAAGTATTACGCCCGCCGTAGCACCTAATGCTACAGATGCAAAACCTATGTACAGGGTTAGAGACATACCATATATAATACGGGTGAAAATATCACGGCCAAAACTATCAGTACCAAACCAATTCTCAGCTGAAGGCGGGGCTAGTTTGTTTACAAGGTCTTGTGATTCCGGCGTATTTGTTGTTAAATACGGACCGACTATTGCGACAATTATAAAAAAAAGTATTAAAATACCACCGATCATCGCAGCTTTATTTTGTTTGATTTTGTTATAAACAATTTTTAAATTTTTAAACCGGGTTTTAGGCGGCTCAGTTGCAGTTTTAGAATTGTCTATTTTTTGTGTCTCTTGACTCATAGCTTGTACTTCCTTTCTAGACAAAGTATTCACACATTTTTAGAAAAGATTGACTAGACATATAGAATCATGTCGAAAGTCGTCGTTTTCTACATAAAGTCAGCCATAATTCGGATGTTTCTGACATTATAAATGGTATCTTGATAGATTATATCACGAATAAAATATATGACAATATGAAAATTTTACAATAAACCATTCAAATTAGTAATAGCAACGCTCGGTTTGAAATATATTATTTTAGGCAGAAGAATCGTACATTTAATGAAAAGATTAAAAAAATTGTAAATCATCTTGTGTTTTGTTAAAAGATGGTTTATATTATACTTACAACTTAGACTAGTACAATAGTCAAGAATATACATAATTTTAGGGGGTAAAAAGGATGAAAATGTCTAAAAATTCACTGTTATTAATAGCGATAATGGTGATGCTCAGCATTGTCTTAATGGCATGCGCAAGTGAACCTGATGAAAACGGTTCAACGGATGATAATGGTGAAGAAGCAACAGACGGCGGAGACGCTGGTGAAGATGATGCAGCAGGCGAAGGTGGCGATTTAGTGATCGCTAATCAGTCTGATGTTGTTTCATTAGATCCAGCTGGTTCCAATGATGTGCCTTCCAGTGATGTACAGGCAAACATATACGAAACCTTGGTGAAACAAGATATGGACATGGAACTTCAACCAAGCCTTGCAGAAAGTTGGGAAGCTGTTGAGGATGATGTATGGGAGTTCGATCTACAAGAAGGTGTAACTTTCCATGATGGTTCAGAATTTAATGCAGAAGTTGTTAAAGCAAATATAGAACGTATTATGGATCCTGATGTGGCTTCCCCACGCGCGTTTTTATATGAAATGGTTACCGATATCGAAGTGGTAGACGATTATACGGTTCAATTCACAACTGAATATCCGTTCTCCCCACTCCCAGCACACCTTGCACATAGTGGTGGTGCCATGGTTGCTTTGGAACAAGTTGAAGCAGATTATGAGGCGATGGAAGAAGGCGAAGAGCCAGGAAGTGTAATTAACCAGAATCCGATAGGTACTGGCTACTTTGAATTTGATGAATGGAACGCAGGTGAGTATGTTCGTTTGACAAATAATGAAGATTATTGGGACGGCCAAGCTTTACTTGATACCGTAACATTTAAGGTGGTAGGTGAAGACCTAACACGAGTTGCTGAGATTACAACAGGCGACACACATATTGCTAACCCGCTCAGCCCATCTGATATTGGACAAATTGAAGCTGAAGATGGCGCGCACGTACATGACCAAGGAAGTGTGAGTTTATCTTATATTGGTTTTAATATGGAAAAAGAGCCATTTGATGATGAGCGTGTTCGTCAGGCTGTATCCATGGCTATAGATAAAGATCAAATTATTGATGGTATCTATGATGGCGTTGGTATTCCTGCTATTGGGCCTATACCGCCAGATGTATTCGGTTATGATGACAGTGTATCTGGTATTGAGCATAACCTGGAAGAAGCGGAAGATCTTTTAGCTGAAGCAGGGTACGAAGATGGTTTCTCTACAACGCTTTGGACGAACGATCAACGTGAACGTATCGACGCAGCAACAAATGTTCAAGCACAGCTTGAGGAAATTGGTATTGAAGTAGAAGTAGAAATTCTTGAATGGGGTGCTTATCTAGACCAAACTGCAAATGGTGAGCATGACATGTTTGTTCTGGGTTGGTCAACTGCAACAGGTGATGCAGATTACTCGATGCACCCACTGTTCCACTCTGACAACGTTGGGGAGCCAGGTAATCGTACATTCACTGAAAACGATGAACTCGATGCACTCTTAGAAGAAGGCCGTCAAGCAGCGGATCCAGAAGATCGAGAAGAAATTTATAGTGAAGCACAAGAATTGTTAGTAGACATTGCACCAATGCTTTATCTACACCACCAAGAATTCTTACTAAGTGTACGTGATGAAGTAAAAGGATTTGAGTTGCTACCAACACAAATCTTACAACTTAAAGATGTTTATATTGAAGAATAGAATGTAATTAGAAACAGTCCTCATCATTGGGGGCTGTTTTCTATTTGATCCTTCAGTCCTTATAGCAGACGAAGATTCGCACATGTGATTGATAAGGCCCGCGGATAAAATCACCCGCAAGACCCGCTGCCTAGAAAAGAACCAGCCATACGACATGGGGACGGTGTCCTTGCGTATGGCTGGTTCTTTTTTCATTCTTCTAGTCTTGCAAATTATATTGCTCCTTCACTTGTTCACGTAATTGACGTTTTAGAAACTTCCCTACAGACGTTTTTGGAATCTCATCAAAGAAAAGTATATCATCTGGCAGCCAGAACTTTGCAAATTGTGGACGTAGGAATTCGATTAATTCTTCTTTCATCTTATCCTTGGATGCTCCTTCGTTTAAAACAACACAGGCGATTGGGCGCTCCTGCCACTCCGCATCCGGGATTGCGACAACGCTTGCCTCAAAAACGGCCTCATGCGCCATGATGGCGTTTTCAATATCGACCGATGAAATCCATTCGCCCCCGCTTTTAATTAAATCATTCGTACGATCAACGATTTTAATGGTTCCTTCGGCGTCTACGGTTACAACATCTCCTGTATGAAACCATCCGTCGACAAAAGCACTCTCGCTTCGATCATCCTTGTAATATTCACTTGCAATCCATGGTCCGCGCAGAAGTAATTCGCCCATTTCTTCGTCATTCCATTTGGCTTCACCATCCGATCCCATAACCTTCATTTGCAGACCTGGAACCAAAATTCCTTGTCGGGCTCGTTCTTCCAGTTTCTCTTCACTACTTAAATCCTGCTGATAGCTCTTCAATCGGGAAACCGTCACAAGTGGTGTTGTCTCCGTTGCACCATACGCATGGTAAAATGGAATGTTATGTTTTTCTTCAAATGCTTTTATGATGCCGAGTGGTGCTGCTGAACCTCCGCAAAGCACAGCGCGCAAACTAGATGTATCGTACTCTGTTTGCTCTAATTCACGTAATAAGCCTAGCCAAATAGTTGGGACACCAGCTGTTATGGTAACGCCAAATTTTTCAATGAATTCTGCGATGCGCTTTGGTGTGAATCGTGGTCCTGGCATTACTTGTGTAGTACCAAACCATGTACTGGCAAATGGCATCCCCCAAGCATTCACATGGAACTGTGGTACGACAGGCATGGCGACATCCGATTCCGAAACACCAGCAGAATCGGCTAAACCTAATGCGTAGCTGTGTAATACGATACCGCGATGTGAATAGAGTATTCCTTTTGGTTTACCGGTTGTAGCAGATGTGTAGCACAGTCCAGCAGGCTCATTTTCATCGATTGCTTCTATAAATGGGTAAGATGGATCACCGGTATTAAGCAATTCTTCATAGGAGTATAATGGATTCAGTCCAGATTCAGGGAGTTCATTTTTGTCGGTCATTACAACAAATGCCTCGACTGTTTTAAGGTGATCTTTAATTTTTTCTATTAGAGGCAAGACATCCTCATCAATGAAAAGGATCTTATCTTCTGCGTGGTTAATGATATGAATAATATGTTCAGGTGATAGTCGGATATTGATTGTGTGTAACACAGCGCCTATTCCAGGTGCACCGAAATAGATTTCGAGATGCCTGTGATGATTCCAGGCTAATGTGCCAATTCGATCGCCTTTCTGTGCGCCAAGCTCATCTAATACACTCATCAATCGGCGGGTGCGTTGTCCAATTTCTTTGTAGTTGAGGTAGTGGAGTTTGTCATGGGTTTGCGAAATGACTTGTTTTTTCGGGAAAAACTTCTCGGCATGTTCCAGCATTGATCCTACTGTTAATGGTGCATTCATCATAATTAAAAACCATCCCCTTTAAAATGTTTAAAAGCATGTTCCAATGATATCATATAATTTGAATAATTTGAAAGATTAAATAATAATTATTCGAGTATTTATTAATTTGATGATAGAATAGAAGAATTGGAATGAAGAGAAAGGGTTGACATTATTGCAGAAACAACATGATTTTACAGAAGGAAATATACTGAGGCAGTTAATTGTTTTTTCTGGTCCCGTTATGCTTACAAGTCTTTTACAAACGTCATACCAATTCGCAGATAGTTTATGGGTTGGTAATTTGCTTGGGGCAGATGCGTTAGGTGCTGTATCGATTTCAAGTATGATTATTTTTACTGTGCTTTCCTTTGTTATTGGCTTAAATAATGCAGCATTGACGATATTGTCCCAGCAAAAAGGTCAGGACAACGAAGCAGGTTTAAAGCGATACTTGAACGCCTTTGTGGTGATTTTAACGGTTATGTCAATTTCACTTGGAACGATTGGCTTCCTATTTTCTGAACAGCTTCTTGCTTTAATGGGTACACCGGATAGTATGATGGATCAAGCGAAGTCTTATTTACAAATAAACTTTCTAGGCATCCTATTTTTATTTGGTTATAACTTCATTAGTACGGTGCTTCGTGCACTTGGAGATAGTAAAACGCCATTACGTTTTGTCTTGCTTGCAGTCATCATGAATATTGTCATGAATCCCTTATTTATTGCTGTGCTTAATTTAGGTGTCGAAGGAGCAGCGTATGCAACAATTATATCGCAAGGTACTGCATTTTTATATGGGTTAATTTATGTATTATATCACAAATTAGCTCCATTCAGCATGCCTAGCTTGCCGTCAAGATCCGAAGTTGGCTTGATTTTAAACCTCGGTATACCATCTGGGCTGCAAATGGCTGTCATCTCTGCAGGATCAGCAGCTATTATGACGGTGGTCACAACGTTTGGGGGTGGGGTAGTTGCAGGCTTCAGTGCGGCACAGCGCTTAGATAGCCTTATCATGCTACCAGCACAGGCTTTAGGTATTTCTGTTAGTAGTATGGCAGGACAGAATATTGGAATTCGGAATTGGTCGAGAGTGAGCAGTATTACTAAATATGGAATCTTATATAATTTTTCTGTTATGCTGTGTATAGGAATTATAGTGGTTCTGTTTGCGGAGCATGGGGTTAGGTTATTTATTAATGATGAGGAAGCCGTTCAATTTGGAACACGTTACTTACAAATTGTTGCATTGTGTTATCCGTTTCTCGGAATTAATTTTATACTTAATGGAATTGTTCGTGCTGCGGGGGCGATGTATCAGGTCCTTGTGCTAAATATTATCTCTTTCTGGGTGTTGCGTTATCCATTCACTGCTCTTTTTTCACACTTTTTCGGTGAAACGGGGATTGCACTTGGAATGGGAAGCAGTTTCTTATTTAGTAGTTTATTTGCGTATCTATATTATCGATTCGGTAAATGGCGTGAGAAAGAATTGTTTGCCAAGGAAAGACAATAGGTGGGACATCCATGCAATTATTCGTAAAACTAGCAGCGATCGGGATTTTCTCCGGAGTGGTAATGGGAGGATTTCTTAAGGTTGTTGAACAACTGATGAATATACCAGTCTACGTACTTTTATTAAATGTGGATTATTTTCCGATTATACAAGATTGGCAGATGAGTGAATTTGTTGAATTTCTGTTACACATTTTGGTGTCTGTAGCACTAGTTATCATTCTTTACGGTGTGTTTGATAAATGGAAGATGAATAGAAAAATGTATCCGTATATTTTAGCAAATCTCCTAATAGGTGGATTGCTTTTTGTAACGACTACTTTCTCCGTTAGGACGCCAGCTATAACAGATCTTGCTGCATTTCTTTACTGGATGATCGCACATCTTATTTTCGGAATGTTCGTTGGTGTGTTGATTGTTTTGATGAAAAGGAAGAAGGATTAGATAGAGATGAAATGGAAGAAAAAACATAGAGATACGTTAAAAAAGACAGCAATGATTACGATTCTTCTTTGTAGTCTATTTGTGGGAATTTCATTATTATCTTATGAAAAGCCAACAAGTACCGCAGAACAACCTGCGATTAGTAAAGATGTAGAAAACTATCGCCCAATTGTCGAAGATTACGCGGATCAATACGACGTAGGGAAATATGTCGATGTAATTTTGGGGATGATGATGCAGGAATCTGGCGGGAGAGGAAATGACCCCATGCAAGCTTCTGAGAGTTATTGCGGAGAGAGGGAGTGTATCGAGGATCCGATGTTATCTATTAAACAAGGAATCTACTACTTCTCTAAAAACCTAGACGTGGCAGGTGGAGATCTTGAATTGGCGGTTCAGTCTTATAATTATGGTAGTGGATTTATTGATTATGTTCGTGAACATTCGGGCAGTTATTCACAAGAAACAGCGATTGCATTTTCGCAAGAGATGTATCAAAAAGTGCCAAATCAATCAGATTACCGCTGCATACGTGAAGAATCAGAGGAATTAGATGCCTGCTATGGTGATATTTTCTATCTGCAGTCTGTGATGGAATATAGGGATGTTTTGGCAGCAAAAGGGACTGAATAAATGATACAATAAGGTAAATAAGTAAAGGAGGAATTATAATGGTAAAAGAAATCTTTACAGAAAACGCACCAGCAGCACTGGGGCCGTATTCGCAAGCCATTCAAGCAGGTGATTTTATTTATGTTTCCGGACAAATTGGAATTAACCCTGCAACTTCTGAGGTAGTCGAGGGGATTGAAAAACAAACCGAACAAGTAATGAAGAACTTAAAAACCATTCTTACGGAAGCGGGAACTGATTTTTCACAAGTCGTTAAATTTACAATTTATTTAAGTTCAATGGATGATTTTGCAACCGTCAATGATATTTACGGAGCTTATTTAAGTGAGCCTTATCCAGCGAGAGCAACGGTTGAAGTAAGTCGTTTGCCAAAGGATCTGCTCGTTGAAATGGATGCAGTTGTATATACAAAATAGAAGGAAGGTTTAATGTGGAAAATTTCACTTATTATAATCCAACAAAATTAATTTTTGGAAAAGGGCAGTTAGATGCTCTTCCAAAAGAAGTTAACAAGCATGGAAAAAAGGTGCTGATTGTTTATGGTGGTGGAAGCATAAAACGCAATGGCATTTATGACAATGTGCTGGAAAAACTAGCAGAAATAGATGCACAGGTAGTTGAACTTTCAGGTGTGGAACCTAATCCTCGCATCTCCACCGTTCGTAGAGGTGTTGAAATTTGTAAAAATGAAGGTGTAGAATTCTTGTTGGCTATTGGTGGCGGAAGTACGATTGACTGTACGAAAGCCATTGCAACAGGTGCAAAAACAGATGTTGATATGTGGGACATTGTAACGAAGAAGGAAAAAGCGACAGATGCACTGCCATTCGGAACGGTATTAACACATGCAGCAACTGGATCCGAAATGAATCGAGGCTCTGTCATTACAAACTGGGATACGAATGAAAAGCATGGCTGGGGATCACCCTATACAAGTCCTGCATTTTCGATTCTTGATCCAGCAAATACGTTCTCCGTTCCGCAAGACCAAACTGTTTATGGCGTGGTGGATATTATGTCACACGTACTGGAGCATTATTTCCACTTAGCAACAAATACGCCGATTCAAGATCGGTTTTGTGAATCCATCTTGAGAACCGTTATCGAAACGGCTCCGAAATTACTTGACGATTTGGAAAATTACGAGCATCGCGAAACCGTGATGTTGAGTGGAACGCTTGCTTTAAATGACATGCTAAGCATGGGTTTTCGCGGAGACTGGGCAACACATAATTTAGAGCATGCCGTATCAGCAGTACATGATATTCCGCATGGTGGGGGATTGGCTATATTATTCCCGAATTGGATGAAGCATGTATTGAATGAAGAAAATGCTGCTCGTTTTAAGCAACTTGCAGTACGTGTATTTGACGTAGATGCTTCTGGTAAAACCGACTATGAAGCAGGACTCGAGGGAATCAATACGTTACGCCAATTCTGGGATCGTATCGAGGCACCTGCAACATTAGCCGATTATAAAATTGATGAAAGCACCATTGAGCAAATGGCAGATAAAACGGTGATCGCCAGACCTCAGTTCGGTAATTTTAAAACATTAACAAAAGAAGATTCAATAGCTATTTTTAAAGCAAGCCTTTAAGATTGTGCTTGTCTATTGAATTTTAAAAACAAATTTCGACAAGTATTTCCCAGGAAATACTTGTCGAAAATTATTGTCAATTTATGGCATGAGCCTACGTTTTATCCTTACAATAAAAGAAGAACTGGCAATTATTGATAAACAGCCAGTTCTTCTTTTATTGCTTCTTTTATTTTAGCTAAACAATCTTCAGGTGTGTTACCGAAAACGCGTTTATTGTTAACTAATGCATATGGTTTTACGCGGCATAAGCCACAAAATGATAGGCATTCATTCATTAGCACAGCCACTTCTGGAAATTCTGCTTCGATAATTTCTTCTATATTAACTGTAGTGATTGCATTTCCGTCACAAACCTCAACAACGACTATTCCCATTGAATCACTTTCTTTCTATTACTTGAGTTCAAAAGAAGCCTTTTAAAAGGCTCTATTATTTTTAACATAATTAGACGAACAAATCAATCCTTCAGCATTCATGATGTCTCAATAGTCTCCCCAAGTTTATCAATGACATTCAGCATATGGTTAATAGCTTTCGCCTATTGTGAATGTGTAGATAAGCTTGGAGATTTTTTTGATGCATATTCATGTTTATACCATACGATTAACAAGATGGAACCACTCAATATAAGCAACCCACTAGTTATAAAGAAGACGACGGAGAATCCGAAGAGTCCAGCGAGCATACCACCCATTGCAGGGCCGATAATATTTCCTAGAAAGCGTAGGCTTGTGTTATAACCAAGCACTTCACCTTGCATGGATATTGGGGCTTCCTGCCTGATATACGCGATACGAACTGGAATAATCCCACCAATAGCTACCCCAAGTAAAAATCGTAAAAT
This sequence comes from Virgibacillus natechei, assembly GCF_026013645.1. Lineage (NCBI taxonomy): Bacteria > Bacillati > Bacillota > Bacilli > Caryophanales > Bacillaceae > Virgibacillus > Virgibacillus natechei. Next base: position 3,560,638 of record NZ_CP110224.1, on the reverse strand, counting down.
AACCAATTGCCAAATACTTGTAACAAAGGCACCAGGAAAGTAGACGAGTCCAGCTGCGAACAGTAGAATGATTAATATTCTAATATAGCCAGTTCGATCCCCAAGCTTTCCCCAGTTTCTAGTCATTAATAAATTCCCAAGCCCTGCTGCGGAAAAGGCGAGGCCAGAGAAAAATGCAATATTGGCCGGCCCATGTATTTCTGCAACGAACAAAGATAAAATTGGCTGTATACTAAAATGTGCAATTTGGACGAGTGCAGAAATAAGCATTACAACAAGTAATACTGGTTTTTGAATGATATATTTTATCACTTCTTTACTGGAATAGGACTTATAATCGCTTGCATCGTCAGATAATTTTAATTTCATTTCTTTTATACCAAATAAGACAATGAGTGCAGATAGGAATACCGTGACCGAAACCCATTTAAATGTGCTTGCATAGCCGAATGTATCTGCCAGTACTCCACCAAGTAATGGTCCCATTAATGCCCCGGTTATACTGCCAGTCTGAAGGGTTCCCAGTACTCTTCCGGCGATTTTTTGTGGCGTTTGTGTGGAGATGAAAGCTTGAGACATTGGAATAAATCCAGTTGCAACTCCCATTATGAGTCGCAAAATAAAAAGCTGCCATACTGATGTGGCAAACCCCATAAAAAAAACAGATAGACCAATTCCGAAAGCGGAGAAAATTAAGATTTTTTTCCTGCCGTATTTGTCACCTATACGACCCCAAATAGGGGAAACTAAAAAAGCAGTTACAAAAGTAATACCAAACGTAAAACCTGACCATGTCTGTACGTAGCTTTCAGAGAAATTGCCGAGTGAATCAATATATAAGGAGATAAAGGGAATTACCATGGTCATACTTCCAGCAATAAAAAAGTTAGCCAACCACATGATGGCTAAATTGCGTTTCGCAAGTTGCTCTTCTTGATTAGTAATTGTGATGCCCTTCTTTCTTGAAATTTATTTCGTTACCCTAAATATATCTGATTTGACTAAAAAACGAAAGTATTTTGCTTATAAGTATTAGCCAATTGTAACGAATAAAGGCTGTTTTCTTAAGGGTGGTGTTTTTGATACAATTTCTATAGAATGCGACGTAATACCGCTACGGAAATACACTCCGCTTTCCGCGGGTGACCCGTGAGCCTCCTCGAACTCCGTTCTGCGGGGTCTCACTCTGGCCACTGTTCCCGCAGGAGTCTCCGTGTATTTCCTCCGCTAGTATGAACACTGTAACATGACAGCCAGCACTTTTATGATGGTTGATTGGAGCGGAGGGCTGTTGATTCCTGCGGGAACAAATGTTTTCGGTGGGGCGAGTAAGCGCAGCCCCAGCCCCAGCCCCAGCACGTGTCTGAAGACTCCGGAGGACTATCCTAAGGAAGGTCGACTAAAACCGTTCTTTACGAACAACGTCTACATACCCTTTGCCAGGGCAAGGAGGCTGAAGCCGTGCCCGCGGAAAGCATCCGCCTGGAGCGATCCCGAACGGCGATTATAGAAAATACTTTTAGAAAACAGTTACGTCGTCTTTTATATCAACTTCGAAAATTTAAAAGCAATAATACTTTCGAAAAGAGCCCAAATAAAAAAGTAAATATTGTCGTATATATGGTTAGAGGTTATAATAAGATTGATTAGGGTTTGTGTTTTTCTTGGCAGATAGGGTGACAAAGCAAGAATGCTTTCTTCGAATCCCTTTTATGAATGCCAATTTTCCAAGTAGCATACGTGGCTGCGATTGCCAGGTTAAGTAAGCTAGCATTAGAATGATGAAGTAAAATAATCTTAAAAGGGGTAATAATATATGAAATATCAGTTAAAGATAGCATTTTTGTTCCTGTTAGTAGTGGGTTTAATTACAGGGATGTCAACACCTGTTCAAGCTACCTCAGCTAATATTATCGTTTACGGAGAACAATTAACAGAGGATCAGCGAGCTGAAGTTCGTGACATTTTAGAAATAACAGATTCAGATGCAGTTGAAGAATATGATGTAACCGGACAGGACTACGCTGACTTTATTAATGGCAATCCTGATTCTAATATGTACTCATCCGCTAAAATAACCCTAGAAGAAAGTGGCGCAGGGTTAACGGTAAACATTGTCACTCCTGATAATATTACAGAAGTTGCAAATGAGATGTATGCAAATGCGTTGTTAACAGCAGGTGTAGAGAATGCAACGGTAGATGTTGCTTCACCTGTTGCCGTAACGGGGCATTCAGCCTTAACAGGAATCTACAAAGCGTATGATGTTGAAGGCGAAGAACTTGATAAGGAACGGATGGAACTTGCGAATGAAGAGCTTAATGTAGCAACAGATCTTGCGGAAGAAGATGGAGTATCTCAAGAAAAAGTAAGTGAGTTATTATCAGAAATTAAACAAATGATTGCTGATCAAGATCCAGCAACAAGAGAAGATGTACAACAAATTGTCGAGGAACAATTGGAGAATCTAGAAATCTCTTTAGATGAAGCAGATCGACAAAGGTTGGTAGACCTATTTGATCAAATGCAAGATTTGAACATCAACTTCGATCAAGTTAGAAATCAGCTAGAAGACATTGCCTCCACTGTTAGGGATCAAATTGATCAATTAAATTTGGATGAAGGATTCTGGGACCAGGTAAGAGATTTCTTCCAATCCATAGGTAATTTTTTCAGAGGTTTATTTAACTAGAATTATGGCTCAACACTAAAATCTATGGTCGATATTAGTGAATAAATATGATAATAAGACTAGCTAGCGGAGGAAAAACACGGAGACTCCAGTGGGAAAGTGTAGTGTTTTTCCGCAGCGGGCAGTTATTACACCTAGTTTATCAACCATAGATTTTGGTGAAGAACTAGAATTATAAAATGGGTTCATTGTAAAATGAATTAAAACCCCAAGTGATGGATGATCCAGCGCTTGGGGTTTTTAGTATTATAAAACTCTCTTTCTATTACTTTTGTATTATAAAATCTAGGTTAATCCGACTTTTATATCAAAACGATGACAAATGTAATAAAATCTCTCCTTTTTGGTAATCCTTGTAACAGACTTTTAAAAGTCTTGTAACTGCATTGTCTGTAGCCGTATGATACTATAGGCTTTGTCAGAAATTAAAGGAGGGATTACTAATGAAAAAATTAGTAGCCGCAGTATCAGCAGGAATTATCATTGCTGGCACAGCTGCAACAAGTGTTGCAGCAGAAGAAGACCATGAGGTAAAACAAGGGGACAACCTCTGGGACATCGCAGACCAATACCAAACTACCGTTGATGATTTAATAGATATAAATGAACTAAAATCTACTGTAATTCACCCAAAACAAACAATATCTATTAATAACGATGAGACATATATAGTAAAAGAAGGCGATACACTAATCAGTATTAGTAATGAATTCGATGTAACTGTAGAGGATTTAAAAGAATCGAATGATCTTACATCTGATATCATTAGTATCGCACAAGAGTTAACGATTGAAGGTGCAAACGTTGAACAGGACGATGTACCTGAAGCAACAACATCTAATGAAACAACTAACGAACGTTCACAATCAGACAGTGAGCAGTCAAGTGAGCCAGAAACACAGGATACTGCAGCTGAAAGTGAATCAACTCAAGAAGTAAATCATACAGCGCAAGAAACAGAGGGGAAGACCCTTTCCGTTTCTGCAACAGCATATACAGCTGGGTGTGAAGGATGTTCTGGTGTTACATCAACAGGAATTGATTTAAATGAAAATCCGAATGAAAAAGTAATTGCTGTTGACCCAAATGTTATTCCGCTTGGTTCTGAAGTATATGTTGAAGGTTATGGCTATGCTGTAGCTGGAGATGTAGGTAGCGCAATTAATGGTAACAAAATTGATGTTCACGTCCCGTCTAAAGATGAAGCTTATGACTGGGGTGTACAAACAGTGGATGTAACAATAGTAGAGTAATAGTTACATCCTGAAGATAAAGTAAAACGTCATTCAGTTCGGGTTTTACTGCCCGTTAAACTACGATAAAAATATAGTAAAAGGAAAGTATCTATTAATAAGATACTTTCCTTTTTTTGCCTTCTATAAACTTTTATATTTAAATCTACGACTTGATTGTCGTAGAGTGGTTGTTTTCTTCAATAACTTCATTTGGCCCATCAAAGGGTTGCGTATAACCTATAATTCCAATAGCTGAAATAATTACGATAAATAATGCGATTAGTGATTTTTTCATTTCTATGCCTCCAACTTTTACTCTCTATAAATAGTATAATAAAAATAGTAGAAAATCACCATCTATTTTTCTGAAAAAGTACATGTAAATCTTGCAAACATAGAAATAATAAGCCAAGTTTTCTAAAAGTGAATGAGTTAACGAAAATGGTATTATTACGTTTCGTACATTTATTTCGGGTAACAATCCACGTTTTTTATGTTAAACTATAAGTAAAGCGCTTACATGTTGGAGGGAAATAAAAATATGACTAGTAAAGTGTTGGATACTTTTTTAAATGAAAATATTACCGACTTAAAAAAACGAGGACTATATAATGAAATTGATTCCGTTCAAGGTGCTAATGGGGCAATGATCACAATTGACGGGAAGAAATCAATTAATCTTTCATCAAATAACTACTTAGGTCTTACAACTGACGATCGTCTAAAGAAGGTGGCAAAAGATGCTATTGATTCATATGGTGTTGGAGCAGGAGCGGTTCGTACGATAAATGGCACATTGGATATTCATATTGATTTAGAAAAAAAGCTTGCAGCATTTAAAGGAACAGAAGCGGCTATATCCTATCAGTCCGGATTTAACTGTAATATGGCAGCAATTTCTGCAGTCATGGATAAAAATGATGCAATTCTTTCCGATGAATTAAATCATGCGTCCATTATTGATGGCTGCCGTCTATCTAAAGCTAAAATCATTCGTGTCAATCACTCGGATATGGATGACCTTCGCCAAAAAGCGAAAGAAGCAGTGGAATCCGGCCAATATAATAAAGTAATGGTTATAACAGATGGTGTGTTCTCCATGGATGGTGATGTTGCAAAGCTTCCAGAAATAGTTGATATCGCAGAAGAATTTGACCTAATTACCTATGTAGATGATGCACATGGATCTGGGGTGCTTGGAAAAGGTGCTGGTACCGTAAAACATTTCGGCCTGCAGGATAAAGTTGATATGCAAATGGGAACATTGTCCAAAGCAATCGGCGTTATCGGTGGGTATGTAGCTGGGAAAGAAAATCTTATTGATTGGCTGAAAGTACGCTCACGTCCATTTCTGTTTTCTACTGCAGTTTCACCAGCAGACGCCATTTCAAGTACGAAAGCAATTGAGCTACTAATGGAAAGTACAGATTTGAATGAAAAGCTATGGAAAAACAGTAATTACTTAAAAGAAGGATTGAAAGAATTAGGCTTTGATATAGGAAATAGTGAAACGCCAATTACCCCAGTTATTATTGGTGATGAAAAGGAAACACAAAAGTTCAGTAAACGTTTATATGAGGAAGGCGTTTATGCGAAGGCAATCGTATTTCCAACTGTGCCGCGTGGAACGGGGCGTGTTCGTAACATGCCAACAGCAGAACACACGAAGGGTATGCTTGACGAGGCTATTGCTAGTTACGAAAAAATTGGGAAGGAAATGGGCTTCATTTAAGCATGTTATTCAGAAGGCTTAAAGGGGACTTAAAATATGAAGAAGATTTTAGTTACAGGGGCTCGAGGCCAAATAGGTTCAGAGCTTGTGGGGAAATTACGAGAAACGTATGGAATGTCGAATGTGATTGCAACAGATATACGAAAAGGGGATGAAGCGGAAGAAGTTCCGTTTGAAGTCGTTGATGTCACAGACTCGGGTCGATTATTTTCCGTAGCTAAGGAACATAATGTCGATACCATTATGCATTTAGCTGCACTATTATCTGCAAATGCAGAAGCGATGCCTAAAGTAGCATGGGATTTAAATATGGGGGGTCTTGTTAATGCACTGGAGGTGTCCCGGGAACTTGATTTGCAATTTTTCACACCGAGCTCTATTGGGGCGTTTGGACCGTCAACACCGAAGGATAATACACCACAGGATTCATTACAACGTCCAACTACGATGTATGGCGTTAACAAAGTAGCTGGTGAATTACTTTGTGATTATTATCATTATCGCTATGGACTAGATACACGTGGTGTCAGGTACCCAGGGTTAATTTCACATGTGACGTCTCCAGGTGGCGGGACAACGGATTATGCCGTCGAGATTTACTATGAAGCAATTAAAACACAAGCATATACTTCTTATATTGGCGAGGATACGTGTATGGACATGATGTATATGCCAGATGCCCTGGATGCCATTATCGAGTTGATGGAAGCAGACCCAAGCAAGCTCGTGCATCGTAATGCATTTAATATTACAGCAATATCCGCAACACCAGAGGACTTTAAATATGCCATTCAAAAGCATATTCCGGAATTTGAATTGTTCTATAACGTTGACCCAATTAGACAGCAGATTGCAGACAGCTGGCCAAATAGCATCGATTCTTCCGCCGCAAGAGATGAGTGGGGGTTTAAGGCGAAGTATGATATGGATAAGATGACGAAAGAAATGCTGGAAAAAGTGGCGGGGAAAATTAATGTGAAGGACGCTCTCTTTTAGTGGAAGGGGCGTTTTTTGGTGTGGGAGAGATGGGTGGTGAATGTGGGGAGCGCTGATAAATTTGGCATGAACGATGATAACTGACAACCGAATGGTAACTGTAGCTGTCGAATAGGTAAATCTATCCTGTACAAGAAAAAAGAGTGCGCAGGTGGTTACCCCCAAAAGTTAGAGTTTTATTATGCAGCTGATTGGATGGATTGAGTTCGGTACTCAACTGGACTCAATCCATCCATTTTTTCTTTTGAACGTTCATGATTGTACCAGTAGATATATTCTTCAATCCGTCTTTTTAATTCTTCATAGCTTACTAATTCTTCCCCATAATACATTTCTTGCTTTAAAATCCCAAAGAAATTCTCTATCGGCGCATTATCTGCGCAGGTTGCTTTGCGTGACATACTTTGAAATACGTTGTTCTTTTTTAATGTTCTCACCCATTGATTGTGCTGATAGTGCCAACCTTGATCAGAATGGATGGTGGTCCGATAGGTTGCACGACTTTTTATTATCTCTATCGTTTCTTTTAAAGGTTTCATGACAAGATCAAATGTTGGACGTTTCTTGATTTCAAACGCAATAATTTCTCGGTTATAAAGATCAAGAATTGGATTTAAATATAATTTCTCTTCGCCTAGACATTTGAATTCCGTAATGTCGGTTACTAATTTTTGAAGGGGGATTGGTGTGCTGAAACGACGTGCTAGTCGGTTTTTCGCTACTTTCCCTACGTTCCCTTTGTAGGAATTGTATTTACGGGATTTGCGCATAAACTTTACACATTTTAACCCCAATTCTTGCATCAGGCGATACACTTTTTTATGATTAATACAATGTCCTAATTTCTTTAATTCTTTCGTAATTCGTTTATATCCATAACGTTCATGAAACTTCTTAAACAGGTTTGTAATGAGTTCTTTTAGTTCTGTTTCCGAATCTTCTTTCTCAAAGTTTTTGACATGGTAGTGATAGGTTGCTTCAGGAATATCCACTGCTACGAGAATATCCTTTAATCTGAATCCTTCTTGTTTGAGCTCGAATGCCAGCTTTGCTTGAACTTTTCGTGGAAGGCATTCGGATTTTCCCGAAAAGCTTTTAGCTTTTTTAGATACGCGTTTTCTAGCCTTAGTAGTTCATTCTCATGTTTCAACTCTTCTTCACGCGTTAAATTCTTCTCGTCTTTCTTCTTAGGTTTATTGTGTTTCTTAGACATAGAAGGTCGCCCCTTTGATTTTGGTCTCAGGCCTTCTATTCCTTGTTCATTAAATACTTTCATCCAATGGTTAATTAATGAAGGATTGTTCAATTTAAATTGATCAGCAGTTTCCTGATAAGAAGCACCTGTCTCTAACATAAATTGTACAGTATCTAATTTAAATTGAACAGAGTATGCTTCTTTCCTTTTTCTTCGTTTTAACCCCTCCATCCCTTGAGTTTTATAGGCTCTTACCCAATCTTGTAATGGTGTTTGAGAAGGCATATTGTATTTTTTTGCCAATAATTTATATCCCAGATTCCCATGCAAATACTCAGTGACAAGTTTAATTTTAAATTCTTCACTATATTTAGCCATAAAAACACCCCCGAAAGTTAGATTTTTCTACTCTAACTTTCGGGGGTCAGTACCGCATCCTTATCTAAGTACTCCTAGTCTATTTTTTAAAAATTATAAATTTCTTTTTCCATTTTATTTACTTTGTCTAACATAAATTCTGTCTCATTAATTCTTGATTCATTCGTTGATTCAAATTTCCTGCCAACACCCTCCAGTTTTGCGTTAACCACATTAAAACTCAATACAAAAAGGTTGTATATTTTCGTTTAAACAATACTCTACTTCTCTGCCTGAAATTTTTCACGGTTACCATCTCCAATGCTTTATTAATTGGAAAATAACCTACTTCCAAGCTTTCAGGACTGGTTGTTAATTCTCCTCCTATTGGTTTTCCTAAAAAAAGGGTGTTCGTTATAGAGCGCTTAACGTTTTGAAATATTCCACAAAACTTTATGATCTCAAAATCTATACCCGATTCCTCTTTTGTTTCCCGCTTCTTCAACCTGACCACTTCATGAAATTATTCAATCGACCGCGCGTAGTCATGCTGTTATGGTACAAAATCAGCAAGCTCTCTACTTCGTATTTCCTTAAAAAACACCACAATCAAAAAAGCGCTATCCCACCAGGATAGCGCTCTTTTCCATTAACTAGCATGCATTTCTTCTAACTGTTTCTGTAGCTTGTTGTCATTTATATATTCGTTATAGCTTATTTCTTTATCTACAATGCCATTTGGCGTGATCTCGATTAAACGATTCGAGACACTTTCGATGAATTGATGGTCATGTGACGTAAACAGAATCGACCCTGTAAATTTGATTAAGCCATTATTTAACGATTGAATGGACTCCAAATCTAAATGGTTTGTTGGTTCATCCAGTACGAGCACATTCGCATTGCTGAGCATCATTTTTGATAGCATACAACGAACTTTCTCGCCACCTGATAGCACATTTGCTTTCTTCAGTGCTTCTTCACCAGAAAACAACATTCTTCCAAGAAAACCGCGTAAAAATGTTTCGGTCTGATCTTCTGGAGAATATTGACGAAGCCACTCAACTAATGGCATGTCATTGTTTTCAAAGAATGCGCTATTATCTCTAGGGAAATAGGATTGAGATGTTGTTACGCCCCATTTATAGGTGCCAGCATCTGGCTCCATTTCACCCATTATAATTTTAAATAGTGTCGTTTTGGCAATGTCATTTTTTCCAACAAATGCGATTTTATCATCTTTGTTCATGATAAAGCTCACATTATCCAGTACTTTTTTACCGTTAATGGTTTTGGTTAAACCTTCAACACGTAATAAGTCATTGCCGATTTCCCGCTCAGGTGTAAAAGCGATATAAGGATACTTACGTGATGACGGTTTAATATCATCAAGCGTGATACTATCCAGTAATTTCTTACGTGATGTTGCCTGTTTGGATTTCGAGGCATTGGCGCTAAACCGAGCAACGAAAGCTTGCAGTTCTTTAATTTTCTCTTCCTTTTTCTTGTTGGATTCCTGTGCCATTCTGGAAGCAAGTTGGCTTGACTCATACCAGAAGTCATAGTTCCCGACAAAAATTTGAATTTTCCCATAGTCAACATCAGCAATGTGTGTGCATACTTTATTTAAAAAGTGCCTATCGTGGGAAACGACGATGACTGTGTTTTCAAAGTTGATGAGAAATTCTTCCAACCACTGAATGGCTTGAATATCCAGACCGTTTGTCGGTTCGTCCAGTAATAAAATATCAGGACTGCCGAATAAAGCTTGGGCTAGTAATATTTTGACCTTTTGGCCTTCTGTTAACTCACTCATTTTTTCCGTATGGAGGGATTCATCGATTCCTAGACCTTTTAATAACACTGCAGCATCTGATTCGGCTTCCCAACCGTTCATCTCAGCGAATTCACCTTCTAGCTCAGCAGCACGCATGCCGTCTTCTTCTGAGAAGTCAGGTTTCATATAGATTGCATCTTTTTCTTGCTTCACTTTATATAAATCTTCATGACCCATTAAGACGGTTTCCAGAACTTCATATTCCTCATAAGCAAAGTGATCCTGCTTCAATACAGCAAGTCTTTCACCTGGGGATAAAGAAATGTGTCCAGATTGCGGCTCTACTTCACCCGATAGCACATTAAGAAAAGTGGATTTTCCAGCGCCGTTTGCACCAATTAGTCCATAGCAGTTACCAGGGGTGAATTTTAAATTAACATCTTCAAATAACTTCTTATCGCCATATTGTAAACTTACATTAGAAACATTTATCATTGATTGTGAAATTCCTCCATTAAAAAATAAATATACTTCTTACAAGTTTACGGTATCAAAGCAGTTTCGTCAACGTATACTGGTTTATCATCAGGGATGGGGCTGAACAATGTAATAGATAACAGCGTATATAATTGATCTAACATCCTTTTTTAAAAAATACTGTATTTTTTAATAACAATGTGTGAAAATGAAGTATCATGATTAAATAGGGGTCGTGGAGGGGGGATCTCATGGGAGATAGAACAATTTATTTTCTTTTTACGGACACAGGAACATATCTGTCAAAAGCAATAAATTACTGTACAAATCAATCATTAAATCATGTTTCGATTGGTTTTGACCCTGAATTACAAGAGGTATATAGCTTTGGGCGTAAACAACCCAAAAATCCATTTATTGGTGGCTTTGTAAAGGAAGATATTCGCAGTGATTTTTTAAAGAAGTCGAATTGTGCTATTTACAGTTACACGATTACAGAAGCGGATTGCGCATCTGTTATACGTAATATTAAAGAAATAGAAATGGAAAAAGACAATTATAAATATAATTTTATTGGTCTTATTGGGGTTCTATTGCAAATTGAGTTTAATCGCAAGAATGCATTATTTTGTTCTGAATTTGTAGTAAGGGTTTTACGAGATATAGAAGCATTTCAACTATCAAAGCCAACCTGTTTTATCACACCAACCGATCTAAGAACACATGATGGTATGCAGTTGATCTATCAAGGGAAACTTGGGGATTACCCTTATGATGTCATGAACACGGAGGAAATAAGGCAAGAGGATGAACAAACATTGCCGAAGCAATCATTTTTAATATTATTATCTACAAAGGTAAAACAATTTGTCATCAGATAAAAAGAACTATACACTAGTTGTATAGGTTCTTTTTTTATTGCATAGGAAACTATACTAGCGGGGAAATATATCAGTAAAAAAAGCTGAACTAAAATAATCATGTGATCGTTTTAGTTCAGCAAAATTAAGTAACGAATGCCAGGTCTTCTAACAAATTAAGTTGGTTCACGCTTTCTTATAAGTCACATAAGTGCCCGCGATGAAATCATGAATCGCTCGTTTGTCTTCACGTATAGCTACCATGAAAACAGATACGATGAATGCAAGGCCAAGTGAAAGACTATATACAAGACCGCCAACAAAATAACGAAGCAACATCGTGCCAATGGTAACCTTCGTACCATCCGTTTTCGCAATTCGAATCCCAACGATGCGTTTACCGATGGTATAGCCATACCAAAGTGCTGGAACCAATATGAAATATAACAGGCTTGCTATTCCTTCACCTGTTTGCACCGCTTGGCTTGCCGTATCCAAATTGAAAATAGCAATAGCCAAAAAAATTAAGCTACTTATAAGAATGCTATCAAGAATAAGACCTACAAACCGAATCCAAAATCCTCCAAAATCAGACAATATTAATCACCTCATCTTTTTTTCTTAAACCACTTCTTCCGTACTCCTATATACCCTACTAACTATACCTACAAAACTTTAAGATAAGCTACCGTAGCTCGTAATGGTTTCCACCAGTGTTTACATGTATTCGGGGTGCTAGTCAAATGTTAGCATTTATCATTAATCTTCTATTGGATCAATGCCTAAGGTGCGATACGGAATACGGATATTAAATGCCAGGTTATTGGCTTCTAGATCCAGATTCTCCACACTAACTTCAAAGTTACTTCTTACATCTATGTCCGTAACAGCAACATAAATTTCTTCATCTTGTGGGTTGATGCTGACCCATTCGGGCATTGGCAGATGTGTTTCCATATATCCCATGATGCGTTGATTCGGTAATTCCAATAACCCTAATGAAATGGATCGTAGTTCTAAAACGAGATCCCCGTTATCCTGTACAATCGGCTCTAAATGAGCAGAGAGAGGGACGGTAGTAGAAAAAACAGGTAACTCTCCAACCAATTCGACATCTTCTTCAAAGGAAATACTATATTGATGACTCGTATTTACTAATGCCTGATCGATATAGGCGTTGACCAAGTCGTTTAAATTCTCTTTTGTTGTTCGAACAGTAAACTCGGAGCTTTCCTGTTCATCCTGCTGATCGCTTGATGGGTAGGTTGTTTGCGAAACCGGCCAGAAAATGAGCGCAGTGATGATTAGGAGGAAAGCGATATTAAAGATTAATAACCCATAAAATAATCGTTTCCATTTACTTTTATTTTGATGAAACTCTTTTCTTTCTGTCATGGCGCTCATCCTTCTTGGTTAGTCAAATAATCCAATACTCTACTTGCCATACGTTGATAGCCAAGATCATTTGGATGAAAATTATCATCTGCGAATAAATGTTCTTCTGCATTTTCAAATACATCCACCATAGGAATAAAAGTTATATCTTCATTTTCCTCTGCAAATGAATTTCCCGTATTATTCCATTCTTCAACGATTATACCCAGTTCTTCAATATCTTGAAAATATTCATCCCAAGGATTATAAAAGCCTAATAAGTAAATTTCTGTATTTGGATTTATGTTTTTTATTTTAGTAAATATTTGATCCAGTGTTTCTTCATAAATATTTCGTTCCTCTGCGAAATCTTCAATATTTAAGTTCGTGAAATTTTCTCTGACCACTTTCATAATGTCGTTTGCCCCGATGGTTATTAATACGGTGTCTGCGTCTTCAATAGCTGTAGAAAGTTCTGGATTATCCAAGCGTTCCAATAGCTGGTCAGACCGGTTACCACGTATTCCAAAATTATCAAACGAAACAATTTGATCCTCCGCGTTGATTGTGCGATCCAATATTCCGACATAGCCTCCTTGCTCATGGCTGGCTCCAACTCCTTGTGTGAGGGAATCACCAATAGCAACGACATGTGAATCTCCATTGGTAAAGAAATCAATCGTGCCTTGAACAGCTTCTGTAAAAATGGTTGAGAACTGATTTTCTTCGGTATTTTCTTCTTCTTCCTGCGATTCATCTGTATTATCGGTTTCTTCTTCTATATGTTCCTCTTCTTCTTCGTGTTGCTGTAATGCCGTTTGCTCGTCTTCAGGAATCGCAATATTATTAAGGTTTGCGGATGATTGATTTATCCAAATAAAAATACCCGCTCCAATTAGAAAAACGATAAAAGCAATTATAAAATTTTTCTTTTTCATGCTACCACACCTAGGTTGTTATATTATATACATCAACGTAATAAATTGTCTCATGTATGAAGTGATTTCGAAAGTATTTCTTAATGGTAATGTAAATGTTTTATTGGAGAACGTGGGACGTACATCTAAATGATTTTGGTGCTTATCTTAATATACGCCTTCCACATTGTAATCATACTAAAAAATCGCCTTAATAAAAGGCGATATATAATCATAACATATATCCTATTTCCCGTTATGAAAAAAGGTAAACCTAAAAAATTTGTATGGTGAAAATCAACAAGCTGCGACATGCTATTATCATGTGAAAAATCCACATGAAAAAATAGAGAGAGGATCATCTCCTCCCCCTTTTTTTATACTTCTACAGGAACATTTACTGTATGGTTATTTCGAATTCGGATTGCTTCTTCATAAGGATCTTTGTTTGAAATAACCGTTAGGCCTGCAGATTTTGCGTTAATGAGTGTCTGGTTATTAGCATCTTCAGACCATACAATTTTCCCTTGTTTATTAACAAATTCGTCAAGTGTAGATTGTGGCAGTTGCAGATTGCCCAACAATAGTGCATCAACTTCATTTGCAACACTGTCATCCAGTTTTGTATCTTCATTAATTGTAATAACGTTAAACCCTAATGCTTCCAACTTTTTCGCATTTTCTCCAATTCTATCACCTGCACGAACTGCAGTAGCAATTACCTTTTTCCGGACTGCTCCATCTTTCCGATCAAATGGAGAGGAAAGTAACCATTTAATGGTATCTTCTTCGGTTGCTTCGAATTGAGCAGGCTGGTTAACAGCTGTGGCAATTGCCTGATCTAAATCAGCTAAAATATCCGATGTGGATTCAATGCCGATGGATAAGCGGACTAATTCTTCCGTGGTACCACTTTGTTTCAATTCTTCTGGACTTAACTGCTGATGTGTTGTTGATGCAGGATGAATAATCAACGATTTCGCATCACCTACATTAGCAACATGGGACCAGAGCGTTACATTATCAATCAACTTTCTTCCAGCATCACGGCCGCCTTGAATACCAAAAGTAATCACGGAACCAAAACCGTCAGCAAAGTATTTTTTAGCTAACTGGTGGGATGGATGATCTTCGAGCCCAGGAAAATTAACCCATTCTACAGCTGGATGCTTTTGTAAATACGCTGCGACCTCTTTTGCATTATTGTTATGACGATCCATACGTAAATGCAAGGTCTCTAAACCTTGGAGTAATAAGAATGCGTTTTGTGGACTGAGAGATGCACCGATATCACGCAGTAGCTGCACCCGGAGTTTTGTCCCAAAAGCTGCTGATCCCAGGTCTGCGTAACGAAGGCCGTTATAGCTTTCGTCAGGATCCGTAAAACCAGGGAATCGACCGTTACTCCAATCAAACCTGCCACCGTCTACGACGATACCACCTATTGTTGTGCCATGTCCGCCAATCCATTTTGTTGCGGAATGAACAACAATGTCAGCACCCCACGTGAGCGGCTTTGTAATATATGGTGCAAAGGTATTATCAATAATCAACGGGAGATTGTTTTCATGAGCGATTTTACCAACTGTTTCCACGTCAAATACATTCAGGCTAGGGTTCGTAATAATTTCTCCAAAAATAGCTTTTGTATGATCTGTAATTGCTGCTTTAATTGCTTCCGGATCCGTTCCATCCACAAATTTTACGTTAATGCCGTAACGTGGCAATGTATTTGCGAAAAGATTATACGTACCACCATATAGATTACTGTCAGCAATTATTTCATCACCTGTACTGGCAATATTTAAGATGGATAGTGTGATTGCGGCCATACCAGATGAAGTTGCTACAGCACCAATCCCGTCCTCAAGTTCTGCCACGCGTTTTTCAAAAGCGTCAACAGTCGGATTCATAATACGGCTATAGATGTTCCCTGGCTCTGCTAACCCAAATAAATTTTGAGCGTGTTCCGTATCGCGAAATACGTATGATGTTGTTTGATGAATAGGAACGGCCCTCGATCCAGTAGTTGGGTCCGGTTCTTGTCCACCGTGAAGTAAAGTGGTTTCTGGATTGTGAAGATGAAAGTTAGACATGAATAATTCCTCCTTGAGTTTTTTATAGATTTTTACGCTGTCGTACTGTGGAGAGGGAGATGAATGAAAAAACCCTCTTCCTAAGAAGAGGGCGTATATGTAACCGAACCTCCTCTTATCTTCCAGATCAATGGTTGATCTGTAGGATTTAGCACCTAAAAAAGCAAATTAGCTTGCTTTGTTGGTTGCCGGGCATCACAGGGCCTAATCCCTCCGCCACTCTTGATAAGAGATTGAATTTGTAAATTACTGAATAGTATAGTATTCAATCATTCATTTGTCAACCACTTTTAGAAAATAATGCTGTTTTCTAAAAATAGTTGTTTTGACGCACAGTCTATAGAAGACGACGTAACTACTGTTTGCTATAAGTATTTGTTATAAACGCCGTTTGGGATCGCTCCGGGCGGATGCTTTCCGCGAGCACGGTCTTGTCCTGGCAAAGGGTGGGTCGACGTTGTTCGCAAAGAACGGTTTTAGTCGACCTTCCTTAGGATAGTCCTGCGGGGTTTTCGGACACGTGCTGGGGCTGGGACTGCGCTTACTCGTCCACCGAAAACCTTTGGGACTGCGCGTAAATGCTCGCCCCACCGAAAACATTTGTTCCCGCAGGAGTCACTGCTCTTCGCTCACACGAACTGGTGAGGTGGTTGGATGTTTTGAATATTGATTACGAATGCAATTTAGCGACAGTAACCGGAACACCCAGCGGAGGAAACACATGAAGACTCCTGCGGGAGGAAAGGCCTCGGTGAGACCCCGCAGTGCGTAGCACAAGGAGGCTCACCAGCCGCCCGCGGAAAGCGAAATGTGTTTCCGTAGCGAATCTCTGCTCTCAACCAGCGTTTGCAAATGAATTGTCACTGCGTCGCATTTATAACCACGCACATATTCTCTAAGAATGCCGCATTGGACGCCTGTATGTAGATCCCATATAAATGAATAAGGCAGACCAAATGAAAAGAAATGCAACAATATGTGCGGATGTAAATGGTTCATTGTATAAAAACACACCAAGAATCAGCATGATCGTCGGAGCAATGTATTGCAGGAAGCCTACCATAGCTAATGGGATTTTCTTAGCCCCACTTGCAAATAACAGCAACGGTACTGCAGTAGCAACTCCAGCTCCAATCAATAACAAATTTTCAGGTGAAATCAAAGAACTGGATGTAACCGAACGCTCTGGTATTGAAAATAAATAAATAGCAGCGATTGGTGTTATAATCATTGTTTCGATGGTTAAACCATATATCGCACTGACATTAACCATTTTCTTAAGTAGTCCATAGACCCCAAAAGTAAGTGCTAGAAGTAGTGAAACCCATGGAAAAACTCCAAAACTAAACGTTAAGTATAATACACCGATACCTGCAAAAATAAAAGAGACGACTTGTCTTCTTGTGACACTTTCTTTTAGTACAACAATACCGAGTACAATACTAATAAGCGGATTAATATAATACCCCAAACTTGCTTGAATAACATGATCGCTATTAACCGCCCATATAAAAGTTAGCCAGTTTAAACTAATAAAAAGAGAGGCGAGTGTTATGCCAAGCAGTCTTTTCCTGTTTTTGAAAATGATAAAGCATTCTTGTATGAAAGGAGTCCATTTGCGTAAAATCAGGACAATGCCGATCATTAATATAAATGACCAGACAATCCGATGTGCCAATATTTCGCCGGCTGGGACCTCTTCGACTAGCTTCCAATAGATTGGCAGAAATCCCCATAATAAATATGCCGCGATTGTAACGATAATTCCATTTCTAGTTTGATTGTTATTCATATGATCCCCCTCACCTAAATAGATTTAGTTTAGAAGGAATAGTTGAGTAAAGCAATTAAGCAGCATTTTTTTTGATTATTAGAAAACGCTTTCAAAAATTAGTTTTATAGATTATAGTAGGATGTAGAATGCTATGGAGAAGAATTCGCGAATGGGGGTCGTTTTCTATGTCAAAAAAGCATAAACGTTTTGAAACAACGGTTATTCATGAAGGGTATGATTCTCAGAAGATGCTTGGAAGTCTTGCCACACCATTATTTCAAACATCCACTTATACATTTGAATCAGCAGAACAAGGGGAGCGCCGTTTTGCAGGAGAAGAAGAGGGATATGCATATTCTCGCCTGGGAAATCCAACGGTCACAGTTTTGGGAGAAAGGATAGCGGCACTGGAAAAGGGAGAACGAGGACTTGCCTTCGGTTCAGGGATGGCCGCTGTATCTGCTGTATTAATTGCCTTAACCAAAACAGGTGATCATGTATTGTGCTCTTCGGGTTTGTATGGCTGCACATTTGGTTTATTAACCATGATGAATGATAAATACAATATTACACATGACTTTTCCGCAATGGAATCAAAAGAGGGAATTCGCTTACGGATCAAACCTGAAACAACTTGTATATATGTAGAAACACCGATAAATCCGACAATGAAATTAATTGATTTGCAGATGGTTGCAGAGGTGGCGAGGGAATATAATATTCCCGTTGTTGTTGACAATACGTTCTCCTCTCCATATTTACAGCGTCCCCTTGAACAGGGATGTGATGTGGTTGTTCATAGTGCGACAAAGTACATCGGCGGACATGGTGATGTTGTCGCAGGTTTGGTTGCTGGTAAAAAAGATTTTCTTGATTCGGTTGCCATGACAACGCAAAAGGATATGGGCGGGATTATTTCTCCGTTTGATGCCTGGCTTTTATTAAGAGGGCTAAAAACACTCCCCATTCGCATGGATAGGCATTGTGATAATGCAGAGAAAATCTTTGAAAAACTACGTAATCATTCAAAAGTAGCCAACGTTTACTATCCAGGTGATGAAAGCCATCCGGATTATCCAATTCGAGAGAAGCAAATGAAGCGTGGTGGGGGATTGATTTCATTTGAAATTCATGGTGGAAAAGTAGAAGCACAACAATTCCTAAATAAATTATCGTTTTTAAAAATTGCTGTAAGTCTTGGGGATGCCGAGACATTAATCCAACACCCAGCATCGATGACCCACGCAGTTGTTCCAGAAGAGGCACGCCAAGAAATGAGGATAACGGATGAGCTAATTCGCTTATCAGTCGGACTAGAGGCGTGGGAAGATATTTGGGAGGATCTAGACCAGGCTTTAAATTTATTATAAAAATTCTACTATTATAAACATGCCTATACATTTTCGTTTATAGGTGTGTTTTCTTTTGTCAAATTAGGGAAGCATAAAATACGTTAATGTATTTACATTAGAAAATGAATGCAATGTAAAGCCTAATTTTATGCTATGATAAGTAGTAAATGAAGAAGGAATGTGGCTTTTGAGAGGTGACTTTATATGGAAGCATATACGTTTTTATTAGGATTTATCATTATTTTTAATATCATTTTAGGTTTTTCTATCATATTTCTAGAAAAAAAGAATGCCAGCTCTGTCTGGGCCTGGTTAATGGTATTGCTATTCATCCCAATTGCAGGATTTATATTTTATTTAATTTTTGGAAGACCAATAAGTAACAAGCGTATTTTCACATGGGATACGAAAAGTAGATTAGGCGTAAAAAGTGCTGTGGATTATCAGATGCGTGCCCTTAGAGAAGGGAGTTTCAAGTACAAGCATGAAGAAATAGCTAAATACGAGAATCTTTTTTATTTACATTTACGAAATGATGACGCCATTTTCACCCATGATAATGATGTTGACATCTATACCGATGGTGCAGCTAAATTTGATGCACTCATCCAGGATATTCAGCATGCAACGAATCATATTCATTTGTTATATTACATAATTAGAGACGATCAATTGGGACAGCGTATTGCAGATGAGCTGATAAAAAAGGCTAAGGAAGGTGTAGAGGTTCGTATTCTTTATGATGATATGGGTTCACGATCATTAAAAAGCAAAAGCATTAAACGCTTGCGAAGTGTGGGCATCTTGGTGGAAGCGTTTTTTCCACCGAAGATAGCTAAGTTAAATTTTAAAATTAATTACCGGAACCATCGAAAATTGGCAATTATTGACGGGAAGGTAGGCTATATCGGTGGCTTTAACATAGGTGACGAATACCTTGGAAAAAAGAAAAAATTTGGATACTGGCGTGATACACATCTGCGTATATATGGGGATGCTGTTCGCAATATGCAAACAAGGTTTATCTTGGATTGGAATCAAGCATCACGAAATGATATTTTATATGAAGAACGTTTTTATGATGCAGTTCCATCTGGTGATGTAGGGATTCAAATTGTATCAAGCGGCCCAGATTCGGAGTTGGAACAAATAAAACAAGGCTATATCAAAATGATTATGGAAGCAAAGGACTATATTTATATTCAAACACCTTACTTTATTCCGGATGAAAGCTTAAGAGATGCACTTCGAATTGCAGCAGCATCAGGTGTTGATGTGAAATTAATGATTCCGAATAAACCGGATCATCCATTTGTGTATTGGGCAACCTTATCCTCTGTTGGTGATTTGCTAAAAGCAGGTGCTGACGTTTATATTTATCAGAATGGGTTCCTGCACGCCAAAACAATTGTAGTAGATGGCAACATTTCCTCTGTTGGTACAGCCAATATTGACGTACGAAGTTTCCGTTTAAATTTTGAAATAAATGCCTTTTTATATGATAAAGAAGTGACACAACGATTGGTTGACTTGTTTAATGAGGATATATTGTTATCGACACAAATGACACCAAAGTTATATAGTAAACGTTCATTGGGGATTCGTTTCAAAGAATCGGTTTCTCACTTAATTTCCCCCATATTATAATTATAATATTTGGGGTAAAACTACTTATATCACCTTATATATAGGAGGAACATAACATGGAAGCAGAAAAAAAGCCTTGTTGGGAATCGTTAACAGTAAAAACATCACATGTCCTGCCACCGGATACGAATAGTCATGGTACATTGTTCGGAGGAAAATTAATGGCCTATATAGATGATGTGGCAGCAATAGCTGCTGTAAGACACTCCAGAAAGCTCGTTGTTACCGCATCAACAGATTCTGTAGATTTTTTGGCGCCAGTAAAAGAAGGAGATTCCATTTGTTTGGAAGCTTTTGTAACCTGGACACACAATACATCGATGGAAGTCTTTATAAAGGCCGTTACAGAAAATCTGCTGACAGGAGAGCGAAAAGTCTGTACAACTGCTTTTACAACGTTTGTTGCGATAGATGACGAAGGAAAGCCAACCCCTGTCCCAGGTGTTTACCCAGAGGCAGAGCATGAAAAAATGCTTCATGAACAGGCTCCTGAACGTGCAAAACATCGTAGAGAACGAAGGGATCAATCCAAGGAATTAGCTGAATTATTCGGCACTGGATTTCCGTGGGATCGGGAAAGATAAGAATCCATGATGCAAATAAGAAGTGAAAAAAGCTATTACGATAGCTTTTTTCTTTTGGCTGTTACCTAAAGGCTTGGTAACAACCAAATTTTCTAAGTAAATAGTGTATAATGTTCGGCTGAATTAACGTATGAAGGAGTATTCATTTATGATTGAAAACGCGAAAGATAAGCTAATTACATGGCTAGGTCCGAAAGGTTTTAAAGCATTGAAAGTAGCTCTTATAACCCTTTTCACGACGGTGCTCCTTGCAATCGTTATACTAATTGGAGCAATGGTTTACTTACTTATTCAGGACTTTTTATATGATGGTGGAAGCAATAATTTCAAAGAAAATGAAACAGTATTGAAGTTGGAGGGATGAAATTCGTTTTTCTGTAACCTAAATTATCTGAAAATATGTTGAATTTCCAATAGAATGTGTTTATAATAAGAATATAAACAAATTTATCGTAGTGGGAAGTAAAGCCCCACTGGAAAACATCAGGGCATCGTAAGTGTGGGCTAGGACAACATTCGCATAAAGCTTGGCGGCAATTCAAGTTTTCTACTATTATCTGAGGTGATCACATGTTTTTGCATCGAAAACAGCGACATCGATTCATTGATAGGAAAGATATAGGAGGCATGGTTTAATCAACCATAGCCTCTTTTTACTTTGTCTGCTTTATTATGATAAAGCGGTGCTATGGAGGTGTGTAGGTGGTTATTTTAGGTCAAACATTAACGTTGAATGAAGTGGAGCAGGTTGTTTTAGAGGGGGAACCTGTGACATTGGCTGATGAGGCAGTAGTCAACGTACAAACAAATAGAAATACAGTAGAAGCAATGCTTGCAGATAAGAAAACAATGTATGGAATAAATACAGGTTTTGGTAAATTTAGTGATGTCATTATTGAGGATAAGGATTTAGATGAATTGCAGTTGAATCTGATTCATTCACATGCATGTGGTATTGGTGATCCTTTTTCCGAAAAAGTCAGCCGGGCGATGTTGTTGCTTCGTGCAAATGCGTTATTACAAGGCTATTCAGGCATACGTCCGGTATTGATCGATCAGTTAATTTCATTTTTAAATGCTGGCATTCACCCAGTTGTTCCGCAACAAGGGTCGCTTGGTGCGAGTGGGGATCTGGCGCCTTTATCTCACTTGGCATCAGGTTTGTTAGGGGAAGGGGAGGTAGTTTATAAAGGGAATCGGATAAGCGCGATGGATGCTTTGGCCGAGGAGAACATTGAACCGCTCGTATTAAAAGCGAAGGAAGGTCTTGCCTTAATTAACGGGACGCAAGCAATGACTGCGGTCGGTGTGATTCTGTACCTGGAAATGAAAAAACTCCTTTACCAAAGTGAAAAAATAGCTGCCATGACAATGGAAGGTTTACATGGAATTATTGATGCATTTGATGCTGACGTCCATCAGATCCGTGGCCATCAGGAACAAATCGATGTGGCAGAAAGAATGAGGTTTCATTTGCAGGATAGCAAGCTAACAACTAGACAAGGAGAGCAACGTGTGCAAGATGCTTATTCGCTTCGGTGTATCCCACAAGTACTAGGGGCGAGTTGGCAAACGGCATTATATGTAAAGGAAAAGCTGGAAATAGAAATGAATGCGGTAACCGATAACCCGCTCATCTTTTCCGAAGAACATAAAATCATATCTGGTGGAAATTTTCACGGACAGCCGATTGCATTTGCGATGGATTTCGTGAAACTGGGTATTGCCGAAACAGCGAATATTGCAGAGAGAAGAATTGAACGATTAGTAAATCCGCAGCTAAATGATTTGCCTGCATTTCTAAGTCCAAATCCCGGACTGGAATCGGGTGCGATGATTATGCAATACAGTGCAGCCTCACTCGTCTCTGAAAATAAAACACTAGCACATCCAGCAAGTGTTGATTCCATTCCATCATCGGCCAATCAAGAGGATCATGTCAGTATGGGGACAATCGCCGCTCGGCATGCCTTACAGATGCTAGAAAATACGCGACATGTCGTGGCGATCGAACTGATTTGTGCGATGCAGGCAGTGGAGTATCGAGGCGTGGAGAACATGGCGTCCGCTACAAGAGGGTTATATGAAAAGGCACGCGACGTTGTGCCCAGCATCACAAAGGATCGTGTGTTTGCGACGGATATAGAGAGGCTGGTGAATTGGTTGAAAAATAACGAGGGGAGTGAGCTTCAAAGGTGAAAAAAATGAAAGCAAAACAAGGTCAAGAACTGGAGTGCAAGGGTTGGGAACAGGAAGCGGTACTCAGGATGCTTTACAATAACCTGGATCCAGAAGTAGCAGAAAATCCTGACGCGCTTGTGGTATATGGTGGGATTGGAAAAGCAGCAAGAAATTGGGATGCTTTTCATGCCATTGTCGACACGTTACGTGAACTGGAAAGTGATGAAACCATGCTCATTCAATCTGGGAAACCTGTTGGTGTTTTTAAGACGCATAAGCATGCACCACGCGTATTGCTTTCTAATTCTGTTTTGGTTCCAAAGTGGGCGACATGGGAACACTTTCATGAGCTTGAT
This sequence comes from Virgibacillus natechei, assembly GCF_026013645.1. NCBI lineage: Bacteria > Bacillati > Bacillota > Bacilli > Caryophanales > Bacillaceae > Virgibacillus > Virgibacillus natechei. The sequence continues at coordinate 3,537,036 of NZ_CP110224.1, read as the reverse complement.
CAAAAAGGTCTCATGATGTACGGCCAAATGACGGCAGGTAGCTGGATTTATATTGGCACGCAAGGGATTTTACAAGGAACGTATGAAACCTTTTCAGCGCTCGCAACGAAACATTTTAATGGTTCCCTGAAATCCACCATCACATTGACAGCTGGACTGGGAGGGATGGGCGGTGCACAACCGCTTGCTGTAACGATGAATGAAGGTGTTGTTATTGCGGTTGAAGTGGATAAAGGTCGTATCGATAAGCGAATTCAAACTGACTATTGTGATGTCATGGCGTCGGATATCGATGAAGCTATTAGACTAGCTAAGGATGCGAAGAAAAAGGGGGAGGCATTGTCGATAGCCCTTTTAGGAAATGCAGCTGAAGTACACCATGAGCTACTAACAAAGGATATTCAGATCGACATCGTTACAGACCAAACATCTGCGCATGATCCGCTTAATGGCTATGTACCTGTGGGCTACTCGGTTAAGCAGGCAGAAATATTAAGGGAAAATAATCCAGTGTTATACACACAGCTTTCCAAACAAAGCATGGCAAAACATGTAAAAGCAATGCTTCTCTATCAGGAAAGGGATTCCATTGTTTTTGATTACGGAAATAATATTAGGCAAGTCGCTAGTGATGCAGGAGTTGAGCAGGCATTTGATTTTCCAGGATTTGTCCCTGCCTACATTCGTCCATTATTCACAGAAGGAAAAGGACCGTTTCGCTGGGTTGCACTGTCTGGGGATCCTGAGGATATATACCGGACAGATCAACTAATCAAAGATCTCTTTCCAGAAAATGAAGCCTTAATTCGTTGGATTGATATGGCTCGTGACCAAATTTCGTTTCAGGGATTACCTGCTAGAATTTGCTGGCTAGGCTACGGCGAACGTGTGAGGTTAGGGATAGCAATCAATGAATTAGTTCGTAATGAGGAATTGAAAGCCCCGATTGTTATTGGTCGAGATCATTTAGATAGCGGATCGGTCTCGTCGCCAAATCGGGAAACAGAAGGAATGAAGGATGGCAGTGATGCAGTAGCAGATTGGGCTGTTTTAAATGCATTACTAAACACGGCGGCAGGGGGGTCATGGGTATCCTTCCATCATGGAGGAGGTGTTGGAATGGGGTACTCGATGCATGCAGGAATGGTGATCGTCGCTGACGGAACGGACTTGGCAAAAGAACGACTAGAGCGTGTCTTAACAACAGACCCTGGGATGGGAGTGGTTCGGCATGTTGACGCAGGTTACGAGGAAGCGGAGGATTTTGCAGCAAAAAATGATATTACCATTCCCATGAAAAAACAGAAAGGGTGACAGGTATGCAAGTAGATACAGTGATAACAAATATTGGCCAGTTACTAACAATGGATAAGCAAGGACCGGTTAAAGGCAGGGCTATGAATGATTTAAACATACTTGAAAATGCGGCGATTGGGATAAAGGCTGGGAAAATAGAATGGATTGGCATGGCAGATGATGCAGCTGACCTAACATCTCATCAAACCATTGATGCAGAAGGGAGACTCGTCACACCTGGTCTTGTTGAATCACATACCCATCTCGTTTTTGGCGGTTCCCGGGAAAAGGAAATGGCACTAAAGCAGCAAGGTGTGCCATATCTAGACATTCTCAAACAGGGCGGAGGAATTTTAGCTACGGTAAACGCGACAAAGCAAACATCTTATGCTGCATTACTGAAAAAGGCTCTATTTCATTTAGATCGAATGGCGATGCATGGGATCACAACTGTTGAAGCAAAGAGTGGCTATGGGCTTGATAAGGATACTGAATTAAAGCAACTGAAAGTGGCAAAAGCAGCAGGAGAAGCGCATCCACTTGATCTCGTTTCCACCTTTTTAGGGGCACATGCAATCCCACCTGAATACAAGCAAGACCCAGAAGCATTTCTTGATTTGATGGGTGAATTATTTGCTGAAATAAAAGAAGAAAACCTTGCCGAATTTGTTGATATTTTTACCGAAACGGCAGTGTTTACAGTGGATCAATCGAGACGGTATTTACAAAAGGCAAAGGATAAAGGGTTCGGGATAAAAATGCATGCTGATGAAATTGATCCACTTGGCGGAACAGAGCTTGCTGTTGAAATGGGAGCAATTAGTGGAGATCATCTTGCTGTCACGTCAGACGATGGGATAAAGCAACTTGCTGCTTCAGACACGATTGGTGTCATTTTGCCAGGAACGAGCTTTTACCTTGGAAAAGATACTTATTCACGAGCTCGAGAAATGGTGGATGCTGGTGCTGCAATTGCAATTTCGACAGATTTTAATCCTGGGAGTTCTGTAACGGAAAATTTGCAACTCATTATGTCGATTGCCGCATTGAAATTAAAGTTATCTGCTGAGGAAATTTGGCATGCGGTTACGATAAATGCAGCGCATGCGATTGGAAGAGGTAGTGAAGCTGGTACGATTGCAATTGGGCGGAGAGCAGATGTTGTCATTTGGGATGCCCCAAATTATATGTATATCCCGTATCACTACGGGGTTAATCATGCAAAAACGGTTATGAAGAATGGAGATGTCTTATATGAAAGGCAGCCGATTCGATGAATGAATTACGCCACTTGAAACCTGCAGGGAAAGCTATTTTTCATGATCGTCATACAACAAAGGCCAAAGAATTGCTTGAAGACTGGGAGCCTGGCAAGGAAAGGGCGTTTGCTGTCGTCGGCGTTCCACTTTCCAAGCCTTCGATTAGCCATTCTGGTGCATCTTTTGCTCCAGATACGATTCGAGCAGCACTGCAAAGTTATACGACATACGCTGGTGAATCGGGAATGGAGCTGACGGATGGTATTCTTGATTTTGGCGATATTTATATGAATCCGACCGATGTTATTGGAAATCAGGACCGGATCGTGGAAGGGCTATCTGACGTATTCGCAACGGATGCAGCAAAAAACTGGATGCTATTAGGTGGCGATCATTCGATTAGTTACGCCTCGATCAAAGCTTTTGCCGAGAAGCAGACTGTCGGTGTCATACAATTCGATGCCCACCATGATTTGCGTAATACAGCGGACGGCGGACCGACAAATGGAACACCATTTAGGCGTTTGTTGGAAGATGAAATTATTGATGGGGAACATCTTGTGCAAATGGGTATTCGTGATTTTATGAACGCTGCTGCTTATGCAGATTACGCAATGGAACATGGTGTCGGTGTTTATACGATGGGGGATGTAGATGCTGTCGGTGTAACTGAACTATTGCAAAGAGAGATTAATCGGTTAGCTGAAAAGGTGGATGTTATCTATTTGTCCATTGATATGGATGTGCTTGATCAAGCATATGCACCTGGATGTCCAGCAATCGGACCTGGAGGCATGGATAGTAAAACATTACTTGATGGGGTGTTATTCGCAGCAAAACAGGAGAAAGTAAGAGCAATGGATGTGGTGGAAATTGATCCAACGATTGATTTTCGTAACATGACAAGTCGAGTGGCGGCATATGTAATGCTTCAGTTTATGAAAGGGAAAACAGAAAAAGGGCTGTGAGGAAAACAGCCCTTAACTAATTATTATACACGTTGTTCATCTGTATCATCTGTCTCTTCTGGGGGTATATGTTCATCCGCCCAGAACTGGATAGCCTTAATAACAGGCTCCAACTCATTGCCCTTATCAGATAGTGAGTATTCGATACGGACAGGGAATTCGGAATATATATTTCGTTTGACGATACCTTCTTTTTCGAGCATTTTCAGTCGATCAGAGAGTAGTCTACCGCTAATAGGTAAATCAGCTTCCATTTCAGAAAAGCGTTTTGTACCTTTTAACAAATCAAACAGGATTAGTCCAACCCAACGTGTACTAATAAGTCCCATAGCTTTTTCAAAACGCGGGCATAATTTCTCCATGATCATCACCTCACTCTACTTCATCAGTATGCCTTGTTAGAAAGGGTTGTGGACATTGATTACCTAAAGTAACTAACTAATCTAATCTTAACATATACATGGTATGACGTAAATGGGTACAAGTGTTTGTCAAGTTATCCTGATAATTTTTTGGCAATTTCGTTCATTATGTGAAATAATAAATCAAAGAAAATAATTAATGTTGGAGGTCAATGATATGGCAAGTCAAAAAACGAAAGAAAAGTATGCACAGTTGGCGTTAGAGACTGGTGTTAACTTACAAAAGAACCAAGCATTAATGATTAATGCCCCAATTGAAGGAGCTGACTTTACGAAAGTTGTCGTGAGGAAGGCTTATGAATTAGGTGCAAAAGACGTACATATTAATTGGGTTGACGATGAATTGACCCTCTTGAAATATGAAAATGCTCCAGACGAGGTGATCGCTGATTATCCAGACTGGAAAGTACAACTCCACGACAGTTTTGCTGAAGATGGAGCAGCTATATTGAATATTCGGTCCACGAATCCGGATTTATTAAAGGACATTGATCCAACACGTGTTGCTAAAGCAAATAAAGCTGCAGCGCAGGCAATGAAGAACTTTCGTAGTTATACCATGAATGACCGGATTGCTTGGTCAATCATTTCAATCCCAACGGGCGACTGGGCTCAAAAAGTTTTCCCAGATCGATCACGTGAAGATGCAGTAGAAGGATTATGGGACGCCATTGTGAAAATTGTTCGCGTTGATCAGGACGATCCAATTCAAGCATGGGGTGATCATAATAAAACGTTAGAAAAAGCACGTGGAATTCTAAATGAGAAGAACTACAAGAAATTGGTTTTCAAAGCACCTGGAACAGAACTGGAGATGGAGTTACCTGAAGGACATCTTTGGAAGGGTGGTTCTGCCCAAACCGAAGGCGGCGTAACTTTTAACCCAAACATGCCGACAGAAGAAGTGTTCTCCATGCCGCATAAATATGGGGTGAATGGGACCGTTTCAAGTACGAAACCATTGAACTATAGCGGTAGTCTAATCGACAACTTCAGCCTAACATTCAAAGACGGAAAGGTCGTTGACTACAAAGCAGAGCAAGGGGAAGACACACTGAAACACTTGCTCGATTCTGACGAAGGCGCGCGCAGACTAGGTGAAGTAGCACTTGTACCACATGAATCTCCTGTGTCTCAATCCGGATTAATCTTTTACAACACGCTGTTTGATGAAAATGCATCTTGCCATATCGCGCTTGGAAAAGCATATCCAACAAATATGAAAGACGGGGCGGCAATGGACGATGAGCAGCTCGATCAGCACGGCGTTAATGACAGCTTGTCACACGTTGACTTCATGATTGGGTCAGAGGAATTGGATATTGACGGTGTAAAAGAAGATGGAACAACGGAAGCAGTGTTCCGGAATGGGACCTGGGCTTTGGATGTGAAATAAGGTAGGGAAGGAAGCATGGGGAGGATTCTCATGCTTCCTTTTTAAATGTATTAGCCTATCAACTAATTTAGAATACCCTCGTTGACATGTGTTTTAGGGAGTGCTAATCTAATTATAGATAACATGAGTCTTTAATATCTTTAATGTTATGAATGAAGGAGGAAATCATGAAATACTCAAAAGCCACTAACTACGCATTGCACACAATGGTGTATTTAGTTACCTTACCTAAAGGAAGTACAATAGGTGTTCAACGCTTGGCAGAAATGCAAAATCTTTCACCAACCTATCTGTCAAAGATATTAACGAAACTTGCCAAAGGTGGGTTAGTTGAGTCAACACCAGGGGCTAAAGGGGGATATAAAGTTTCTAAACCGAAAGATGAAATCTCATTTCTAGATGTAATAAAAACAGTAGAGGGGGATTCCAATTTATTTCATTGCTCCATGGATCAAAACGAAGGCTGCATGATTGAAAATGTGATGACAGAGGCTGAACAAAACATGAAAGACGACTTAGATCATAAATTTATCATCGATATTGCCAATAAGATGGAAGAAATGTTATTACCAATAGAAAAGGAAGAACAAATTAAAAAGGAGAATTAAGAATATGAAAAAGAATAGCGAATCAAATCATATGGGCAATTTCAATAAAAAGGTAGAATATCTAGACAGCATGAAAAGAAGAGAGGAATTTTCCCCAGAAAATCTACTGAAACTACTTCCTATTAAGAGTAACGATACTATTTTAGATATAGGTGCAGGGACAGGTTTCTTAACGATACCGGCTGCGAAAGTAACCGATGGAATGGTGTATGCACTTGATATAGACCCCAATATATTGGAAATTGCATATGCTAAGGCAACTAATGAGGAACTTGAAAATGTTCGAACAATTCAAGGAGAAATGCAGGATTTACCATTATCAGCCAATTCTATTGATATTGTGTTAGCTTCGTTAGTCCTTCATGAAATAAAACCTTTATCGGAGACATTACAGTTAATCAACCAAATGCTTAATGTAAAGGGCTACCTTGCATGTGTTGAATTAGAAGAGGAGGAAACCCCAAATCCTAATCACCCAAGAATTTCCTCAACCAACATGGAACAAGAATTAAATAAAGCAGGATTTGATGTAATTAAGAAACGTTATCCAACAGATTCGATGTACGTTTTAATCGCCCAGAAGCAACAATAAGTATATTGAATTGGTTTATCATATGGATGAACATTCGAACAGATTATGATATGTTTATTTAAGAGGATGTTTAAAAAGTCCGGTAAAAATGACACATCGAAGGGAACTTCTGCTAAGGCCGCCCACGTCAATAGCCAACACAGAAGTCACCACAACACGCGAGAAGCTCGTTGGTTTACTTTTCCTGCGTGCTAGGACGTTTGCTCACGTATTAATTACAAGGGGAACTTCTACTAAACCGCCCACGTCCTGTGGGCAACGCAGAAGTCACGACATCCTGTGGAAGTCCGCTACTCAAAGATACGCCGCCTCGAACTTTCGACGAGTGACGATAAAGATGTTATGCATTAAAAGAATAATGAAGGGAGCATGTATCATGACAAAACATAAGATTTATACAATGAGTGTCGCAAAGGTCTATCCCCACTATATTTCGAAAGCAGAGAAAAAAGGGCGTACAAAAGCAGAAGTCGATGAAATCACCCGTTGGTTGACAGGATATAGCCAGGAAGAGTTAGAAGGACAACTGGAAAAACAGACAGACTTTGAGACCTTCTTTGCGGAAGCTCCCCAATTGAATTCCACGCGGGCTTTAATTAAAGGTGTAATCTGCGGCGTCCGAGTGGAAGATATCGAAGAACCAACGATGCAGGAAATTCGCTATTTGGATAAGCTAATCGATGAGTTAGCAAAGGGAAAAGCGATGGAGAAGATTTTGCGGAAATAATAATTTAAAACGGAAGCATCGATTCCATTTATATATACATTGCAGGGAATACGTCTTATCTCCAATAATTGATCGCGGATCCGAAATAGACGTAGCGCCCATTTTTACTTTTAAGGGCCATAAGGCTGAATACAGGGAAGTTGAATGTGATAACTTAAGAAAGCGTTGGAAAGAATATATTTAAATTTCAAGGAGGCGCAGAACATGAACACCTCATTTCAAGATGAAATTAAAAGTCTTTATCAAAAACTAATAGATGCATGGAACAAACGTGATGCAAAGGGAATGGCTGAACAATTTGCAGAACAAGGAATCCAAATTGGGTTTGATGGAAGTAAGGTGATAGGACGAGAGGAAATCTTATCGCACCTCAAACCTATCTTTGAAAACCATCCTACTCCTCCTTTTGTAACTAAAGTTAAAGATATACGAGCATTGGGAACTGATGCCGCAATGTTACAAGCTATTGCAGGGATGATTCCGCCTGGAAAAACAGATATTGACCCCTCGGTAAACGCCCATCAAACCCTGGTTGCAGTTAAAAAAGATAATGATTGGCAAATTGAGCTCTTTCAAAATACTCCCGCTCAATTTCATGGGAGACCTGAATTAGTCGAGCAAATGACAGACGAGTTAAGGCGATTAATTAAATAACTGAAACGTCGGAGCCTCGGTGAACAGGGCGGTGCATTTCCTTAGTAAGGATTTTCGTCCTAATTTATCTTTTAAAGGAAGCATGAGAACCGTCTTCATGCTTCCTTTAATATGCGGGGGCTTGTCCTTGTCAAAAAATAAGCCAGTAAGTCATTTGCGGAATTAAATTTTGTGAAATTATGATAATAATAAGGAAGACCTTGATTGTAGGTGTGTTAGAGGCTTCCTGTTATTGGGATATGTTTTGCTGACTTACAATCTATTAAAGAAAGTATGAAGGTGATTTTATGAAAAGGGTCGACGTAGTCTATGCAATAATACAAAATCATTTAGGTGAAATTCTTATGGTTGAGAATGAGGGGAAAAGTTGGAGCTTACCTGGTGGAGCAGTTGAAGCAATTGAGACACTTGAAATGGCATTAGTTCGTGAAGTTTATGAAGAGACAGGCTTGTGGATAGAAGCAAAAGGTATAGCGGCTATTAATGAGGCATTTTTTAAGGAGTCTGGCAATCATGCAATATTTTTTACATTTAATGCAGCTGTGAAAGAAGGGAATGCTCATATATTAAATCCAGAAGAAATAACCAATATTCAATGGTTAAAGGGTGAAAAAGCGAATGAATTAATGCCATACCATGTAAATGGTGTAGAGAAACTTATCGGACAGTCCATCCCTTATACATATCAAAATTAAGAGTGCTTACACAATTAAAAGGAGTTCATTTTGAACAATAAATGCCTTAAAGATTATATGCTTTCAGATGAGGAAGGTGCTAAGTTGATTCATTTATTTGAGGGATTGCAAATGGGTAATGAAAAGCAGCAAAAAGCTTATTTAGCTATCAAGGAGCTGAATATTTGTAATGATTTAAGTACATACAATCCAGTTCTGTGCGGAACTCTGCCCATCGGTATAGATGTATTAGGATCAGACCTAGATATTGTTATGGAAGTACAAGATTTAGATTATTTTGAAGAACGGGTCCTTGGTTTGAAAGGGTTAATCGTTGCATTATTTGTTATAAACAATAAGTTAATTCAAGGTTTACCAAGTTCTATAATAATAATTTCATTGCTGGCATATCTTGTTGGGTGTGCACTAGAATATTATTTTAAGATCCACGGAGTGAGAAACAAACTTCATAATCTTCCGCAAGCGGGCGCTTAACTTGTATAAGGTTTAGTGTCTGTTTTACTTTTTAGGCCAAGATAGTGGAATAACGTATTGTGAGAATTATTTTACATGTTATAATTAGTACCAGGTAATAATAGTAATTACTAATTAAATTAAAACGTGGGGTGAATGTATGACAGGGGCAAGAATAACAGCCATTGGCACATATGTACCAGAGAAGAAATTGACAAATGCTGAACTCGAGCAAATGGTTCAAACAAATAATAAGTGGATTGTTCAACGAACTGGAATCCATGAAAGAAGAATTAGCCGTCCTGATGAATTTACAAGTGATTTATGTGTTTTTGCTGTAAAAGATTTAATGCAAAGATATAATAAAAAAGTCGATGATGTAGATATGATTCTTGTAGCGACAAGCACACCAGATTTCCCATTTCCATCTGTCGCAAGTATCGTTCAAAACCAATTGAATATATCCCAAACAGGAGCTGTTGACTTAAGTGCAGCCTGTGCAGGGTTTGTTTACGGATTACACACAGCACATACTTATATTGCATCTGGACTCCACAAAAAGATACTTGTTATTGGTGCGGATACACTATCAAAAATAACGGACTATACCGATAGAAGTACAAGTATTCTATTTGGTGATGGTGCTGGTGCAGTATTAGTTGAAAGAGACGAGCAATCAAAAGATTTCATCGGATTCGATTTAGGGAGTGATGGACGAGGAGCGCAGCATGTATACCGCTCCGGGCTATCGCAAAAAGTCAATGGAATTGAGTTGGTCGATACGCAATATCTTGTTCAAAATGGTAGAGAGGTTTTTCGATGGGTTGTAAGGAATATTCCTGAAAGTATAAGACGAATTCTAGAAAACACTCAAACAAGTTTAGAAAATGTTGATTGGTTTATCCCTCATAGTGCTAATTTACGGTTAATAGAACCGATTTGCGAAAAATTAGAGTACCCGATGGATAAAACACTTTATAGCCTTGTCAACTTTGGAAATACTTCAGCTGCAACTATCCCATTAGCCCTTGATCTTGGAATCCGTGAGGGAAAAGTTAAAAATGGAGAGAGGGTTCTTATGCATGGTTTCGGTGCTGGTTTGGTTTATGCAGGACAACTTTTAGAATTAAATTTGGACGAACAAATTAATGCTCCTACACCATTGTAAAGAAAAAGGTTTGTGAAACATCCTAGTTAAATTAACGGGCGCATTTCCTTAGTAAAGATTTGCGTCCTAATTTAATTTCTCTTTGCTAGATAGAAACCACGAAAAACCCTCCCCATGTTTCTCATTTGCCAATCCACCTTCCAAAGTATAATATAAGTCTAAAAAGGCTACTATACCCGTTATCAGGAAAAAGGAGTATGTTGTCAGATGGGTATTTATAAATTTGAGGATATGAGACGGTATAATCAAATCCTTCTTGTTGCTGGTATTATTATCATTTCCTTTAATCTCCGTCCGGCTATTACTGCGGTTGGTCCGCTTGTTGGTATGATCCAAGATGATCTCGGACTGGCCAGCTGGAGCATTGGTATTTTGACAAGTCTTCCCTTAATCGGGTTTGCTGTGATGTCTCCTGTTGCGCCGTGGCTGGGAAATAAGTACACGAATGAAATCGTGTTAATTGGCGGTATGATCACACTTGCGGTAGGTATAGTCCTGCGTTTAGTTCCAATGGCTGTTTTCCTTTTTGGTGGGACACTATTGATTGGCCTCGGAATCGCTGTTGCCAATGTGCTTTTGCCCGGTGTACTTAAAGAACGCTTCCCGAACCGGGTTCCGCTCATGACAGGTGTTTATTCAACCGCCATGGGACTGGTTGCTGCGCTTGCATCGGGTGTCAGTGTGCCGTTAGCGAACATGGATGGTTTAGGTTGGGAGCTGTCACTGGCTGTTTGGTTAATACCAGCACTCATGGGTGTTGCTATATGGGGTTACTTTTTTAAACAGCGCAGGTCTGCTAATGAGGTAAAGGTGCAATACATAGCAGCCAACGATACCCGGATGTGGCGATCGCGACTTGCATGGCAGGTTGCCGTATTCCTTGGGTTGCAGGCATTTTTATATTATGTTGTGATCGCATGGCTCCCGGAAATTGTACAAGGAAGTGGTATCTCAACAAACGCTGCAGGCTGGATGCTGTCCTATTCTCAGTTTGTTGGGCTTCCATTTGGATTTCTGCTTCCTGTGATCGCCGGAAAGCTGAAGTCACAAAGCACATTAACGGTAGGGATTTGTCTGCTCGCACTTCTTGGTAGTATCGGACTCTTATTTAGTGAAATTTATGTCATCATGATAGCAAGTGTCACACTGCTTGGCATAGCCACGGGCAGTTTATTTCCATTGGCGCTCGCCTTTTTGGGGATGCGCGCCGCAGGTCCTCGGCAGGCCGCAGAGTTATCCGGGATGGCACAGGCATTAGGGTACTTTCTTGCCGCCATCGGGCCGATTCTAATGGGGTATCTGCGTGATGTCGCGAATGGATGGCAGCTCCCATTGATCATATTGATAATTGTCATCATTGCCATGACAATCACAGGGTACGGAGCCGGCAGAAACCGGACCATTTCAGATGAATTTGAGGATATGTCAAGGTAGGTGGTGCCTGTCACCACCCGAAATTTGTCGAAACCGTCTAGAGACCTATAAGGGGTCATACATGAAAAAAGATCTACAACATCAAAGAATGCTGTCGATCTTTTCCAAATTCCTCTAAAATGATTTATGTTGCTTCCGTCAATTCCTTGGCAGCGTTATATAATACATCCACACCATTAGCAAGGTCCCTTGCATCTGTCCATTCTTCCGGAGAATGGCTGATCCCGTCCTTACTTGGGACAAAGATCAAACCGATGTCTGTTACATCAGAAAAGACCATCGCATCGTGCCCAGCTCCACTATTCATGTTTAGGTATGAAATATCCAATTGATTGCAAGCTGTTTTCAGAAGCGAATGGATATCTTGATTCAATGCTTTGGGTTGCATATATAGCGGCTGTTCAACCGATGTATGAATGCCTTGCCCTTCGAAGGAAGCGACGACATCTTTTGTTTTCTGGATAGCGCTTCGCATATGTTCTTCCTTTCCAGAACGTATATCCACGGAAAAAACAACTTTTTCTGGAATGACATTGGCTCCATTCGGGAATACTTCATGTCTTCCTACTGTAATAACAGTTCCTTCTCCTTCATCTTTTGCAATTGCAGGCAGCTTGGAGATAATATCTGCTGCGGTGACCAAAGCATCCAAACGGCGGTCCATTGGTGTCGTACCTGCATGACCAGCCTGACCTTCTATTGTCACTTCTAATTGGGTCAGTCCAACAATGGATTCGACAACACCGATTGAGATGTCTTTTTCTTCAAGAATTGGTCCTTGTTCAATATGCATTTCCAGAAAAGCTTTTATCGTCTGTGGATCTCTTTGTTTCGGAAGCGTTGGATCTAATCCGATATCCCGCATTGCTTCGGCTACCGAGACGCCATCTTTGTCCTTCGTCTGATTTAGTTCTGCTGCATCAGTAGTACCTGTAACCCCCCTGGAGCCCATCAATCCACCGCCAAAGCGTGATCCCTCTTCTTCAATCATAGCTATAATTTCTAATGGATATGTGGGTGTAAGGTTATTTTCCTTAAAAAGTGCTGCCACCTCAAGTCCTGCTACAACACCGCCTGTTCCATCGTAAGCCCCGCCATGCGGCACACTATCAAAATGGGAACCGACAAGGACACTTGGAGCATCTGTCTTGGACCCTTCCAATTTTCCAAAAATATTGCCAAGCCCATCTTCCCGAACATCAAGGCCGTATTCTTTCATTTTTTCTTTTATAAAATTTCGGGCTTGTAAGTCTTCCTTGCTGTAGGTCAGCCTGGTAACACCTTGATTGGGTGTGGCTGTATATTTACTCAAGTCATGTATATGTTTTTCAATGCGGTCACTATTTGCTTTCACGTTAATCCCTCCGTTTGTTTGTGACGATGTGTGCTGTTAATACAACAATACTTTCTAAAATCAAAAAAGTCTTCTTCTTTTCCCTATGATATAATATAGAAAATGAAAAAGGAAGCAATGGGGGAAGGGATCAGCAATGAAACAGATAACATTCGATGATATTTACATACTAGGAAATATAGTAGCTGAAAATGATCTGTACAGACACTATCATTATCCGGAAATGCTAATCAGGTACGATAGTAATTTTATAGATTTTAAAAAGCAGCCTTCATTAACGGAATTGAAAAAGGCAGAAAAATATTTAAGGGAATTTCATTTGCGACAAGGTCAAAAACATGTGAAGTTTTGTTTCCCTGAGAACATGCAACTTGAAAGGGAGTTAGTGGATTACTTGAATGATTCAGGATATGAAAATGGTTTCTTGGAATTATACGGAATTCAACCTGACCAATTTCCAGAAGTGGAGGATCAGCCGGATATCGATATTCAGATTGTGACAGACAAGAACTTCGAAACCTATCTTGACCTTCAATACAAGCAAGATTTAGGATTTGGAAGTGAATTTGCAAGAGCAAAAATGGATCTGGCCAAACGTCAATTCAAAGAAGAATCTCGCATTATGAGGGTTCTTGCATTTTATAAAGGAAACCCTGCAGGATATGTAGATGTCATTACAACGGACAAAACCGCGGAAATTGATAACTTAACTGTTGTCGAGGCATTTCAAAAAAAGGGCATCGGCAGTAGGTTGCAAAAATTTGTGATGGACACTTATCCTGATAAAACGGTGATCCTAGTTGCAGATGGGGAAGATACCGCCAGAGAAATGTACATGAAGCAAAACTATCATTATCTTGGGTTTCAGAATGAGGTACAAAAGATTTAGGAAGTATAGGAACGCCCTCGTACGTCCAAAAAACTAGAAAGTGGTGATCGAATGTCAATAAAGCCAAAGAAATTGCAACCGGGAGATAAAGTAGCGACTGTAAGCCCTTCTTGGGGAGGAGCTGGTGAGCCAGAAATTAAATGGCGATATGAACAAGGCGTAAAGAGATTGGAAGAAGTCTTTGGCCTTGAGGTCGTCCCGATGCCGAACAGTTTGAACGGTGCTGCCTATCTTTATGAGCATCCAAAAGCCCGTGCGGACGATCTGATGACGGCATTTAAGGATGAGGAAATTAAAGGAATCTTCTCAAATATTGGAGGGGATGACAGTATCCGATTACTTCCTTATATTGATTTTGATGTCATTCGCAGCAATCCAAAAATTTTCATGGGATATTCCGATGTGACTATTTCTCATTTGTTTTGCCTTAAAGCAGGAGTGTCTTCCTTTTATGGGCCAGCGATTTTAAGTGATTTTGCTGAAAATGTGGAAATGGATTCCTATACGGTAGAAATGGTGAAGCGGACGCTATTCTCCAGTAATGCGATTGGTGAAATTCAGCCAGCTAAGGAATGGACGAGTGAGTATTTGGAATGGGATGAAGCGAATAAATACAAGCGGCGAACGATGCAGCAAAATACTGGATATGAAGTGATTCAAGGCTCAACAAGTGTCGTACAAGGACGTCTGATTGGTGGTTGTATCGATGTGCTGGAGTTTGCGAAAGGTACAGAACTTTGGCCTGAAAAAAACGATTGGAATGACAGCATTCTTTTCTTTGAAACATCGGAGGAAGAGGCGGAACCTGCATTTATGAAATATTGGCTGCGGAATTACGCCGCGCAGGGCATTTTGCACAAAGCAAAGGCAGTCATTTTTGGTAAGCCGCATGATGAGAAATATTACGAGGCATACAAAGAAGAAATTTTAAGCGTTATGAAGGAATACAACTTAGAAGATTTGCCGATTCTTTATAACTTGAATTTCGGGCATACGGAACCGAAGTTTATTTTGCCATATGGTGCAATGGCGGAGGTTGATTGTGCGAAGGGAACTTTCTCGATATTGGAAAGTGGTGTGGAATAGGAAGCACGGGGTCCGTCCCCATACTTCCCCTTTCTTCCACTTATGCGACATAATCTTCTTTCGCAACATCGTTGTTTTTTCTTTTGATATAATATTTTCCTTTTGTAGAAACAGCTAAAATCACGGTGATTACAGCTGCTAGAACTGCTGCGAAAAACGCGGCAGTACTTTGCAGGAATGTTCCCATATAGCCTAATGCCGCAACCGTACCTAAGCCGCTTGCCACAACTAAAGCAACGACTCCCACAGGATTCCATTTATACAAATTCTGTTGTCTGGCCTCATAATAACCAGGTCCAATCTTCAATATTCTTTTGACGATGATGGCGTCCGTGACTAAAATTGCTGCCCAGGTCATTAAGAAGACTCCCTGGAACGTCATGGCTGCCTCCAAATGATTGACGATACCGGCCAGCATTAAAATAATCGCAGCAACACCTGTAACGACAACCCAAAAGCGGCGGCCAGGTTTGAATTTAAAAATATTTTCAAAGAAGCTGGACAGGGATAACGACCCGCTATATATATTCGTAATATTAATTCTTACTTGCGTTATCATCGTAAACAAGACTCCAAAAATACCTAGGAGTAATACAATATAGACACCTGGATTCGGCTCCCCTAGGCGAACACCAAACCATATCCCAAGGCCGCCCATGACTCCAAAACAGAAAATCTGCGGGATAAATCCAATTGCAAATATTCCTATCTTCGTATCTTTTGGTTTAAGAAAGCGAGCATAATCTGAAGCGAGCAGTGGTGTCAGCCCCATAATACCGTGCTGCATTCCGATACAAAGTAATAAAGCTGTTCCTCCGACTTGAACGCCCTCAGGCATATACGTCCAAAAGCTGTCTCCATAAACGGAAGGCGTGTTTGCAGCCATAATAATTGCTGCAATTAAAAAAATGCCGAACAGCGGCAACGACCATTTTTGCAATTTATCCAATTGCTTGATCCCAAACCAGTTTAAAGGGATAACGATCGAACCAAAGAAAATAATTAGTACCCATTGAGGGATAACAGGAAAAAATTCGTGGACAGCAGCTACGAGTATTAAACCTTCCAGCGCACAATACATTATAAAATTTGTAGCATAAATAAATGAGGTCAACGAGGCGCCAATATAGCCAAACCCGCCGCCACGTGATAATAAGTTAACATTCATTCCAGACTTGGCAGATAAATAAGCAATGAATGTTCCTAGGATACCGGCAACAATAATGGCATAAATAGCGGATATAATAGCATTAATTGCACCGAATGAAAGCGCCATAACACTTCCCCTTTTGAAAGTAAAATATTGCTGTTGCAATACCAAAAGTAATATTTGTAATACTAATCCAGCCCATGTTCCTTTTGTCGCGAGGGACTCTATCTAATGAATAATCTTCATCCATTTCCTCGTTAACTTTTTGATCTGCAGTTTTAACAGATCCCATATGTATCATCTCCCTTTCTTGTTAACCATTTCACACAGTGGACCCTCCGAAATATGTGTGTTTATTCACAATCCGCTGCTGCCGATATTTAATATATCAATAGTATATAGAGTTATCAAATGGGATTACCCTGCGTCTTTGGCAATAAGACCGCATAAAAATCTACCTATCTCTGGAATACTGTTTCTATCTTAGGGATGGTTGTCTAAGCTTTAGATGTGTGAATTTCTAAAGAACATTAACACCTAAAAGAGGTTAATTAAATAAGGCTCTTCACCAAAATATATGGTTGACAAACTAGGTGTAATTTTGAATTATAGTACCGCTGCGGAAAAACACTACGCTTTCCGTGGGCTTGAGCTCAGCCTTCGACGCACAGGACGTGCTAGTGCAGGTGTTGCGACAGGACGTCGCGAACTTAACCTGCCTCAGAAAAAAGAAGTTCGCTTTTTTTCTTGCGGGGTCTTCCCACTGCACTTTCCCACAGGACAAGGAAGGCTACGGCAGCATTTGCATCGCACGAAGAAAATTGGTTTGTATTTTCGAGGAGTCCCGTGTTTTTCCTCCGCTAGCTAGTTTTATTACCATATTTATTCACTAATATCAACGGTAGATTTTAGTGTTGACCCTTAAATAAATCGCTTATCTCTTCATGTCTGAGTGAATATTAGTTATAATAAAAGTTAGGAAACACGGGGACGGTTCTTTTGCTTCCATGGGGGGATGTATTTCAATTGATATTTGAAAAAGGGAATTTGAAAATCCGTCAGCTACTCACAAAAGATAATCATTTACTGGCAAAGTGGCTTTCAAACCCATTGGTGCTTGAATTCTATGAGGGAAGAGACAATCCTTTTGATATAGAAATAGTTAATAAGAAATTTTATAATCAGAAAAATAATGGGCTTAGCTGTATGGTTATGTACAAAGAAGTAGAGATCGGATACATACAATATTATCAGTTAGATGAAAAAAACCAGAGCAACTTACGGTTATGATGAAACCGAAAACATCTATGGAATTGACCAATTTATTGGCGAAACAGAGTACTGGAATAGAGGAATTGGAACATTACTTGTAAAGTCAATGGTGGATTTTTTAATGCAACACAAACAAGTTGATCGGGTAGTGATGGACCCGCAAATTACGAATAAGAGGGCACTTAAATGTTACGAAAAGTGTGGCTTTACCAAGGTGAAAATACTTCCTAAACACGAATTTCACGAGGGAGAATACCGGGATTGTTGGTTGATGGAATTTAGGAGACTTATTTGGAGTTAGCCTAGGCGCGCTTACCACGAAGTAACCTTTTCCAAAATTGGACTATTTTGTGGAATAAAATGGATTATTCAGGAATATGCAGAATGAACTTTTATAACGAAAAATAAGGAGTGCTTACATTTGCCATACTTCGAAGTAGTAATAGATCAACAAAAAGGCTCGTCGCATGAAATTGGCTATAATCAGGGAGACAACATTCCCGCTTCACTGGTGGAAAAATTTGAGCCTATTATCAATGAAAATATTGATGTGTGTGCTGCCGAAGATATCTTCCATCAATTTGCTCCACACCTTCTTGATGAAATGAAAGGGTTAACAAAATCATTAAATATTCCTTATAAAAAAGCATTGTCTCTATTTAGTGGGTACGATATTCCAAAACTAAAAGGAATGGGTTGCTCTGCAGTAGTCACGCCAAAATATTATGTTCGAAATTATGATTTTTCACCTGATAGTTATGATAATCGGTTAGCAATAATTAACCCACAGGAGGCTTATGCGAGTGTTGGCTACAGTTTGCATATGTTGGGTAGGCATGAAGGGGTGAATGAAAAAGGACTGACTATCGGCTTTCATTTTGTTAATCATACGCATTCGAGAAAGGGGCTAAGTGCAGGGAGTGTTCTAAGGATTGTGTTGGACACATGCCAAACAACGGATGAGGCTATCCAATTAATAAAGGAATTGCCACATTCGTGGAGTTACAATTACTCAATAGGTGATGCAAGTGGTCAAATAGCTGTTGTAGAGGCATCTTCTGTCGAAGTTAAAGTCCGTCATGATCAACATACGCTATTATGTACGAATCATTTTCAACATGCCCGAATGGATACATATAACCGTACAGCCGGGAACACTTCTGAACGTTTGGACCATTTAGATCAAGCTAAAATGGATCACCGCACTGGAGAAGAGATGTTTGATAAGTTTCGAGATCCCAATTCACCAATGTTTTTTGATGACTATGATAACTTTTTTGGTACACTTCATACATTTGCCTATCTGTTTGACGAACAAAAAGTATTGACTGCCATAGCAAATGGTCGTGTTCTTGAGATAGATTTGATAATGGTACTATTCTGGGGAGAGTAAATATAGTTGATATCGATGAATCTCGGAAAATTGGTCATTTAGGCTACAGGGTGGGTCAAGTACATACTGGCAAAGGTGTCGCTAAAAGAGCATTGAAATTATTGATGGAATTAGTAACAGACCTGGATATAAAACAGATTGAAGCAAAAACAACAACCAATAATATAGCGTCTCAAAAAGTTTTGGAGAATAACGGTTTTGAATATATAGAATCCAGTGATGAAGAATTCGAGATGGATGGTCAAAAGTTAAATTTTGTTTATTATCTATGGACAAATAAAAGGTTCCGCTTGTTGAATTAAAGGGCGCAAAAGTGAAATGAATTATAGTGCCTTTTCTTTTTGAGAAGGGTCACTCTCTCCTCAAGAATGCGTTTTTAACTTTGTGCGAGTAGAAATAACGGTACTTTCAAATACGACAAATATTTATAAAGGATTGAAGACATATGCATATTAGGCCGTATCAGGAAAAGGATAAAGGCAGTACAGTATAATCAATCTATCTGATCGTTTTAGTGATATTCAATTTATGGAATATAGGATCCGAGAGGATATGGAACAAAAACAATTAGCGTTATCCACAAACTCTGTCTCGTCAAGTGAATCAGATATTTTTGTGGTTGAGTATGATGGTGAGTTTCTAGGATATATAGAATTGAATGAAGGCAGGGATTACTTCACAAGTGATATGGTAGTATATATTTCAGCGATTGCAGTAACAAGTACAGGTGAAGGTAAAGGAAAAGGGAAGATGTTAATGGATAAAGCAGAGAAGTGGTGTTTAGATAAAGGATGTAAACAGCTCGTTTTAGATGTATTCAAGGCGAATGATAATGCAATTAATTTTTATAAGCACCTAGGATATGAAGAAGAAATTGTGAAGATGGTTAAAATACTTGAACCATGATGCAAATCAAAGCAAAGTGATAAATGGATTGTTGTTCAACATATTTCGTCAGAAGACGGAAAATTGCAATTGAAAGATCTAGGAGAAACGAAGCAAGAATCTATTGAAGGTTAATGGGCAAACTGGAAGAAGGTTATAGAAATTATTCAACAAGTGAAAGCGAATAGAAGTGGTAATTCAAGTGAAAAAAGTTGTTTTGTGGTCTATAATTAGGGTATACTATCCATAGAAAGACATATAATTAAAAAGACCGCCCATGCTGGTACATGGAACGGTCACAATAGACTGAACCCCATCAAGAGGGGTCAGGCGGCATCAGGAAAATAATCCCTCAGATACCTGCTAAAGTAGTGTGAGGGGTTATTTTTTATGGTTTTTATCAGCCATTATGAACGCTATTAACATCCCAAAGGATATCATTAACGTCAAAACGCTTTCAAAATCCATAGGCGTCACCTCCCCCCTTGGAAGTCTCCAACTTAAGACTACCGACAGGACGACAGTGCCACCTTAACCCCTCATGTGAAGCCAATCTATTGATACAAATATTATAACATAAAATATAACTACATCTATGTTATTTGTGATGATTAGAACTATTTACGAACCCGTAATCTGAGCGAAAGCGTAAAAGCACTGCTTTTTACATGGAATATAATTCGACAAAAACTGGGGTGTGACAATTACTGGTCACTGTTCGCCTCTGATCTAAATTCATTCTTAAATATACTTTCTGACGTACAAAAAAACGAATAACGTTCGTAGTATGCTCAAACAGTTCTTTCAGAACGTATGAAATGGAAACAGTAGAAGGTTTTATTAAAAACTTTCTTACTGCATAAGTGCAACTAAGGCTGTCACCTAAAGGCTTGGTGACAACCAAGTTTACTAAACTGAAAGCATCGAGTACACGCAGATCTTCACGCTACATCAACTCATTCTTAACCAAAACAGCCTTAATCATCGTATAATTATACTCCTCAGGCAATGCCTCTTTCAATGGCCTCAACCGTGGCTCATCGATTTCTTCACGTGCTGCCATGACAGCAGCTTCCTCTTCCTCATTAAAAAAGATTCCCCATGCGATTGGGTATCCTTCCTTGAATGCTTTAAAAAGATGATTTTCAATTGTTTGCTGGGAAAACTCCCGAATGACTGTAATATCTTTAAGGGTTTTACCAGATTGAAACATCTGATAGCTCACCATATGGCTAGGTCTGTCGTCATCCGTTTTCCGCTGCTTCGGTTTAGGTGCTGGCGCTGGTGTATCAGCGATTCGAATCTTCTTCTTCACGTCGGGATTGTTCTCTCGCCATTTCTGGATTACAGCTAGGAATGCCTCCCCGTATTGGTCATATTTCTTCTCTCCAATACCCTTGATTTCCAGCATATCTTCCTTTGTTACTGGAAAATAACGGCTTAATTCCTTTAATGTTACATCGGAAAATAACACATATGGTGGAACATTTTTCTCGTCAGCCATTTGCTTTCGTAATGCCCGTAATTCGTTGAATAAAGTCTCTTGATAGTCAGCTTCTTCACTAACAGGAATGGGGGCAGTAAACATCCAGACAGAATGCTTTCCTTTTAGTACCTCTATCGAATTTTGATTCAATTTTAAAGTCGGAAACTTTCCTTCTTCCGTTGCGAGTAATTGTTCCGCAATTAGAAAATGGATCCATTCTGTCAAGCCCTTTTCCGTATAAGCAGACAATATGCCATAAGTAGAAATCTGGTCTAAGCGAAAATCCTTTATCTTTTTGTCCTTGGACCCTTTTAACACTTTGGCGGTCATTCCAACACCAAAGCGTTCGCCCATCCGCTTGACGCAAGACAGGATCATCTGTGCTTCTTCGGTAATATCCGTTCGTTCCTGACGTTCCACACAATTACTGCAGCGTCCACATGTTTCGTGTGTGACCGTGTCGTTAAAGTAATCCAGAATTTGTGTTGTTAAACAGCCATGGGTATGACAGTAATTAATCATGGCCTGTAATTTACGGTATTCCTGTTGTTTAGAAGCATCATCCATTAGTGACTGTTCGATTAAAAATTTCTGTAATTGAATGTCCTGTGGGGAGAATAAAAGAATACAATCACTCGGTTCTCCGTCACGACCAGCTCTTCCAGCCTCCTGATAATAGGATTCAATATTCATTGGCATGGCGTAATGGATAACATATCGTACATTCGATTTATCGATTCCCATCCCGAAAGCATTGGTCGCGATCATGATAGATTTTTCATCATGAATGAAGGCAGCTTGTGCTTGTTTACGTTCATCCTCGGATAAACCGGCATGGTATTTCGCAACTGTAACACCACGTTTCGTAAGCTGTTCGTATAGAGAATCAGCTTGCTTTCTTGTTGAGGTATAAATAATTCCCGACTCGTCTTTATGTTCCTCTAAAAAAGAACGCACATACGTTGATTTATCCTTTCCTTTTACAATGTGAAAAGATAAATTTTTTCGCTCGAATCCCGTATTGACGACATGATTTGTTTCAATATGCAACAAATTTTTGATGTCTGAAATAACTTCTTCTGTTGCCGTGGCAGTCAATGCGACAAAAACTGGGATATTCGATAATTTTTTCAAATTAGGGACGATGGAACGGTAGCTTGGTCTAAAATCGTGTCCCCATTGTGAAATACAATGTGCTTCATCAAAAGCTACAAGTGCAAGCGGAATATTTTTAATCGTATTTACAAATGCCATCGATTCAAAACGCTCGGGTGCAACATAAACAAATTTATAGCGATTTGCAGCAATGTCCTTTAGTCGTGTTTGCTGTTCACTTGTTGATAGGGAGCTATTAATATATGTAGCAGGAATTCCGTATGAATAAAGAGCATCCACCTGGTCTTTCATAAGTGAAATTAACGGGGAGATAATGATTGCTGTCCCATCCAAAGATAAGCCAGGAATTTGGTAGCATAAGGATTTGCCGCCGCCCGTTGGCATAACAGCAAGTGTGTTATTTAATTGTGATATGTGGTCGATTGTTTCTTTTTGCCCGGGGCGAAACGATTCGTAGCCAAAATAGGTTTGCAGAATTTTTTCTTCTTTTACAGTCATCTGTTGCACCTCCTTTTCATAGATTAATAGTAACACATTTTTTTGCTTGGCAGATAGGAAAAGTTACCTGTTTATAAGTACGGGCTCTGGTATTCACCGAAAGGCTTGGTAAATGCTAAGTTTTCTAATAGTCAACATAGACAAACATCGTATTTTATATTGATTGTGGTTTAAAACTAGCTATATTATTGACTAAAAATTTATAATAGTATAAAATAAATTGTAATTTAATGTGAGGTTGACTAAATACGGTACGTCCTGGGCTTGCGCGTATGGACTCCCAGTAGCAGGACGGGCCTTGGTTGAGGAATTGAATGAATAGGGTCCGTATTTCGAGGTTCGGTCAATGATCCAGTAGAAAAGAGTAATGCTTTGATAATTCGATCGGTGTTTTCTGAACTGCCGGGCGTATTCAGGTTGACTCGATAGCCCCCTTCGAACATTCAGGTGATACTTCCTCGGATTTAGTTGAATTTCACGGACATTTGTAGGTGTTTCCAAATATTTAATCAATATGTCCGTGAATTAGACAGCTATCAAGCGTGAACGATCCCGATTTCTACCTTTTAAGAATCCGTGTTCAAATCGCCTTTATTTCTCGAAACCATCAACCCAATCAATCCTCCAATTACAGCAGGTACAAGCCATCCTAAACCAAGTTCAAAAAACGGCAATTTTTCCATAAAACTTGCTATTGTCGGCATCTCTAAACCAAATGCCACCAATCCATCATATAAACTAACGATGGCTGTAAGCAGTATGGCTCCACGATAAACACCAGTTTCCCCGCCAAATAATTTGTGCATAAATGTAAGCAGAATGAGTACAATAGCTATTGGGTAAATAAAGGTAAGTACTGGAACAGAGAAGCTTATAATCGTATCCAGCCCTTGATTGGAAATGAGAAAACTTACAAGCGTCACGATCGAAATAATCCATTTATACGAAAAACGGGTGATTTTGGTGAAAAATTGGCCAGCTGCTACGACAAGCCCCACAGATGTAGTAAAACATGCCAATGTAACAATGATGCCAAGGAGTAACGCTCCAAAATTTCCGAATATTACGTTTGCCGCAGCGGATAAAATTTCTCCACCATTGGTAAATGAATCCTGCGCCGTCATTTGCGTTCCGAGCCAGCCAAGAAATGTATAAACAGCTGTTAAACCCACACCCGCTACAATTCCTGCTTTTAAGGTTGCTTTTACCAGATTGTGTCTTGATGTAATCCCGCGATCTTTAAAAGCATTTACGACAACGATACCGAAAGCCAGCGCTGCGATGGCATCCATTGTTAAATACCCTTCAACAAAACCTGTGAAAAATGGAGATGATTCATACGTTGGTGATGGTGTGGATAATGGTGTGTTCAATACCAAAATCCCTCCGATGCTTAGAGCTACGATTGCCAGTAATAATAGCGGTGTCAGGTATTGACCAATATGATCAACCATTTGGGACGGATTTAAGCTAACGATGAATACAAAAATAAAGAATATCGCTGTAAAGATAAACAATGCAACAGTAGAACCCCCGCCCAAAAATGGTTCTATACTCATTTCATATCCTACCGTTGCTGCACGTGGTATACCGAAAAAAGGTGCGATAGCAAGATAAACGATAGAAGTGAAGATGAGTCCAAATAATGGATGAACCCTATCGGCTAATTCTCTAGCGTCATTCTTCACAAAGGAAGTTGCTGCTACTGCCAGTATTGGAAGTCCAACCCCTGTTATGATAAATCCACTAATAGCCATCCAATAGGAAGTTCCTGAATCAATCCCGAGCGTAGGCGGATAAATTAAGTTACCAGCTCCAAAAAATAATGCAAATAGCATAAATCCGATGATGAATACGTCCTTTTTCATGTTGACTAGTCCCCCGAATATCATTTTTTGGCACATGGGAAAGTACAAAATATTCCCATGTGCATAAGTGCAGGCTTTGACATTTGCCAAAAAGCATAGCAAATGCCGAGTTTTTGTTATTACGAACGTGTGGTACACGTACATATCCTTCGATATATCTTAAATGCAAGTTGATCAAATTATCAGATAACAGAAAGCGTATCCATTGACACACTTTACTTTCTCAAAAGAAACAAAATTTAGCATAACAATACCAATAGAAGTTGTCAACGCGTCTTTTGCGCATTTACCTTATAATTCAACAAAATAAGACAATAATCTTTTTCAAAAAAACAGTTTACATTATGACCGTTCACCTATAGAATGTCTCTATATTTACTCAGTAAGGGGGGGTCTCAAATGGTATCATCACTTTTGTTTGAAATAACACTTATTGGCCTATTAGGGATTGGTTCGCAATGGTTAGCTTGGCGTTATCGTATACCAGCAATTGTAGCGATGTCGATTACGGGGTTATTGATTGGTCCAATTTTTGGTCTTATTAATCCCGAAGAAAATTTTGGTCCTTTATATAGTCCGCTTATATCCGCGGCTGTGGCGCTTATCCTTTTTGAAGGAAGTCTCAATTTAAGTTTTAAAGAACTAAGAGGGCTGGGGAAACCGGTTTTTAGAATCTCTACAGTTGGTGCATTTATTGCTTGGATTCTTGGCTCACTAACTGCTCATTATATAGCTGGTTTGTCATGGCCAGTTGCATTTGTTATCGGTGGGTTATTTATCGTAACAGGCCCAACTGTTATCATGCCTTTACTACGTCAGTCAAAGTTAAAACCGAGACCCGCAAAGGTATTAAAATGGGAGGGTATTATTGTTGACCCAATCGGTGCACTATTAGCAGTCTTTGCCTTTGAAATTATTGTCTATATTACTGCTAATGATCCAGATGGGGCTGCCCTACTATTATTCTTTGCTGCATCTATATTTGCCGGTATCTTTGGTTGGGCTTGTGGTAAAGGACTTGGCTGGATGTTTGAAACGGGTCATATTCCAGAATTCTTGAAATCTCCAGCAGTAGTGGTTGTTGTCATTTTCTGTTTCACTGGTGCAGATTTAATTATGCATGAAACTGGTCTTCTGTCGGTGACAGCAATGGGTATTACGCTAGCGAATATGGGTGTTAGCTCGATATCTGATATGCGTCACTTTAAGGAGAACATCTCTGTTCTATTAATATCAGCTATATTTATTATGCTAACAGCGTCACTAGAAGTGGAAACATTACTCCAAGTATTAAGTCCGAATATTATTGGATATGTATTATTGATGATGTTTATTGTACGGCCATTGTCCATTTTCTTATCGACAATCGGTACCAGTTTATCGATCAATGAAAAAGTATTAATCGGGTGGATTGCTCCAAGAGGAATTGTAGCATTAACCGTTTCTGGTTACTTTGCAACAGTACTATTAGATGCAGGCTACGCAGATGCCTCTATTTTGACATCACTTACGTTCGCGCTTGTGTTTTTTACGGTTGTGGCACATGGTTTTTCTATTGGATGGCTTGCTAGGAAACTTGGTTTATCGATGGAAGGAAATCCAGGTACATTAATTGTAGGCAGTAATCCATTCACAGTAGAACTTGCGAAGTCATTAGCTAAATCTAAAATTCCGGTTATTATTACTGATTCATCGTGGAATAAATTACGCCTAGCTCGCAAAGCAGGTGTTCCGTTTTATCATGGCAGCATGCTTTCAGAACAGACAGAATATAACTTAGATACCATGCCATATGAATATTTGATTACGATGACAGACGACCACGCCCATAATTCGTTGGTATGTACAACATTTATACCTGAGTATGGTCGCACAAATGTATTTAAAATAAGTCCGTATACACAATTGGAAAATGGATATTCCAGTGGAGTTGTATCGAAAGTAGGAGGAAGAGTATTATTTGATAAGAAGCTTCCAATGGATATTCTAAATGAAAAGCTTGAGGCTGGGTTTGTATTTCGTCAAACAAAGCTTACAGCACAATACAATTATAAAACCTATTTAGCGGATAAGGCAGATACGACGGTGTTGTTGTATTTGGTTAAACCATCCGGGCAGCTTAAATTCTATTCAGAAGAAATGCGAACGGTGCCTGCAGTAGGTGATACGATTGTAAGCTTAACACCTCCAGATAAAGAACAAGAGAAAATGAAAGAGAAACTAGAAACCCAACGAAATAATGGTTAGGAAAAAGCATGAAGCCGTCTATGGCTTCATGCTTTTTCTTCATTCATTTCGTCAAGTTGTCGATTGGTATCAGAAATTTCTTTTTCCAGTCGAATTAATTGTCCCTCCGCAGATGAAACCCTTCCTTTTACATATTCTAATTTATCCATATCACCTTGGATACGGGCGTAATCGGATTTCAATTCATCCAATGTTGCTTGTAATTCTAATTTAGTCACACATATCCCCCCAAATTATAGTTAAATAAGAGCATCCTTTTTATTTTTCTTGGATTCCGTATAGGTCTCATAAAAATGAACAATAATTGTTTTTAGCGTAGCATAGAATGGTACAGCAAACAAGATACCTACAATCCCTGCAAGGCTTCCTGCAGCCAAGATTACGACTATGATGGTTAAGGGGTGTAGATCTAACACTTGCCCCATTACATTAGGTGAAATCAACGTACTTTCAATTTGCTGGGCAATTATCATGATTAACGAAACCCAAATGAGATTTGTAGGATCTTGAATTGCTCCAACAATTAATGCTGGTGCTACAGCAATAAATGGTCCTAAATAGGGGATAACATTCATTAACATGGCAAACAGGGAAAGCGCCAATGCATATTCTAATCCGATAATAAGGTAGCCAATTAATAATAATATACCCACACAAAAGCTAACAATCAGTTGTCCTTGAATAAATGAACCTAATACATGATCTACCTTACTTAATAGACTTCGAATATTCTTTGCTTTTTTTTCATCAAAAATTTTAGTTATAAAAGGAGCTAATTTCTCCCCATCCTTTAACATAAAGAAAAGAAAGAAAGGAATAAGCACGAATCCAGCAACAATTGTGAATACCTGCCCAATAAAGCTTCCAATAAAGCCGAAAAGATTATTTATAATACTTTCAAGGTGACCTGGGATATCGTCTATAAAGTCATTAATTGAGGTAATGACTTGATCCGGAATTTCTGAATAATTCGTCTGCCAATACGTAATAAAATCCTCCACCATTTTAAACATGGATGGAGCTGCATTAATTAAATTGTAAATCTGTCGTTGCGCAATCGGCCATATATAAAAGATAAATAAGGTGATGAGCACGATTATAAGTAGAAACACAAGAATAATAGAGACGACACGATTGATTTTATACTTTTCTAATAGTTGGGTGATTGGTTTTGTTAAATAAAAAAGAAGCCCAGCTCCAATCATTGGAAAAGCGATAGCCCCCAGAATTTGTAGCACAGGAATAAAGATAAAATCTGTAAGCGAAATCAACCAGATTAATAGAAATAGTAAAATAAAGAAAACCATTATTTGGAACCATCGTTTTTGAGACAAGCATATCACAACTTTCTTTCATTAATTATGTATAATCTATTCTAACCTTTATTTACCAGAATAGGAAGTACGCTTATCCTATTTTTACCTTAAAATTACTTCGTTAAACCCTCCCATAGAATATTATGCGAAAGTATGCTAAAATTTCACCATCTATATAATTTGGAGGATACATTTATTATGAGTAGTTGGAAGAATGTCTATCAAAAGTGGGATTCGTTTCAAAAGCTTGATCCGTCCCTTAAAAGCGAATTAGAAAAAATAAAGGATCATAAAGTGGAGCTAGAGGATGCCTTCTATAAAGAGTTGACCTTTGGAACTGGCGGCATGCGTGGTGTGTTAGGAGCTGGTACCAACCGGATGAACATTTATACAGTGAGAAAGGCAGTGAATGGTCTGGCAAACTACTTACTTGCGAATCGAGTAAATGTAAAGGACCGAGGTGTCGTTATCGCATATGATTCAAGGTATATGTCCCAGGAGTTTGCAATAGAAGCTGCAACAGTCCTAGGTGCTTATGGTA
This sequence comes from Virgibacillus natechei, assembly GCF_026013645.1. Taxonomy (NCBI): domain Bacteria; kingdom Bacillati; phylum Bacillota; class Bacilli; order Caryophanales; family Bacillaceae; genus Virgibacillus; species Virgibacillus natechei. The sequence goes on along the minus strand of NZ_CP110224.1, from coordinate 3,508,263 downwards.
TAAAAGCAAGTGTATTTGATGCCATTCGCCCAACGCCACTTTTATCTTATGCAGTACGACATCTTGGTACGGTGGCGGGTATCATGATTACGGCAAGTCATAACCCACCAGAATACAACGGCTTTAAGGTATATAACGAAGATGGCGGTCAAATTACACCCGATGAGGCCACCGAAATTATTGAGGCTATCGAAGAAACCGAAAATGAATTAACTGTCCCAGTTATGGAACAAGAAGAAATGGAAGAAAGAGAATTGTTACATTGGATAAATGACGAGATTGATAATGCCTATTTGGTGGAATTACAGCGAATTTCAAGAATGGAACCTGAAGAACAGAAGCAGGACAAAGGGTTACCAATTGTTTTTACGCCTTTGCACGGAACGGCAAATAACCTCGTGATGAAAGGGCTGGAACAATTAAATTTCTCACACGTAGATGTTGTTGAAGAACAAGTGAAACCAGATCCGGAGTTTTCAACAGTGGAATCGCCAAATCCGGAAGAGCATCAAGCTTTTACATATGCGATTAAGCAAGGACAGAAAAGTAATGCATCGATTTTACTTGCAACAGATCCAGACGGGGATCGTTTAGGTGTAGCGGTGAAAAATAGTTCAGGCGACTATCAAGTTTTAACGGGGAACCAATTGGGAGCATTGTTACTCGATTATAACTTAGCTCATAGCGATCCAATCGTATTAAAAACAGCTCGTATGCTTAAAACAGTCGTAACAACGGAACTGGGACGGGCAATTGCCGATTCGTATAACGTGGAAACAATAGATACCTTAACAGGCTTTAAGTATATTGGGGAGAAAATCCGCCAATTTGACGCAACCGGGGAAACATTTGTTTTTGGTTTTGAAGAAAGTTACGGGTATTTAATTAGTAGCTTTGCTCGTGACAAAGATGCTGTACAAGCAGCTGTTATGGCTTGTGAAATGGCATATTACTGGGAAAAACAAGGGAAGACCTTACTGGATGCATTAAGTGATTTGTATGTTAAACACGGCTATTATTTAGAAGGGATGTCTTCCTTAACACTGAAAGGGAAAGAAGGATCTGACCAAATAGCTACTATTATGGATGAAATTCGTCATAATCCTTTAACAGAAATAGCAGGGGTTAAGGTTGAGCAAATAGAAGATTATGAGGTAGGTGAACGCACCTTACTGAATGAAGGGGCTAAAAAAGAAGCAATCCAGCTGCCAAATGAAAACATGATGAAATTTGTTTTAGAACAGGATAGTTGGGTTTGCTTACGTCCATCAGGAACAGAACCGAAGATCAAATGCTATTATGGTGTGCGCGGTGAAACGTCCGCGGATAGCGAGCAAAAACTAGCTTCCTTAAAAGAGGACATGGATCAGATCATTCATGAGATACGATCTTTTAGTGAAAAATAGATTTGACATTTTACGCAAAAAGGAGTTTACTTAAGGTAATAGAATAATATTCCTAAAGGGGAGTAGCTGTACAATTAACGTCGTCATTACGAGATTATTTCTCCGGCTTAATTGGCAACTGTTGTTGTTTGCGAGACCTTTACCACTAACTGGTAAGGGTCTTTTTTTGCAGTTAAGAAAGTATAAAAACTTTCTTACTGCATAAGTGCAACTAGGGTTGTCACCTAAAGGCTTGGTGACAACCAAGTTTTCTAAGATGGTTCTTATCGGTTGGTAGGACCATTTTTTTATAAGGAGAATAAACATGGAAGTAGAGTTATTGATAGAGTACTTATGGGTCTTGGTCATTTTAGTCGGTATTGAAGGGCTGTTGGCAGCAGATAATGCATTGGTTTTAGCAATCATGGTTAAACATCTTCCAGAAAAACAACGAAAGCGCGCTTTATTTTATGGATTGGCGGGAGCATTCGTTCTGCGACTCGGTTCCTTATTTATCATCTCGTTTCTTGTTGATGTATGGCAAGTTCAAGCTTTGGGAGCAGCGTATCTATTGTTTATTTCGTTTAAAAATTTATATGATAAATTTAAGCCTAAGCCTAAAGTAGATTCAGAGGAGGATCAGCGAAAAGAAAAGGCTGGTAGTGGTTTTTGGATGACGGTTGTTAAAGTGGAATTTGCCGACTTGGCATTCGCAGTGGACTCTATTCTTGCTGCAGTAGCTTTAGCTGTAGCTCTTCCACCGACAGGCCTTGGAACGATAGGAAGTTTGGATACAGGACAGTTTGCTGTTGTATTTGCAGGCGGAATGATTGGACTAATTATTATGCGGTTTGCAGCTAATCTATTTGTTGAACTGCTTTATAAACGTCCAGGACTTGAGATTGCGGCCTTTGCAATTGTAGGGTGGGTCGGTGTGAAGCTGACCGTAATCGTGCTTGCGCATCCAGATGTTCTGTGGATCCCGCATGACTTCCCTGAATCAACCTGGTGGAAAGTTTTCTTCTATGGCGTATTGATTGGAATAGCTGTTGTGGGGTGGTTTGCTTCAGGTCTGAAAGCAGGTAAAGATAAATCATGAACATAATGGGATCTGTCCAGGTCTGTCCCTCACTACATTAGCGTAGCGGAGGGGGTAGCCTGTTGGTCTTGCGCATGTGTAATAAAAATTTTCAAATAGTAGTTTTAAGGTGTTATAAGTTTACAATAATTAAAAAATTCTCCTATTAAAAGTGTGACCATACTACTTGTTCTCAAAACTTCTACAAAGGAGCTTTTATTTTCAAAATAAAAGTCTAGGTCATAAACAGTTAATCAGTCAATGCTTTCCGTTTTACCTACACAAATGTTTTCATGTCCACTCTTAAACTATGAGTATGACAAGCTTTCTGTAGATGCATTAATGAAAGTTTTTGTGGCTGCGCATAAGTGGGAATCCTATGAGGATATGGAAGGAAGGTTGATCCCAATGATAGGTTACCAAGACTGTATAACTTTTATTATTGTTGATAATTACTCCTTTTACTTTTGAAAATAATATTATCACAAAAATATTCGAGTGCAAAATAGTTAAAATAATAAATTATTATACCGAAACTTTTATATCATTTATAAATTGTATGTATTTAACATTAGTATTATTAACGAAGATGCTAATGTTATTTTGTCCTTTTCGTTTCTTTAACCCGATTTTAATCCATCATTTAGAATGATCATAAATGGTCATAATTGTAGCCGTTACAGGAAAAGACAATGCCTCGTTTACTATTAAAAAATAACCCGATCCTTGGAATCTAACGAGTAATTTCGGTTTCATAAAATGCGGTTTAAGCTATGGAGGTTTGGGGGAAGTCTGAACTATAAGGAGGTATAAGCATGGTATTGAATGAAAAGCAAATTCAAACAAACCTCAATCAAGTGCTCGGCTGGGAGTACAGGAACGATTATCTGACTAAAACGTATAAACTTGCCGATTTTAAAGCATCGCTGACGTTTGTAAACAACGTGGGTGAGTTGGCGGAGGAAGCTGACCACCACCCTGATATTGTCATCCAGTACAATAAGGTAACCTTGTCAGTTCGTACGCACGATGAAGACGGCATCACCAACAAAGATTTCAGTCTTGCCGAGAAGATTGAAAAGCTGTAGATATCTAACCCCTTTAAGCAATCATCGCATGAAAAAAGCGTTGGTTGCTTACTTTTTTTCGCATAGGAAATTATAGAATTTAAATGCTGTGGATAATTTATATACTGGAAAAGCCACGTCCAGCTCCAGCGCCCAGCAACTATCAAACTTCACACTCCTCCACTACGATAAAGAAGACTTGCCGATTGGCTCTGCCAGAGGCTTAGTCGCACTTATACCCTTGTGGTGAAAGTCAACATCGACTCACTAGGCTTAAGGAAGGCCGACTAAAACCGGGCTTTGCGCCCAACGTCGGCATACCCCTATGATGGGGCATGTTTCCTTTATCTCATTGTGGCAGTGGAAGTTCAACTAAAACCGCCACTTTGCGTGGCAACGTTGAACCACCCGCGATGTGCGGGCGCAGTTTGTACGTTGCTAAATGGGCGCTTACGCTTTTGTTCCTGTATTGGGTACTGTATAAGAGGGAGGAATTTCAAATGCCAGTAGAAATAAAAAGAATTTATGAAAAAGAAGCTAGGGACAATGATGGTGTACGCGTATTGGTTGATCGTGTGTGGCCTAGAAAGCGTGTCAAAAGAGGATGCAAAATTGGATCATTGGATGAAAGAAGCCGGACCATCCAATGACCTGCGAAAATGGTTTGGTCATGATCCGGATAAATATGAGGAGTTTAAAAAAAGATACAAGGAAGAGCTAGAAAACGGCGAACAGCAGGAAGAATTGGCGAAACTTAAAGAAATTACAAAAGAACATGATAAAAATGTTACCTTGTTATTTGCTGCAAAGGATGAGGAGCATAATCAGGCAAGAGTGTTGAAAGAGATATTGGATAGGCAATAAATGGGTAATCACTTATACTACCTGAAAACAACTAAGACAGTATGAAAACTGCTATAAAACCAATTCAAGACAGTCCTTATAATTAGATGTAGTTGGTTAAAGACTACCATGTCCTAATTATAAGGATGTTTTAGTATTAAAAGTAATGCTTATGCAATCCTAAGCAGTTAGGAAATGATTCTGGAAGTCTTTATAAAAGGATTGAATTGTTAACATAAAAAATAATTTAGTTTCGTTCTGTTTAAGATCTAGCTTATTAAATAATCTTTGAGAAATGAGCACGATGGTTAGAAATTAACAGTAGAAAATGATCAAATTATTTTATAAAATTTTATATGATTTCACGAATGGAGAATCCGTTTTGATCAATCTTTATTTTAAAGCTACAGATGGACAGCATGTTTGCTGCAAACGGCAGACCCAAATGGATTTTATGAATTAAATTTTGTGAAAGCATACAAAATATCTAGTTTCCTTTATAATGGGAACAGGATATTTTTATACATAAAGACTGGACGGTGGAATATGTCAAAAATTTTTATAATCGAAGATGATATGCCACTTTTTAATGAGCTTAAGGCAAGGCTGGAAGAATGGGATTACAGTGTGCACGGGGTCACTGACTTTGGAAATATATTAAATGATTTTATCAATATTGAACCGGATTTGGTCATTATCGATATTACGTTGCCCAAATACGATGGTTTTTACTGGTGTCGACGTATCCGGGATATTTCAAGCCTCCCGATCATCTTTCTGTCATCCAGGAACCATCCGACAGATATGGTGATGAGTATGCAGATGGGCAGTGACGATTATATTCAGAAACCCTTTAATTTTGATGTGCTCGTTGCGAAAGTGCAGGCATTGCTGAGACGTGTCTATCAGTATCAGAATCAGGATATTGACGTTGTCAGATTCAGGGATGCAGTGTTTGACTTTAAAAAGCTGACCGTCATGAGAAATGACGACGAAATTCATCTGACCAAAAATGAATCATTCATATTATCTGTCCTGATCCATAATATTAATCAGGCAGTAACGAGGGAAGCGCTCATTGAACAACTGTGGGATGATTCCAGATTCATTAGCGACAACACATTGACTGTGAATGTGACCAGGATCAGGAAAAAGCTTGAAGGTATAGACCTGAAAGATGCAATCATTACCAAAACAGGCCTCGGTTATATGCTTAAGGAGTGAGGTTCATGTATATCAGACAAACGTTGCCATGGATGATCCTTTTTATCGTGTTTAATCTTTCAATCCTGTTACTTGGGATTTTGGATACCGAAATCCCGATCCTCTCCGTGATATATATCTTTATCATCAATACGGTTATTTTGTCTTTATTCCTTATGTGGGATTTTTTCAGGGGCAGAAACTACAGACGAGAGTTAATGAATATTGAAAGAATTGATGAAACGGACAGTCTGCCGGCTCCTGCGACTCCTTATCAGAAAAGGCTGGATGCTCAACTATCAGTTATGAAGAAATATCACAATGACATGCTGGAAAGTGAATCCAAAAAGACAGAAGAAAATCTGGATGAACTGACAAGATGGATACACGATATGAAAATGCCGATGACCACGATGAAATTGAAGATAGATGATCTGGATAAAAAGGAAAGGTCAGGGATGGAAGAGGAATGGCTTAGGCTGGATGCCGCGCTGAATGAAATGCTTTATGAGAAAAGACTCACGAACATCAGCAACGATCTATATATTGAAAGTGTTGAGATTGAAAATGTCATTTCAAATACTATCAGAAAATTGAGGGCAATCTGTATTGAAAAAGGGGTAGGGTTCGATATGGATCTGCATGTCACCCATATAGAGACAGATTTGAAGTGGTTCTCCTTTATGGTGGATCAGATCATTGGCAACAGCGTCAAATACTCTGGGGACAGCGACATTACAATATCCAGCTATTTGAGGGAAGGATGGCTGGAGCTTGAAATATCAGACGCCGGAAGAGGGATCAGAGCTGAAGATGTTCCAAGGATATTTGAAGCAGGTTTTACTTCCACCAGTGACCATGGAGACAGGGAAGCAACGGGTATGGGGATGTATCTTACGAAAGAAGTGGCGGATGCAATGGACATCGTGATAGGTGTTAAATCCCGATATGGGGAGGGGACCACAATAATTCTTACATTCCCTAAAAAGAATGAATTTCAGGAGATGAAGACCATGTGACAAAAATGTCACATGGTCTTGTGCATATGTCACAAGAATCAAACGAAACAGAAGAAGCAAAGGCGTAAGATAAGGATATAACAACAACGGAGGTATCGTTATGATTCTTGAAGCAAAAGATATTAAAAAATCATATGGCAACAGACTGAACAGAACTGAAGTATTAAAAGGAATTGATCTCAATATTGAACAGGGAGAATTCGTTTCGATTATGGGCGCATCCGGTTCAGGGAAAACGACATTGCTGAATGTGCTGAGCTCCATCGACAGAGTGACAAGCGGTCATATTTTTATGGAAGGACAGGATATTACAAATCTAAAAGATAAAAAGCTTGCCGATTTCAGGAAGAATGATCTCGGTTTTATGTTCCAAGAATATAATCTGCTCGACACGTTGACTGTAAAAGAAAATATATTACTGCCGCTTTCAATCAGAAATATGAAGAAGGCGGATGTTGAAAAACAATTTGAACTCGTTGCAGGCGAGCTTGGAATCTACGAATTAAAGGGTAAATATCCGAGTGAAATTTCCGGCGGGCAGCAGCAACGTACAAGTGCCGCACGAGCATTCATCCATCAGCCGAAAATCATATTTGCCGATGAGCCGACAGGGGCGCTGGATTCCAAATCCGCCAGCAACCTGCTCAGGAAACTGCAGCAGTTGAACAGCAAAAGTAACTCAACAATTATGATGGTGACCCATGACGCCACTGCTGCGAGTTATTCGGGCAGGGTCATTTTCCTGAAGGACGGTCTTGTCTATTCAATGCTCAGAAAAGGTGAGCGTTCGCAGGAAGACTATTACAAGGAAATCATGAATACCCAGAGTGTGCTTGGTGGTGTCGGCGTTGAGTCTTAATTCCATAATTCTGAAAAACTTCTTCAAGAACCTGAAGAACTATACGTTGTATATATTTGCCCTTGTATTCGGTGTTGTACTCTATTTCTCATTAGTACTTATGTCTCAGGATGAGAGTGCTGCAAAAGAATTGACATCCAGTGACTTGAGGACCACCGGATTTATCGTCGGGTCAGTGCTGTTGGTTGTCATCATTGTTACGTTCGTCATGTTCGCCAACTCAATTTTCCTGAAAAGAAGAAACAGGGAGCTTGCACTGTTTCAGCTGATCGGGCTGACGCGCGGGAAAATATTCAGGATACTTATATTGGAAAATGCGGTCATTTACTTTGGCAGCCTGATCATCGGTATTGCTTTTGGGTTTCTAGTGTCTCGTATCCTGCTCATGATCTTACTCAGGATGATGCAGATAGAACTTTCTGTAGGGATGAGCTTTTCAATGGAAGCGGTCATCCAGACAGCCATACTATTCGTATTCATATTTGCGCTGTTGATGGCACAGAACTTCATCTTTTTGAAACGAACACGTCTCATTAAAATGCTTACGCTTGACCAGTCCAGTGAATCAAACTACAGAGGGTTGGGAGCAGGTACTATAATACTTGGCATTCTGGGTCTGGCGATGATCATTTCAGGTTACTGGCTGTCAGCCAACATGATTGATTTCGGGGCTTTATTCTTCCTGTTGATGTTTGGGGTCCTTTTCCTGACCATCGCCGGTACTTATATTACATTTAAGTTTTCTGTCGCATTCGTTCTGAATATGATCAGAAAATCCAAAAATGGTCACGTTAATGTGAATGATGTACTGTCGCTCACCAGCATCATGTTCAAGATGAAGTCCAATGCATTCCTACTAACTCTAATCAGTGTGATCAGTGCACTCAGTATGGGGATGATGTCACTTTCCTATATCTCCTATTACTCAGTGGGACATTCTGTCGATACTTCTGTTCCAAATGATTACATTTTTTATGAAGAAGGGGATATGCAGTTCTACAGTGATCTGCTGGATGACAATGGCATTGAACATGAAACAGTGAATATCCCGACGATTACCTATGATGCGAAAGGTGAGGCCATCACGGTAGATATGGAAACGCCGGAAGGGATGAGTTCTGAATTATATCTGAGTATTGTAAGTGAAGAAAATGTCGATGGATTTGAAGTCGGTGAAAATGAACTGGTCATTACAGGGATTCCGAACTTTATGGATTCATACATTGGCTTCGACCTTAACCATCCTGTGACGCTGGTTGATGATGATTATGAACATACACTTGAGCTGGTGGATGCAGGTGAGGATGCTATACTGCCATCTCATGTCAGTTTCGGTTCCCCTCAGGCAGTGGTTTCCAGTGAGGTGTACAGCACACTCGAAGACAACCATAACTATGACGAAGAAACAGCGCAGCCCCAGGAAAGTTTTGCGATTGATATTACCGGGGAAGACAGTCAGGCAATTTTCGAAATGATGGATGAAGAAAACAATCCAGCATTCGAATCGAAAATCAATCAGTATACCAATCAGATACAGGGCACAGGGATGCTGATGTTTGTCATCGGGTTTGTCGGATTTGCATTCCTGCTGACATCCGGATGTATCCTCTACTTCAAGCAGATTGGGGAAAGTGAAGACGAGAGGGGCAGCTATAATGTCCTGAGGAAACTTGGTTTCTCTGAAAAAGAAATTGTAAAGGGTCTAACAATCAAGATGGTTGTCACATTTGGTGTACCATTGCTTATCGGCCTGCTGCACACATATTTCGCGGTTAATGCAGGATGGTTTTTATTTGGCAGTGAAATGTGGACACCGATGCTGACTGTAATGGGTGCATATATTATTTTATATTCAGTATTCGCACTTATATCACTGATGTACTATAAGAAAGTGGTTAAAGAAAGTATGTAAAGTAAGATTGCTCCGTTTCATTTGAATGATGAGCGGAGCAATTTTTTACCTTTTGACTTCGCTGAATAGCGGGGGTTCTTTTTCTATATTATCCTCCCCTGATTTCTTGTTGATTATGGAAAGACTGTCGTCCGTTTCGAGTATGACTGCCCGGACATCGGATAAGTCGCCGTTTTATTCAAGAAAAACATTGGCATCAATAAACCTAATACAGATGTATAATAAGCCCCTATCCCTCACCACATTAACGAGTTAGTGTAGTGGGGACAGGCTCCTCTTAATCCTGATTAAAAATCCCTTCCCAACCACTTCATGATATACTACATTTGTGATTAAATGATTTCTTGAACAGGAGCTTTGCTAATGGCACATTTTATAATAGACAATGAAATGATAGACAGTGAACATCTCCCATCATTTTCCCTTACCATTGAAGATTTCCATGCAACATCCATTTACAGTGATACGGACATGCAGGCTGAACTGGTCAAGGTCCTCCGAAATAACGGTAAGATTCCCGTTTTTGACCTGCAGGATGGTTTATATGAACGCCTGACAGTGGAAGAGAATATCATCTTTTATCAAAAATGGTTTGGCTGCAAAATACCTATTCCCGAAATTCTCGTATTGTTTGAACTGCAGACCTGTGCAAAAACCCCGGTCTATAAATGCTCTGAATCTGAAGCTCGCCGGGTCCATTTTGCCAGGTATTATATGAGCGGCGGCTATCCAATGGTATTCCTTGAGCCTATTCATGGCATTGATATCAGAACAACCAATACGTTTATCCGTATGATTGAAAAGATCAAAGATAGTTCCATCCCGGTGCTTGTTTTGGTATCCAATATGGAACATGCACTCTTGCTTGGAGAGGTGGCATACAAACTGCAGGAAAAAGGCATCCAACAAATTGAAGTCGACGAGGGGGAAGAACAAGCGACCACGGATAGTTCCGCCCCACCGATGACCACAAATTTATTCAAGATTCCAGTAAAAGTGGATGATAAAATGATTTTATTTGACCCTCCGGAAATTGACTATATCGAGAGTCAAGACGGAAAGGCTATGATCGTCATCAATGATCAATCCTATGCGATGGACTCCACACTCGGAGAAATGGAAAAGAAATTGGGAGTTTATGGATTTTACCGCTGCCACAGATCCTATATTGTGAATTTGCAAAAGGTGCGTGAAATCATTACATGGTCAAAAAATACATATTCACTTCGAATTGACAACAAATTACAATCGACAATTCCACTGTCACGGACCAAAATTCAGGATATCCAGGAGAAATTCAGCCTGTAATAAGTACAGTTTAACTTAAGCAGTGCAACCGTATGGCATTTACAGGTGTTCTTAAACTTCAATCCAGTACATTTGAACCTCCTTATGGTACATTCCCCCCTGATATGACTGCAACCAGCAGTATTTTTCATTAGGATGAATGTAGAACACATAAGGAGGTTTTCAGGTTGGAAAATGCAATTGAAGTAACAGGAATGCGAAAAATTTTTGGCCAAAATCCGGCCATAAAAGGTGTCAGTTTCAACGTGAATAGAGGTGAAATATTCGGGCTGCTTGGACCAAGTGGATCAGGCAAAACAACAACCATTAAAATCCTAACTGGGGAACTCGGTCAAACAGCCGGTTTAGTGACAGTTCTCGGTGTTGATTCAAAGCAATTTGGAACGTCTGATTTCAAATCCAAAATTGGGATATTATCGGATAATAGTTCGTTGTATGAGCGTCTGACCGTCTATGATAACTTGAAATTATTTTGTAAATTATATGATGCGCCACTTAATCAAATCGATGTGATACTGCGTGAGGTTAATTTGCGAGACGTGAGTTCCCAAACGGTTTCGAAGCTGTCAAAAGGGATGAAGCAGCGCGTACTGCTAGCAAAAGCATTGATGCATAAACCTGATCTCGTCTTTCTGGACGAACCAACATCTGCATTGGATCCAGGGAATATGGCAGATATCCATCGCGGGCTACAAAAACTCAATGAAGCCGGGACCACGATTTTCTTGTCCACGCATAATATGGAAGAGGCAACTGCGTTATGTGACCGCGTCGCATTTTTGCACAGTGGTGAACTACAGGAACTGGACAGTCCAAATGCACTTCGCTACAAATATTCCACCCATGCTTTTCATGTGGAAACATTCGCCGGCGAAAAATTGGTTATTGAAAATGAAGCCGAAAATGCTGATCAAATCAAAGAATTAATTGCAAACGGGAAAGTGAAAGCAATGCACACGGACAATCCAACCCTTGGCCAAATCTTTTTAAAAGTGACCGGAAAGGAGCTTGTATAATGCACATTCGACGCATATCTGCCATATTCGAAAAAGATATAAAAGACTTTATGAAAAATATGATGCTTTTGATGATGCCAGTGATTCCAATCGTATTGGCACTCCTGTATACTCGGATTGGTGGAGGAAATGAAGAGATCCCTATTTTCCTTATCTATGTTATTGTAGGGACAACATATTCGGCGGTAACGTCAAGCACCATAATGACAATGATGGCTGAAGAAAATGAAAAGAAGACATTGCGTGGACTCATTCAGTCACCTGCATCCATGATGGATATTATTATCGGAAAAAGTTTAGTGACCGGACTTATAACTTTCATATCCCTGATTGTGTCACTAGTGATTATAGATATTGAGCCATTCCTGAACTTCAGAGTCATTCTTGGATTACTATTGCTGTTTTTGTTCTTTCTATTGCTTGGAATCGGTATTGGTCTCTTCACAAAGTCAATTGCTGCAACTTCAGTCTACCTCATGCCGGTCATGTTCCTGTTCGGTTTTACACCGATGATTGGGATGCTCGGGTTGGATGAAGAGAGTATTGCCATTCAAATTTTTGATACCTTCCCAATTATGCAGGGAATTGAAATACATGATACCACCTCCTGGCTGCCGCTAGGGATAATTGCTATTTGGGTGGTTGCTGCAGCAGTGTTTATGTACGTTTGTTTTAGAAAGACGATGACGGATGATTAGATGATTAAAAACACTGAAATCTTGCGTAAGAATGTGAGCACTATGGGGTCTGTTCCTCACCACATTAAAGCATTAGCGTAGTGAGCGACAGATCTCGCATGATAGAATGGAAATAGGAGGAGCTATAACCATGCAAAATGATATACTTTACAAGAAAAACTATCATATTGACTTACGCGATGTTGATTTTAAAAAGAAATTAAAACTAAGTACATTATTCAGTTATTTTCAGGAAGTAGCCAGTCTTTCTTCAGCGAATCTTGGTGCAGGTATTGATGACTTAGCAAAAAATTATGGTGTTGCTTGGATTCTCATGCGGATACGGGTGGAAATCGGCCGGATGCCGGCGTGGGATGAAGAAATTTCAATTGAAACATGGCCACAGGAACCTGGAAAACTGGAGTTCGAGCGTGATTTTATTGTTCATGATCAGGAAGGTGCTCCTATTATTCGAGCAGTATCTGTCTGGGTGATTATGGACCTAGAGGAAAGAAAATTAAAAAGGGCTTCCCATATTTCACTCGAATATCCATCAATTATGGAAGAGCGTGCCATTGATTATAAACTAAAAAAACTAAAGAGTCTGGAATCAATGCAAACGGCGTACCACAAAGTAATTGGCTACAGTGATATTGATTTTAATGGTCATTTGAACAACTCAAAATATGTGGACTACATGCTGGATTGTTTCCCGTTGGAAGATCATCAAACCCATGAAACAAAAGCCATTGAAGTGAACTTTAATCATGAGGCATTACCAGGAGAAACGATTATATTAAAAAATGGAATTTCAGACACGAACGCAGGATTAGTTCATATTGAGGGCATAAACGAAAATAATCAGAAGGTCGTTTTTAAGGCGCAAGTGGAAATTAGGGAGATTAACGGGAGGAAAAAGGACTGATTTTTCCCCGTTAATCATTTTCATTCATACCGAGATAATCCATTTCCTTTTTATCCAACACTCGATTACGCTAGAATAAACAAGAGGTGATATCCTATGGCAGAAGAGTATTTTCATTTAAAAGTAGCATGGCCGGGCGGAAGAACAAGTGAGGGCTATATCGATGCAGGCAATTTACAGACAAAAATGTCCATTCCAACTGAAATGGACGGACCTGGGATTGGCACCAGATGAAATGCTGTTAGGAGCTGCAGCTACTTGCTATTTTATTACATTGGCAGCTATGATCGAACGGGCTGATTTATCATTGAAAGAGATGGCGCTTGAGTCTGAGGGCATTGTGGACGTGACGAATGGTGTATTTACGTATAAAAAAATCATTCATAAGCCGACAGTGAACCTCAAAGAAGGCGCACAAGAAGCAGATTATAAAAAACTTGGAAAACTCGTTGAAAAAGCGGAGAAAAACTGTATGATTTCCCGGGCGATCCAAGGAAACGTGGAAATTGGACTTCAAGCGAATATTGGATAAAGAATTAAGGGCTCTACACAAGATGGAGCCTATTTTTATGAAAAAAATTGATAGAATCCGCCCGCCATGAAGCATCAAGTATAGCCAAATTTCTAATGTAAATCATTTCCTTGACACTTCCCTTAAATCATTATATCTTATATTAGTCATACTAATTTTATCGGAATTATATACATGAACGATAAAAGATTTTTTGCATATAATGGGTCAATGTTATATGCAAGGGCACACAACTGTCCAATTGATAAGGAGGAGAGAGGAAATGGAAGTCATTTATATTTTATTAAATATCGCGGTTTTATTAGCAATCATTGGACTACTAATTTGGATGCAGAAGCAGCATTTTTCATTTACAAAACGCGTATTCACCGGTTTGGGTTTAGGAATTGTACTTGGAGGTATATTACAGGCAATCTATGGTGTTGACTCAAATGTGTTAGCAGAAACAACGGAATGGTATAGTATTGTCGGCAGTGGTTACATTAGCCTGCTGATGATGATTGTAATTCCACTGGTCATGGTATCAATCATTCAATCTATCATTAATTTGGAGAAAACGGCTGAACTGGGCAAAATGTCTGCTTGGATCATTGGTATACTTATTACGACAACCATGGTTGCGGCTTTAATCGGTATTGGAACAGCAACAGTATTTGATTTGAGTGCCGAGGAAATTGAAGCAGGGCAACCAGAAGAAGAACGAGCTACAATGCTTGAAACGACACTAGGAGATGTGGAGGAACAATCAACACCACAGCGAATCCTTAATTTCATTCCATCAAACATATTTTTGGATATGACAGGGGAACGCTCGACATCGGTCATTGCAGTTGTGATATTTTCCATGATCGTAGGGATAGCTGTGCTTGGATTACGTAGGAAAAATCCGGAGCAGGCAGAAATGTTTACGAAAATTGTCAATGCCTTTTATGGTGTCGTGATGCGCATTGTAACACTTATCTTGCGCTTGGCGCCATTCGGAGTCTTGGCTTTAATGGCAAATATGGTAGCAACCACAGATGTAGCAGGAATCATGGAACTGGGTAAATTTGTGATTGCTTCTTATGTAGCCTTATTTATTATGTTTGTCCTTCATTTAATCCTTGTGGGTTTATTCGGTTTAAATCCGCTGACATTTTTGAAAAAAGTGATGCCGGTATTAGGATTTGCTTTCACATCACGCTCAAGTGCAGGAACAATTCCATTAAATATTCAGGCACAGAAAAGGTCGCTAGGTGTTGATCAGGGAGTCGCAAACATGTCAGCTTCATTTGGCGCTACGATGGGTCAAAACGGATGTGCGGGAATTTATCCGGCGATGTTAGCAGTGATGATCGCACCAACCGTAGGTATCGATCCACTTTCGCCAGCATTTATCGTTCAATTGGTATTAATTATTGGTATTAGTTCATTTGGTGTCGCAGGTGTTGGGGGCGGCGCAACATTTGCTGCCTTGATCGTACTCTCATCCATGAACTTGCCTGTAGCATTAGCAGGACTGTTAATTTCCATCGAAGCACTCATCGACATGGGTCGTACAGCGCTTAACGTCAATGGATCGATGGTTTCTGGAACATTAACATCGCGAATTTTAAAGCGATTTGATACAAAAACATTTAATGATAAAAATGCAATAGAAGAAAGTTCTTCGTTGTAAGAGAGGTAGTCGCTCCTAAGGGGGCGGCTCTTTTTGGGTAGGTAAGAAAGAGTTAAATTTATGTAAATGTAAGGTAATAGAAATAAAACTATGATACCGTAAAAGGAACGATAAATAAGGAGGTAATCACGGAAAATTGCGATCTTTATTAGAAATTTTAGGCACTTCTTTAAGACTCGGTCTCACATCTTTTGGAGGCCCTGTTGCTCATTTAGGCTATTTTAAAGATGAATATGTCGATAAACGAAAATGGCTGGATGATAAAACCTATGCAGATATAATTGCCATCTGCCAATTTCTCCCTGGTCCTGCTAGCAGTCAGGTGGGAATTGCCATTGGGATGTTGCGCGGTGGAATGTGGGGTGGTGTCGTCTCATGGTTAGGATTTACGATTCCATCTGTAATTGTTCTTGTATTATTTGCTTTGCTCTACCAGTCTTTTGCACTGGGGGATGCAACCTGGATTGCAAGTCTGAAGGTCGTTGCTGTGGCAATTGTTGCCCATGCGGTATTAGGGTTGGGTAAAAAGCTCACACCAGACCGACCACGGATTGCAATAGCACTAGTAGCAGCTTTAATTATGCTCTTATTTCCATCAGCCATCGTACAGATTTCAATTATTATCGGTGCTGCAATTATAGGGTTTTATATGTTTTCAAAAAATGCAGAACCAAATGTACAGTCTTTTTCCGTCTCGATTACGAAAAAACAAGGGATCATTTCATTGTCTATTTTGGTTGCATTACTAATTGGGCTTCCAATTATAGCGCAAGCCCTTTCGAATACATACTTGAACATTTTTGATATATTCTTCCGTGTTGGTTCCATCGTTTTTGGTGGCGGACATGTTGTCTTGCCTCTGTTGGAACAGGAAGTCGTGCCAAACGGATTGATAAAGAGTGGAGAATTTATGGCAGGGTACGGGATGGCACAGGCAGTTCCAGGACCATTGTTCACATTTGCGGCTTATTTAGGAACGATGATCAACGGAGTGATAGGTGCGATTGTTGCTACAGTAGGCATCTTTCTGCCATCATTTTTATTAATCGTTGGTGCACTGCCGTTTTTAAGTGAACTGCGTAAGCGCTCTAGTTTTCAAGGGATTCTAACTGGTGTTAATGCAAGTGTGGTTGGTATTTTACTTGCGGCATTTTATAATCCAGTATTTACAAGTGGTATTATGAGTGGTGCGCATTTTGGATTTGCAGCAATTTTATTCGCGCTCCTTCACTTCTGGAAGACACCTGCATGGATGGTTGTGATTGTTGGTGTTATTCTTGGCGAGTTAATTCATTTACTTTTTGTATAACCGTGGTATATCATATATTCTATTAGAGGTGATTCTATGGCAACAGAACATTTTCATTTAAAAGCATCATGGCCAGGCGGAAGAAATAGTGAGGGCTATATCGACGCAGGCAATTTACAAACAAAAATCTCCATTCCAACTGAAATGGACGGACCCGGCGTCGGTACGAACCCAGATGAAATGCTGTTAGGAGCTGCTGCTACTTGCTATATTATTACATTGGCAGCTATGATCGAACGGGCTGAATTACCATTGAAAGAGATGTCGCTAGAATCCGAAGGCATTGTCGACGTCACGAATGGAGTATTCACGTATGAAAAAATCATTCATAAACCAACTGTCATTCTTCAGGGTGGTGCACCAGCAGGAGACCGTAAAAGAATAGAAAAATTAGTTGAAAAAGCCGAAAAAAGTTGCATGATTTCCCGAGCGATTCAAGGGAATGTGGAATTAGAGCTCGAAGCAACGATTAAATAAATCTTTTTGAACGTGGGAGGAAAAGAAGTGGATTCAATGTTGTTAAATATCGTAGTAATCGTAGTAATTATTGGCTTGCTTATATGGATGCAGGTAAAAAAAGTATCCTTTACAAAACGCCTATTAACCGGTCTGGCCTTGGGTATTTTATTAGGCGTTTTGCTCCAATTTATATAAGTTGATCAAGTAGAATGGCTGCTCTAAATGAGAGTGGCTATTTTAATATCAATCTGCTCAATCCTTGTCTGAACCCCGCACAAGTGCCAACACGTTATCCAGTTTCTGCTCTTTTCCTACCTCAACGTATTTCGCAAAGGGGCACCCTAATAGATGCACACGCTCCACTGCATTTTCAATGGTAAATTGTTCAGGGCGCAATCCTTCTTCAACTTCTTCCCAAAATACTGGGGCAGCTATCGTCCCTTCATCTGTTTTTCGTGGAGAATAAGGTGCTATTAATGTTTTGTCTTTTGCGTGCTGAAGGTAGTCGATGTATAAGCGGCCATTTCGATTTTTTTTCAATCTCTCTGTTGTAAAATGTTCTGGATAAGCATTCTCAACGGTCTGGGCAATGGCTTGCGTAAAGATTGCCGTTTCATCGTAAGACATGACCCCAGTAGAAATGGGAATGTGGATTTGCAGTCCTTTGTTTCCAGATGTTTTAACAAAAGAGACAAGTTCCAAGTCGTCAAGCATCGTTTTAATGATACGAGCGGCTTGAATAGCTAAGTCAAAGTTCTCTCTATTAGGGGGATCCAAGTCAAAAACAATTTCACTGGGAAAATCATGTTCAATCGTTTGAAAAGGAATATGATATTCCACTGCACCATGATTGGCAAACCAGATAAGGGCATCCAAATCTTCACATACAATAACCTTTTCATCATTGATTTCTAACCGACTGATAAAGGAAGGTGCATAATCCGGGAGGTGCTTTTGGAAAAAGTGCTCTTCCTTCACCCCGTCAGGTGCTCGGATGATGGTTAACGCGCGTCCCTTTAAAAAAGGAAGCATGTAGGGTGCGATTCTGCGTATGTAAACAAGCAAGTCTCCTTTTGTGAGCCCTTTATCTGGCCAAAATAGTTTTTCCGTATTGGAAAGTTGCACGGTGTTTGGAAACATATTGATATCGATGTTTAACCGTTCAACCGTACAATCTTCAGCTCTAACAGATGGCAAAAGGGAAACAAATTCCGGCTCGCGTAGTTGTGCTTTATAAAAATCTAGGGTATGAATCGAAGCACAAATTGCAGGAGGAAGTGTGTAGCCTCCATCTTGTTTCTCTCCTTTTGTTGTGAAAAGCTTTTTTAACGTCTGAAAGGCTTCAGAATCAAGTCCATGCTTACATTTCCCGATTACTTTTATATGTTCACCCTCATAAATACAAACAGTGAAATAATCATTTTCCGGATTATAGTGCGTGAGAAATCCGTGAATCGTTCGCCAGTTTTTAATCTTGAACCAGTCATGGTGGTCTTTTCCATGATGATAAATACTCTCTTTTCGTTTAGCAATCATGCCCTCCGCCTGAAAGTCAAAAACAATTCCCCCTAAAGTCTCTGCATCATCATAAGCTTCGATGAAACCGATACGTCCCCCCAGGTTTATTATAGCGAAAAATTCATCAAGCATTGATTTCCGTTGTTGATAGGTTTCCTTTTTGTAATCCGTTCCTTTGTAATGTAGCAGATCAAAGGCCAAAAAGCTGGCAGGTCTTGTATTAGCAGCGCGACGAATCGATTCTTTATTTTTCAAACGACCTCTCTTTTGAATAGCAGAGAAGTTAGCTTGAAAGGAATTGTTTAACACGCATAGTTCTCCATCAAGCTTAAGTGGAAGAGATGAATGCACTAGCGATTCATTTTTCACACAGGCTTCCATAATTTCTGGAAAGTGATCCGTTAAATCTTTGTTATTTCTGCTGATAAGGCGAATATTACCAGTTTCTTCCCAATGTAAAACACAGCGAAAACCGTCATATTTCACTTCATATAACCAGTCATTTCCAGCGAGTGTTTCCGATCTAACAATGGGCTTCATTACTTCCATTCCACACATCTCCTCCCTTATTTAACATGGCTCATTTTATGGAAAATAACCAGTCTATAGGATAAAAAATGAAAGACCTCGACAAACTATAGGAAAAAAGGAGGCGTTAAAAGATGCATACAATGTGGAAGGGTACGGTTAGTTTCGGACTTGTAAATATTCCTGTGAAAATGCATGCTGCAACGGAAAATAAAGATGTTAAAATGCGCCAATTGCATAAAGAATGTGAAACCCCAGTTAAATATGAAAAGACATGCCCGAATTGTGATAGGGAAATTGAAAATGATGAGATCGTTAAAGCATATGAATATGCAAAAAATCAATTTGTGATTTTAGAAGAAGAGGAATTGAAAGAACTACAAAAAGAACAGGCCGATAAAGCTGTAGAAATTATGGATTTTGTAAAGTTGGAAGAGATTGATCCGATTTACTTTGAAAAAAGTTACTTTCTATCCCCTAACGATGGAGGAGACAAAGCATATGGGTTATTACGTAATTCCTTAAAAGACACTGGGAAAATCGGTGTGGCAAAGATGGTAATTCGGTCGAAGGAACAGTTAGTGATCATTCGTGTATATGAAAATACATTAATAGCTGAAACAATTCATTATCCGGATGAAGTCCGAAAAGTAAAGGATGTTCCAAACGTTCCGGAGGAGATAACAACAGCCGATAAAGAATTAGATACAGCTAAAATGCTTATTGACCAATTAACAACGGAATTTGATCCGGAGAAATATACGGACGATTACCGCGCGTCCTTGCTTGAGTTAATTGAAGACAAGAAAAACAACGAAGAGACAACGACCACAACCACTGCGAAAGAGAAGCCAACTCCTGATAATACTACCGATTTAATGGGAGCGCTTGAGGCTTCGCTTGATAAAGCTAAGTCAAACAAAACTAAGCCAACGCAACCAAAGAAAAAAACAAAATCCACAACCACGAAGAAAAAGAAAGCGACATAAGCTTCCTGTGTGTCGGTCATGTTTCGTTATGTGTTGTCATACACTTTGGCCCTTTTCTTAAGTGCTGTTGCTTTTAAATCTTCGCAGTTGATGTAAAAGACGCCGAAGTGACATTTTCTTTGCAAACGCTGGTTGAGAGCAGGGATTCGCTACGTAAACACATTTCGCTTTCCGTGGGCGGCTGGTGAGCCTCCTTGCCCCGGTAAGGGGTATGCCGACGTTGCCCGCAAAGGGCGGTTTTAGTTGGCCTTCATCATTTAACGCACTGTGGGGTCTCACCGAGGCCTTTCCTCCCACAGGAGTCTTCATGTGTTTCCTCCGCTGTGTGTTGTGTTTTTCTGCTTCTAAAAATATATTGTTTGATTAATTTAAACAAATGCTTGCACTCTTAAGAAGGTTGATTGGAGCGGAGTACAGTCGACTCCTGCGGGAACAATGGTTTTCGGTGGGGCGAGCATTTATGCGCAGCCCCAGCACGAGTCTGAAGACCCCGCAGGACTATCCTAAGGAAGGTCGACTAAAACCGTTCTTTGCGAACAACGTCGACATACCCTTTGCCAGGGCAAAGCCGTGCCCGCGGAAAGCTACTGTACGTAGCGGAAGTCAACCTGGTAGTTATGTTGTCGCCTTTTATAGAAATTGTGCCAAAAAGCAATCTTTAGAAAGTCAACTGACAATGTTAAAAAGTTTTTTCATTCCTTTTACAGTTCCCTAACAAATCGATGAACTTGAGCGCAAATAGACGTATTTTTTTGCGGAAACGGTTAGAATGGTTAGTGCATGATTTTTTGAACATGGCTGTTTTCTAAAAATGAAAACAGATTTGAACGTAAAAGGGATGAGTATAAATGAAAAGAAATCCGTTTTTTGATAATGCAAGATTATTATTGATTTTCCTCGTTGTTTTTGGACACATCATTCAACCTTTTGTAGATGGGTCGAGAGGGATGAATACACTTTACATGTGGATTTATACCTTTCACATGCCAGCATTTATTTTATTAGCAGGTTTCTTTGCGAAAGGTTTCGGGAATAAGGATTATATCCTGAATTTAGCAAAAAAACTAGTAGTTCCATATATTTTATTTCAATTGCTATATTCTGGGTTTTACTTCTTGATTGGTCAAGAAGGTTGGCAAGGGTTGTTTTATCCGCATTGGTCTTTATGGTTTCTAATCAGTTTGTTTAGTTGGCATATATTACTTTACTGGTTTAAGAAAATTCCTGTTGGATTGAGTATTATGATTGCGATTCAATTGGGGTTACTTGTAGGCTATTTTGGTGGAATTGGGCACTCATTCAGTATATCACGCACGTTTGTATTTTTTCCGTTTTTCCTGATTGGTTACTTTATTACAGAAAAACAAGTGATGGGATTAAAAAGCAAACGCGTAAAGATAAGCTCACTCATTATGATGCCAGCACTCGCGGCAGCTATCTACTATCTTCCAACGATTGACACAGGATGGCTACTTGGCTCTCAGTCATATGGTGATTTAGGTTTGACTGCATTTGGAGGATTCGCTCGTCTTATTTTTTATATTATTGCGGGTCTGATGGTAATTAGTGTTTTGGCCTGGGTTCCACAGCGCAACAGTTGGTTCACGAGTATTGGATCACGAACACTATATATCTATTTATTACATGGGTTTTTCATTCAGGCTTTCCGTGCAACCGATCTATTTGAAGTAAATCATGTATTTGATGTATTTGGTCTTGCAGCAATTTCTGGTGTTATTGTATTTATTTTATCCAGTAAGCCTTTAGTTGGTATAGCGCAACCAGTTATTGAAGGAAAGGCTTCCATCATTAAAAAAGAATATAGTAGGAAAACAAGCAAGAAATCAGCGTAACATAATCTTAAGGCTATATGCCGAGGGAAGGTGTTAATCATGAAAGTATGTGTATTTGGAGCAAGTGGTTATGTAGGGACATCCGTTTATAAATCGTTAGAAAGTATGGAAGATTTCGAGGTTAGTGGAACGTATTTGGATCACAATCCCATATTTGATAACTTGTATAAACTGGATATAAATGAACCGGAGTCTTTCTCTGATTTTTTCAAAAAGGAAAGCCCTGACGTGGTTATTTGGTCCGTTATGAATGGGCCAAATGAACATGTGTTGACGGACCAGGGATTATTGCATTTAATAACACATTTAACTCCAGCTACGAAGCTGATTTATATTTCATCTGATTTCGTCTATAGTGCTGGCAAAGGGCCGTATGTGGAGGAAGATCCGTTATCGACATTACCTAATGATCATCTATTTAGCACCTATACAAATGCAAAAGTAAAGGCTGAGCGATTTATTCTTAATGAACTATCAAACTATGTCATACTCAGAGTCGGTCCTGTTTACGGTGAGAATCAAGCTGGGAAGATGGATGAGCGCACAGAAAAATTGTTCCGTCAATTAGATTCAGGACAACCAATTGCGTTTCGTGATGATTTAATTCGGACGTTTGTACATGTAGAAGATTTGGCGAATGTTATCGTAGAAATGCTGGAAAAGGATATCATAGGCATTTTCAATGTAGGCCCATCTGAGAAACGAAGCTTCTATGAATTTATGAGTGGTATAGCAGATCAATTTGGTTATCATTCCAACCTAGTAGAAAAAGATTCTGAATATGAAGAAGCAGATCAGGAAATACCAAAAGACACATCGTTAATTACGGAAAAAATCACCAAAACAGTAAACCAGAATTTCAGGTAAAACGTTACAGGCTGATTATTTAATAGATTGGGACTTCGGTTATTCGTCCCACCAAAAAGAATTGCTGTTTTTTGACGTAAAATCTATAAAAGACGACGTAACTACTGTTTGCTATAAGTATTTGCTATAATCGCCGTTCGGGATCGCTCTGGGCGGATGCTTTCCGCGGGCACGGCCTTGCCCTGGCAAAGGGTATGTCGACGTTGTTCGCAAAGATTAGTCGACCTTCCTTCTGGGGCTGTAATTACTCGCCTCACGGAAATATTTGTTCCTGCCGGAGTCACCGCCCTTTGCTCACCCGAACTGTTGAGGTATTTCGATGTTTTGACTATTGATTATTAATGCAATTTAGCGGTAGTAACTGGAATATCAGCGGAGGAAACACATGAAGACTCCTGCGGGAGGAAAGGCATCGGTGAGACCCCGCAGTGCGTAGCACGAGGCAGGTTAAGTTCGCGACGTCCTGTCGCAACACCTGCACTAGCACGTCCTGTGCGTCGAAGGCTCACCAGCCGCCCGCGGAAAGCGAAATGTGTTTCCGTAGCGAATCCCTGCTCTCAACTAGCGTTTGCAAAAGATTTTTCACTACGTCGTCTTTTATATCAAATTTCGCGAATTTTAAAATCAACACTTACGAAGAGAGCCTAATAAAAAAACATGCGGCTCTCTATAAGAGAAGCCGCATGTTTTTTTAAAATATCATATGCGCAATCAATGTAATGATTGGCAACGTAATAATGGTTCGTAGTAGGAAAATAACAACTAGATCTTTGAACGATACTGGAACTTTCGACCCTAATAACAGGCCACCGACTTCTGACATATAGATTAATTGTGAAACGGATAAAGCTGCAATGATGAAACGTGTGATTTCTGCTTCAATAGAAGAAGCAAAAATAGCTGGTAGGAACATGTCCGCAAAACCAATTAATATCGTTTCAGATGCCGCTGCTGCTTCCGGAACCTGCATCAGTTCAAGTAGTGGTACGAATGGTAGGCCGAGCCATTGAAATAGAGGTGTATTTTCAGCAACAATTAATGCCACTAAACCAAACGCCATAACAATTGGAGCTACACCCATCCACATATCTAGAATATTTTTCCCGCCCTCTTTGAAAAAACGGTTAACACTAGTTTCCTTTTTACTGCGTTCTAGTGCTTTGCTATAGCCAAATGTAAGCACATTATACTCTTTGGGAATTTCTTCTGCGATACCTTGAGCATTGTCATCAATATACGTATTCGTTTTTTTAGATAATGGTGGAATCCGTGGCATTATAAATGCAGCTACACCACCCGCCGCAAGTACAGTTAAGTAGAAAGGCACAAACATATGCTCAAGTCCAACCTCAGCAATAATAACTAAGCTGAATGTAATCGACACGACGGAGAACGTTGTCCCGATAACAGCAGCTTCCCGTTTCGTGTAATAGCCTGCTTCATATTGCTTACTTGACAGTAGAACCCCAATCGTCCCGTCCCCAATCCAAGATGCTAAGGAATCAATCGATGCACGACCTGGTAGTTTGAACAAAGGCCTCATTACCTTGGTCATTAACGTTCCAAATAATTCTAGTAAACCAAAATTCATCAATAATGGTAAAAATAGTCCAGCGAATAAAAAGACAGCAAATAATACATGCAGCAAGTCATCCAGGAGCATTTGTCCTGTATCTGGACCATGTACGGCTTCTGGCCCTAATTGGAAGAAGACCATAATAGCGAATAGACCCGCAAGGACTCTCGTTATTGTCCAAAACCAGCTTGTATAAAAAAGGCTTTGGAAAAAGGGAGTTCTAGCAAACGCGTTTGGTCCTATAAATCTAGCAATCATCGTCATCACAGCTGTAAGAACGATTATAATCATCATAATAGCAGATAGTTGCCCCGCCAAGATATCTTGTATCCAATTTGCTAATACAGCAATTGGAATCGTAAGTCCATCACCTGTTTGTATTGGCGTCATAAATAAAAAGATACCAAGTAGGGATGGTATAATAAATTTTAAATGATCCATCGCAGTATAATTGTTGATTCTCATAAGAGATAGCCACCTTATAAAATAGTTCGTTCGTTTATTATTATAAGTGAAAATGTATAAAAGTCCAATAGAAAATGTATATTTATACATTTGGAATGAAATGTAATACTTATTCGCATTGAATAAAGTATTGTAGTAAAATGAGTTTAACTCTCTTTTGTATGAGGGTACAGGTTGATGAGGTGTTAAATTGAAGGATTCATTGAAATATAATTTTATTTATCGTTATATCGTCATCGTTTGGATGGTTATTACATTTATTTCAAAAATTTACTTTTTCAACTTTCGCCATGGTGTGTGGGATAAGAAGACAAAGGAAAAATGGAATAACCTATTAATGGAGATGGCGAAAGAATATCGAATCAAAGCAATTAGGCTAGGTGGCGTACTTGTAAAAGTTGGCCAATTTTTAAGTACAAGAACCGATATTATGCCAGATGTATTTATCAAAGAGCTGTCTGGTTTAGTAGACCAGGTGCCACCAATGTCATTTGATTATGCCAAGTCATTGTTAGAGAAAGAATGGGGCACCAAGATTGATGAGCAACTTTTGGACATAAGTGAATCTTCCATTGCTTCTGCTTCAATTGGTGAAGTGTATTATGCAAGGTTAAAGGATAAATCTGCTGTTGCTGTAAAAATTCAACGCTATAGGGTCGAGGATATTTTTCGCAAAGATTTTGTTGCATTACGAATGGTGTTCTGGATTCTATCCGTTTTCACTTCATTAGGTAAACATGCGAACTTGAAAGAACTGTATCACGAACTTATACGTGTAATGGACCGGGAACTGGACTTTGAACAGGAATTAGAATATGGGAATTATTTCAAAGAACGTTATCAAGCTTATGATTCTGTTGCTATTCCAACTTTTTACGAGCGTTTATGTACAAGTAAGGTGCTCGTCATGGACTGGATGGATGGAGGAAAAATAACAGATTATGATTATATGAATAAATATAACATTAATACAGAAGATGTCACGAAGACGCTGTTTGATTTTTATATTGATCAGTTTCTGAACCCAGGTACTTTCCATGCAGATCCACATAGTGGTAATATTTTAGTACAAACGGATGGCACCATCTCGATTATTGATTTTGGTATGGTAGGTGAATTGCGTAAAGCGGACACAGAAAATTTTAAACTGCTCGTCCAAGGATTCATTATCGATGATTATGATATCGTAATGGATACGCTGGAGGAAATGAATTTCCTGCTGCCGAATGCCGATAAAGAGAAACTAAAAAAAACCTTAACAGATGCAATTGAAATGTATGAAAGTGGATCATTAAAGGATATGGATGCAGCAACCATTTCAAAAGTTACAAATGAAATAAGTGCTTTTATTAAAGAACAACCCATCCAATTACCTGCAAATTATGCCTATTTCGGAAGGGCAATCTCGATTGTAATTGGCATACTATTTAAGCTTTATCCGGATATGGATATTGAAGAATGGATGAAGCCAAAAATTAAGCAATGGTTTGGCAAAAAAAATCTCTTTGAATCCATCTATAAACAAAAAGTGAAAGACATGACAAGTCCCCTATTGTCGGTACCTAATGCAGTTGTAAGCTACCTGGAAAGTGGTGATAGGGACAGGGAGTGGGACAAGAAAAAACACCAGCTCCAGCTAAAGCATCACTTTTATTTACTTTTAGAAGTGATTAGTTTTATCATAATAGTAGTAGGGGCAGGATTAACTGTATTAGGTTATTTCCTGAACGTAACAAATATAATCGTAATTGCGTTGGTGCTAATTGTTGTATTCACGACTATCATGAGTATTAGTTTATTTAAACATTATCGAATGATTCGATCCGCAAATAAGGGAGGTGTTTAATGATGGGTGATACACTTAAAAAAGGATTTTTATTAGGACTTGGTGCTGCAGTTAGTGGGAAAGAAAAGCTAGACAGCAAGCTCAAGGAGTTAGTTGATAAGAATGAGCTAACCGTGGATCAGGCAAAGTCAGTGATGAATGATTTTGTCAACAAAGGTGAAATGAAAAAAGACGAGTGGAGTACCAAGCAATATGAGCAAACAAACGGAATAGCAAAAGATTTAGGGCTAGCGACAAAAGAAGATATTAATGAACTGAGAGCTCGAATTACCGAACTGGAAGAAAAGTTACATGAAAAGTAAATGTAAAAAAGTGGACCGGGTCGATAGCGGTTCACTTTTTTATAGGGTGAAGAAGAGAGAAGGGATTAAGTTTGTCATATTCTGTAAAAGGAAATGTCAAAGAAGATAATATTCTGTAAATTCTTATTATTATCAAGTTTGTTATTGAAACTTCAGACAAATAGCGATATAATAGGGGGAATAGAAATCCAGGATATACCATATAGGGGGATCTTAACGCTATGATAAGCTTTTTACAGGTATGTGAGGATACAAAAGAGAATCTAGGTAGGCAGCTACAAAACAATGAAGTAGAATTCTTGAAATGGATGTATGAGCGTTATACGAAGGAGGAATTGGGAGAAGGTATGGAGTGTTCTCCCCAGCACCAGGTATAATGAGTGTGATAGAGGAGAGTCTTGGAATATTTCCAAGACTTTTAAATTTGTCGTGGAAAAAATCATGCTATAATATGGTGTTAGATACATATGGTCATATAGAAGGAGAGATCGCAGGTGGCGGTAGGAAACGATAAGGTTATTCAGAAAATGATAAGTGAATTAAACCAAGCAAAAGAGCAGAATCATAAGCAAGATAAATGGCTAAAACATATTGAAAATGTCCGTCTGCTTTGTGACTTACTGTTGGAAGATGATGCTTCTGAATCTACGAATGAAGCTAAAAGTCCGACTGAAAGTATCTCTACAGAGGAAATGAAGGCAATGATCGGCAAGCAGGAAAGTGAAGTAAAATCGAATCCGGATAAATTTAAAAAATCAACGATTGATCATGATATAGCTAATGGAAATTCTATTTTTGATTTTTAATGAAGGCTGTTTTATAAAAGATTTTTGCTTTTGACACAAAAGATATAAAAGATGACGTAACTACCAGGTTGATTTCCGCTGCGTACAGTCGCTTTCCGCGGGCACGGCTTCAGCCTTCGACGCACCGGAAGTGCTAGTGCAGGTGTTGAGACAGGAGGTCGCGAACTTAACCTGCCTCGCAGGAAACCGCTGCTGCGGGGTCTTCAGATTCGTGCTGGGACTGCGCGTAAATGCTCGCCCCACCGAAAACCCTTGTTCCCGCAGGAGTCGACTGTACTCCGCTCCAATCAGCCTTCATAAGAGTATATGGCTATGTTTGTTATATAATTAAGTAATATAAGTGTTTTGATGAAATTGCGGGAGTATCTGAACCAGCGAAGGAAACACATGAAGACTCCTGCGGGAGAAAAGGCCTCGGTGAGACCCCACAGTGCGTAGCACGAGGAGGCTCACCAGCCGCCCGCGGAAAGCGAAATGTGTTTCCGTAGCGAATCCCTGCTCTCAACCAGCGTTTGCAAAGGAATAGTTACTGCGTCGCACTTTATATCAACTGCGACGTTTTAAAAACAACAAAGGTTTTCGGTGGGACGAGTAAGCGCAGTCCCAATACTTACGAAAAGAACCTTAATGAAGGAGGTGTTTACGAATGACGAAGCTTTTTTTACTTTTTGGTATTATAAATGGTTTTATAGCCGTGGCCTTAGGGGCATTCGGTGCACACGGGCTAGAGGGAAGGGTGTCAGAAAGTGCATTGAAAACATGGGATAAGGCAGTGCTTTATCAAATGTTTCACACCATGGCATTACTTGTAACGGGTCTACTGTTAGCGAAGTTTACTAGCGGTGGGGCCATTTGGGCTGGATGGATGTTCTTTGCTGGGATTGTTTTGTTTTCTGGCAGTCTTTATATCTATTCGCTTACCGCAATCAAAACATTTGCAATGATTACTCCAATTGGTGGATTGGCATTTTTAATCGGCTGGATTTTACTGGGGACAGCTGTAATAAGGTATTTATAGTGCTACAGTTGAAAAAATAGAAACGTCGTGAATACAATAATCAAGATGGAACGGAGCAATTGTTTACCAGCTTGTACGGTACGATGCGAATAGGATTCAATTAATGCATTACAGAATAAACCGAGTGCTAGCAGATAGAAGCCAAGAAATAGAAGTAGTATAAAGCCTTGGATGAGCGCAATTAGACCGATTAAAACGACGAATGCAAGTGAAATTAATTCGATGCGAATAAATTTGTCGTGAGGATGTCGCATATAATCGCTCCTTATAGATTGGTTGTACGATTTACATAATGGGAGAAAAGGATGACACAAGCTAGGGAAAATGTGTCATCCTTTTTGGTTTGGCTTTCTCGACTTATAAGGTGATCCCCCTTCTTAACGTGGGGGCTGGTTTGTGAATTGCCCACTTCCGGCAGCTAAAGGATATTCATATTCGATTTCATCTTCAAAGACAACATAATCAAGGTATACCATAAGTAGCAAGTATCGTTTTCCTGTTTGTGGATCACTTATGATTATATGATCCCTCCCGGCAGCTTCAATAACACCTTTGAAAATCTGTGCATTCCATTGTTCATTTTCTTCAAATGTCATATAAACGGAAACGCGCTTGCCACGATTTAGTCGCAGGATATTTTCGATGTAAGACTGTTCGAGCGGAAGCATGCCTTCCACACCATTAGCGGGAGCTTGCTGGGCTTGAGCTTGTTGTTGCTGTTGTAGCTGCTGTTGCTGTTGTGCAGCTTCCTGTCTAGCATAATAAGCGGGATAATAAGCTGGGGATGCTTGTGGGTAATAGTAGTACGGATAAGGTTGGTAGGGGTTAGGATACTGCTGATTCGGGTTATTTGTATTTTCTTGATTGTCACTCATTATAAAACCTCCTGGTTGTAATTAATAGACGGTAGGGCATTCATTAGGATATGGCACATTGATTTGCTTCGTTTATCTACTGGTTCTTATTTTTCTTGCGAGAATGTCGATAACACCTTCTATACGATTTAACCTAGCTTATAAAAGGTTGGTGTAACTACGGTTATAAATACTCCTTATTTCTGCCTCAATCCCGGTGCCTAAGTTCATTAATTATGTGTATGCTACTGTCACGGAAATGATGACAAATAAAAAAGACTTTCTGCATCTTATGTGCAGAAAGTCTTTAGGATGCCGTGCTGTTGCTGTGATGCGAACACGAATGAACCTCGGTATTATACCTTCAAATAAGCTTCAATCTGTTCTCTTGGCAAATGATTGCCAATGAAAAATTCTCCAAATTCACCATAACGTGAGGATACTTCATCAAAGCGCATTTCATAAACGATTTTCTTAAATTGCAGCGGGTCATGGGCAAATAATGTTACGCCCCACTCCCAGTCATCCAAGCCGATGGAGCCAGTAATAACCTGTTTCACTTTCCCAGCATACTGACGGCCGGTTTTACTATGTTCATAGAGCAATTTACCGCGAGTGCTCTTTTCTAATGTATACCAATTTTCCTCGCCTACACGTCGTCTATCCATCGGATAAAAGCAAATATGCTCCCATTTTGGAAGGATGGGTTTCAATCGTTCTTGCGTTTCCGGCAATGTTTCAGGGTCAACGCCATCTTTTTGCGGTTGGTATTTGGAAAGCTCAACGACAGAAACATAAGAATGTGCTGGAAGTAAGAACTCAGCAAATTTTGATTTATTAAATTCTGTTTCGATGTCGGTTAATTCATCCATTGTTGGTCGTAAAAACATGAAGATTAAATCAGCTTTTTGTCCCACAACTTTATAAAGGACATGACTTCCTTGTTTTTCTTCTTCAACGGCTTCCCATTTTGCTAGCAGCTCATTAAATCCATCAATTGCTTCTTTGCGCTCTTCTTCAGATGCTAATTTCCATGAATTCCAATCGATGCTTCGTAAATCATGTAGGCTATACCAGCCATCCATGGTTTCTACTGCCTCAACCATTATAATCGCTCCTTTATATTTAAAATATTCCTCGCATGTTTTTAGTCTATCATAAATGGGGTAATCTAATCTTATACGAGGTTTCTCATAAAATCGTGAAAAGCATGAAAGCTCCATATTTGTCATTAGACTGTCAAAATTCCCTGGCTGGCAAGGGGGCATTGCTTTAATTCATGTATGAAATCAGCTATTATTTAAGTATAGACAAGCAGGAGGGTTTTTAAAAATGAGTCAATTATTTGATCAATTAAAAGAAAAAGTAACCATGCAAAATAAGTCGGTCGTTTTTCCTGAAGGTACAGATGAGCGTATCTTAACTGCAGCAAGTCAACTAAGCGCAGCAGGGATTCTAACACCAATTTTAATAGGTGATAACACTAGTATTAAACAAAAGGCAGAAGAATTAGGTGTAGATATATCTTCTTGTAAATTAATGGATCCGAAAAACTTCCCAGAGTTTGACCTAATGGTTGAAACGTTCGTGGATAGACGTAAAGGAAAGGCAACAGAGGAAGACGCTAGAAAAATTCTACTTGACGCAAACTATTTTGGAACCATGCTTGTATATCTCAATCAGGCAGATGGGCTAGTAAGTGGTGCAACAAGCTCTACTGCCGACACGGTTCGTCCTGCATTGCAAATTATAAAAACAAAAGAAGGTATCAAGAAAACATCTGGTGTTTTTGTGATGGTTCGTGACGATGAAAAATATGTATTTGCTGATTGCGCAATTAATATTACACCAGAAGCCCAAGACCTTGCAGAAATAGCAGTTGAAAGTGCTGTTACCGCTGAATTATTTGATGTCGATCCACGCATAGCCATGCTAAGCTTTTCAACAAAAGGCTCGGCAAAATCAGCGGAAACCGATAAGGTAACAGAAGCATTACAAATTGCCAAGGAAAAAAATCCATCCCTTGTTATTGATGGTGAATTTCAATTTGATGCAGCAATTGTCCCAAGTGTTGCAGAGAAAAAAGCTCCTGATTCTGTTCTGAATGGGGATGCGAATACCTTTATTTTCCCTAGTCTGGAAGCTGGGAATATCGGCTATAAAATTGCCCAGCGCTTAGGAGGATATGAAGCGGTAGGCCCGGTTTTACAGGGATTGAATAAGCCGGTGAATGATCTATCACGCGGATGTAGTGCAGATGACGTATTTAAATTAGCGCTGATAACAGCGGCGCAAGCGGAATAAGGGATAGGTGAAAAAGCTTGCAAAGGAGGTTAAATGGCTCCTTTGCAAGCTTTTAATATGGAGAGAAATAATAGCAATAAAATTTCATTGCCTTTTAGAAGAGGTTGCTATACTTTTCCATCGACTATCCAGTTTTTCAATCTTTATTATCTGATTCAGGGTTTGTATGATCACTTCGCTCCTGTTCATCTCTATCCCGCCTTTTAATGGTTTCTTCTTGTGCATCTGTAAAGCCTTTTCTTTCTTCCTTTTCATGGGATTGCCCCTGGGTCTCACTATCCGACTCATATCTTGTATGATCGCTGCGCTCTTGTTCATCTCTATCCCGACGATTAATCGTTTCTTCTTGTGTTTCTGTATAGCCTTGTTCTTCTTCACTTTCACGGGATTCCTCTTCGTACGCTTTCTTGACGAAGTCCGATCGTTCTCCACGCCAAATCAAGTCAAATATCGCCCGCCCATTTGTCGGTTGTCCATCTGGTAGGTAAACAGGGATCAAATCAAAAAAGATATAGTAAAATATATAATACATAAATGTGTCCCAGAACATATTGTTTGGAAGTACTTCCTGTGCCAACAGTGTATTAATAAGTATACCGAGAAGTAATGGACCAAAAATAGGGGAGACATAAATAATGCCATGCCAAAATCGATTACTTGGATGCAATTCTTCATATTCCATCCAGCTATACATGAAAAAATAGCGGCGAACCTCTATAGTCGGCAATGTGAACAGGGTAGGCCCGCTCCCGACAATAAGCTTTTTTTCCTTTGCTCCAAGTAAAGTAGCTGCAATGTAATAGCCGCTTTCCCGGATAATTGCTGTAATAGGTAAAATAACAAGAGCAGCCATAACTAACCGCAATAAGTCAAATAGTCCAAACAATATAAACGCTCCTTTCTTTTGCGTCGTTTCGTTATTCAATGGTATGAAACTTGTCCAAAAAGAAAAGCATTTACTCGATAGATGCTCATCTTTCAACGCTACTACTAGCAAGATATATCCTTTATCGTGCTGGATTAAACGTTATTACTTGATAAATGATCAATTAAAAAGAGCGTGTTTTGAAAAAAATGATCAAAACACGCTCTTACTATATTGTCGCACCAACCATGTACTATTGCATCCCAGCAATACGCTCATTCCGCTTCTTCATTTGCTCCAGCCGTTTTTCAAATGCTGCCAGTTCATCCTCCGAAAAATTAGTCTGGACAATCTCCTCACTAAAATCATCCAAAGCATGATAGACACGCTTTTTCATATCTTCCACCGTGATATGCTCTCCTAATAATTCGGATAGGGAAGCCATGACTTCCGGATTCACGGTTGGATAGTCGAATTTTGTCTCTTCATTTTGTTTACTAACAGTATAAAAATCACGTAATAAGGCAGCACGTTCCTGGCTGTTTCCTTCCACGTCCAAATAAATTTGTATGGAAGCACCGTCTTTTATACGGCGCTGGGATATGCCGGCGAATTTTTTTCCATTAATACTTAAATCATAATCACCCGGACAGTAGGAGCCAATAATTTCATAGGCTTCAATCTCATCCGTTACGTCACGCAGCATATATTGCACAAAGCTGACCATCGCTTCATAGCAGTCATAAATGGAAATATGTTTCACACCGGATAAAATAAGTGAAATATTTAAAACACCTGCGTCCAGTGCAACCGCAAGGCCACCAGAATTTCGAACGACTACATGATGTCCTTGCTCGCTAAGCAGTTTAATGCCTTCTTCAACATAAGGAAGTCGCGCGTCCGGTATTCCTAGAACAATGGTATCCGGATGGACCCATAAACGGATGGCAGGAGGTGTTTTCTTATCGCTGACAGAAAGTACTAATGCATCATCCACGGCAAAAGATGTTAATGCGGTGTATGCTTCCTGATGAAAATTATTTTTATTTGAGTGATCAAGGTACCGAAATGTTGTATGGCTAATGATTTCTTTCCAATTTTTCATAATGAACTCCTTGTAATTTCTTTTTTCATTTGTTCATCTATTATATACTAAATAAAAAGGTCTATAAAGAAACGGGATGAGAAATAGATGGCATATAAAGATGAACAATTAAATGAGGAAAAAGTGTTTAAGGATCCTGTCCATCGGTATGTTCACGTAAAAGATCGAGTTATCTGGGATCTGATTGCCACGCCAGAATTCCAGCGTCTACGCCGAATTAAGCAGCTTGGCACAACGAATTACACATTCCATGGCGCGGAACACAGCCGGTTCAATCATTCACTTGGCGTTTATGAGATTGTGAGGCGAATCATTCACAATTTCGAGGATCGGCCTCATTGGAATGAGGACGAGCGCCTGCTTAGTTTATGTGCAGCACTGTTGCATGATTTGGGACATGGTCCATTTTCGCATTCCTTTGAAAATGTTTTTAAATTGGATCATGAGGACTTTACACAACGTATCATTTTAGGCGAAACAAAGGTTAATAAAGTGCTGGAGCGTGTAAGTACAGGTTTTGCACAAAAAGTGGCAGATGTGATTGCCAAGACATATGAAGACAAATTAGTTGTCAGCCTCATTTCAAGCCAGATCGATGCCGATCGAATGGATTATTTACAACGTGACGCTTATTTCACTGGTGTAAGCTATGGGCATTTTGATATGGAACGAATTTTACGAGTCATGCGTCCGATTGATGATCAAGTGGTTATTAAATCGACGGGTATGCACGCGGTGGAGGACTATATCATGAGTCGTTACCAAATGTATTGGCAAGTATATTTTCATCCGGTGACGAGAAGTGCAGAAGTGATTTTATCACGAATTTTACACCGTGCGAAGCATTTATATGAAGCGGATGATTATATTTTTAAGCTTGAGCCGACACATTTTCTGTCTTTTTTCACGGGAAATGTGACACTTGAAGAATACCTCAAGCTAGATGAAACCATTGTACATTACTATTTCCAAATGTGGCAGGAGGAAGCAGATGGGATTTTACGCGATTTATGCGAACGATTTATGAATCGCCGACTATTTAAATATATTGAATTTAACCCAAATATGCAGATGCAAGAGTGGAAGGAACTTTATCAGCTATTTCAGCATGCTGGTATTGATCCGGAGTATTATTTGGTTGTCGATTCTTCGTCCGATCTTCCGTATGATTTTTACCGTCCAGGAGAGGAAGAAGAGCGTCTGCCCATACACCTACAAATGCCAAATGATGAATTAAAAGAGTTATCCAGAAACTCGGATATTGTGGATGCTATTTCAGGGAAAAAACGCACCGATCACAAACTTTATTTTCCAAAGGATTTATTGGATGGGCTGAGCGATGAACGTATGAAGCGGCGAATTAAAGAAATTCTGAATGAACGGGGAGAGATAGAAAATGATGACTAATCATGCGAGGTTGATGCAGTTTTTTTCAGTGGCAAAAGAGGTTACGGGTAGGAAAAAAATGCAAAAAATGATCTATATTTTACAGAAAAGCCATGTACCTTTTGAAGAAAAATATCATTTCCATTTCTATGGCCCCTATTCGGAGGAGTTAACATTGCGGATTGAAGAACTTTGCAATTTAGGTTTTATCGGCGAAGAGAAACAGGATAAAAGCAACTATTCTCAATATCAGTATACAATCAATCCTGCAGGCGAGGCGTTTTTGGATCAATTTCATGTAGATATGCCCGATATTTCTGAGCAGGTGGAAATGTTGCAAAATCGTACGTCCAGGTTTTTAGAACTTGTTGCAACCATGCTTTATTTTGAAGATTTGCCTGTACATGAAACGATAGAAAAAGTACATGCTATTAAACCGAAGCAGCAATACACGGATGAGGAAATGCAGGATGCTTTAAATTTCATCAAAAAAGTGAAACACTAGAGTCAATATGTGAATAGCTTAGGCACGTATGCTACAATGAAAAAAACTGAAATTTGAGGAGGATTCCTGCTATGAGTTTAGATGAACCGAAAAAGAAAAACGCCTTTACCATTATAAAAGATGACTCAACAGATGGACATGGTGGTTATGGTGCAGGCACCGTTAGTCTAGAGAACATGTCACCCGTTATTATTAGCCCAACGGAAGGTGAGGCGTATGTAGATATGGACGTTATGCATGCGCGCAGCAAAGTGGAACGACGTGTAAAGGTAGTTCCAGACCGTGATGAAGTTCCAAATGGTACATTGTATTGGTTCGTTTGGGTCAATGTAGAACGTAATGAAAATGGCCCTTTTTACGCTGGTGTAGCGGGTAGTGAATTCGTAGTTGATCGTTCGATAAAACGCGCTTATAAATCAATGCCACAGCACGTTACCCATATGGAAAAATCATTGAAAGGGAAAATCATTGTAGAGCATATGGATGACCAGTCGAAAAAATTACTAAAGGATTTTCTTGTTGAATTTAATGAGGAAATGTGGGCCAATTCAACCGATGAATTAAAGCAAGCATTACCAGAGTAAATTCTTTAAATCATGACTAATTTGTGTCTAATTAATGAATCATTTGCAGATATCTTGTGATTTCTAGTAAAACTTTGTAAAATGTTAATACATGGGCTTACTCATGTATTACTAGGACAAAAAGGAAGCCGACAATCAGCGTTTAGCTTGATTGTCGGCCTCTTTTTTTGGCTTCATAGGAAACTACTCTATTTGCATACGGAACGAAGACTTGGTGATAAGCCAATTTTTTCTAAAACATGCTAATAAAACAGCTCAAACCATTGCTCAAAGATACCCCGTTCATCTTCATTTTCCTGGTTTTCATGATGGTGCTCGGAACAAAAGCTCTGAGGTTCTGTCCCTACTTCAAAATACATGACCCGACTTGAATTGCAATCAGGCGTCGCTCGATGACCTGTTTCAGGGTCAATCGGAACACCCACTACGCCGGAAGGGATATGAAAGCTTTCCTGTTCCATTCCTTCATGGGTTGCCTCCATAAATGCACTCCATATACTTCGTGCATAGGCGGATTCTGCGACAATTTCCATGTTTCGATTATCGTCATAGCCTGTCCATACTCCTGTAACGAGTGATGGACTGTACCCAATCATCCAGCTATCAGAATTTGTCGTACCAGACTTTCCAGCATACGTTCGTGTAAGGTCATCTACAATAGGGGATCCCGTGACAGGCATGTAACCGTCTAATTCTGAATCAAACATTCCCGTTAATAGGTGCGTTAAAATAAAAGCCTTCTGTGGATCAAGCACTGGTTCGTTTTCCTCGTTGTCCTTTTCAAAAACGATTTCTCCGTCCCGATCCATTATTTTATCAATGGTATGACTGGAAATTTCGTGGCCACCGTTAGCCAGCATTCCATAACCCTTAACCATTTCTTCAACGGAAACAGTAGCAGTTCCAAGTGCAAGTGATGGAACAGCTGGTAAGTCACTGGTAAAGCCAAATTCCCTGGCCGTATCAACTAATGTCTGGGCACCTAAAAACATATTTGTTTTCACGGCATAGACATTGTCCGATAATGCTAATGCTTGTGCGAGTGTAATTGGTTCATTTGCATAGTTATCATTGAAGTTGCTTGGCTGATAAACCTCACCATCTTCAAGCACAAATTCAGTTGGCTTGCTCGTTAGCATGGTGCTGGGCGTGTATCCATGATGAAGAGCAGCGTAATATAAAAAAGGCTTAAAGGTAGATGCCGGCATCCGTTTGGCATCTATTGCTCGGTTAAAACTACTTGATTCATAAGCTTTTCCTCCGGCCAAAGCCTGTATGGCTCCTGTATCAGGATTCATTGCCATGGCTCCAATCTCAATATCGCTATCCGTATCCATTTCCGATTGAATTTGGTTTTCCAGATGATTTTGTTGATCAACATCCAGTGTTGTATGTATTTGAAATCCACCAGACCGAATGAATTCAGCATCAAGCTCTAAAATAGCTGCAGCTTCTTTTAGAACGGTATCTTGGAAATGGGGGCCAATCGAATCTGTGTTTCGCTCCGTTTGTTCAGAATAAACGAGCACCTCTTCTGTCGCAGCTTGGTAATCCTGCTCGCTGATCAGATCTTCAGCGTGCATGAGACCCAAGATCTGATTTTGACGATTCGTCGCATTCGTTTCATTGTTTAGAGGAGAAAAATAGGTCGGCCCATTCGGTATTGCTGCTAACATAGCAGATTCAGCTAGGGATAATTCCTTAGCAGATTTATGAAAGAAGTGGTCACTGGCTGTTTCGATTCCATATGCACCATGACCAAAATAGATGGTATTTAAGTAACCTTCTAAGATCTCGTCCTTTGAATAAAACATCTCCAGTCGAATGGTATAAAAGGCTTCTTTTAATTTCCGTGACCATGTTTTATCATGTGATAAAAATAAATTTCGTGCGTACTGTTGCGTTACTGTACTTGCACCTTCTTTTAGAGACATCGATTGAATATTACGTAATACAGCCCGGGTAATGCGCCTGAAATCAAACCCAATATGGTTATAGAAATGCTGGTCCTCGATCAATAATGTTGCATGGATGAATTCCTCAGACATATCTTCTAAATCTATCCAATGCCTGTTTTCTGTTCCCTGTTCTTCGCCAATGATTTCACCATTATTGCTATAGTAAACCGTATTCTGTTCGTTCGTTAATTCTGGTGGACCTAATAGAAAACTGATAAAATAGATACCTAATACACAGCTAATAATCAATATAAAAGTACCTATTCCTATTTTGAAAATAAATCGGTTCATTTTCCGTTTCATGAAATTCTTTCTCATAATGATTAGCTCCAATATATGTCTGCATTACTCACATTATGGGAAAAGATAAAGATAAATAAACTTATTTTAAAAAAATGGTAGCGTCCATCCCACATTTATCGCTATAATAAGACAATATATGATTATTTCGGAAGCAGGAGCGATAATATGAGTTCACAAGAAATACCTGTCGAGGTAGAACTCCGTACGACCATTGAAGACAATGGGCAAATGGAGTACAATACGATAAAACATCCTGGAACGCTTTATCAAAAAGGTAATCTTGATGTGATTATATTTGAGGAAGAAACAGAGGAAGAGAACGTGACGACCAAAAATCTACTCACGATACAAAGTGGAAAGGTAAATATCAAGCGGACGGGTGAGGTCAAAATGAACCAACAGTTTCTCCCCAACCAAACGACTGAAAATGTCTACAAGCACCCGTATGGAG
This sequence comes from Virgibacillus natechei, assembly GCF_026013645.1. NCBI lineage: Bacteria > Bacillati > Bacillota > Bacilli > Caryophanales > Bacillaceae > Virgibacillus > Virgibacillus natechei. The sequence continues at coordinate 3,468,931 of NZ_CP110224.1, read as the reverse complement.
TCATTCATATGGAAACATATACAAATTCCATTAACTATCAGCCGTTATATGAAACAGATAACGGATATTTAGGGATTTCCTACAGCGTAAAATTAAACGGACAGGAAGAACGAAAGCATGAACTTGCATTAACATTTATGGAGGAGGGTTCGTAATGAACGTCTTGGAACAAACAGAAGATACATTGAAGCAACAAATAGCTCATTCCGTCATTCAAGCAGAGCTTGCAACAGCTGAGGAACTGCCTACAATCCTATTAGAAAAACCAAAAGATAAAGCGCATGGTGATTTTGCGACCAATATCGCGATGCAGCTTGCACGCATTGCAAAAAAAGCACCTCGTCAAATTGCGGATGATATTGTAGAACATTTGGACCAATCCAAAGCTTCGATTGAAAAAGTGGAAATTGCAGGGCCTGGATTCATTAACTTTTTTATGAAAAATGATTTTCTCGGTGATGTTATTCCTACTATCTTACAAGGTGCCGATACTTACGGGCAAACCAATACCGGTAAAGGGGAGAAGGTTCAGGTTGAATTTGTCTCTGTTAACCCTACAGGCGAACTGCACCTTGGCCATGCACGAGGCGCGGCTTTTGGTGATGTATTATGCAATGTTTTTGCAGCGGCTGGTTATAATGTGGAACGTGAATATTATATCAATGACGCTGGTAATCAAATTGATAACCTAGCCCTATCCGTCGAGGCTCGTTACTTACAGGCGTTGGATAAAGATGTGGAAATGCCAGAAAACGGTTATCGAGGGAAAGATATTATCGAAATCGGTAAAACGTTAGCCACCGAATATGGCGATAAATGGGCAGATGCAGAAGATGTAGAGCGGTTGGAATTTTTTAAGGAATATGGATTGAAGGCTGCACTGGGTGGAATTGAAGAAGATCTGGCAGCGTTCGGTGTTCAGTTTGACAATTGGTTCTCTGAAATGTCTTTATATAAAGAAGACAAGATAAAAGATACGTTAAAGGTATTGGATGAAGGGAATTACACATACGAGAAAGACGGAGCTACGTGGTTCCGCTCAAGTGAATTTGGTGATGATAAAGACCGAGTACTTATAAAACAGGACGGTAATTATACGTATCTAACACCAGATATTGCTTATCATCAAAATAAACTAGACAGAGGTTTTGATAAGATTATAAATGTATGGGGAGCGGATCATCATGGATACGTCCCAAGAATGCGTGCGGCGATTCAAGCACTAGGTTATCCCGTAGAACAATTTGATGTGAAGATTATTCAAATGGTCAATCTGTTTGAAAAAGGTGAAAAACAGAAGATGAGCAAACGTTCAGGAAATGCTGTTTCCTTGCGTGAACTAATGGATGAAGTTGGTATTGATGCGACCCGCTACTTTTTCATGGCGCGTTCCAATGACTCGCAACTCGACTTTGATATGGATTTAGCTCGTTCTGAAACCAATGATAACCCTGTATATTATGTGCAATATGCACATGCGAGAATTTGTACGATGTTAAAGCAAGCGGAGAGCAAAGGGTTTCAGGTAGATGGAGATTATGACGCGACACTGCTAACTGCTGAGAAAGAAATAGATCTTCTAAAGAAACTCGGTGAATTCCCGCAAACGGTAGCGGATGCTGCACAGAAACACACGCCACACAAAATTACGCAATACGTCTTTGACCTGGCAACCTTACTGCATAGCTTCTATAACGCGGAAAAAGTACTGGATGATAGCAACAGAGAACAAACGCAAGCACGCATTGCGCTTATGAAATCTGTACGCATTACACTGCACAATGCACTAGGATTACTTGGCGTTTCAGCACCTGAAAAAATGTAAACGAATAGGACGTCCCAAAGTTTGGTGAAATGACAGGCTAGAGTGATGCTTTTTATACTCGCTACGGAAATACATTCCGCTTTCCGCGGGCGGCTGGTGAGCCTCCTCGTGCTAACGCACTCCGGGGTCTCGCCTAGGCCTTTCCTCCCGCCGGAGTCTCCATGTATTTCCTCCGCTGGGTGTTGTGTTTTTCTGCTTCTAAAAATATATTGTTTGATTAATTTAAACAAATGCTTGCACTCTTCCGGTGGTTGATTGGAGCTCCGGGCAGTCGACTCCTGCGGGAAAAGCACGAGTCTGAAGACCCCACAAGACTCTCCTAAGGAAGGTCGACTAAAACCGTTCTTTGCGAACAACGTCGACATACCCTTTGCCAGGGCAAAGCCGTGCCCGCGGAAAGCGACTGCCCGGAGCGGAAATCAACATAGCAGTTACGTCGAATTTTATAACAACTACGAAGGTTTAAAAGCAATAATATTTACGAAAAGAGCCAAATGACACAACGAGTGAGGACCTTCGACAAAGTATCGTTACGTGTCATGGCTAAATCGGTCTGTTTATCCTCATTGAATGCACGCTATAATAAAAGTAACTTTTCAGAGGAAAGAGATTGGATAACAAATTCACCGCTCCAATCAATTCGGATCTGTTATCGAATCTCGAAATCCTGTGTAACTCGTTAAACATTCCTAAAATTAGGTTGACTGAATGATCATTCATCGTTTACTATAGATGTATATTTTATTTTCCGAAAAATGCAATCGTTATCATTTTCGGTTAAACTAGATTAAAAGGGGGAGCACGGATGGATACATTTTTGTTGATTAACTGGTTGGCGTTTATAGCCATAACAAGTTACGCGTTATACTTATTCGCTAAAGTTGTAGCGACAAGAGTTTCCTATATTAGACTTGGTCAAAAAACGGAGTTTGAATGGGCACTCAAAGAACGAATACGTAGAGTGGTTACCATAGTTTTTGGACAATCAAAGCTTTTAAAGGATAAAAAATCAGGTATCATTCACGTCATGATGTTTTATGGCTTTATTCTTGTACAATTTGGTGCGATAGATTTTTTCGTGAAAGGGTTATCACCAGGTAATCACTTACCATTTGGTATTTTCTATCCTGGCTTTGTGTTTTTCCAGGAAATTGTAACGTTGACGATTCTAGCAGCAGTAGTTTGGGCATTCTATCGTCGTTATGTGGAAAAACTTGTCCGTTTAAAACGTGGATTTAAAGCTGGTGTTGTATTAATATTTATCGGAACCTTGATGGTGTCCGTACTAATAGGAAACGGTATGGGTATGATTTGGCATGGAGAAGCTACCACATGGACCGAACCAGTTGCTAGTTCAATAGCATTTGCTTTTGGCTGGATGTCACCAACGGTTGCAATGGTTACATTTTTTGTGGCTTGGTGGATACACACCATTACCATACTTGCATTTTTAGTCTATATACCGCAATCGAAGCACGCACATTTAATTGCAGCACCTATTAACGTATTTATTAGCAAACCTGTCCCAGGAAAATTAAAGACAATCGATTTTAATATGGATGAAGTCGATGAAGAAAGTGAAGAAGAAATTTCATTCGGTGTTGGGAAAGTAGAAGACTTTGATCAGAATCAAATGCTTGATTTCTATGCCTGTGTAGAATGTGGACGTTGTACGGACGTCTGTCCAGCATCTGGAACTGGTAAAATGCTGTCGCCGATGGATATCATGGTTAAGGTTCGTGACCACTTAACAGAAAAAGGTGGTGCCATAACAGGGAAGTCACCATGGGTTCCGGCATATGCCTTCTCGGGATCGCAAGGAAATCAAGCAAGCGGTTCAAACGAAGCAGCAGCAACTGTACAATCTGCAAGTTTAATTGGCGACGTTATTACAGAAGAAGAACTGAGCGGATGTACCACTTGCCGCGCATGTGAAGATGCTTGTCCTGTAAGCAATGAACATGTTGGTCAAATTATTGATATGCGTCGTTACCTTGTCATGACAGAAGGTAAAATGGATCCTGATGCACAACGTGCGGTAATGAATATTGAGCGTCAAGGAAATCCTTGGGGACTATCCAAAAAAGACCGTATTAAATGGCGTGACATTGATGAGTCTGTTCATATCCCAACAGTAAAAGAACTGCAAAAAGAAGATAAAGATTTCGAATATCTGTTTTGGGTAAGTTCAATGGGTGCATATGACAGCCGCAGTCAAAAAATTGCAATTGCGTTTGCGAAACTAATGAATAAAGCTGGCGTTAGCTTTGCAATATTAGGGAACAAAGAAGCAAATTCAGGCGATACAGCTCGTCGTATCGGAAATGAGTTTTTATTCCAGGAAATCGCGGAGAAAAACATTAAAGAATTTGAAAAAAATAATGTGAAAAAGATTGTTACTATCGATCCACACGCATATAATATTTTCAAGAACGAATATCCGGATTTTGGTTATGAAGCCGAGGTTTACCATCATACGCAATTAATGTACGACCTTGTCATGAATGGAAAGCTAGAACCACAACGGGAAATTAACCAACGATTAACCTACCATGATTCTTGTTACTTAGGTAGATATAATGGCGTATATGATCCACCGAGGGAGATCTTAAAATCAATTCCTGGACTGGACCTGGTTGAAATGAAACGCAGCAAAGAGAACGGAATGTGCTGTGGAGCAGGTGGAGGACTAATGTGGTCAGAAGATACGACTGGCAACCGTATTAATGAAGCGCGTACGGAACAAGCAATGGAAGTTGAACCGACGATGATCTCAAGTGCATGTCCATTCTGTCTAACGATGTTAAGTGATGGAACAAAAGCAAAAGACGTTGAAGAAGATATCAGCACAATGGACGTTGCAGAAATTCTAGCATTATCCGTTTTCGTAGAAGAACACGCACAAACAGCATAGAATAGATTCAGAAAAGATTGCTAGCGTCATAAGTGGCATTAGCAATCTTTTCTGGAAAATAAATTGAGCGAGCGTTCAATCAAATGGTATGATTAAATCGTTTAGAATGTATGATAGAATAATAGGAAAGCGTTACCAATAAAAAGAAGGAGCGGTTATTCATGAGAAAAACGGTTATCGTTTCAGGGGCAAGAACACCATTTGGGAAATTTGGAGGAAGTCTAAAGCCATTTACAGCATCCGATCTTGGGGGGAAAGCAATCGAAGAGGCTTTACGCCGTGCTGGACTAGAAGGCGGGGAGCAAATTGATGAAGTAATTATGGGGGCGGTCCTCCAGGGTGGCCAAGGACAAATTCCGTCACGTCAAGCAGCTCGAAAAGCAGGTATTCCATGGGATGTTAAAACGGAAACGATCAATAAGGTCTGTGCATCTGGTTTACGCAGTGTGACATTGGCAGATCAGCTCATTCGTTTAGGTGATGAAGAGGTAATTGTAGCTGGTGGAATGGAAAGCATGAGCAATGCACCTTATTTTCTGCCAGATGCACGTTGGGGAAATCGGATGGGTGACAAAACGGTGAAAGACATGATGGTACATGATGGATTAACTTGTTCGTTTCAAGGGGTTCATATGGGTAATTATGGAAATTCAACAGCGGAAGCATACGAATTGACAAGAGAAGCACAGGATGAATGGTCTGCTCGCAGTCATAGTCGTGCAATCCAAGCGATTGAAGATGGGAAATTTGCGGAAGAAATTACGCCATTGGAAGTGAAGCAACGTAAAGGAGATCCAGTCGTTGTTAACACGGATGAAGCACCGCGTAAGGACACAACACCAGAGACACTAGCAAAATTACGTCCAGCATTTGATCCCAACGGTACGATTACAGCGGGGAATGCACCTGGAATTAACGACGGCGCCTGTGCATTTGTTGTTATGTCGGATGAAAAAGCTGCAGAAATAGGAAAGACACCGATGGCAACAGTGATTGGTCATGCAGAAGTAGCAGTAGAAGCGAAAGATTTCCCACAAACACCTGGCTTGGTGATCAATAAATTATTGGAAAAAACAGGTCATGCCAAAGATGAAATTGACTTATTTGAAATCAATGAAGCATTCGCAGCTGTCTCATTGGCCAGTGGGAAAATTGCCGGCATTGATAATGAGAAAGTTAATGTGAATGGCGGGGCAGTCGCATTGGGTCACCCAATTGGTGCAAGCGGGGCACGTATTATTTTAACATTAATCTACGAATTAAAAAGACGCGGCGGTGGTCTAGGCATTGCAGCCATATGCAGTGGCGGTGGCCAGGGCGATGCTGTGTTAATCGAAGTGCCTAAGGAATAGAAGCGCGCCCGGATACCAGTGCGCTCGCACATTCGGGGACGGCTCTTAAACTATAAGACGACGTTTCCGGTGTGCTGGTGCAAGGGGTAAGGCGATACCTTATCCACCTCTTGACAGCCGCAAAAGGTAAAGCGAAAAGGACCAACTAACAAAGGAGGAATTCAACTAATGGCAATACAAAAAGTGATGGTCATCGGTGCTGGACAAATGGGAGCAGGAATTGCCCAGGTTTGTGCTCAAGCTGGATTTGATGTGCTAGTAAATGATAGGAATGAAGACGACCTTGATAAAGGAATGAAGAATATTGACAAAATATTAACGCGCGCCGTTGAAAAAGAGAGAATAACCGCTCAAAGTAAATCGGATACATTAAATCGACTTACGCCATCTTCACAATTAAAGGATGCGGAGTCGTGTGATCTGGTGATTGAAGCTGTTGTTGAAAATATGGACGTGAAAAGAAAGGTATTTGGTGAACTGGATGAGGTGGCACCAAAGCATGCGATATTAGCATCGAACACATCATCACTCCCAATCACAGAAATTGCCGCAGCAACGAAGCGGGCGGATCAGGTAATTGGCATGCATTTTATGAACCCTGTGCCAGTAATGAAGCTGGTGGAAATTATTCGTGGACTGCAAACGAGTGATGAAACCTATGGTGCGATTGAAACGATGACAACCCATTTAAGTAAAACGCCAGTAGAAGTGGAAGACTTTCCAGGATTTGTATCCAATCGTATTCTGATGCCGATGATCAATGAGGCTATTTTCACGCTTCACGAAGGCGTTGCATCACGTGAAGACATTGATACAGTCATGAAGTTAGGTACGAATCATCCAATGGGACCGCTAACCTTAGCTGATTTTATTGGACTGGATACATGTCTTTACATCATGGAAGTATTGCATGACGGATTCGGCGACAGTAAATATCGCCCATGTCCATTACTCAGGAACTATGTAAAAGCAGGCTGGCTAGGGAAAAAATCCGGCCGAGGTTTCTACCTATATGACTAACAACCTCTAACAGATAATAACAAACATGACTTACGAAGGGAGAGCAACCTCTGGTGAATATTTATTTTACAGAAGAGCAAGAAATGATGCGTAAAATGGTTCGAGATTTTGCCCAGAAAGAAGTTGCACAAGAAGTGGAACGAATGGAGCAGGAAGATCGCTTTCCAGAAGAAATTATTCAAAAGATGGGTGAACTTGGATTAATGGGGATTCCTATACCTGAAAAGTATGGCGGAAGTGGCATGGATTATACGTCCTATATTCTTGCGATAAACGAGCTAGCTAAAGTAAGTGCGACACTGGGTGTTATTTTATCTGTACACACATCTGTTGGGACAAATCCAATACTTAAGTTTGGAACCGAGGATCAAAAGGATCACTATTTACCAAAGCTTGCTTCTGGTGAATACCTAGGTGCTTTTGCTGTAACGGAACCTGGAGCTGGTTCTGACGTCGCGAGCATGAAGACCACAGCGAAGAAAGACGGCGATCATTATATTTTAAATGGATCAAAAGTATTCATTACGAATGGTGGTATGGCAGATACATACATTACATTTGCTCGTACGGGTGAAGGTCCAAAAGGTATTAGTGGATTCATTGTGGAAAAAGACACACCTGGACTCGTCATTGGTAAAAAGGAAAAGAAAATGGGACTACATGGCTCAAGCACGGTTCAATTGAATTTTGACCAATGTGTTATACCCAAGGAGCAACTTCTTGGAAATGAAGGGGATGGATTCAACGTTGCCATGGCTAACCTGAACGTCGGAAGGATCGGTATTGCCGCACAAGCGCTAGGAATTGGCGAGGCAGCATTGGAACATGCGATAGCCTATGCAAAAGAACGTGAACAATTCGGCAAACCAATTGCGAATAATCAAGGAATATCATTTAAACTGGCAGATATGGCAACAGAGGTCGAAGCGGCAAAACTATTAGTCTATAATGTTGCATCAATGGCTGAGCGTGATCTACCATGTAGTAAAGAGGCATCCATGGCAAAAATGTATGCATCAAAAACAGCGATGAACGCAGCGATTGAGGCAGTACAAATATACGGTGGATATGGTTATACAGAAGATTATCCAGCAGAGCGATTTTTCCGAGATGCAAAAGTTACCGAGATTTATGAAGGAACGAATGAAATCCAACATATTGTAATTGCAAAAAACCTACTAAAAGATTAAGGAGATGAAGCGTTATGGATTTCCAATTAACAGATGAACAAGAAATGTTGCGTAAAATGGTTCGTGATTTTGCAGTAAATGATGTTGAACCAACGGCAGCAGAACGTGATGAGGAAGAAAGGTTTGATCGTGGAATTTTTGATAAGATGGCAGAACTTGGATTAACTGGAATCCCGTGGCCAGAAGAATATGGTGGAATTGGCTCCGATTATGTGAGTTATTGTATTGCGGTGGAGGAATTATCACGCGTGTGTGCCTCAACAGGTGTAACACTCTCCGCGCATATATCCTTGGCAAGTTGGCCGTTGTATACGTACGGGACAGAAGCACAAAAGAAAAACTTTCTATCTCGTCTAGCTACCGGAGAAGCACTTGGTGCCTATGCATTATCTGAGCCAGGAGCAGGCAGTGACGTTGTAGCAATGAAAACAACAGCCAAAGAAGACGGGGACGACTACATATTGAATGGAAGCAAAGTCTGGATTACCAATGGTGGTGTTGCAGATATATATATTGTATTTGCAAAAACAGATGCCGATGCAAAACATAAAGGAATTAGTGGATTTATCGTTGAAAAAGGAACGGAGGGGTTCACCTTTGGTAAAAAAGAGAAGAAGCTAGGAATTCGTTCGTCTCCAACAACAGAACTCATATTTGAAAATTGCCGTATCCCGAAGGAAAATATGCTCGGCGCTGAAGGAGAAGGCTTTAAAATAGCCATGACGACACTTGACGGTGGTCGTAACGGAATTGCATCACAAGCACTTGGAATTGCGCAAGGAGCACTTGATGCATCTGTAAATTATGCAAAAGAGCGGGAACAATTCGGAAAACCAATTGCGAACAATCAAGGCATATCATTTAAGCTAGCAGATATGGCAACAGAAATTGAGGCTTCACGTCTACTGACATACCAGGCGGCTTGGCTAGAGTCTCAAGGGAAACCGTACGGAAAAGCATCTGCAATGTCAAAATTATTCGCAGGAGATGCAGCGATGCGGATTACAGTAGAAGCAGTCCAAGTATTTGGCGGATATGGGTACACGAAAGATTATCCCGTAGAGCGCTACATGCGTGATGCGAAAATCACCCAAATTTATGAAGGAACAAATGAAATTCAACGTATGGTTATTGGAAGAATGGTGACGAAATAGCGAGTGGAGTAGCAGTAGTACTCGGAACGGGAGAGCCGCGCACCGAACCGGGAGACAGTACCGCCGAATCGGGAGAGCCTCGCGTCAAATTGTAGAAAGGGTGTAAGTCATGCACGAAATTGTTCAACGGATGCAGAACAAAGAGATACGCGCATTAGCTAGGGCAATTACGATGATTGAAAATGATCATCCGGAAAAGCTCCAGTTACTCAGTGATGTTTTTTCGCTGAAAAAGGGTGCGCGCTATGTCGGAATTACGGGATCACCTGGAGCTGGGAAAAGCTCACTGGTAAATCGCTTGGTCACCCATATACGCGATGAAGGTAAAACAGTCGCGATCATTGCGGTTGATCCGACGAGCCCGTTCAGTGGTGGTGCATTACTCGGGGACCGGGTCCGTATGAATCAGCATTTCACAGATGATGGTGTATACATCCGCAGCATGGCGACACGTGGAAGCTTAGGTGGCTTGGCGCGAGCTACAAAAGATGCGATCCGTGTGTGTGATGCATATGGATTTGATGTTGTAATCGTGGAAACGGTTGGTGTTGGGCAATCGGAACTTGATATCATGAAAATTGTTGATACCACAGCTGTGATGCTCACACCAAACAGTGGAGATGTTTTGCAGATATTCAAAGCTGGGATTATGGAAATTGCCGATTTATTTATCATCAATAAGGCAGACCTTCCAGGCTTTGGCAAATTGAAATCCCTTTTAAGGGAACTGGTTATGATGACGGCTACAGAGAAACATGAAACAGCCATCGTCAAAACGATTACAACAGAGAATAAGGGAATTGACAAATTATGGGAAAAAATGAAAGAACATTATGACTACCTATACAGCACTGCTGAAGGAGAAAATCGCCGCATCCGACAACAGGAGCTTGAAGTATACGAGCTTATTCGTGAAGAAATTTGGCGTGATGTAAAGTATTTTATCGATAATAACGCAGAATTGCCTTCCATTGAAGCAACGAGCGATCCTTATCAATTAGCAAGTGACTGGTTCGAAAAATGGAAAAAGGAAGAGGGGAGCTAAGTTAAATGAAACAAGACCAAATCCTTTCCTCTGTAAAAGATCAGGAACTAATAGAAAAACGGCGCAGCCAAATCGTTCAAGGAGCGATTACGCTTTTTAAGGAAAAAGGTTTTCACCGTACGACAACAAGGGAAATTGCAAGAGAATCCGGCTTTAGCATCGGTACATTATATGAATATATTCGGACAAAGGAGGATGTTTTATTTCTCGTTGTTGATGCGATTCACCATCAGGTCCGTGACCGGCTGGAAGCGAAAATTGATTTAGAACATCCGTCTATTGAAAACTTTGTTTCCGTGGTAGAATCTTATTTTCGTTTAATGGATGACATGCAGGAGGAAGTACTTATATTGTATCAGGAAGTAAAGTCGCTGAAAGAAGAATCCAAGGATTATGTATTACGAAAAGAACGCGACATGGTTCGTATGCTGGAACGTGTTATTGTCACTTGCCTACCGATCGACATTTCTAAATTGGATGCAGACCTATTAGCCAATAATATTTTTATTCAAGGTCAAATGTGGGGGTTCAGACGTTGGATACTACAAAAGGAGTTCACCCTTGAAACCTATATTGATAGACAAATACATTATCTTTTAAAAGGATTGGCGATTGATAGCACGTCATCTGATTGGAACATCAATAAATAATGAAATCGCTTTAAGAGGATGTTCGAAAAGTCTGCTGAAAATGACTTTTTGAACACGCACTTTAAAAAACATGCACTTTAAGTTGGGAGGAGCTTGATTTATGGAACATGCACAAATTTATAAACCGGTAAATCCTGTTCGTTTTGTAACGGCTACAAGTTTGTTTGATGGGCATGATGCGTCGATTAATATTATGCGCAGAATTATGCAAGCAAGTGGTGCAGAAGTTATTCATTTAGGTCATAATCGTTCTGTAGAAGAAGTGGTTCATGCCGCCATTCAAGAAGATGTGCAAGGCATTGCGATATCGTCTTACCAAGGTGGGCATGTTGAATATTTTAAATACATGATTGATCTATTAAAGGAACTTGATGCAGATCATATTAAGGTTGTTGGAGGTGGCGGTGGAACAATTATCCACCGTGAAATCAAGGAGCTTCATGACTATGGGGTGTACTGGATATTTTCCCCTGAAGATGGTCGTGATTTAGGACTTCAAGGAATGATAAATCGTGTCATTGAGGAATGTGACTTTATCCCACCGATTGATGTGAAAAAGGATCAGGAGCAACTCGGACAAGGGGATCGTAAGTCTATAGCAAAATTCATCAGCTACATGGAAAACGATGAAATTGACCCAGATGAAAAACAGAATGTAATCGAGTCTTTACGCGAGAAGACACCTAAAAATACACCTGTATTAGGTATTACAGGAACAGGAGGGTCTGGAAAAAGTTCGTTAACCGATGAGTTGATTCGTCGCTTTATGAATGAGATTCCAGATAAAAAAGTAGCCATTATTTCCATAGATCCAACAAAAAAGAAAACAGGTGGTGCACTGCTTGGTGACCGTATTCGTATGAATGCTATTTTCACAGACCGTGTGTTTATGCGCTCACTGGCAACGCGTGATTCACGTAGTGAGCTCTCCAAATCTATTCATGATGTACTTGATGTTGTTCGTGCTTCTGGCTATGACTTCATTATTATTGAAACAAGTGGAATTGGTCAGGGTGATGCGGCGATTGCTGATATTACAGATTTATCGATGTATGTGATGACAGCTGAATTCGGTGCTCCTTCTCAGCTTGAAAAAATCGATATGATTGATTATGCAGATTTCATTGTTATTAATAAATTTGAACAAAAAGGCTCGGAGGATTCGTTAACTCAAGTACGTAAACAGTATGAACGAAGCCATATGCTGTTCAAACAAGATAAGGAGAAATTCCCTGTATTCGGTACAATCGCAAGCCAATTTAATGATGCTGGAATGAATGCTTTATTTGCCTCTGTCGTAGATTCATTGAATGAAAGATTCAGCTGGACGGATGAGGTTGGATTTAATCGAAATGCAATTTCCCAAAAGCAAAATATGATTATTACAAATGAACGCCGTCATTATTTACGCGAAATTGCTACACATATACGGAACTATCATGAATACACGGAAAAACAAAGCAATATAGCGCGGAAACTCTTTCAACTAGATGGAACAAAAGAAGTCGTGGACGATCAACATGCCTTGAACATAATTGATCAAACGTTTGATCAGTATCAGGAAGAGCTTGATCCCAAAGTCAAAAAGCTACTTGAGACCTGGGACGAGACGAAGGAAAGTTATAGTCAAGATAAAATGACTTTCTCAATACGAGGGAAAGAAATCGAAATGGATACGATCACAGAGTCTATTTCAGGAACGAAAATACCTAAAGTAGCTTTCCCGAATTTTACCGACTGGGGCGAGCGATTGACCTGGTTGTTAAAAGAAAATGTACCAGGGTCGTTCCCATTTACAGCAGGTGTTTTCCCGTTTAAACGTAAGGGTGAAGATCCAACTCGCCAGTTCGCAGGGGAAGGGACACCTGAACGTACGAATCGTCGTTTTCATTATTTATCACAGGATGGAGATGCCAAGCGGTTATCAACGGCATTTGATTCGGTAACATTGTACGGGGAGGATCCGGCACCACGTCCAGATATTTATGGGAAAGTCGGCGAAAGTGGTGTGAACATTTGTACGTTGGATGATATGAAAAAATTATATGATGGTTTTGATTTAATCAATCCAACAACATCTGTGTCGATGACGATTAATGGACCTGCCCCAATTATTTTAGCCATGTTTTTCAATACGGCAATCGATCAGCAACTCAAGAAGTTTAAAGAAGAGAACGATCGCGAACCGAGCCAACAGGAATATGAAAAAATCAAGGATGATACAGTGTCAGTTGTACGTGGAACGGTTCAAGCAGACATTTTAAAAGAGGATCAAGGACAAAATACATGTATCTTCTCAACCGAATTTGCCCTTCGAATGATGGGTGATATTCAGCAGTATTTTATCGATAAAGATGTGCGCAATTATTACTCTGTATCGATTTCTGGTTACCACATTGCGGAAGCCGGTGCGAACCCGATCACACAGCTTGCCTTCACACTGGCAAATGGGTTTACGTATGTCGAGTATTATTTAAGCAGAGGAATGGACGTGAATAAATTTGCGCAAAACCTGTCCTTCTTCTTCTCAAATGGACTTGATCCCGAATACACGGTAATCGGCCGTGTAGCGCGTCGTATATGGGCAACAGCCATGCGTGATAAATATGGAGCAAATGAACGCAGTCAGAAGCTAAAGTATCATGTTCAAACATCTGGACGTTCGCTCCACTCACAAGAAATTCAGTTTAATGATATCCGCACCACCCTACAGGCATTATTGGCCATTCAAGACAATACAAATTCCTTGCATACGAATTCTTATGACGAAGCAATCACAACTCCTACAGAGGAATCTGTTCGTCGGGCAATGGCCATTCAAATGATTGTTAGCAAGGAATTTGGATTAATGAAAAATGAAAATGCCCTGCAAGGATCGTTTATTGTGGAGGAGTTAACAGATCTGGTCGAAGAGGCGGTGCTGCAGGAGTTTGAAAAAATGAATGACCGCGGCGGTGTGCTTGGTGCGATGGAGCGCCAATACCAACGTGGTAAAATTCAAGAAGAATCCATGTACTACGAAGGCAAAAAACATTCAGGGGAATTACCGATCGTCGGTGTGAACACCTACCTGAATCCAAACGAATCAGCAGAGGATCAAACCGAATCTATGGAACTGGCAAGAGCTTCAACAGAAGAGAAGGAACATCAAATTAAGGAGCTGCATACGTTTCAACATACAAATAAAGACGATGTCGAAGCTGGATTAATTCGCTTGAAAGAAGTAGCAGCCTCAGGCGGAAACATTTTTACAGAGTTGATGGAAACAGTCAAAGTAGCAAGTCTAGGTCAAATTACAAACGCACTCTACGAAGTAGGTGGACAATATCGAAGAAACATGTAAGGGATAACCAGGGTAGCGTGGTATATTATAACAAGATGAGAAAACATTTCGGTTTTCTCATCTTTTTTGGCAGTTAAGAAAGTATAACTACTTTCTTACTGCATAAGTGCAACTAAGGACTGTCACCTAAAGGCTTGGTGACAACCAAGTTTTCTAAGCAAGTAGGAAGGAAGTTTCGCTACCTAACAAAAACAACGCTTTCTAAGAACCCCTTTAAGAGGATGTTCAAAAAGTCCGGTATAAATGACACATCGAAGGGGAACTTCTGCTAAAATCGCCCACGTCCTGGGGGCAACGCAGAAGTCACCACATCCTGTGGAAGCTCGTTGGCTCGCTTTTCCTGCGTGCGATGCAGGTTCGAGGAAGCTTTCCTTAGTGCTCAAAGCTACGCCGCCTCGAACTTTCGACGCACAGGACGTGCTAGTGTCGGCGTTGCAGGTAGGACGCCTGCGACTTTAGCCGACGCGGTCCTTTTTATCCACCTTTTTGAACACACACTTTAACGACTGCCAAGTTTTCTAACTAGCATATTCAACTGAATTTTGTTTATAATGTAAGATATGGTTTTAATACAGGTGCAACTATGATAAAGTAAATCTTTATTCAGTTGGAATTAATGAACGCATTGGACGTGTAAATGTTGGAGTTGCGATTGACGTATGCGTGGTTTAGTCGGCCTGCCCGCTAAACTGTAATAATTGTTAGATACTAGAGTAAGTTTTAGAAACAAGGTTAAAGTAGGCAAAAGCCTTATTATATAAGTAAAGGGAGCGCGGTACCGTGAGCTTGAAGGAATATACCAAAGCACAAATAAAAGAAATGGCAATGATTGAATTGGCTACTTCTGAGTTATTGGATGTAAAGAAAGCACTTAGTTATAATGAGATTTTCGACAGAGTAGCAGAATTGAAGGAATTCTCTGCGGAAGAAAAAAAAGAAAACATTGCACAGTTCTATACGGATTTAAATGTAGATGGGCGCTTTATTACGATTGGTCAAAACATGTGGGGGCTGAAACGTTGGTATCCAGTCGAACAGATGGATGAAGAAGTGACAGCAGCTCCAAAGAAAAAGAAAAAGGCAAAAGTAACAAAAACAAAGAAAACAAAAACTAAAAAAGAAAAGGAAGAGGAAGCAGAACAGGACGTGGACCTTATTGATGAAGCAGTCACAGATATGGTCGATGAGGAGGAAATGGATCAGGCCTTGAAGGAAGCTGATCCTGTTGATCCAGAAGAAGAAGAAGCCATTACCGAGGAAGTAAAAGTTGATGATGATATGGATGAAAAGTAGACGTAAAAGACAGCTTGACTTTTTAAAGCCAATTGAAGTACAATTCGTATTGGGCACTTAAATTTCGGCAGACCAAAGCGTTTCCCCATACTACATGGGGAGGCGCTTTTATTATTTTCCATGTTTTTGCACATTATAAGTGAGTGTTCAAAAGTTGCCGAATGAAGAGGTCGAAGCGGCATAACTGGGGTTAGAAACTACTAGGTCGCTTTTCATTTGGTAATTTAAGAGCAACCTCTATACGATTATATAAAAGCATATTGAAGAAAGAGGGATGAGTTGTGACGAAGTATATTTTTGTTACAGGCGGGGTTGTTTCTTCCTTGGGGAAGGGTATAACAGCAGCGTCATTAGGCCGTTTATTGAAAAATCGCGGACTAAAGGTAACGATCCAGAAGTTTGATCCTTATATCAATGTGGATCCAGGAACCATGAGTCCATATCAGCATGGTGAAGTTTTTGTAACAGAGGACGGAGCAGAAACCGATCTGGATTTAGGGCATTACGAGCGATTTATTGACATAAATTTAAATAAATATAGCAATATAACAACAGGGAAAGTCTATTCGAGTGTGATCCGAAAAGAACGACGCGGTGATTATTTAGGCGGCACCGTTCAGGTTATCCCTCATATTACAAATGAAATTAAGGAACAGGTCTTTCGTGCAGGAGAAGCTACAAAAGCAGATGTAGTGATAACAGAGATCGGTGGTACAGTAGGTGATATTGAATCGCTTCCATTCCTTGAAGCTATTCGTCAGATTAAGAACGATGTTGGCAGAGATAGTGTGATGTACATCCATTGTACACTGGTGCCGCATATTAAAGCAGCTGGTGAAATGAAAACAAAACCAACTCAGCATAGCGTGAAAGAATTGCGTTCATTAGGTATTCAGCCAGATGTCATTGTGTTACGTACAGAACATGAGATTAGTAAAGGGATGAAAGAAAAAATTGCCCTTTTCTGTGACATCAATGAGCAAGCGGTAATCGAGATGCAGGATGCTGATACGCTCTATCAAGTGCCGATTTCCCTGCAAGAACAGAACCTAGATCAATTAACGTGTGACCATTTTGGATTGGATTGCAAATCAGCAGATATGAAAGAATGGAAGGATCTTGTGAATAAAGTGCGCAACCTTTCCAAGAAAATTGATATCGGTCTTGTAGGAAAATATGTGGAATTACCAGATGCTTATCTTTCAGTGGCAGAATCATTGAAGCACGCAGGTTACCCGTATGACACAGAAATTAATATTCACTGGATTAACTCAGAGGAATTGGATAAAGAATCGATACACAAGGAATTAGCTCATGTGGATGGAATACTTGTTCCAGGAGGATTTGGTGATCGTGGAATAGAAGGAAAAATCGATGCCATACGTTATGCACGTGAAAACAAGATTCCATTCCTTGGTATATGCCTTGGCATGCAACTTGCAACCGTTGAATTTGCCCGAAATGTACTTGGGCTTAAAGGGGCTCATTCAGCTGAAATTGATCCAAATACACCGCATCCAGTCATTGATTTATTACCAGAACAAAAAGAGATTTCTGATCTAGGTGGCACATTAAGACTTGGTGTGTATCCTTGCAAATTACAAGACGGTACAAAAACAAAAGCAGCATATGGTGGAGCAGATACGATTGAAGAACGTCATCGTCATCGTTATGAATTTAATAATGATTATAGTGAACAAATGACAACGAACGGTTTATTATTTTCAGGTACAAGTCCGGATGGTCGGTTGGTAGAAACGATTGAGCTACAGGATCATCCTTGGTTTGTAGCAAGCCAATTCCATCCAGAATTCAAATCACGACCAACAAGAGCACAACCTTTATTTGAAGGCTTTATCAGTGCTTCCGTTACCCATAAAGCAAATAATAAAAAGTAAGTTCTATACCCTGAATGAAAGGTTCCTTTTAGAAGTGCACCCTTCATTCAGGGTTTTTTCATTATAGCTCTTTTCGTAAGCATTGGGACTGCGATTACTCGCCCCACCGAAAACCTTTGTTGCTTTTAATTCTTCGCAAATTGATATAAAAGACGACGTAAGTGCTTGTTGATTTCCGCTCCGGTCAGTCGCTTTCCGCGGGCACGGCTTCAGCCTCCCCGCGGAAGACCGCCGCTGCGGGGTCTTCAGACTCGTGCTTTTCCCGCAGGAGTCGACTGTCCTTCGCTCCAATCAACTATCATAATAGTGCATGGCTATGTTTAGTATATAATCAAGCAATTTTGATGAAGTTGAAAAGCATCTTACCAGCGAAGGAAATACACGGAGACTCCTGCGGGAACAGTGGCCAGAGTGAGACCCCGCAGTGCGTTAAATGATGAAGGCCAACTAAAACCGCCCTTTGCGGGCAACGTCGGCATACCCCTTGCCGGGGCAAGGAGGCTCACGGGTCACCCGCGGAAAGCGGAGTGTATTTCCGCAGCGGTTTAAAAAGCATCAACCTAAATTTCAAGTTACTTCGTCTTTTATAAATATTACGCCAAAAACATCAATTTTTTAGAAAACAACCTTAATTATTTTTAAAAAAATGTCATTTTAATAGAACGATAATCGAAACATATTTCATATTTTGGCAGGTTTTTACATAATTATATAGAAATTAAGTAGCAGGACAATTTACAAGGAGGAGAAATAATTGATGTGAAGGGGGGAGCATTATGTTATGAAAAAGAGAATCTTAGTAGTGGATGATCAAGCTGGCATCCGTTTACTATTAACCGATCTTCTCACAAGTGAAGGGTATCAGGTAAGCACAGCCTCGACCGGTAAAGAAGCGTTAGAAATTATTCAACTTTATTTTTTCAGTTTAATTATAATGGATTATAGATTGCCAATTTTTACTGGTGTCGAAGTCGTGCAGAAATTGGAAAAGGATAATATAAAAATTCCAACGATACTTATAAGCGGGTTAGAAGAGTCTATTAGAGAGGAAGTAGAAAGACAACGTTTAGTAAAAGCTGTCGTCTTAAAGCCGTTTGATGTACAAGAAATGGTCAAACGAGTGAGGTCATTAATAGGATAATTCATTCAGGTGTTGCGCCTTTAGTCGCAAATTGGTATTCTTATAGTGTAGTTAAAATTAAAGACAAAGGTGAATAAGTCATCTTAGAGGAGGATATAGCTTGCCATTAGTATCGATGAAAGAGATGCTGGAAAAAGGAAAAGAAAATCAATATGCGGTGGGACAGTTTAATTTAAATAATATGGAATATGCACAAGCAATTCTGAAAGCGGCTGAAGAAGAACAATCACCAGTTATTTTAGGTGTTTCTGAGGGTGCTGCGAAATACATGGGTGGTTTTAATGTTGTTGTAGCTATGGTTAAAGCGCTAATGGATTCGTATGGTACAACGGTTCCAGTGGCTATACATTTGGATCATGGTTCAAGTTTTGAAAAAGCGGCAGAGGCAATTCATGCAGGCTTTACATCTGTAATGATCGATGCATCACACGAGCCTTTGGATGACAATATTGCAATTACAAAAAAAGTGGTGGAATTGGCACATATTCATGGCGTATCGGTTGAAGCAGAGTTAGGTCGCGTCGGTGGACAAGAAGATGATATCATTGTAGATGATGCAGAAGCAGCATACGCAATTCCGAGTGAATGCGAACGATTAGTTAAAGAGACAAATGTTGATGTGTTTGCACCGGCACTTGGTTCTGTACATGGTCCATACAAAGGGGAGCCGAACTTAGGTTTTGACCGTATGGAAGAAATTATGAACTTGGTCGATGTTCCATTGGTTTTACATGGTGGCACTGGAATTCCAACGAATGATATTCAACGTGCAATTTCTTTGGGTTCTGCGAAAATTAATGTAAATACGGAAAGTCAAATGGCACAAGCAGACGCTGTTCGTAAAGCATTGGACGCGAAACCAGATCTATATGATCCACGTAAATACTTAGGACCTGGTACCGAGGCAATTATCGAAACTGTTAAAGGCAAAATGCGTGAATTTGGTTCAACAAAGCAAGCATAAGCATATCTAGTTAAATTAGAAAAATTGGCATTCACCAAACATTTAATGGCGAATGCCATAATCTCTAAAAATTTACATAGGGAAGCGAGGCTCACGTATATGAAATTTTTTATTGACTCAGCAAATATTGATGAGATACGAACAGCTAATGAACTTGGTATTCTATCAGGGGTGACAACAAACCCAAGCCTGGTAGCAAAAGAAGGTGTATCCTTTCATGAACGTTTAGGTGAGATTACAAAGGAAGTTTCAGGTTCTGTCAGTGCAGAAGTAATTGCGGAAGATGCTGAGGGAATGATCAGTGAAGGTAAGGAACTAGCTGCGATTGCAGAAAATATAACGGTTAAAGTTCCAATGACGCTTGAAGGACTTAAGGCAGTAAAAGCATTAAGTGATCTTAACATCAAAACGAATGTAACGTTAATTTTTAATGCGAATCAGGCGCTCCTGGCAGCACGGGCAGGCGCATCTTATGTATCTCCATTTTTAGGGCGATTAGATGATATTGGCCAAGACGGGATGGATTTGATAGCGACGATTTCAGCCATCTTTGACCGACATAATATCCATTCAGAAATTATTGCTGCATCGATTAGACACCCACTGCATGTCACAGATGCTGCAGTGAACGGGGCACATATTTCAACGATTCCGATGAAAGTGATCGGTCAACTAGTGAAACATCCATTAACGGATCAAGGAATTGAAAAATTCCTTTCAGACTGGAATAAACAAAAATAAAGCGTATGAAATTGGAAATATTGCACAACCTAAATAAAAAAGGGTGCATGGACTTGGCAGATAGGAAAGATAAACTTTCCTACTGTATAAGTGCGAACTAAGGACATTCGCCTAAAGTAAAGCTTTTAGAAAACTTGGCTTATCGCCAAGCCTTAGTTGCACTTATACTGATTTCCCAAAAAAAGTTATACTTTCATATCAGTGTAAGTAAGCTGCCATCAGTAAAACGTCCTTGAATTAGAAGGGTCGCTGCTTATGCACGCGAGGTTGGTTCATCATTAGCTTTACTTATCCAGTACATCAAAAAGTGGGGTTTCTTACATGCAAAAAATGTTAATTGAAGGTGGTCATCTATTAAATGGCCAGGTACGAATAAGTGGCGCAAAAAATAGTGCGGTTGCCTTATTGCCAGCTGCAATACTAGCTGATTCTGATGTGACCATCGAAGGCCTTCCGGAAATTTCTGATGCTTCTACACTCGGAGATTTATTGGAGGAAATTGGTGGATCGGTCTCGTGGCAAGACAGCCAAACTGTTACGATTAACCCTGAGGATATGATCCCTATGCCATTACCGAATGGGAAGGTACAGAAGTTACGCGCTTCTTATTATTTCATGGGTGCAATGTTGGGTAAATTTAACAAAGCCGTTATTGGTCTTCCTGGTGGATGTTATTTAGGGCCGCGTCCAATTGATCAGCATATTAAAGGATTTGAAGCTTTGGGTGCTGAAGTTACAAATGAACAGGGAGCCATTTACCTGCGAGCAGAAGAGCTTAGAGGCGCCCGAATATACATGGATGTTGTTAGTGTTGGAGCGACGATTAATATCATGCTTGCTGCAGTTAAGGCAAAAGGAAAAACAACCATTGAAAACGCTGCAAAAGAGCCTGAAATTATTGATGTAGCTACATTGTTAACAAACATGGGAGCAAAAATCAAAGGGGTAGGAACGGACGTCATTCGTATTGAAGGTGTTCCTGAATTACATGGTTGTACACATACTATTATTCCGGATCGCATCGAAGCCGGAACCTATGCTATAGCAGCAGCAGCGCAAGGGAAAGAAGTAATTATCGATAATGTAATCTCACTGCATATAGAATCATTATTAGCAAAATTACGTGAGATGGGTGTGTCTATAGAGGAAAAAGACGAACAGCTCAGAATCATTCCTAGCAGACAGCTGAAGAGTGTAGATGTGAAAACATTGGTTTACCCAGGGTTTCCAACAGATCTTCAGCAGCCCTTTACTACATTATTAACAAAGGCAGCGGATACAGGTGTTATTACAGACACAATCTATGCAGCTCGTCTAAAGCATATTGATGAATTAAGGCGTATGAACGCAACGATAAAAGTGGAAGGTGGATCAGCAATCGTGTCTGGTTCAACCCAGCTGGAGGGCGCAAAAGTAAAAGCCTCCGATTTACGTGCTGGCGCCTCCCTTATCATCGCGGGATTAATGGCTGAAGGTATAACAGAAATAACAGGTCTTGAACATATTGATCGAGGTTATGAAAAAATTACAGAGAAATTACTCGACCTCGGTGCAAATGTTTGGCGAGAAGAAATGACCGATCAAGAGATTGTACAATTTCAAAATTCATAATCATTTAAAGTGCTGTTCTAACTACATCTCTAAGGAGCTCACTTCCACCTTAATTATATAAATAATCCTTTTGGGATGAGGTTATTTATTGAAGAGGGAGAGGGAAAATAATGGAGAGAAGTTTAACAATGGAATTAGTTCGCGTTACCGAGGCTGCTGCATTAAAGTCGGCCCGTTGGATGGGGAGAGGCCAAAAAGAAGAAGCAGATGATGCTGCAACTACGGCGATGCGGGACGTTTTTAATACAATTCCGATGCAAGGTACAGTCGTTATTGGCGAAGGAGAAATGGATGAAGCACCTATGTTGTATATAGGTGAAAAACTTGGTACTGGTGACGGCCCAGGTGTAGATGTTGCTGTTGACCCTGTAGAAGGAACAAGCATTGTAGCTCAGGGATCATGGAATGCCTTATCCGTCATTGCGATTGCTGATGAAAAGACATTATTACACGCACCTGATATGTACATGAAAAAAATTGCAGTAGGACCAAAAGCAGTAGGCAAGGTGGACATCAATGCTTCCACCTATGATAATCTACGTGCAGTAGCAAAAGCTAAAAATAAAGATATAGAAGATGTTGTCGTAACGGTATTGAATCGCCCACGTCATAAAGAATTAATTGAGGAAATCCGTGCAGCGGGTGCAAGAATCAAATTAATTCCGGATGGCGATGTTGCAGGTGCAATGAATACAGCTTTTGATGATACTGGTGTAGATATTCTAATTGGAATCGGTGGCGCTCCTGAAGGTGTAATTGCTGCGGCCGCTTTGAAATGTTTAGGTGGCGAGATTCAAGGCAAACTTTATCCAGAAAAGGACGAGGAAATAGAACGCTGTAAGACGATGGGAATAACAGATATGAATAAAGTGTTTTACATGGATGATTTCTGTAGTGGTGATGATGCAATTTTTGCTGCAACGGGGATAACGGACGGCGAATTATTGAAAGGCATTCAATATAAAGGTTCAAAAGCCACAACACAGACGGTCGTTATGCGGGCGAAAAGCGGAACAGTTCGTTTCGTTGATGGAGAACACAGCTTAAAGAAGAAACCTAATCTTGTCATGTAAATGTTGAAAAAGCACTGGAAATATATAGAAGAGGAAGCCATCATAGTCGATGGCTTCCTAATTCTATTAAAAATTCTATTAGAAATTTTAAAATAGAGTTGAATATTGGTGTGTAAAAGCGTAACATAGTATGTGTTTACTACATATCTAACTTGGTTATGATAATGTATACTTAAACAAGTTTTCTAAATAAACCGATCTTCTATTCTAGCTTCCGATAATTCTTCAATTCTGTAAGAAAAAACCTACCATAAAAGATTACTAAATCTTTATTAGAAAAGCTTGGCATAGCGCCAAGAAATAGTTAGAACCCTGGTTTTTTTATAAATCCTTATAAAAGAAATTGCATTCATTCGGAGCAAGGACATGCTAATGTCGGCGTTGCGATTGACAAGGTAGACCTCTCAGAATAATATCGCATGCAGGAAAAACGGCATTCCTTTCAAGGTTGTGCCGTATTTGGGTGACCTTGCCCGTTAAAAAGCGATAAACTTTGTGTGATTTAAGTAAAAAAATATAAAAATAAATAGTAGGCGTGGTGATTGAATGGCTGCATTAACAATCTCTCATTTAGAGACATTAACATTAAAGGAAATATATGCATTAGCAAAAGAATACAAAGTATCCTATTACTCAAAATTAACAAAAAGAGAACTCATATTTGCTATTTTAAAAGGACAAGCTGAACAAGATGGTTTTTTATTTATGGATGGGGTACTGGAAATTATTCCATCAGAAGGATTTGGTTTTCTAAGACCAATTAATTACTCTCCGAGTGCAGAGGATATTTATATTTCTGCCTCACAAATTCGTAGGTTTGACCTCCGTAATGGGGATAAAGTTTCGGGTAAAGTTCGCCCACCAAAAGAAAATGAACGCTATTATGGGCTGTTGCATGTGGATGCTGTAAACGGTATGGATCCAGACACATCCAAGGAGCGTGTCCATTATCCTGCATTGACACCATTGTATCCCGACCGTTTGATGCGTTTGGAAACAGAAGATAGAAAGGTATCATCACGCATTATCGATTTGATGACTCCAGTCGGATTTGGGCAGCGTGGATTAATTGTTGCGCCGCCAAAAGCTGGTAAAACAATGCTGTTGAAAGAAATTGCTAACAGCGTTTCAAAAAATCACCCAGATTCAAAACTGATCATTTTACTTGTTGATGAGCGACCAGAAGAAGTTACAGACATTGAACGATCCGTCCATCCTGATGTTGACGTTGTAAGTTCAACGTTTGACGAGGTTCCAGAAAGCCATATCAAAGTATCAGAACTAGTATTGGAACGAGCAATGCGTTTAGTTGAGCATAAACGTGACGTTATTGTCTTAATGGATAGTATTACAAGGTTAGCTCGTGCATACAACTTAGTTATTCCGCCGAGCGGTCGTACTTTATCCGGTGGTATTGATCCGGCAGCTTTTCACCGTCCAAAACGGTTCTTTGGTGCAGCACGTAACATTGAAGAGGGCGGAAGCTTTACCATCCTGGCGACAGCATTAGTAGATACAGGCTCGCGGATGGATGACGTCATTTATGAGGAATTCAAAGGAACAGGAAACATGGAATTGCACCTGGACCGTAATCTGGCAGAACGCCGAATCTTTCCAGCAATTGATATCTTACGTTCCAGTACCCGTAAAGAAGAATTGCTCGTTGAGAAATCCAAACTTGATAAAATGTGGGCAATTCGTAAAACAATGCAGGATTCAAATGAGTTCCTCGAACGCTTCCTAAGACGATTAAAAGCATCTAAGACAAATGAGGAATTTTTCCAGCAAATGGACGAGGAAATGAAACGTAAAGGAACAAAGAGGTAGTAGGTTAACGGATTCACCTTATTACTAAAAAGATTAAATTAGAGGATATATCCATTCAAACCAAACCTCAATTATTAGACATAATCTAATAATTGAGGTTCTTTTTATATTGATCCAATGGAAGTTAAGTTGCATTAGTTTAGAAAAGTTTTGGTTCAAGGGAATTGAATTAATAACAAGATAAAGCCAACTCCTTTTTGGAAAATAACTTCCTTAGTAAAATTTTACTAGTATGCTAATAAATTTAGAAGAAGAAGGTTACCTGCTAAAATACTATGTAGGATGAAGTCAGTAGACGATACAGAAAAATAATATAGAGGTGAATAAAAATGACCAAACATATCCCATTAAACGTACTTGATCTTGTCAGTATATCAGAAGGTCAAACGAAAAAAGAAGCACTGGAGGAAGCCTTAGAAGCGGCTCAACTGGTAGATAAGCTCGGGTTTAAGAGACTCTGGTTTGCAGAGCACCATAACTCGATAAATTTGGCATCCATGGCAACTTCCAACTTGATTGGTCTGGCTGCAAATGTGACGAAAAGAATTCGTGTTGGCTCTGGCGGGATTATGCTGCCCAACCATTCTCCGCTACAGGTGGCCGAGAGCTTTGGCACCATTGCACAATTGTTTCCTGATCGGATTGATCTAGGTCTCGGACGGGCTCCAGGCACCGATGCCCAGACGGCTCAGCTCTTAACTCATTCCGGTAGTGACCCACAATCTTTTGCTAACTCTATTCTTGATCTCACTGGATGGTTTAGTGAGGAGGGCTTGGGGCATAGTGTACCTGTAACTTCCAATGTAGGGACAGGCACGAATGTACCCATGTGGGTTTTAGGTTCAAGTATGAATGGCGCCTCGATTGCTGGTCAACTGGGTTTACCTTATTCCATTGCCTCTCATTTCACACCGGACAATTACGAGGAGAAGATTGATCTGTATCGTTCGACATTCAAGTCAACTGCACCAACGGCACAAATTGAAGAACCTTATGTAATGGCTGGGATTAATGTCCTCGTTGCTCCAACGGATGAGGAAGCGGAGAGACTTTGGACCACGACACAGAACATGTTATTGGATATGCAAACTGGAAAACAGCGCCTCATGCAACCACCAGTGGATCCTGACGAATTAGGAACAGAACAGGAAAGAGCACGTATGGAATCAATGTTCAGCATCAAAGCGGTCGGCTCTCCGGAAACAGTACGTAAGAAATTGGAAGAGTTTACGGAACGCAGCGGGGCTGATGAACTAATTGTTGTGACATACACCTACGACCCGGAAGACAGGAAAAGGTCGATGAAAATGCTTGCTGATCTATGGTTCTAAATTGGGTTATTACCATTCCAATTGACTGTTGATCCTATGATATTTAAGAAAAGAGCCTATTTAGGCTCTTTTCTTCATTGCATAGGAAATTATAAAATTTGAATACTATGGATAATTCAGTCACTGGAATAGCCACGTCCGGCTCCAGCGTCCAGCGCCTAGCGCGACTTCCTTCACCTCCGTGCGATAAGTCAACATCGGCTTCTTTCGTCGCCGTGTTTCCTTTATCTCCTCCGGCTCAGTCCAGTCCGTACGTCGCTAAACGGGCGCTTGTGCCTTTGTTCTATAAATTATTATTCTATTTATCAATACTCAAATACTAGGATTTTTGTTAGGGTGATGTTCGTTTTTAACCAGTCTGGATATTGATCTAAAAAATTAGCTTTATCATGTTAAGCTAAATGATTGGAGATTGTGAAAAATGTACTTAAGCTAACGGAGCAATTTAACACAAGAAGAAATTATTGTTAAATGGAGACTCGATAATATTATTTGGTTCAGTATTGTTTAATAATTTTATTTTGTATAAAATAATTCTAAATGTATAACTATTACATCAAGAGGAGGGGAAATATGGTAATAAATTCTACAATATCTTCAGATGCACCTATAATTCATAATTTAATGATTAAGGCATTTATGGAATATAAGAATGAAATTCCTCCAAGCGCTTTAGAAGAAACTGTTCAGTCGGTTTCTGACGCTTTTAAAAAAGGGGAAAAATCATTGATTGCATATGAAGAAAATAATCCAGTCGGTATGGTCCGATTTCAATTAAAAAATGAGAGTTTATATTTTTATCGTTTGTCAGTCATTCCTGAAAAACAAGGAGAAGGAATCGGGAAAAAGATATTAAAATCTTTAGAGGACTATGCAAATAAATTTGGTGTATCTACAATACTGTGCAAGGTTCGTATGACAGTACCTAAGAACATGCAGCTATATAGTTCCATAGGTTATGTTGTGTATGACGAAGAGGTTGTGCATAAACCAAACGGTATAAATATCAAGGTTGCTTCGATGAAGAAAGAACTTTAGTTCTTCATCTAAATCGTGCTCTTGTGAAACAGGGCTTTGTTAAAGAAGAGGTTTTATAAGGGGTGATGAAGTGAAGTTCAAGGAAATTGAAATAAAGAAACATCGAGATAAAGTAGTTGAATTTCGGAAAGACTCTTTTAAAGTTAGCTTTGGAGATACTTCGGGATTTGGTGAAGAGGAATATCTACATTGGTTAGATGAAAAAATAAAAGATCTTTCAAAAGGCTTTGTTTTAGTTGAAGAAGACGGTAAATATATAGGACAACTGGAATTAACCATTCGTGAATTCGAAGGTAAAGAAATTGGATATATAAATCTGTATTACTTAGTACCTGAAATGCGTGGAAAGGGTAAAGGAAAAGAATTACACAACTATGCGAAGCAATTCTTTGATAACAATAAAGTTAGTGAGTATCACCTAAGAGTTGCCCCATCAAATTCAGCTGCGATTAAGTTTTATCATAAAAATGGAATGGAAGAAGTTGGTCCAGAAGTTGATGGAAAAGTAATTAGGATGAAGGGTTATTTATAAAATATCTTATTGTTGCGTTAAGGGTTAAGTCAGAAATAGACTGTGAATAATTACAATCATTTATGGTGTTGAAGAGCCATAATAATAAACGCAGTATTTGGCCATTGTATGTTAGAATATCATAAGACAATGACTAAGGAGAGAAAGAGTATGCCTGACTTAAAAAAACAAGTAATCCTTATTACTGGTGCCAATCGTGGTCAGGGAAAAGCTATCGCTGACCATCTTGCCTCATTAGGTGGCATTGTGGTGGTTGGTGCCCGGAATTATGCCAAGGCTCAGGAAGTGGCACTGGCTATAGGTGAAGAGCGCGCATATCCGGTGCAGTTGGATGTCACAAAGGAATCACAGTGGAAAGCAGCTGTGGATTTGGTTATGGACAAATTCGGTAAAATCGATGTGCTCGTTAATAATGCCGGAGTTCTAAAACGTAAACCATTCATTAACATAACTATAGATGATTATCAACAGTTGATTAATGTGAATCAGCTCGGAGTATTTCGGGGAATGCAAGCAGTTATTCCGCATATGGAAAAACAGCAAAAAGGTTCTATTATAAACAATTTATCGATCTCTGCGTTTGCCCCAATTGGTAATTCTTCAGCCTATGCTGCCACAAAAGCGTCCGTTGTTGCGATGTCTAAAGCAGCAGCTATTGAATTGGGACAAAAGGGAATCCGGGTTAATATGGTCCATCCGGGCGGAATCGAAACAGAAATGGCCACCCAAGGTGAAGGTGTTCCGGATTTTTATAATTCGGTTCCTCTGGGGCGTATCGGGCAGCCGCTTGAAATTGCGCGGGCTGTAGCATTCCTTGCTTCTGATGAAAGTTCATATTGCACGGGAACAGAAATTGTCGTTGATGGTGGTATGACATTAGGGACTGAAGAAGGATAAGCAGCGCTCGTATTTCTTAAGAGGGCCATACTGTTTAAGATAAACCTTTTTGCTGATGTTAATATTCAAATAAAAAAATAAAATGGAAGGAGAAAAAAATGAATAAATATGGAAAGTTACATGAAAGAGATGGTCGTTGTGTTTTGCAATTTGAGCGTTTTTTTGCACATAAACCTGAGAGGGTTTTTCGCTGCGTAACGGATTCTGATTACTTTACCAAGTGGTATCCGTTTGCAACGGAAGAGATGGATCTCCAAGAGGGTGGAAAAATTCACTTTGATGATGGAGAAGGAACGAAGTATGAAGGAGTGATTACTGCATTCGAGCCGCCTGTAGTTTTTGCTTTTCGTGAGGTTGATGATTTGCTTCGAATCGAATTGCAAAGCACCCCCGATGGATGCCGAATGACATTTGAGCATACGTTTAATGACCGGTCTTGGGCAGCCGCAACAGCTGCGGGATGGCATCGCTGTCTTGATGCATTGGGGATGATGGTTAACGAACAGCCGCTTGAATGGCCAGATAATGGAGCAGAGTTAAGGGGATTTTATCGGAAAGCATTTGATTCCAATTAGATGAATATTATGAAAATTATACTTTAGAGACTATCAAAGGTGTGGTATAGAAATTCAAGAAAGGAACTTATTGCATATAAGGGTGCTTTTATGAAGTAAAAAAGCTCAATTTTCCCTATAGATGGGTTGGCTGGTTTTTGGGAACTCCATTCTGTTCGTTTTCCTGACTCCTGCCGTGATTATATTAAAGAAACAGTAGAATAGATATCGAAGTTTTGGAAGATGTCCGGGAAAAAATAACAATCTAATAAATAATTAATGCAAAATGGGGCTAGGTGTAACAATTTTTAGTTTTATATTCTTTGGCAATTTTTCCAGGCAATTTTGTTTTGCACCTCACAAGTAAACCCGTTAACCGCTCCTTGGAAAAGAAGAACACGTTCCCTTTGTGCTCGAAACTATGCTGCCTCGAACTTTCAACGCACAATGGTTTTCGGTTCCAATGGGATTCTAGCAGTGTTGTGGTGACTTCTACGGTATCTATTGACGTAGGCGGTTTAAGTAGAAGTCCCTTCGATATGTCATTTTAACCGGACTTTTTTGAACAACCTCTAATAGTGAAGCTTTTCGGTAAATATTTCTATCCTATTGCAATCAAATCAACAGGCTGTTATAATAATTTTATGTGAGTTTAGATAAGGTGTAGTGCCTGTGACGTCTCTTACAATAACTCTGTTCACAAGGGGTTCAGGGCAAAAAGGAGTGGAAAGACATGAAAAAGGAAATTCATCCGGAATACAGAAAAGTAGTATTTCTTGATACAAGTTCAGATTTTAAATTCTTAACTGGTTCAACAAAAAGCTCAGAAGAAACAATTGAGTGGGAAGACGGTAATTCATACCCGTTAATCCGTGTTGAAATTAGTTCAGATTCACACCCATTTTACACAGGAAAACAAAAAGCTGATAGAGTCGGTGGACGTGTTGACCGATTTAAGAAAAAATATAACATGAACTAAAGCGAAGTGGATTATGAATCGGCATGATACGTAAAATGATGTCCGAAAATCCATATGATAATTCGACGTTGCGACATTGTGTTGCAGCGTCGAACTATTCTAGTAAAGGGAAAAGGTGGATTTTGCTGGTTCTTCCAGTATCTATCACAAGTCGATGGATCACCTTACAACGGAACTGGAATGATGCAACATGAGTTTCGTATGAATCCATTAAAAAATAATGATGAACAAAAAAGGCAAAACGTCTATATTTTGCCTTTTTTTACTTGGAAAATAGGAACCAACATGGCTTTAAGTTGCACTTATGCAGTAACTGCCTTACACAGCAACGAACGCTCTCTAAGAGTCCCTTTAACGAATGCCACGTTCTAATTAAAATAGATAAAAGTGCGTGTTCAAAAAGGAGGATAAAAAGGACCGAGAAGTTCGAGGCGGCATAGCCTTGAGTAGTGGAACGTATGCAATTAATACGTGAACAACGGAAAAGCAAGCCAACGAGCTTCCACAGGATGTGGTGACTTCTGCGTTGCCCACAGGACGTGGGCGGTTTTAGCAAAAGTTCCCCTGCGATGTGTCATTTTTACCGGACTTTTTGAACAACCTCTAAAAATGGGTTAATAATGTTGAGATTAGTGGTAAACTAATCAAGATACATATCATAAAGTAGTAATGTATAATGCCTGAAGGGAGCACCCTACTCATGAATCTGATGAAACAAAATGGTTGGCTAGAAGTAATCTGCGGAAGCATGTTTTCAGGAAAATCGGAAGAATTAATCCGTCGTGTACGCAGAGCAACATACGGGAATTTGTCTGTAAGGGTATTTAAACCTGTGATTGATAACAGGTTTGAAGACGAATCCGTTGTGTCACATAATGGCACGTCCACAGTAGCCCGCCCTGTAAACAGTTCTGATAAAATTTTGGAGAATATTAACGAGCGCGTAGACCTCGTTGGAATAGATGAAGTTCAGTTTTTTGATGAAAATATTATAGAAGTCGCTACGGAGCTCGCAAATCAAGGCATACGTGTAATAGCTGCAGGGTTAGACACCGATTTTCGTGGGGAGCCATTTGGAGCAATGCCAGCTCTAATGGCACTAAGTGAATCCGTCACAAAACTTAATGCAATTTGCCCATCATGCGGATCTCCAGCTAGTAGAACACAACGCTTAATTGATGGTAAGCCAGCATCCTATGATGATCCAATCATACTAGTTGGCGCATCTGAATCTTACGAGCCGAGATGTCGGCACCACCATGAAGTCCCAAACAAACCAAGTAATAAAATCATACTAAATAGTTTAGCTAAATTACCGAAATAAGAGTGCCTCAAGGGTACTCTTTTTTGTTTGCAGGAAACTATAGAATTTAAAAGCTGTGGATAACTTAGTTACCGAAATATCCACGTCCAGCTCCAGCGCCCAGCGACTAGCGCGACTTCCTTCACCTCCGTACGATAAAGAAGACTTGCCGATTGGCTCTGCCAGAGGCTTATTCGCACTTATACCCTTGTGGTGAAAGTC
Organism: Virgibacillus natechei; assembly: GCF_026013645.1. Classification (NCBI taxonomy): domain Bacteria; kingdom Bacillati; phylum Bacillota; class Bacilli; order Caryophanales; family Bacillaceae; genus Virgibacillus; species Virgibacillus natechei. The sequence continues at coordinate 3,437,034 of NZ_CP110224.1, read as the reverse complement.
AACATCAGCTCCTTTCTTCTGTTTATTTATGTTATCATACAATTAAATATTGTGAAAAATTATACGAATGTGAGCAGGTAGTTGATAATAAAGTTTATAAAATGAAAAGTTACTTGGTGGTGATTAAATAATGCTATGGGAAAAACCTAAATGCACGATTTGTGAAAAAGAAATTAAGGGTGAAGATGTTGTTTTTGTAAAAATGCGTTATCCCAAGAGGAAAGGATTTACTGAGATAAAAGCATATTTGAGAAATGAAGGCAAATTCATATGTGAAGAATGTTTTAGTCGTAAAACAGAATAATGCATATTAATCTAAAGTGAAAGGAGGTCAAAAATGGAAGTAATCTTAATTAGTATTTTTTCAGCTATAATAATTTTTATAACGGTTTATTCCATGATTAAAGTATTAAATATTGCCTATAAAAGAGGAGAAATTACGCTTAAAAAATTCAGATTTTTGGTAACCTTTTCTATCGTAATCGGTTATTCATAACTTCAATATTGCCCTTTGGTTACCAAAAAATAGTTGACGCCTTTTTCCAACCCCTTTTGTAGAAGGTAAAAGACCGCTAATTATTGTTGGGATATTAATGGGTTTATTAGCGAACGGTTTATTAAATTGAAAATCCAATAACACGATTACTGGTTCTTTACTCATGCATACTTGGCCAATTAATGACACAGTTTCGTGTAATAAGAAATATAAATAGTAGGAGAGGGGGTTTTCAAATTCAAGAGAATAATTCTATTGCTACTATTTACAGGGTTAATAAGTGCCTGTTCTACCGATGAAGAGGTGACGGAGCATCGTTACCTCTTTACAGGAGGTGGGGACTATTGGTCGGCAGAGTTAGAATATGAAGCTGAAGAAGTATGGGGAAAAGATGCGGATGATGTAAATACCTATTCAAGTGAAAGTGACTATGTATTCAAATTAACATATAAAGGAGAGTTGGCAGAACTAGCTTCAATGGAACAACTAGACTATAAATTCACACGAGGGACAACTGGTGAAGGGATTTCATCAATAACGTTTGATGAACCTGTATCTGATAAAGAATTTACATCAAGAGGTGGTGGAACTGGAGCGATTATGAGGGAAGATATGATCGTTAATGTTGAAGTTAATTGGGATGATAACGAGGAATCTTTTGAATTAGTCGAATCACGCTAGTGCCGAATCGCTTCAATGAGCACCGCAAATCGGCTCGACCGCCGCTAAGCCCATTCTCACGCTATCACTGGTTAGATTTTGACCTACACGCCTCAGTATATTATAATTATACTGTTAATCGAAATGAGGTGTACGTTATGTTAGAACGTTTACAAACGTTAGAAGATCGTTATAATAAATTAAATGAAATGCTTAGTGATCCGGAAATTATAAATGATACAAGTAAACTACGTGAATATTCGAAGGAACAATCAGACTTGGAAGATGTTGTGCAGGCTTATGCTGAATATAAGGATGTAACGTCGCAGTTAAAAGATGCGAAAGCGATGCAGGAAGAAAACATGGACGACGAGATGGAAGAAATGGTGAAGTCTGAAATCACTGATCTTACAAAATCCAAGGAAGAACTCGAAGAAAAATTGAGGGTATTGCTTCTTCCAAAAGATCCAAATGATGATAAAAACGTGTTTATGGAAATTCGTGGTGCAGCTGGAGGCGATGAGGCTGCATTATTTGCTGGAGACTTATATCGTATGTATTCCCGTTTTGCTGAGCAATATGGCTGGAAGACAGAAGTAATGGAAGCCAGCTCGACAGGTGTTGGCGGATACAAGGAAATCGTTATTATGGTCAGTGGAACGGGTGCCTATTCGAAATTAAAATATGAAAATGGTGCGCATCGTGTTCAACGTGTTCCCGAGACGGAATCTGGTGGTAGGATTCATACATCAACAGCGACAGTGGCTGTGCTGCCTGAGGCGGAGGATGTAGAAGTCGATATTCATGAGAAAGATATCCGTGTTGATACGTTCGCTTCAAGTGGACCTGGTGGGCAAAGCGTTAACACGACGATGTCTGCCGTGCGTTTGACTCATGATCCAACAGGTGTCGTTGTTTCCATTCAGGATGAAAAATCGCAAATCAAGAACAAAGAAAAGGCGATGAAGATCTTGCGAGCGCGCATTTATGATATGTACCAACAAGAAGCACAGGATGAATATGATGAAACGAGAAAATCAGCAGTGGGTACTGGGGACCGTTCGGAGCGGATTCGTACGTATAACTTCCCACAAAATCGTGTGACCGATCATCGAATCGGGTTAACGATTCAACGCCTTGATCAAATTTTGCAAGGTAAACTGAATGAATTTGTTGACGCCTTACTATTGGAAGAACAAACAAAGAAGATGGAACAAATAGGTGAATAATTTGAGTATAAAACAATATGAAGTCCTCAAGCGGGCTTCTCTTTTTTTAGAAAATCATAATCGAGAAGCGAAAGTGGCAGAAATTCTATTGCAGCATCATTTACAAGTATCGCGTTCTAAATTTCACATGCTGATGCAGGACCCGGTTCCAGAACTTGTGTTGGAACCGTTTAATGCGGCTATTGAAAAACATGCCGAGACAGGGGTTCCGGTTCAGCATCTTACGGGAGTTGAATCGTTTTACGGACGAGAATTTCAGGTAAATGAGCAGGTGCTTATCCCGAGGCCAGAAACAGAAGAGCTCGTGCAACACGTAATAAACGTAACCAAGCAAAATAAAGAGACGCATCCGACCATCGTTGATATTGGTACAGGGAGCGGTATTATTGCCATAACACTCGCATTGGAGTTACCAAACGCGAATGTTTATGCCACGGACATTTCAGAAGAGGCATTGAAAATAGCTTCCGAAAACGCAGCGCATCTCGATGCATCGGTTACCTTTTTACAAGGGGATTTCCTGCAACCGTTGATCAATCACGCTATTCGTCCTGATCTTATCGTATCCAATCCACCCTACATTGCAAAGTCTGATGAGGTGCATCTTTCAGATACGGTGAAAACCTTTGATCCGAAACTCGCATTATTTGCGGAAGAAAATGGCTTAGCTGCATATCGGAAAATCATAGAACAGTTGCCTGAGGTTCTAAACGAAGAGGGTTTTATCGCATTTGAAATTGGCTATCAGCAACGTGATACCGTAAATGAACTTATGAAACATGTTTTTCCAAAGAGTCAGGTGGAAACGTTAAAAGATATAAATAAAAAAGACCGAATCCTAACAGCAAAAATAAATTATTAGTGCGTGTTCAAAAAGTTCCCGAATTAGAAGCAAGGTCTCCTAAGTACGTCACGTCCTGTGACAATGGCGACACTAGCACGTCCTGTGCGTCGAAGGTCGAGGAGGCGTAGTTTTGAGCACTAAGGAAAGCTTCCTCGAACCTGCATCGCACGCAGGAAAAGCGACTTTCTTTTCCAAGGAATAGAGCGTATGCTTTTAATACGTGAGTAGCGGACTTGCACAGGAAGTGTTGACTTCTACGTTGCCCACAGGACGTGGGCGGTCTTAGTAGAAGCTCCTCTGCGCCAACGAAGAGATTCGCCGCTTATCATTTGGTGACTTTTTGAATAACCTTTACTAGAATACTAGTTTAAATTCATTTACTCCTGACCATACTGATGATAGATCAGATGGAGAGGGGAACCAAAATGATTAATAAACTAGTATTTTTTGCATTTATATTCTTTTTACTATTTTTCTCGATGCCAACAACAGGAGTGAGTGAGCAATCTTTAGAGCCTGAGCAAGAGGATTCACAATATGATTATCAAGTCATTCCAGATGAAGCGATTCGTCTGCGGATTCTAGCAAATAGTGATAATGAGGAAGATCAAGCATTAAAAAATCTCGTACGTGATCGTGTGAATGAAGAAATTACGGAATGGGTGAAGTATATTACGGATATCGAAGAAGCGAGAAGTTTAATAGAAGCACGTATCCCGGAAATCGAAGGCATTATTGAGCGTGTTCTAAAGGAAGAAAATGTAACAAATGATTTTGATGTGGAATATGGGTCCAATGTATCTTTCCCAATGAAATTGTATGGTGACTTTTTATACCCGGCAGGAGAGTATGAAGCAGTGTTAATTACGATTGGAGAAGGTGAGGGTTCCAATTGGTGGTGCGTGCTTTTCCCGCCTTTATGTTTCCTGGACTTTTCCAATGGAACGAGTGTAGCTGCAGAGGAAACGGATGAAACAGCAGAAGCAGAAGAAACAGAGGAAACAGAAGAAGAATCAGCAGAAGTGAAATTTTTTCTATTTGAATGGTTTGATTGGTCATAGGGTCGTTTATTCATGCATAGAATGATAGAAACGAGTAAGAGACTATCAAAAACAATAGAGGTGAAAAGGATGAACTTAATCCAAGCTAATCGTGTATCGGAGGAAAAATTAGATCATTTTTTAAAAAATAATCAGACAGTAAATGGAGATAGTTTACTGCAGATGGGTTACGTCGTCGAGGTACAAGATCAGATAGAAGGATGCTTTGTTTTAGAGGCGATGGATGATTATATCTATTGGCTAAAACAACTGTATATTACAAAATCCGAAGCTGCTAAATTGCCAGTATTACTGGAAACGATTTTGAATTTGGCAAAAGAACAACAGGCGAAAACCGTATATGTGCACAGTCATCAGCCTGTTGTGGATATAATATTGGAATCGCTACAATTTCATCCACAACAAGAAGGAAATTTTGTTGATAAGGATGAATCAAGAGAAGGGAATTGGTGGTTTTACAGTGTTTCTTAACAAGTATTCACATTATACACATTCTCTTGTTGACAACTTGTTGGTAAACGGACGATTATGTGCATAAGTATGAATGATAAACAATGAAAACAAGTACATGAAGTGTTTAGCCTGTGGATAATATTCTGCGGGCTTTTTTGTTGCATAGCAAACTATAGAATTTAAAAGCTGTGGATAACTTAGTTACCGAAATATCCACGTCCAGCTCCAGCGCCCAGCAACTATCAAACTTCACACTCCTCCACTACGATAAAGAAGACTTGCCGATTGGCTCTGCCAGAGGATTAGTCGCACTTATACCCTTGTGGTGAAAGTCAACATCTACTCCCTTGTCTTAAGGAAGGCCGACTAAAACCGGGCTTTGCGCCCAACGTCGGCATACCCCTATGAAGGGGCATGTTTCCTTTATCTCATTGTGGCAGTAGAGGTTCAACTAAAACCGCCACTTTGCGTGGCAACGTTGAACCACCCGCGATGCGCGGGCGCAGTTTGTACGTTGCTAAACGGGCGCTTGCGCTTTTGTTCATTTTTCCTTTTGCGAAAAACAGCTGTATCGACTAAAATATAGGATAGAAAAGAGGGAGTGCGCGATGGAAACGACACGTTGGAATTTAAAAAATAATAATGATCGATATAATAGAGCAGCAATTGCTGAAGCGGCAGCCCTCTTAACAAGCGGCTCTACTGTAGCCTTTCCCACGGAAACAGTATACGGTTTAGGGGCAGATGCAACCAGTGAAGCAGCTGTATCTAACATTTTTCAGGCAAAAGGGCGGCCGCAGGATAATCCGTTAATTGCTCATGTCGCTAATAAAGAGCAATTAACAAGGATTGTGGAAAAGTTGCCGGCGTTTGTGGACAACTTAATTGATGCATTTGCACCTGGCCCTTTAACGTTTGTATTACCAAGTAATGGTGTATGTGCGAGCAATGTAACGGCTGGCTTGTCCACAATTGCGGTACGAATGCCTGATCATCCCGTGGCACAACAATTACTACAGATATGCGATATTCCAATCGCAGCTCCAAGTGCAAATATATCTGGAAAACCTAGCCCAACAACAGCTGCTCATGTCTGGGCTGATTTAAATGGAAAGGTGTCCGGATTATTGGACGGCGGGGCTACAGGTGTTGGGGTAGAGTCCACTGTCATTGATTGTACGAAGGAAATCCCAATTATTCTCAGGCCAGGTGGCATAACGAAAGAACAATTGGAAAAGGTTGTAGGGACAATCATGATCGATCCTGCACTTGTAAATGCAAACGAACAACCGACATCACCAGGGATGAAATACAAACACTATTCACCAGATATTCCATTATGGCTTGTGGAAGGAACGCCAGCTAACTTGCAGCAAGTCATCGATGGAGAGCGAAAGAAAAATTGCCGGATCGGTGTGCTTTCTAGTACGAAAACAGGTGCGTTACTAGAAGCAGATGAAATCATTTCACTCGGTGAGGATTCACACGAGATCGCAGCCAATTTATATGAAGGATTACGGACTTTTAAAGAAGGCGATGTTGATATTATACTATGTGAAACCTTTTCGGAAGAGGGGATTGGCGAAGCGATCATGAACCGGTTAAAAAAAGCAGCAACTGTCTATAAAAGAGACTCGCTTACATAGCAATCATATTCCCCTTCGGACATGCATATATTCTATAAGCATGTCCGAGGGGGGAGTAGTTGGATGCCAAGTTTTTATATAGCTGAATTTGCCTCCCTATTATTTATGGCTCTTGCCTTAGGAATGGACGCCTTTTCTGTGTGTCTCGGGATTGGTATGCAGCGGATTCGGCTCAAACGAATTGCTTTAATCGGGCTTGTCATTGGCTTATTCCATTTTTTAATGCCGTTTGCGGGTATCATTCTTGGCCATGTAATTTCAACGCGAATTGGCGAATTGACATCCGTTCTGGGTGGGATCATCTTATTTGGTATTGGTGCTCAAATGCTTTTTTCTGGATTTGTTTATAAAGCGAAAAAAGTGATACAACCAATTGGTTTTGGGCTATATATCTTATCTTTTAGCGTAAGTATTGATAGTTTTTCAGTTGGACTAAGCCTTGGTTTATCCGGAGTAGAAACAGCACTTGCCTTATTCCTATTTGGCACAATGAGTACATTCCTCGCATGGACTGGGATGTTAGTAGGAAAAAAAGTACATACCATTCTGGGTGTCTATAGCGAAGTATTGGGTGGAAGTATCCTTTGTGGATTTGGGCTGACTTTGTTATTTGGCTAGGCTCTTTTTGCTACCGACAAAACACCCTTTTGCTAAAACGAATGATAAAAAAGCAGTTGATTTTACACAGTATAAAATCTACTGTTTTTTTGTTGCAGGAAACTATAGAATTTAAAAGCTGTGGATAACTTATACACTGGAATAGCCACGTCCAGCTCCAGCGCCCAGCAACTATCAAACTTCACACTCCTCCACTACGATAAGTCAACATCGACTCCCTTCGTTCGTCGTGTTTCCTTTATCTCATTGCGGAATGCTCCAGTTTGTACGTTGCTAACCGGGCGATTGCGCTTTTGTTCATAGATAGGAACCCAATCTCCTCCATGTAGGGATCATGGCCTTAAGCTTAAGCTGACATCTGATCTATTCAGAATAATACTTTAATGTCTTCTTCGATTCCTCTGACATGTTCCCGTATTTATGATATTATCTAAGATAGAGAATTATAATGGAGGATCGCATATGAAGATATTGTTTGTCTGTACAGGGAATACGTGCCGGAGTCCGATGGCTGAAGCGCTTGTTAGAGATAAGATGCCTGAGGTAGAGGTCCAGTCTGCCGGAATTTTTGCTGGAAAAAATCAGCGTATAAATCAATTTGCGATGGATGCGTTACAGAAGAAGAATATAACGATGAATCACCTTTCCCAACCGGTAACGCATAAAGAGTTACACGCAGCAGATCTTATTTTGACGATGACCACCCAGCATAAGCAATCCCTTATTATGGAATATCCGAATTTTCAAGATAAATATTTTACGTTAAAGGAATATGTATCCGAAACGGACAAAAAAATATGGGATGAACTTAAACAGGCTTATTCTAATTTTGAAGAAAAACGCTCCATATTTATCCAGGAGAATCAGCATAAGGTGGATAATACGAAATTGGATCAGCAACTTGTTGAGCATCTACGTGACGATGTGAAATATATTCAGGAATTGGAAGCTAATCTTATCAATTATGATATTTCTGATCCATTTGGAGGTGACCTAACAACCTACCGGGAAACGTTGACAGAACTGGACAAATATATTGATTTATTACAGAAAAAAATAGATCAGTACTAGGGAAGCGATCATAAAGCAGGAATAGAAGAAGTACATGCAGCTGTTTGGGACCAGGCACCGACAATCGAAAATGTTTGTATGGTTAAAAAACGAGTGGGGTGGTTTTACATGACAGGTTTCAACCAAGATATACATCAGGATATGCAAGCTATCGTTCGTGAATGGGTGAGTGGATCCTATTTACGTGAAGGAGATATTTTTGTTATTGGTTGTTCGACAAGTGAGATCACCGGTGAAAATATTGGGACATCCGGTAGTCAAGAGGTTGCAGCTGTTGTATTTAATGAACTAAAACAGTTGCAGCAGCATACTGGTATCCAGCTTGTTTTTCAATGCTGTGAACATTTAAATCGCTGCATCGTCATGGAACGCGAAACGATGCAGGCCAGCAAACTGGAAGAAGTGTCCGTTATTCCAGTACCAGGCGCAGGTGGTTCGATGGCGACATATGCGTATAACCATATAGAAGATCCAGTCGTCGTTGAAAATGTAGAAGCAAGCGCAGGAATTGATATTGGGGAAACGATGATTGGGATGCATCTAAAACAGGTAGCTGTTCCATTACATTTTGAACAAAGATGGGTTGGCAATGCGCGCATAAGAGCAGCACGTACGCGTCCGAAGTTAATCGGAGGCAAACGTGCAAACTATGAAACGACTAAAACAAATGATAGCTGCGAAACCGAATAGGTTGGGTGAACAACGTAGGCATACTGAAATTATTTTCTACATATTTTTAACTACATAGGAGGCTTTTATCATGGAACATGTAAAACAAGCAGATCAGGAATTATTCACAGCAATGCAAGCAGAAAAGGCGCGTCAGTTAGAGAAAATTGAGCTAATCGCTTCGGAGAACTTTGTATCAGAAGCAGTGATGGAAGCGATGGGATCTGAATTAACGAATAAATATGCAGAAGGCTACCCTGGAAAAAGGTATTATGGTGGATGTGAGCATGTAGATGTCGTTGAAAATTTAGCTCGAGATCGCGTAAAAGAACTTTTCGGTGCAGATCATGCAAACGTACAACCCCATTCAGGAGCTCAAGCGAATATGGCTGTTTATTTTACAGTATTGGACTATGGTGATACGGTTTTAGGAATGAATTTAAATCATGGTGGCCACTTAACACACGGGAGTCCTGTGAACTTTAGTGGGAAACTGTATAACTTCGAGGATTATGGTGTTGATAAAGAAACCGAGCAACTTGATTATGATGCCGTATTGGAAAAAGCAAAAGAAGTACAGCCAAAATTGCTTGTAGTAGGTGCGAGTGCCTACTCCAGAGAAATTGATTTTGCGAAATTTCGTGAAATTGCGGACGAAGTTGGCGCCTATTTGATGGTTGATATGGCTCACATTGCCGGGCTTATAGCAGCGGGAGAGCATCAAAACCCAGTACCGCACGCTGATTTTGTTACAACAACAACACATAAAACATTGCGCGGACCTCGTGGTGGTGTGATTTTATGTAAAGAAGAATACGCGAAGAAAATTGATAAATCGGTATTCCCTGGCATGCAAGGCGGCCCATTGATGCATGTTATTGCTGCCAAGGCAACAGCTTTTAAGGAAGCTTTATCTCCTGACTTTAAAACATATGCCAAACAAATTATAAAAAATGCTAGTGTGTTAAACGATGAATTAGAAAAAAATGGCGTTCGTATCGTTTCAGGTGGAACGGATAATCATTTATTACTCCTTGATGTCACGCCGCTTGATCTAACTGGGAAAGTAGCTGAAAACGTGTTGGACGAAATTGGTATCACAGCAAATAAAAATACGATTCCTTTTGACACCGAAAGCCCATTTGTAACAAGTGGCCTACGCATAGGAACTGCAGCTGTAACCACTCGTGGATTTGGTGAAAACGAAATGAAAGAAATCGCTGCAATTATATCCCTAACGTTGAAAAACCATAAAGATGAAGCGAAATTAAAAGAAGCAGCAGATCGAGTGAAGGAACTAACAAGTAAATTTCCATTATTTGCATAAATAAAAAGGATGCTCCAGTCGGGGGCATCCTTTTTTTGGCAAAAACTTTCTTATCTACATAAGTGTGGGCATTGGCTTTTGCCGTAAAGGCCTGGCAAGAGCTAGGTTTCTAATAGGTGTTTTATCAGTACAAACCATTATTTAACCGCAGATTCAGAAACATTTTATTCGCATGCACACAATTTACCTTGAAAGCAGCTTGTATTATTAGTACAATTTTAGAGATATAAAAATAAAAGGAGTGATCTCGCAAATGGGAAATGTTTTCGTACTCGATCATCCGTTAATTCAACATAAATTAACGTACATAAGAGATAAAAACACAGGAACAAAGGAATTCCGCGAGCTTGTTGACGAAGTTTCCATGTTAATGGCTTTTGAAATCACACGAAACCTTCCGCTTCAGGAAGCAACAACAGAAACGCCAGTAACAGAAGCAACGACGCAAGTTTTAGCTGGTAAAAAAATCGGGCTTATTCCAATTTTGCGCGCTGGCCTTGGGATGGTTGACGGTATGTTGAACCTTCTTCCAGCAGCAAAAGTAGGACATGTTGGATTGTATCGTGACCCGGAAACGCTCACTCCGCATGAATACTATATTAAATTGCCATCTGATATTTCTGAACGTGAATTAATTGTCTTGGATCCAATGCTAGCAACAGGGGGTTCCGCAAATGACGCAATCCATTCCCTGAAAAAACGTGGTGCAGGAAATATTCGTCTGATGTGTTTAGTCGCTGCACCGGAAGGCGTTGAAGTCATTAAACAAGATCATCCTGATGTTGATATTTATTTAGGTGCAATGGATGATAAGCTGGATGAAAAAGGGTATATTGTCCCTGGCCTTGGTGATGCAGGTGACCGTTTATTTGGGACAAAATAGATTTTAGAAAGAAGCAGTGGGACGACGGTTCTCTTGCTTCTTTTTTTAAAAAGTAAAAGAGAACTGTCTACTTGCTTCCCCATGATCCGTTTAAGCTGAAACAAGCCTTAGTCCTACGACAGCTACGATCACCATACCCATGAACATCAGACGCAGGCGATCAGTCGATTCATTGTAAAAAATCATACCTACAATCGCGCTTCCCACGGTTCCCATTCCTGTCCAGACGGCGTAAGCAACACCGAGTGGAATAGTTTCCATAGCAATGGATAGTAGAGTAAAACTAATAAGGAACCCCACTATAAGAATAGGGAAACCTGATTTCTTTTCCCCTTTTGCAATCCTTTGCATGCCGGTAACACCAACAACTTCAAAGAGACCTGCTACAATGAGTACAAACCAATTCATGAGTGCACGCCCCTTTCTGATGTCTCATCGCCCGTTACTGTTTTCAAACCGATGACTCCAACAAGTAGAAGTACAACAAATGCGAGCATCCAGATGTTAATAGAAGCATTGAAAAAGACCATATCCACAATCACTGTGCCGACGGTTCCCAAACCAGCAAAAACAGCATAAGCCGTACTTGTAGGAAGAGAAGTCGCTGCTTTAAGGAGTAGCCAAAAGCTGATAACAACCGCAATTCCTGTTAAGGTCCATGTGAGCGCATCATTTGCATATTTAAGTCCAGTTGCCCAACCTACCTCAAAGGCAGAGGCAATAAGAACGAGTAGCCACTTCATATTCATTTGCAAACACCTCTTCTTTTGATAGAATTATAAATAAAATAAATATTAACTAACGGTAGTTAATATTTAGTTATTATATCATGTGGTAATAGTATGGGCAATCCGTTTTTTAGCAGATACAGAGTATAAAACTTTCTTAATCTGCATAAGTGCAACTAAGGCTTTGCTGTAAAAGCTTAGCAAAGCCAAGTTTTCGAAGCATTTATTTTCTTATAGATTTGTGAAATGAAGGAGGCTATTGGCAATGCCAAAAACGACACGCGACAGAATCATCCAAGCAGCACTTTCATCATTTGCCAAACGTGGGTATGAGGGCACAACACTTGCACATATCGCCGGGGCTGTTGGTATTCAGAAGCCATCACTCTATAATCACTTTTCCGGTAAAGACGAATTATATCTGACAGTAGCTAAAAAGGTTATGGAAGAGTCGACAGAGGTAATGATGACCAGTGCGAACGCACATCAGGAGAAGGCCGTCAAAGATCGAATATATATTGTTTTAACCGATATCACGGATTTTATTCATCAAAAACATAAGGGAGTGATGTATAAACGATTCATGTTATTTCCGCCTGCATCACTTACGGAAGATTTAAAAAAGCTTGGGCAATCAGGAGATGCGAAAATTGATCAGCTATTAATGAATTTTTTTGAGCAGGGAAGAAGGGAAGGCGTATTTAATGTGGATTCATTTTCTGTATTCAGAGCAGGCTTTTATATTTTAATGGATGGTTCGTTTACGGAAAGCTTTTACTATCAAGATGAAGACTTTCAGGAGCGTTTGGAAGGAGCGTGGATCGTGTTTTGGCGGGGAGTATCAAGGTAGCTGAAAAATATAATTATAGGATCAGAGGTGCTTCTATTGGTAAGCCAATCGTCATCTAAATTTAGAAATGATTATATCATATTTCTGAATTGGCTCATGAAAAAGCCGAGCCCGTTTAAATTACAAAAGATGGAGAGGGAGAACTAGAGGGAATAACGGACTTTTCTTTTAAAAATAGGCTCTTTTCGTAAGTATTGGAACTGCGCTTACTCGTCCCACCGAAAACAATTGTTGCTTTTAAATCTTCGTGGTTGATATAAAAGATGACGCAAGTGACAATTCTTTTGCAAACGCTGGTTGAGAGCAGGGATGCGCTACGGAAACACATTTCGCTTTCCGCGGGCGGCTGGTGAGCCTCCTCGTGCTACGCACTGCGGGGTCTCACCTATGCCTTCCTCCCGCAGGAGTCTTCATGTGTTTCCTCCGCTGGGTGTTGTGTTTCTCTGCTGCTAAAAATATATGGTTTGATTAATTTAAGCAAATGCCTGCACTTTTCCAATGGTTGATTGGAGCTGTGGACCGTTGACTCCTGCGGGAACAGCACGTGTCTGAAGACCCCGCAGAGTGGGTTTCTCGAGGCAGGTTAAGTTCGCGACGTCCTGTCGCAACACCTGCACTAGCACGTCCTGTGCGTCGAAGGCTGAAGCCGTGCCCGCGGAAAGCAACGGTCCACAGCGGAAATCAACAACCACTTGCGTCGTCTTCTATATCTTTTGTGTCAAAAACAACAACCTTTAAAACAGCCAATAAATAAAACCCAGCTTGACTACAACCCCGATGCATATTCTCCCACATTTTCCAAAAGCTAAGAAGAAAAAAGGAGCATTCCTCACCATGCGCTATTTTCTTTCCATCTTGACATTTTTCGCAGTAATACTTCTCTTCATACCAACACAAGCTTCAGAGAAAGATATGCAATCGGTTATCGTTGAAGTAGAAGGGGATCCGGTCGAACATAAAGAATATTTAGAGGTATACCATCCGTTCGTTGATGTTGTTGCAACTTATAATAAACTGTTCAATGGTTTGGCGCTACAAGGTGCTCCTGATAAACTTGATAAAATGGAATCCCTGGAATTTATTAAAGGCATCCACGCAGTTCAAACCTATGAAGCAATTGAAACTACTTCTACCATTCAAGCAGACGCGGAGGTGGATCAGGTTCTTCCTTCTGCTTTGAACAACACCTCCTATACAGGAAAAGGTGTAAAGGTGGGGGTAGTGGATACAGGCATTGACTATAATCATCCAGATCTAGAAGGAAACTATCAAGGTGGGTATGATTTGGTTGATCTGGATAATGATCCGATGGAAACAACCCCAGATCAAGGTATTCCAACTGTTCATGGCACACATGTGGCAGGAATAATTGCGGCTAATGGGGAGTTGCAAGGAGTCGCTCCAGATGCAGAAATTCACGCCTACCGTGCACTTGGCCCTGGTGGTTCTGGTACATCTATTCAAGTTATCGCAGCGATGGAACAAGCGGTGGAAGATGGGATGGATGTGATGAATTTATCACTAGGTAACGCCGTTAATGGTCCCGATTATCCAACCAGTAAGGCTGTCAATCGTGCTGCCGACCTTGGTATCTCTGTCGTTCTAGCAAACGGAAATGATGGTCCAGAGAATTGGACAGTAGGTTCTCCTGCAACCGCCTCAAATGCTCTATCGATAGGTGCCTCCAGTTCCCCGCAACGTATCCCCTTTTTATATGATGCACAAGCTGACAAGGCGATTCAACTTGTGCCGATGATGGGAGCGCCACCATGGGACTTGGAAACAGCATACCAAATTGTAAATGGAGTGGAAAAAGAAGCCAATTTTCACGGAAAAATCGTGTTGTTAGAGCGTGACGACGTTCCTCTATACGATAAAGCAAAACAAGCGGAGGATAAAGGAGCTATTGCTGTATTAATAGCTAATAATGAAGAAGGATTGTTTGAAGGCATGGTTGAACATGAAAATTATCCACTACAGGTTCCGGTAGCGGCAATTACAAATGAAGACGGCAAATGGTTGCATGAGCAGATTCAAAAAGAATCTTTACAACTGGAAACGGCTTATGAAGAGACCGAGAGTGGTGTCGCTGAATTTAGCTCACGGGGGCCTGTAACCGTGAACTGGGACATTAAACCAGATCTGCTTGCTCCGGGTACGAATATTGTGAGCACCGTACCGGATGGGTATCAGCAACTACAGGGAACAAGTATGGCAGCGCCACACGTTGCTGGTGCTGTTGCGCTACTTAAAGAAGCAAAACCAAACTGGACGAACGAGCAAATTTTCGGGGCATTAAAAACGACGGCACTTCGAATGGAGACAGAAGAATCGTATCCAAGTGAGCCAATCATGCAGGGAATGGGAGGGATTCAGCCTCAAGAGGCAATTGACACAACTACGATCATTACCGATCCCCTCCTATCGTTTGGGAAAATAACATCCCATAAAGAGGCTAAAACGATTGAGGTAGAAATTGAAAATACGACGAATCAACAACAGACCTATTCGTTTGAAATACCCAAAAAAGAACAAGGTTTAACCTGGAATCTCCCACAAACATTTACAGTGGATGAAAACGAAACCAAAACAATACCAATTGAAGTAAGCATGAACACAACACAAATAAATGAAGGAATTCATCAGGGGTGGCTTACTTTAAACCAGAGCGATCAATCGTTTCATCTACCTTATCTTTTTGTAAATCAAACGGCAGATAATCCGAAGGCAACAGGGTTTGAATTCGCGTTAAAACCGTTTTCTGATGATACGTTTTTATATAGTTTGTATGTCACAGAACCAGCAGAACAAGTGCAGGTGGATTTATATGATCCAGACACGCTGATGTTTAAGGCTAACTTATTACAGACAGATGATCTTGCGGTTGGCATGAACGAAGGAGAACTAGAGGAGTCAGAGGTTGCCGATCCTGGTCATTATCTGGCACAAGTAACGGTTCAATTAGAAGACGGGAGATATGAAAGTTACCAAACCAATTTATATATCGAGATAACAGAATGATTCACCAGTAATTTAGATCTAAAAACGATTAATTTGCATTAAATAATACTAGTTATTTTTTTCAAATAATAGTTACCCATAGCAATTGACAACAGAGAGACCATATTGTAAACTTTCATAGTATGGGATGATAAGGTTTTCAGTATGGTGCAGTTTTTGTTTTTTATTGTTGTAGAAAACTTGTAAGCGTCCTGAAGATACACACTCGAGCTGTTAATACGTATTTAGGTTAGTAGATTTTGCCGGTAAATTATGAAGACAGGAACAGCAACAACTAGACAAGCCCCTATTTAGTAATTCATTCGTTATACGTCACTTCAAGTATAAGAAAGGAATGTTCTCATCTGTGGTGCTTGGTGTATGCCAAGTTTTTTATGCATGCTGATCACCTCTTTTAACAGGGTGTTCGTCAGTAGTTGAAGGAGATTTATAACATGATGAAAGAATATGAAGCAATGACAGCGCGCCAACGTAAATGGATGCTCTATCTTCTCGCAATCTTGGTACTTGCAGTAGGTTTCGCACCATATCCGCGTATTTTTCAAGGCCTTTTATTAGGTACTGCAGCAAGTGCTTATAACCTATGGCTTCTTCAGCGGAAAATGGGGCAGTTCGCACAATCGATAGAAGATAACAAAACAAGAGCGGGGATTGGAACATTGTCAAGATTGGCCGCAGCAATGCTAGTTACCTTAATCGCGCTTCGATTTGAAGAACACTTTCATATTATTGCTGTGGTTGTCGGGCTGGTATCTTATTATATTATAATGATGGCAGATCTTATTATTCATACGTACATACGCAGTCGAAAGCGTGGCAGCCGCAACTAAATATAGTGAAAATATAAAAGAGAGGTGATGAATTTGGACCATCATACAAATCCAGTTGTTGAAAATGTGTTTGGGATTTCTTGGCTTAGCTTTAACTTGTCCAATGTGATGATGATTCCTATTGTTTCAGCTATAGTGTTCTTCTTCTTTTTATGGGCAAGCAGGAACCTTCAAATGAAACCAACAGGGATGCAAAATTTCGTGGAGTGGCTAATTGACTTTGTGAAGGGTATAATTAACGACACAATGGACTGGAAAACAGGGAAGATATTCCTTCCGCTAGGCCTTACGTTAATTACGTACATATTGATTAGTAACCTTGTGGGTGTTGCAACATTGGGCTTTGTAGGCCAAGATTTATGGTGGAAATCACCAACTGCCGATGCGACGTTAACATTAACCCTATCTGCAATGGTGGTCTTATTAACACATTATTATGGTGTAAAAACAAAAGGAACAAAGGCGTATTTGAAAGAGTATGTCAGTCCTGTACCAATTATGTTGCCATTTAAAATTATTGAGGAATTCACAAACACATTAACGTTAGGCTTACGTTTATTCGGAAATATCTATGCAGGTGAAGTTTTACTGATTCTTCTCGTAGGACTAGGAACGACAGGTGGCATATTTGGACTCATTGCCGCGCCGATTCCATTAATGGTATGGCAAGGATTTAGTTTATTTATTGGTGCCATCCAGGCATTTATCTTTACGATGTTAACAATGGTCTATATGTCTCATAAAGTGAGCAGTGACCATTAATTAATAACATATAACAAGGTTTACTATAAAAGGAGGAAATTTTCATGGAAGCATTAGCAGCAGCAATAGCAATTGGACTAGCAGCATTAGGTGCAGGTCTTGGTAACGGGATGATCGTAAGTAAAACAGTAGAAAGTATCGCACGTCAACCAGAGGTACGTGGTGCACTTCAAACGACAATGTTAATCGGTGCAGCACTAGTTGAGGCGATCCCAATCATCGCAGCAGTTATCGCATTTATGATTATCTAAATAATGTCCCTGAATTAATAAGATGAGATGGCGGAGTTCATTCACAAGAATCTTCGCCATTGCTTTATGTAGTTATGACGAAAAGACACTTTAGAATACTTCGATATCGTGACCGTGAAAGGAGTGAGAACGGTGCATTTATATACTGACTTTATGACAATTGGAGCAACAGTAGGTGGATTAAGAATAGGAGATATGGCAGTACAATTATTCTTCTTTCTATTATTGCTTTTTTTGTTAAAGAAATTCGCTTGGGGACCTGTAATGAATGTGATGGAAAAGCGTGAAAACTATGTAGCAGGAGAAATAGAATCTGCTGAGAAAAGTCGCGCCGAGGCTGAAATTGCCGCTAAAGAGGCAAGTGATCAGTTACATCAAACAAAACAAGAAGCACAAAAAATGATAGAAGATGCTAAAAATGCTGGTGTTAAACAAGAGCAGGATATTGTTGAATCGGCTCGTTTAGAAGCAGAACGTATTAAACAAGCGGCTCAAGATGATATTCAAAATGAAAAAGAGCAGGCACTTCAAGCATTGCAAGATAAAGTTTCATCGTTATCTGTACTTATTGCAAGTAAGGTCATAGAAAAAGAAATCAGTGAACAGGATCAGGAAGCATTGATTAATGAATACATTAAAGAGATAGGAGAAGAGCGATGAGTGAAGCAGTAGTAGCCAAACGTTACGCAGATGCTCTTTTTCAACTCGGTGAAGAAAAGGCTATTTTAGAGCAATTACATCAAGAATTAAACATTGTTCATGAAGTTTTCCAAGGCAACGAACAACTTTTTACATTCCTAAAGCATCCTCGTATTAATAATGAAAGGAAAAAAGAGCTTTTAGTTGAAGCATTTGCAGGCCTGTCTACAGATGCGTTAAATACAATTAAATTGCTTGTGGATCGCAGGCGCACTGAGATCATTCCATCCATTATTGATCATTTTGTTCAACTGGTAAATGATGCACAAGGAACTGCAGAAGCAACCGTATATTCTGTTCGCGAATTATCAGAAGCGGAACGTCAACAACTTGAACAAACACTTGTAAAGCGCTACTCCAAAAATAAGTTTAAGTTAAATAATGTTGTCGACCCTTCCATTATCGGCGGGATTAAGATCCGGATAGGGAATAAGATCATAGATGGTTCCGTGAGTGGAAAACTGGATCGTATAAAGCGGGATATTGTAACTGCAAATTAATGATGATAGGGGTGAAATGGTATGAGCATGAAAGCTGAAGAAATTAGTACATTGATTAAGCAACAAATCGAAAATTTTGATACAGATATTGAAGTAACAGATATTGGAACAGTTATTGAAGTTGGGGACGGTATTGCTCGTGCTCACGGTCTTGATAATATCATGGCCCAAGAACTTGTTGAGTTTTCAAGTGGCGTTATGGGCTTGGCACAAAACCTAGAAGAAAGCAACGTAGGTATTGTTATATTAGGCCCGTATACAGATATTAAAGAAGGCGATGAAGTTCGTCGTACAGGCCGTATTATGCAAGTACCTGTTGGAGAAAATTTGCTTGGACGAGTGGTTAACCCGCTTGGACAGCCAATCGACGGAAAAGGCCAGGTTGAAACAACAGGAACACGTCCAATGGAAGGAGCGGCACCAAGTGTTATGGATCGTCAATCGGTTGATGAACCATTACAAACCGGTATTAAAGCAATCGATGCACTGGTACCAATTGGACGCGGTCAGCGTGAACTTATTATCGGAGATCGTCAAACAGGGAAAACAACGGTGGCCGTTGATACGATTATTAACCAGAAAGACGAGGATATGCTTTGTATTTATGTAGCGATTGGACAAAAGGAGTCAACGGTCAGAAGCACTGTGGAAACCTTCCGTCGTTACGGGGTATTGGATAAGACAATCGTTGTGTCAGCTGGAGCATCAGACCCGGCACCATTATTATATATGGCACCATATGCTGGTACAGCCATGGGTGAAGAGTTTATGTATAACGGCAAACATGTTGTCGTCGTATTTGATGACTTGTCGAAGCAGGCAGCAGCATATCGTGAACTATCCTTGCTTCTTCGTCGTCCACCAGGCCGTGAAGCATTCCCAGGTGATGTTTTCTATATACACTCCCGTTTACTGGAGCGTGCAGCAAAATTAAACGACACATTAGGTGGCGGATCCTTAACTGCACTACCATTTGTTGAAACACAAGCAGGCGATATTTCTGCCTATATCCCAACAAACGTAATCTCCATAACCGATGGACAGATCTTCCTGCAATCAGACTTATTCTTCTCCGGTGTTCGTCCGGCGATTAACGCGGGGCTTTCGGTATCACGTGTAGGTGGATCTGCACAAATTAAAGCGATGAAAAAGGTTGCAGGAACGTTACGTCTAGACTTGGCATCCTTCCGCGAACTGGAGGCATTCTCGCAATTTGGTTCAGACCTGGATAAATCAACGCTGGCAAAATTAGGGCGTGGTCAACGTACTGTTGAAATCCTTAAACAAGGACTGCATCAACCGATAGCTGTTGAAAAACAGGTGATGATCATCTATGCATTAACCAAAGGCCATCTGGATGATGTACCGGTTGAGGATATCACCCGTTTTGAATCTGAATTCCATGTTTGGTTGGACAGCAATCGTAAAGAATTACTATCATCCATCCGTGAAACCGGTAAACTTCCAGAAACAAGCGATATGGACGATGCTGTAGAAACATTTAAGAAAACGTTTCTACCAAGCAATAATAAATGAAAATCGTCATAAAAAAGATAAGGATATAAGAGCCAGGGTAATCCGATTTCTGACTTCTAACCTCTGGCCTGTCACAGGAAGGACGGTGAAAAAGCTTGGCGTCAATTAGAGATATTAAAGGTCGGATGGATTCGACAAAGAAAACAAAACAAATCACATCTGCAATGGAAATGGTATCCGCCTCTAAAATGAGTAAAGCAGAACAAAATGCAAAATCATTTATACCATATAGTGCTAAGATACAGGAAGTTGTTGCAAATATTGCAGCTGAGGATACGGATGTCAGTCATCCCATGTTAGAGCATCGTGATGTTAAAAAGACAGGGTATATTGTAATTACTTCTGACCGCGGTTTAGCGGGTGCGTATAATAGTAGTGTATTAAGGCATCTATATGAGACGGTTCAAGAAAAGCATAATTCGACAGACGAATACACGGTAATTGCAGTAGGGCGCATGGCTTATGAGTTTTGCAAAAAACGAAATATGCCAATAGCCAGAAGTATCATTGGTGTAGCAGATCAGCCGGATTTTGCAGATATTAAAGAACTTGCTTCGGATACAGTGCGCATGTACAGTGATCAGGAAATTGACGAATTAAGCATTTTTTATAATCACTATGTAAGTGCAATTTCCCAGCAAGTTACCACAAACAGGATACTGCCTATTACAGATATACAGGAAGAACAAACTGGATCAAATAGTGAGTATGAATATGAACCGGATCAGAAACAAATTCTGGAAGTACTCTTACCGCAATACGCCGAAAGCTTAATATTCGGTGCATTGTTGGACAGTAAAGCGAGTGAACATGCTGCGCGGAGGACGGCAATGAACAGTGCAACTGATAATGCAGATGAGCTTATCGATGACTTGGAATTAGCCTATAACCGTGCTCGCCAGGGAGCAATTACACAAGAAATCACTGAAATTACTGGTGGAGTTGCTGCACTGGAGTAGTTTTCACGGATCACTTTCGAAAGTTAGTTAGGAGGGAAATCATTGAGCAAAGGACATGTAACACAAGTGACGGGACCTGTCGTTGATGTGAAATTCGATGAGGGACAGCTCCCGGATATTAATAACGCCTTAACTGTTCGGGCGCAAGCAAGTGAAGGACAGGAAGAAATTGATCTTACACTGGAAGTAGCACTGCACCTGGGTGATAATAGTGTACGTACAATTGCGATGTCTTCCACAGACGGTGTCACGCGTGGAATGGCAGCAGAAAATACAGGTAATCCGATTTCCGTTCCAGTAGGAGATGTCACGTTAGGCCGGGTTTTCAACCTGCTGGGTGAAAATATCGACCTTGATGAACCATTGTCAGCTGACGTGCGCCGGGATCCAATTCACCGGGAAGCACCTAAATTTGAGAACCTGTCAACAGAGACAGAAATTCTGGAAACAGGTATTAAGGTTGTCGATTTATTGGCACCCTATATTAAAGGTGGTAAGATTGGATTATTTGGAGGAGCCGGTGTTGGGAAAACGGTTTTAATCCAGGAATTAATCAATAATATTGCACTGGAGCATGGTGGTCTTTCCGTGTTCGCTGGTGTTGGTGAGCGTACACGTGAGGGGAATGACCTTTACTATGAAATGAAAGACTCCGGTGTTATTAACAAAACTGCTATGGTATTCGGTCAGATGAATGAGCCCCCTGGTGCGCGTTTTCGTGTTGCATTAACAGGACTTACAATGGCTGAGTATTTCCGTGACGAAAAAGGATCAGATGTGCTTCTCTTTATCGATAATATTTATCGTTTCACGCAGGCAGGTACGGAAGTTTCCGCACTTCTTGGTCGTATGCCATCTGCTGTTGGTTATCAGCCAACCCTTGCAACAGAAATGGGACAACTACAAGAGCGTATTACATCGACTGATAAAGGTTCTGTAACATCCATCCAGGCTATTTATGTACCTGCCGATGACTATACAGACCCGGCACCTGCGACAACATTCGCTCACCTTGATGCAACAACAAACTTGGATCGTAGCTTGTCTGAAGAAGGTATCTACCCTGCAGTGGATCCGCTGGGCTCTACATCACGGGCATTGGATCCTGAAAATGTAGGAGACGAGCATTATCAAGTAGCGACTGAAGTTCAGCAAACACTACAGAAATATAAAGAATTACAGGATATTATTGCTATATTAGGTATGGACGAGTTGGGTGACGAGGATAAGCTTACGGTGTCCCGTGCGCGTCGACTTCGGTTCTTCTTATCGCAAAACTTCCACGTAGCTGAGCAGTTTACTGGTCAAAAAGGTTCGTATGTACCAGTAGCAGAAACGATAAAAGGTTTCAGAGAAATTCTGGATGGTAAACATGATGATATTCCAGAGGATGCATTCCGCTTAGTAGGACGTATTGAAGACGTAGTAGAAAAGGCAAAAGGCATGGAATAATAAAGGATACAAGTGGTAGAAGCGATGTACTGATAAAATTGTAGTGTGATACGTGCAACATGATTACTTTACAACTTTATCTAGCACACTGCTGCATGTTAGATTATTTGCAGCTACTTCATACCAGTCCGAGGAGGGGTTACATTGAAAACACTAACGGTGAGTGTTGTTACTCCTGATGGCCCAATAATGGAAGATAGTTTTGAAATGGTTAGCTGTAAATCAGAAGTTGGAGAGCTTGGTATTTTACCAGGGCATGTTCCACTAGTCGCTCCCTTATCAATTAGCGCTGTACGCTTGAAAAGTGGTAACGATACGGTGCAACTAGCTGTTAACGGTGGATTCATGGAGGTAAAATCAGAGAAAGTGACAATTCTTGCACAGACTGCTGAAAAACCTTCTGATATCGATGTCAAGCGTGCAGAGGAAGCCAAAACACGTGCAGAAAACCGTCTACAGACTAAACAGGACGATATTGACTTCCAACGGGCAGAATTAGCACTCAAACGAGCAATAAACCGAATAAGTGTCGGTCAGTAATGATATAAAAATCTCTCGCGACAAAATGTTGGGAGAGATTTTTTATGGATACAGATAATGTCGATATTTCCTGGGAAATGAATGGATAAAAGTCGATTCTTAGTCTATGTTTAATCCATTGACATTTAGGTTCGCAAATGGCAAAGTTATAACTAGTTCACAACATGTAAGGTGGTTTTAATGATTGATATCGGAATTGGTCAATTAGCAGTTGTAAGTATAATCTCACATATAATTTTTATTTCCCTCACATGGCGGGTGGTTGTATCAATCAACTTTGATCCGCTAATTCGTAAAGATCGTGTCGTAGAAGCTAGAATCTTATTGTTATTTATCACAATCGTTATTGGTTCTGGTGTAAGTCGATTTTTCCTTGAAATATTACAATGGTCAAGAGATCTATTGTATCTTTTTTAACTAGATAGGAACCAACATGGTTCGCCTTAAGCGAGCCATTATCTATCATCAAATCGATTCGTTTTCATACTAAAAGATAAACTTTCTTGCTGCATACGTGCACGAAGACTACCCGCCATAACCCTGGTGATAAGCCAAGTTTTCTATGAAATGGTTATTTCTGTTAGTCCGAACAACTAGCAATCTAGTAATTGTCGTAATTTGTATCGTTTATTTACTAGAATCCCTGCTCATACTATAGGTATCTATAGTTTCATGAGGGGGATTTTTCTATGAGGAAAATGGCACTTATTGGTTTATTACTAATATTATTTATAACAACAGATACGGAGGTTGGAGCTATTCAATCTGATGAACTTATTAATTTGGCATCAGCTGTAACGGACAGCGGTTTAACAATAGATGAATGGGAAGTTACATTAAAAGAAACCATGGATAGAGATCAACTTGAGAAAATAATGGAGGAATTGAAAAATAGTCATATAGTCACTGTTACAGAAACGGAAAACAGTATAAACTATTTATTTGAGAGTACCCCTAAACGTGAGGGTATTTCCGAAAGCTATAATGTGATCATTCCGCACGATGACATGTATCATGCAGAACTAATTGCTGTAGTAAAAGGTACAAATTGGAACCCTTCTGTGAAAGAAAATTATCATGTATTAGTGAATTCCATGAAAGAGAAATATTTTACGGATTTAGCAGAACTATTTGCTTGTCTGACAACTAAGAATGGTGATATACTAGAAAGTGATAATTTCTTAAACGATTTAGCTGAGCGTTTAAGCCTTAAGTATATGGAGACACAAATCGACACAATAAATAATTCAATGCATGAAAAGATTATATATGGGTATACACCATTATGGTCCCAAAAAATCATGATTGAAGACATACCAATGAACGTACAAATTGCTGTAGTAGAGAACGAAAATGGAAATCACACATACACGATAGGCACACCTATGCTAATAAATGAATATTAATATTATGAAATTGTATCTAGAGGAGAATTCGAATATGGAGAAAATCATCGTAAGAGGCGGACACCAGCTGAATGGTACCGTAAAAGTGGAGGGTGCGAAAAACGCAGTGCTCCCAGTCATTGCAGCAAGCCTTATAGCAAGTGAAGGGAAAAGTATAATTAAAGATGTCCCTGTTCTAGCGGATGTATATACAATTAATGAAGTTTTAAGAAATATGAATGCAGACGTACATTTTGATAATAATACAGTAGTAGTTGATGCTTCAAAAAAGTTAGAAACGGAAGCCCCATTCGAATATGTGCGTAAGATGCGCGCATCCGTATTGGTATTAGGGCCGTTACTAGCCCGCTATGGCCATGCAAAGGTTGCAATGCCAGGAGGGTGCGCAATAGGATCACGTCCGATTGATTTACACTTAAAAGGATTTGAAGCAATGGGAGCTCACGTCCATGTTGGCAATGGTTTTGTCGAAGCTAATGTAGATGGGCGTCTTAAAGGTGCAAAAATTTATTTAGATATGCCAAGCGTTGGTGCAACTGAAAATATCATGATGGCAGCTTCGTTAGCAGATGGAAAAACAACCATCGAAAATTGTGCGAAAGAACCAGAAATAGTGGATTTAGCAAACTTCTTAAATAAAATGGGCGCTAAAATTGTTGGAGCAGGAACAGAAACCATTCGCATAGAAGGTGTTGAAAAGTTAAGAGGAATTGAACACCCAATTATTCCAGACCGCGTGGAAGCAGGAACATTTATGGTTGCTGCAGCGATTACTGGTGGAAATGTTTTAATTGATAATGTAGAAACAGAACATCTACGCTCTGTTATTTCGAAGCTAGAAGAAATGAATGTTTCGATCAAAGAAGAAGGGGAAGGAGTTCGTGTTATCGGGCCAAAAGAATTGCAAGCTACCGATATTAAAACACTTCCGCATCCAGGCTTTCCAACCGATATGCAATCACAAATGATGGCTTTAATGTTGAGTGCAAATGGAACGAGTGTCATTACAGAGACGGTTTTTGAAAACCGCTTTATGCATGTAGAAGAATTCCGTCGCATGAATGCGAAAATGAAAATTGAAGGACGCAGTGTAATTATCGAGGGACCTAGCGAATTACAAGGTGCTGAAGTAGCTGCAACAGATTTACGTGCAGCGGCTGCATTAATTCTGGCTGGATTACGTGCAGATGGCTACACACGCGTTACAGAACTAAAGCATCTTGACCGTGGTTATGTTAATTTAGCAGAAAAATTAGCAGCATTAGGCGCAGATATAACGCGCGTTAATGATGACGGGGATGTAGTAAAACCGTTTGTACACGTAGAAAAAGCAGATGATGAAATTATAGCAGAATTATCGTAATCGATAAAAACAATAATAAATATAAGAACTGAAACAGATGGTGCATGGAAAATGTGTCATCTGTTTTTTGATTGCATAGCGTACTATAGAATTTAAAAGCTGTGGATAACTTATACACTGGAATAGCCACGTCCAGCTCCAGCGCCCAGCAACTATCAAACTTCACACTCCTCCACTACGATAAAGAAGACTTGCCGATTGGCTCCGCCAGAGGCTTAGTCGCACTTATACCCTTGTGGTGAAAGTCAACATCGACTCACTTCGTTCGTCGTGTTTCCTTTATCTCATTGCGGAATGCTCCAGTTTGTACGTTGCTAACCGGGCGATTGCGCTTTTGTTCTTGAAAAATTATAGTTGTATCGTAATTTAACATGGAATAAAACCTCAAACTGGGACATATGCGCTTGGTTGTTTTCTGCTGCGTACCTTTCCTTACCTTTGGTATTTCTACTCCAGCTGTAGCAGCTATTTCTACTATTCTTGTGAGGCTGGTTAATGG
This sequence comes from Virgibacillus natechei, assembly GCF_026013645.1. Taxonomy (NCBI): domain Bacteria; kingdom Bacillati; phylum Bacillota; class Bacilli; order Caryophanales; family Bacillaceae; genus Virgibacillus; species Virgibacillus natechei. The sequence continues at coordinate 3,410,681 of NZ_CP110224.1, read as the reverse complement.
CGGACTTACATGGAGCAGAGCAATCGCTTTAATTGCTGCTACAGGTGCAGGTGCAATCATTGTAGCTAGTATTGCAGCACTAGGTTTTGCTTGGATTTCAAGCTATATTTCCAAAAATGGTGAATCAGGACTTACTGCATGGTAAATTAATTTGTACTTAATTTGCACTAACCGAGTAGGCGTAGTCAGTAATAGCTACGCCTACTCGGTTTAAAAAAAGATAAGAAAGTATAAAATTTTGACCCTACCACAGTGTTTTCCCTTATGTGGTCAGTAATTTATTTTTAATATTATTTCCAATAAATCCCATAAATGTTTTGCTAATATTATTAATATCATTTAAGCTATTAATAGTTAAGTGTATTTTTAGTTTTGTAAAATAGTATAAAGGAGAGATTTTTTATTACAACTTGCAGAAATGGAGATTTAAGATGGGTGACTTATGGTGATACTTGGGCGATAACGAGTGCACGATTATGTGTTACTCCTGTTGGTTCTACAGTTAGTGTGGACTTAACAACCTCGACTAATATTAGCAACTCTGGAGGTGTTACAAGCGAACCAGATTTTGAGATTCTTTGGGAAATGCATTTACAAAGAAATATTAATGGAAGCTGGGGGACTTTCGCTAATCGGTCTGGTTATGTCAGCCAAAACAGCCCATCTAACAGGTACTTTTCAGGTATTGCACAACGTAATAAGGATTTAAGAGTTGTCGTTTATTTTTATTGGGGAACGTACGAAAATTACAAAGGTAATATGCTTAGTAGTCTTTGGTGGTATTAATTGTTTTAGGACGGACATTTATTTGTCCGTCCAACTTTTTATGTAATATGATTACTTGAAAATAAAGATAAACATATCTATAATTCAACTAAGAAAATCATTAAAAAGGAGGGGATAAAATGAGAAAGACGCTTAAAATATTTACACTAACTTCATTAGGTATTGCATCTGCAATAGGAATTACAGTTTCAATTTATTCCATTGGTTCAAGTGCAATAACATCTGCGGATTCAATAGATGAAAAACAGGTTCAGCAAGTAAAAAATAACGCTAATAGTGATGAGGAAAAAGAAGAAAATCCATTTGGTGGTTATATACAGCAAAAAGATTTATCAGATAAAAATTTTAATGATTATATTCATTATATGTCTCACCAGAAAGTCGATGCAGATAACAAATGGGGATTCTATCAAATAACAGATGAACGAGTCAATTGGCTTTTAGAAGGATTAGACAAAACGTTGGTTAATTTAGAAGGAGAAGCAGAATTTCGAAACATTTTGGAAAGATGGAAGGAAAACGATTTTTCTGAAATAGATAAAGAACATAATTTAGTTTATGAATCTCGAGGTGAACCAACAACTGGAAAAGCAACAGGGATTTTAAGCGAAGCAGAGGAAATGGAATACATTCAAAATACTAAAGAGATAACGGAAGAATAAGTAACTATCCTTACTTAATGGTGGTTTCATAATTAATATTGACATTTATATCAATGTCAAATTATGATACAAGGGTAGCTGAATTTCCTTACCACAGTAATTTCATTATTCATATCTTAGAATCGTTAATTTATAGATGTGGATATCTATATCTTGGAGTGGACATTCTTCTCTATGTGTCTTAATTTCTGTTCTACGCGGTGCTACGTGTGCACTGAATGAAGAGAGATGGAGAACCTGCGAGTATTAAAGAGATTTCCGTAATACAGATAAACATTTTTATCATTCAACTAATGCGCGTGATCACCTGGATGACATTGTAAAAGAGCTCAGGTTAGGATAGATGATGATACATTATACTTGGGATTAGTAACGATATATCGTATTCTTTTCAGGTAACTCATCGGATTTTTGTCCCTTTAGAAGCCAATTTTCCCCTTCTTCGAAGAGGAGACAGAAAATCAACTTAAATATATAGGCACAAGTAAAGCCAGGACCTTTCGTGATTCCTGCGTACCTAAGGTGTTTTAGAATTGAGTTCATTAAATGTTGATTTTAATGCATTTGGTAGTTGATTATTCAGGTCATTATTCGCTATCATAGTAATATGCACCTAGCTATTGGTAGTTTTTCTAGTTAATTAAACTATACCAAAAGTTGAGGTGTTTTTTTCTTTTTAATATGGTATGTTGTCAAGGAACATAATCCAAGAGCTATCGGATGGTGCTGCAGGTTATACAGATGGTGTTTTTAATCTGCGACAGTTAATAATTTATAATAAGGGGATTATATATGGAAATTGAATTGAACTATGTTAAGAATGAAGGGGATGTCCAAAAATTCGCAGAGAATTACTATGATTTAAGCCCAAATATAAAAAAAGGGCAAATATGGACCCTTCTTTCAGTTTTAGTAGTATCATTAATTGTTGCTTTCCCTCTCCATAAAATATTTGAAGGAGGAGTACTCTCTTACTTACTCTTGGTTCTTATTCTCTTGATTTCTTGTCCCATTCCTGCTCTGAGAGAACATAAAAAAGATGCTATAAAAAATATCAATAAAACATTAACTTCAAAGTATACGGGGGTTTTAGGAGAATATAATGCTATTCTGGATGAGGATGAAATTCATGTAACGTATCTTCCTAACGACACAAAAAGGGAAAGAAATATGACCACTAAATGGGTTGAATTTGATTTTTATAACAGGGACGAAGATCACTTCTTTATTTATATTAATAAAAGTAGACTTACCTATCATTTAATAGCTGGGGAGCAATCAGAGAAACTAGATAAATTTCTTAAAGATAGAGGGTTAGTTCAAAAAAATAAAAAATATTGAATAAAAAAAGAGCATAGGTTTGGTACTGACCCCCGAAAGTTAGAGTAGAAAAATCTAACTTTCGGGGGTGTTTTTATGGCTAAATATAGTGAAGAATTTAAAATTAAACTTGTCACTGAGTATTTGCATGGGAATCTGGGATATAAATTATTGGCAAAAAAATACAATATGCCTTCTCAAACACCATTACAAGATTGGGTAAGAGCCTATAAAACTCAAGGGATGGAGGGATTAAAACGAAGAAAAAGGAAAGAAGCATACTCTGTTCAATTTAAATTAGATACTGTACAATTTATGTTAGAGACAGGTGCTTCTTATCAGGAAACTGCTGATCAATTTAAATTGAACAATCCTTCATTAATTAACCATTGGATGAAAGTATTTAATGAACAAGGAATAGAAGGCCTGATACCAAAATCAAAGGGGCGACCTTCTATGTCTAAGAAACACAATAAACCTAAGAAGAAAGACGAGAAGAATTTAACGCGTGAAGAAGAGTTGAAACATGAGAATGAACTACTAAGGCTAGAAAACGCGTATCTAAAAAAGCTAAAAGCTTTTCGGGAAAATCCGAATGCCTTCCACGAAAAGTTCAAGCAAAGCTGGCATTCGAGCTCAAACAAGAAGGATTCAGATTAAAGGATATTCTCGTAGCAGTGGATATTCCTGAAGCAACCTATCACTACCATGTCAAAAACTTTGAGAAAGAAGATTCGGAAACAGAACTAAAAGAACTCATTACAAACCTGTTTAAGAAGTTTCATGAACGTTATGGATATAAACGAATTACGAAAGAATTAAAGAAATTAGGACATTGTATTAATCATAAAAAAGTGTATCGCCTGATGCAAGAATTGGGGTTAAAATGTGTAAAGTTTATGCGCAAATCCCGTAAATACAATTCCTACAAAGGGAACGTAGGGAAAGTAGCGAAAAACCGACTAGCACGTCGTTTCAGCACACCAATCCCCCTTCAAAAATTAGTAACCGACATTACGGAATTCAAATGTCTAGGCGAAGAGAAATTATATTTAAATCCAATTCTTGATCTTTATAACCGAGAAATTATTGCGTTTGAAATCAAGAAACGTCCAACATTAGATCTTGTCATGAAACCTTTAAAAGAAACGATAGAGATAATAAAAAGTCGTGCAACCTATCGGACCACCATCCATTCTGATCAAGGTTGGCACTATCAGCACAATCAATGGGTGAGAACATTAAAAAAGAACAACGTATTTCAAAGTATGTCACGCAAAGCAAACTGCGCAGATAATGCGCCGATAGAGAATTTCTTTGGCATTTTAAAGCAAGAAATGTATTATGGGGAAGAATTAGTAAGCTATGAAGAATTAAAAAGACGGATTGAAGAATATATCTACTGGTACAATCATGAACGTTCAAAAGAAAAAATGGATGGATTGAGTCCAGTTGAGTACCGAACTCAATCCATCCAATCAGCTGCATAATAAAACTCTAACTTTTGGGGGTAACCACCAAATTCTGGACTAGGAGTATTACCCGAGATTACTTCAAAAATAACTGATACTGCCAAACTTACTTTGTTTTGTTCGTCTATACGAATATCATCTTTGTACGCAGTAATTTTAGTTACATTCTGCATGCCATCCATATAAGCTGTAAATTCAATATACCCATTTCCAATCGTAGCAGATAAGTCACTAAGTTGCTCCTCGTATTCCAATCGTCTAGAGGCGCTTAACCTTCCAAAAAATTCTTCTGAATTAATTATATCTTCGAGGTCATAGCCAATCTCTCCATCAGAGACCGTAATATATGTTGCATCTTCTCCTCCAATAGAGTAATTTATTTGAGCTTCTAGCGAAATGCTATAGAATAGACTCTCGAATACTGGAATTTCCTGATTGAAGGCAAAAGTCGTTCCAAAAACATCTGGGTCTATAAAGAAACTAGGTAAAGAACTACCTAAATCCATCATTTCATCGTATAATTTGTCTCTTAAATGGTCCCCTTCAGAAGGAGGATTAACGCTACTTACACCAGTGTCTCTTCCTGAATAGTCATTTTTATCAATCCCGATTGTGCTAGAGTCAGGCCCAGATGTAATTGTATATTCGTAAAACTGGCTGAAAGACCAATTTGTTGGCATGGGATACCCTAAATTCCCACTAAATCCTGTTGACATGTTTGCAACAAAACTATACGTAGCTCTAACTCCTGAATCACCTGCAGCCTGAATGCAGATGTTTCTTGGACCGTAAACTCCTAACTCATATCTAGAGATTCCGGCTTCACCAGCTGTAGAATCAAGGGCTTGTCTGACTCCTCTTAAATAAGGAAGGATGCGATCTTGTACCTGGAAATCATATGCATCAAAATCTACTGCAAAATATATAGTTGTTCCGTGAGGGAAACCGAGTCTATCAGCTGCTTCAATTGCTCTATATCCATCACTATATCCTCGGCCATGATTGAAGTACTCGGGATAGTATCCTCCGTCTTGGTAAATTGGGAACACCCTAATCCCATATTCTTCAAGTATCTCCAGTTCTGTATGAGTCATTGCTTTTGAACGAGTTCCTCCAACTGTTCCAGTTAGATAGCGTCCTATAATTTCATATCCGTGATCTACTAAGGTTTGAGCTTTTGGACGGTCAACAATGGTTGATGCGTCACATGCAGAAGCACTTCTCCCTGTCCATCCATTACTTGTAAGAAGCTGTTTAATAGTCGCCATATCAGCTATTCCTATTACAGGTAATGTCATAAATTCTTGAAATTCACGAACTGCAGATTCTACAGCACTACCGTAATTACCATCATATAAACTTGATTGATAATATCCATTAGCTGCTAACGCAAATTGGAGCACCCTGTTCTGTTCTCTATTTTCGTTACCAGGTGTTAGAGTTGGAGTGTTCGCTTCTGTACTAGGTCCATAATTACCATTCGCAATATCTCCAATTCCAATTTCATGCTGTAGAGCGTAGATAATAGCTTTGTTGGTTTTTCTTTCATAGTTACCATTTGTTGGGATATAATCAAAGTACTGGTTATAATCTTTATTTAGAAGTTGCTGCATTGTTCTAATATATGGTGGGTATCCACCTGCCTGCCTAAAACCATCAGTATTTAATATTGCCTCCATCAATTTTGCATCTACATATCCAGTTGGATTTAAACCAACGTCACTCTCAAATTCCCTTACTTTATCCTCTGTAGCTTCAAAGAAATTACCTGTAAATCCACCTGGATTGTACCCTTTACACCAAAATCCACCTTGGAGAATCATGTTTAGATTTGTTGGCGCTTCATTACTTTCTTGTTTAGATAACCCAGGAAATCTTTCTTTTGTACTTGGCCCAAAATTAGGCACAGGAAAAGCTATTCCTATTTCATATTGAAGTCCGATGATTAAGGCATCCACAGTTGTGTTTCCTGTTTGTCCGTCTTCAGGTATAGGTGTATAACCAATCCTTCCTGTGTAAGTTTCGTTCAACCACTTTTGTACTTCTAATACCATTTCGTCCATATAGTTCAATTCCTCCCCAAATGTTAGTTACATCAACATTATAGAACATATGTTTGTAATATGTCAAACTATATTTGTAATATTAAATTTGAGCCGCGGTCCTATGAATTGTAAGGATGAGCGAAATATACGTCGATACGAATGTAAAACCATCTCTAATTAGCTGTTGCTGATAGTTTTTTATAAAACGGAACAAAAGAGGCCGTGTCCCCATATAGCATAAAGTCACAGAGAGATTTCTTCCTCATACTCAAAAGTGCATAATAGTTCTGCGGGGTCTTCAGACATGTATTCTGAGCAGGAGTCAACGGTCCTCCTTTATCCTTCCGATTAATGCTTTTGTTGTCTAAAGTAAAGAAACAAAAAAGGCATCCACTGGTTAGGTGGATGCCTTTATTCAGGGGAGCATGTGGCTGGCTTTACGCTAAAGCAACTCTTCCACTACATTTCCCTTATTACTATTATCTATTTCAACTACTTAATTATTTATTAGAGCAAAAAGAGATTAACTGTAACTAAAGATTAATCTCTTCATTTATAGTTTACTTTATATATACCCCCGTTGATAACTTTTTTCATTCTTTTTCTCCTCCAGTCCTAATTCATTATTCGACAAGATTTGATGAATTCCTTCTTTTTCCTTAAAAATGTTGACTTGATCAGGATTAGATCATCACCAACCTCACTATTTATCCTTCTATTATAGAACGTTTGTTTTAATATAAAATTATAAACAACTAACTTTAAGATAGCCTAAATTAAAATAATGTTAATAAAACCAATAATCTTAAATATACTTAAGTAGGGGGTAAGCAATATACGGCTGTTGATGTGGACAGGGTAGTTGGATTGCCAACCGTTCTTCTGCGTTAAAATAAGCTGAAATGGGGGGAAGTCATGCTTCGGTATATTATAAAACGATTACTCATCATGATTGTGACCTTGTGGATTATTGTAACGTTAACATTCGTTTTAATGGTTTCAATCCCGGGTTCGCCCTTTAATAGTGAACGAGCAACCAATGAAACGGTACAAGCTAATTTAGAAGCCCATTACAATCTTGATGAACCCTACCATATTCAGTATTTTCTATATCTAAAGTCGATCGTAACCTTTGATTTTGGGCCATCAATAAAGCAGCCAAACCAGTCGGTAAATGATTTATTAGAGCGTGGATTTCCCATTTCTTTTGAATTAGGTATCCTCACCATTATGGTGGCTGTTGTTTCAGGGATTATTTTGGGAATCATAGCTGCCCTCCGACATAACGGGATTGTGGATTATTTAGCGATGAGTCTTGCAGTAATCGGGATCTCCATACCAAACTTTGTATTAGCAACCTTACTGATTCAGCAATTGGCAGTTAATTTAAATATGTTACCAGCAGCTACATGGTCAAGTCCTGCCCATATGATTCTTCCGATTATTGCACTGGCAACAAGTCCAATGGCAATCATTGCTAGGCTGACGAGGTCAACTATGTTAGAAGTCCTGACACAGGATTACATAAAAATGGCGCGAGCAAAAGGGCTCTCTCCATGGAAAATTATCATCAAACATGCCCTCCGGAACGCCTTAATGCCTGTAGTTACCATAATGGGGACATTGCTTGCAAGTATTTTAACAGGGACCTTTGTAATTGAAGAAATCTTCGCCATTCCTGGAATGGGCAAGTATTTTGTAGAAAGCATTAACCAGAGGGATTACCCGGTCATTATGGGTACGACTGTATTTTATAGTGCATTCCTTATTATTACGCTGTTTCTTGTAGATGTAGCATATGGAATTTTAGATCCCCGCATTAAAATGAATAAAAAGGGAGGAGAATAGCATGAAATCTTCCAATAATTTTAAAGCACGCCATTCTCCGACTGAAATACCTGATGATTGGTTTAAAAAGAAACAAAAAGGTAAGGAAACTTCTGAAACAGTTTCCAGACCTTCCTTGTCCTATTGGGAGGATGCATGGAAACGCCTGATGAAGAATAAACTGGCAATGGCAGGATTGATTTTCCTTGTATTGCTCTTATTCATGGCTATCTTTGGTCCGGTTATTTCACCACATGAAGTAAACCAGCAAAATTTGCCTAATCAGTATCAGCCTCCATCTATGGAACATTGGTTTGGAACAGATAATGCAGGGCGAGATGTATTTACGAGAACATGGTTTGGTGCTCGGATATCGTTATTTGTCGGCCTGATGGCAGCCTTAATTGATGTCACTGTTGGCATTATCTGTGGTGGGGTTGCTGGTTACAAAGGTGGTCGTACAGACGGCATCATGATGCGCATTATTGAAATTTTATATGGTCTTCCCTATTTATTGGTTGTTATTTTATTGCTGGTGGTTTTAGGTCCAAGTTTAGCAACCATCATTATTGCATTAAGCGTTACGGGGTGGGTAGGTATGGCCCGAATTGTGCGGGGACAGGTGCTTCAGATAAAAAATTACGAATTTGTTCTCGCATCCAAATCATTTGGGACCAAAACCCCTAGAGTTATTCGGAAAAATTTACTTCCGAATGCAATGGGTCCCATTATTGTACAAATGACACTAACGGTGCCAACAGCTATTTTTGCAGAAGCATTTTTGAGCTTTTTGGGGCTTGGTGTACAATCCCCGCATGCAAGTTGGGGAGTGATGGCAAATGATTCATTAGGAGCCATTCTATCTGGGAATTGGTGGACATTATTTTTTCCAGCATTTTTTATTTCATTTACCATGTTTGCTTTTAATGTCCTAGGTGATGGACTTCAAGATGCACTTGATCCGAAATTAAGGAAGTAGGTGATGCCATGGATAAAATTCTCGAAGTACGTGATCTACATGTTGCATTTACAACGTATGGCGGGACGGTAAAAGCAGTACGCGGCGTTGACTTTTATTTAAATAAAGGGGAAACGCTCGCAATCGTAGGGGAATCAGGCTGCGGAAAAAGCGTCACAGCCAATGCGATTATGCGACTCATTCCTGACCCACCAGGAAAAATTACAAATGGGTCTATCTCGTTTCATGAAAAAGATTTAACGACGTTTACCGAGAAACAGATGCGATCTATTCGAGGTGTGGATATCTCGATGATCTTCCAGGATCCGATGACTGCATTAAATCCGACACTGACAATTGGTACGCAGCTAATGGAAGGTTTAAGGCAACATCAAGCTATATCTGGTAATGATGCGAAGCGGCGAGCGCTTGAAATGCTGGATTTAGTCGGTATACCGAATCCAGAAGAGCGTTTGAAGCAATATCCCCACCAGTTCAGTGGAGGAATGCGTCAACGTGTTGTAATAGCTATCGCGTTGATCTGCGAACCGGAATTATTAATAGCGGATGAGCCTACGACAGCCTTGGATGTAACGATTCAGGCACAAATTTTAGAGCTTTTTGAAAAAATCCAAGCGGCTACAGGTGTATCAATTATTCTAATCACGCATGATTTAGGCGTTGTTGCAAAAATTGCAGATCGAATTGTAGTGATGTATGCAGGAAAAATAATTGAGGAAGGAACGAGACGGGAGGTTTTTTATCAACCAAAGCATCCCTATACACAAGGATTATTAATGTCCGTTCCACGCCTTGACGTTAAGGGTGAGGCGTTGACACCTATTGAAGGAACACCACCAGATTTATTTTCACCTCCCAAGGCGTGTCCATTTACAGCTAGATGTTCATTCGCCATGGAGGTGTGTGAAAAAGTTTATCCAGAAAATTACCAACTAAGTGATACACATAGCGTCGATTGCTGGTTGCAGGATGAACGAGCTAAACCGTTTTCGGATCCTGTCACCGTCAATATAAATTGACATTTTGGCGGAAAGTATAAGATCAAGAGTCTGATTTTTTATTAACATTTAGTCCTTTTCATAAGTAGTGGGACTGCGTTTACTCGTCCCACCGAAAACAATTGTTCCCGCAGGAGTTACCGTCCATCGCTCATCCGAACTGGTGAGGTGGTTGGATGTTTTGAATATTGATTACTTAGCGGCAGTAACCGGAACACCCAGCGGAGGAAATACATGGAGACTCCGGCGGGAGGAAAGGCCTAGGTGAGACCCCGGAGTGCGTTAGCAATCTTTTTTGCGAGGAGTGCTGCTTCTCGAAATCACTTGCAACACGACGAGCACGAGGAGGCTTACCAGCCGCCCGCGGAAAGCGGAATGTATTTCCGTAGCGAGTATAAAAAGTATCACTCTTAATTTCAACTTACGTCGTCTTCTATAGATTTTGTGTCAAAAAAATAATCTTTACATCCGTTAAATAGTAAGGGTTAACGGGCAATGCACATCAAGGGAGGAAAGGGATATGAAAAAGTTTTTATTATTTTTATTTGTGGTCTTAACGATTATGGTTTTAGCCGCCTGTACAGCAAATGAAGGAGCAGGGGAAGAGACGGAAAATGATAGTGAAGGCGATAGTACAGCAGAAGAAACAGAGGATAATGGGGAAGATGTAACAGAAGAACAAGATGGGGATAATATTCTTCGTCTTAATAATGGGGAAGAGCCGACATCGTTTAATCCGCCAATTGGGTTTGATGAAAATTCGTGGCTACCATTAAACAACTTGATGGAAGGACTGACGCGTCTAGGGGAGGATCACACACCTGAAGCGGCCATGGCTGAAGACTGGGATGTCTCCGATGATGGAACAGTCTACACGTTTTATCTACGCGAGGATGCGAATTGGTCAAATGGTGACCCTGTTGTAGCAGACGACTTTGTCTTTGCATGGCAGCAGTTATTGGATCCAGAAACAGGTTCCCCGGCAGCATTCCTAGCCTATTTCGTTGAAAATGGGGAAGATTTTAATAGTGGTGAGGCGTCTGCAGAAGATGTTGGTGTAACGGCTGTTGACGACAAAACATTTGAAGTGGTGCTTGAGGATCCAACTGGCTTCTTCCTGCATGTTATAACCAATCCTGCATTTTTCCCAATTAATGAGCAGGTAGCAGAGGAGAATCCAGATTGGCACGCTGAAGCAGAATCGTTTGTCTCAAACGGACCATTTATGCTTGAGTCTTGGGATCATGACAGTGAAATGGTTTTTGCAAAAAATGATACGTATTGGGATGCAGATACCGTCAGTCTTGATGGCGTACATTGGTCAATGGTCAATGATACAAATACCCAGTACCAAATGTTTGAAACAAATGAGCTTGATGTTGCAAGTATCCCGGCAGAAATGTCCGATGATCTAATTGACGGGGATAATGTCGCGATCGATGAGATGGGTGGATTGGAATTCTTTCGGTTTAACGTAGAAGAAGAACCTTTTCAAAATGAAAAGATTAGAAAAGCATTTGCATTAGCAGTAGACCGTCAGGATATTGCAGATTATGTTGTGAAAAACGAAGTAGAACCTGCATATGGGTTCGTGTCTCCTGGATTTACAAACCCATCAGGGGAGGATTTTCGTGATCGGAATGGCGATCTTGTAGCAACGAATCCAGAAGAGGCAACCGAATTACTTGAAGAAGGCATGGAGGAAGAAGGCTACGCGGAACTTCCAGCCGTAACATTATCTTATAACACCAGTGACCTTAATAAATCGATTGCTGAAACCATGCAAAGCATGCTAAGTGAGAACCTGGGTATTGATGTAACCTTGGAAAATACAGAATGGAACGTTTTCTTAGAAGATCAGCAAAATTTAGAGCATCAATTCTCACGTAGTTCATTCCTATTTGATTATGGTGATCCTGTAAACTTCCTGGAAAGCTTTATAACAGACTCGTCCATGAATCGTACGGACTGGTCAAATGAAGAATATGATCAATTAATTGCGGACGTGAAAGCAGAAGCAGACGAAGATCAGCGCTGGGAGCTTATGTACGAGGCGGAGGAATTGTTAGCAGAGGAAATGCCGATCCTGCCGCTTCGCTACTATAATCAAGTATTCATTGAAGCAGATGGCGTAACCGGTATCCTGCGTCATCCAGTAGGCTATGCAGATCTAAAATATGCAGAGAAAGAATAAATAAAGTTATTGGCTCATATACATGTACATGGTGTATATGGGCCGGTTTTTTAATAGAAACGTGGGGAGCGGATGAAGGTCTCGCCCCAACTTGTCACCACCAGCCTGCCATAAGTTGAAAAGCAATCAAGGAGGGTTTCATCATGATATACCCATCGAGGTTACAAAAAGGAGACACGATCGGTGTTATAGCGCCAGCCGGCACACCAAATCCAGAAAAAGTGCAGAAGGCTATCCCGTTTTTTAAAAAAATGGGCCTCCACGTAAAACTGGGTAAGCATATTGATAAAATTTATGGCTACTTAGCCGGATCGGATAAGGAACGCCTTGCTGATATACATGACATGATAGCTAATCCAGAAATAAAAGCAATTATTTTTGCCCGAGGTGGTTATGGGACAGCTCGCCTTGCAGCGAATATTGACTATCATTTAATCAGGAGTAATCCGAAAATTATCTGGGGGTATAGTGATATAACGTATTTACACACTGCCATTCGACAAGCAACCGGTCTCGTCACATTCCACGGTCCAATGCTTGCTTCAGATATTGCAAAGGAGAATTTCGATTACCTTTCTGCTTCGATGTTCAACCAGCTTTTTGAACCAACAGCATTACATTATTCGGAAGCCATCTCTTCATTAGACGTGCTTGCTTCAGGCTATGCAGAAGGGGAACTTGTTGGTGGGAACCTATCATTACTAGCTAGTTCGATTGGTACCCCCTATGAAATTGATACATTAGGGAAATTACTTTTGCTAGAGGACATCGGAGAAGAACCATACCGCGTTGATGGAATGCTGAACCAACTAAAACTAGCAGGGAAACTTGCGGATGCAGCAGGTATTGTGATCGGTGATTTTTCCGAAGCGGAACCGACTGTAGACGTCTCCTTAACACTGGAGCAAGTATTTGTCCACTATTTTCAAGACTTGGGTTGCCCAGTGATGAAGGGGTTTAAAATAGGTCATTGTCTTCCTCATTTCACTGTCCCATTAGGTGTGAAGGCGCAGTTATCTACTATTGGAAAGTCATTAGTCATCGAACCGGGTGTCAGGTAAGGACAAGGAAGTAGGATGATGGTATAACGTAATCGCAGGCCAGGGATGGGCGCCCTACATATGTTCTTCATTTTTATTGGTGAAGTTTCCATTCATGATTGGAACCCGTTAAACTGTGATAAAACGGTGCAACCAAGCTACCGCGAAAGCAAAGAAGGAAGTTGGATAAAATGATTAATCAAACGTTTGATTAATTTCTATGTGGTGACAGCTATTTAACTAGAAACAATATGGACATCATCGCCGGAATCAGCATGGGATTTTACGACTCAGGTACGTCGTAATCCCCATCGAATGAAGTTTCCCGTTATGATGGGAATGCTAAAATGTGGAGGTTTAGATTCGGATGCGCGCGGAAACGGGCGAGTCACGCTTGAATTTTTCTTTTTCCTATAACCAGCCCTTAATTAACTAAATGCCAACTAGTAAAATCGTTCAGTTCGCATTGATGAGAAGTATATTAGCGGAACGGAACCAGGAGAGGAACAGATCGCTCGAGTAGAAGCCCCAGTCGCTCGAGTGAGTCGCTCTCCTGCTCGCTCGAGCGGCAGCACCCTCGGGTCGAGCACCAGAACCTCGAGGACGAGCGGCAGCACCCCCAGGTCGAGCGCCGATCTTAAAATCTCCCTCTTCCGCTCGATTAGAAGCCCTAGTCGCTCGAGTGAGTCGCTCTCCTACTCGCTCGAGCGGCAGCACCCTCGAGTCGAGCACCAGAACCTCGAGGACGAGCGGCAGCACCCCCAGGTCGAGCGCCGATCTTAAAATCTCCCTCTTCCGCTCGATTAGAAGCCCTAGTCGCTCGAGTGAGTCGCTCTCCTACTCGCTCGAGCGCCAGTACCCTCGGGTCGAGCGCCAGTACCCTCGGGTCGAGCGCCAGTACCCTCGGGTCGAGCGCCAGCACCTCGAGGACGAGCGCCAGTACCCTCGGGTCAGCACCTTCAGGCCCCGTAGACAGTTAAGGGGATAGAAATGGTCCCATTAAAGGCTCATTATATGAAAAAGCGCGTTGTATAGCAAGACGCTACTAGCAAATTGCAGAGGGGAAATTATAATGAATGAAAAAATCTTACAAGTAAGCAATCTGAAAAAATACTTTCAAGTAGGAAAAGGGAAGAACTTGCAAGCCGTAAATGACGTGACGTTTCATATTAATAAAGGAGAAACATTTGGTCTTGTTGGCGAATCCGGGTGTGGGAAATCTACAATTGGCCGAACCGTTATGGGGCTTTATGAAAAAACGGCTGGAGATGTTATCTATAATGGGGAAAATGTTCATAAATTGGATGTAAAGCAGAAATTTAACTTTTATCGTAATATGCAAATGATTTTCCAGGATCCTTATGCATCCCTCAATCCACGCTCAACGGTTAAGGAAGTAATCTCAGAGCCGATGGAAGTGCATGGCATCTATAAAAATAAACAGGAACTGCAAACGAGGGTTCACCAGTTATTAGAAGAGGTTGGTCTCCATCGAGATCATGCCAATCGATATCCCCATGAATTTAGTGGTGGCCAGCGTCAGCGGATTGGGATTGCTCGTGCGCTGGCATTGAATCCGGAATTTATAATTGCTGATGAACCAATTTCGGCATTAGACGTATCGGTTCAAGCCCAAGTCGTAAATCTACTAAAAGAGCTGCAAGTAGAAAAAGGGCTAACCTATTTATTCATTGCCCATGATCTATCCATGGTGAAGCAAATTTCAGATCGTATTGGGGTAATGTATTTAGGAAACATGGTTGAGCTTGCGGGCAGTGAGCAACTCTATGAAAATCCATTGCATCCATATACGCAAGCCCTACTATCTGCAATCCCTATCCCAGATCCTGATATGGAGGATAATAGAGAACGAATCATTCTCGAGGGCGATCTTCCAAGCCCGATAGACCCGCCAAGTGGCTGTGTATTTCGGACGCGCTGTCCAGCAGCCATGGAAGTGTGTTCAGTTAAAACGCCTGTTTGGATGGAAGTGGAACAAGATCACTACGTAGCCTGTCACTTGTATGATACGGAATAGAAAAACGAAGGAATTTGTTTAAAAAGAAACGATACATGTTAATCTATAGCAATAATCCTTTTTAAAAATTTCATGTTCTATTGTTCACTGTTTCTGTATAGATTTTATAGTAGGGAAGCTAGACATAACTTCTCCAGATTAGCAGCCGATATTTTATTTTAACAAAAATAGCAAAAGGAGGAGTCCATGAAAAAACACAAGTATAGCAGTAAAACGATGCCTCAAGGATGGAAAAAGAAGAAATCAACAAGCCTTAAACAAATTAAAATGAAGCAGAAAAAAGAAGATCCCAGTATGCAGAAAAGTAATTTTAAGAAGTTTGCATTATTAAAGCATAAGAAACCGAAATATTTTAAAAAAACAACGAGCAAATGGAAGCTTCCTGCAGCAATTACATTATCAACTTTACTCATGCTAATTCTTGTAATACCAACTCTAATTGTGATTCCTTTTGGAACAGATAATCAAACGGAAGCCAATATTGTTGAAAATGATCCAGAACAGCAAGAGGAAGTAGTCGAATCGCCATTCTCTGTAGCTGTCATGCGAGACATTTCGCAGACAGTCGAAGATGTACCACTGGAAGATTATATTGCAGGGGTGGTTGCATCCGAAATGCCATTGGAATTTGAAATAGAAGCATTAAAAGCTCAAGCACTTGCTGCAAGAACGTACGTAGTCGATCATATACTTTATTCGGATACAGATGATTTTGATGTGACGGATACCGTTCAACATCAGGTTTATAAAGATGAAACGGAATTAAAAGAGATATATGGTGATGAATATAACGAGCTAATGAAAAAGGCTAAAGAAGCTGTCGCTGCTACGGAGGGAGAAATCTTAACCCACAGTGATGCACCAATTACACCCGCCTACTTTTCAACGAGTAATGGTTTTACGGAAAACTCTGAAGAATACTGGGAGGATGAGCTTCCTTATTTAAGAAGTGTTGAAAGCCCATGGGATGAAGAATCGCCTAAATTTTTGGATCAAGAAATATTTTCAATTGATGAGATAGAAAATGAGCTGCAAATTGACCTTCCGAATAATGATGCTGTTGCCATCGAAATAACCAGAACAGAAAGTGAACGTGTCAGTGACATGGGGATTGACGGAAATCATTTTTCAGGAAGGGAAATACGAGAACAATTTGAATTACAATCAAGTGATTTCACAGTAGAGCAAAAAGACGACCATTTGATTTTCACGACTAAAGGTTATGGCCATGGAATTGGAATGAGTCAATATGGAGCAAATGGGATGGCTGAAGAAGGAGAAGATTACCTGGACATTGTGAACTATTATTATAAAGATGTGGAGATTAGTACCGTTGATGATACAGCACCAACCCTCGTGGCAAGCTAACGAGGGTTTGTTTTTTTGGCAGTTAATAAAAGGATAAACACATTCTGCATAAGTGCAACTAAGGCTGTCACTTCAAGGATTGATGACAGCCAAGTTTTCTAAGTAGATAAGAAACCATCATGGCTCGCCCTGAGCGTATAACCCCTCACTTTCCCCTACTTTCTTTAAATAATTCGTAAAAACCAAAAATATTTTACGTATTATGTATAGATCTTCTCATTTCTGATCAGAATGGTTGTTGAGGTGATGATCTTATGAAAGAAGAAAACAAAGGGGCTTCAAATAAGTGGAGTCGTATTTTCCGGAAGAAGTGGTTTTTTCCAGCAGTATATTTGACTGTTGCTGCCCTCCTTTTATCGGTTGTGGTGTGGTATCAAAATCTGGATAACCAAATGCCGGATGCAATGGACGAGCAAGAAGAGCAAGAAAGTGAAGACTATGTCCCAACGCTGGATGATGAGGACGCAGAACCAGTTGTGGATCAGCAAGAGAATATTGAAATGCCGGTAGTAGATCAAGATCAAGCAGAAATCGTAACTAAATTCTATGACTACAACGCAGAACAAGAGGATCAGGAGAATGCACTGGTGCTTTATAACAACCGCTTTTACCAAAGCACAGGTCTTGATATTGCTTCCGCTGATGCTGAGACGTTTGATGTAGTAGCATCCTTAAGTGGAACGGTTACAGAGGTAAAAGAAGATCCACTCCTTGGCAATGTTGTATCGATGTCACATGACAATGACGTCATGACCTATTATGCAAGCTTGGGTGAAGTAGAAGTTCAAGCTGGAGCTGATGTTGAACAAGGAGATCTTATTGGTACAGCTGGTAACAATTTATTCGGACAGGATAACGGAACGCATGTTCACTTCGAGCTACGAAAAGATGGCAATGAAGTTAATCCAGAATCCTTTTTCAATCAACCGGTAGCAAGTTTGGATAGTGTTACAGAAGAAGAGTCTGAAGCAAGTGAAGAGTCAGAGGCTACAGAAGAAGAGTCTGAAGCTACAGAGGAAGAAGATACAGGTGAAGATGAAGACGCAGACTCAGAAGACGAAGAATCTGATGTAGAAGATGATGACCTAGACGAAGAAACAACCGATTCATCCGATATGTCAGAAGGAGCCTAAGTAAATAGGCGAAACGAATAGAAACTCTCTAACCTAGTGGTTGGGGAGTTTTTTCGTCTTATGATTTTGAGCTCACATATAATTTATCCTAATAAAGTTATGATTAATTAGGTTTCTAAATTCAGTAAACTATAACAAACAACAAAATTTGTCGAACGATAGTACTTTTTATTAAATGGAAGTATGCTATGATGATTATAGTTTTGAAAAATATAGAAGAGATGGAATTTTTATTAAAGAAATTAATTCATTATGCCTATATATTTCATTTCAAACTCAATTATTATCATGAAAAGAGGATTTTTGTATGACTGAATCTACTATCATTCTACCAAACCAGGATGAAAGGATCATAAAAAAGGCTATAGATGCACTGTCACAAGAAAAGGATACGAAAAAAGCTATAGAACAAATACGTAACTATTGTATGGAATCTAGCTCCACTACGATTAGAAAAATAAGCATGGAATTTCTATATATGAATGAATTCTATGATGATTTGCAGCACTTAATCAACGTAAAGAAGCAATCTGAAAATATGTCGCATCGCCTCTGTGCTGAAGTTTATCAAATAACCCTTGATCAAAAATTTAAGCGGTACACGCCAAATGAAATTTTGCAAAGGGTAGAAAAGGTCAAGACCAATGAACCTGAGTTAAATTGTATGATCGAATTTATTAAATTAACTGCCTACTATAATATGAACCAATATAGTAAAATTGGCAACTTTTTAGAAAGTTATAAGCGTCATTTTGATGCGATAGAAGATAGGACATTGGTGCCTTTTTTTGAAACGAGGCTTAACCAGATGCTATTGACTTATTATTTGTTAAGAAATGAAGTTATTATGGCAAGAAAGTATGCTTACCGGGCATTGAACCAAACATGTAGTGAAGGGCTAAAAGTAGATATACATAATAGTTTAGGCTTATCTTATACATTTGACACGTATTTTCAGGGAATGCACCATCTTAAAGAAGCATTAAAAATAGCTAAGAAACATAACTTAACGAATAAAATTCATGCATTAGAAAACTTTAACATCCCTTTTTTAGCAGCAAATTTTAATAAAGTGGATCAAATTTCAACTGCTGATAAAAGCGAACTGGCACATATTGAAATAGTAAAAGGAAATTACAGTAATGCTGTTGAGATGCTGAACGAATTATCTACCGATAGTCCATTTGCGCTTTATTATATGGGGGTAGCCAAGCAGGACAAGGAGATATTAACTCGGTCATACCATTCTTTTATTGAAGAGAGAAGTGATTACTTTTTCTCCAAGTTACCACTTAGAGCATTAAGACGAATGCGTGTATAGATGCAAGAAGCTGTTTTTCGAAACAGCTTCTTTTCTTCTTCAGAAATGATGTTTCGTTATGAGCGTTTAATGGGCAGGTCGATTACATGCAGCGCTCCAATTACAATTCGGCTTTCGCTGGGACTGTTTATTAGGCGAAAACAGGTATTTATAACCATATTTGGACGATTAGGAAAAATACATCCTGTCCAATTTGATAAAGATCTAATTTTAATCATAAACCTGTCACTCTGTTAATAAAATATTACAAACCAAGCAATCAGAAATGTCTGAGGTGAGAGCTTGTGTGGCATCTTTGAAATCAGGCCAAATACATCCCTCTATAATGAATTTTACATAAAAATCACAGAACATTTCGTTAACAAAGGAATATAGGTCGAGCCAATCAGGGGTAAATTCATAAAATACTTTTTTAGTGTTTTGAACATCCTTCTAAGCCTATTTGAAAGCATACATATTTGACATCGTTGCGCAGCAGAAATTAGAAAGAAAAATGAGCCACAGCAATTTACACCTTGTCTCAAATTACACCTCGGAAATCCAACATAGGGAGGCGAACGGTGTGCATGATTACATCAAAGAAAGGACTATCAGGATAGGGAAATATGTCGTAGAGTCGAGAAAAACAGTCCGACTGATAGCAAAAGAATTTGGTGTTTCTAAGAGCACAGTCCACAAAGATTTAACAGAACGATTACCAGAAATAAACCCTGAGCTAGCGAATGAAGTAAAAAGCATTTTAGAACATCATAAATCAATCCGTCATCTACGGGGAGGTGAAGCAACGAGAAAAAAATACAGATTAAATCCACAAGAAGAGGAGGATGAACCGAAACCGGTTGGATGAAAGATCCGGCAATATGGCTGTCAAGATCCCTTAATAAAACGCTAACAAATGATAGGGAGCTAGAATAAAGTAAAACTTCACTTAGTGGGGGGGTAGGCGTACAAAAGTTCTCAGAGGGGCGAGCATTTACGCGCAGCCCTAGGACGCGTCGTATTTAGCCGATCTGCACGTTAAACTGCGATAAAGGGGGTGGTGAATGGAAGTATTCGGGTTGTAAAAACATAAGGAAGCGGACCAAAGCGTAGCAAATTAGGATGCTACGCTTTGGTTTGTTTTCTGTACACATCAAGTGATTGAAATTCTAATTAATCAGAGGGGGATGGTGACATGTTGTTAACTGAGAATCTCCCTCTCGCTCGAGCGCCAGCACTCCTAAGCCGAGCGAGAGGATGGCCTGTACGAGCGACCCCCCCCAAGTTCGAGCCCCAGCCTTCAAAATTATCACTGCCGATCGAATGAGGCACCTTCTCGCTCGAGTAGAAGCTTCTGTCGCTCGAATGAGCCAATCTCCCGCTCGCTCGAGCAATATACTGTTTAAATTCTTGAACCTATCGTCTACTTATTGAGGACAGGCTCCATTTCATTGATAATTTTATTTAGTACATTCTCTCTATTGCGTATCCACTTTTAAGTCTAACCCTACTATCACCCGAAAGCCAAAATCATTGCCCAGCCCACCTGTGAAAGCGACACTAACGTGAATATCACCTTAATTGTCATCAACATGCTACAATCGCAAAACTGCTTCAATCTATCCCACGTTCAAACAGTGTCGTACAAGTGTGTGGTAACGCCTTTTAATTTGTATAAAAATTTTCGGGAAATATACAGTTAATTGTAGAAGTTTGTGGTAAAATACATTATTAGGAGCATTATGTTTTCATAACTGATGCAAGATAGTACTTACGCTAGGAGGATCTAGGTTCATGTTTTCTAGAGATATTGGAATTGACCTCGGAACAGCAAATGTTCTTATTCATGTTAAAGGTAAGGGAATTGTTTTAGATGAACCATCAGTCGTGGCCATGGATCGCAACACTGGAAAAGTTCTAGAAGTTGGGACCGCTGCACATCGTATGGTGGGGCGTACACCGGGAAATATTGAGGCTATTCGTCCGTTGAAGGATGGAGTAATTGCTGACTTTGATGTAACAGAAGCGATGTTAAAACATTTTATAAATAAAATTAATGTTCGTGGTTTTCTTTCAAAGCCGAAGATGCTTATATGTTGCCCAACGAATGTAACGAAAGTAGAGCAAAAAGCAATTAAGGAAGCAGCAGAGAAATCTGGAGGTAAGAAAATTTACCTTGAAGAAGAACCGAAAGTAGCGGCGATTGGAGCAGGCATGGAGATCTTTCAGCCGAGCGGTAATATGGTCGTTGATATCGGTGGCGGGACAACAGATGTAGCCGTCCTCTCCATGGGGAATATTGTTACCTCGGAATCCATAAAAATGGCTGGGGATAAATTTGATGCAGAAATTCTTCAATATATTAAGAAGGAATACAAATTGCTTATTGGAGAGCGCACTGCTGAGGAGCTGAAGCGGAACGTAGCAACGGTTTTCAAAGATTCCCGTCATGAGCAAATGGATATTCGCGGACGTGATATGGTGAATGGACTTCCGCGTACGATTACCGTGCATTCGAAAGAACTCCAAAAAGCACTAGAGGAATCTATCGCGTTAATCATTCAAGCAGCTAAAACGGTGCTTGAACACACACCACCAGAACTGTCTGCGGACATTATTGATCGTGGTGTTATTATAACAGGCGGTGGAGCCCTCATTCATGGTATTGATCATCTATTAGCAGAGGAGCTAAAGGTTCCTGTGTTTATGTCTGAAGAACCATTGAATTGTGTTGCAAAAGGAACAGGAATTATGCTTGAGAATATCGATAAGATTGATCGTAAAATGATTGGTTAGGATCTATCAAAAATGTTAAACGCATAGTTCAGCGTTCAGGGTGTGACGATGATTACATTCTGAACCAATACATAAAGAGATTCACGGACATAAAGTAAAATTTCATTCAGGGTGTCACGCCCGCTAAACTGCGGGTAAACCGTATTTCGTTATGTGAGGAGGGAAACGTTATGTTAAGAGGTTTTCATACAGCTGCCAGTGGCATGATTTCTCAACAACGACAGCAGGAGGCTTTGTCAAATAATATTGCCAATGCCGAGACGCCAGGTTACAAGGCGGATCAAACAACCATGCGCGCATTTCCAGAGATGTTGTTGCATAAAATTGGATCAAGCACGATTCCTACATCAAATGGAGGATTGAACCTACCCGTTCAGGATCCAATTGGTTCATTGAATACGGGGGTCTATCTGCAGGAAACAATGCCAAATCACGGACAGGGTGACGTTCGGGAAACGGGCAATGCAACAGATCTGGCGCTTGTGAATGGCGAATTACCAGATGAGACAGGCAACCTGTTTTTTACCGTGCAAAATGAAGATGGAGACGTTCGTTATACACGAAATGGAAATTTCACCGTTGATGGAGAAGGGTTTCTTGTTACGGATGAAGGGTATTATGTTTTAGATGAAATGGGAGATTCTATTCAAACAAATGGGATGGAGTTCACCGTTACGGAAGATGGCATCGTACAAGCGGAAGGTGGAGATTTCCCGCTTGGTATTACCTATGCACCGGATGCTAATGAATTAACAAAAGAAGGAAATGGATTGTTTACTGGAGATACGGGTGCAATACCCGTTGGTACTACCTTTCAAGTACAGCAAGGATCACTTGAGCAATCAAATGTTAATGCACAACAAACCATGACACAAATGATGCAGTCCCATCGTATCTTTGAAACGAATCAGCGTGTCCTACGTGCTTATGATGAAAATATGGGCAAAGCTGTTAGTGAAATCGGTCAGTTAGGCTAGGAAGGGTTGATTGAATGTCAAGAATGATGATACAAGCTGCAGTAACAATGGACCAGCTACAACATAAGCTTGATCTGATTGGTAATAATATGGCTAATAGCCAGACAACAGGTTATAAAAGTCGTGAAGCTGAATTCTCTTCCCTATTATTCCAACAAATTAATAATGTATCAGGCGACCCTGAAAATGAGGGAAATCGCTTAACCCCTGAAGGAATTCGTGTTGGATCTGGAGCTAAACTAGGTACAGCGAATCTTGATTTCACCAGTGGGACAATTACGGAAACAGGACGCGCGCTAGATACAGCGTTGCGTGGAGATAATTATTTCTATCAAATACAAGATACTGAAAACGATGGTGAGGTCATACGGTATACAAGAGATGGTTCTTTTCATTTAAGTCCAGTTAATGATACCGAGGATGTAATGTTGACAACGAGTGATGGCAACCCCGTACTTGGACAAACCGGGCCAATTGTAATGGAGGATGGTTTTGACTCGATTGATATTCAGGCAAATGGACAAATTATGGTCGGACGTGGTGATCAAACAGAAGTTGTTGGAGAACTAGATATAGTCGAAGTAATACGGCCGCAATTGCTTGAAGCTACTGGAGACAATAACTTTCAATTACCTGACTTAGCGGAACTTGGATTCGAGATGGATGAAATTATTCAAGCGACAGACCCAACTATAGACGTAATACAAAGTAATGCACTGGAGCGCTCGAACGTAGATGTTTCAAAACAAATGACAGATCTCATTACAGCCCAACGTTCTTATCAATTTAATGCACAAACAATCTCAATCGGAGATGAAATGAAGGGCTTAATTAATCAGCTAAGGTAAAATCAATGGAATAAAATGATTCTACAAGTAACCGTATCATATATTCCATTATTCTGTCAGGAATGAAGGAGAAATATGTGATGCCTAAAAACGAATCAGAATACCAATCTAGAAAAGCGTATAAACAATCTAAAAAAGAACAAGACCCTATTGAGGATGAACAAGTCGATTCCGAAAGCCAAACGCGAAAAGAACAAAAGCAAAAACAAAAAGAAGAAAAAGAGCAAAACAAATTACCGAGGCGGCGTATATTTCCAATCTGGCTTCGCATTATCGTTATCGTTATAATTGCTGCAGGAGCCCTGATAGCAGGATTAATGATTGGATATGGTGTGATTGGGGACGGGAATCCCATTGATGCATTAGATGTAGATACGTGGCAACATTTAATCGATATTGTAATAGGGAATGTAAATTAGAAGCATCTCACTTAACGACGAGGGAGATGCTTCTTTGTGTTAGACGCTTCGCTTAAAACGAAACATATCTGCTATAATGGAGACAAATTGACCTATTTCAAGGAGGACAAGTATTATGATGGACAGTGAACAGATAAAAGAGGTTATACCGCATCGCTATCCGTTTTTATTAGTGGATAAAGTAACAGAGCTAGAAGAAGGAAAACGAGTTGTAGGTCTGAAAAATGTAACGGTTAATGAACCATTCTTTCAAGGGCATTTTCCAGATTATGCAGTAATGCCTGGTGTGCTAATTATAGAAGCCCTTGCGCAAGTCGGTGCGATTTCTGTACTTGGTATGGAAGAAAATGAAGGGAAGTTAGGCTTTTTGGCAGGTGTTGATAAGTGCCGCTTTAAACGACAAGTAAAACCAGGAGACCAGCTTAAGTTGGAAGTAGAAATCACGCGTATAAAAGGTCCGATTGGAAAAGGCAAAGGAATTGCAACAGTAGACGGCGAAGTAGCTTGTGAGGCAGAAATAATGTTTGCCATTCAATAATTCGAAACGAGAACACTTGACATACTAAAAAATTCTTTAAAAAGAGGAAAAAATAAGTATCACTTCTTTGTAAATGGTTAAGCTAATGGCGACAGCGATTAACGACCAACAAAGGAGGAAATCTTTATGAAAAGAAAGATCTTATTGAAATTTGGTGCACCGATATTAGCATTATCCCTAGTCGCAGCCTGTGGAACAGGTGATGATATGGATCCAGCAGAAGATGATGCTCCATTAGATCAAGAGGAAAATGGTGGTATGCAAGATGATGGAGGCATGGATGGAAACGGCGGCATGGATGGTGAAGGCGACGATAATAATGGTAATGGAACAGGTATTAATGACACAGATGATTTAGAAGAACCAGATGATAACCTGTATGATGATGAAGACGAGCCAGGTGGACAAGGTAATCAGT
Organism: Virgibacillus natechei; assembly: GCF_026013645.1. Classification (NCBI taxonomy): domain Bacteria; kingdom Bacillati; phylum Bacillota; class Bacilli; order Caryophanales; family Bacillaceae; genus Virgibacillus; species Virgibacillus natechei. The sequence continues at coordinate 3,385,523 of NZ_CP110224.1, read as the reverse complement.
AAGTAGTACATCTTAATCTAAAAGAAAAAGCAGAACGACCGCATAATAGTTGGTCGTTCTGCTTTTAGTTATGATTGAAATGTAAATGACGAACCATTCAAGTGATGAAGTAAACGTTCTCTAATCATCTGATTCTTTCTCATTCTCATTTCCTTGTGCTTTTTCCATTTGCTCGGATTGCAGCTGTGACCCTTTTTCCGTATTTTTTGCTGTTTCATTCTTCTTATCTTTTGCAGCCATTTGAAATCCTCCTATTTGTGATTAAGTCTTTAGGCTCTTTTCGTAGGTAAGTATTGTCGCTTTTAACTATGTCGCAGTAGATAAAAAAGACGACAGACCGCTGGGTTTCTTTCCGCTGCGGACCGTTGCTTTCCGCGGGCACGGCTTCAGCCTCCTTGCCCCGGCAAGGGGTATGCCGACGTTGTCCGCAAAGGACGATTTTAGTCGGCCTTCCTTAGGATAGTCCTGCGGGGTCTTCAGACTCGTGCTGGGGCTGCGCGTAAATGCTCGCCCCACCGAAAACCATTGTTCCCGCAGGAGTCAACGGTCCTCCGCTCCAATCAACCATCATAATAGTTCATGGCTATGTTTAGTATATAATCAAGCAATTTTGATGAAGTTGAAAAGCATCTTACCAGCGAAGGAAATACACGGAGACTCCTGCGGGAACAGTGGCCAGAGTGAGACCCCGCAGAACGGAGTTCGAGGAGGCTCACGGGTCACCCTAAGGTGCGCGTAGTGTATTTCCGCAGCGGTTTAAAAAGCGTCAACTTAAATTTCAAGTTATGTCGTCTTTTATAAATTTTGCGTTAAAAACAACAATTCTTTTCGATGGGACGAGTAATCGCAGTCCAATCTTTTAGAAAACAGCCAAACGATATTATTCATATACCCTTAATCCTAAAATAGGAAACTTGGAATTCACCAAGCCGTTTGGAGGAATACATTCGCCCGCACTTACAACGCACAAATTTTCGGTGGGGGAGCTTTACGCACAGACCCAGGACGTGACGGTTTTAGCCAGTGAGCAAATAGGAAAGTTTGATTCTTTCATAATTGCCAGAAAAAATACACTTAAAATTTGGTATTAATCGCTAGAAATAGTAAAATAGAACTATAAAATAATACTTCATTCAGGGGGATTATTCTCCCCACGTCTAACTCAATTTAAACTGCGATAAATGAGAATGGGGTGCAGGGAGGAAACAGGGATGGGAAAGAGAAGGTCATCCATTTATACCATTTCACAGGACACAAAAGCAATTATGACCAAAGAGACTGGTTATTACCGTACGTTAATAATAGAAGGGAACAAAAAGAAACCTTCCAATTATAAAATCGAACAGATTCTAAATTATAACTGTCTCCTATACGGATCGGATTTAGCAGGGAGAAAAAAGGGGGTAAAACGTATTTTAAAATCTGCAAGCAAGTTACCTATTCCAGTGGACCCAGCTAATAAAGGGATATATATGATGCCAACAGCGTCTATTAAAAATAAGGATTGTGTATGGCTAGCATATCATCATATAAAATTTTATGAGCAACGTGACCACAAGGCATATATTGGATTTCATGACGACACTGGAATATACATAAATGCTTCGGTAAAAACAATTGATTTACAATACAAACGGACGAGTGAAGTAATTGTAGATTATAACAGGGATAAAATATTCAAAGGTTTTTCATTAACTAACTAGCTCATGACTGTCCAACCTCATTAGATTGAAATATTACTTGTCATGTAGGTTTTGCCTGTGTATAATGAGGAAGTGTCATAAATCATGTTCGAATGACTGACCGGTTAGTCATTCGAACATGACGATTTTTTAAGCAGGTAGAGGGAGACAGCGAAACTGGCTATTTCACGAATTCTACCAATCCGGCCCCTGCCTTCTAATCTCTGGAAAGACGAGGCGGCAGCCAAGTTTTCTAACGTAAGAAGCATTGAATGAAATTAGGTGTAAACAATGAACGATAAGAAAATGAGTCTCATTAAATCAGGTGTGAAATTAGTAGCAGCAAAAGGCTACCATAACACATCCATCCAGGAAATCGCGAAAGAAGCTGGCGTTTCCAAAGGTGCATTTTACTTATATTTCCAATCGAAAGAGGAGTTCCTTGCAACAGCGTACCTGGATTTTAAAAAACAGCTTGAAAGGCGTTACGAAAAAGTGAAGCAAGAGAATCATCCCCCAGAGAAAAGCCTAGAAAAACAAATCGGCATTCTTATTGAATATATCTACAGCTATAAAGATTTTATTATTATTCATCTACGGGAAAGCATCTCAATTGGTGACCATACAGATAAGGTTATGAAACAGTTCAAAATGGAGAATTTCCATTGGATGAAGGATAATATCCAGAATATCTATGGTGATCAAGTCAATGATTTAATCGTAGATGCGGTCATTCAGTTTGAGGGGTTGTTAAGTAGCTATTTAAAATGGATCATCGTTGATGATGTACATATAAGCAGTGATAAGCTGAGTGGATTTCTTGTTCGCAGGTTGAATGATGTTGTTTATGGAATGCTTGCATCCAATGAAGAATCGGCCGTTACAACGACAGCGATTCCATTAGAATATCTCATGCAAAATCAAACAGTGGAAACAATGCTGTCCACACAATTGGAAAGCGCAAAGGAAAAAATCCGAGCATTAGATCTGGATTCTGCAACAGTAGAACAGCTTGAGGAAGTAGCTTCTGCTATTGAAAAAGAAGCGGTGAAAAAGGAAGCCCAACCTGTAGTGATACAAGGGTTACTGTCCCATTTCACCCGAATTCCAGAACTAAGAGAAGAATCTGAACAAATTGCCGAACTATTAGATGTCGAGCTATTAGTTTAAATTGTATGAATGGGAGAGGAGAACAAGGATGAGAAAATTACTTATTAGTCTAACCGTAATCTTAATGATGGCATTTCTTGCTGCGTGTATGGAGGAAGAAGATGAAAACGGGAATGAAAGCGCAGATGAAAATGGGGAAGCGGCAGAGACATTGGTTGAAACAGCTGAAGCTTCTGAAGGTGATTTAGTAATAGAGAGATCGATTTATGGAAGAACATCACCAGCAAGCACCAACCCAGTTATGGTTGAAAATCCAGGTGAAATCGATACGATAGAGGTCGAAACCGGTGATCAAGTAGAAGAGGATGACCTTATAGCGACAATTACGACGGCTGCTGGCAACCAAGATATCACTGCTGCAGCAGCAGGTGAGATTACAAATTTAGAAGCGAATGAAGGAGATATGATAAGTAATGAAGATCCGCTTGCGATTATTGCTGATTTTGACACAATGTCAGTAGCGTTTTCTGTGACAGCTAATGTTCAATCTCTTTTTTCAATAGAAGACAGCTTGACTACGATGGTCAACGATAATGAATACGAGACAGAAATTACGGCAGTTAACAAAATGCCAGATGATACAGGGCTATATCCGGTAGAAGGAACCCTAGATAATGAAGATGGAAATCTTTTAGCTGGGATGATTGCAAGAGTCGCTGTTCCTGAAAACAGGGTAGAAGATACAGTTATTGTTCCAACTCAAGCAATCGTCGAAGAAGATGACGAAGCCTATGTATATGTCGTAAATGATGACATGGAAGCAGTTCAAACAACGGTAACCATCCAAGAATCACAAACAGATGAAACAGCGATAGAATCTGACGACATGCAAGAAGGTGATGAAGTCGTTGTTGATGGACATATGGTACTCACTGATGGTGGAGTAGTCGATGTGGTGGAAGGAGAATAAATTTTGAAGCTTGTAAAAACATCCGTAAAACGTCCTGTTGGCGTAATTATACTTGCATTAGCTATTATAGCATTTGGTTTAGTAAGTGTTCGTGATTTAGCTGTTGACCTATTTCCGGAAATTGAGCTACCTATAGCTGTTGTCGCAACATCTTATGGCGAGGCAGCACCACAGGACGTGGAAAGTTTAGTTAGTGAGCCAATTGAAGCGGCGGTTAGCTCGGTCGAAGGGATTGAAACCGTTCAGTCCCAATCCCAATCCGGTTCATCACTTGTCATGTTGATGTTCAGCAGTGGGACAGATTTAGATCAAGCATTACTCGATGTTCGTGAAAGTGTCGATCAAGTGGGAGCAATGCTACCAGATCAGGCCGGCGACCCGAATATTATGCGGTTCAATCCAGATCAAATGCCTATTGTCACACTAGGTTTAACTGGGGGAGATACGGAAGCGTTAACTGATGTTGCCAATGATGACATTGTTCCATACTTTGAACGTCAGGAAGGTGTGGCTTCTGTAACGGTTGAAGGCGGTAGAGAGAGCGAAGTTCAACTCGTTCTTGATCCAGAAAAACTACAACAATACGGTGTCTCGGAGCAAGTAATTGCACAGGCACTGAACAGTTCGAATCAATCAGCTTCTGTGGGGAATGTAGAAAGAGGCGATAAAGATCTTCAAATGCGTGTGACAGGTGAGTTTGAATCGCTCGAGGATATCGAACGAACGATTATTCAAACAGAAACAGAAACAACTGTTTATGTAGAAGATATTGCAGAGGTTAACGAGACAGTTAAGGAAACCTCTGAAACAACACTTGTAAACGGGGAACAATCCATTGTTTTATCCATCATGAAGAATTCAGATGCCAATACAGTTGGTGTTGCAGAAGTAATTCGGGACGGAATGGATGAATTAAATGAGGATATGGTTTCAGATGTGAATTTGGAAATGGTTATGGATACATCTGAATTCATTGAAATGTCCATTGATTCCGTTATACAAAATATTTTAATAGCAGGAGCTATAGCTATATTTGTTCTGCTCCTATTCTTAAAAAGTGTTCGAGCGACACTTGTAGTTGGAGTTTCGATTCCGATCGCACTTGTCTCGACATTTGCTTTATTGTATTTCTCTGGTCAAACGTTAAATGTATTAACGTTGGGTGGATTAGCACTAGGGATAGGGATGATGGTCGATAGTGCGATTGTTATTATAGAACATATTGATACGTATAGGAAACGTGGTTATGGTGCAGTTGAATCAGCAATTAAAGGCGCCTCAGAACTGGCACCAGCAGTAATTGCATCTACCACAACAACATTAGTCGTATTTCTACCAATCATCTATGTGGAAGGAATTGCATCAGATCTATTTACACCACTTGCTTTAGCTGTGTCGTTTGCCTTAATAACGTCGCTTGCTGCAGCGATTACACTCGTACCAATGCTTTCATCGAAATTGTTAACGAAAGCAATGGAGAATAATGGTCGTCGTTATTGGTTCGACCGTTTTCTGGAATGGCTGAGGGATAAATATCAAGTTGTGCTGGAATGGGCGCTTCACCACAGGAAGACAACGATTGCAGGAACAGTTCTTGCAATTGCAGGAAGCTTGGCATTAACCCCGCTTATCGGTGCTGAATTGATTCCAGGTTCAGATGAAGGGCAAATGCAAATCCGAGTAGAGACTGTTCCTGGAAATTCAGCGGAATACATGGAAGCTAAGATTGAGCAAGTAGAAGAAGAAATCCAAGGCTATGGAGACATAATTGAAACCAATTTTGTTAGCTATGGCGGTGGCGGCATGATGGGGGGAAGTGCAAATACAGCCTCTTATACGATACTGTTAGTCCCCGCAGGAGAACGAGATCAAACAACTTCTGAATTTGTTCAAGAAGTAGATGAAGACCTTCAAGGGATTGTAGGGGCCGAAATCACCGTTAGTGAGATGAGTGACATGGACATGGGGAACCCGATTCAGATTCAGTTAAATGGTCCAGAACATGACGTGTTACGTGAATTATCGGATCAGGTAGTGAACAGGATAGATACAGTAGAAGGTGTCTTTAATCCAGAAACGGGTGCGGCTGAAGGTGTTCCGCAGATGAACATCGAAATCGATGATGATCAGGCGGCAATGTATGGATTAAACCAAGAACAGATCTTAGGTCAAGTTCAAACGAAATTCACAGGTCAGGTTGTCACGCAAATAAGTGAAGAAGGGCAAGAGATAGATGTAACGATGTTATATCCAGAAGACGAACGCAGTACAATCCGTGATTTGCAGGACATGAATATTCAATCTCAAACAGGTAGTACCATACCGCTTGAGGAAGTTGCTTCATTTAATGAAGTGCAAGGACCTGTAGCATTGACACGCGAGAATCAGCAACCACAATCCAATATATCCAGTGATATCACTGGACGTGATCTAGGCAGTGTTGTTTCGGATGTTGAAGATGAACTTGCAAACATGAGCTTGCCAGAAGGATATAGCTATGAAATTGGAGGCCAGGCAGAGGATATGGCTGAATCTTTCACAGAACTAGCATTAGCACTGGTTTTCTCGATATTCCTAGTTTATGCTGTTATGGCAATTCAGTTTGAAAACTTCCTATTTCCATTAATCATTATGTTCGCATTGCCAGCAACCGTGGTTGGTGTTATGATCGGCCTGTTCGTTACAGGGTTGCCGCTGAGTGTAGTGGCCTTAATGGGGGTAATCATGCTTGCCGGTATTGTCGTTAATAACTCGATCGTACTCGTAGACTACATGAATATACTCAGACGAAATGGCATGGACAGATATGAAGCAATTATCGAAGCAGGACGCACCAGGTTGCGACCGATTCTAATGATGACATTAACAACTGTATTAGCAATGATTCCAATTGCACTTGCATTAGGAGAAGGCGCAGAATTACAGCAGCCTTTAGCCGTAACCATTATATTTGGACTCAGTGTTTCAAGTATCTTTACACTAGTGCTTATACCAGTTGTGTACTCCATGTTTGATGATTTATCACAAAAAATAACGGGAAAACGTAAGAAAAAAGAAGAAGCATAAGTTTTGAAAAAGCTCCTCACGTACCGTAAAGGGCGTGCGTGAGGTCGAGAAAAATTCCTTTTACAGGAGTCAATTAGTTGCTAATTGACTCCTGATTTTTTTTGCCCGAGGGAATGTATATACTTGTGTGGTCATTATATCTGCCAGAAGTGAATTTTATCGCAGTTTAACGGACAGTCATCAAGAATGGAATTTTCACCAATAATGATGAAAATGGTTTGTTTTCATAGGAGTAAAACCCATTAGTGAAATAGAATTATTTTGTTTACCTTTACCATTTTCTACTAAATTTCTCTCCCATATCCTAAACAGTAATGTGTTATTTTTCACCTATAGGGAATAGTATAATATGGATTTATTTTAATTTTTCGGAGGAGATAATATGTCTTTATCAAGGGTGATGAGATGGATTACTGGCGTGTTGGAAGCGTTGCTTGGTATTCCATTTTTAGGTGGAATTTATATATTAAGTCAGGCATGGACGCCCCTTATTGTCATGCTGTTTCTTCATATCGTTACATGGATTCTTACACATAGGGATAGGGGAACAACTGCCGGTAGTATTTTGGGGGTTATAACGTCGGTCATAGCATGGATTCCACTTGTTGGGATGATCATGCATATCATAACAGCTATCGTATTATTCCTAACAGCGTCGCGACCCGATCCTGAACCGAGGAGGGTCATATTGAATGACTGAATCGGGAGGGAATGGTCTTAAACGGGAGAGCGACTGTCGCTCGAGTGAGGCAGTCTCCCGCTCGCTCGAGCACCAGAAGTCCAAGGTCGAGCGAGAGGATGGCTAGATCGAGCGCCACCTCTCCAAGTTCGATCCTCAGCCTTCAAAATTGTCACTGCCGATCGAATGAGACACCTTCTGGCTCGAGTAGATGCTTCTGTCGCTCGAGTGAGGCAATCTCCCGCTCGCTCGAGCACCAGGAGTCCAAGGTCGAGCGAGAGGATGGCTAGATCGAGCGCCACCTCTCCAAGTTCGATCCCCAGCCTTCAAAATTGTCACTGCCGATCGAATGAGACACCTTCTGGCTCGAGTAGATGCTTCTGTCGCTCGAGTGAGGCAATCTCCCGCTCGCTCGAGCACCAATATACTGTTTAAAATTCTTGATCATATCGTCTACTTATGAGGACACGCTCCATTTCATGGATGATTTTATTATAGTACATTCTCTCTATTACGTATCCATTTTTAAGTCTCACTCTAAGAAGCGCTAAATCGGGAGAGGCCCACCCTAACGAAAAGAACAAAAGCGCAAGCGCCCGTTTAGCAACGTACAAACTGCGCTCAGCGCTGCGGGTGGTTCAACGTTGCCACGCAAAGTGGCGGTTTTAGTTGAACTTCCACTCCGCAATGAGATAAAGGAAACATGCCCCTTCATAGGGGTATGCCGGCGTTGGGCGCAAAGCCCGGTTTTAGTCGGCCTTCCTTAAGACAAGTGAGTAGATGTTGACTTTCACCACAAGGGTATAAGTGCGACTAAGCCTCTGGCAGAGCCAATCGGCAAGTCTTCTTTTCACCCACAGGGCATAAGTGCGACTTTACTTCTGCCTACGCCTCCGGCTTGGCAATCAGTAAGTCTTCTTTATCGTAGTGGAGGAGTGTGAAGTTTGATAGTTGCTGGGCGCTGGAGCTGGACGTGGCTATTCCAGTGTATAAGTTTTATCCACAGCTTTTAAATTCTGTAGTTTCCTATGCAATAAAAAAAGGCTGCCGCGATCCAGCGGCGCCTTTCTCATAACTCTATTCCATTATGTTACTGACAATCCTTCAAAAAGCAATATGCGTGCTGGTGCTGCATCTGTTCCTTCTAATTTAAGGGGAGCTGCAACCATGAAGTATTCGCCTTCTGGAACTTCCGCTAAACGTAATCCTTCTATAACAATCACGTTATGTTGAAAAAGCGAACGGTGTGTCGGATGTCCTTCCTGGCTTCGCTCAATTCCAAGGCCATCCACGCCTACTCCTGTGATGCCGATCTCAGCAAGGTAGCTTGCGGCATCTTCCGCAACGAAAATGAATTCATAATCTGACGCACCTTCAAAAGAATTTTTTGTTTGAAAAAGGACGAAATCATCTTTTTCAATTGAAAATCCTTCAATATCCTTCTTTGTAATTCGATCTTCCACATGTGTTAGGTCAAATAGCTTTGCCTGTCGAACCAAATCTTCCATTTGAATAGTTTCCATTGTATCCCCGTCATTGATCATGTGTAGGGGGGAATCGATATGTGTTCCAGTGTGAAGGTCGATATCCATACGTGATTCCGTTACGTGTCCATTTGTAACGGTGTTTAACTTTGGCTGTTTCTCCTGCTTGTTTTTATAAGTAGGCATTCCTTCAAAAATAGTTGCTGTAACGTCATACATCTTCATCTAAAAAACACTCCTTTGATTTACGTAATCGACCACCAATGGTGACCATTCTTTTCTAGTAATTCGTCCGCTTCTTTCGGTCCCATGGATCCGGAAGCATAATTTGGGAAATCTGGCTCTTTCTTCTCCCACGCTTGTAAAATCGAATCAATATAGGACCATGAATAAGCAACCTCGTCCCAGTGTGTGAAGTTTGTCGCATCCCCCAGCATGCAGTCATACAAAAGTTTTTCATATGCTTCTGGTGTATTGATGCTATGTGCACCATTATTATTATAGGAAAGCTGAATCGGCTGAGCAACAGAACCATGGCCTGTTTTCTTCGCATTTAAATATAGCGTAATTCCCTCATTGGGCTGAATATTAATGACCAATAAATTGGGGTTTCTGTCCGATTCATCCTGGTGATATAAATTCATCGGTATATCCTTAAATTCGACCACGATATTGATCGATTTTTCGGCCATACGTTTGCCTGTTCGAATATAAAAAGGAATACCAGCCCAGCGAAAGTTATCAATCATTATTTTACCGGCTACATATGTTTCTGTATTTGAATTCGCTAATTCCTCTGCTTCTTCCCGGTAACCGTGTAACTGTTCACCGTTTAAAACACCATCGTCATATTGACCACGTACGAAGGATTCATCCACTTCGTCGCTTTTGATGGGACGGATTGCACGAAGCGCCTTGATTTTCTCAGAACGGATTTCATCGGTGGTTAGCTTAATTGGTGGCTCCATGGCGAGTAGCGCAACCATTTGCAGCATATGGTTTTGTACCATGTCCCGAGTTGCTCCCGAATGATCGTAATAACGTGCACGATCCTCGACTCCGAGCGATTCGCTGGAAGTGACCTGAATGTTTGAAATAAACCGGTTGTTCCATAGATGCTCAAATATCCCATTTGCAAAACGAATGACTTCGATATTTTGCACCATCTCTTTCCCTAAATAATGATCGATTCGATAAATTTGATCCTCATCAAATGCTTCACGAATTTGGTTATTGAGAAGTTGAGCAGATGGTAAATCATGTCCAAACGGTTTCTCGATAACAAGCCTTGCCCAGCCAGCATTATCTTTAAGGCAATATGTTTTCAAGTTAATCGCAATCGTTCCAAAAAATTCTGGCGCCATTGCAAGGTAAAAAATTCGGTTGCCTTCTGTATGGTACATGCCCTCCAATTCCAGGATTAAGTCATTTAACCCCTGATAGGAACCGGAGTCAGTAACATCAAACGACTGATAATAAAAATGTGATTTGAAATGTTCCAAATCTTCTCTGGAAGAGAATGCATCTTCAATCGATTCACCTACTTTATCGCGTAAAATTTCATTGCTCCACGATCTACGCGCAAGACCAATCACAGCAAAGTCTTCACTAATTTTACCGCTCTGATAAAGACGATATATAGAAGGGAATAGTTTACGTTTCGCCAAATCCCCTGTTGCTCCGAAAATAACGATAATTGCTTTTGGATTTTGTTGATTATTCAATAGAAATTCCCTCATTTCGAAATAGATACAATGATTTTATTCTACCGTAGTTAAACGAACAAGTAAAATCTCCACTTTGAAAATGGAGGTGGAGGATATCATCTAAACTTTTGCGATAATTTTCCTCACAATTTGATTCCCTGCTTCAGAAAAAACCAACCCCATCGCGATAGCTCCTGCCAACAGCATGACTTGTGCGGACAATTGTACGGCATTATAGTAATCATTTTGGACAAAATGGTGCATCGCATCATACGCAATTCCACCAGGTACGAGCGGGATAATGCCAGACACATTAAAAATAATAACGGGGGTTTTAAACAGCTTTGCGCAAATTTGGCTCAAGACCGCAACAAGCATAGCCGCAAAGATTGTCGCAGGAACAGCTTCCAACCCAACACTGGTTAATGTGTAATATAAAATCCAACCAGACATCCCGGTAAGCCCACATTGAATCAGGGCTTGCCGAGGCGCGTTAAATAAAATACCGAACCCAGCGGCAGCTATAAAGCTCATAACGAGTTGCGTTATAATTGTCATGTTCTCGCTCCTCCTCCTGACCTAAAGAAATCCAACGATAACAGCTACACCGGCACCAATTGCAAAAGCCGTCAACAGCGCCTCCACTCCTTTGGAAAGACCAGCTACCAAATGTCCAGCCATCAGATCACGAACAGCATTGGTGATATGGAGCCCAGGTACCAGAGGCATTACCGCACCAATAATTATATTGTCCAGTTCTGATCCGAATCCAATGCTAATAAACAAAACAGCAAGTAATCCGATAACGAAGGCTCCGAAAAACTCAGAAATGAAGCGAATATTGACCAGTTTATCAAAACCAATCATCCCTGAAAATCCAGCACCGCCAGCAATAAAAGCAGGTATGAAATCAGGCCAGGTTCCGCCAAACATGATAGAAAAAGCTCCGCTCACAAACGCGGCTGCGATGATCTGCATCCATGCGGGAAATGTTAATTTAGCATGCTCAATACGTTCCAACATCATGAATGCTTCATCCACTTCCAACTTCCCAGCCGTAATCTTTCTAGAAACACGATTCACTTCTGCTATTTTATGTAGATCCGTCGAGCGTGTCGTGATTCGCATGAAATTCGTGTACGCTGAAAAATCCACGGAAAAATTAACCCCAGTTGGCGTCGCATAGCTTTGCGCATTTTCAAGACCATAAAAAGCAGCGATTCGATTCATCGTATCCTCCACGCGATACGTCTCTGCTCCACTTTTAAGCATGATTTTCCCTGCAAGCAAACATACTTTTGCAGTCGACACATCTTTCGTCATAGCACGACCTCACTTTCCAACCACCATTTTAAGAGATAAGCCATTTAGGGGGTGAAAAATGGCCCTCCTATTGCACGAAAACCTGCGATGACAGATGTTCCTTGGGCATCAAATCACACGGTAGAAAAAACAGCCCCCAAATCGAGAACTGTCCATCGATCATGGTGCCATCATGAAAATCCCGACAAGCGCCATAATCGGAATGGCATTCACGAGCGCGATACTAATCGTTGCAAAGGAATTAACCGTATTTCTAGCATGATCCTCTACATCGACGCGTCTTTGTGAGTTAATAAAGAAGACAGCCATCCCCATAAATAGAAGGATAATAAAGCCAGGTATGTACAATTCACTTACTTCTTCTACGGGGCTCAATTCGATAAATCCATAAACCATTAATAAAATTGGAATGATTTCACTAACCGCAACACCGATCATAAAGTTAATTTGCACCTTATTAACCTGTGTAGGATCTTCCTTCAATTTCTCTAAATTCTTTTTAAAAAGAAATAAAATAGGAATCACAGCCAAAACGGCTGCAACAACAAAAATGTATGCCATCATCACGAAACGACCCCTTCATATGAACTGACCATCATTTTACCACATGCCTAACCATTGCTCAATCCAATACGCCTGCCTAACTTGGCCCTCTGCCCCGTTGAACTTTTGATCTAAAGGGTTGTTTCGTTGTAAAAGGACTTACTTAATGAAAGAGCACCGTGTATACTGAATTTATAAAAATAATTGAAATGTACATAAACGGCGGTTAGGAAAAGGAAAGTAGTGTATAAAAATTGGCTTATCTGGTGCGTTTCTTAATAATTTATTTTTGCATAGGAAACTATAGAATTTAAATGCTGTGGATAACTTATATACTGGAATAGCCACGTCCAGCTCCGGCGCCCAGCGACTAGCGCGACTTCCTTCACCTCCGTACGATAAAGAAGACTTGCCGATTGGCTCCGCCAGAGGCTTAGTCGCACTTATACCCTTGTGGTGAAAGTCAACATCGGCTCCTTTCGTCGCCGTGTTTCCTTTATCTCCTCCGGCTCAGTCCAGTCCGTACGTCGCTAAACGGGCGCTTGCGCTTTTGTTCTTGCTAAAGTCGCAGTTTAATGGAATAAGAAATTAGTAGTAAATGGTAATATTACAAGATGATTTTAATACGACATTGGGGGAATGTATGGTGAAGTCCGTAAAGGTTTATCATTACGATGCGTTTAGTAAAGAGTCTGATAAGGGAAATCCAGCGGGAGTAGTTTTAAACGGGGATGAATTAACAGATGCACAGATGCAAGAAATTGCTTTCAAAGTAGGATTTAACGAAACGGCTTTTCCGGTTCAATCAAAAGTGGCAGACCTTAAAATGCGTTTTTTTACACCAGGTCACGAAATGGATTTGTGTGGCCATGCAACAATGGCAACAGTTTATGCGTTAAAAACGAAAGGACTATTAGGTGAAAAAAAAAGACTTAACAATTGAAACAAGGGCAGGAATTTTGCCTATAACGATTAATTCGACTTCTGAAAAGGAAATTTCTATAACGATGAACCAGGCATCACCAAAATTTGCAGAATTCAAAGGTTCAAAAAGAGATTTAGCTAACTCGATAGGATTAGAAGAAACCGACATTGAAGATAATTTACCAATTCTATATGGAAGTACAGGTACTTGGACATTATTAATCCCAATAAAAAACATAGATGCTTTTAAAAAAATGAAACCAAATAATAAAGATTTTCCTGCTATTTTGAAGGAAATGCCTAAATCATCTGTTCATCCATTTTGTACAGAAACTTATGACTCTGATGCTGACATGCATGCTCGACATTTCTCTTCACCGTATTCAGGCACTGTTGAGGATGCAGTAACAGGTACTGCTTCAGGGGTAATGGGTTCTTTTTATGCTAAATACATAAGTAACAATTTCAAAGAATCACTAACTCTTCTCGTTGAGCAGGGGCATGAAATTGAAAAAGACGGTCGGGTAGAAGTGCAGGTTTCTAAAACGGGTGAATCTTATGATGTACAAATTACTGGAAATGCTGTCCGTGTTAAAGATTTTGATATTATTTTAGCAGATAAGAAAGCATAAAAACTTTCTTACTGCATAAGTGCAACTTGGCTTATCGGCATAAAGCTTGGCGACTTTGTGAAGAAGTGTCCTTACGATAACTGGTGCAATTGTTACATTAGATAAATGCATAAGGAGGCTAACAATGAATAAATATTATCGAAATATTATTATCATCATATTTATCGTGATCATCTTCTTAATGCTATTCGCTTATTGGCTTAATCTAAATTTTGGTTATGGTCAACTATTTCTAATCATAGCAGGAGGGTATGGTATCTACCTTAACCTGAATGCTCAAATAAAAAAGCGAAAACAAACGTGAAAATTTAATTAGAACTTGATATGCTACTTTAATGGAACAACGACGATAAATTATGGCAATGGCTCTCACCCAAAAAGGTCAGATCAAGCAATTATATACAATATATGGCGGATGTCATGGTTTAATAAACACTATATATTGTGCTTAAGAATCTTTTTTTGTACGGAGTCGACCTTTTTGGGAACTAACCTTTATTTCCTTAATATTTACTTTTTGAATATTATGTTATTATGTAGATAGAGCAAATGAAGTAAAGGGGCGTGATAAGCATGGAATGGTCAGAGGTTAGAAATTTATACCCAAATCAATTTGTTAAATTAAAAGTGTTATCGTCTCGCATAAAAAATGAGTAAGAATTTATTGAAGATGTGGCTGTAATTACGCCAGTATCAGATCACTTGGCAACAAAAGAACTGTTGAAATCAAAAGGCGATGAGTTGGTTTACCATACCGCCAATGAGAGTATTGTACTTGAAATCCGTCAAGATGTTGGATTAAGGAGATTCGACTACCTTGAAAATCAAGCATAAATACGGGTTACTTTTAGACTTGTTAATGAAGGCAGAATTTACAATTGATTTAAAGCAGTTTCGAATGGACAGAAACGATTAAAGAGAACCTAAAAAAGAAAAAGGGTTCTCTTTTGTGATTTAATAGCTTGATAACATTAGAATCATCTGCCAAGTTTTCTTAAATGGATTCTTTTTATTCAATGTAAAATATAGCCTCAATTCAAAGCTATATCCAGTACATACCTCTTCCAGTCCAGAAATTCAGGTGTGAGCATAATAGCTTCATCCCTCGGTCTTGAAAAAGGGATCGAAATCTCTTTTTTTATGTGGGCAGGATTGCTTGATAGAATAATAATTTTGTCTGATAAAAACAGTGCTTCCTCAATGTTATGGGTGATAAATAGTACGGATTGCTGATTTTCTTCCCAAGTGGTTAGAAGCCATTTTTGCATATCCATCCTTGTGAAATCATCAAGCGCAGAGAATGGCTCGTCCAAGCACATAAAGGCTTGCGGACTTAACAGCGCGCGAATAAAGGCGACGCGCTGCTTCATGCCACCGGATAGTTCGTGTGGATAGGCATGGGTAACGTCACCAAGTCCAGCTTTTTCTAGCATCTCCATGGCGCGGTCTGTTTCCTTTTGGCCGTTGAGTTCCTGGCCAAGCAGTACGTTTTGCATGATGGTACGCCACGGGAAAAGGGAAGGTTGCTGCGGCATGTAGCTAATAGTACCGCTTTTATTCGTTATCCGTTCTTCGTTCATCCATATGTCACCACTGTCAGGTGCTAATAATCCACCAATTAAGCTGAACAATGTACTTTTTCCGCTTCCAGAGGGCCCAATTAAGGATACGAATTCTCCGTCCGCTACATCAAATGAAAGACTATCTAGTATTTGTTTATCCCCAAAGGATTTGCTGACATCCCTTATAGAAAGATTCATCGTTGTTCTCCTTTCTTTTGCCATCGTATCAGGAGTCTCTCCAGTAAAATAATGAGCCCGAAAATAGCTAAACTGAGCAACATCACAACGATGATCGCTACAAACACACGAGGTGTCCGGTAAGAGGAAGTAGCTAATGTCATAAACACACCAATTCCTTCTTGCGCTCCAAGCCATTCCGATATAACGGCAGCCATCACGCTGTAGGTGCCTGCTATTTTTAAACCAGAAAAAATAGCAGGCAGGGCGTGTGGTAATTCCAATTTCCAGAATAGCTGTGATTTGCTCGCACCCATCATTTTCATATAATGAAGCAATTCCCGGTTGGTCTGCTGGAATCCGCCTATAGCAGAAACGGCGACTGGGAAAAAACAAGCCAACGTAATAACGATTAATTTCGGTAGGGAGCCAAATCCGAACCAAATGACGAGCAATGGTGCAAGTACAATAGTCGGCACGTTCTGGGATAAAATTAAAAATGGATAAAACGTTTCCCGTACACGTGGTAAAAGATGTAAAAGGGCGGCTATGACCAAGCCAATTGTCGCTCCAATAAGAAGTCCCGAAACAGATAACGTTAGCGTTGCATAGAAATGAGGAAGAAAGTCGGGTAAAACATCTCTTCCCTCGAGAACGATGTCGGTTGGAGCAGGAAGTATCCAGTCCTCTATGTCAAAAACAATGGTGACGAGCTGCCAGAAGCCAATAAAGATAAGGATGGCAATCAGCGGCCGCCATCCTCTTTTCAACATGTTTTTCATCGGTATTTCCCCGTTAATGTATCCATCGTCATCCCCATGTTAACAACGCCCCTTATTCTGCTTTATGCGGTAAGAAATCATTGGTAAATGCATCTCCTGCTTCCACTTCCTCGTCAATTATCCCATTTTCAAACATCCAATCAGCATAATCTTCCCACCTCGATGCCTCTTGTACACCCCAATTTTCCGCGTCATCCTGGTATCTTGGAGATATCCATTCCTGACTACTATAAACCAAATCCGGATCTAGATCTGACTCCTGTTCGATTAAGATTTCAGCGGATTCCTCTGGCTTTTCAATGGCATCCTCATAGCCTTGTGTTGCAGCATGTACAAATGCCTCAACAGTTTCCGTGTCCGTTTCGATCATTGCTTCACTCGTTGCTAGAATTGGTGTATATAAATCGAGCTCGTTCGCAAAATCTCGAAGGTAGACCATGTTCATTTCTTCTTCTCTTAATTCTGCTTCAATCCCTGTCCAGCCATAATAAACAGTGGAGAAATCGACATCACGTTGTACAGCAGTGAAAAAGTCCGCATCGCCAATGTTGATGAAATCTACTTGATCAATAGCAGCGTTTTCCTGGTTCATAATCGTCTCCATGTTCGCCTCTTCAAGAGGGGTGCCAAGACCACCGTAAATACGGCCTTCAAAATCAGCAGGTTCTGTAATATCTTTATCAACCGGTGACATATAACCAGCCGTATTATGTTGAATAACAGCTGCAATGGAAACGAGTGGTAACCCTTCCGCACGTGCTTGTGTGATACGTTCTTGATAACTTACACCGAAATCAGCCTCACCTGATGCAATCAGTTGATTTGCTCCAGCTTCACCAGGTAACATAATTTCAACATCTAATCCTTGTTCTGCAAAATAACCCTTTTCCTTCGCGACATAAATCCCAGTGTGGTTTGTATTCGGCGTCCAGTCCAGCGCAAAAGAAACAGGTGTTAGGTCATTTCCTTCGCCATCAGATTGTCCACCACCATCCCCACAAGCCGCGAGAACAACCAATAATAGTGCTACGAATGTAAAATATAACTTCTTCATTTTTCTTCCTCCCCATTAAATAAACCGCTGTTTTTCAACCATATAAAAAATGCGCCAAAGGTTAGCCCTTAGCGCATGGGAATAAACATCATCATCTCGTGTAAAATATGACTATGTTCCCTCCGCTGGCACCAACCAGATCAGGTTCCAAGGGTCAGTATCTTACGGATACAGTCTCAGCCAGCAAAACCGGCCCCCCTACATGAATGAAAATTATTGTATCGGATCAAAAAAACTTTTGAACCTGCGAACATTATAACACGTTAAAAAATAGTATGCCACAGAATAAGCGGAGATGTAAAGCGCTTTTCGAAGAATGGGCACAAGGATGATCTGATGTTGTCGAATAAAGTTAAATTTGCATATGTATGTACGTATTCGCTATAATCGGAGGAAGATCATAAACGATAACATCGCTGATAGTCATCACGAATTTTAGGAGAACTCTATGTTTAATTATGTCGAACTATTTATCGCGTTTCTAATTGCATTAGTAGCGACGTTACTTGTAACCTATCCCGTAAAAAAAATGGCGATTAAACTCAGAGCAGTTGATCTGCCAAATAGAAGGAAAATACATACAGAAGTTACACCGAGACTAGGTGGAATAGCCATCTTTATTGGTGCTTTTTTAGGTGCGCTATATTTACAGCCAGCTCATGAACATTTACCGGAAATTTTGCTTGGAGCAATTGTTATCCTCGTAACAGGCGCACTCGATGATCGCTATAGCATCAGGCCTGTCGTCAAGCTTACTGGGCAACTTATTGCTGCATCTTTTCTAATTTCGTCGGGGTTAATCATTGAACGCATTACCTTGCCATTTATCGGTATGATTGATCTTGGTTTCTTCAGTGTTCTCATTACCGTACTATGGGTCGTTGGGATCACCAATGCGATCAATCTCATCGATGGATTGGACGGCTTGGCAACAGGGGTATCCACCTTTGCTTTAGCCAGTATTTTTATTATGGCGCTCATCGACACGCAAATGATGGTCGCGTATTTATGCATCGTCTTAATCGGGGCAAATATCGGGTTTTTATACCACAATTTTTACCCCGCAAAAATCTATATGGGCGATACAGGGTCCAATTTTTTAGGCTACATGATTGCAGTCGTTTCCATGCTTGGTCTATTTAAAAACATCGCACTATTCGGCTTCATCATACCAGTTGTCATTTTAGCGGTACCGATATTTGACACACTGTTAGCCATCGTACGAAGAGCTTATAATAAAGAGAGCATCATGATCGCTGATAACAAGCACCTCCATTATCAATTGATAGCCGGCGGGTACAGCCACCGAAAAGCAGTCCTGATCATCTACGCCTTCAGCGCCCTATTCGGTGGATTAGCCATTCTATTTTCCTTTGGAACGATCACAACCGCACTTATCGTAACAGCCTTTGTACTCGTGTTATTACATATATTTGCCGAACTAGCAGGTGTCGTAATGGGCGGCAAACGACCAGTAGTCGATAGGTTACGAAAACTATTATGGAAAATGAAGAAGAGTAGAGACCGTGAATAAATGGGATCGTGAATAAGTGCCTGTCACTTCCCGGTTTTTGTCATAATATGTCGAATGCGAAATGTCAACTTTGAAAGTGCTGCTTCACATGAATGAGACCCTATGTGCAATTATAAATCCTAAATCAAAGTGACAGGCTCCTTTTGGGTGCCTGTCACTTTTCTGTCATTTCACATCAGAATATCCCTTCAAGCATTAAAGGAAATATAACTCATCAAAATGATGAAGAAAAATAATGTTTCAAGATTAATTATATACGGGTTTGGTTTTACCTTTGAAAATAACTTAATTCGTTTTACTAAGCTTTTATCCAGCAATATCACTAAATAATAAAAAAGTAATAAACTGAATAAAAACATAAGACCTGCCATTACCATTTCGCCACTATTCCAGAAAGTGATTCCTAAAAAGATTGCCCAAATACACTTGAAAACACCTAACAATGATTCAAACGGATTAGATAATGTTGCCATCATATAATTCCCTTGTTCATCTGTAATTGATTTATCATCATTATGTTTTACTAAATATGTAATATGACCTGTTTGGAGCGCCATTGTGATCACTAACATAATTAAATATACGAAGCCAAATATAGTACCTACTTGTAGAATCTCCGAATTTAGTAATTGATTTAACGCCAATGGTAAAGGTAGCCACATTGCATACATCAATGCCATTAATATATGTATAAAGGCAAATTCATTATTTTTCATCATTTTTTGAACTGTGAAAATAATTGTTAAAAATAGTAAAACTCCAATCCAGCCTAAAGTCATTGTAGAAATTAACATGAGATTCTCCTTAGGATTATTAAGATTATTTATTCTTTTTCGTTAATTCATGCACTTTAGTTTAACATGGATACTCAGAATATAGTAGGAGAAGTGCCTTTAATTTTTCTGTTTATTGGCGTCAAACGACCAATAGTTGGTAAGTTAGGTAAAATGCAGATGAACGGCACTACTCGGTGCTGAGCGTCGCTAAATACTCTTTTTATAGGATCTGCTAGTTGTGAGTTTGCAGTTAAGGAAATATAAAAACATTCTTACTGCATAAGTGCAACTAAGGCTGTCACCTAAAGGCTTGGTGACAGCCAAGTTTCTAATAGTGGTTTAAGTCATAGATTTAATATGAGCTATCAGAAATCTTAAACAAATAAAATGTGTATTGTGAATGGTATGTGTTAAAATATACATATTATGATATAAGAAGGACGATTATTTGTGTATAAAGATATCAGTGAGTGGGATCTTTTAGGATACGGTGGTAAGAGTACGTTAGAAAAAGAAGAAATAATGTCACCAGACGGGTTATATAATTAAATACCCAAGGGAAGTTGAACTTGGTACTTCATGGGAGGACATTACTGAATTAATAGCATCTAGGATCGGAAATATTTTGGGATTACAAATGATGAAAGTTGAAATGGTTACTAGAAAAGGCAGGAGGGGTTGTCTCCTTAAGAATTTTGTTAAAGAGAACCGTGCTGATATGAATAGTGAAGGCGGCGCTCTATTAGCTAATCTAGTGGAGTATGAGGAATTACAAGAATCATCATTAATAAATAATGATCTGATTGACGCTGGTTTCAGGATGATTCAGCATTTTAAATATTGGGAACTAATAAAATCTGATTTTATTAACATGCAGATTTTTGATATTCTTATTGGTAATCAAGATAGGCACCCTTATAATTGGATGCTTTTGTTCTTCAATGATGGAGATGTTAAATTCTCTCCAATATACGATAATGGCGCTTCATTAGGTTGGAGATTTACGGATGAGAAATTAATGACGATGGTTACAGATCCAGCAATGAATAAATACACAAAAAATACAAAGTTAAAAGCAGGTTTATTTGAACGAAAAAGTGTAAAGGGAAAGGATTTATTAGTATATATCAATAAACATTTTCCGGAGGAATGTGAAAGAAGTATTCAAAATCTAATTACTTTTGACATGGAAGAATATTCTCAGTTCATTAATTCCTTAAATATATTAAGTCAAGCACAGATGAAATGGCTATTACATATAATACCATTTCGAAAAAGAAAAATTCTAGAATGGTTAGGAAGGGAGGAAGAGCAATGAGTGATGTACAAACACTTCTTGTCGTCTGGCAAAATGAAAGTCAACGATTGTTTTATCATATAGGAACACTTTCTTACTATAATGGGTACTATGAGTTTGTTTATACAAATCAAGAACAGGGTTACCGTAAATTAAAGGATGCTTTAGAAAATGGTTATATGTTACACCCAGCATTCCCTGATAAGGAAAAAACGTATGTATCTAAAAAATTATTTCCAACTTTTGATCATCGATTACCATCTGCGGACCGTTTAGATTTTAAGGCGATTTTATTAGACTTAGGTTTGGATGAGAATGCTTCTAAAATGGATGTTTTAAAACAGACTAGGGGACGGTTAGCCAATGACTCATATTCCTTTGAGCAACCTCTTCGTCATACAGGTGATGGTAAATTACATTCAAACTTTTTTATTCACGGAATGCGATATCAAAATTTGCCAGAGGATTGGTCTTCTTTATTGACTTTAAATGAGAAATTAAAACTGAAGCAAGAACCTTTAAATGAGTATGATTCTAATGCTGTTGCAGTGTACAAATACAATGAGGAAAAAATTGGCTATATTCCTGCCTTTTATAGTAAAGCCATCTTCTCTTTAATGGAAGAGGGAGCGGTGCCTATAGCAACTGTCACTTATATTAATGAAAAATCAACACCGCATTGGTGGCTAAAGGTAGATTTCGAATGTGAAATACCAACATTGACAGGCTCAGCCTCCCATGAATTAGAACCCATGATGCAAATGTAAATCCTAGTCCAAATCATAGAAGGGATGAATGCAATGCATACCGTAAAACAGGGAGGTTCAAACAATGAAAAATGAACCAACTATGTTAAAAAAGGATATACATTGGCAGACTGAAGAATGTGCATATGTCGTTCGAAACGTCCTCTATCTTAAAGCTGATCACGATGGAGAAGAGATGCTGGATTTCGATGTTTCAGTAACAATAACTACATTACGTAATCTTATGGTTGAGAAAGCCATCCCACATGATCTGAATTAGGAAGAATTTGCTGATATTGAATTTTAGACTTTAGGAGAAGTGCCTGTCACTTCCCGGTTTTTGTCATAATATGTCGAATGCGAAGTTCCATAATTATAAATCCCAATTCAAAGTGACAGGCTCCTTTTGGATACCTGTCACTTTTCGGTTTTATCGTAATGAAGTTTTACTTGATCCATTCTTTCCTACCATCTAGGAAAGGATTTCATCATACACACGCAACATATTTTGACCGTAAATCTTTAATATGGATTCCTTTTCAAAACCTCTCTCTAACAGTGCATGTGTTAGGTCCTCTAACTTCCCGTGATCCTTTAGAATATCAAATGCTTTTCGTTTTTTTCCAAGTACGATATATTTATTCAACATGTCACATAAATCCAGACCGATACCAATATGATCAACACCAACGATCGTGGTCATGTGTTCAATATGGTCGACTAACTTTTCTATTGTAGCTTCCTCTGGTTTTATAGAAGCGATCGTGCTAATTGCGTTAATTCCGGCAACGCCACCAGACTTCGCAACTTGCCGTAATTGTTCATCCGTCAAATTCCGCGGTGTCTCAGCGATCTCTCGTGCATTGGAATGAGAAGCAATCACGGGTTGATGGGAAGAGGCGATAATATCTTGAAATCCCTCATCATTAATGTGCGTGACATCCATAATCATTCCGAGTCTCTCCGCTTCAGCAATCACAGATAGACCAAAATCGGATAAACCACCCGTAGCTTGACGTGTCGTGAAGTTGAATGCACAGCCGTCACCAGCCGCATTTCTTCTGCTCCACGTGAGTCCGATCATTCGAACCCCTAATTCATAAAATACACGAACGAGATTTACGTCACTGTGGAGCGGTTCGACGCCTTCAAATGAAAGCATAATCCCAACTTTTCCACTTTGCTTCGCCTGCTTAATATCTTGCACATTTTTGCATAACATGATCTTATCCGGCGATTCCTCAATCTCAGCATATAGAGACCTGACCTGGTCTAACGCCTTATGCAGTGCCATTTCAGGCAACTGGCTATTATCTAGAAAAATGGAAGACACAATAACATCCCACGAACCTTTAGTGAAATGGGGAAGATGGTCGGTTTCAATTACCTGTGTTCTCCCCAGTTCTCGCTGCGCAGCCACGTCAAAAAGAAGGTCAAAGTGCGCATCAATCGTAATTGCTTCCGCGTGTATTTCATCTATTAATTGTTTAGTGGTTTCTGTGCTCATTCGCTTATCCTCCTAACAAATGAAAATTTCATTCCTTCTATAGTATGTAGTATTTGTTAATTGAATCATATTCAAAGAAGAAAAAGAAGTGAAAAGATTGATCGGGTGCCTGTCACTTCCCGTTTTTTGTCATAATATGTCGAATATATAAGGTAAATTTCGAATTTGAAATATTGGGTGGCTATGACTCCCTGATGTTGAGACGAGAGATACGCTAATAATAATAACTGAATTCTTCAATTGGGTAAGTCAATTAACACTAGAGGGCTGGACAGAACTAATATAGAGAATATTAATGATCCTGATGATCAAATGTTTGTGGAAGCTGCATATTCATCTAATGCCACTCATATAATCACATTAGATAAAAAGGGTGGAATTTTAGATTTGGAAAACACACCATTCGATTGCTATACTCCACAGATTATTTAGAGTATTTGGGATTTTAATATAAGATTGAGATAAAAAACAAGCACTTCACATTGAATTGTGGGGTGTTTTTTTATGTCATCTTTTGGCGTGCCACTTCTCGATCAAGAAAGTCACCACTAAAACAGGGACTTCCTTCTATGTTGATGAAATCAGCAACGCGGAGATCAAGTTTAGAGAGTAGAGTCGTACGCGGAATGAGTCGCTTTGGCCGCGGAACAAACGTCTGTGACAGCGGGAAGAATCGCCCTTACCGTGGAACAAACGCCTGTGACCGCTGAACGAACAGCTGTAATCGCTGAACGAAGTACACTCCAATGAACCTTATTTCGTCAATTCACTCAAGAATCCATCCGCAAACTGCTTGCAATGCTCGATATCTTTATTATCAGGTTCGAGCTCTATTTTTAATTTTTCTTCATAGACTTTTCCATTTTGTTTTTCTGCCTTCATAGCCATCGTGTCAAGTGCTGGGCCGTATATATCGTAATAGGAGTCACATGAGCCAAATACCCCGACCAGCTTCCCTGTTAAGTCGACTTCATCCATATCATCGTGGAATCCATCCACTTCAAATGGAATGTCATCATCCCATGAGTAGGAGCCAATCAATATTCCATCAAAAGCCTTCAATTCTTTCGCCTCGATCGGATCGAAATCGAATGTTTTTAGGACTGTATCATGGCGATCTTGTATATGCTCAACGATTGCCTCTGCCATCATTTCTGTGCTGCCTGTCAAGCTCGCGTATAGTACTAGAATTCTAGCCATTTACTAACCATCTCCTTCAAGTGAAAACCTACCTATAGTATACATCTTAATGAGAATCGTTTTCAATTAAGACGGATTGGTCGGGGTGCCGTAACTTCCCGAATTTTCCATGATCTCCCTATCATTTAAAAGCCAAATGAGGAGATCGAGATTAAGAATAGGGAGTAAAGTCGTACGCTGGACGGGACGCTCTGACCGCGGAACAAACTGTTGTGAGCGCTGGACGGAACGTTCATTTCGCAGGATAAACAGCTGCAACCGCTGAACGACACGCTCCGTCCGCGGAACGAACTACTATGAGCGCCGGGCGGAACGGAGACCACATCCGCATCTCAAATCTAGTAACTCGACCTACCCACCAAAAATAACCACGAATTCTCCCACAAACCAGCCATGCATTCTCATCCCACCATGTCGCACCAACCCCCATCCTGCAGTATCCTATCAAAAAAAGACGTAATTTATAGCACATATCAAACTTTTTACCCGTGTCATTTGGCACTGTTGGAATAATGGGAACTCTCGTAAAATTAATAGAGTCAGAAAATTAAGTCTAAAAAAACTTATAATAGAGAGGAGGATTTGGGGCAAGGAATCTAGTAAAAATCTAGTAAAAAAATAGGAGGGGGAAAGGTATGTTGAAAAGAACTGCGATTGTACTGGCGACTATTTTGCTAATATTTAGTAATTTTTCTTATGCAAATGCCATGGTGAAGACGGTGCCGGGGCAGGACAGCAAGCCGGAGCTCAGCACCGATGAGCTGAAAGAAACGGAGGACCCGAATGAGGAAGTCCGGGTCGTAGTGGAAATGGAAGAGGAAGCCCCGGTTGAAAAAGCAACCCAACGCGGAATCATGTATAAGCGTATGGACAAGCCAGAAAAAACCGGGCTGGAGCGGGCGGCGATTGCCACGCAAAATGCGGTAAAGGATGAAATGAATGGCAAAGGGATTGCCGCTGAGTATCATGAAGAATTTAGCGCTGTTGTGAATGGCTTCAGTGCCGATGTGAAACAGGAAGATATTGAAAAAATCGAGGAAATTTCTCAAGTTAAAATAGTACATCGAGTCAACAAGTATGAACGGCCAGATGCAGAGCCGGAAATGAAATACAGTAAAGAACTTGTGGAAGCACAAAAAGCGTGGCGTGATTATGGCAACACAGGGGAAGGCATGGTTGTCGGTATCATTGATACAGGCATTGACCCGAGCCACCAGGACATGGTGGTCTCTGACAGCGAATCTGCAGCGTTAACCGAGGAATTTGTGAATGAAACAGTAGAAGAAGAGGGTTTGCCTGGAAAATTTTATACCGAAAAAGTACCATATGGCTACAACTACATGGATGAGAACGATGAAATACGGGAAATCCATTCTGCCGCAAACTATCACGGCATGCATGTTGGTGGAACGGTCGGGGCAAATGGCGATGAAGACAATGGCGGTATTCTGGGAATTGCACCGGAAGCCCAGTTGCTTGCACTGAAAGTCTTCGGAAATGACCCGGAAATGCAGTCAACATATGGCGACATTTACATAAAAGCCATAGATGATTCGATCAAGCTGGGGGCAGATGTGCTGAATATGAGCCTTGGTTCAACAGCAGGTTTTGTTAATCCGGATTCACCAGAGCAGGAAGCAGTCACAAGAGCAGTCGACAATGGCGTGCTTATGTCGATCTCTGCCGGGAATTCCGCGCTGTTCGGGGACGGATTTTTCTACCCTTACGCATCCAATCCGGATTATGGCGTGAGCGGCTCACCAGGTCTATCCTATGATTCACTGCAAGTGGCATCCTATGAAAATGATTTTATGGAAGTTGATGCAGTAGAATATGAGATTGATGGAGATCCTAACGCGGCAGCA
This sequence comes from Virgibacillus natechei, assembly GCF_026013645.1. Taxonomy (NCBI): domain Bacteria; kingdom Bacillati; phylum Bacillota; class Bacilli; order Caryophanales; family Bacillaceae; genus Virgibacillus; species Virgibacillus natechei. The sequence continues at coordinate 3,358,904 of NZ_CP110224.1, read as the reverse complement.
TTCCTGTCAGCCGGCAATGTCCATCCGGAAGAAGTCGAGCAAAAGGATTTTGAAGTGATCGAAGCGGGTATTGGCGCTCCAGAAGACTATGAAGGCCAGGACGCGGAAGGAAAATATGTACTTGTGCAACGCGGCGAATTGGACTTTATTGAAAAATCTATGAATGCACAAAATGCCGGAGCAGCTGGGGTTATCATTTATAATAATACCGACGGCATTGTCAATATGGCGACAGATCCAAGCATCACCATCCCGCAGCTGTTTATGCTGAAGAATGATGGCGACAGGCTAGCGGAAGCAGTGAAAAATGGACAAGCTGTTACACTGGAATTTGCCGGCAATCAATCAACCATTGATAACCCGGATGCTGGTAAAATGAGTGCCTTCACTTCATGGGGCCTAACACCGAATCTTGATTTTAAACCAGAGATCACCGCACCAGGCGGGCAAATTTTATCTACATTGAATGACGATGAATACGGCCTGATGAGTGGTACTTCCATGGCAGCACCACATGTTTCCGGCGGTGGCGCCTTGGTTCTTGAGCGTGTTGATAGCGAATTTGGCTATGAAAACACCGACCGCGTCAACTTGGCAAAAAACCTAATGCTAAATACATCGAAAAAGGTAGAGTTTGATGGAGAACTTGTCTCCCCTCGCCGTCAGGGCGCTGGACTGATGCAGCTTCATGCCGCATTGTCCACACCAGTTATGGTAACCAATTCGGAATCCGGTGAGGCAAAAGTTGCATTGAAAGAAGTAACGGAAAATCAGGTCAGCTTTGAACTGACAGCAGAAAACTTCTCAGACGAAGCAGTAAGCTATGAAGTCGATACAAATGTGCAGACAGATACACCAGTGGATGCGGGTGTCCTTGTAGTCGCACCAAACGAATTTGGGGCGATGGATCTGGGAGATTTGGCTTCAGTGGATGGAGAGCCTTCCAGCACGATTGAAGTGCCGGCAAATGATTCAGCTACATTCACCGTGAGCCTTGATGTCAGCAGTATGGATGCATCACTAAAAGACATATTTACCAATGGCTACTGGCTGGAAGGGTTTGTTACATTGACGGACCCGACAGACACGAACCCTGAGTTAAACGTGCCTTATGTCGGCTTTAAAGGAGGTTGGGACAGTGCGCCAATCTTTGATACGCCAATGTGGGATCCTACGACCTTCTATGGCTCGACCGGAGTGGGTACCGATCTTGGCGAAGGAAGCTATGGTTTCCTTGGCGCTGACCCAGTAACCGAGGAGATTAATCCAGAAGACATTGCCTTTTCTCCAAATGGAGATGGCGTGCAGGATGATGCGATACTCATTCTCTCTTTCTTGAGAAACGCGAAAGAGGCGACCTTTAACGTGCTCGATGAGGATGAAAACGTCGTGCGGACATTAACCGAGGAAACGTTCCTGCGCAAGAACTATTTTGATGGCGGACTGGCACCTTCATATTCCCTGCTGCCTGATCGCACATGGGATGGCACGATCGATGGGGAAATAGCGCCAGAAGGCCAGTATTATCTGGAAGCCGAGGCTGTGATTGATTTTGCAGATGCCGAAGCCCAGTCCCTGACCCTGCCAGTAATATTGGATACGACCGAGCCGGAAGCAGAAGCTGAATTTAGCCGCAGTGACCGGGAAGTATACATCGAAGTATCGGACAATGAGGGCGGAAGCGGGGTTGCATCCTGGGAAATCTTCCTGAACGGAGAGCCGGCTCTTGATGCACCGATTACTGAAGAAAAAGAATATACACTGACCGATGTGCATCCAAGCACAATGGTAACTGTTAAAGTAGTTGACCATGCCGGTAATGAAATGGAAGGTTATGTAGCCGGACCACCAAGAGGACCAGGTAATAATAATGGCAACGGAAATGGAAACAATGGCAATAATGGGAGAGGAAACAACTAGCTGAAATCAGCCGGTACCTGATAAAAGGTGCTGGCTGATTTTTTTTGGCAGATAAGAAAGTATAAAAACTTTCTTACTGCATAAGTGCAACTAAGGCTATCGCCATAAAGCTTGGCGATAAGCTAAGTTTTCTAAAAAAAAGCTGCGCAGTGATGACAGACACTGTCCTTCTCGAGTTAAACTGACTAAATATACCCATCACCCTGATCGCGGAACAAACAGCTGCGAGCGCGGGATGAGGTGCTCTAGCCGCGGAACAAACTGTTGTGAGCGCTGGACGACACGCATTGAACGCTGGACAAAATACTATTTCGATGATGATTAAATCTACTGCTACGAAGCAAAAAATTAGGGCTATTATAAAGAATACTTATGAAATGTATTAAAATTTCTTATTTCCTGTTTTCTTCGCTATCTATTATTCTTAAATTAGGGATGAAGAGAAACAATGAAACGATTTTTGTATATGTGAAATAATTATGGAAGGGGGTTGATAACTTGGAGAAAGCAAGGGAAAAAAATGAAGTCTCTTTTTTGGTAAGAATACTGCCCGGCGTGCTTCTCTGTTTTGTTGTGATGTTGATTGGAATTTATGGCGCTGAGCTGATTGGAAATTTGATGATTTGGATGGGACTGCTGTCGGAAGGAAGTCAGACACCAGTTTCCGGAATCTTTGTCGCTATTATTATTGGAATTATTATTCGTAATTCAGTCAGTTTGTCGGATGTTTTTACGAAAGGGATTTCTTTTTCCGTAAAATATATGCTGCGGGCTGGGATCATCCTGCTGGGGCTTAGGTTGAGTTTAATGGAAGCATTGAAGCTTGGGGCATTTGGGATTCCTCTTATCGTTGCATGTATTTCGGCGGGACTGTTTCTAACATTGTATTTGACGAATAAAATGAAACAGTCTGCCCGTCTGGGAACGTTAATTGCATGTGGAACTGGCATTTGCGGGGTAACTGCGATTATGGCCACCGCTCCTGTTATCAAAGCAAAGGAAAACGAAATTTCCTATGCCGTTGCTAACATCACGATATTCGGGTTAACGGGAATGATGCTGTATCCTTTTTTGGCCAATTTCTTATTTGCGGATGACCCGATTAAAGCAGGTTTATTCTTAGGAACAGCCATTCATGATACTGCACAGGTAACGGGGGCTGCATTAATCTATGATCAGTTTTTCCAGACGCAGGCGGTAGTTGAGATAGCCACGGTTACAAAATTAACCAGAAATTTATTTATCATCGCTATTATCCCATTCGTGTCCTATTTGTTTTTTAAAAATACAGGAAGGAAGGGTATGGAGAATGCTGATGGGGAGGTTACATTGCCGAAATGGTATAAGTTTATCCCTTTATTTGTTATCGGTTTTTTGCTTCTTTCCGTTGTACGGACCATCGGTGATGCAACGTTGGAAAATGAGAATCTAGCTTTTGGATTGTTCGGGGGAGATACTTGGGAGCGTATCTATTCCAATCTCAGCTCATTTGGAACTACCTACCTCCTTGGCATGGCCATGGCAGGCGTCGGATTGACCACGAACTTTAAGATGTTTAAAGGTATCGGAATCAAACCATTTTATATTGGATTTACAGCGGCAGTAGCAGTAGGTATTGTGAGTGTTGTGCTGATTTCTTTATTTGGTGGGTTTGTAAGAGTTTGATGTTTCCAGGAAATTGGTTACCTGGTAACTGGAAATGAGGAGATCGAGATTAAGAATAGGGAGTAGAGTTGACCGCGGGATGAATCGGTGCGAACGCTGGACGCGATGCTCTGATCGCGGAACAAATGGCTGTGAGCTCTGGACGCCACGCTCAGAACGCCGAATAAAATGCTAAATGTGAAAAAAGGGATCTGCCAACAGGGACAAATCCCTCAAATAAAAAAGGGATCTTAGACTGAGACTAATGGGTTCTGTTATAGGAGAGAAAACATTAAATAAAACAATAATTAGGATTTCAAATCACATAGCATTTCGTAATCCTTTTTTCATTGTTATTTGGAATAATAAACCCAAATCAATCATTGTTGGTTTTTCTAGTAGTATTGGTGTTTTATGCTAAAATATTTATATTAGTATGTGAAGAATTGTTGAAGAAGGGATTTTATAAAACATTGAAAAAAGATGGTAAAATATTTGGTTAGAGAAATTATAGGGGTTGAGGTGATTCAATGGATGGAGAAAGAGTGCCCACTAAGTACAGCAAGAAAGAAGGGATTCCGTGAATAGAATTATTAATAGTTGGAATGAAAATAAAGGAAAAGCTTGGATCATAGTTTTATTCCTTATATTATTTTTTCCAGTTGGTCTTTATTTAATGTGGAGATATTCGGAATGGGGTAAGAAGCCTAAATGGGTTATTACTGCATTTTTTATTTTATTATTAATTATAAACCGTGGTTCTGACGAAGAAACTGAAAAAGATTTGGCATACCAAACAGATGAAGTACGAGCGGAGAATGCAGCTGAGAAAGAGCGGCTTGAGCAGGAGGAAGCAGAGGAACAAGTTGAGGAAGAACAGCTTGAGCAGGAGGAAGCAGAGAAACAAGCAGAGAAAGAGCGGCTTGAGCAGGAGGAAGCAGAGGAACAAGCTGAGGAAGAACAGCGTGAGCAGGAGGAAGCAGAGAAACAAGCAGAGGAAGAGCGGCTTGAGCAGGAGGAAGCGGAGAAACAAGCAGAGGAAGAGCGGCTTGAGCAGGAGGAAGCAGAGAAACAAGCAGAGGAAGAGCGGCTTGAGCAGGAGGAAGCAGAGAAACAAGCTGAAGAAGAACAGGAATTAACTCCGGAGGAAGAAATAGAGAATGCAATCAGAGGAACAAACGCGAAGATTAAAGACATTATTATTACTACAGGCACAGAAACATTTGTATCTGTAACATTCGAAGGAAGAGATAATTTGACTTTAAATTCGGTGAAAAGCGGTATTTATAGAACTATGTCTAATATACTCTTTGAGCTTAAAGAGTTGGATTATAATTTTATTGATATAACATTGATGGCGGAATTACCATTAGTCGATCAATATGGTAATGAAGAATTATCTGTAGTCATAAGGGGTAATTATGATAACAATACTCTAGAGAATATAAACCCGGAAAATAAATACATTGTTGAAGAGAATATACCAAACCTTGCAATTGAATGGTATGAACATCCTACTATGCAAGAATGATTTTAAAAGACAGGCCATTATTAGGTCTCGTTTTCATATAAAAGGAAAAAGATATGATAGATAAATTAAATGGAATACTGCAATGGTTATACATAAGGAAAAAGTGTATTAAGCTAATCTGCTTTAGTTTAATAAGCAATTATTACTTCAAAAGACGCTTAGATTAGATTAAATTCTAAGCGTCTTTGTTGGTTGTGTTAAATTGGTTAACGAATTATACGCTAATTTGTAAGTCATTTCTACTGTTATTAGCATTTTTCTCTCCCAAAACTGAACCCGTTGGTCTAAGACTGCGATCTCCTTTTAATTAGAGCTTAATTTTATTTCTGAAATCGCCGTTTCAGTGGTACTATATAAATGCTATAATACTTTTAAATTCTAGGATATAAAACAATGGAGGGTATATGAAAAAAAGAAGTTTTATTTATCTAGCAGGGTCCGCTGCAATTATTGTATTAGCTTTTGTTGTATATGTAACAATGGATAGCGAAACTACAACAGCTGAATTTAACCCAGAACCAGATCCGAATGCTACACAATTTTCATATAAAGATGAAAGAAGAATGTTTGAACAAACAAAAATGGAAGAGGAGATACTTGCGAATTACAACGAAGGAACTTATTCCTTCGAAGATCCTTTTGTAAAGGTTGATCCTTATGAAGTTGCGCCTCTAACAGCGTTGGTGAAGTTTGAAACAGAGGAATCCATGCAGATAAGCATGACCGTGGAAGGTAAAGACAGCAATGGTGATATGGAAAAAACATTTGAAGAATATCAAACTGCACATGAAATTCCAGTTTTAGGGCTATATGCAGATCATGAGAATACCGTCATCTTGGAAGCGACCAATGAAGGTGGGGAAACAATAACCACAGAAGTCTCTATGCAAACAGAGGGATTTCCGGACGATTTCTTAACGACGGAACTAGTTGAAACCGCCCCAGAAAAAATGGAAGAAGGATTAACATTCATCATTCCAAGTACACGTTATGTTTACGCCGTTGATCATAACGCAGATGTTCGGTGGTATTCATCATTATGGAACTCACACCTTTTTAAACGATTAGACAATGGAAATGTATTATATCTCACCAAAGAAGAAGGCCAGGATCAGTATAACGAAATATTGGAAATGGATATGTTGGGGAAAGTATTTAATTCCTATCTTGTTGACATAGGTGAATATGATGCGACAAATGTCGTGCATCATGATGTGATTGAATTTCCAAACGGTAATTTGCTTGCGACAACACATGATACAGACTCGGATTATGTTGAAGACGAAATGACAGAGATTGACCGCGAAACGGGTGAAACAGTTCGAAACTTTAGTTTTAGGGATATTTTTCCAGCATCATTTTACGAAGAATACGATAGCGTTAATGCTGAAGATGGCGATTGGTTTCATCAAAATACAGTGGCATTTGATGAGTCAGATAACACGTTGCTCATTACAAGTCGGCATCAGGATCTAAACATGAAAATGTCTTACCCTGATGGAGAGATCAAGTGGTTATTAGCGGCACACGAAGAATGGCCTGAGGAATTTGAGCAATATTTGCTGGAACCTGTGAATGATGTAAAATTCCCTGGGGCCCCGCACGCAATAATGCTCATGCCTGATCAGGATGGTAACGATAACACAAATGATTACCTGCTTTTTGATAATAACATGTCTATAATACGGGCTGATGAGGATGTTAGTGGGGACTACAGCCGAGCTATTCAATACCGGATCAATGAGGAAGAAAAAACGGTGGAGGAAGTCTGGTCCTATGGGGAAGAACGTGGGACATCCTTCTACTCTAATATCGTCGGTGATGCAGATTATCTTTATAATACAGGCAACCGTCTCATCACATCCGGACATATCGAGGTTGAAGAGGATGAGGATGCAAGAATAAGTAGAATCGTAGAAGTAACTGGTGAAGACAATGCTGAAGTGGTCTATGAAATAGTCATATCAGGCTTTGAACAAGGGGAAAGCAGGCAAGCCTATCGCGCGGAACGAATGTCTTTGTATCCAGAAGAAGATAGCTAGGGGGGCTGTCGCTTCTTGGTTAACTGATGATCGGGGATGACGCTCAGAACGCTGGATGACCTGTTCTGGCCGCGGGACAAACAACAGCGAACGCTGGACGAAACCTCTGGTCGCGGGACATACAGCTTCGAGCGCTGGACAAAACTCTCCGGCCGCGGAACGACTGCCAGCCCCCGCCGGACGACCGGCTTAGTCCGCTTAACAACCCGCTCTTCCCCCAACAAAAAAAGAGATCTCCGTCTCAGACGAGATCTCTTTTCAAAAAGTCTACAAACTCCAATAATGATAACCTCTCGATTCAGATGTTCTTTTATCAAAAACAGTTTTCACATCAATAAGAACTTTTCGATCATCCTTATACATGCTATCCAGTACATCTAAATCGTACATTTCCTTATATTCATCGTGTGGAACTGCTAACACGACACAGTCCAGTTCATTTAATTCCTCCTGGTCAGCCAGACGAATATTAAATTCATCATAAACTGCGTCCGGATCTGCTAGCGGATCATGTACGACAATTTCAACACCGTATTCTTGCAATTCGTTAATAATATCGATAACCCTCGTATTACGTACATCCCCAACATTTTCCTTGAAAGTCATGCCTAAGACACCAACTCTAGCCCCGTCGATTCCTTGTTTTGCCTTAATCATTTTTTTAATAACATTACTGGCAATATACTTACCCATATCGTCATTAATTTTTCGTCCTGAGAGAATGATTTGGGAGTGATATCCAAGCTGTTCCGCTTTATACGTAAAGTAATATGGATCCACACCAATGCAGTGTCCGCCTACCAGCCCAGGGGTGAATTTCAAGAAGTTCCATTTCGTCCCAGCAGCTTCCAACACAGCGTTGGTACTAATATCCATTTTATTAAATACCATCGAAAGCTCGTTCATAAACGCAATATTAATATCCCGTTGTGAATTCTCGATGACTTTTGCCGCTTCTGCTACTTTGATGGATTCCGCCTTATGGACCCCAACTTCGATAATCGAATCATACACCGCTGCGATTTCTTCAAGCGATTCTTCATCTGATCCGGAAACAATCTTCGTGATACGGGTTAAGGTGTTCACTTTATCACCTGGATTGATTCGTTCTGGGGAATAGCCAACTTTAAAATCCGTTCCAAAAGTCAAGCCGGATTCCTTTTCAAGTATTGGGATACAAATTTCTTCTGTGGTTCCCGGATAAACCGTCGACTCGTATACAACGATAGAGCCCTTGGTTAAATTCCGTCCAACTGTTTCGCTGGCACCAATAACCGGGTTTAAATTTGGTGTTTTATCTGTATTAATAGGTGTCGGAACTGCCACCACATGAAATTTACTCGCTTGTAAGTCATTTTCATCACTTGAAAATTCCATGGTCGTATTGCGTACGGTCTCATCCCCAACTTCATCGGTTATATCGACACCGCTTAAATATTTATCCAATTTATCCCTATTCACGTCATAGCCGACCACTTTATACTTTTTGGCGAATTCAACAGCCAATGGCAGACCAACATATCCTAAACCGATTACAGCTATTTTTTCTTCTTTTGATTGTAATTTTGTAAACAAACTCATGGTATCGATGCCTTCTTCCTTTTATCAAGATATTTAGTCTCATGTACACTAATATCCATTATACAATTTTTACGTGCGTTTTGCACATCAATAAAAATTGGATAGAGATTAGCCGTATGATAAACTTACAAATAGAATCTGAAAAATGTCGAACGTTAAACTAGTAACGAAGGAGATAGCGATTATGAAGGTAAGAAAAGCAATCATTCCAGCTGCTGGATTAGGAACACGTTTTTTGCCTGCTACGAAAGCACAACCAAAGGAAATGCTTCCAATTGTAGATAAACCAACAATTCAATATATTGTCGAAGAAGCGGTTGCTTCTGGAATAGAAGATATAATTATTATTTCTGGACGAGGCAAGCGGGCAATCGAAGACCATTTCGATATATCCTATGAACTGGAAGAAAAACTTGCCCAAAAAGACAAACAGGAAATGCTGGAGATGGTGCAATCCATTTCTAACTTAGCGAACATACATTATATAAGGCAAAAGGAACCGAAAGGCCTTGGACACGCGATTGCATGTGCACATAGTTTTGTCGGAAATGAACCGTTTGCTGTGCTCCTTGGTGACGACATTGTGGAGGCGGACGAGCCATGCCTAAAACAATTAATTGGTGTTTATGATGAACATCAGTCATCTGTAATAGGGGTACATGACGTACCAATGGAAGATGTCTCGAAATACGGTATTATAAAACCACTAACGACGAAAGATTACGGCCCTTCCATTCGAGCAATTGACTCGCTAGTCGAAAAACCTGCAAAGGACAAAGCACCATCAAATTTAGCTATTATGGGAAGGTATGTACTTTCGCCAGCGATTTTTGATATTCTCGAAAATCAGGAACCTGGAAAAGACAATGAAATACAATTAACGGATGCCATTGAGACGTTAAATGAGCAGGAGCAGGTACTGGCATACAATTTCACAGGTGAACGTTATGATATTGGCGGTAAGCTAGGATTTGTCCAGGCCACTATTGATTTTGCGTTAAATCGTGAAGACCTGCATGACGATATCAAAGCCTACATGAAAAAAACGTTAGCAAAATTAGAGAAATAGGAGGCACCCAAGATGGAAATAGCCGTAATTGGAACAGGATATGTAGGGCTGGTGACTGGGGGTTGCCTGTCTGAATTAGGAAATAATGTGACATGTATTGATATCGATGAAGACAAAGTAGCTACATTGAAACAGGGTATCAGCCCCATTTACGAGGATGGTTTAACCGAACTTCTCCAAAAAAATATAGAAAACGGTAATTTGCATTTCACGACCGATTATAAAACCGGACTCTCTGATAAAAGCTTGGTTTATATTGCCGTTGGAACGCCTCAGGGAGAAGATGGATCTGCTGATTTAACCTATATTAACACCGCTTGTGAATCAATTGCCAGGGACCTTGCCAATGATGTTGTTATCGTTACAAAAAGCACCGTACCAGTTGGCACAAATGAATATATAAAAGATAAAATTGAAACGAATTTGGAAAAAAATATTACCGTAAAAATCGCCTCAAACCCAGAATTTTTACGTCAGGGTTCAGCAGTACACGATACATTTAACGCGGATCGAATCGTTATAGGTTCAGATGATGAAGAAGCATTACAGACACTGGAAAAAGCAAACGCGGATTTTAATCTCCCTATTGTAAAAACAGATCTAAGAAGTGCAGAAATGATTAAATATGCTTCAAATGCATTTCTCGCAACGAAGATCAGTTTTATTAACGAAATGGCAAACTTATCAGAAAAGATCGGAGCCAATATCGATCATGTTGCCAAAGGCATGGGAATGGATGCACGAATCGGCAATGCCTTCTTGAATGCAGGCATCGGATATGGCGGCTCCTGTTTCCCGAAAGATACAAGAGCCATCATCTCTATAGGTAAAGATGCAGCGTACGATATGCCAATACTGGAAAATGTCGTGGAATCCAATGACCGACAAAGAGGAATCTTAGTTGATAAAATCCTGGAACGCTATGAAACGATAAAAGGGAAAAAAGTTGCAGTATTAGGATTGGCTTTCAAACCAAACACCGATGACATGCGCGAAGCCCCATCTATCCTAGTCACAGAAAAGCTTCTGGTTGAAGGCGCCATTGTAAATGCCTATGACCCTGTCGCATCAGACAATGCGAAAAAGATTTTACCCGAGCAAATCAACTACACATCCAGTATAGAGGAAGCAGTTGAAGATGCAGATATCACTATTATTCTCACGGAATGGAAGGAAATTAAAGCATTTCCATTAGAGCATTATAAAAAACACATGACAAATGCCGTGATTTTTGACGGCAGGAACTGTTTTGAATTAGAAGGCGCGGCGGGAAGCGGTGTGGAGTATCATTCGATTGGACGGCCGACGGTTAATGGATAGTATAGAAGGGATTTGGCTTTGGTGCTGAATCCCTTTTTTGGATTGGTGGCGTAGCTGTTCGTTCCGCGCGCCACACCCAGACCTCCACCCCACCTCCTACTTTTGTAACCATTTCGACAATTTATTTATTCATTGTGCTATGGTATAATGCCCCTTAGTATTGATCGCTAATAGCGTAAGGGAAGGCTGCATACGATGGAAAAGAAAAAAGTGCTATTTTTTATATATCAAATGGGTGCTGGCGGTGCAGCAAGGACCCTGCTTAATATTATTAATAATTTAGACCGAACAAAATTTACACCAATTTTGGTGACATTAAATTATAATGGCTCGTATGAAGAGTATATAAAATCAGATGTGACGTTTATTAAATTGGATACAAAACGCCTGAGATCAGCAATTTTTCCCTTAGCGAAGGTGATAAGAGAAGAAAAAGCAGCGATCGTATTTAGCACGATTCCAAATTATAATACGATTGCTATCTTGGCAAATTTATTTTCTTTTACTGGTGCAAAAAACATCGTTCGGGAGGCGGCTTATTTAGGTGGAAGCCCTTCAGAAAATATGAAATTGCTTGCCTATGGAATGCTGTATAAACTATCCAGCAAAGTTATTGCCTTATCAGAGGGCGTAAAAGAAAATATCATTAAACGCTATAAAATTAAACCAAAAAAAATCAAAGTCATCTATAATCCAGTTGATTTAGACAGTATCAAAAAGAATATAGAACACGAGGAAGTAGCGAATGAACATCAAGCTATTTTCAAAGAAGAAGATGCGAAAATTATAATCACAGCTGGAAGGCTCGTAAAAGACAAAGATCATGAAACATTAATCCGTGCATTTGCAAAAGTAAACGAGCGAATCACTGCTAAATTAGTAATCCTTGGCGAGGGTGAACTGGAAGAAGACTTAAAAAGGACAGCGTATAATCAAAACGTTCTGGACAAGGTTCATTTCATCGGCTTTCAGCAAAATCCTTATATTTATTTTAAGCAGGCAGATGTGTTTGTATTATCATCGAAGCGTGAAGGGTTCGGTCATGTATTAGCCGAAGCTTTAGCCACAGGGGTTCCTGTCGTTTCCACGAATTGCAAACCAGGGGCGCAGGAAGTGTTAAATTACGGAGAATTTGGCCGGATGTGTGAGGTTGGAAACGCAGAAGAAATGGCTGCGAAAATAAATGAAATTCTTAACTTAAATGAAGAACAAACAGCCCAGATCATTGATAAAGGTTTGGGTCGTGCAAACGAATTTAATGCGAAAAAGATCGTTAAACAGTACGAGGAAGCCTTTAATCAAACGATTGATCAAATAGAAAAATGAAGCAGGAGATGATGGAGTATGACTGCTCCTAAACGAGTGGTACATCTGACAACCGTACATCACCCGTATGACCCACGGATTTATCATAAAGAATGCCTGTCCCTATACAATGCGGGCCTTGACGTAACGCTGATCGCACAAGTTGACACGGAAACTGCACAAGATAAACCAATAAAACATATACCTGTCAAAACATATACAAGTAGATTTAAACGCATGATTTTCGGGACGATTGAGGCATATAAAAAGGCGAAGACCCTAGATGCTGATGTCTATCATTTTCATGATCCGGAGTTACTGCCGGCCGCATGGTTGTTAAAAAGGAAAAACAATGTCGTTATTTATGATATCCATGAAGATTATGTTACAAGCATTATGCAAAAAGAATATATGTCTACCCCCGTTAAAAAAGTAATAGCATCAACGTACAAGTATATGGAGAAGTTTTTTTCCAGGGAAATGGAACTTTGCCTAGCAGAAAAGTATTATAAAGATATCTATCCAAGGGGAAAATGTATATTAAACTACCCGACGATTAATGAAAATTTTATAAATCACAATCGTAATGACGCGCCATTAGAAGATAAATTGTTGTATACTGGTAACGTATCCCACGTTAGGGGTGCGCTTATTCATGCGAAAATTCCGCTTATTGACGAATCGGTTTCCGTCCATTTTGTCGGAAAATGTCCAAGTGACTTAGCAGATGAAATGTATGCAGTTGCCGGGAATAAAAAGGACAATCTGGAGATAGAAGGAATCGACCGTTTTATTGAAAAAGAAGACATGGAAGCAAGATATCTCAGCCGTAATTGGCTGGCCGGGATAGCTCTATTCCCACCAACGGAGCATTACATGAAAAAGGAACTGACGAAGTTTTTTGAGTATATGAATGCAGGACTTCCTATTATATGTTCTAATTTTCCTGTATGGAAAGAATTTGTGGAAACATATGAATGTGGGATCGCTGTTGATCCGTATGACGAATCCGAAATTAAACAAGCTATTGAATACTTGAGAAATAACCAAGACGTGGCAAAGCGTATGGGCGAAAATGGAAGGAAAGCTGTTATGAAATACTTGAATTGGCATACAGAAGAAAACAAGCTGATTACATGGTATGATCAATTGACAAATCAAAGCATGCAAAAGGATCGGGCTGAGTAAATTGGAAAATAAACAAAACCCTTTAATTTCAATCATCACCCCTGCTTATAACGCAGAGAAATTCATAAGCCAAACGATTGAATCTGCTCTGAGGCAAACCTATTCCAATTGGGAGATGATCCTCGTTGATGATCGTTCCATGGATAGAACAGTGGAATATATTAAAGGCTATCAAGAACAAGACGATAGAATAAAATTGATAAAGCTTGAAGAAAACAGCGGATCAGCTATTGCGCGTAATACAGCAATGGAGGCAGCGAAGGGACGCTATTTCGCTTTTTTGGACAGTGACGATCTGTGGACGGCGGATAAATTGGAGAAACAGCTGCGATTTATGCAGGAAAAAGACATTGCCTTTTCATTTACGAAATATGTCATCGTCCAGGAAGACGGCACGGAAACGAAGGCCGTCACCGATACACCACAATATGTCGATTATGATGACCTAATGAAGTATTGTATTATTGGCTGTTTGACAGTAATGTTGGATACAGATAAAATCGGCAAGGTGGAAATGGTCAATATCCGAACAAGACAGGATTATGTACTCTGGCTGACCCTTACAAAGAGAGGGTTTCTAGCTTACGGGTTACCAGAAGTACTGGCAAAATACAGATTGGTTGAGAACTCCATTTCCAGTAATAAACTCAAAGCAGCAAGACAAAATTGGAACGTATACCGACATATAGAAAAACAAAGTTTATGGAAAAGTATTTGGTACTTTTCCAACTACGCATTTAAATCAGTTAAAAATATAATCATTCGAAAAATAAAGTAATAAATTAAAATCTACTAGTAGCGTCATAGTTAGAAACAGGCGGTGTCATTTGTATCTATGAAAACTTATTTGCAGGAAATGCTAAAACGAAAAGACTTATTATATTTTCTCGTGAAATCCGGATTAAAAGCGGAACATAGAAACAGCTACTTGGGCTATTTTTGGTGGTTGCTGGATCCGCTGTTGAATGTGCTTGTATACTACTTTTTAGTTGTTGTTATATTAGGTAGAGGCGATGATGTGGAGAATTATCCGTTATTCCTTGTTATTGGGCTAGTCGCATGGCGCATGATTAGTTCGACAGTCGGCTCATCTTCCAAATCGATTTTACGATATAGTTCGATTATTAATCAGGTGTACATGCCTAAAGCGCTGTTTCCGCTCTCTTTCACGATTTCACAGATGTTTAACTTTGCATTCGGTTTAATCGTGGTTGCCATATTTTTAGCAATATATGGGGTCATGCCGGACTGGAACATCATTTATCTACCGCTGATCATACTCGTTCAATTAGTATTCTTATTAGCAGTGGGGCTGTTTTTAGGCTATATTACGGTGTTTATTCGAGATATTGACAACGTACTTACCTACGTAACACGGATATTTTTCTATGCATCACCGATTATTTGGGCAGGTGGACGCTTGCCTCCAGAATATGGCTGGGTCGTGGATATTAATCCGATCGCCATTATCGTAACTGCTTATAGAGATGTGCTTATGAACCAAAACAGTCCGGATTTTATAGGGCTATTTACTATTTTAATTATTTCTGTAATCGCTGGAATTTTAATACTACGTCACTATAGTAAAAATGAACACAAGATCATCAAAGCATTATAAACCATCAACTATAAAAAAGAGGGTTTTTAACGTGTCGAATCAAGAAGAACAAACAAAGAGCAAGTCCACCAATACCGATGTGATCAAAGCGAAAAACATAGGGGTGTCCTTCGGGGCCAAAAAAGATGACTATAAATCACTTGTTTTCGATTTGTTTAAGAAAAAAGGCAAGAAAGATAAGGATGAAACGATATGGCCGCTGAAGGATATTAACTTTATAGGGCATCAGGGTGAAATTCTCGGGATTATCGGTTCGAATGGTGCCGGAAAGACAACTCTTAGTAAAATCATTGCAGGCATCCTTCGTGAAGATCAAGGGGAAATGAAGGTAGACGGCAATGTAACTGCATTATTTTCCTTAGGTATGGGCTTTAATAAGGAATTAACCGGACGCGATAACGTCTACTTAAATGGAATGATGCTGGGTATTGATAAGGAATTGATCAACCGTTATATTGATAAAATCCACGAATTCTCCGATCTTGGCGAATTTATTGACCAGCCGATGAAGTATTATTCCAGTGGGATGAAAGCAAGACTAGGTTTTAGTGTTGCTGCCCATTTGCAACCGGAAATATTGATTCTGGATGAAGCATTAAATACGGGTGATGCGAAGTTCAGTAAAAAAGCATCCGAAAAAATGAAGGAACTCGTAAAGCAAGCGAAAATGGTTATTATCGTAACCCACAGTCTACGCTACGCTGAGCGGAATTGTGACAGATTAATTTGGCTGGACAGAGGCGTTGTCCGAGAAGTTGGTGATCCAAAAGAGATCATTGAGAATTATAAAGCAACGGTTCCTCCACTACCCCCAAGAAAACAGCGTAATCTGCAATTGGAGAAAACAGAGACAGTCCAAACGGGTAACACGGTCGTTAAAGCAGAAAATGTCGGTATTTCCTATAAATTGAATACCGGCACGTTCTGGGCGCTGAAAGATGTCAACTTTGACGTAAAAGAAGGCGAAGTTGTAGGAATCATTGGCCACAACGGTGCAGGCAAAAGTACATTATGTAAGGTGTTAACAAGAATCCTTGCACCTGACGAGGGACAAATCGAAATTAATGGAGAAACTTCTGCTCTGCTTGGTTATGGGACCGGATTTAATGCGCAGTTGACTGGACATGACAATATTTATTTAAATGCACTGCTCTTAGGAATTCCCAAAAAGAGGATCGCAAAAAACTATGATGAAATCGTGGAATTCTCCGGCTTAGAAAAATCAATTGATAAACCGGTGAAAGACTATTCCAGTGGTATGAAGTCAAGACTTGGTTTCAGTATTGCTGCCATTTTAAAACCGGATATATTTATCATTGATGAAGCACTATCCACCGGGGATATGGCTTTTAGGCAAAAGGCGAGTGAACGAATCCAGGATATGATGGAGCGTGCCAAAGCTGTTATCATCGTCACACATAGTATGAGCTTTGTTGAGCAGATATGTACGCGTGCCATCTGGATGGAACAAGGACAAGTTCGCTTTGATGGAAGTGCCGAGGAAGCTGTAGATAAATACAGAGAGTCACAGGGTGTCAAGAAAAAAGGAAAAGTTAAAAAGAAAGTAAAAGACAGTTAACGGCAGATTTTACGTAGGTGGTGAGGTATTGTTTCGTCTAATAAAGAAGATGATTACCGGCTCAATGGATTGGTTTTTATATACTTTTCTGTCTGAAAAACAGAAAGCATTCCTTTCCAATTTGTTTACAGACAAACAGAAGGAAAAATTAAAGCAAATCACGAAAAATGGCAAAAAACAAGCCCAAAGGCAAAAGCTGAAACGGATAAAACACCACCTCTATAATCTTGGATTTACTGAAAGAGGACTCACGGAGTTGGAGACGGTCTATTCCGCAAGTCGAGATTCTTATATGAAGCGACTTGCTGCATGGGAACTCACATTATGGCATGCTAATAAATATACCAAGGACGGGGCACGTCAAGCGCTTGAATATATTGATCCTTCAATCGACGGAGAAAAAGACCAGAACCAGTTAAGAAAAGCAGCAATTTTAAAAGCAGAATGCCACGAAATGCTACATGAAATCGAAGAAGGAAAACGTATTATCACAAAATCTCTGGAAAATCAAAAGCATCCCGACTTGTATATGGCAGCAGCAAACTTGGAAGAAAGCATAGATGAACGTGTAGAATGGATCAACCAAGCATTAAACGTCTATAACATTCAACCTATTCTATTTTCAACAAACAATGAAACGGTAACCTATGACGATTTAAAAACAGAGCCGATAGATAAGAAAATAGAAGAAGGACCAAAAGTATCTGTGATATTACCAGCTTTTAATGCAGAATCAGGAGTCCGTATTGCCATTGAATCCATTCTGAACCAAACGTGGCAGAATATCGAACTGCTGGCGGTAGATGACTGTAGCCCGGATAACACTGCAGAAGTGATTAAAGAATACAGTCAAAAGGATTCCAGGGTCATATTTCTTTCAACCCCAACAAACAGCGGGCCTTATGTAGCCAGAAATATCGCATTAAAAGAGGCAACTGGAGAATATGTAACGGTCAATGATGCAGATGATTGGTCCCATGCAGAAAAAATTGAAAAACAGGTCACCCATTTAATAGAGAACAAGGAGACAATAGCAAACACCTCCGAACACGCGAGGTTAACCGAAGACCTGAAATTATACCGCAGAGGAACGCCAGGAATCTATATATTCCCTAATATGTCCTCCTTAATGTTCCGGCGTGAACCAGTCGTCCAAGAGCTTGGATCCTGGGACAGTGTTCGTTTTGCTGCAGATGGTGAATTTAAGCGCCGCCTGATCAAGGCTTTCGGAAAAAATAGCTACGTTGATTTGAACACTGGACCATTATCATTGCCAAGGCAGTCGGTAGCCTCCTTAACTGGCAGTTCAGCATTTGGCTATAATGGATTTTTCATGGGAGTACGCAAGGAATATGTAGAAAGTCTTGAATTTCATCATGCTCGTACTGACACGTTTTACTACCCGTATCCTCAAGATGAACGGCCATTCCCAGTACCTGAACCAATGTGGCCAAATAGGGAGAACAAGCCTTCAGGCAGACGGTCTTTTGACGCAATTATTGCTTCTGATTTTCGAATCTTAGAAGAAAATTCTACGGTGATCGAAGAAATACAAAGGCAGAAAGCAGCGGGCATTCGTCTCGGATTAATTCAAATGTACCAGTATGATTTAGACATAGAAAATACTATCGATAAAGATGTGCGAAATTTACTTGATGGTGATCAAATCCAAATGGTTGTCTATGGGGAGAAAATCACCACGAAGGACCTGCATATTATAAACCCGGTTGTTCTGGAGGATTGGCAACAATATATCCCTCAGGTAGATGCAGGCAATATCCATGTGATCGTAAATCAATTGCCAACACAAGGAGAAAAGAGATTTTACAACGTGGAACACTGTCTTAGCCAGTTGGAGGCATATTTTGACAACCCCGGAATCTGGTATCCATTACATTCAAGCATCCGAGAATCGTTAATTACAAATCATCAAGATGAACTCAAGGCTATCAATTTGGCTGATGAGAACTGGCAGAATAGAGCTGGTAATTATGAATAGGACTGCCGACTTGAAGGATCGACTAACTAAATTAGACAACGAACTTAAAGAAAAAGAAGCACAAAATGAAACGTCGAGAAAAAAATTAAACGAAATGCAGGGATCCTTTAATGCTGTTAAACAAAGCAAAATTTGGCGTCTTATGGGATTGCCAAAAAAATTTAAAAGTTCCATAAGAGCAACTGTCGCTTATATGCTCGGAAGAAGAAATATAAAACAAGTCTATAGTAAATCATACAAACGAAAAAAAGCAGCAAATCAATTAAAAAAATATAAATACCAACTATATGATTTAGGATTTACGGAGAAAGTTTTAACTGATCTGGAAAGTTTATATAAAGAAACAGAAAGTCGATATGTCAAACAAGCAATCGCCTGGGAACTCACCTTATGGCATGCCAATAAATACACCAAGGATGGTGCGCGTCAAGCTCTGGAATATATTCCTGCCGCAATTAGTGGGGGAAAAGATCAGGATTATCTAAGAAAAGCAGCCATCATAAAAGCGGAATGCCTTGATAGGTTGCATGAAATAGAGGCGGGAAAACGCGTTATAAAAGCAGCATTAGCACTGCAAAAGCATCCGGATTTATATTTGGCAGCAGCTAACCTAGAGGAAACACTGAAAGAACGCGTGAAATGGATGAATAAATCCTTGGACGTATATGGCATTCAACCAGTTTTTTTTGCTTCAAGCGAAGAAGAAACGGCAACTTATGAAGATCTCACAACAAAGTCTATAGGCAAAACTCTAGAAGAAGGACCGAAAGTATCTGTTATTATCCCTGCATACAATGCCGAAAAGGGGATAGGAACAGCGATTGAGTCTATGCTGTCACAAACCTGGCAAAATCTTGAGCTACTTGTCGTCGATGATTGCAGCCTTGATAATACAGTGGATGTAATAAAGGCATACATGAAAAAAGACTCCAGAGTAAAACTATTGACAACACCAGTTAATAGTGGTCCATATGTTGCTCGTAATATTGCGCTGAAAGCAGCAACTGGTGAGTTTGTAACGATCAATGATGCAGATGATTGGTCCCATGCAGAAAAAATTGAAACACAAGTCAAGCATTTAATAAAAAACAAACAAATCATCGCAAACACTTCAGAACAAACACGATTAACGGAAGAACTTAAAGTCTATCGCAGGGGGACACCGGGAAATTATATTTTTTCCAATATGTCTTCCCTCATGTTCAGGCGTGTTCCTGTAACAGAAGAAATTGGATACTGGGACAGTGTCCGATTTGCTGCAGATAGTGAATTCAAACGCCGTATAATAGCTGTTTTCGGTGAAAAAAGTATGATCGATCTTAAAACCGGCCCATTATCATTCCCGAGACAGTCGATGGGTTCCCTTACAGGAAGCTCAGCGTTTGGCTATAATGGATTTTTAAAGGGCGTACGCAAAGAATATGCGGAAGTGCACAGGCAATATCATCAAAAGGCGGATACATTACATTATTCTTATCCTCAAGGGAGAAGACCTTTTCCGGTACCTGAACCGATGTGGACGAACCGGGAAATCAAGCCATCCGGAAGTCGCCACTTTGATGTCGTGATTGTCTCTGATTTTAGATTGGCAGACGAAACTCATTTATCTACCATTGAAGAAATGAAAACACAAACCAAAATGGGACTCCGTACAGGCCTCATCCAAATGGCAAGGTATGATTTTTCGATGCAAGAAGAGCTAAATCCGCAACTACGGGAAGCGATGGATGCAAACAACGTTCCATTGCTCGTTTATGGCGAGCATATTACTTGCGATATTCTCATTGTTAAACATCCGCAAATCTTGCAGGAACAGCAAACGTACATTCCGAATGTGGCTCCAAGGATGGTTCGAGTAGTCGTGGATCAACCACCAAACGGGTACAACCTGAGACGGTGCGCACGTCATCTCGTGGCTTATTTTGGCAAAAGAGGGAAATGGTATCCATTAAACCTACAGATACGAGAAACACTGAAGAAATACCATACAAGGGAGTTAAAATCGATTAAACTAGCCAGTGACAATTGGGCAGATGCAGTTACAGATAGGGAAGCATACGCCTCACAGCTAGAAAATTGGTTCGTGGACGATAACCCATACGTACAAAGTGATGCAAAAGGGGGTGGTTGACGTGACGACAAATAACGAAGTGAATAATGAGCAGGAAAAGCAAGATGAAGATCATTCATCACAGCCTCCACACCAGTCAGAACATGAAAAAGAGCAGGAATTAGTAAAATTACTAATCAATAAAGAAGCTGCGATAACAAAGGCAGAAAAAGAAAGAAAAACCCATGAAAAGAAAACCAAACAAATAGATAACAGCAGTACATGGAGATATTCAAAGCCATTACGAAAATGGAATAAACTTTTTTCAAAAACAGCAGAAAGCAAACAATATATTAAAGAACTGGAAGCAAATCTTCAGGAAACACAAAAAGAACTGTACGCAACAAGAGAACAATTAAATGAGGCCATGTTCGATGACCGCAAACTGGATAGCAATCAAGTACACGAGGTCATGAAAGATACAAAAGATGAAGGAAAACTAATGGGCTTTATAGATGAAGCGGTTCAAAAGAAGAAACAACAAGAGACCAATTATACCCATGCATTACATTACGCAGCCAGACTGTTTATGAATGAAAAAACGGAATACCGAAACTTGATCTACTCGAACATACTTTCAGGATTAAAAATAGAAGAAATCCCTGAATTTATGATGCGAGCAGGGTTAGATGATGAAAGTATCCCATTAAAACAAGCCGCTTCTTTCCGAGCAAGCCTAAATATGCGGATCAGACAAAAACAATTGACAGAATCCTTGCCGGAATGGGTATTGGATGAAAAGCAAGACGCCTATACATTCATGGACAGGCTTGGTGTAAGAAAACCATGGACTTCAGATAAAAAATATAAGCACACGGAAATTCCTAAAGAAGAAGGTATTGTCATAAAACCAGCGGATGGCGCTGGTTCTCGTGGTGTATATCTTGTCTATTCATTAAATGATATAATAGATATAAAGCGATCGAAAACGATTGACAGCTGGGATTCCCTTATTGAAACGATGAAGACAGACCTCACGTCAGACTGGGTAATGAATGATGAATGGTTTATCGAAGAGCTTATTTTTGAAAATAAACAGGAGAAACGTCCTGCAAGTGATATAAAATTCTACTGTTTCTATGGAAAAGTTGGAATCATATTGGAAATCACTCGTGTTCCGGAAATGAAATACTGTTGGTGGACCACTACGGGTGAGCATATTCGAACAGGCAAGTATGATGAAGATCTATTTAAAGGTAAAGGCATTTCAGCAGACGAGATCGAGCTCGCTTCATCCATCAGTGCTAAAATACCAGCCCCATTTATACGAATAGATTTCCTGAGGTCAGCTGATGGTTTGGTATTCGGAGAATTCACACCAAAGCCGGGAAACTACGATGACTTTGATCAACTCACCGATCAGTGGTTGGGGGACTATTTCATAGAAGCACAGGGACGCCTAACGAATGATTTATTGAATGGGAAACAGTTTGAAGAATACAAAACGTTTATTGAAAGTCTTACTAAATAAATTATAAAGAATGGACCAGCGTTTTAGGAGGAAAATCCGATGGAAGAGAATAACACAGAGTGGCTGCCGCATCTATCCAGTGAAATTGTTTCAGATGCCCATGGTAATTTACTTGATGCTTATGCAGTTTCCCTTGAAGGTTGGAGAAGGGGTCTAAAACTCAGATGGCATGTAAAGGATTCCGAAAAATTCAGTGAAATGAATACATGGTTTGTCGATAAACCTGGTCAGCTTTTTTCGCTTAGTTCTAAAGAGAAAACACATTATTTCTTCAGAACTAGAGGGGATAAAGTAAGTAATGAAGCGGTGGATATTGGAAAAGATAAGGAACTAACGAAGCAAGAATTGCAGAAGAAAGGTGTGCCTGTTCCGCAAGGGAAGCAATTTGAAGAGGATCAGCCAGACGATGTTATTCGAAATTATGTTTCTTCTATAGGCTATCCGGTTGTAATTAAACCGACTGACGGAAGCTTTGGTAGAGGTATAGTTACAAATATTCAAAGTGATAAAGACTTGGATTATGCTCTTACTTATGTACGGTCCGAACTAAAGTATAAAGACGTGATAGTAGAACAATACATTCCAGGAAAAGAATATCGTATTTATGTTGTAGATAATAAGGTAGTAGGTGCAATAAATAGAATTCCTGCTAACGTTGTCGGGGATGGAATAAGTTCTATAGAGACATTAATAGCCAATAAAAATGAAGAAAGAAGTATGAATCCCCGCCTTATCAGTTGCCCGATTAATATAGGTTATGAGACGGAAAATATTATTGACAAAACAGGATATACCATAAATAGTATACTGAAAAAAGATGAACAAATTTACCTAAGTGAAAAGAGTAATATTTCCTTAGGCGGTGACCCGATAGACGTTTTAGATGAATTGCCCATAGCAATCAAGGACACTGCAGTTAAGGCACTGTATGCAGTGCCTGGTTTAAATCACGGAGCTGTCGATCTTATTGTACATTCCAATAAACCTGTCGAAGAATCTGGAGTCGTGCTGGAGCTCAATCCAACAGCACAGATAGGATCTCTTTTATATCCTATGAAAGGTGAGCCGCGTAATATTCCTGCTGCAATTATAGATTATTATTTTCCAGGAACAAAAAACACCCCCAAAATAATACCAAAGGTTTATTTTGACTTAAGAGAAGCATTGTCACCTTTAGCTAATAAAACAGCTGTAATAACTGAAGTAGTATCTCTTCAACAAAAGAATTTTTTTGGAAAAAAATATACGGTTTCCGGAGATGTGCAAACCCTTGAATATCATCACTGGCTCCGAATACAAGCTATAGAGCAAAACTTGATAGGTTTTATAAATAAACTTGATAATAATGATATTGAAGTAATAATTGCAGGATTTGATGAATTATCAGTGAACCAATTTAAAGATACTATTCACGAAACTAATTTAGCTGAAGTGGTACGAATTAACGAGGATATTTGGGATAAACCGGTTAAATTAGGATTTGATATACAAGAGGAAAGCAAAGAACTCGTAGTTAATATAAAAAAACTCCAAGAAGAATTAATCCAAGCAAAAAAAGAGAAGAAATTTATTGACCGACAATATGAGAATATGTTAAATAGCCGTATATGGAAGAGCACTTACCTAGTTAGAAAATTCACCGGTGCTGTTAAAAGCTTGTTTCGTTCCTAAAAGCTCCCTAAGTAAATACTATTTTCTGAAAAAGGAATGATTATGATGAAAGGTATAGAAGATAAATCACTGGATCAACTTATAGAAATAGTACCTGAAAGTGCCTATGGCGCTAACGCAACGATGTTTTCTGTCGCATTAGAGGGATGGAAACGAGGGTTAAAATTAAAGTTTTTTAAGAAATATATTAAAAATCGAGTGAAAATTAGATATTCATTAAGTAATGAAGAAAGAGAAATAAAATTTCAATTATCTTTAGCGGAATTTGTTCCAAAAGAAACAAGAAACATCACTAGAAGCAAAAAAAATACTAAAGATTATTTGTTAAAAGCGGATATACCTACTCCTCAAGGAAGAAGTTTTAGTGGGGAAAATGAGGATGATGAAATTATTAATTATGCTAAAACCCTTGAATACCCATTAGTAATTAAGCCTGTAAGTGCAAGTTTGGGGATCGGTGTAACCACTAATATTTATGATGAAGAAACATTTTCCGAAAATTTGAAGCATTTACGCGGGAATAAGGGCTATAAGGAAATTATTGTTGAGCAGCAAGTTACTGGAGAAGATACCCGGTTATTTGTTGTTGGAGATCAAGTAGTAAGCGCATTTAAAAGAATTGCTGCTAATGTTATTGGAGATGGGAAACATACAATAAAGGAATTAATAGAACTAAAAAACAGTAACAGGAAAAAAACCCACATGTTGGCGGTTCTCAAATTAAAATTAATGCTGAGATGAAAGAATTTCTTAGGGAAAAAGACTATTTGCTAGAAACAATTCTAAATAAGGGGGAAAGAGTATTTTTAAATGAAAGTACTATTGCTTCTGCTGGAGCAGACACAGTGGAAGTAACTGACGAATTAACACCGGAAGACAAGTGTGTTGCTGTTAAAGCAGTAAAGGCTCTACCAGAGTTACCGGTTTGTGGTGTGGATATAATGATTGACAGAGAAAAGGGAACCAATTATGTGCTCGAACTTAACTCTAGACCAAATATTGGCGGTAGCTTATTTCCTGTAGTGGGGAAAGCAAGAAATATTTCAAAGGCAATAGTTGATTATTATTTCCCTGAGTCTATTTGTGATAATACTAAAAATGAAATTAGCAAATTTTACTTTAATTATGAAAGCATTGTAAAATTTCTTAAAAGTGGAGTTGTAGAAGAAGTTGTTGTACCACCGATGCCAAGTGAAAATTCGGTAATTAAAAAAATGACAGTTTCAGGAAAAGTACAGCGAGTCGGTTTTAGGAAATGGGTTTATGATAGAGCGGTTGACAGAAGGTTAAATGGTTATGTGAAAAATCTTAAAAACAAAAATGTTTTTATTGTGGTAGCTGGAGATAAAGAACGAGTCCAACAGTTTATAGATACAATTAAGGAAGACACACCAAAAAAAATGAACGTAAAAACAGTTGACGAAGAGGAATGGAATAAACCTGTTAAAATGGGTTTTGAAATAAGAAATACATCTTCACATATAAAGAAAGTGAGAAAGAAACTTAATGCAGAAAAGGAAAAAAATAAAGAGTTGGTTCACCAAAAAAAACAAACAAAGAAAAAATTAGATAGTATTGAACAAAGTAAAAGTTGGAGATATACTTTGCCATTACGTAATGTTGTTAAAACATTTAAACGTGATTAGAATGGGTGCATTGGAAATCCGTTAAACATTTTTAAAAGAATTGGAAGGAAGTATTTTAGTGGGATATACTCAAAAAGGTTGGTTACCACATCTTATAAATACAATACCTATTGAAGCACAAAGAAATAGGATTAGTATGTATACAATAGCTTTAGAAGGATGGAGAAGAGGATTAAACCTAAAGTTTTATAAATATAATAACAACAATAAACCTGATATTCAATACTCCTTGAGTTATAAAGATAGAGTTCATCATTTTGATGGCGCTGGTGGGGATAAGAATTCTGTTGAGGCAATTACAATCTGTGACGACAAGAGTTTGACAAAAATGCGCTTAAATAATTCTGGAATACCAGTACCCCAGGGAAGAGGATTTGATTCAGATAAAACAGAAGAAGAAATAATTAAATTTGGGCAATCAATTAACTTTCCAGTAGTGTTAAAACCAATTGATGGTTACGGTGGTAAAGGAGTAATCGTCAATATTAAAACTAACACAGAACTAAAGAATGCGTTGGCTTATAATCGAAATGAGTTGGGATTTAAAAATGTAGTGGTTGAGCAATTTGTAATGGGAGATGAGGTACGCGTTTACGTGCTTGAAGGCAAGGTTATAGGAGCCGTACAAAGAAGATCTGCCAATGTAGTTGGAGATGGCATAAATACAATTAATAAATTAATTGAAGCTAAAAACCAATTTAGAAAGAATATTCCCCATTTATATTTTCGGCCTATAAAAGTTGATTCGGAAGTCAAAAAGCTAATTCAAGCTGCAGGGTATAGCTTGGATAGCATACCTAAAGCAGGAGAAAGAATTTTCCTTAGAAAAACCAGCAACATCACAACTGGGGGAGACCCCATAGAAGTTACTTCAGAACTAACAACTGAACAAAGAGGTATTGCAATTAATGCAGTGAAAGCTATACCAGGATTAACGCATTGCGGTGTTGATATGATAATTAATAAAGAAAATGATACAAGCATGGTACTAGAACTTAATACTAGACCCGGTATAGGATCCCATTTATTCCCTGTGGAGGGTAAAGCAAAGGATATACCAAAAAAAATTATTGATTTTTATTTTCCTGAAACAAAAGGAATATCTACTGAGGATGCAAATGTTTATTTTGACTTTAGAAGTATTCAAGATACTTTAGCAGGTGGAACGACAAGAGAGGTAGTAGTTGCACCACTCATTAATAAGAAACTTGTAGCAAAAAGGTATTTAATTTCAGGTGATATAGAACCTATACGATATCATCAATGGCTTCAAAGAAAAGTGTTTGAAAGTAATTTAAATGGCTTTATTAGAAGGATTGATGATGAGAATATAGAAGTTGTAATAGCTGGCGAGACCCAGGCAGATGCTGACGAATTTTTGACTATACTAAATCACAAAATACTACAATCTCAAATTTCGAGTATTTCCGAAGAAGATTGGAAACTTCCAATCAAGATAGGCTTTGAACTAATGAATGAATATAACTCTATGAGTGTTAGAGAGTTGGAAATTAAGATACAGGACATAAAAAAAGAGCTTAAGTTGGTTGAAAAAGAACAAAATCGGATTGGAAATAGAATAAAAATGGTTCAGAAAAGCCGTATTTGGAAATTAACATCACCTCTTCGTTATTTAGGAGGTAAAATAAGAGAAGTGAGGTCACGCTAACAATGCTATGATGGTAATAATTGGAATTTAAATTCTGAAATAGATCTGTTAATCTTAGCGTGTAATGTCCTGTTATATAGGAAATAGTTGATGTTAGTTTAAAAGTAGTTAGCTTCTTAATCGAGATTATATATAAATTATGTAAGATTGAAGTAGACATTTTAGGAGGAAAGAGCGATGGAGGGAACTGAAGTTAAATGGTTGCCGCATCTTAAAAATGCGGTACCAGTTACTGGATATGGTAAGAAATTAAGCATGTATACAATAGCTTTGGAAGGTTGGAGAAGAGGGCTTAAGCTAAAGTTTTATACCATTGACAATCCTGAAAATAAATTAAAAATCAGATACTCACTTAGCTCCGAAGATAAAGAGCATCGGTTTGAGTCATCTAAAGGCGATAAGATTACAGATTTGGCCTACGAAATTTGTGACGACAAATATCTCACAAAAGAATATCTATCAAAAGCTGGTGTTCCAATACCAAAAGGGAAAAGTTTTTCTGAAGATGTCGAGGATAAAGAAATAATAGATTACGCAAATGAACTGGGGTTCCCTTTAGTATTAAAACCAATAAATGCAAATGGGGGCAAAGGTGTCTTCTCTAATATTCATAGTTTAGACGCTTTTAAAGATGCTTTAAATTATGTTCGTTATGAACTAGATTATCTAGAGGTTATGGTAGAAACTTATGTAGCTGGAAATGAATACCGGGTTGTTGTCGTTGATAATAAGGTTGTTGGCGCTCTTAACAGAGTTCCGGCAAATGTAATCGGTAATGGGGTTGATACGATTAGAGAATTAGTAAGAAATAAAAATAATGAACGGAAAGCAAATCCTCATTTAAAAAGTAGGAATATAAAAATTGATAAAACAGTAATTGATTTGCTTCATTCAAATAACTATACCTTAAAAAGTGTACCTAAAGAAGGTGAAGTTGTACCTTTGAGGTTAACCAGTAATCTTTCTACAGGAGGAGACTCTGTAGACTTGACTGATGTGTTATCACCTGAATTAAAACAAATTGCGATAGATGGCACGAACGCGATACCTGGATTAACTGTAAGTGGGATGGATATGATTGTTAATAGTGAAAATGATTCAGGAGTAATTATAGAGGCTAATACTAAGCCAGGTCTAGGTGGTCATTTATTCCCAGTACAAGGGAAACCTCGGGATCTACCTAAAGAAATAGTTGATTATTATTTCCCTGAGACGAAAGATATTGATAGATCTGATCTTTATTTTGACTTTAATAGTATATTGGAACCTTTGGAAAACAGAACAGCAACAACCGTTGAGGTGTCTTCACTTCCCGTAGGTAAGGTATATGCAAAAAAATATATTATATCTGGAAAAGTGCAAAACGTAGGGTATAAAGTATGGATTAAAAGGCAGGCATTACTAAGTCGTATGCATGGATTTGCAGAAGACCTGGGAAATGGTGATATTTCTGTAGTAGTTGCATCAACAGATGAAAAAGAAGTAAGTGAATTTAAAAGTATTTGTTTAGAAGGTAATAAAAAATCCCAAGTTACAGAAGTTGTTGAACAGGATTGGCATTCACCAATAAAGATAGGATTTGAAATCAATAGAAGTTTAACTATTGAAGAAGTTAAGCAAATCGAAAAGGAAAAAGAAGAGATTGAAAAAGAAAGAGATTTTTTCAGAAAAAGATATAGCCAGATAAAAGGTAGTAGACTATGGAGGTACACGTCCCCTCTAAGGAATGTATTAGATATAGTGAAAAGGTTTATAAGGTCCAAATAAAAGGGCTAGTAAAGTTTAGTTTAAATTATTTAGTAATACCCTTAATTTATATATAAATTAAGAATATATATGTGAAATAGGTAGGTACTTTTAGTTTGGATAAGGATCCGGAGTTTTGTAAATGTTAATGAGAGTGATCTGTCTCGGAATGATAATGTTAAGCTGTTGTGGACACGTATAAATACGAGTCCTTTTTTTCTAAATAAAAAGACCAAAGCTATCAAAAACGATAGGAATAATAATTATTCCTATAAGATTGCTGAATTGGAGATGGTTTAAAATGGCAAAGCAGAACGTAAATTGGTTTAAACATTTACAATACGCTGTCCCTGTAGAAGGGTATGGAAATAAACTTAGTATGTATTTTATTGCATTGGAAGCATGGAGACGAGGTATAACGATAAACTTTTTTAACATTGACAACATGGATAATAAAGTGTTAGTCCGATATTCTTTAAATTTTAAGGGAAGAGAAAGTAAATTTGAAGGATCTAAAGGAGATAAATTATCGAATGAAGCAGATAAAATATGTGAGAATAAGGATGAAACAAAAAGGTATTTAACAAAAGCGGGAGTTTCTGTGCCAGAAGGAAAGAGATTTGAAGTAATTTGTAGCATCACGGAAATTTTAAGCTATGCAAAACGGATGGGATACCCTGTCGTTCTAAAACCCACAAATTTAAATGCTGGAAAAGGAGTATTCTCCAATATAAATTCCGAAGAAGAATTAAAAGAG
Organism: Virgibacillus natechei; assembly: GCF_026013645.1. NCBI lineage: Bacteria > Bacillati > Bacillota > Bacilli > Caryophanales > Bacillaceae > Virgibacillus > Virgibacillus natechei. The sequence continues at coordinate 3,329,038 of NZ_CP110224.1, read as the reverse complement.
TCTTTAATTCATGTACGTGACGACCTTAATTATCAAGACGTGATAGTAGAGAAGTATATACCAGGGGTAGAATACCGCATTTTACTTATTAATGGGGAAGTAATAGGTGCTGTCAATAGAATTCCAGCAAATGTGACGGGAAATGGAAAAAAAACCATTGAGGAGTTAATAACATTAAAAAATAAAGAGAAAAAGATTAATCCAAATCTTTCTAAAAAAACTATTAAGATTGATAAAGAGGTATTAAATTCAATTCAGTCTCTAGGTTATCAATTAGAAAGCATACCAAAAGATGGGGAAAGAATTTTTCTAAGAAGCAAGAGTAATGTTTCTACAGGTGGGGACCCGATTGATGTAACCGATCAGTTGACTAATGAATTAAGAGATATGGCTAGTAGGGCGTCTCAGGCGGTCCCAGGTTTAGATATATGTGGATTAGATATGATTGTTGATAAGGAAAATAACTCTGGAGTTATAATTGAAATTAACACTAAGCCTATGTTAGGTCTACATCTATTTCCAATGGAAGGAGAAGCTCGTGATGTAATAAAGCCAATAATTGATTATTATTTTCCTGAAACAATAAATTCAAGAAAGACAAATCTTTATTTCGATTTTGACAGTTTATTAGCACCACTTAATAATATATCAACGAAGCAGTTGAAGGTTTTACCTCCTCCTTCATTAGAAAAAACATATGGCAAAAAGTATATTGTCTATGGAGAAATAACAGGAGTAGGTTACAAAGCTTGGGTAAGAAAGAAGGCTTTACAATATCAATTGCACGGTTATACAAAAAGAATCGAATATGGAAAAACAATGGTGGTAGTTGCAAGTACAGACAAAGATAAGGTAGATAATTTCAAAGATATATGCTATCAAGGGCCAGCGGATGCAAAAGTGAATAAAGTTGAAGAATATCCTTGGGAAAAACCAGTGAAAATTGGATTTGAAATTCAAAGGGAATCAAAAGCTGAACTTAAAGCTGCATTGAATAGTGAAAAAAAGTCAAATAATAAATTAAAAAAACAAAAACAAGAAGTGGAAGATAGAATAGAAAGTCTCAATCAAGATATTTCAAGGCTAAAACGCGAAAAAGAAACATTTAAACGACAAAAAGTGAAGATAAAGAAAGAAAAGGATAATGTTGTTAAAGAAAAGAAAAAATTAGAAGAAGAGAAAAAGGATGCAGTACAAGAAATTAAGTTCTTTGAACAGAAATATTTAACGATTCAAAAGAGCCGTTCATGGCGAATTACTAAACCATTAAGAAAAATCACAAGTTTAATTAATCGAAAAAGATAATAATCGTTTCCGGTTCTATAAATACAAATTACCTAAGAGGTGAGCTGATAAAAACTGCTTATCTCTTTTTAGTATCATTTCTTCTCAAACGTCAAAAAATCACAAATTCATATGGGATTCAACAAAATCTATTGAATTAACTCGTATAATAACCGATACTATAATGGTAGTAAAAATATAACAATAGGGAGGTGAAACTAAGGTGAAGGTAAGAAATTCTATGATTCTATTCTTATTAGTATTTTCCTTATTCCACTTTAGTCCACACGTAGCAATAGCAACCGAGGGTGTACCACCAGGCGATGTAGAAGCCACAGAAGAAAATACCGGTGAACAAGGAGAAGTGGAATTAGAAGGTGAAGGAACATCTGATCAGACAACAGGTGAATCAGGTGAAGCTAAAAAAGAAGAAATACCGGATAATGAAGTAGAAAGTACTGAACAGGAAGAAAAACCAAAATCAGAATCAGAAAATAGTACAGATGAAGATACTACTGGAGAGCACAATGATTCTGATAGTGGGGTAGATGAAGAGACTGAGGATTCGGAAGGGCAAGCTAACGAAGCAAGAATCCTGAAAAACAATATTAACGCCGGAACACCACTCTATCAAGATGGTGATAGTGGCCAACACTTATTAGATTTAAAAGAAGACTTAACTACACTAGGCTTTGCAAATTGGTCTAGTCCAAGCCAACACTATGGCAGTGTAACAGCAGGTGTTGTAGAGGATTTTCAAGACTATTACGACTTGCCTGTAACAGGTATTGCGGATACTGCAACCCAGGATAAAATTGCAGACGTTCTGTCACCACCGTATCAAAGTGGAGATAGAGGTGACCCAGTCGTAAAACTGAAAGAAGACTTGGTAGAACTAGGCTTTGCAAGTTGGTCTAATCCGAGTCAATACTATGGGAATGTAACAGCAGACGTCGTAGAGGATTTCCAAGGAGCTTACAGTTTGACAGTCGACGGTATAGCCGGGGCTAACACATTAGCGAAAATAGAGGAAGTACTAACCCAGGACCCGCGCTATCAGGATGGCGATAGTGGTGAGCATATCGTAGAGTTAAAAGAAGATTTAACTGCACTCGGCTTTGCAAATTGGTCTAGCCCAAGTCAAAACTATGGCAGTATAACAGCAGACGTTGTAGAGGATCTCCAAGATTATTACAACCTACCAATAACAGGTATTGCAGATTCTACAACTCGGGATAAAATTGCAGATGTTTTGTCACCACCGTACCAAAGTGGAGATAGAGGTGCCCCAGTTGTAAAACTGAAAGAAGATTTGGTAGAGTTAGGCTTTGCAAGCTGGTCTACCCCGAGTCAATACTATGGCAGCATAACAGCTAACGTGGTAGAGGACTTCCAGGAAGCTTATGATCTGACAGTCGACGGTATAGCCGATGCTAATACATTAACTACTATAGAGGAAGCATTATCCCAAGATCCGCGTTATCAAGATGGCGATAGTGGTGAGCATATCGTAGAGTTAAAAGAAGATTTAACTGCACTCGGCTTTGCGAATTGGTCTAGTCCGAGCCAATACTATGGCAGTATAACAGCAGACGTTGTAGAGGATCTCCAAGATTATTACAACCTACCAATAACAGGTATTGCAGATTCTACAACTCGGGATAAAATTGCAGACGTTCTGTCACCACCGTATCAAAGTGGAGATAGAGGTGACCCAGTCGTAAAACTGAAAGAAGACTTGGTAGAACTAGGCTTTGCAAGTTGGTCTAATCCGAGTCAATACTATGGGAATGTAACAGCAGACGTCGTAGAGGATTTCCAAGGAGCTTACAGTTTGACAGTCGACGGTATAGCCGGGGCTAACACATTAGCGAAAATAGAGGAAGTACTAACCCAGGACCCGCGCTATCAGGATGGCGATAGTGGTGAGCATATCGTAGAGTTAAAAGAAGATTTAACTGCACTCGGCTTTGCAAATTGGTCTAGCCCAAGTCAAAACTATGGCAGTATAACAGCAGACGTTGTAGAGGATCTCCAAGATTATTACAACCTACCAATAACAGGTATTGCAGATTCTACAACTCGGGATAAAATTGCAGATGTTTTGTCACCACCGTACCAAAGTGGAGATAGAGGTGCCCCAGTTGTAAAACTGAAAGAAGATTTGGTAGAGTTAGGCTTTGCAAGCTGGTCTACCCCGAGTCAATACTATGGCAGCATAACAGCTAACGTGGTAGAGGACTTCCAGGAAGCTTATGATCTGACAGTCGACGGTATAGCCGATGCTAATACATTAACTACTATAGAGGAAGCATTATCCCAAGATCCGCGTTATCAAGATGGCGATAGTGGTGAGCATATCGTAGAGTTAAAAGAAGATTTAACTGCACTCGGCTTTGCGAATTGGTCTAGTCCGAGCCAATACTATGGCAGCGTAACAGCAGGCGTAGTAGAGGATTTCCAAGACTATTACAATCTGTCAGTAACAGGTATTGCGGATTCTGCGACGCTAGATAAAATTGCGGAAGCTCTACCACCATATCAAAATGGGGATAAAGGTGATTCTGTCGTAAAATTGAAAGAAGATTTAACTGTATTAGGTTTTGCGAATTGGTCAAATCCAACTCAATTCTATGGAAGTGTGACAGCAGGCGTAGTAGAGGATTTTCAAGCTTCCTATGGTTTACCTGTGACGGGGATCGCTGATCAGACAACACTAAATACTATAGAAGATAACATAGTTAAAATCTTCCTAGATCCAGGCCATGGTGGCCGTGATTCAGGTGGCATAGGGTATGGATTACTAGAGAAAAATGTTGTCCTTGACATAGCATTAGAAGCCGCAAATGTATTAGAAAACCAATACTTAGGTGTAGATGTAAAACTTTCACGCGAAACAGATACATTTATAGAGCTGGAAGATAGAGCAGAAATGGCTAATGGCTGGGGCGCTGATTACTTCGTCAGTATCCATAATAATGCCTTTAATGGATCTGCAAGCGGTTTTGAAAGTTATATATATAATGGCGGTGTATCAAGTAATACAAGCGAAAAACAAAATCAAATGCATCAATATTTAATTAATGAATTAGGTGTAACTGATCGAGGAACGAAAGAAGCTAACTTCAGTGTATTACGAAACACTCATATGTCTGCTATTTTATTAGAGTATTTGTTTATAGATAATACTGTAGAAAATACTTTATTAAAGCAAGATAATTACCGTGATTGGCTTGGTGAAATTACAGCTGATGCAATAGCGCATTCCTTTGATTTAGGGAAAAGATAGAATAAGTTACGTTTAAGAGATGGGCTCTCATGTGGCTCATCTCTGTTTTTTAAGAAGTCAAAGTTACTTAATAAATGCTCTCTTTTTTCTCTAATTTATTACGAATGTATTTATAATAGTCTGCTTTTATCATTGCAATTTGCCCCGTGCCAAATTCAGTTCCTGGCCCAGTTTCTACTTCAAATAAATAAAGATCACCATTTTTACCAATACCAATATCCAACCCTAATGAACCAAACTGTTGGTCGAATATACTTTCCAATTTATAAGGCAAAGTTTTAGCAACCTGTTTGATTGAAGCTTCAATTGACGGCATCTTGTCCCCGAAATTCGTTTTTAAGAACGGCACTAGTTTACTCACACTGCCGCTGGGAAGTGTTTGAAGTAACCTTTTGATTCGTGCCAATCCTAATGAGATATACAGCTACTTCCCATCTTCCTTTGCCGTTCTTTTCAAGGCGAATACGGCAGTCAAAAGGATCTTCGGCTTTATTTCTGGAATTAATATATTTTTGCTGAATGTATTGTTTATCACGTATGAAATCATAAAAAAAATCTCTTAGTCCTTTTTTAGAAACATACTCTTCATTTTGGTGATAGCTTAATGTATAGCTTTTTTCGGTAATAGAAACCATGTATATATTTTTCCCTTTTACTCCATTCTTTGGTTTTAAAATAACTTGGGTATGCTGTTGAAGAAAGGAACGGAAATCATCAAAGTCAGAGCATTCACCTGTAGGTATGATCAGGTGAGAAAACACACCTTCTTCTTTAATTTTTTTATATACATAATCTTTAGTACCTATTTTTTCTGTTACTGACAATATGCTGTTTTCTTTTAAAAACTGATAGACTTTTTCATGTTTAAAACAATAGGGCGAAATATCAATAAATGGTGGTACGGAACCTCTTTAGTAACCCATTTATTATTTATAAGCATTTTTCCATTTATGGTTTTATCCTCAATATTTACATCAGCTACACTAAAATATATTATATCAATATTGTAATATTTACTGGATTTTGCTAATAACCTTACCATCTGAAACGGTTTACGGTTATTCCTCATAAAGCCAATTAGCATTTCGCACTCTCCTCAATTTAATTAACTCCAGGGTAATATAAGATAATACTTTTATAATATTTCCTAGTAATATCTATTTTAAACATTAGTTATTCCTAAATTAAGGTATTATATCATAAGGAATATATTAAACTGTAAAAATGAAGATAATGTTATTATTTTTAATTAAAATGACAAAAACAGACATATATTTGCAAAATAATTGTAAAATCTACCAAACTCTATTGAAATAACCTCTGTAATAACCGATACTATAATAGTAATAAAATATAATGACAGGGGGTGAAACTAAAGTGAAGGTAAGAAATTCTATTATTCTACTCTTATTAGTATTTTCTCTATTCCACTTTAGTCCACATTTAGCAGAAGCAACCGAAGATGTTCCACCAGGCGATATAGGAGTCACAGAAGAAGATACCGGTGAACAAGCAGAAGTGGAATTGGAAGGCGAAGAAGGGGTAAGTCAAGAAGAAGGTGAGAGAACATCTGATCACACAACAGATGACTCAGTTGAAGCTAAAAAAGAAGAAACATCGGAAAATGAAGTAGAGAGTAATGAACAAGAAGAAAAATCAACATCAGACTTAGAAAATAGTATAGGTGAAGATACTACTGGAGAGTCCAATGATTCTGATGGTAAGGTAGATGAAGAGACTAAAGTTTCGGAAGAGCAAGCTAACGAAGTAAGAAGCGTGAATACTAACGCCGAAAAATCACTCTATCAAGATGGCGATAGTGGTAAGCACATCGTAGAATTAAAAGAAGATTTAACAGCCCTAGGTTTTGCGAATTGGTCAAGTCCAAGTCAATACTATGGAAGTGTGACAGTAGGCGTAGTAGAGAATTTCCAAGACTATTACGACTTGCCAGTAACGGGTATTGCGGATACTGCAACCCGGGATAAAATTGCAGACGTTCTGTCACCACCGTATCAAAGTGGAGATAGAGGTGACCCAGTCATAAAACTGAAGGAAGACTTGGTAGAGTTAGGCTTTGCAGGCTGGTCTAATCCGAGTCAATACTATGGGAATGTAACAGCAGGCGTCATAGAGGATTTCCAGAGAGCTTACGGTTTGACAGTCGACGGTATAGCTGGTGCTAACACATTAGCGACAATAGAGGAAGCTCTAATCCAGGATCCGCGTTATCAAGATGGCGATAGTGGTGAGCACATCGTAGAATTAAAAGAAGATTTAACAGCCCTAGGTTTTGCGAATTGGTCAAGTCCAAGTCAATACTATGGAAGTGTGACAGTAGGCGTAGTAGAGAATTTCCAAGACTATTACGACTTGCCAGTAACGGGTATTGCGGATACTGCAACCCGGGATAAAATTGCAGACGTTCTGTCACCACCGTATCAAAGTGGAGATAGAGGTGACCCAGTCATAAAACTGAAGGAAGACTTGGTAGAGTTAGGCTTTGCAGGCTGGTCTAATCCGAGTCAATACTATGGGAATGTAACAGCAGGCGTCATAGAGGATTTCCAGAGAGCTTACGGTTTGACAGTCGACGGTATAGCTGGTGCTAACACATTAGCGACAATAGAGGAAGCTCTAACCCAGGATCCGCGTTATCAAGATGGCGATAGTGGTGAGCACATCGTAGAATTAAAAGAAGATTTAACAGCCCTAGGCTTTGCGAATTGGTCAAGTCCAAGTCAATACTATGGAAGTGTGACAGTAGGCGTAGTAGAGGATTTCCAAGACTATTACGACTTGCCAGTAACGGGTATTGCGGATACTGCAACCCGGGATAAAATTGCAGACGTTCTGTCACCACCGTATCAAAGTGGAGATAGAGGTGACCCAGTCATAAAACTGAAGGAAGACTTGGTAGAGTTAGGCTTTGCAGGCTGGTCTAATCCGAGTCAATACTATGGGAATGTAACAGCAGGCGTCATAGAGGATTTCCAGAGAGCTTACGGTTTGACAGTCGACGGTATAGCTGGTGCTAACACATTAGCGACAATAGAGGAAGCTCTAACCCAGGATCCGCATTATCAAGATGGCGATAGTGGTGAGCACATCGTAGAATTAAAAGAAGATTTAACAGCCCTAGGCTTTGCGAATTGGTCAAGTCCAAGTCAATACTATGGAAGTGTGACAGTAGGCGTAGTAGAGGATTTCCAAGACTATTACGACTTGCCAGTAACGGGTATTGCGGATACTGCAACCCGGGATAAAATTGCAGACGTTCTGTCACCACCGTATCAAAGTGGAGATAGAGGTGACCCAGTCATAAAACTGAAGGAAGACTTGGTAGAGTTAGGCTTTGCAGGCTGGTCTAATCCGAGTCAATACTATGGGAATGTAACAGCAGGCGTCATAGAGGATTTCCAGAGAGCTTACGGTTTGACAGTCGACGGTATAGCTGGTGCTAACACATTAGCGACAATAGAGGAAGCTCTAACCCAGGATCCGCATTATCAAGATGGCGATAGTGGTGAGCACATCGTAGAATTAAAAGAAGATTTAACAGCCCTAGGCTTTGCGAATTGGTCAAGTCCAAGTCAATACTATGGAAGTGTGACAGTAGGCGTAGTAGAGAATTTCCAAGACTATTACGACTTGCCAGTAACGGGTATTGCGGATACTGCGACTCGGGATAAAATCGCAGAAATCTTATCACCACCATATCAAAGTGGAGATAGAGGTGACCCAATCGTAAAACTGAAAGAAGATTTAACTACTTTAGGCTTTGCGAATTGGTCAGATCCAAGTCAGTACTATGGCAGTGTGACAGTAAGCGTTGTAGAGGATTTCCAGAAAGCTTACGGACTTGAAGTAAATGGTATCGTAGACGAAATAACATTCGTTACTCTTCTAGAAGCAGTAGGGTCTGAAGAAATTAATACCACACAATATGATTTAACTCTAGAAGAAGCATTAGCAATACAAATGGGAGCAAATCCTCAAACAGATAACGAATACGATACATATGTTTCCAAAACATATATTGACGATAACAATAAGGTTACTGCTAATACCTTAAATGTAAGAGGTGGTCCTGGTACAAATTATTGGGAAGTTGGTCAACTTAGTGAAGGAACCGAAGTTACTATATTAAACGAAGTCGGTGGTTGGTATCAAATTGAATATACAGAGAACCATCAATGGGTAAATGCTAGTTCGAATGATGTCTTGTATCAATTAGATCCAACTAACTTCTTGAGTAATGAGAGGGAAAGATTTCAATTCCTGGATCTTGCTAGAAATAGTAATGCTACTGCAACAGAGTTAGATATTTATTTAAATGGTAAAGGAATCCTTGAGAATCAAGGACAAGCCTTTATTGATGCTGGTAGTATCCATGGCGTTAGTGATGTGTATCTTGTATCCCATGCCCGTTTAGAAACAGGGAATGGGGGTTCAGCTTTAGCTAACGGAGTTGAAGTTGGAAAAAACCCATCTGGTGACTTAGTCTTAGTCACATCAAATAACAAAGATAATTTGACAGACATAGAGACAACGTACAATATGTTTGGTATAGGAGCAGTAGATGGTAATGCCCATCAAGGTGGTGCATTTCGTGCGTATGAAGAAGGCTGGTTTAGTCCAGATGAAGCCATCGTTGGCGGGGCGCAGTTTATAGGTGATAGCTATATTAAAGCTGGTCAAAATACGTTGTATAGTATGCGTTGGAACCCAGCAGCCATGGCAGCGAATGGGACAGCTTCACACCAATATGCAACAGATATCGGGTGGGCATCAAAACAAATATTTTCCATGTATAATCTATATCAAGATTTAGGAATATCTAATTTGTATTTAGATGTACCACAATATAAGTAATAAAATACCTACTAGCCTAGTCCCTTTTATAGAGACTAGGCTATTTTTTATTTACCATCAAAACCACCCACCAAATGTTTAACCCTCCACAAAAAAGTAAAAAGAACAACAACATCCTTATATACATTTTCCCAAAGTATGATAAAATAAATGAGAATGTGAATTCGATTTCAACTAAAATGGAGTAGGTGTGTTTATGTGGAATATAAGTGAGTTGGTTATCGCTTTTATTATATCTTGTCTGGCAACGTTACTTGTTACTCCGCTCATTATTAAACTATCAAATAGATTAAAAGTGGTTGATAAACCAGATAATAATAGAAAGTCCCATAATGGGGAGAAGCCTAGTATGGGTGGAATAGCTATTTTCATAGGTGCTGCTGCCGGGTTTATGTATTTGCAGCCGATGCAAGAGCAGATGAATGCGATTATTATAGGGGCATTCATAATGGTTCTTACGGGTCTGCTGGATGATATGTTTGAACTAAGGGCATTGTACAAGCTTGCTGGACAAGTTGCTGCTGCGCTTGTTGTTGTGTCATCAGGTCTGGTTATTGAAAATTTGACGATTCCATTTGCGGGTACGGTTTATATGGGGGAATTTGGAATTCTTCTTACGGTACTGTGGATTGTGGCTGCTTCGAATGCGATTAATTTGATTGATGGTCTGGATGGATTAGCTGCTGGTGTTTCCGCAATTGGGCTGGCTAGTATTCTTGCAATGGCAATTATAGATTATCAGATTGTCGTTGTTTATCTATCCATTATTCTAATAGGAAGCTGTATTGGGTTTCTATTTCATAATTTCCATCCGGCGAAGATTTTCATGGGGGATACGGGTGCATTGTTCTTGGGTTATTCGATAGCCATTGTTGCCATGCTAGGATTGTTTAAAAACGTGGCCTTCTTTAGCTTCATTGTGCCGATTATCGTCATCGCGGTTCCTGTGTTTGATACGACACTGGCCATTATTCGCCGTACGATGAATCACCAAGGAATTGCTACAGCGGACAAGCAGCATATTCATTATCAGCTAATGAATATGGGGTACTCGCATCGAGGGTCTGTCTTGATCATCTATGCATTCAGTGTGTTCTTCGGCGGCATGGCGATCATCTTTAACAGTGCCACATTGCTGACGTCGCTCGTTATATTTGGTGTGATCATTATTGGAATCCAGTTAATCGCTGAGATTGCCGGTGTTACGGTTTATAATCGTCAACCATTGCTGGATGGTTTCCGTAGATTAATAGGAATTAGGAATTTGGATAAAATGAAGTAATACAAAAAACTGCTAGTCCCAATTTGGACTAGCAGTTTTTTAATGAATGATTAATACGGGTCTGAACCAGATGCATTTTCACTTTCTTTTTGTTCAACTGTTGTAGGCTCTGCGATGTCCAGATGATTTTTTAACATGGACTGGGTTTCACCTAGTGCGAATTGATCGAGTTGCCAGTAATACGTGGACCCTGGTTGGTAATCCGTTCCTTTTAGTGTGTGTGTTTCTATATCCAAGTCATTATCATTTGTTGCGTACGAAATAAAACTTTTCATTTCACCGAATGTTAGATTCGTAGACATGTTATCGCCAACTGCGTCAAGGATATCCCCATAATTTAATAAGGAATTTACAGAAATTGCTTTATCCATCATGGCTGTTATAATGTCCTGCTGTCTCTTCCCACGCTCAATATCATTATCTAGCTTTCTTGTACGGGCCAATGCAAGAGCTTCTTCCCCGTCTAAGGTTTGTTCACCTTCTACTAGATGAATATCTTCGCCTTGGTCCGTGGAATTGGATTCGGAGAACGTGTACGGTACTTCTACTTCAATCCCATCTAGCGCATCAACTATTTCAACAAACCCATTGAAGTTCACTTTGACGTTATAATCAACTGGGATATCAAGTAGATTTTCAACGGTTTCAACGGTTGCTTTTGTTCCACCAAATGAATGTGCGTGATTTATTTTGTCTTCATAGCCAACTTCTGGAATATGCACATAAGAATCCCGGGGAATGCTGACAATATTAACGGTATTGTCTTCTTTATTGAGTGTTGCTAACATAAGCGCATCGGTAAGTGCACTTTCTGCATTGTCTCGTGTATCATTCTCGTCAATACCCATAATGAGGATCGAGACATTATCCTCGGTGGGGTCAACTTGCGCATCTCTTAGAGCGGATTTATCTCTTCCATCATCTTCATAGGAATCGGATAATACGGAATCTGCTTTAATATATAAGTACCCCCCGTAAATGGATACACCTAAAAGTGCTATTAATGGTATGAGAATAAAAAAGGCTCTTTTACGAATTTTTCTTCTACGTTTTCGTTTAACGGTTCGAGTTTGTTCTGGATTATGCCTATCCATGACTAATATCTCCTTTAATTTGCAATATATGACACTTTTTGCACATAAGGTCAAAGTTAAGATGCAAAACCAACTTATATTCTACTACGAAATGCTAGGATAGTAAATTAAATTTAGATTACAATTTTGTAAGAAATATAGATTTAGTAGAAAGGAAAGCTTCCTACTGCATCATTGCGGGCTAAGGTTATTCGCCATAAAGATTGGGCGATAAGCCAAATTTTCAAATAAAAATTAATCATTTCGTGAATGTAACCTGCTATTTCTTATTGCTGAACTGGAAATCCCTTTCGTTCGAGGGAGGTAAACCACTTCACAATAAGCTTTTAAGAAGTCGAATTCGCCTTTCCAATCATCACCCATAACGAAAGTATCGATATCATGGGTTATGACATCTGTGATTTTTTGATCCCAAGTATATTCAGGGATAACTTGGTCCACATAGCTAATAGCGTCGATTATTAATTTTCTGTCTTCATAATTATGATATGCCTGTTTTCCTTTAGTCATGTTAAATTTATCAGTAGAAAGGCCGACAATTAAATGATCACCCAAATCTTGTGCGCGGCGAAGAATATTTATATGACCCCTATGAATGAAGTCAAAGGTTCCATATGTGATAATTTTCTTCATTGACGCCCCTCCAATTATTCGTTATTTTATAGTATAACATGATATAGGAGTTAATACATTATCATTTTTCAACAGATTATACCTTACATGAAAAAATGTGTAGTTCGGACCGCGCGACGTGGGTTGCATATGTTGGCACTGCGATACCCCTTTAGATAAATTTCCTTTATATGAAAAAATAGGCTAGTGGACACTAGCCATTGATTAGTAATAGGATACCTCATCCTCCGCGAAATCATTAACTCCATTAATGGAAGGTAAATTCAAATGCTCACGAAGTTCATCCTGAATTTGCACCCTGCTTGCTTCATCGACTTGATAATACCAGACGCCGTCTTCCATATAGCCACCAGTACCTTCGAGGTTGACCGTTTCAATGGCGAATTGTTCATCTAAACCATAGGAAAAAAAGCTACGTATTTCACTAAAATTCAAATTGGTAGCCATATTGGAGCCGACTGCTGTGATTAATTCGTCTAATTTTAGAACGGACGACGCTGATGTCGCTTTTTTGGCAATCGATTCCATTATTTCCTGCTGTCGCTTCCCGCGTTCGATGTCATTGTCATTATCTCGCGTGCGGGCCAGTGCCAATGCTTCTTCTCCATTTAACATTTGCTCACCAGGATATAAGTGAATAGCGTCCCTATTATCGTTCGAGTCCGATTCGGTGAATTCATAGGGAACATCAAACGGTATGCCATCTAAAGAGTCAACCACTTCGATAAATCCTTCAAAATTCATCCGCACGAAGTAATCCACAGGAAGTTCCAAGAATTCTTCCACCGTTTCAATGGTTGCACTAGGTCCACCGAACGCATGCGCATGGTTAATTTTCGTATGATAGCCTAATTCGGGTACACGTACATAAGAATCTCTGGGTATGCTCAATAATTTAACGTTACTGTCCTCTTTATTGAATGTCGCGAGCAGCAACGCGTCCGAGAGACTATGATCATCATTACCACGGTGTTCACTACTATCCACGCCCATAAAAAGGATCGAAACATTATCCTCCACTGGATCGACCATGTCGTCACGGAGCGATGACCGATCATCTTCACGACCTAGCTCCTCATGGGATTCGGTTATCGTATCGGACGTTCGATCAAAGAGATAAACGGCATAACCAACACCGATTCCAATAAGGAAAATGAGAATCACACTACTATATAAAAGTGCTTTTTTGATTGAAAACATTCGATTGTGCTTTCGCTGTTTGGCCATTGCATAAACCCCTCATGATTATCTTATACCATATTTTACAGATAATGCAGGAAAAGGTATAGGATAATGTGCTCATTTTTGGAAGAAGGGACAGAGGGACAGGTTACTTGTCCCAGAACCAGATGAATGGGGGACACTGTTCCTGTCCCCTCGTCCCTCTTTGGAAAATTTTCTACTATGTTTGCCCCTATCTTCACTTCCTATTCGATTGTATGGGTGAAGGAGGTGATAAACATGGCAGTAGCAGATATGATCAGTTCGACGCTGCGTTTGGTCCTTTACGAAGGTAACGACACGATAACAGGCGATCCGATTTATAAGTACAAAAGCTTCAATAATGTCAAAACGGAAGCAACGCCTGAACAACTGTTAACAATCGCACAATCAATCTCAGCATTACAAGAGCTTTCCCTTTATATCATTGAACGCCGGGATAACTCCGAACTTAGAGAGGCCGCGGGCGAAGATTAATTTTTAAAGGGAAAAATTTAATAAAGAAAGGAGGGAGGTTAGATCATGAAAAAGATTGAGCTGAAATTTCTTAACGAAGACGGAAGAGTCGTCACGTATTCATTAGATCATCCAGTTGAACCCGCTGATCCGGAAGCAGTACATGCTGCAATGGATGAAATTTTGACACAAAATGCCTTCACATCAACAGGCGGAGACATCGTCCAAAAACACAGCGCCCGTATCGTAGAACGCAATGTGGAGGATATCGATTTAGGCTTATAATAATAATCGTCACCTGCAGAACAGACCAGCGGCTCGCCCACTGGTCTGTTTTTGGCAGATGAGAGTTTGGTGCGCTGTCGTAGTGGTGGAGAGGGTGGTGCTCGTTCTTGGGATGTTGGTGCTCGATCCGGTGGAGCTGGTGCTCGAGCGAGCGGGATGGTGCTCATTCGAGCGCCGGGAGCTCTTACTCGAGCGGGGGAGTGCCTTACCCGAGCGACAGCGATTCTGGCGCTCGTCCTCGGGGTTTTGGTGCTCGATCTAGGTATGCTGGTGCTCGAGCGAGCGGGATGGTGCTCATTCGAGCGCCAGGATCTCTCACTCGAGCGGGGAAGTGCCTTACCCGAGCGACAGCGATTCTGGCGCTCGTCCTCGGGGTTTTGGTGCTCGATCTAGGTATGTTGATGCTCGAGCGAGCGGGATGGTACTCATTCGAGCGCCAGGAGCTCTTACTCGAGCGGGGGAGTGCCTTACCCGAGCGACAGCGATTCTGGCGCTCGTCCTCGGGGTTTTGGTGCTCGATCTAGGTATGTTGATGCTCGAGCGAGCGGGATGGTGCTCACTCGAGCGCCAGGAGCTCTTACTCGAGCAGGGGAGCACCTCACTCGAGCGCCGACACCTCTCGCTCGACCCGGAAGAGCGTCTCACCAATTGAAGCAAATCACACCAATCACCAGAAAGGAGGAACCACCAATGGAAACCTGGGTATCATTCTTTACAGAAGTCGGATTTCCCATCGCGGTGACATTTTATTTGCTGCATCGCATTGAAGGGAAACTCAACCTGTTAATTGAATCGATCCACGCATTGCCGGAGAAAATGAAATGAAAAAAGTCGGTTTTCTGTTTTATGCAGAGAACCGATTTTTTATAAACCGATGCAAAGCTGTTAATAAATAACATTTACGGACAGAGGAACAGGCTCCTGTTTTTCTACACTTTCTATTATCTAACTATTGTCGTCTGCCTGAACAAAAAGAAGTAACCGCTCCCTAACTAAGATCAGCGATTACTTCTTTTAGTTAGCACAGCAAGGGAAGCCAGCTGCTCTTTCAAGCGGACTGTAGTTGCCAGTACTCGGTAGTTGACGCTACCCAGCTTAATCTTCTGAATGCTGTTTTATCAATTTCCTATGGTCTTAAATACCAGTTAATAGTTGCGCACATGTTTTTCAAATACACTGGTAAACGGAGTTAACCGAATTTTCCGTATAAATGTTGACGGTGGTATTATCGTATTATCCAATTGTCACACTTGTATAACTTCTAGTGTTACATGTACAATTGTTTATTATAAGTACATACTTTTTAGCACATAGTCTTAAAAAAAATACTGTCAAGAAAGGATGAAAACGATGGGACGCATTTGTGCAAGAGAATTTAATTGCGAAAAGGAATTAACGCTTGCTGTTATCGGCGGTAAATGGAAGATGCTCATTTTATGGCATTTGGGCAAAGTGGGGACGCAGCGATTTAATGCATTGAAAAGGCTGATGCCCGGAATCACCCAACGTATGCTTGTGAACCAGCTCCGTGAACTTGAATCCGATTTTATTATTCATCGCGAAGTGTATCCTGTTGTACCGCCAAAAGTGGAATATTCATTGACAGACCGTGGTAAATCGTTAATGCCGATTCTTGAATCTATGTACAGTTGGGGAATGGAATACAAGACCTTCGTTGAGGAACAACTGGACGAGGATGCTGAAATAACCGTGAACAACTAATTTTTCCAAACCATGCAAAGCAAATGACGCTGCATGGTTTTTTTCGTTCAATCATTTAACATGAAGCAAACTCCAGTGTCTCTGCAAGCCAGTATTGTTTTGACAGTATACTTTTTAGCACTATGTGAGAATAAAGTGCGTACTATCTTTTCAATAACTCAGGTAGTACAATAAATTTAGGTTAAATAATGAAGGAAAGGGAGATATCATCTATGAAATTACAATTAGCATTAGACTTAGTTAATATTCCAGAAGCAATTGAGGTAGTTAAAGAGGTAGAAGCGCATATCGATGTTGTTGAAATCGGCACACCGATCATCAATCAAGAAGGTCATCATGCGGTAAAAGCAATGAAAGATGCTTTTCCATCTTTGGCAGTTCTTGCAGATACGAAGA
Organism: Virgibacillus natechei; assembly: GCF_026013645.1. NCBI lineage: Bacteria > Bacillati > Bacillota > Bacilli > Caryophanales > Bacillaceae > Virgibacillus > Virgibacillus natechei. The sequence continues at coordinate 3,312,501 of NZ_CP110224.1, read as the reverse complement.
TCATGGACGCCGGCGGTTACGAAGTGATGAATGCATCTCAAGCGGGAGCAAGTATTGTTACAGTACTTGGGGCTACAGATGATGAGACAATTAAAGGTGCTGTGGAAGAAGCAAAAAAACAGGGTTCTGAAATTCTTGTTGATATGATTAATGTTACAGACATCGAGCAGCGCGCGAAAGAAGTAGACGCACTAGGTGTTGATTATATCTGTGTCCACACAGGATACGACTTGCAAGCAGTTGGCGTTACGCCATTCAGCCAATTGACTACGATTAAAAATGTAGTTAAAAACACAAAGACTGCCGTAGCAGGTGGTATAAAATTAGAAACAATTCCTGAAGTAATTAAAGCACAACCTGACTTGATTATTGTAGGTGGTGGAATTGCTAATCAGGATGATAAAAAAGCTGTAGCTGCTGAAATACAAAAACAAATGAAAGATGCAGCGACGGTATAATCATGCAGCCTAAGACAGTGCGTTATACAGACGAAATCCTGAAAGAACTACAGCGTACTACTGCATTAATTAGGAACGATGAAACAGAACAACTAGTGGATGGCATTCTCGAAGCGAAAAAGGTGTTCGTCACTGGTGCCGGGAGATCCGGTTTAATGGCCAAATCCTTTGCGATGCGAATGATGCATGTCGGACTTGATCCGTATGTCGTAGGCGAAACCGTCACACCGAACCTGGAAGCAGAGGATATTTTTATCATAGGTTCCGGTTCTGGTGAAACAAAAAGCCTTGTACCGATGGTTGAAAAGGCAAAAAAAATCGGAGCAAAAGTTGTGCTCGTTACGGTTTCACCTGATTCAACGATGGGGAAAATGGCAGATATTACGGTTGAAATACCTGCCCAAGCTAAATCTGAAAAGGGAAACACTTCCATCCAACCGATGGCCTCCCTTTTCGAGCAAGCGCTCTTACTTGTTTATGACGCTACCATTTTACGCTTTATGGAGAAAAAGGGTATGGATGGAGAGACGATGTACGGTCGGCATGCAAATTTAGAATAATATGTTGAAATTGTCCCGCGTCAGTGACCAACTGCGCGGGGCAATTTTCATGCATTTTTTAAGCCTGCAAATCGAATTCGGTGCCTGTCACTTCCCGGTTTATGTCGAATGCTTTAGCGCAGTGAGGATCAAACCCCATCCAATACCCCACTTAACCGATCTGGATAATCAGTAAATATGCCAGTCACTCCCCATTCAATTAGCTGCTTCATATCGTCTTCTTCGTTTACAGTATAGGCGTGCAGTAAGAGCCCGGCATCTCGAACTTTTGCAACATATTCTTCCGTTAAATGCTCATAATTTGCCCCTATACCAATCGCGTAATCTTTTATTTCCTCCATTTGATCATTCGTAATAGAAGCAGTGTCGTTATAGCTGATTAACTGAATGAGGGGGATAGAGGGGTCTAATTGACTGACTTCTTGTAACCCATCCTCACTAAATGATTGTATAATAACTTTTCCTTTTCGTGCGTTTGGACCGATAAATTGCTGCTTCTCTAAAAGAGAGATTAATTCCTCTATCATCCCAGGATATTTTTCAGGTGTTTTGGTTTCAATATAATAATTGGAATCGGGTCCAAATCTTTCTATGATTTCTTCTAATGTCGGAATGGATACATTACTGAAAACAGGTTGAGCGCGTTCAGGATTTTTCTCATTAAACCACGTACCTGCATCAAATGCTTTAATTTCATCCAGTGAAAAATTATGAACCAATCCCTCCTCATTCGTTGTACGAGAGACATCGGCATCATGCATGGCAATTAATTCACCATCATTCGTCATCTGTAAGTCGATCTCGATATAATCACCAACCATTTCCTCGGCCGTTTCATAAGATGGAATCGTGTGTTCAGGCGCGTGACCTGAAGCGCCGCGATGCGCGATGTTCAATACGGTGTTTGGGGACAATAAATCCTCATCATTTGCATCTACTTTATTTAATTCATCGTTCCCGTTCTCGTCCGTATCGACAGTTGTTTGATCCGTACAACCCACAATAGCAAAGCTTAATAAAAAAACTGTAAGCAGCATTTTTTTCATATCAAGATCACCTCGAGAAAGCACGAAAGCCTTACCGTTATCAGCAAGACTTTCGTTCGTTTATAATTTTCGAGTTGTTAGAAAAACATCCTATTCACTCTAGTGCATCATTAATTTTAGAAGCAGCATCATCAAGAGCTTCTTGTGGATCTCTTCCTTCATACATTTCCCCGAGTGCTGTTTCAATAATTGTTCTGGCTTCAGGTAGTACCTCAGTTAAAGCTCCTGCAGTTGCTGGATCCTGCGTGGTACTCTCGAGTTGATCGACAGCAGTTGTGAACTGTGGATTTTCTTCATAAACATCAAGCAATGTTTGTTCATCGTATGCTGCTGGCGTAATAGGGAAATAACCTGTCGCTGCTGCCCATTCTGCTTGAACATCTGATTCTGTCGTATATTTAATAAATTCCCATGCAGCTTCTTGGTCTTCATCAGGAACTTGATTGGTTATCCATAAGGATGCCCCACCTACAATTACGCCTTCGGGATCCATCCCGTCAGCAACTGGTAAGAATGCTGTGCCTACCTCGAATGGTGAATTCTGAATTACTTCAGCTGTATTAGCTGTCGAATCAAGGTACATGCCTACTTGTTCAGCAAAGAAAGGACCACGGGGATCTTCCCAGTTACTTCCATAGTTCGTAAATGTCCCTGCTTCATTCATTTCATTTAACCAATTAAAAATATTTAATCCTTCTTCAGCGTTGACCAACGCCTCTGTTGCATCTCCGGAGCGCCCATTATCATTATCTAAATAAAGCGCACCTTGGTTGGCCATCAATTGTTCAAAGAACCATCCAATTGTAGCCATTGTAAAGCCATACGCATCATCTGCATTATTCGTGATCTGCTCAGACGCATCTTTCATTTCGCTGAAACTGTTTGGTGGATTTTCTGGATCTAATCCAACCTCATCAAACATGTCTTTATTATAAAACATAACCGCATTTGATGTGTTAAAAGGCATGGAGTACAGTTGATCATCTAATTCATAGTAAGAGAGAATATTTGGTTCTAAAACATCCGTATCGAAGTCGTCTGCATCAATAAATTCCTGCATGGGTGTAATAAATCCACTTTCACTCATGTACTTGGTACCAATTTCAAATACCTGTACAATCGCAGGCGCTTCATCTGAACCACCTACTGCTCGTAATTGCGTTAACGAGTCATCGTAGCTTCCTTGATAAATTGCTTCGACATTGACATCGTCTGACTGTTCATTAAAGCCATCTACAATGTCTTCTAAAGCCTCGCCATTACTTCCGCTCATCGCATGCCAAAATGTGATGTCTGTTTTTTCTCCGTTAGCTGTATCTGAACTGCTGTCGTCCTCATCACCATTATTACTACAAGCTACCAAAATAAGAGAGAATACCAATAGCATGGCTAAGCCGGTTATAAACTTTTTCATGTAAAGCCTCCTCGTTTTATTATCCTTTAAGTGCACCTGCAGTAAGTCCTTCTCTAATGTATTTCAAACCGACAAATAAGATAAGGAGAGTAGGTATAAGAATCGCTACAACCGCAGCCATGACCATATTCCAAGAGGAAGAGCTTTCGTTTGCAATTAACATTTTAAGCCCAATCTGCACAGGACGAACGCTATCCTCGTTTGTGACTAATAATGGCCACAGGTACTGATTCCACGTTGTTAGAAATCCATATATTCCTAGAGCACTTAAAGAAGTTTTTGATAATGGTAATACAAATCTCAAATAATAACGAAATCTGGAACACCCATCCATTTGCGCTGACTCCCATAATTCTTTCGGTATTGTTAGAAAGTGTTGCCTTAGTAAAAAGATGCCAAATGGTAGAGCGAAAAATGGAAACGTTAAACCTTGATACGTATTCAGCCATTCCAAATTTAAAATCGTTAAGAAGTTAGGGATAACCGTAGCTTCCCAAGGGATTAACATGGTAGCTAAAAATATGAAAAAAATTAAATCTCTACCTTTAAAAGGGATAAAGGCAAATGCATATGCAGATAGGCTACAGACAATCAATTGCCCAATCATGACAATGGAAGACATGGTAAAACTAACGGTTAGATAATGAAATAACGGTATTCTATTAAAAACATCCCTATAAGCATCAAAATTTATAGATGATAGAGAAGATGGAAGCAAATTCCCAGCATAGATATCTTGTGGCTGCATAAAACTGGCAGAAACAGCATATAGGAGCGGGAAGAAAAGAACGAGTGCTGAGAAAAACAACAGGGTATAGAGTAAGACTTTTTTCATCATTGGTAATGCACCTTCTTCTCCCCGTATTTGAACTGAAAGATGGTGACGATTAAAATGATTAGAAATAATATAATAGCCTGTGCACTTGCATAGCCGAAGTTACCATAAGAAAATGCTTCTTGATAAATGGAATACACAATAATATTCGTTGCGCCAGCAGGTCCTCCTCCTGTTAAGAGATCAATTTGACCAAATGTCTGGAATGACCCAATCACTGCAATGATAAGAACAAAAAACAGTACAGGAGAAAGCAATGGGATTGTAATTTTAAATAACTTTGACCAATATCCTGCTCCATCGATATCTGCACTTTCATATAATTCCCGTGAAATATTTTGTAGGCCGCCAAGTAAAATAATGAAATTTATTCCCAGATGCATCCATACGGTCGTGATCGCAACAGAGACTAAAGCCCACCTAGAATTTGTCAGCCAGTCTACGCCGTTTATTCCAAAGACTTCTAGCATATTGTTTAACACACCTAATGAAGGGTGGAATAAGAATAAGAAAATACTTGCCCCAGCTGCGATCGATACCCCTAATGTAGATGCAAATATTGTTCTAAAGAATCCAATGCCCCTTAATTTTTCATTCGCAAGGAGAGCTAAAAATAAGGCAATGATAATCTCAGCGGGCACGGTATAAAGTACGAATAAAAGTGTTGCCACCATACTTTTTCTAAACTCCGATGATTGAATTAAATCAGCATAGTGTGCCCAACCAATGAAACCCTCAACAACACCACCGCCACTAAGTTCAAAAAAACTAAAATACAATGTTCGAAAGATAGGATAGAATAAAAACACACCTAAAAGGATTAAAGCAGGTAGCAAATACAAGATTCCAGTTCCAAATAATTTCTTTTCCCGGTGATGAGCGGTTTTATTGGGTTTTGTAACTACTTGAGAACCCCTTTTCATCAAATCTTAATCCCCCCTTTAGCGCTATCTGTATAAAGATATGCCTGGACCACCCCCAATAGAATCAGAACTTGGTGCCCGTCCCGAAATTGGTTCGAACTTCGAATTTGGTGCCTGTCACTTCCCGGTTTATGTCGAATCAGGAAAAAAGAGGCATGTCCTTTTAGCACTACCAGGTTATTTAACTTCAATTTACCCTCTCCCTTTTTCGGTGCAAAGCAAGTATAGCGTATGAATATTGAGAGAAGATTAATATACTGTTAATTATTTATTAATTTTAATAATTTGAAATAAACACTACTTATTTTGATTGCAGCATTATTTCTGGCGTTTCCATACCGATTCGGTGCCGCGCTCTCCCGTTTCGGGAATTTGGTGCCCGTTCCGAAATTGGTGCCTGTCACTTCCCGGTTTATGTCGAATGCTTTATCGTAGCGGGGAACAGTCCCCCAAATCTATTCACCATTCCAAGTCGCTATTCATACGCTATCCTGATCTTTCACAACGCGGGTTGAACATAGATGTAAATCATTAGTTTCAAACCAGATTGTTGTACAAAAAAGTTAAGGAGTTTTGCTTTATGAGGATGATTAAAGTAGGTCTCGCGTCGTTTTTTCTATTGTTTCTGATGGCCTGTGGGGAAACGATGAGCGATGAGGAGCTCTACGAGGAGGCAATCAGCGTTCTGGAATCGGAATTCGCTGAGCCTAATGAGTTTACATTGGAATATTCATCGTTTGAGATGACTGAGATTGAAGAGATAGGCGATAACTTGTACGAGGTAAGCGGTAATGTATTTGATGCGTATCAAAATGGGGCGGGATTTACTGTGAAAATCAGCATAGATAGCGACACGATGGACTATGAGTGGATGATAGAGTAGTATATTTTGGGGTCTGTTCCTCACCACGCTAACACTTTAGCGTAGCGAGGGGCAGACCGCCTTGTTTGTTTAAAAGGAAGAGAGAAGGGAATCCTCTACTATATTATTTAATTTAGGTGGTGGAGGCCATGTCTCAATCAACACAGAAAAAGTCATTTAAAGAAAAATTGAAGATAATAGGTCCAAGCGCGATTATATCAGCATCGTTTATCGGACCTGGCACAATCACGACAGCAACGCAGGCAGGTGCCTCGTACGGGTATGCACTTTTATGGGCAGTTGTCTTTTCCGTTATTACGACGATGGTGTTGCAGATGATGGTAGCTCGGCTGGGAATCATTGCACAAAAAGGACTGGGGGCAGCAATACGCGACCAATTTGAAAATCTGATTTTAAAATACTCGGTCATGGGTTTTGTCCTGATGTCCATATTCATCGGATGTGCTGCTTATATGAGTGGCGATTTGAATGGAACATCACTTGGTATCGCCACATTGACAGGATGGTCGATAAATGTCATCGGCCCCATTGTAGGAATCATTGTATTGCTGCTCGGCATAAGCGGCAGTTACAAATTAGTTGAAAAATTAATGATTGTCCTTGTTATCATTATGAGTATTGTATTTATCACAACCATGATTGTGGCAAAACCGGATCTTGCAGGAATTTTTTCAGGGGTATTTGCTCCTTCCATGCCTCCTGGTTCGATTATCACGATTATTGCGCTGATTGGTACGACCGTGGTGCCATATAATTTATTCATTCACTCTTCATCTGTACAGGAAAAATGGAATAAACCCTCCCATTTAAAGGATTCGCGTTGGGATATTTTTATAACGATCGGAGTGGGCGGCTTAATCACAGCAGCTGTTCTGATTACTTCCGGCACGTTAATGCGGGGCGTGGAGGTAGAAACAGTTGCCGATCTAGCCTTGCAATTGGAACCGCTTTTAGGTAGTTGGGCTGAAACATTTCTAGCGATTGGCATTTTTTCAGCTGGTTTCTCTTCCACGACTGCCTCCGCTCTTGGTGCGGCAATGGTAGCAAGCAGTATGCTGAAATGGGAAAATGGAATGAAAAATTGGCGTTTCAAAACCGTATTTGGCTCCGTTATTCTGATTGGTATCCTTTCCTTCATACTTAATTTTGAGCCATTGGAGGTACTTCTTTTCGCCCAGGCACTAAATGGCATTCTCCTGCCAGGTATTGCCATTTTAATCATGGTCATTATGAACAATAAAAAATTGCTTGGCAACTATAGAAACTCTTTAAAAGTAAATGTGGCCGGTAGCATTATTGTAATTATTTGTTTGGGGCTGGGGACGCATAGCTTAATTACGGCGATTGGCGACTTTATTGGATAGGGGAAAGTGCCTGTCACTTCCCGAATTATGTCAATTTATGTCGAATATGTATCTGTCTTAAAAAAGTGGCTGTCCCTCATCGCTCTTCCGTTTCGGGGGACAGAGGGACAGGTTTATTGTCCCAGAATCAGATGAATGGGGGGACAGTGCTCCTGTCCCCCTGTCCCTGGCGAAAAAACATTTTTCAACTGATAAAATACGGAACATACAAAACCCGATTCGATTTGATAAAAAGTGCTTAAGCATGGTATAAGTATAAAAGAGGCAAAGATATTCTTGCTTTTAATTTTGGGATAAGGTTTGACATGTTATCCCATAATGAAAGGATTTTGAAGTTGAATATGAAAGATAACTTTTGGCGTGATTTACCACGACCATTTTTTATACTAGCACCTATGGAAGATGTGACGAATGTTGCTTTTCGCCATGTAGTGAGCGCGGCAGCCAGACCTGATGTGTTTTTTACAGAGTTTACAAACTCGGAAAGTTATTGTCACCCAGAGGCGCAACATAGCGTGCGTGGGCGTTTGACTTTTACAGAGGATGAACAACCAATTGTTGCCCATATATGGGGTGATAATCCTGAACACTTTCGGGAAATGAGTATCGGTATGGCGAAACAAGGGTTTAGTGGTCTGGATATCAATATGGGCTGTCCTGTACCTAATGTGGCCACAAAAGGGAAGGGCTGCGGTCTGATCCGTCGTCCAGAAGTTGCAGCAGAACTAATACAAGCAGCAAAAGCAGGAGGGTTGCCCGTAAGTGTGAAGACACGGCTTGGTTACACGAATGTAGACGAATGGCGCGACTGGTTAACACACCTATTGCAACAAGACATTGTTAATCTTTCCATTCATCTGCGTACAAAAAAGGAAATGAGCAAAGTAGATGCACACTGGGAACTAATACCGGAGATTAAGAAACTTCGTGATGAGGTGGCACCAGATACACTTTTGACGATCAATGGGGATATCCCTGACCGCCAGACTGGCTTGAAGCTCGTTCGTGAGTACGGTATTGATGGAGTTATGATAGGGCGTGGTATTTTTAAAAATCCATTTGCCTTTGAAAAGCAGCCCAAAGATCATAGTAGTAAGGAAATGCTTGATCTCTTAAGATTGCACCTTGATCTACATGATAAATATTCAGTATTAGAACCTCGTCCGTTCAGGCCTCTTCGTCGCTTTTTTAAGATATATGTTCGCAGGTTTAGAGGAGCGAGTGAATTAAGGAATCAATTGATGAGCACAGAGTCAACAGATGAAGTGCGTGCATTGCTTGATAACTTTGAGTCGAAGAAGTGCCTGTCACTTCCCGAGTAATGTCAATTTATGTCGAATGTGTATCGGTCTAAAAAAGGTGCCTGTTCCTCATCGCTCTACCGCATTAGTGTAGCGAGGGACAGGCGCCTTTTAATCCCGGTTTGGAGTGCCTCTCTCCCGTTATAAAAAAAGGATCTGCCCCTCGCCACGCTCCTGCTTTAACGTGATGAGGACAGACCCTATATCATAATTCCTTCAACAATGCTTGTGCTTCCTTCCACAGATGTATATGTTCTTGTGCATACACAATCGCTTCACTTTCGTCGCCAATTCCCATAAAGTCCTGGCTGTGTCTTGGAATTGGCTTTTTATCAAGCAAATAGTCTTTTACATACGGGTTTTGCTCCGTTGCTTTTTTTAGTAAGGCTTTTGTTTTGGGAGTGATCCCGTTTGTACGATAGTGTAATAACGCCTCATTAAAAAGGAAATTTGCTGATTGCTCTTTTTCATATTGCTTGATTAAATGTTTGGCTGGTACATATTTTTCTTCTTCCAAGTAAATGCGTAATAATTGGTAACGGATTCCCTGGTTATCATTTGGATTCAATTCCAGTAATTCCTCGTAATGCTCCATCGCCGATTCTTTATCACCTAGGTTGTACTGGACTGTTGCATAATCGGCTTTTGCCCGCATGTAGGGCCTCGTTTCGATCATCAGCCAGAAATGGCCTTTGTTTTCTTTGAAAAAGTCTTTACCCAAATCTTTTTCTCCAGCAAGGAGCGCTTGGTGGAAAAGGCTATGCTGCTCATTCATCGAACTGGTATCTGCTGCCATCAGTAAGTAGGCATCCGGGCTGTTTGGATAAATGTCTAATGCTTCTTTAATCAGCTTTCTTCGTTTAGCTCCCTTTTCCACTTGCGCCTCATATAGCTTGTCCTGTGCCAGGTCGCGTGGAGAGGAGGAAACGGGGGACGGCAATTCCTGGTTTTTCATTAGCTCATCCATAAATGGCTGTACTTCCTCTTCTGAATCGAAATTTTGTCCTTCCAGGGCATTTTGAAGGTCACGCATGGTTTTTTCCATATTCATGTTATTATTGCTAAGTATGTCTTCATCAAAGGAATCCACTGCTTCCTCGTCAAGAATTCCTTCCTCGATCATTTCATGAAAAAGATGTTCCATCTCCTCATCTAGCTCTTTTTCTATTCTTTTTACCATTTTTGATATGGAACCGGCTGATGTCTCATATTCTTTTGCTAGCTGGCTTTGCGTGACAATTGTATCTGGGACCAGCGTATGGTGGATGAGGTAGTCAATGGCCGCTGCGGAAGGTCCAAGTTTTCTAAAAGATGGATTTGCTTTTTCACAATAAATATTCCAGAGAAGAACGCCTGCCGAGATCATTTTATCGTCGAATCCTTTGGCACGCATATGGTTTTCAAAATGATTGGCGACCAATTCGTGAGTGGGGTTGTCCCATTCCAGTTCTATTGTATTTGCTTGGATCGCTAGTGCTTCGCCTAAAAAGTCAGGGAAGTCTACTGCAAGGCCCGCGTCTCCAGCCCCATCCATATAATTTTTAGCCAAATCGATGACTTTTTCTTTACTATCGCTGGGCAGTTCAATCATTGGAAAAAGGAACTGGTGATGATCGATATAGGGAACTAGTATCCCAGTGACCAGATTGACTTCCTCGAAATCATTCTCTTCATCTAATGCAATGTCATATGTTTCATTTGTTAATACATCTTGTAGTGTTGCTTTTTTGTTTGCTTGCTGATCGGTTGATAAAATCTCGTAAATAGATGGCTTGCTGTTACCCCATTCTTCAAACGTGTTCTTTATTCTAGTATGCTTGATTTTTGATTGCTCTTTCTTATTAAACACGTCATATATCGTTTGATCATTAGCAAAAATAGGTGCGTTCACGATCATCCAAGGAGTTAGTCCTGTCATATACGTATCCATCAACTCATCGTCATGAAGCAGTGCTGGTTGTGGATATTTATCGATGATTTTCTCCAGATCAAATTCATGCTCATATATGGCAAAAGCGATGAGGGTGTTGCGAAGGCGCTCCAATTCAGTGTTATATCGTCCCATACCCATTTCAACCACATTCGAAGCCCCACAACATTTCTTATACTTTTTCCCGCTTCCACATGGACAAGGATCATTTCTACCGGTTTTACTCATAAACAACCACCTCATAAATTTGAATAATTATATCTTATTATGAGGGAAAAAGGTCGCGTATTCAAGAGGGGGGGTGCCTGCGCATGTGGAGGGAGATGCGCGTGCGGGGAGGTGCCTCGTGCGGGGAGGTGCCTGTTGCGGGGAGGTGCCTGTCACTTCCCGAATTATGTCAATTTGTGTCGAATGTGTTCTGTCTCCAGATTCGCGAAAAAGATGCCTGTCCCTCATCGCTCTACCGCATTAGCGTAGCGAGGGACAGGCATCATATCCACATCTTAGCTTTCCTCTTTAACAGAAATGGCTGCAGAGAAGGTGGTTAATCTGCAGTCTTCCAGGTCCTCATTGGCTAGTAAACCCAGATCAATTGCTGCCTTGATCTTTTCACTATCTGGCTTTTTCACGACTTGTACCAGATCATTCATCTTCAATTCCTCTAAGCGGTTGACGGTTATTTCTTCCTTATACTTTTCTGATTTGCGTATTTGCCTTTGCAGTTTGAATCCTCCATCAGTGATTACTCCTTTTGTGTTAGCTCCCACTTGGTCATCGAAATACGTATGAAACGTCTCCTTTAGTTGTTTCATCTCCGTATCGATTTCTTTTTTCTTTTTATTAAGTTCATAATATCGAGCAAGCATGTCGCCAGTGATCATCCTATCCCTCCCGAAAAAGCGTTATGCCGTTATACTGAATCATATTGCTAAAAGTAGGGAAATATTACAGGTGAATCGTTTTACATTTAAAAGATAAAGTGCCTGGGATCGAGCACCAGTACCCCAGGGTCGAGCGCTGGCATAGCTTCCGCTCGAGTGAGATAAGCTACCGCTCGAGTAAGAGCTCCCACTGCTCGAGTGAGACAAGCTACCGCTCGAGTAAGAGCTCCCACTGCTCGAGTGAGACAAGCTGCCGCTCAAGTAAGAGCTCCCACCGCTCGAGTGAGCACTTTCCCGCTCGCTCGAGCACCAGCACCCCAATGTCGAGCGCCGGCATACCGAGGACGAGCCTCCCGCTCGAGTAAGAGCCCCCATCGCTCGAGCACCAGCACCTCCAAACGCACTTATTAAATAATGTCAACATCCCTCGCGACAAATGAGTGTTTTTAAGTAATTGAGGAGTCAAATGTCAGCGTATATACTAGAGGTAGTAGAAATGAACACGCACTATAATGAATTTCAAATAGAATGAAGAGGTGTTTTATCATGTCAGAGAAGAAAGGTTTTCGAGCGAAGGTACAGCGTTTTGGTAGTTACTTAAGTGGAATGATTATGCCGAATATCGGGGCATTTATTGCTTGGGGTATTATTACAGCTTTATTTATACCTGATGGCTGGTGGCCGAATGAGAGTTTGGCGGAATTAGTTGATCCGATGCTTTATTTCCTGCTGCCACTATTAATTGGTTTTACTGGCGGTCGGATGGTCCACGACCTACGTGGTGGAGTGGTTGGTGCCACGGCTACGATGGGTGTTATTGTCGGTGCGGATATACCGATGTTTTTAGGGGCTATGATTATGGGTCCGTTGGCTGGTTACTTAATGAAGAAGATCGACGAGCGGTTCCAGGATAAAGTTAAATCCGGATTTGAAATGCTTTACAATAATTTCTCGGCTGGTATTCTTGGTGCGATTTTAGCATGTTTTTCTTTGTTTGGCGTTAGCCCGCTTGTAGAGGCACTTAATAATCTGCTAGCTGCTGGGGTTGAAGTGATTGTTGCTGCTGGATTATTGCCACTTGCAAATATCATTATTGAACCGGCGAAGATCTTATTTTTAAATAATGCAATTAACCACGGGATATTAAGTCCGATCGGGGCTGAGCAAGCTTCTGAGGTAGGGAAATCAATTTTGTTCCTATTAGAAGCAAATCCTGGTCCAGGTTTTGGTATTCTCCTTGCCTTTGCTGTTTTTGGTACAGGGATGTCGAAAAGCTCCGCATCTGGTGCTTCAATTATTCAATTCTTTGGTGGGATTCACGAGATCTATTTCCCATACATTTTAATGAAGCCAACATTAATTTTAGCTGCAATCGGTGGTGGTGTAAGTGGGGTGTTCACATTCGTGCTATTTGACGCAGGATTAGTAGCTCCAGCATCACCTGGAAGTATTTTTGCTTTACTAGCTCTGACGCCACAAGGTAATTATCTTGGCACGATCCTTGGTGTCATCGTTGCTGCAGCCGTCTCATTTGTGATAGCAGGGTTTATTTTGAAAACAAGTAAGCAGGAGGATGATGATTTGTCATCCGCTACTGGGCAAATGGAAGAAATGAAGGGCAATCAAAGTGCTGTATCTTCCACTTTAACGCAAGATGCGGAAGAAGCTCAATTTGAAAAAGACGCGGAAGCTGTGGAGGAAAAGACCGCTGATGAAGTAGAAAAAGTAATTTTCGCCTGTGATGCGGGTATGGGTTCAAGTGCAATGGGATCATCGTTGTTAAAAAATAAATTTAAAAAAGCGGATATTGATATTTTTGTTACCAATACCGCGATTAACAACATACCAGATGATGCGGATATCATTATTACCCATAAAGATTTAACGGATCGTGCAAAAGCGAAATTACCGACTGCTGAGCATATTTCGGTGGAAAATTTCTTAAACAGTCCGGCGTATGAAGAGTTGGTTGAACGTCTTAAGAAATAAAGGGTGAACCGTTTGTATATTGCTGGTCGTGAGCGAAAAGTAATCGAGCTTTTAATCAAGTACCCGGAAGGCATAACGGTGAAAGAGCTGGGTGCTGAGCTTGAAGTCAGCACCCGAACGATTCACCGAGACTTGAAAAATAGTGAAAAAACACTGTTTGATTATAACCTGGAATTAGCAAAGAAGGCTGGGGTCGGCGTCCGCATTATTGGGGACAGCCAGGACTTGCAGCAACTGGAGATGGCTCTTACAAAAATGCCATCTTTGGAATTCACACCAAATGAACGACAGGCCGTTATTTTATCGGCATTGCTGGAGACAAATGAGCCCATTAAATTATACGCGCTGGCAAGTGAACTTGGCGTGACGGTTGCGACCATTAGTCATGACCTTGATGAGCTGGAAGAACCGCTCACGTCCCATCACCTTTTCCTGATACGAAAAAGAGGATTTGGCGTTAAAGTAGAGGGAGAGGAACGGAATAAACGGGCTGCAATCAGTAATTTAATCAGCAAATATGTAGATCCATTTGAATTCGTCTCCCTGATAAAAGAAAACATCCAAAAAAAATCAAAGCCGCAATTAAATAGTATTTCGAATCGATTACTTGGTTTAGTCAATCCAGAGAAACTCGTCTTGATTGAGCAAAAAGTAGAACAAACGAGGACCCACTTACAACATGAATTAGCGGACAGTGCGCATGTAGGGCTCGTCGTTCACCTGGCATTGGCAATAGAACGATTGCAAAAAGGGGATACCATTGAATTTGACCCCGTATATTTAAAGCAAATGGAAGAAACACATGAATATGCAATTGCAAAAAAGCTGATTCAGGATCTTGAAATGGCATTCGATATGGAAATACCAGAAGATGAAATAGGCTATATTACGATGCATTTGTTGGGTGCTAAATTGCGTAGTGATCACCATTTTATGCTAGAAGATTCCAGTATGGATGTTGCCTATCAAGCGAAAGCATTAATTCAGTATATTAGTACACAATTGGATACGGATCTGACCGATAACACAGCGCTATTGAATGATTTGGTGACCCATTTGAAGCCAACGATTTATCGCTTAAAGCAAGGCATGAATATCAAGAATCCAATGATAGATGAAATCACAAGAGACTACGCGGACCTCTTTTATCTGATCGAACAAGGCGCAAGAGACATTTTCCCAGATGTAGCATTGCCGAAAGACGAAATCGGTTATCTTGTGCTTCACTTTGCATCTGTCTTGTTGCACGGGGAAAAGGACGCTGATTTACACGCACTTGTGATTTGTTCCAGTGGAATTGGAACGGCAAAAATTCTAGCCACGAAGCTCATGCAGCGTTTCCCAGAGGTTAAACAGGTAGATAATAAATCCCTGTTTGATCTGGGGGATTCAGATACGGGGGCCTATGATATTATTGTGTCGACCATTCCGTTAAAAGGGTTGGACGAGGAGTACGTTGTTACGTCCCCAATGCTAACGAAAGATGAAGTAGAACGTATTAAAAAAGCCATAAGAAAAAAGAAACTTACCTACAAGCCAAACGAGGCAAAACATGACCGGGACGAAGAGCAAAACACAGACTTTATCCTACAGTTGGAAGCAATGCAGCATTACTCGAAGGTGATTTTAGATGTATTAAATGCCTTTTACATGGAAGAAATGGCAGCCAAACAAAATGTGGCAGCCATTTTACGTTCGGTCTGTATGCAATTGGAAAAAAGCCAAATGATAGAGGATAGAGATACCGTTTTTCGTGAGCTGCAAAACAGGGAACAGGTAAGTGGTCTAGGCATCCCAGGTACGTCATTGGCGCTTTATCACACACGATCTGCTCATGTTTTTGTGCCAAGCTTCACGATCCATGCACTAAACGAGTCCTTAATTGTCGCAGGGATGGACGGAGAAGACATGACGATGAACCGAATGTTGCTCATGCTTGCACCTGAAGATGCACACCCGGAAATGCTAGAGGTTTTAAGTTATTTAAGTAGTATCGTTATCCAAGGAAAAGAAAGCATAAAACGATTCGAGTCAGGGGACGAAGCGAAAATCAAGAACTTCCTGACTGACCAATTTTATTCATTTTTAAATGAGAAGAAACTAATTCACTGAAGGAGTGCATCAAGTTATGACAAAAGAAATTTTAAGTAAAGACAATATCCATCTAAACGTATCAACACTAGCTGAGAAAGAGGAAGCGATTCGTTACACGGGCGAAATCCTAGTTGATAACGGGTATGTGGAAGAATCCTATGTAGGGAAAATGCTAGAAAGAGAAGAAGTGACGTCTACATTTATGGGGAATAATGTTGCCATCCCACACGGAACGGAAGACGCGAAGGTGGCTGTTCTGGAAACGGGACTTTCTATCGTGACCGTACCAGAAGGCGTCGATTTTGGTGATGGAAATATCGTAAAAGTGCTTATCGGCATTGCTGGTAAAGGGGACGAACATTTAGAAGTCCTATCAAAAATTGCTATCGTATGTTCGGAAGAGGAGAACATCGAAAAAATCGTTGGAGCACAATCAAAAGAGGAAATTATACGTTTGTTTGATGAGGTGAGCTAAATGGAGGCAGTACATTTTGGTGCAGGGAATATCGGTCGTGGTTTTATCGGTTCCCTGCTTCACCAGGCAAATTATCATACAACATTTATAGATGTGAATGCGGAAGTTATTCAAGCTTTAAACGAAAATAAGCAGTACAACGTTATTTTGGCTTCTGAAAATAGTGAGAAACACAATGTGCAACATGTTTCAGGAATTAACAGCGTTACGGATGCCGCTAGCGTTGTGGAAGCTATTAAAAATGCTGCAATACTGACAACAGCTGTTGGCCCGAATATTTTACCTGTGATCGCAGAACTAATAGCAGAAGGCTTGCGGGAACGCGTGAAATCAAATAAGCAGCCATTAAATATTATTGCTTGCGAGAACATGATAGGGGGAAGTTCGATTTTAAAGGAAAAGGTCTACGAGCATCTTGCATCAGATGAGCAAGCGTCATGCGATGCATTGATTGGCTTCCCAAATGCAGCAGTTGATCGAATCGTTCCGAACCAGGTTAATGATGATCTGCTGGAAGTATCTGTTGAGCCGTATTATGAATGGTTAGTGGAGGAAATAGGCATCAAAGGCCAAACCCCAGCGATTGAGGGCATCACCTATGTTCAGGACTTAACACCTTATATTGAGCGAAAATTATTCACGGTCAATACAGGCCATTCGGCAGTAGCGTATATCGGACACTATATGGGATGCGAGACAATTGCAGACGCAATGGATGAGCCTCAGGTGCAGGAAATCATCAAAGGTGCATTATCCGAGTCAGGAGAAGCACTTATTCAAACGTATCATTTTGATCGAGAAGAACATCAAACGTATATTAACACCATCATGAACCGATTTATGAACCCTTATATTTCAGACGAAGTAACCAGAGTTGGACGAGGCCCAATTCGCAAGCTTGGACCGCGTGACCGCCTCATTCGTCCAGCCAGCGCTTATATGGAAGTAACAGGGAAGAAGCCAACTTACCTTGCCAAAACAATCGCAGCCGCGTTGCAGTTTGGGAACGAGCAGGACGCAGAAGCGGTTGAATTGCAGCAAATGATTCAGGAAGATGGCGTTGAAAAGGTGCTGCAGTCGGTTTCGGGATTGGCAGCTGGTAGTACGTTGATTGGTGCTGTGTTGGAGGAAGTGGATAGGATTGGCGAATGGCGTAGGTAGTGATTTCAGGAGAACATTATGGACACAACTAAAAAAGAAGAGAATTCCCTCTCAGATTGAATGAACTCTCTGAGGGGGAATTTTTCTGGAAGTGCCTGTTATTTGCGTGATGCCTTTAAGAAAGATTCACGGTTAGTTGTGGCTGTTAGTTTATTGTGTCTGCAAGTAATTTGTTGGTTAATCCGAAACCTTAACAATCAAAAAGCTATTTGCTTCCAGTTTCATAATCAATGAATCCGCTTTTAATTCCATTTCGTATCCGGTCCATAGATTTTTGGCCTGTTTATGTTGAAAGCTACCATCTACAGTCATTTGCACAGAACGATCTGAAGGGTTAATACCAATAAAAATCGTATCATCGGTATTCTTTTTTGAATAAATTAAATGGTTTGTATCCTCATTGGCTTCCACAAATGAGAACTCTCCGTAATTGCCAAACGCAGCTTCCGTTTTTCGTAACAGGATTATTTTTTTTATAAATGATTTTAAGTCTAAGTCCTGTGCTGCTTTATCCCAAACCATGCATTTGCGACATGCGGGGTCATTTCCGCCTGTCATGCCTATTTCATCGCCGTAATATATACAAGGTGTTCCCATGAACGATAGTTGTAGTACATATAATAATTTGGCCCTTTGTTTATCATTCTCACACAACGTTAGAACACGCGCGGTATCGTGGCTACCAAGCAAATTAAACGCTACTTCATTTACATTTTTCGGATAAGAAGAGAGCACATTCACCATTTGATTGGCAAATTGTTTTGCGGTTATTTTTTGGTCTGCCAAATAATCAAGTGACGCCATGGTAAATGGGTAATTCATGACAGCATCAAACTGATCTCCTTGCAACCAAGGCATTGAATCATGCCAGATTTCTCCTAAAATATAAGCATCCGGCTTTACCGTCTTTACGGCTGTTCGGAAATCTCTCCAAAATTGATGATCAACCTCATTGGCAACGTCCAGTCTCCAGCCGTCAATGTCGAATTCTTTTATCCAATAAGTTGCAACGTCAAGCAAGTATGCCTTTACTTCAGGGTTTTTGGTATTTAACTTTGGCATATGTGATGTAAATGCAAAGGAGTCAAAGTTAGGCTTTGGTTCTGTTTTTATTGGAAATTCTCTGATATGAAACCAATCTTTATAAGTTGAAGCCTCGTCCTTCTCCAAGACATCCTGAAAAGGAGGGAAGTAGTATCCGCTATGGTTGAATACAGCATCGAGCATCACACGAATTCCTTTATCATGGCACTTTTGTACAAGTTTTTTGAATGTGTTCTTGTCACCAAATTGTGGGTCAATTTCCATATAGTCTATAGTGTCGTATTTGTGATTGGAATAGGCTTTGAAAATCGGTGTTAAATAGATTCCATTTATTCCGAGATCAACCAAATGATCAAGATGATTGATAATTCCTTGAAAATCACCGCCAAAAAAATTGGTGCGCGTTGGTTCAGTTGATGCCCAAGGAAGGGTGCCATGTGGATTCAGGTTTGTGTTCCCGTTTGCGAATCGTTCAGGGAAGATTTGGTACCAAATAGTATTCTTCACCCAGTCAGGTGCCTTGAAAACATCAGCTTCATTCAAGTACGGAAAGCAAAAATAATAGCCAGTATCATCGATAGGAGCTTCATTGAAAAATCCTTTTTCGGTATAAACCAATGTTTCATTTTCGCTAAACAGTTCAAAACCGTAACGAAGTCGACGATAAGGTGGTGCTATTTCGGCTATCCAGTAGTCAAACAAATTATCTGTGATCTCTAATTCCATAGGTTTACGTTGGGCCTGCCAATCGGTTTCATCCCAATCGTAAGGATCGCCATATATTAGATTGACGTAAGGGACATCAGCTTTTTTTGTTCGTAAACGTATGTGCAAAGTTTGTTCATTGTACGCATAGGCGAAGTTGTTTTTCGGTCGATGATAAATGGCTTCTTTTAACAAAACATATACCTCCTTTTTTGATAAAACGATTGCATAAATATGGTTCTATTAAATTATAAAGAAGTCCTAATTAATACTAATATTTTTATTGTACCATTTATATAAAAATATTGTAAGCGTTTTATAAACTGATAAATAAATGTTTATAAAAATTAAATTCAAGGTTGCGAATATTTTTAAACAGTGTATAATCAAGTATAACGTTATGCGCAAACGTTTTCACAGATTTTATTTAAAATGGGAGGTTAATGACATGAAAAAGTGGATTTGGATGTTTATTATTGTTCTGTTTTTAGGCGGTTTGCTTGTAGCATGTGGCCCCGATGAAGCAGATCAATCTGAGGAACAAGCAGGTGAAAATACCGGAGAAATGCCGGAAAAACCTGACGCACTCAAACTATGGGTGAATGCCGAAGAAAATCAAGAACAGGCTGTTGAAGAAATCACGGATAAATATACGGAAGAAACAGGAATTGATGTTGAACTTACACCTATCGATATGCTAGATCAAATTGAGAGTCTTGATGTTGAAGGGCCAGCAGGTAATGGCCCAGACGTTATTTTTCAACCACATGACCGGATCGGTGATTTGGTGATACGCGGATTGGTTGACCCAATTGATTTAGATGACGTGGAATCGGAATATACGGATACGTCGCTTGAGGCTGTTACTTATGAAGGAGAATATTGGGGCTACCCTGCTGTTATTGAAACCTATACTATGTTTTACAATAAATCATTAGTTGACAGTGAACCAGAATCCATGGAAGATATCATGAACATTGCCGAAAGTGATACAAATGCTAGTAATGATGAATTTGGATTTTTAATGGAAGCCGATAATTTCTATTATGTGTACCCGTTTTTTGCTGGATATGGATCATATGTATTTGCCAACGAGGATGGAAACTATGACATTTCCGATATCGGTCTTGACAACGAAGGAGCGGTAGAAGGTGGGGAACTTGTTCAGTCTTGGTATGAAGATGGCTATATCCCGCAAGATCTGACGCCAGATATCATGAATGGCCTTTTTCAAGAAGGGAAAGTTTCCACGGTGCTGAATGGCCCATGGATGGTTCGTGACTTTGCAGAAGCGTTGGGGGACGATTTAGGAGCTGTTCCGATGCCTGTCCTCGATAATGGGGAACACCCGAATTCTTTTGTAGGGGTAAAATCATACATGATGTCTTACTACTCGGAAAATAAAGAGTGGGCGCAGGACTTGATGGCGTTTATTACTAACAAAGAAAATAGCATGCATTATTATGATGTCGCGGGTGAAATGCCACCGCGCGATGATGCTTTGGAAGACCCTGTCATTGCGGATGACGAAATTTTCTCTGCATTTGCTGAACAAACTGAATATGGCGAACCAATGCCAAGTGATCCGGCCGTGCAGCAAATATGGGATCCGATTAACGATGCACTGGATTTTATATCCAGGGGGGAAACGGTGGATGAAGTATTGACAGAAACTGTACAGACGATCCACGATCAAATCGAGGCATCCGGGGCAAATCAATAATAGTAGGAAATAACAGTAATCGGTATATGGAGGGGTCACCTTCCTATACCGATTAAACAAAACTGTTAGAACATACTGTTGGCTACAATAACTTATAGAACGTATTGTTTAGGAGGAGACGCTTATGGCCCAAAAGAAGAAACGCCACAAAAAAGGCGGCCTCACCCAACCCCGGAATATAGCTACATTGCTATCGGTTCTGTTTCCAGGATTGGGTCAATTTTATAATCGGCGTATATTAAAAGGATTTATATTTCTAATCCTGTCCGTTTCTTTTTTGGTCACAACATGGGATTATATTGATATTGGACTTTGGGGAATAGTTACACTTGGTACCGTACCGCAAGAACATCACTCAGTCCAATTACTGCTACAGGGTCTTATTTCCCTGATTGTTCTGATCTTTGGAATTGCGATCTATATTTTTAATATTAAAGATGCAAGAGGCGATGCGATTGCTCGTGAACAAGGCAAGTCAAAGCCAACTTTACTGCAAGGCATTGCAGATTTCTACAGCCGTGGTTTTCCGTACTATATGATTCTACCGGGGCTTGTTATGTTAGTGTTTATTGTCGTTTTACCGTTATTATTTATGTTAGCTTTGGCATTTACGGATTATAATCAATACAATTCACCGCCAAGGAATCTATTGAGTTGGGTAGGTTTTGATAACTTTAAGTCGCTAGTCACAATAGATATATGGAAAGATACATTTTTTAGTGTATTCACATGGACGATTGTCTGGACTGTTATTGCGACATCGCTACAAATTGTTCTAGGATTGTTCCTGGCTTTGCTTGTAAACGACAAACGGATTAAATTCAAACGATCGATTCGCACGGTGTTGATTTTGCCGTGGGCTATACCGGCGTTTGTTTCCATTCTTATATTTTCTGCTTTGTTTAATCCTACTTTCGGAGCCATTAATCGTGATCTCCTTTCCCATTTAAATATTATGATCCCCTGGTTATCTGACCCTTTTTGGGCAAAGACAGCCTTGATTATGATTCAGACATGGTTGGGATTTCCGTTTGTTTTTGCATTATTTACTGGAGTTCTGCAAAGCGTGCCGCAGGATATGTATGAAGCGGCAGATGTTGATGGTGGGACACGTTGGCAAAAGTTTCAACATATTACGATGCCACACTTGCTTTTTGCAACAGCACCACTATTGATTATGCAGTACGCACAAAACTTTAATAACTTCAATATTATATACTTGTTTAACGAAGGGAATCCGGCGGTTCGTGGACAAAACGCCGGCGGGACCGATATTCTGATTTCATGGGTCTACAAGTTAACATTTGAAACAAACAACTATAATATGGCTGCTGCCATCACCATAATCATGGGATTGGTTATTTCCATTTTTGCTTTCTTCCAATTCAGGAAAACGGCAGCATTTAAAGAGGAGGAACGTTACTAATGGCTATGAAACCTAAAACCAAATCAAATATTGAAGTGACGTTCATATATCTGTTTATTCTTTTCATGTTCATTATTATTGGGTATCCTTTATTCTGGACAATCATGATGAGCTTAAATCCTGGAACGAACATGCTTGTTACGGATTTATTTCCTGAAAACCCGACATTAGAACACTATAAATGGCTTTTCACCAGTCCTGACAGCGATTACTTAATCTGGTATAAAAATAGTATGCTTGTTGCTTCACTAAATGCGTTAGGATCGGTTGTTATAACTTCGCTTATAGCTTATGCATTTTCGAGATACAAATTTGTCGGTCGGAAGTATGGATTATATATGTTCTTGCTTTTGCAAATGTTTCCAGCATTAATGGGGATGGTTGCCCTTTATATTCTTTTAAATACAATCGGTCTAACAGATTCGTTGTGGGGACTTTTGCTCATTTATCTTGGGGGACAGATACCATTTAATGCATGGCTTGTGAAAGGTTATTTCGATACGATTCCAAAAGAACTGGATGAGTCAGCAAAAATTGATGGTGCAGGTCACTTACGAGTGTTTTGGAGCATTATGTTGCCACTGGCGAAACCAATTTTAGCTGTTGTTGCTTTATTTAATTTCATGGCACCATTTATGGACTTTCTTTTGCCACGTATCGTGTTAAGCAGTCCGGAAAATTTCACATTGGCACTGGGTCTGTTTAATTTTATAAATGACCAGTTTTCCACCAATTTCACGCGTTTTGCCGCAGGATCTATTCTGATTGCGATCCCGATTGCACTTGTATTCCTATTGTTACAGCGTTATTTGATATCAGGTTTGACATCGGGCGCAACAAAAGGATAAATAAAATGTACCTTTTAGACGGGAATAGGAGAAACATATTTATCTAAGGTGGCCAGCTGTAATGGCTGTAATCTTATCAGTTGGCCTCCCCTATTCTAAATAGGGGAGAAACTTTTCTTAGGAAATATAATATAAGTGATTGAACTGAGATGAGCATAGCATGATGTTATGATAAATGAAGAAATTAGACTGGAATTATTATAGCATTCAAAAATAAATCAAGCGTAAAAAGGGGGATTTAAAAATAGTAACTATTAAAGATGTAGCCAAAAAGAGTGGTGTATCACCTTCTACTGTATCCAGAGTAATTGCAGATAATCCAAGAATAGGTGCTGAAACGAAGAAAAAAGTGCGAAAGATAATGAAGGAAATGGGTTATCATCCTAATGTTAATGCAAGAAATCTGGTTGCCAAATCAACAAAGTCCATAGGTGTTATCATACCTTCTCCAGCAGATAAGGCCTTGCAAAATCCCTTTTTTCCAGAAGTATTACGAGGTATCAGCTCGGTTATTCATAAAATGCATTATTCAATGTTTTTGTCTACTGGTGAATCGGAGAAGGAGATTTTTGAAGAGGTACAACGAATGGTGCATGGTAGCTATATAGATGGCGTCATTCTGCTCTACTCCCGAGTAGATGATCGGGTTACGGAATTTTTACATAAGCAGAATTTTCCCTTTGTCATTGTAGGAAAGCCATATGAATATACCAATGAGATTACACACGTCGATAATGACAACTACCAGGCGGGGAAAGACATTACAAATAGCTTGATTGAACAAGGTCACGAAAAAATTGCCTTTATTGGTGGAGCAAATGATTTATTCGTAACAATAGACCGTGAAGCTGGTTATGAAGCAGCATTAACGGATGCGAACCTCAAAAATTCCGAAGAATATAAGATTCATACAGAATTTTTAGAATCGGGTGGACGCGGGGCGGTTGAACGTTTATTTTTATTAGAGAGCCCACCAACTGGAATAGTTGTTAGTGATGATCTGATCGGTCTTGGTGTGTTAAGTATGTTAGAGGAACTCGCGTACAATGTTCCCCGGGATATTTCATTGGTTAGTTTTAATAATGTCTATCTATCAGAAATTACACAGCCATCATTAACAACAGTAGATATTAAGATTTATGAATTAGGTGCGCAATCAGCAAAAGCGTTAATTGAAAAAACGGTAAATGAAGACGAACCGGCGAAACGGATAATTATTCCACATAATATTGTCTATCGTGACTCTGTGGGTAAGAAAAATTGAAACATAAAATATATTACTGATAATAATGTGTAATTATAAGTTGGTTTTTCAAGAAGCGGGATTATAATCTCTTTTTCATAGAAACAAGCGTTTAGATCCTTTCTAGGTCTATCGTTTAGGTAAAATTAAAACAAAAAAACAGCAATGAATAGTGTAAGGAGGGCAATTATGAATAAAATATGGTGGAAGGAAGCAATAGCCTATCAAATCTACCCACGGAGTTTTATGGACTCTAATGGGGATGGGATTGGTGACATCCAAGGAATAATTTCCAAGTTGGATTATTTGAAAAATTTGGGAGTCGATGTTGTGTGGGTAAGTCCAATTTACTCTTCACCAAATGATGACAACGGATATGATATAAGCGACTATAAGGGGATCATGGATGAATTTGGCACCATGGAGGATTTTGATCAATTGCTAGAAGAAGTCCACACTCGTGGAATGAAACTCATTATGGATCTAGTCATCAACCATACGTCTGATGAACATCCTTGGTTTATAGAGTCACGTTCTTCAAAGGGCAATCCATACAGAGATTATTATCTTTGGCAAGAAGGAAAAAAAGACGGCAAGGAGCCGAATAATTGGGAGTCCATTTTTGGTGGCTCAGCTTGGGAATATGATGCTAAAACGAACGAATATTACATGCACGTCTTTTCACGCAAACAACCTGATCTAAATTGGGAAAATCCAGCAGTTAGAAACGATTTGTATGAAATGGTCAACTGGTGGTTGGATAAAGGAATCGATGGCTTCCGCGTTGATGCTATCTCCCATATAAAAAAAGAGAACGGATATCCTGACTTGCCTAACCCGGATAATAAAAAATATGTACCATCATTTAATGGGCATATGAATCGACCTGGTATCCAGCAATTTTTACAAGAATTAAAGCATGAAACCTTTGATCATTATGACATTATGACTGTTGGTGAAGCGAATGGCGTCGATGTCGAGGAAGCAGAGGATTGGGTTGGCGAGGCGAATGGGACATTCAATATGATTTTTCAATTCGAGCATTTGGATCTCTGGGGAAATAGTACAACTGGAGGACTGGACATCCATGCATTGAAGCAAACATTGACGAAATGGCAAAAAGGGTTGGATGGTGTTGGTTGGAACGCGTTATTTTTGGAAAATCATGATCAGCCCCGTTCGGTATCAACATGGGGAAATGATGAAGTATGGAGAGTGGAGTCGGCGAAATGCCTTGCGACGATGTATTTTCTCATGCAAGGGACACCGTTTATTTACCAAGGGCAGGAAATTGGGATGACGAATGTACAGTTTGATTCGATTGATGATTACAATGACGTTTCCATCAAGAATTTGTATAATAATGAACGCGAAGAAGGCAAGCCGCATCAGGAAATCATGGAGGTCATCTGGAAAAATGGCCGGGATAATTCTAGAACCCCGATGCAGTGGAACCATGATGAAAACGCAGGATTTACGACTAGCGATACCCCATGGTTGAAAGTAAACCCTAACTTTAAAGAAATTAATGTGGAACAATCATTGAACGATCCTGATTCTATTTACAACTATTACAAGCGAATGATTAAGCTTAGAAAAGAAAACGCCGTCCTCGTATATGGAGACTATGAACTTATTTTAGAAGACCATGATAAAATTTTTGCGTATACAAGAACGCTGGATAATGAAAAGGTAATTGTGATCGCGAACCTTTTTGCTGAAGAGACATCGTTCATCTTTCCTGATATTTCCCAAAGTAAATCCTCGGAAGTGATTTTAAGCAATTATGAAGTTGATTCAGAAAGAGCTAGTAACGAAATTCTATTAAAACCTTATGAAGCTAGAGTTTATACAGTAGATTAACCGCTTAAACGAAAAAGGAGCGTTTATCATGAAAATAACCGTCTGGAATGAAAACCGCCATGAAAAAACCAATTCAGTTGTAGCAGAGAATTACCCAGAAGGCATCCATGGTGCAATTGCGGCATTTTTAAAGGAAGAAGGGCATGACCTCACGACTGCAACGCTGGATGAGCTGGATCATGGTTTAACGGATAAAGTTTTAGAAGAAACCGATGTCCTTGTATGGTGGGGGCATAAAGCACATGATGAAGTAAAGGATGAGATTGCGGAAAAAGTAAAAGCACGCGTATGGAATGGAATGGGACTAGTCGTTCTGCATTCCGGGCATTTTTCCAAACCATTCACCAAGCTAATGGGCACGGGGTGTGACCTGAAATGGCGTGAAGCAGATGAAAAAGAGCGGCTTTGGGTGGTTGATCCGACACATCCGATCACCGAGGGCTTGAGCGAATATATCGAGCTTGAAAAAGAGGAAATGTATGGGGAGCACTTTGATATCCCTACGCCCGATGAGTTGATTTTTATCAGCTGGTTTGAAGGCGGCGAGGTGTTTCGGAGCGGGCCACGTTTAAACGAGGCCAGGGGAAGATTTTTTATTTCCGTCCCGGGCATGAGACGTATCCAACCTATCACAATCAAGAAATTCAACAAGTAATCAAAAACGGTGTGAAGTGGGCGGCTAATACGAATACGCCGTCACCGACACGTGGAAACGCTGAGCCGATAGAAAAAATAGCAAAGAAGTAAAGGAGCAGATGAATATGTCAACATTACGTATCGCCGTTATCGGGTGTGGAAGTATCGCGAAGAACAGGCATTTACCTGAATATCAAAACAATAGCAACGTGGAAATTGTTGCCGTATGTGATCGTGTAGAGGAAAGAGCAAGTGAGGCTGCCGCGTTATATGAGGCAACAGCCTACACCAAATATGAACAATTACTTGCAGAGGAAACGATAGATGCGGTAAGTGTTTGCCTACCAAATTACCTGCATGCACCGGTATCAATTGCGGCACTAAATGCTGGTTGTCATGTGCTTTGCGAAAAACCGATGGCAACCTCACGCGAAGAAGCAGATCAAATGATTGAAGCAGCAAGGAAAAACGATAAGAAATTAATGATCGGACATAACCAGCGATTTGTCCCTTCTCATCAAAAGGCTAAGCAACTCATTGAACAAGGGGAATTAGGAAAAATCTACAGCTTTCGTACAACATTTGGCCATGGCGGCCCGGAAGGCTGGAGCGCGGATGGAGCAAGAAGTTGGTTTTTTAAAAAAGACCAGGCATTCATTGGTGCGATGGGGGATTTGGGTGTTCACAAAGCAGACTTGCTCCGGTATCTATTAAATGAAGAATTCACGGACGTAGCAGGGTTTATTGAAACTTCCGCAAAAGAAAATGCCGATGTCGATGACAATGCGGTTCTTATTTTGAAATCGGAAAATGGTATTGTTGGAACGCTGGCAGCAAGCTGGGCGTATACAGCAAAAGAAGACAATTCAACGATTATTTACGGGGAAAATGCAACATTGCGGTTAGAGGATCACCCCGATTATTCACTCGTTGCGCAGTATACAAATGGTGAAGTTGTCCATTATGAGTTGGGCGGTATTCAGTCCAATGACGAAGGTGGCCAAACGAACACCAATGTGATTGACCATTTTGTGGAATCGATTCTTCAAGATCAAGATCCCCTAATTAACGGGGAAGAAGGTAAGAAATCATTGGAAGTTATTTTAGCAGCAATCGAGTCAACGAAAAAAGAGGTATAATATGAATAAGTTGAAAATGGGCATCATCGGAGCGGGTGGGATTGCACAGCAACGGCATATTCCCGCCTATCTGAACATAAAGGAAAAAGTAGAAATTACGGCGGTACATGATAGGAATCATGACCGTGCGATTGAAGTTGCGGAGCGTTTCGAGATACCACATGTTTTTAAAAATTATAATGCATTATTTACCGAAGTTGATGCTGTGACGATTTGTACACCAAATAAGTTTCATGCGGAAATTGCCATTGCGGCAATGGAGGCGGGCGTGCATGTGTTGTGTGAAAAACCGATGGCAATTACGACAGAAGAATGTGAAGCAATGATCGAAGCATCCCAGAAATCGAATAAACTGCTATCGATTGCCTATCATTATCGATTTACAGAGGCTGGTCAAGTAGCAAAGCAGGCGGTCAAAGCTGATGAAATCGGTGCACCGCTTGTCACAAGAGCACAAGCCATGCGCCGGCGAAAAGTGCCGGGATGGGGTGTTTTTACCAATAAAGACTTGCAGGGTGGAGGAAGCTTGATCGATTATGGCTGCCATCTACTTGATTTATCTATGTGGCTCTTAGGCGATCCGGAACCTGTTGAAGTGATGGGAACTACTTATAACACCTTGAGCAGGTCACCCAATCAGGTTAACGACTGGGGTGCTTTTGACCATGAGACCTTTGAAGTTGATGATCATGTTTCGGCATACATCAAATTTGAAAATGACATTTCCCTTCAGTTCGAGTGCTCCTGGGCGGCGAACATTAAAGAGGACGCACAGCACCTTAGTATTTCAGGTGCAGCGGGCGGTTTGAACGTCTATCCTTATGAACTTTACCAGTCAAGGCATGGGAAGATGATGACCACAACGGCAGAGCTCGATTATAGTGAAGAAAACGCGGGACTTAGACAGGCGCAGAATTTTGTGGAAAGTTGCCTTGGTGAAACGGCATTACTTGTTAAACCGGAACAGGCACGAAATGTAACAAAAATTATCGAAGCCATTTACGCAAGCAGTGAAAAAGGAACAAGTGTGAAATTAAGGAGTGATTCAATATGAAATTAGGCGTATTTACCGTTTTATTTGCAGAAAAAACGTTTGAAGAAATGCTCGACTATGTAAAGAATGCAGGTCTTGAAGCAGTGGAAATTGGCACTGGAGGAAATCCTGGAAACGCGCACTGTAATTTGGATGAACTTTTGGAAAGCGAAGACAAGCGAAAAGAATATATGGAAAAAATAGAATCACGTGGACTGACGATAAGCGCATTCAGCTGTCATGACAACCCAATTTCTCCAGACAAGGCGCATGCGAAAGAAGCACATGATACGTTTGTGAAAACTGTTCGTTTGGCAGCATTAATGAATGTGTCTGTCGTTAATACATTTTCTGGCGTGCCTGGATCAAATGACGATTCGAAATATCCGAACTGGCCAGTAACGCCATGGCCTACGGAGTACTCCGATATTTTGAAGTGGCAATGGGAGGAAAAATTGATTCCTTATTGGAAGGAAGCAGGGCAATTTGCCAAGGATCATGGTGTGAAAATTGGGATTGAACCACATGCAGGCTTTCTGGTACATACTCCCTACACGATGCTGAAATTGCGTGAGGCCACAAATGATGCAGTCGGCGCCAATCTGGATCCGAGCCATCTCTGGTGGCAAGGCATCGATCCGGTTGCGGCGATCAAAATTCTCGGCAAGGAAAATGCAATCCACCATTTCCATGCGAAGGATACATATATCGACCAGGATAATGTGAATATGTACGGCTTAACGGATATGCAACCTTATGCTGCGGTGCAAAGCCGCGCCTGGACGTTCCGCTCCGTGGGTTATGGCCACAGCAGCCAAGAGTGGTCGAATATTATTAGTGCACTCAGAACGTACGGTTATGATTATGTTGTCAGTATTGAGCATGAAGATCCGATTATGTCTGTCGATGAAGGATTTAATCAAGCTGTAAGGAATTTGAAGCGGGTGAATATTGCAGAAAGTGCTGGGGATATGTGGTGGGTTTGAATCTTATAAGACTGGATACTTGTTTGGTGTCCGGTCTTTTTAGCAGTTAAGAAAGTATAACTACTTTCTTACTGCATAAGTGCAACTACGGCCTTTGCCATAAAGGCTTGGCAAAAGCCAAGTTTCTAATGTTTTTTGTAGATAGATATTTTATGAACGACATACGAGGCTTTCTAGTATAAAATAAACTTATTATATTGTTAATTCCTTTGATCGTTCAAGTAATGATGTTGCTAGTCATTTAAAAGAAAAAGCTTTAAAATATAAAGAAACTACTGCAAAAGCAGTCGCTGACAAAGCTTATTAATAATAGGAAATAAATGACCTGAATTAGGTGTTTATCACACAATATGGTAATGAATAATGAATAATGAATGAAAATGATTTAAACATAGCAATGTTTATGATAAGGAGATGGTTTTAGTGAAGAGAATTCCGCTGAAAATGGTGAGGAAAGATTTGTTGGATATTCCTGAATATTCCCTCCCAACTGGATTTCAAATGAGGTTATTTGGTGAAGGTGACGAACATACCTGGGCTAGAATTGAAACAAGTGTAGGTGAATTTAAAGATGAGAAGACAGCGTTAGAACGCTTTAATAAAGAATTCGAACCATATAGGAATGAAATGTATCAGCGTTGTCTATTCATTGAGAATACAGATGGAGAAGCGATCGCAACAACAACAGCGTGGTATGGCGACTTAAATGGTGATGGCGAAATATCGGGCAGAATACATTGGGTAGGCGTTGTCCCAGAAAATCAAGGAAAAAAACTTTCAAAACCATTACTTAGTGCGTCTATGGGAATTTTGGCCAACTATCATTCAAAGGCTTATCTCACATCCCAGACGACGAGTTATCAGGCTATCAATATGTACTTGAACTACGGATTTGAACCTTATCTCACAGATCCAAGCCACCATGAAGCTTGGGAGTTAATGGAAAAGACCTTAAATAGAAAAATTATTACGTAGAACTGGCTGGACAGGCGGGTTGTTTCGGCTCCATCCGATTTTACATGAACCGTTGATGACAATGCAGGCTGCCAAACTCGTAATTTTAACTGGTGCATCCTATTACTGAACAACTTCCACACCCATTATTGTAAAATGATAATCAAATGAAAAGATTTTATGGATTTGACGTTCTTTCATTATCGCTACACTTAGCGCATCACAATAAGAAATCTTATGATCGTTATATTGCTCAAGAAGTTGAAGGGTATCTGCTCTTATGGATGGTGTCACGTCAACAATGATAAATGTATTGTCGCGCAGAACCATTTTTAGAAAATAAGCAGCCTTTTGGAATCCGAGTCGATATCTTAAGATGTTATAGGTCTCGTTTATTACTGCGTCGGAGATCATCAGTTGGTTGTCTTTTAATTTTAAGGAAATCTCACGTGAAGCGGCGTGTTTTTGATCTCCAGCATGATTAAGTGCAATCAGCGCACTCGTGTCCACAAAACATCTATTATTCTTCATTTTCATGGATCTCCCTTAAATAACGATCATGGTTCACCGACAAATCATTGGCTGAATCAACCGTATGTTGCTCTGCTTCTTTTGCCATCTCAAGAAGTGGGTTTAGTTGTTGCGAATTTTTTGCAGCATATTCTTGAACAGCTTCCCTTACAACCTCAGCTTCCGACATTCCTTTGCTTTGAGCCAGGTCTTTTAAAAGCTTATCATCTTCCTTCGACATATGAAATTGTTTTCTTTTCATTGGATCTGCCATATCGAACGCCTCCTACACATATATTATATAAAAGGTGTGTAGGTGAGTCAAGTTGGAAATATTTCGAGTGTTTACACGAAGCGAATTAGATTGTTCTTTATCCGAAATTTCGAACCTATATGGGTGAATTTTTCGATAGCTACTATGGTTTAGAATTTGAAAAGCGAAACATATGAGGGATTTATTGTATTTAGGTAAATTGAAAAAGGGGGGAAGAAGGTTTTAATCAACATATCGAACATTTATTCTTGTTATTGCTACTATTCTATGAAATTATATGGTAAAATAACAATAGCAAGGCCATAGGTGTTGTGAGCGGTTGGCCATATCCTCATCATTAAGTCCCCATGAGAGGAGATGGCAGGGAATGACGACATATGAAACGCTAAGTCTATTAGCTCAGTTTGGATTACTCCAAATTGTTAATTTGACTTTGAATGTGACAATTGTCGTTTACCTGATAAAAAAAAGTAACCGCTCCTGACCAAAGGCTAGCAGTTACTTAAATTTAGGTAAACACGGCCAACTGCTCTTTATGCAGTTTGTAGTTGCCAGTACCGGGTAGTTAATGCTACTCGGTACTTTATTATTAAGTATAGTATAAAATATATTTATTATACTGTCAATTTTTTGGTTATTGCAAAATGTAAAGGAAGTAAAATGCGGTTGTCCACCTAAAAGACGTTGCACTCATCGCGGGATTTTCAGAGTGTGTCCCAAAATGAGTAGGAAGTTTCTTTTAGCTGTGATGAAATATTGGATTCACCAACTCGTTCGAATAGTATTTTTTGCTACATTATGATGTTTCAAACTCTTCAATGAATCTAAAAATGCAAGCATACGTAAAAACAGGTATCCAGTCTTCCTTTCTGAACACCTGTTTTTTCTTTCAAAAACACAACTCATTTTAAGTTATTCGGTGGATTGACCAAACGGTTGCGCTGTCTGTTGTTCCACCAAGGTTTAAATTAATGTTCAGACCATCTGATTCATAGAACAGTCCGATGACATCACCTTCGTTCAATTCTACATCACCAGTCAATGTGACCGACGAATTTCCAAGAATCGCTCTTAATGAAAGCACTAATACGTTAACATTTAGTAGCGGAAATAGACCGGTTATAAGATCAGTTGTAGTTGGGGATGTCCTCCTGATCACAAAAGAAGGATCTATTCCGGTACCAAGTGAAACGGAAATGGCAGCTGTTGTCGTATAGCTTACAATCGCCTTTATAGCATACCTTCCTGATTCAGGAACCGTAAAATCACCTGTTGTTGGATTAAAGCTTTCGCTGCTAAAGTTAGGGCTACTTACCGTCCAATCTCCAAGCTGGTTAGTAGTTGCAAGCGTGGTAGGGGTCCTTCTTGCAGAAAAACCTGTTGTTGCTACATTCGGTCCCGTGGCGCCGGTTGGCCCGGTTGGCCCAATTTCGCCCGTATCTCCGGTCGGCCCGGTCGGTCCCATTTCGCCCGTATCTCCAGTCGGCCCGGTCGGTCCCACTTCACCCGTGTCGCCAGCCGGCCCAGTTGGTCCCACTTCGCCCGTATCTCCGGTCGGCCCAGTTGGTCCTATTTCACCCGTATCTCCGGTCGGCCCTATTGGTCCCATTTCGCCCGTATCTCCAGTCGGCCCGGTCGGTCCCACTTCACCCGTGTCGCCGGTCGGCCCTATTGGTCCCGTTTCCCCGATTGGCCCAGTTGGCCCTGTAGCACCCGTTGGTCCTGCTTCGGCAGTTGTTTCAAGCGATACAACTGCCGATTGATCGCTTACATTAATATCAAGCGTATCTGAAACAAAGATAAGGTCTTCACCCACACCAACAGTCGCAGTTCCTCCTCCACCCAATACATTAAACAGAGGATCCCCTGGTACAAGTTCTCCGGTAGGTCCAGTCGGTCCAGTAGCACCGGCAGGCCCAGTTGGTCCGGTAGCTCCCGCAGGGCCAGTTGGACCCGTCACGCCGGTAGAACCATCTGGAATGATTTTTGTTACTTGATTTAATTTATTATCTAAAAGCAGTTCTTTTTTAATGACCGTTGAAAGCATATCTTGAACGTTATCGTTTACTTGTAAAATTTCATCGAGTGTTGCAGCTTCATCTAATCCAGGTATTGTTCCCAATACATATTGTAATTTTTCACCTTCTGCATTTACTATATGAGCTAAACTGAGTTCTTCCATTGCAATGGACGCTAATAATAAATTGATAACATCCTCGCGGTTTAGCGTAATATCAGGATTTATATCTGGAATATTTGATTGTGACATACAAACACCTCTTTTCATTTCTTAATTAAACAACTCATTTCAGCTTATTCATCAGCACGCATGAATGTATACACAATAATTCCTTTTTACAGTAAAAACCTTTTATTTATTAAAATGTGGAGCGATGCAATTATTTTTGTAACTGTATGCATAGGCGAACATAATATAAATACAATTATAGACATTCAGAAAAGGTATGAATGGATTAAAAACTTAGGAATTGTGTGGTGAATTCAATTATGTCAATGCCAAAGATTCCAGACATGAACCCTGAAATTTCATTAGATCGCTGCAAAACAATTGAATTATTATTGTCATCGATTGCATTAGAAGAGATAAGCCTTTCGCATATACTAAATGCGGAAGGAGAAAAGTTACAATCATTTCTTAAAAAAGATAATGAAAGCCTGGATGATTTTATTGAAATAAATGACAGTCTTAATAAAACGCTTCGGACCGTTGTCAAATCACAAATATTACTTCATTTTAAATTGGAGGATGCTGTTACGTTAGACAAAAAAGCATGCTGTGAAAAGAAATGCGATCCATGTAAAGAAACAGAGACAGATCATTCGGATTGTTGCAAGAAACAAACACGTCAATCAAAGGAATGCAATTGTTAAAAATTAGATCAACTTACAAGCGGTGATCTTTCCAATAAAAATTCTTAATTTCTAAGGAGATGATAAATATGTCTCCGTCCCAGCGATCTTCATATTCATTGTTTAAACAAAGTGAAAAAGAATATATGAAATTTTTCAACACCCTGTTTCAAATGCTCCTATCATACGTGCAAACGATGGCATTTTGCCCAAGTCTTCCAGCTGATAAAAAGTATGCCGAACAGCAGCTGATTGTATCATTAAATCTCATAGAGAAAATGGTTATGCATCTTTACTGGCGGGATCTATGGTTGGAAAATCAGAAGGATGCTGATTCAAACAATAGTATGGATGGAGAAATAAATGAAATGGAGAACTTGATTTCGGAATTAACATTTTATATTAAAAGGCATAACTTTGTCCGTTATTCGGATAAGCAACAATGTACGCAGCTTCTGGATCAGCTTTCAAGATACCTCTCCAACAATCATGTTCGGATTATTATTAAAAATCCAGTACCGGCTAAGCCCTGGATAAATTCA
The DNA here is from genome assembly GCF_026013645.1 of Virgibacillus natechei. NCBI lineage: Bacteria > Bacillati > Bacillota > Bacilli > Caryophanales > Bacillaceae > Virgibacillus > Virgibacillus natechei. The sequence goes on along the minus strand of NZ_CP110224.1, from coordinate 3,277,390 downwards.
ATTTTATTACAAGGTTTTTATGAATAATAAAACACAGGGATTTTACTCATTCCCTGTGTTTGTAAAAAATTGTTCATTATACTGAATACGCTTATCATGCTGCCGATATTCTTTTGCTTTCAGATGATGCTTATACGCAAGTTCCTTGTTTCCTATCTGCCAGTAGCACACACAGCTTTGCAAATGTGGATACCATGTGGAATATTGCTCCAATTGAAAGCCTAACGAATCACTGACATCCACCTCTATCGCCAGCCGATACCACAGAATGGCTTTATCATACATATTTATAATTTTATACATATCACCAAGCCTGCAGGAAACTTCCGGCCTTGGGGTATCATATACAAACGATCTTGTCAGTGATTCCACTTCTCTCTGATGGTTTCCTAAACACATGTAACAATCAGCCAAATAAATACAAGCTCTTATATTATCCTCTATCCACCCTTTTTTTGAATCTAGGAATTGATTATATCGTTTAATCGCTTTTTCAAATTCTGCGTGATCTTTTAGTTCATTTGCATAATAGAACATATCCCTCGGTGAGAAAACTTCCCCATTCTGCAACTGATTTTCATAAATCTTTAAGTTGCGGTGTTTCTTATCAGTACGCTTTTTCTTATTTGGGACTCGGTGATAAACCGCAATATCCGAATGAAGAATAGTACCGCTAATCGCCAAATATTCGTGTACAGTCCCGTGCCATTTAAAATTATTGCTTCGTTTACTCAGCCGGTGTCTTCTATATTTAAATGCAGGATTGCCAAATTCATCAACGCTCAGTACCGTAAAGATGGTTACAGCATCTACGGAATCATCCAAGTTCTCTTTTAATTGCAATAGTTTTTTTCGCTCTTCTTTCGGCAAATAATCATCTGCATCCATAAAAAATATATAATCTTTTGTTGCATAACTGTATGCCGTATTCCTTGCAGCGGAAAAATCATCAACCCATTCAAAATCATACACACGGTCTGTATATTTTTTTGCTATTTCCTTGGTGTTATCCGTTGATCCCGTATCAACAATAATAATCTCATCACAGGCTTCTTTTATGCTATCTAACGTTTCTTCCAATATATCTGCTTCATCTTTCACAATCATGCATGCACTAATCTGCTGCATTGTCACCCTCCTAACATTTCATATAAAATAATATATGTGCCCCGTTCTAAGAAAGTTTCTATACTCACTCACTGTAGTTAGCTGTAGCCCAGTATGGAACGCGATTCTGATTGGAATGTACTGACAGTGAATGCTTCAATAAAATTTATTAAAAATAGGTCAACCAGAAATGACTGGCTGACCTTATAATACGAACGGGGGCGATTGGAGATGAAGCAATCAAAGGAACGAACAATAACAACGCTTTCATTTACGGTTGCAGGTAAGTAAGTTGTTCTGTCATTAAAGCTACCTCAAGTATTTTAATTTCAATAATTATTGGATTTGATTTGATTTTATGTGGGCCCAATTTTCCACCCACACCATAAGTATGACATAAAACCCTCCAATCCGCTATAATAGAAAATAAATTATCCGAGCCACATACGTGAGAAAGGAGTTTTCCAATGAAAGTAACGGTACTTGGCGGAGGAAATGAAATTGGTGCCTCTTGCCTACATATACAATTCGATAATGCAAGTGTGATTATAGATGCAGGCATGCGCATGCAAGGGGAAAATGTTTTGCCAATGCTTGGGATGATGGAAGATCTAGGGTAGCCAGATGCTATCCTTGTTACCCACGCACATGCGGATCACATCGGAGCACTGCCGGTTGTTCATGGGCTGTATCGGAATGTACCTGTCTTTGCAACGCCGCCGACTAATGATTTAATACAAATCATGATGGGGGGAGGATGACAACATTCTACCATCAAGTCTTGTAGCACAATTCAGCATTACCCTAGTAGCTACCTTAACTTTAATTGTAACCATTGTCGTTTATCCGGTTAAAGAAGTAATCGCCCCACCTAGGTCGCGATTACTTCTTAGACAATGCCTATTGAATTTCCAGTCAACTGCTCTTATGCAGTTTGTTGTTGCCGGTGCCAGGTAGTTAAAGCTGATTGGTACCTAGTATTAAGTATAGTATAAAATATGTTTGTTATACTGACAACTTATGAAGTCCTTTGGCTCGCTTTCATCCGCTTTATAATCAAAATCAAGAAGGTATCCTACTGAATGTATCTTGCATTCTTACAACCCCTCCCGCAAAAACCCACCATGAAAATATAATCATCACCAACACGACAAATGGGTTAAACCCTGCTAAAGTGGATTTTGAATCGATGACATTTTCATCCATGCTTGTGTATATATATCTGTCTAAATCTTATTTTCATTTCAAAAAAGAATACGCCTACAAAAATAAAAATAAATAAGTTGAAATAAAATTAAATTATACTTATAATGATATTACACTAACATACTAGTCAAATTAGAATCCCGTAATTTAGTAAAATAGAAATGAGGTGTATCAAATATCTAAAACACAATCACAACCACGTATAACAGGTTCCACAAGAGATTTTGTATACAACACACTTAAGAAAAGAATTATTGAATGGGAATTAGAACCAGGAACTAAAATATCTGAAAATGAAATTGCGATTGAATTAAACGTAAGCCGAACACCAGCAAGAGAGGCATTTTTAATGCTTGCACAAGAAGAGTTAATAGGTATATATCCCCAAAAGGGATCAATTGTTGCAGAAATAGATTTAGAACTTGTAGAAGAAGGCAGGTTTGTTAGAGAAAATGTTGAAAGAGCGATCGTGAGAGAGGCGTGTAAGGAATTTGGAGAAGACCAGCTTTTCCAATTGGAAACCAATATTACAATGCAGGAACTATGTCTGAAAAAAGGATCTCACCACCGCTTGTTTGAGCTTGATGAGGAATTTCATCGTCTGCTATTTGAGGGATGCAATAAAATTAGAACATGGAAGTTAATTAGGCAAATGAATAGTCATTTTGATAGATTACGCGTATTAAGATTGGCTTCCAATCCGGATTGGAATGTTGTCGTAACGCAGCACAAAGAGTTATTTAATTTTATTTCTAATGGAGAACAAGACCTTGCAGAAAAATTAATTATAGAACATTTAAATTTGGTAAACTTTGAAAAAGAAGAACTTAAATTACATTATTCAAGTTATTTTAAGTAGCACATAATAAGCGCATGGAGGGATGGAAGTATGCTAGAAAATGCTATAAAAAATGAACAAACGTTAAATAATGTGAAAGGTTACCGTGCATGGTTACAATATAGCAAAATTGAGGACAAAAGAATGGATGAGGAATATCGCTCATGGTTCTCTGCTATAGGTGTGGCGGGAGATACGAGCATTACCAATTCTGCAATAAAAGAATTATCAGATGGGATTGAATCAATGTTGGATGTAGCGCCAACTGTTAATGTTGATTCTTTACAAACTGCTTCCATTATACTTGGTACGTATCAGGATATTTGGATAGAAGATTATGGCATGTCACCTGAATTGTTTGGTGACCTAAATAATGAAGGATATGTACTAAAAACAACTCCGAATGATAACGGGGAGAAGAAAATTCTGTTAATAGGAAAAACGGATAAAGGTATTCTTTATGCAACCTATCATTTGCTCCGTCTCATACAGAGCAGAAAACCCATTCATTCACTGGATATAGTCGACGCTCCAAAAAATCAATTTAGAATGATGAATCAATGGGACAATATAGATGGGACGATTGAACGCGGTTACTCAGGTAAATCCATATTTTATTATGAAAACGATTTCTCTGAGGATTTAGAGCGTATTAAGGATTATGCGAGACTTTTATCTTCGACAGGTCTTAATGCTATTTCCATTAATAATGTCAACGTTTGGGATGTCGAAACCAACCTGATTTCGAAGCAATATTTACCTAAAGTAGAAAGGGTAGCAAATATATTCAGGGCTTATGGCATTACTTTATTTTTAAGTATAAACTATGCTAGTCCGATAGCATTGGGTAACTTAGATACCGCTGACCCTTTAGATGAAAAAGTCAGAGCATGGTGGAAAAAGAAGGTAGAAGAAATTTATCAGTACATCCCAGACTTTGGTGGATTTATTGTGAAGGCAGATTCAGAAAATCGACCAGGGCCGTTTTCCTATGATAGGGATCATGCTGATGGAGCAAATGTGTTGGCTGAAGCACTAAAACCGTTTAATGGTATTTTGATATGGCGTTGTTTTGTTTACAATAACTTGCAGGATTGGCGTGACAGAAGTACTGATAGAGCGCGAGCGGCTTATGATAACTTTAAACCGATAGATGGACAATTTTTAGATAATGTTATTTTACAAATCAAAAATGGACCAATGGATTTTCAGGTTAGAGAACCGGTGTCACCGTTATTAGGTGCATTGAAGAAAACAAATCAACTTCTGGAGCTTCAGGTAGCCCAAGAATATACCGGACAGCAAAAAGATGTTTGTTATTTAATTCCTCAATGGAAAGAAATCTTGGATTTTGATACCTATGCAAAAGGGGAAGGAACGAAAATAAAAAATATTGCCGGTGGAACGACTTACAACAATTCTAACAGCGGGATTGCTGCAGTATCTAATATTGGTAATGATATCAACTGGACCGGTAACACATTAGCTCAAGCAAATCTCTATGGATTTGGACGACTTACATGGAACCCAGACCTGACAACAGAAGAGATTACGAGAGATTGGATCCACTTAACATTCGGTCATGATCCGTTAGTCGTAGAAAATATCGAATATATTTTACTTAACTCGTGGAAAACATATGAAAATTATACGGTTCCACTTGGAATAGGCTGGATGGTAAATCCTGGACATCATTATGGCCCAAACATCGATGGCTATGAATATTCTGCATGGGGGACCTATCATTTCGCAGACCGCGATGGAATTGGTGTGGACCGCACAGTGGAAACAGGAACAGGATATACATCTCAATATTTCCCGCCAAACGTTGAATGGTATAACTCACTGGACTCATGTCCAGATGAACTTCTGTTATTTTTCCATCATGTTCCATATACGCATGTCCTAAAATCGGGCGAAACAGTCATTCAACATATCTATAACACGCATTTTAAAGGTGTAGAGGAAGTTGAGGATTTCATTTACAAATGGGATAAATTGGTGGGAAGCATCGATAACAGGATATTTGAAAATGTAAAAGAAAGACTTTATCTCCAATTAAAAAACGCAACAGACTGGCGTGATAAAATTAACACATACTTCTATAGGAAATCTGGTATTTCGGATAACAAAAACAGAACAATCTATTAATCTAAACAATAAAGGGGCACTGCAAAAGCAGGAGGCTCCCTTTATTGTTTCATTCTTACAAATGCTCGATTAGCAAACCACATAAGTATTAAACTTACAGAAGATGCCAAGAAAAACGGTATGAGACCGAGAAATTGTTCCATGAGTAAACCAATAAGCGTTAATGAAACAACCATCGATATCGTAATTAACGGTTTTGATATCCCAATCATAAAAGCATATTTATAGTTTTGTACCAAACTGTATTGAAAATTAACATATACTGGGAATATGTATAGCAAAGTAATTAAATAAATGATTGTTACATTGATGAAAATAAATAACATCACAAGGAATAAATACCCTTCAACGTATGTTAGATATTGAAAATCAATATACAAAATATAACCAATGATGATTAACGGCCATAATAATACATTTGATCGAACAAACTCAGTTTTATATGTATCCCAAAACGTAACGAAAATTTTGCTATCCGTATTTCCTTTCACCCATTTCCTCGTTATCGTAAACATCGAAACGGTTGCAGGAGCCACTCCTAAAATAAATAAGCCTAAAAAAGTAAATACGATCCATAATATATTAACGTATGCGATGCGAGTAATCCATTCCATAATGGTGTATAACCCGCCTAAAAAACCTTCTCTTTCTATCATGTTATCACCTCGTAGTAGTTTTATAAGTAGTTTACCATAAAAAATGTTTCAACAATTTTCAATTTATTGTTGAAATTAAAAATAATTAAGTTATAATATTACTAACATACTAGTATAATTAAAATAGTAACATACAACATTCCTTATAAGCAGTGAAAAAGTTGTAAAGGTAGATTGTTGCCACTTATACCATACTAGTGTAACCTGTAATCTTGAATGGAGGGGGGATGCATTTATCCTAAACAGATTTTATTACGCTGACAAAACCAGGAGAAAATTTGTATAAGTTGAATCTTTAAGAAATTTTATGTTTAGCAGTTAAGAAAGTATAAAAACATTCTTACTGCATAAGTGCAACTAAGGCTATCACCTAAAGGCTTGGTGACAACCAAGTTTCTAATAGAATAGGAAGGTAGATTATATCATCTTTTACCATCCAAGTATTGAACAAATATTTAAATAGGTTATTCCTCCGTATTCGAGTGATGTTAAACGAATTATTGAAAGCGATACCAATAATTCATCGATTATACAAATGGGAAGGAGCGATGAGATAAAACCAATTATTTCAACTGATTATAAGGTATAAGTTAGGAGGGGTAACCACGGGACTATAGTGAATTTTCTTAACCAAAAAGGAGGATAAAGAAATGCTCAAAAAACCATTTGTTTTACTCGGAATCACAATGATTGCAATGATTATTTTAGCAGCTTGTACAGAAGAATCAGACGCGGAGTCTGAAGAAAATGGTTTAACAAACATTACCACAGTTCGTACACTTGATGATGGTACCGTGTTTAAAGATGGCGAAGATGTTAACGACAATGTTGTAACAGAATGGGCTGAGGAAGAATTAGGTATTCATTTTGATACTGTTTGGACCAGGCCGAATGATGAACAATACAATCAACAAATGCGTTTAGGTATGTCTGCAAATGAGCCTTTACCGGATGTCTTCCAGGTGACGGATGGGCAGATGATTGCAGACTTGATTGAATCAGGCAGAGTGATGCCAATTGATGATGCAATCGAAGAACATGCTTCTCCTAGACTAAAAGAATTATTTGAACAATTCCCAGAAGCTTTCTATGAAGCTACTGATGAGGATGGTCAACGTTTCGGAATCCCAAGGTTTTCAGGAGGGAACGGATCTGATACCTTGTTATGGGTTCGTCAGGATTGGCTTGATGAATTTGATTTAGAAGCACCTGAAACTATTGAAGAATTAGAAAATGTAATGGATATATTTGTTAATGAGGATCCTGATGGAAATGGTTCAGATGATACATTAGGCATGACGCTTTCAGCTGGAGATGTCGGTTTCGGCAGGACAAATATAGGTGATACAAGTTTTATATTTGGTGCATTTGGTGATTATTCCCCTGGTCTGTGGAGCGAGGCAGAAGACGGGTCACTTGTGTATGGTTCTATCCAGCCCAATATGAAAGAAGGCTTGGCTAAGATTAAGGAATGGTTGGAGAAGGGGTATATTTCGCAGGAAATTGCTATTGAACCAGCAGATCAAGCACAAGAGAGCTTTGTTTCTGGACAATCTGGACTTATGGCTGCACCACCGTGGGCATTTGATTATCCTATCGGTGATGTGTTCCAAAACGTACCAGAGGCTGAGGTAAAACCTTATCCACTTCCAAGTGGTATGGATGGCCAAGCTGGACGAAAAGGTGAATCGCTGTCAACAGGGTCTTTCCTTTTCAGCAGCGAATTTGAGCACATGGATAAGTTCTTCGAATATTTAGATGCCATTTATGGATATACCTTCGGGGAATCGGAATATTTCGAAGATGGATTATTTGAAGGGTACGATTACATCATGGTAGATGATGAACCAGTATACGATGCAGGTTCAATTGAAGAGGAAACTGGTGAAGACAAAGTGGATCCAGGCAGGTATTTATTGCCAACAAATGTTCCAACGATTCCTTATGATATGTATGATTTGCTCGAAGAATTCCATGAGACAGATAGAGAACCTGAAAGTGCATATGAAGCAAATCTTGCAAACAATAAACCGGAATATATTGAAGCGGCAGCTATTGTAAATAGCCAGAATGATATTCGTATCGAAAATGGCTTTACTGGCGCACCTACGGAAACAATGGAATCCAGCATGGAAAATCTGGAGAGATTGGAATTGGAATTATTTGCTAATATTGTTTATGGAAATCAACCTTTAGATGCTTTTGATGACTTTGTCGAAGAATGGAAGAGTTCGGGTGGAGATCAAATGACGGAAGAGGTAAATGAGTGGTATGAATCCGTACAAGAATAATAGTTACGTCGTTCTATAATCTACAAGGTGCGAACTTTTCAAATAGGGGAGTTCGCTCCTTCCTTATCTTTTAGAATAGGAGGAAACGTTCATGGAGGCTAAGAATTTAGTTGTAGAAGACAGCCCCACGCATACAAAGAAAACCAAGCATAAAAAGCAACCTAAGAAAAAGCAAAAATGGAACTTAAAAAATACATGGCCTTTACATATGTTATTGATACCTGGTGTGATATTAAGTCTTATTTTCCAATATGGTCCCATGGGTGGAATAATAATGGCTTTTCAAGATTACAAGCCATGGCTGGGTTTTTTTGAGTCTGAATGGGTCGGGCTGGAACACTTTAGAACCATGTTTGAATTTGATTATGCGAGACAGGTAATATGGAATACGCTGGTTATATCCGTATTAAAATTGATTACCGGGTTAGTGGTTCCGATTACAGTTGCTTTATTACTCAATGAAGTATATAAAATGGCATTTAAGCGGACCATTCAAACGATTATTTACTTGCCGTACTTTCTTTCTTGGGTAATTTTAGGCGGTATATTAATCGATATATTATCGCCTGAGGGTGGTCTAGTTAATATGGTTTTGGGTGTATTCGGTATTGACCCCATATTTTTTCTCGGTAGTAATGACTGGTTTCGCTCTACTGTAGTTATTACGGATATTTGGAAGGAAACAGGATTTAACACGATTGTATTTTTGGCAGCGATTACAGCTGTTAACCCTAATTTATATGAGGCAGCTGTTATTGATGGAGCGAACAGGTGGAAGCAAACACTTTATATTACCTTGCCAGCAATGTTACCGATTATTATCGTGGTTGGAACATTATCATTAGGAAATATATTAAATGCTGGTTTTGATCAAATCTTTAACCTTTATAATCCATTGGTATATGAATCTGGTGATATTATAGATACTTATGTGTATCGTATAGGGTTAGTAAACGGTGATTTTAGCTATGGGGCAGCAGTTGGTTTATTTAAATCTGCTATTAGTTTAGTTTTGATTGTTATTGGCTATCGATTAGCTTATAGATACGCAGGATGGAGAATATTTTAGGAGGGAAATACGATGATTTACAAAACAAAAACATATAGGATATTCACTATATTTAACTATATCTTTCTAACGTTAGCTGCAATATTATGTATTTTGCCACTCCTGCATATTTTGGCTGTTTCTTTAAGTGGGAGCGCAGCAGCGTCCGCCAATATTGTAACATTATGGCCAATTGATTTTACACTTGAAGCCTATGAAAAGACGATAGGAAATAACAATTTTCTCAGAGCTTTCGGCATTGCAGTTTTACGTGTGATTTTAGGAACGGCAATATCTATGGGTGTTATGTTATGTGCTGCCTATTCATTATCGAAAAATGACAGTGAGTTTAAAGGAAGAAAACTTTATATATGGTTCTTTGTTTTTACCATGTTGTTTAATGGTGGCTTGGTTCCTACGTACATTCTTGTGACGAGTTTAGGACTTACAGATACAATATGGGCGCTTGTGCTTCCTACAGCCGTTAATACGTTTAATCTGATTTTACTATTAAACTTCTTCCGTACATCTGTACCTAAGTCATTGGAGGAATCTGCATTCATCGATGGGGCAGGGCATATTAAGATATTCTTGAAAATATACCTGCCAATATCAGTACCGGCAATTGCCACGGTATCACTGTTTACGATGGTGTTTCACTGGAATCAATGGTTTGATGGGTTGATTTATATGACGGATGAAGCAAACTATCCGTTACAGACATTTTTACAGTCCATTGTAGTTCGAAAAGATTTAACGAATGTGGTGGATGCTGAAACATTACGTAATTTATCACAGCGAACAGTGGAAGCAGCCCAGATCTTTATCACCGCATTACCAATGTTGGTAGTCTATCCATTTATACAGAAATATTTTGTTAAAGGGATTGTCCTAGGTTCGGAGAAAGAATAAATTAGATCCAATTTGGATAAATGAAAAAGGGTGACTTAAGCGATGACAAAAATAGAAGTTCAGGAAACTACCGATACAAAATTCAATAAAAATTGGAAGTTATGCATCGGTAGTGGCAGGTTAGGACTTGCTTTACAGAAGGAGTATGTAGATCACTTGAAGATAGCACAAGAAAAGATTGGGTTCGATTATATAAGAGGCCATGGTCTTCTGCATGATGATGTTGGGATCTATCGTGAAATAGAGGTAGATGGCGAAAAAAGACCATTCTATAATTTCACCTATATTGATAAAATTTTCGATAGCTATCAGGAGATTGGTATTCGCCCATTTGTAGAGATCGGTTTTATGCCAGAATTATTAGCTTCTGGAAAGGACACTCTTTTTACTTGGAAAGGCAATATTACACCTCCAAATGATTATGGCAAGTGGAGTGAACTGATAAAGGAAGTTGTTTCCCATTTTATTGAAAGATACGGGGAAGCAGAGGTAGAGAAGTGGCCTTTTGAAATTTGGAACGAGCCTAATCTAGTGAATTTTTGGAAGGATGCTAATAAAGAAGAATATTTTAAGTTATATAAAGTTACGGTAGATGCGATCAAGGAAGTGCATTCCAATATACAAGTAGGAGGCCCAGCTATCTGTGGGGGGACAGATGAATGGATCGATGATTTCCTGCATTTTTGCGAGGATGAAGATGTACCGGTTGATTTTGTTTCCAGACACGCATATACGTCCAAACAGCCTCATAAAGTAACTCCAGATTATTATTATCAGGACTTAGCAGATAATACAAAAATGCTGGAAGAATTCAGGAAAATAAGAGGGATGATTGATGCGTCTCCGTACCCGGATTTACCGCTTCATATCACAGAATACAATTCATCATATAGCCCAATAAATCCGGTACATGATACGGTGCTTAATGCAGCTTACCTTGCACGCATTCTTAGTGAAGGCGGAGATTATGTTGATTCCTTTTCCTATTGGACATTCAGTGATGTCTTTGAAGAAAGGGATGTACCAAGAGCCCAATTTCATGGAGGTTTTGGATTAATTGCATGGAATGATATCTTAAAACCAACCTTCCATTTATTTTCATTTTTTAACGCGCTAGGTGAAGAACAGCTTTACCGTGATGATAAAACGCTAGTTACAAGAAGAAAAGACGGCACAATTGCCCTTGTTGCATGGAATTTGGTAACAGAAAAGGGAGAGGGGTTCGAAAAGGAACTGGAATATACACTACATGTTTCTGGGGATGACTACTTTGTAAAGAGGCAAACAGTGGATGAAGGTAATGCAAATCCCTGGGAAGTGTGGAAGCAAATGGGGCGTCCGAGATTTCCAAGTAAAGAAAAGGTTGAAACATTAAAACAAGCTGCCCAGCCATTCATACGAACTTCGAGAACCAAAAGTGAAAACGGAAGGATTGCTATAAAAATCCAATTAACGAAAAATGAAATTACATTGATTGAATTTACTCCAATTAAGGATGAAACTGATTCTTATATCGGGTTGGATGACAGTTTGATTACGTCTTATTCGTAAAGTGATTTAAAGTTGCACATTAATACGTTTGGGGGAATGATTCTTAATATGAATAAAGGGAAAGATATCCAAGCTTTACATGATACATTAGATGGTTTTTTCTCAATTGGCGCTGCAATAACGCCTTCGCAAATTAGTGGGTCACATGCAGATCTATTGAAGAAACACTTCAATTGTATTGTTGCAGAAAATTGTATGAAACCAGAAGAAATTCAACCAGTAGAAGGACAATATAATTGGGAAGAGGCTGATAGAGTGATTGCCTTCGCAAAAGATAATCACATGAAAATTCGTTTTCATACACTTGTATGGCATAACCAAACCGCTGCTTGGTTCTTTAAGGATAAAGATGGAAATGAGATGACAGCTACACCTGAAAATAAGAAGTTGCTGCTTGATCGATTAGACAATCATATACGCGCAGTTGTTGGCCGTTATAAAGAGGATGTTGATTCATGGGACGTTGTGAATGAAGTGATCGACCCGGAAGAATCAAATGGCCATAGACGCAGTAAGTGGTATGAAATTACAGGAATTGAATTTATCGAAAAAGCTTTTCGCATTACACGTGAAGTAGCTGGTAAAGACGCTAAATTATATATCAATGATTTTAATACAAATAAGCCAGACAAACGGGAAGCTTTCTATAATGTAGTGAAAGAGTTGTTAGTGAAGGACGTACCAATTGATGGAGTTGGTCATCAAATGCATATAAATATCGATTGGCCAACTGCGAGTGTCATTAGAGACACCATCGATCTGTTTAGCGAATTAGGTTTAGATAACCAAGTTACAGAACTGGATGTGAGTGTTTACAGTAATAGTACGGATAAGTATGAAACGATTCCAGATGAAAACCTAGTGAAGCAAGGCTACAAGTATAAGGAAATATTTGAGGTTTTTAAAGAAAAACAGCAAAATATTAGTGCAGTTGTTACATGGGGAATTGCAGACGACCATACATGGCTAAAAACATTTCCAATTACAAGACGTAACTTACCGTTGATTTTTGATGAGCAATTGAAACCCAAATATGCTTACTGGGGAATTGTTGACCCCTCCCAATTACCAAAAGATGAAAATAATCGTGTAGAACCAATGGAATGGTAAACCTTTATGCATTTATCTACCATACTAATTATATCACGTTAAATGTTTTATTTAATTTGTAGCCACATTAAACAAGGAATTTTGGTGAAAAAAGGAGTGTAACCCATGATTAATGTAGCGGTTATAGGAACAGGGGCAATAGCGCCATCACACATAAATGCCTATCAAGCGTTTTCTGATAAATGCCAAATTACTGCCTTATGTGATGTTTATTCTGAGAAGGCAGAAAAGGTAAAAGGTGATTTTAAACTTACAGCAGCTATAGCAAAAGATTATAAGGAATTGTTAAACCGTACGGATATCGACTTGGTTTCCATATGTACACCACCTTATACACATGCAGAAATAGCTGTCGATTTTTTAAATGCTGGGAAACACGTGCTAGTTGAAAAACCAATGGCTTCATCCTTAAAAGAATGTGATGTAATGAATGAAGCTGCTGAAAGAAATGGAAAAACACTGTCGGTAGTAGCTCAAAACCGTTTTCGTAATTCGATGATGAAGCTGAAACATGTCTTAGACACTAAACTTATGGGACCGATCGTTCATACGCAGGTTGACTCTTTTTGGTGGAGGGGTCACAGCTATTATGACTTATGGTGGAGAGGAACATGGGAGAAAGAAGGTGGTGGTTGTACGTTGAATCACGCTGTTCACCATATAGATATTTTCCAATGGATGAATGGGATGCCATCTGAAATAACAGCTGTAACAAGCAATGTGGCACATGATAACGCAGAGGTCGAAGATTTATCCATAGCCATTGGCCGCTATAGTAATGGAAGCTTGGCGCAGATTACGAGTTCTGCTGTTCATCATGGAGAAGAACAACAATTGACTTTCCAAGGGGAAAATGCACGAGTGTCCACTCCATGGAAATTAAAAGCTTCTAAGTCAAAAGAAAATGGATTTCCAGAAGAAGATTATGAACTAGAGGAAAAAATTCAGCACGTTTACGATAAGCAACCTGACGTAAAATATGAGGGGCATGCTGGGCAAGTTTATGATGTATTAACGGCTATTGAAGCAAACAAAGAGGTTCTTATAGATGGGGTTCAAGGACGTAAAACCTTAGAGATTATTATGGCCATTTACGAGTCGGCAACTCTCGGGAAGACGGTAAAGCTTCCATTGAATGAAGAAAGTGCTTTTTATACAAGAGAAAGCATATTAAAAAACGCGAAACATTTTTATGAAAAGAAAAACACGATAGATAACTTCGGTGAGAATACCATTACAACTTGAGATCGTTACTAGTGATCGTACGTTTAGATATGCAATGAAAAATAATGGAAAGAGGGGACAGTGGAATGAATAGAAATGATGGAATGAATTATGCTCCTAAAGGAAAGGTCAACAAAGTAGTGGAAAAGGGAGAATTCCTTTTCGCAGCTATCGGTTTGGATCATGGTCACATTTATGGAATGTGTAATGGATTGATAGAGGCAGGCGGGGAATTAGTTTCTGTCTACGATCCAGATCCTGAAAAGGTAAAAAAGTTTTCTGAGATCTATCCTGGAGTTAAGGCCGTCTCTTCTGAACAAGAAATTTTAGAAAATCCAGATATAAAGTTGGTCGCCAGTGCGAATATACCTTCAGAACGAGCCCCACTTGGCTTAAAGGTGCTAGATCATGGAAAACATTACTTTACAGATAAACCAGCATTCACTAGAAAAGAACAGGTGCAGCAGGCGGAACAAAAGACAAAAGAAACAGGACTAAAATGGGGAATCTATTATAGTGAGCGGCTGCATGTTGAAAGCGCTGTTTTTGCCGGGCAGCTTATTGAAGAAGGTGCTATTGGAAATGTTGTTCAGGTGATTGGCACCGGTCCACACCGAGCGAATGCGAATAGCAGACCGGATTGGTTTTTTGATCCCGAACGTTATGGTGGTATTCTTTGCGATATTGGCAGCCATCAAATTGAACAGTTTTTACATTATACAAATGCGAAGGATGCAAAAGTACTTCATAGTAAAGTTGGTAATTATACGCTTAAAGATCACCCGGAGTTTCAAGATTTTGGCGATGCTACCTTAGTAGCTGACAATGGTGCCACTTTCTATTTCCGTGTCGATTGGCTCACCCCTGATGGACTGGGGACTTGGGGAGATGGTCGTGTGTTGATTCTTGGGACAAAAGGTTACATTGAAGTGCGGAAATACATTGACATTGGACGCAGTTCCTATTCGAATAACTTGTATTTGGTAAATCACGAAGGGGAAAAGCATTTCCAGTTGTCAGGGAAGGTAGGCTTTCCTTTCTTCGGAGCGTTTATTCTGGACTGTCTAAATGGTACAGAAAATGCAATGACGCAAGAACATGCATTTAAAGCAGCAACGTTATGTATTGAAGCACAAGAACAAGCGATTCAGATCGAAACAGAAGGTCAGTCCATCATGAATAAATAAATGAGGGGGACTTGAGTTGATTGTAATAGAGAATTTCCACCATGTTAGCTTATCCGTTACTAATTTGGAAAAGGCAAAGGATTTTTATGGTAGGATCCTCGGTTTTCAAGAGATAGAACGCCCTGCATTTGACTTTCCCGGGGCATGGTACAGGATCGGCGATCAGCAGCTTCATTTGATTGTTCATAAGGACGCTGGAACACTTCGAAATAATCAACAGATCGAATCAAAGGATGGCCATTTTGCCATACGCGTCCGTGATTACGATCAAACATTAGACCACCTAACGCGTAGTGGTATAAAAGTTATGGAAAAGCCAAATAGCAAGAGTGGGTTTGCTCAAATATTTTGCGCAGATCCAGATAATAATTTAATAGAATTTAATGTCGATCAGGAGGGGTTAAATAATAACGAATGAATCGGATGTCATGTAGGTAACTGGAGGAGGATTAGAAAAATGAAAATGGTACTTCGTTGGTTTGGGGAAGGAAATGACCAAGTTCCTTTACATCATATGAAACAAATACCGGGGCTAGAGGGGGTGGCTTGGGCACTCCATGATATCCCAGCGGGTGAAGTATGGCCACTGGATAAAATAAGTGAAATTAGAAAGCAAGCAGACAGCCATGGATTAAATATGGATGTGGTAGAAAGTGTTAACATTCATGAAGATATAAAATTAGGGCTTCCTACTAGGGATAAATATATTGAAAACTATCGTACAACAATTAAAAACTTAGCTAGTGCTGGTGTGAAAGTTATTTGTTATAACTTTATGCCCGTGTTCGACTGGGTACGTACCGATTTATACAAGGAACATGAAGATGGCTCAACATCCCTTTTCTTTGAAAAAAGCATCATTGAAAATATCGATCCGATGAAGCTGGTCAAGGAAATATCACTGAATAAAAATTATAGTATGCCAGGGTGGGAACCAGAACGGTTAAAATATTTAACAGAACTATTTAAGCAATATGAAGGCATAACAGAAGAAGATTTATGGGATCATTTACAGTACTTTTTAGAAAAAATCATTCCCATAGCAGCACAATATGATATTAAAATGGCTATCCACCCAGATGACCCACCGTTCTCTGTATTTGGATTGCCAAGAATTATGAAGAATAAAGCGGATATTAGACGATTGCTAGGCCTTGTAGATAATCCGTATAACGGGCTAACTCTATGCAGTGGTTCATTTGGAGTAAATGCAGACAATAATGTTGCCGAGATGGTAAGGGAATTTTCCGATAGGATCCAT
This sequence comes from Virgibacillus natechei, assembly GCF_026013645.1. NCBI lineage: Bacteria > Bacillati > Bacillota > Bacilli > Caryophanales > Bacillaceae > Virgibacillus > Virgibacillus natechei. The sequence continues at coordinate 3,260,848 of NZ_CP110224.1, read as the reverse complement.
TTTGCCCATATTCGAAACGCAAAGACATTTGGAAATGGTGATTTCATTGAAACTTCGCATCGCACTTCTGATGGAACAATTGATATTTACGAAATAGTAAAAGCCTTACATGAGGAAGGATTTACTGGTTACGTAAGGCCTGACCACGGAAGACAAATTTGGGACGAAGAATGCAGACCTGGTTATGGCTTTTATGACCGTGGTTTAGGTATTATGTATTTATGGGGCATTTGGGATAGTTTAGTTCGTGCAGGAAAGGAGACATATCATGTTACCAATTAATGAAAATTTACAAGGAAAAGTAGCTGTTATCACAGGGGGGAGTGGGGTTCTGTGTAGCGCTATGGCAAGGGAATTAGGTAAACAAGGGGTAAAGGTGGCTATTTTAAATCGCCAAGTCGAAAAAGGAAGATTAGTAGAACAGGATATTTTAAATGCTGGCGGAGAAGCCATTGCCCTTGCTTGTGATGTGTTGGATAAAGAGAGCGTGGAAGAAGCAGAAGAAACCATTACCAACAAATTTGGTGTTTGTAATATTTTAATCAATGGGGCTGGCGGAAATCACCCTGAAGGGACAACAACAAATGAAACCCTCAAGCCTGAGGATCTGGAAAATAAGGATCTATTAACATTCTTTGACATGACGACAGAAGGATTTCAGCATGTCATGAACTTAAATTTGGTTGGAACCATTATCCCATCACAGATTTTTTCTAAAAAAATGGTCAATCGAAAAGGTGCAACGATTATTAATATGTCATCCATGAGTGCACCATCTCCGATGACAAAAGTTCCTGCATATAGTGCAGCAAAGGCAGGGATTGATAATGTGACACAATGGTTGGCTGTTCATATGGCGGATGTCGGAATTCGTGTAAATGCGATTGCTCCCGGCTTCTTTTTGACAGAGCAAAATAAAGATTTATTAACTAACACGGATGGATCACTTACGGAACGATCCGATAAAATTATGTCACAGACACCAATGAAACGATTTGGTGACCCGGAAGATTTATTAGGAACCCTTTTATGGCTAGCGGATGAAAAGATGTCCGGCTTTGTTACCGGAACAACAATTCCAGTCGACGGAGGATTTATGGCTTATTCCGGAGTGTAAAGGAGGTTTATCGATGGATTTGATTACAATAGGTGAATCGATGGTTCTGTTCACACCACATACAAGTGGTCCACTTCGTTTTACTAATACGTTTCACAAAACAATTGGTGGAGCAGAATCAAATGTAGCTATTGCACTTTCTCGACTTGGTCATCAAACAGGGTGGATAAGCCACTTAGGTGATGATGAGTTTGGGTTGTATGTTCGAAATTATATACGAGGAGAAGGTGTAGATACCTCAGCAGTTCGATTTGATAAACACTTCCCTACGTCTGTATTTTTTAAGGAAATCAATCCAGGGCAGGATCCAAAAATTTATTATTACCGAAAAGGCTCAGCGGCAAGTCAAATGACACCTGAAAATGTGGATGAGAACTATCTCTCCAAGGCAAAATTTATTCATTTAACAGGAATTACACCAGCAATAAGTGAATCTTGTAGAAGGACAATTTATAAGGTGATAGACATCGCTAAAGAAAATAAACAAACCGTTGTGTTTGACCCAAATATACGTTTGAAACTTTGGTCAAAAGAAGAAGCAACAGTAGTATTGGGAGACATTGCAAGAAGATGTGATATTGTGCTACCGGGATTAGAAGAAGGCACACTGCTAACGGGTGAAAAGTCCACGGGGGAAATTGCTTCATCTCTTTTACAAGGTGACACAAAAGTTGTTGTAGTGAAACGAGGAGAAGCAGGGGCTTACTTTGCTACAAAAGATGATAGCGCCTACATAACAGGTGAAAAAGTTTCAAAAGTTATGGATACAGCAGGAGCAGGAGATGGATTTGCGGCAGGTTTTTTATCTGGGTTAATTCGAGGTAGAGGCTATCGGGAGGCAGTAGAATTGGGGAACCAAGTTGGTGCACATGCCTTGACAGTTACAGGAGATGTAGAAGGGTATCCTTATTGGTCACAAATCGCTCCCGATACTAAAGAAATATTGCGGTAAATGGGAGGATTAGATGATGCTAGCAAAACTAGAATTAATCAATCGTTTAACAGAAAATGGCGTTGTTGCTGTCATTAGAAATATACCAAAGGAAAAAATAATGAAGGTAGCTGAAAGTCTGATAGAAGGTGGGGTTCATGCATTAGAAGTAACCCTTGATGGTGATGACCCCCTAATTATGATAGAAGATTTAACTACCGAATTTCAAGATCGTGCCATCATCGGTGCTGGTACGGTGCTAGATGAAATGTCAGCAGAACGTGCAATAGGAAGTGGGGCTCAATTTATTGTTAGTCCTATTTTAAAGAAGGAAGTTATTCAGGCGACACGTAGACATGGAAAAGTAAGTATTCCAGGAGTGATGACACCGACGGAAATGGTTGAAGCTATTGAATGGGGTGCAGATATCGTGAAAGTTTTTCCAGCTTCTGTTGGAGGACTAGAATTCATAAAAAATGTAAAAGGTCCTCTACCCCATATACCGATCATTCCGACTGGAGGAGTAGACGCTCATAATGCAGCAGATTTTATTAAAGCAGGCGCAATAGCAATCGGTGCAGGAGGAAATTTAGTTGATAGGAAGGCTGTTTTAGAAGAGGATTATGCTAAACTGACTGCAATGGCTAAGGAGTATGTGTCTACTGTTAAAACCGCTCGAGAAATGAAAAAATAGTAGAATATATCAAAATGCAAGCTATCTGACAGGCTGTAGTTAGTAGTAGATTAAGAGGTGGGAAGGGGTTAATCACCCCTTCTGTCTTGATTGTGCAATGGACAATTGACGCGAAAAAGTTTAATCGGCCATACTGCTTTATATTCACTGCTAGTAAACGCATTATTCGAGTGCAAACCTACCCATTGAAAGTTATCCTATATATAGTCTTTTATCCGATAAGAACTTTGATGTTGAAAAGGTTGCTGCACCAATCGCACTTGAACGCTTGCCCAATTTTGAAAAGCGTATTTCTGTATTCTCATTATGATAAGTCGAAAGTCGTTCCTCCAGAACATGGTCGATTGGATTCGCGATCCAATTTTCGAATTGGGCAATACGATTTCCGATAACAATAATTTCTGGATTGAATATATTGATGATATTTGTTAGCCCAATACCGATATTTTCACCTAATTTATTTAACATCTGTAGCACGTCAGTATTCCCCATTTGTGCCTCGCTGATCAGATACCCTAAATCTATTTCATTTTCATCGTTTAACAGGTCGTGTGTTTTAGCATCTATAAATAGCGCGCTTTCAGAAGCATATAATTCCCAGCATCCACGGCTACCACAGGAGCATTTTTTTCCATTCGCCTCAATCGTGAAATGGCCCATCTCACCTGATATACCACTTGCACCGGTATACAGATTATGATTAATAATAATTCCTGTACCAATACCGACGCCGATGCTGACATAGATTAGGTTGGGGACGTTTTTTCCTGCTCCATATAATCGCTCGCCGTGTGAACCTGCATTGGCTTCATTTTCTATCGTTGTAGGAATATGAAATCTATCTTCCATTACTTGTTTTAAATCTACTTGTTTCCATTTAAGATTTGGAGCAAAAAGAATTGTATCCTCTTTATCCACGTTTCCGGGAACACCGATACTGATTCCGACAACCCCGTAGGTGCTTTCAGGTGCTTTTTTCAATAATAATTCTATAACGGATGTTAAATTTTCGATTACATAATCAAATTCAATATCATGCAAATCTCTATTTATTTCTCCTATGATATTACCCTTTAAATCTGTCAGAACTCCCAAAATATAATTTACTCCCAGGTCGATACCAATCGTGTAGCCAGCATGATTATTAAAATAGAGCATTACTGGTTTTCTGCCACCACTTGATTGATCAGATGTTATTTCATATACAAACGAGTCATTAATTAGTTCTGCTACCATGGTTGAAACAGTTGCCTTATTTAAACCGGTACTTTTAGAAATATGTGCACGAGATACAGGTCCTTTTTCTTCAATTAATTTAAAGACAACGGACTTATTTATTTGTTTTATTAGGTTCTGATCGCCAGTTTGAATTGTTTTCATGTAGCTTCTCCTTAAATAATTGATATATTGAATTCTCGTCAGCTTATAATTAGGTTGTTTTTGATGTAAGATTGTTTACCCATTGCATAAAAGAATTGTAATAAAGGTATCTATTTCAGTTGAATTCGAGCATGTATTGACACTAATTATACATTCATTACGTTAAAAATGCTATAAGTATTTGACAACGTTTGCACTAAAAGTTAAACTTAGTTTATAAGTTAAACAAAGTTATTGTTCATAAACGGTCCCTTTTGGGGTCAATCCGTATTTATTCGAGAGGAGATATAATGATATGAGTTATTTTTCAAATATAGACAAAATCAAATACGAAGGTGCAAGATCGACAAACCCATACGCATTCAAATTTTATAATCCCGAGGAAAAAATTGGCGGGAAAACGATGGAGGAATACCTTCGTTTTGGTGTAGCTTACTGGCATACATTTACAGAAGATTTATCCGACCCATTTGGTGTCGGTACTGCTATTCGTCCGTGGGATAAGTATCAAGGGATGGACCTAGCTAAAGCTCGGGTTGAAGCAGCGTTTGAGTTATTCGAAAAACTTGATGTACCGTTCTTCTGCTTCCATGACGTTGATATAGCACCAGAAGGAAATAATTTAAAAGAATCAAACGAAAACCTGGATACGATTGTAAGCATGATGAAAGATTACATGAAAGATAGTAAAACCAAGTTGCTCTGGAATACGGCGAATAACTTTACGCACCCTCGTTTCGTTCATGGTGCTGCTTCTTCCAATAATGCGGATGTGTTTGCCTATTCTGCCGCAAAAGTGAAAAAAGGACTTGAAATTAGTAAGGAGCTAGGTGGCGAAAACTATGTGTTCTGGGGTGGTCGTGAAGGGTATGAAACCCTGTTAAACACTGATATGAAGCTAGAGATGGATAACCTGGGCCGTTTCTATCATATGGCAGTTGATTATGCGAAAGAGATTGGCAATGATGTGCAATTTCTCATTGAACCAAAACCAAAAGAGCCGATGAAACATGCTTATGATTTTGATGTGGCAACTGGTTTTGCGTTCTTGCAAAATTATGATCTACAGGATCATTTTAAATTTAATATTGAAGCGAACCATGCAACATTAGCTGGGCACACATTTGAGCATGAATTACATTATGCCCGAATAACGAATACATTAGGTTCTGTAGATGCAAACCAAGGGGATACATTACTAGGTTGGGATACAGATGAGTTCCCTACAGACTTATCCTCTAGCGTTCTAGCGATGTATGAAATCATCAAAAATGGTGGACTTGGTCGAGGTGGATTGAACTTTGACGCGAAAGTTCGCCGTGGTTCCTTTGATCCAGAAGATTTATTTCATGCCCATATCGCTGGAATGGATAGCTATGCAGTAGGTCTTCGCGTGGCTCAGAAGTTGATAGATGATAACGTGCTAGAAGGCATTATTGATGACCGTTATAAGAGCTACACCGAAGGAATTGGTTTGGATATTGTGGAAGGAAAATCAGATTTCCACAAATTGGAGCAGCACGCGCTGGGACTAAATGAAATTACCAATCAATCCGGTCGTTTGGAAAGAATTAAAGCTACGATTAATCAGTATTTGTTGAGAGAATACGCAGGGGAATAATAGTTAGGTACAGGAGAGGGTTTGCTATGAAATATGTCATCGGAGTGGATTTGGGGACAAGTGCCGTCAAGGTTTTATTAGTTAATCAAGACGGTGAAGTAACGAAGGAAGTTGCCAGAGACTACCCATTATTCCAGGAAAAGACTGGATATAGCGAACAGGATCCCAATGATTGGGTCGATCAGACAATGAAAGGATTGTCTGATCTGCTCCATCAATTTGAAGGGAACCCTGACGATATAGAGGGGATCAGTTTTTCTGGCCAAATGCATAGCTTGGTTTTACTTGATGAGAACAAAGAAGTATTAAGAAATGCGATTCTTTGGAATGACACACGTACGACAAAAGAGTGTGAAGAAATTTATGATCGTGTTGGGAAAGACCATTTACTGGATATCACCAAAAATATCGCACTAGAGGGATTTACATTACCTAAAATCCTTTGGGTGAAAAACAATGAACCGGAAATATTCAACAAAGCTCAAACATTTATGTTACCAAAAGATTATGTCCGTTATAAACTAACTGGCATGTTGCATATGGAGTACTCCGACGCTGCAGGCACATTATTACTAAATGTAAAAGAAAAAGAATGGAGCAAAGAAATCTGTGCGTTGCTTGATATAAATCCTGATATTTGTCCACCTTTAGTTGATTCATCTGATGAAGTCGGAACAATCACTGCTGAAGTTGCTGAGATGACTGGAATGAATCCTTTTACACGCGTGTTTGCTGGTGGCGCAGACAATGCATGTGGAGCAATAGGATCCGGAATATTAGAAGAAGGAAAAACACTTGCAAGTATTGGTACGTCAGGTGTTGTCCTGTCTTATGAAGCAAGCGGTGATAAGGATTTTCAGGGGAAAGTGCATTATTTTAATCATGGTGCACCGGATGCGTTTTATACGATGGGCGTAACGCTCGCTGCAGGATATAGTCTGTCATGGTTTAAAGATGTTTTTGCAAAGGATATCGATTTTGAAGAACTACTAGCTGATGTAAATACGGCACCCATAGGCTCGAATGGATTGCTATTCACTCCATACATTGTTGGAGAGCGAACACCACATGTCGATGCAAACATACGTGGAAGCTTTATTGGAATGGATGCCTCCCATGAAATGAAACATTTTACTCGAGCTGTGTTGGAAGGGATTACATTTTCATTAAATGAGTCCGTAGAAATATTCCGGGAAAATGGAAAAACCATTGACACTGTCGTCTCAATTGGTGGTGGAGCGAAAAACGAAAACTGGCTTCAAATGCAGGCGGATATATTTAATGCGAAAATTATTAAATTATCAAGTGAACAAGGCCCGGGAATGGGTGCTGCGATGTTAGCTGCATATGGCTGTGGTTGGTTTGGAACACTTCAAGATTGTGCTCAAACATTTATTAAAGAAGATGAAGTTTATTATCCTATTAAAGATAATGTGGAAAACTATAAAGCTATATTTAAATTCTATCAAGAAGTTTTCCCATTAACATTGACGCTAAACAAACAGTTGATGAACTATAGAAATTAGCATGTAATAGAATGCTAAATTTTAAGGGAATGTTCTTGGCACGGACTTTCTAATGATGAATTTTTAATCTTGGAAGCGATTAATCAGTTCATTGAATTTATCTCAGTTTAACGGGCAGATCGACTAAAACGTCACGTCCTGGGACGCGTAAGCGCAGTCCCAGTCCCAACCTTTAAGAAAAACAGCCTTTAATTAAGCGCTTTTATGATAGACCTTATGAAATATTACATCTAGGTGGGTGACATATGGAAAGTGCACAACAAGAGAGGAATTATAAGAAAACACAGAAACTAACAATGAATGAAAAGCTTACTTTTGGTTTAGGTGATTTTGGAGCGAATTATAGTTGGACCTTTATCGCTTCATTTATTACGATTTATATGACCGATACAGCAGGCATTGGTGCCGGGATTATTGGTACGCTTATTTTAATTTCCCGTGTTGCTGATGGATTTACGGATTTGTACATGGGGAAAGTAGTTGACAATACAAAAGCAAAAATGGGCAAGGCAAAGCCATGGGTGTTTTGGACTGCACCTATCTTAGGTATTTTAACATTTATGTTATTTAATGTACCGAGTTCTTTCGGTCAAACAGGTAAAATTGTCTATGTGTTTTTAATATACTTTTTAATTTCGGCACTCTTTTACACTGCTAATAATGTGGCGTATTCATCTCTGACTTCCTTTATGACAAATGATAAAAAAGATCGTGTATCACTAGGAAGTATTCGTTTTATCTTTGCTAACGTTGCTGTATTATCTATTAATACATTTACAGTTCTGTTAGTAGATGCGTTTGGTGGTGGGCAGCAAGGTTGGACTTTTGTGGCAGCATTGTATGCGCTATTATGTGCAATACCGTTAATGGCCACAGGGTGGTTTGTTAAAGAAAGGAATGTTGCAGAAAAGAAAAATAAAGAAGAAAAAACTGCTTTTCTACCAATTGTGAAGGTCTTAATTACGAACAAATACTTTATTTTGACATTTGTTTTGTATTTATTATGGTACTTAAGACAGACAGAGAATGGGATAAGAGTTTATTATGCAACGTATGTTTTGGATAATCCTGATCTGATGGGTGTTTTAAGTGTAGCAGCATTGTTACCAATGATCATTGGTTTATTCTTTGCTCCAAAGTTTGTTGGTAAATTTGGAATTAAAAAGAGTGTAAATGCTGGATTGATTGTTTCCGTAATTGCTTATGTTATCATGATATTTTCTTCTGAAAACGTCACATTTTTAGTAATTGGGTTGATTATAAACGCTATAGGTTTGGTGCCGTTACAAGGGGCTCTAACCGCTATCGTAGCTGACGTTGGGGACTTGGTATATTGGAAATCAGGTGTACCTGTTCAAGGTTCTGTATTTAGTTTAACAAGTGCTGGAATGAAGATTGGACAAGGGATCACTTCGGCCTTGGTAGGTTGGTCACTTGCAATTGGTGGATATGTAGCTGGTGCAACTATGCAAACGGATGGTGCAACAATAGCAATGAAGACAATGATGATATACTTTCCACTAGCCACCGTTATTCTTATGTTTATTACAGTAGCCTTATTAAACTATGAGAAATTCATCCCTAAAGTAAAAGAAGATATTGAGAATGGTTACGTTGGAGAAGCGCGTACGAAAAATCTGTAATAGAAGATTCATTTTTGTAATGTGATGGTGAGAATAGGATAGTGACCCCCACTCGATTTCTATTTGAGGTGGGGGTTTTATAGCAAAGATGGAAGGAAAGTTTAAGTAAGGTTTACGCTCATTTTCCTCCCATTTCTTTCTTAACCTGCATATTGAATACTTAGTTCAACCGATAGACTAACTCTGTATTTATTGGTATACTGTTTTGTAAGCAGTTACATATCATGACGGGAGGGGAAGATATACGGCGCCAAGATTTTTTGAAAAATGATTGAATCTTTGGAACCTACGCAATCATTGGGATTCCACGGGTGAAAATTGTTTGGTGATTTTCGTAGAATAACAGAAATCCTACTAAATCTAATCTATTAGGAGATGATTTTGATGAAAAAAGCATTAATATTCCAGGGTGGATGGGAAGGGCATGAACCAGAAGAAGTTGCTCATATTTTAGCTGGAATTCTTCAGAAAGAAAATTTTGATGTGAAAGTTACGGATACACTAACGACATTAGAGGAAGATGACCTGAATGCTTATGATCTGATTGTGCCGAACTGGACACAAGGTACAATTACGAAAGAGCAATTGCAGCCACTGATTGATGCAGTCGCAAATGGATCTGGTCTAGCTGGTTTACATGGTGGTTTAGGTGATTCTTTTCGGTGGGAAACCGATTACCAATTCATGGTGGGAGGCCAGTGGGTAGCACATCCAGGAGATGATGGCATCACCTACAATGTACATATTCATGACCCGGATCATCCGCTTACGGAGGGAATGGAAGATTTTACGGTGGTTTCGGAACAATATTATATGCATGTGGATCCTGTGGTAAAGGTGCATGCAACAACCAAGTTTCCAGTAGCAGATGGTGATCACCAACCAAACGGTGAGGTCGATATGCCGGTAGTTTGGACGAAAAAATGGGGAAAGGGTAATGTCTATTACTGCTCGTTAGGACATGTTGCAGACATTGTTAGAATGCCAGAAGTTATTGAGTTGTTACGAAAAGGCTTCGTATGGGCTAGTAGATAAAAAAACGTTTTAGAACATCCGCTTTAGAATGGCTCTTTTCGTAAGTATTGTTGCTTTCTGAGAGAGTTGATATAAACTGCGACGAACCAGTTGGTTTCTTTCTGCTGCGGACCGTTGTTTTCCGCGGGCACGGCCTCAGCCTCCTTAGGATAGTCCTGCGGGGTTTTAAGGCACGTGCTGGGGCTGGGACTGCGATTACTCGTCCCACCGAAAACTTTTGTTCCCGCAGGAGTCAACGGTCCTCCGCTCCAATCAACCATCATAAAAGTGCATGGCTATAATCAAGCAATTTTGATGAAGTTGTAACGCATCTTACCAGCGAAGGAAATACATGGAGACTCCTGCGGGAACAGTGGCCAGAGTGAGACCCCGCAGAACGGAGTTCAAGGAGGCTCACGGGTCACCCGCGGAAAGCGGAGTGTATTTCCGTAGCGGTATGCTAAAACAACAATTTTTTAGAAAATAGCCTTTAGAATTTTAAAAAGAATGGGAAGGGTACTATGGGAAAAATAAAAGTAGGGGTAGTAGGCTGTGGGAATATAAGTGATATATATTTTAAAAATGCTAAACGGTTTGATGTCTTTGATATAGTAGCATGCGCAGACTTGGAACTAGATCGGGCAAGAGAAAAAGCAGAAACATTCGATATAGCCAAAGCTTATTCGACGGAAGCGCTTATGGCAGATCCAGAAATTGATATGGTAATCAATCTTACCATCCCTAGCGAACATGCAAAGATTGCTTTAACAGCACTCGAATCTGGGAAGCATGTGTACGGAGAAAAACCCCTTGCAGCAACGCGCGAGGAAGCTCAACAAGTACTAAAGCTTGCAAAAGCGAAAGGGCTTTTTGTTGGAAATGCACCGGATACCTTTTTAGGCGGTGGGTTGCAAACAAGCCGAAAATTAATTGACGATGGATGGATCGGGGATCCTGTTGCTGCAACTGCATTTATGATGCATCATGGACATGAGGTATGGCATCCGAATCCAGACTTTTTTTATAAAAAAGGCGGTGGGCCGATGTTTGATATGGGGCCTTACTATATAACGGCTCTCCTTTCGCTTATGGGACCGGTCAAACGTGTAACAGGGTCAACAACGATTACATTTCCGGAAAGAACGATTACAAGTAAGCCAAAGTATGGCGAAAAAATTAAGGTAGAGACGCCTTCTCAGATTAATGGTGTACTAGATTTTTACAATGGTGCAGTAGCCTCTATCATTACGAGTTATGATACGTGGCATCATCAATTACCCAAAATTGAAATTCATGGAACAGAAGGCAGCCTCAGTGTTCCAGACCCGAACACATTTGGCGGGCCCGTATATCTTCGTAGACATGACCATGATGGTTGGAGTGACATTCCACTTACACATGGTTTTACGGATAATAGCAGGGGACTAGGTGTCGCAGAGATGGCTCATGCAATTTTAGCAGGTAAAGTGCCTAGAGCAGAAGGGGAGCTTGCCTACCATGTGTTAGATATCATGCAAGGTTTTTATGATGCTTCAGAAACAAATCAACATTATGAATTGGCTAGTACGTGTGTACAGCCTACCCCGCTTCCAGTGGGTATTAACCAAGAAAATTTTAAAGAAAAGGTCGGTGAATGGTAGTGAATGTAAATCAAAAAGAAATTAGAATTGGTATGGTCGGCTATCAATTCATGGGAAAAGCACATAGTCACGCGTATCGCGATTTACCGTTTTACTTTGATCCAAAAATAAAACCAATACAAAAAGCAATTGCTGGTAGGAATGAAGCAGGAGTCAAAGAAGCAGCTGATAAAATGGGATGGGAATCGTATGAAACAGATTGGCGCCGTTTGATTGAGCGAGATGATATTGATGTTATTGACATTGTTACACCGAATCATACGCATGCCGAAATTGCCATAGCAGCGGCCGAGGCTGGCAAACATATTATTACAGAAAAGCCACTTGCTCTAACGGTGGAAGAAGCAGAGCAAATGTATGATGCAGTCCAAAAAAATAACGTGACCCATATGATCTGTCATAACTACCGGTTTGCTCCAGCAGTCCAATTCACAAAAAAGTTACTCGATGAGGGGCGGTTAGGGAAGATATACCACTTCCGAGCCAACTACTTACAAGATTTTATCATGGATCCATCGTTTCCACTTGTGTGGCGTTTAAAGAAAGAAGTCTCCGGATCTGGAGCGCTAGGTGACATTGGTGCACATAGTATTGACTTGGCTCGTTTTTTAGTTGGCGAGTTTAAAGAAGTGGTTGCGATGATGGAAACCTTCATCAAGGAACGTCCAGTTGGAGAAATGTCTGGTGGCCTGAATGCTACATCTGATAATCGTACCTTAGGAGAAGTTACGGTTGATGATGCTGTAGCATTTTTAACCCGATTTGAGAACGGGGCCCTGGGAACATTTGAGGCAAGCCGATTTGCAGGCGGTAATCGAAACAAAAATAAATTTGAAATTAATGGAGAAAAAGGTTCGATTCGTTGGGACATGGAAAATATGAATAATCTGGAAGTTTATTTTACGGATGATGAACCAGGTCTACAGGGGTTTCGATTGATAAATTGTACGGAAGAATTACATCCATATACGGAGGCTTATTGGCCAGCAGGACACATTATTGGTTATGAGCATACATTCATTCATTTGGTGCATGAGTTTCTTAATGGAATTGCAGAGAATTATCAACCAGCACCGAACTTTGAAGACGGTGTAAAAAATCAACAAATTCTAGCGGCTATTGAAGAATCTGCTGAAACCAAACAGTGGGTAAACGTATAGTGTCTAGTAACAGATGCGAACACCAGCTTTTTTAGCTGGTGTATATTTTTGGCAGATGAATCCATATCAAAGGTCGTTATCTTAAGGGATAAAAAAAGGAAGTACCTCCTCAAATCTGTCAAAATCAAATAAAAAACAATATGTGAGAACCTGTGGAGGCAAGGAACGATCTGAAGTGAGCATCTAATACGAGATTGGCTTTAGGGAAGGGATCGGAGTGTATATGCCTCGGATAAATAAAAGCATGTCAGCATCAAAAAAACTTACCTTATTTGCGATAACATGGCCTCTTTTTATCGAAGTGTTTTTGCATACATTCATGAGGTTTGCAGATGTATTCATGTTAAGTTTCGTATCTGATGATGCGGTAGCAGCGATTGGTGTCGTGAATCAAATTATGGTATTCACGTTTGTCTTATTTAATTTTACTGCAATGGGGTCTGGTGTCGTTGTTGCCCAATTTGTAGGTGCGAAGAAGCCAAAGGATATTAGTATTACAATTGCCAACGCCATTGTTATCAATCTTTTGTTCGGTATCTTAATAAGTTTACTTGTTGTCCTCTTTCGGTATCCATTTTTACACCTGTTTAATTTGTCTGCTGAATTGTTAGAGTACGCAAACATATATATGTTGATCGTTGGTGGAACGCTTTTTACGCAAGCGATGGTTTTGACGATATCTTCCGTGCTCGAAGCAAAGGGATACACGAAGGATGTTATGTTAGTCGTACTTGGAATGAACATCCTTAATATCATTGGCAACTATCTATTTATCTTTGGTGAACTAGGTGTCCCCCAACTCGGTGTTACGGGTGTAGCCATTTCAACAGCAGCATGTCGTACATTAGCTATGCTTGTGTTATTTCTCATTCTATACCGCCGATTAGACATAAAACTGAACTGGAATGATTTTATTAAGCTGAAATTAGACTACGTGAAAAAGATAATGAACATAGGCGTTCCAGCTGCAGGGGAGCACCTATCTCATAATACAAGCCAACTTATGATCACCGTGTTTATTACGTTATTAGGTGCAACGGCACTAACAACGAATGTATATACGCAAAATCTGATGGCACTAATGACCGTGTTCTCTATGGCGATGTCGAAAGGGATGCAAATTTACATCGGGCAACTTGTAGGTGCAGGAAAACGGGAGGAAGCGTACCATCAGATGTATCGAGGGTTAAAGGTTGCGTTGATAATAGCCTTGACAGTTGGAACCATCCTTGCTTTTTCAGGGGAATACGTACTGCGAATTTTTACAAATGAAGAAGAGATTATCTCTGTAGGAGTTGCTTTACTATTTATCGGGGTCATTATGGAGCCTGGAAAAACAATGAATCTAGTAATAATTAGTGCGTTAAGAGCTGCAGGGGATGCAAAATTTCCAGTAATAATGGGTGTTATCTCTATGTGGGGGATTAGTGTGCCGCTAGCGTATCTTTTAGGCGTTTATTTGGGTTATGGATTAATCGGGATTTGGATAGCGATGGTAATTGATGAATGGCTCCGTGGAATACTCATGTTCTTTCGCTGGCGCAGTCGAAAATGGGAGGAAAAAGTGTTGGTGGAACAAACAAAACCTGCACATAGCGGCGCTTAGTTACCTGAAAAAGCAGCGTAATATTTCTTTGCAATAAGTGTACTCATGTCTTTATAAAAACTCTTTTCGTAAGAATGGTTACCTTTAAATCGTCGGAGTTGATATAAAAGACGACGTAGTGAAAATTCTTTTGCAAACGCTGGTTGAGAGCAGGAATTCGCTACGGAAACACATTTCGCTTTCCGCGGGCGGCTGGTGAGCCTCCTCGTGCTAACGCACTCCGGGGTCTCACCTAGGCCTTTCCTCCCGCAGGAGTCTTCATGTGTTTCCTCCGCTGAGTGTTCCGGTTACTGCCGCTAAATTGCATTAGTAATCAATATTCAAAATCTCGAACCGCCTCACCAGTTCGGGTGAGCGGAGGGCGGTGACTCCTGCGGGAACAGCACGTGTCCGAAGACCCCGCAGAGTGCTTTTCTCGAGGAGGCTAAGGCCGTGCCCGCGGAAAGCATCTGCCCGGAGCGATCCCGAACGGAGTTTATAGTAAATACTTATAACAAACAGTAGTTACGTCGTCTTTTAGAGATTTTGTGTCAAAAACGAAAACAGCCTTATAAAAAGGAGATGTAAGAATGGGAGTAGAAAGTCGCAGGATACAATTATATAACTTGCTTGGTGATTTACCACCAAGGTCACAACCTATTTCATCGCGTAAGGTAGGGGAAGAAGGGAATACTCACTATATAATAGAATCATGGATATTCGATTTCAACGGGGTTGATCCAGTCCCCGCTTATTTTGTACGACCACGTAATAAAAAAGGCCCCTTTCCAACCATTATCTTTAATCATTCACACGGTGGGAATTACCAGCTTGGAAAAGATGAACTAATTCAAGGGAATACCTATTTACAAGAACCTTCCTACGCCCAAGAACTAACAAATATGGGGTATGCTGTATTTAGTATCGATGCATGGGGATTTGGAAGCAGAAGCGAAAGGACGGAAAGCGAGCTTTTTAAAGAAATGTTGTGGTCAGGTCAAGTACTATGGGGAATGATGGTTTATGATAGCTTACGTGCCATCGACTATGTAACATCCCGCTCGGACGTGGACGAAAGCAGACTTGGTACAATGGGGATTTCGATGGGAAGTGCTATGTCATGGTGGCTTGCCGCACTAGATACCCGCTTAAACGTATGTGTGGATATTTGTGGTTTAGTGGATTTTCATACATTAATAGAAGAAAGACGTCTTGATCGCCATGGAATTTATTTTTATGTACCAAACTTGTTAAAGCATTTTACGACTTCTGAAATTAATGCACTCATAGCACCCCGTCCGCATTTAAGTCTTGCTGGGAGTCATGATCCATTAGTGCCTACTAAAGGTCTTGATAAAATTGACGAACAAATGAAAGAAGTCTACCTTCAGGCAGGAAAACCGGAGGCATGGAAGTTATTTCGTTATAATATAGGACATGCAGAAACAGCTGAGATGAGATTCGAGGTAAAAGGTTTTCTAGAGAAATGGTTATAGTTTTACTTTCTTAGAGGAACGTACCGATAATTCACTTTGGTACATCAAAGCTTGTGATAAGAATAAAATAACACATGAATTCCCATAGTGGAAATTCATGTGTTTGAACATGCATTATATTAGTCTTCCTTATAAACAAAGTAATCAAAATCAGCTGGAATATTTCGACCGGACGTATCCTGGCATTGCATTCCTACAAACGCGCCTGTAAAGAATCCGCCGCCATGAATATAATCATCAGATAGTTTATAAGAATACAATTCAACAGGTATGTCTGTCCAGTTATCACCATCAAATGAGTAAGCATACTGGTAATTATTTGTCTTCACATCTACCCGAAGATAAACGTATTCCACATGATCCGGGATGACAATTTCGTTTCCTTTCAGTGGTTGGTCAAACGTAAAGTTATCACACGTTGTTAAATCTAGAATTCTTCCTTTTTCTTCATGCCAAGTAACCTGTAAAGCGGTCCAGTTTTCTGTATTGTAATAGTTCACTAAGCCCGCAGCTTGTTGGAATGATTCCGGATTAAAGGCAACTTTTGTTTCGGCAGTGAAATTAAAATGCTGCCAACGTCTCGCTACATAGGCTTGCGTGAATTTTGATGTTAAGGATTCTTTTCCATAGAGACGCAAATGTCCCGGGTTATCAGAAAGCGACAGTATATCTTCACCTAATGGAATACGCAGGGATTGAAAATGATGATTCAGCTTCTCTGAATTAAAGTCATCTTTTTCATCAAAATCTTTCTCCCACTTTACTTCATCTATAGTTGGTCCCTCTATTTCAAGCGAAGGTTCGTTGCCGCCAACAATATATGGCCAATCGTTCTTCCATTCCAATCGCTGGATGGCAGTTTCTCTGCCGAGCGGACAGTAGCCTCTTGGATCGAGTACCGGTTGCCCTTCCTTAGGCAATGGCCTTCCTGTTAAGTGAACCAAAAACCACTCATCTGTATGGGTTTGAATGATGGATGCATGTCCAGCTTTTTGAAGTGGATTTCTCGGATTCGGCCATGATGTAAGTAACGGATTATCAGGATGTACTTCATAAGGTCCTCTTAGATCGGTTGAGCGAGCAATCGTAGCAGCGTGCTCATATTTTGTACCGCCCTCTGCAGTTAAAAGATAATAATACCCATTAAGTCTATATAGATGAGGAGCTTCTGTTAGTTTTATATCCGTTCCTTTAAAGATAACTTCGGGTTTCCCAATCATTTTTTGTTCAGTAGGACTATATTCTTGCATGACAATGCCATAAAAACTATGATTTCCTACGCGGTTATCCCACAACATATTTAGTAAATATTTCTTTCCATCCTCATCATGGAACAGGGACGGGTCAAATCCTGAACTGTTTAAATAAACAGGTTCAGACCATTCGCCGTCAATGGTGTCACATGTTACAAGGTAGTTATGCGAGTCTTTCCACTCTCCGTTTACAACTTTTACATCGGAATAAATGAGCCAAAACTTACCATCATGATAGGAAAGCTGAGGTGCCCATACACCACCGGAATCGGGATTACCCTTCATGTTTAATTGGCTTACACGGTTAAGCGGTCTGGAAACGAGTCGCCAGTTTTTTAAATCCTTTGAATGGTAGATTCCAACACCTGGAAACCATTCGAAGGTTGAAACGGCAATGTAATAGTCTTCACCTGCACGACAAATACTTGGGTCTGGGTGAAAGCCTGTTAAAATTGGATTTTGAATCGTTGTCATATTTATCCACCTCTATCTATTTTTTTCATATAATCTTACTATGAATTATATGCTTATTAAACGCTTACAAGCCTCTGTTAAAGAACCCTATTACATGAAAGGAGGGGTCTTTAATGTGTTTGTTGGTTATGAATTAAAAAACTTTCTACGGCAAAAGCTGCTACTCCCATAGCACTTGAATGAGTAGATAACGATGAAAAATCAATCGTTAAATCTTTATGGTGTGTAGAGAATGTACTAGGTTTCAGCTTATCCTCCATGGCTCCTTTCAGCCATTTCTCAGAGGAAGCTAAACGGTTACCTATAATGATTTGTTCGGGATTAAAGATATTGATAATGTTATTAATACCAATCCCTAAATACATTCCAATTTCTTCGAATAACCTCATCGTGTCCATATTCCCACTCTCTGAGAGACGTAATAAATTTTCAAGTGTAATGTCTTCATTTGAATGGAGTTCTGTAGGAAGCTTTTGTTCAGCATTTTTAATTAATGCTTGTTCGGATGCATACAATTCCCAACATCCTTGGTCACCACAGCGGCATTTTAGACCGTCAATTTCGATCGTCATATGACCTAATTCCCCGGATAAACCATTAATTCCCTTATACAGTTCACCGTTTAATATCAGGCCAACACCGATTCCGATGCCAACACTGACATAAATAATATTGTCGGAATCTTTGCCTGCACCAAACCTTTTTTCGCCGTATGCACCTGCATTCGCTTCGTTTTCAATATGGACAGGTAGATGATAGTGGTCTTCTAATAGACCTTTTAAATTTTTGTTTTTCCAATTAAGATTGGGTGCAAGTAGAATTTGACCGTCTGTACTTATGATTCCGGGAACCCCGATGCCAATACCTACAATACCGTAATGACTTGGAGGCATAGCAGAAATTAAGGAGTCTATCACCTGAAATAATTCATTCGTTATTTCCTCATAAGTTAGTTGGTTAAATTTAATTGTTCTTTCATGATAAATTTCACCTTGTAGATCCGTTAATATCCCAAGAATATAATTAACCCCAATATAAATACCAATTGAATAACCAGCTTCTTGCTTAAATAGAAGCATGACAGGTCTTCTTCCACCACTTGATACACCTGGCCCCGATTCATAAATAAGTTGTTCTTGATGCAATTCATTGACGAGAGAGGAGACGGTTCCTTTATTTAGCCCTGTTTGATTAGCAATATCTGCACGTGAAATTGGTGAGCATCCAATAATTGTTTCCAGAACCAGTGATTTGTTTTCTTTTTTGACCACGTGCTGATTCCAAGTTCGATTCATTTCCATAGGTACACACGTCACTTTCTATCATATCTTGATTTTTATTGTATCACACAAAACATTGTTTATCCACTGGACAAACGATGTTTTGTGTGCTATTCTACATTTGAAGCTGGCAGTCGTCGGTTTCAGAATCTATTAAAAATGGAGGGTCAATCATGATTAAAAAGAAAGCGGTTACCTTAATTATTTCGCTTTTAGCAGTCATGCTGATAGCAGCAGGATGCGCAGATTCAGAGGATGAAACTGCAAATTCCGACACAGGTGCAGAAAATACGGGAGAAACTTCAACGGTTGAATTTATGCATCTATGGCCGGAAGGAAGTTCTGCAGAGCATCACAGAATTGTAAACGATATCATAGATGATTTTGAAGCAGAGAATGAAGGTATCGAGATTGATTTGCAGGTATTGAGCAATGAGCAGTATAAGGACCAAATGACGGTTCTATCTGCAGGAGATGAATTGCCTGATGTAGGAATGACTTGGGCAGCGGGCTATTTGGATCCGTTTGTTGACGGAGACAAATTTGCGCCTTTAGACGACCTTATGGAAGATGGACTTGGGGATCAGTTCATAGCAGGAACTGCCGAATCTTTTGAGGTGGATGGTAGTACGTATGGACTACCTCTGGAATTGAATACCTCATACGTATTTTACAATCAGACTATTTTTGATGAATATAATCTAGAGGAACCAGAAACTTATGAGGAATTAGAACAAGTGGTTGATACATTAAGTGAAAATGGGGAAGAACCAATTGCTTTAGGAAATAGAGACCGATGGACCGGTTCCATGTGGTATATGTACTTTGCTGACCGTATTGGTGGCGCAGATGTATTAAATGATGCAATTGACAGAACAGGTTCTTTTGAACACGATGCTTTAATTCAAGCAGCAGAAGAGACACAAAACATGGTAGAAAATGATTCTTTCATAAGCGGCTTTAATGGTCTAGCAGATGAAGAAGCAAAGAGTATGTTTATGAATGATCAGGCTGCAATGTACATGATTGCTACGTGGGATCTACCAAACTTTACAACAAACGAAGATGTACCACAGGAATTCAGAGACTCCGTTGGCTACTTTAAATTTCCTACTGTAGATGGACAGGGAGATGAAGATAGTTTTGTCGGCGGACCAGGAGTAGGCTTGTTTGTTGGTGAAAATTCAGATGTACAAGAAGAATCGAAAGAATTTGCCTCATATTTTGTTGAGCAATGGGGAGAAATGGCAGTTACAGAAGCCGGAGTTATTCCAGCAACTACAGTTGATGGGGAAACATTGGATCTACCAGACATGTATGTGGATGTGTTGGATGATTTAAATGAGGCAAGTAATTTGACTCTCTATGCGGATGTTCAAATGAGCGCAGGTGTTGCTGATACACATCTTGATTTAATCCAGTCCTTATTTGGAATGGAAATAACACCAGAAGAATTTGCTGAACAGCATGAAGAAGCACTTTCAAATGAATAACGAAAACAGCTAGATAGATAGACGTACCAGAGATAAAAGAGAAAACGGGTATTGGTTGAGCCTAATGGCTAGTGCCAAAACCTGTACTTAATGCAGATAGGAGGGTATTACACTTTCTTATCTGCAAAAAAAGAAGGACATGTCCTGATAGGGACTGTCCTTTTCCAATCATAGAAATATGGGGTGAAACAAATATGAATAAGGTAATGTCGAATAAATGGTTCATCGCTCTTTATATATTCCCAGCACTTTTTTTAGTTAGTGTTTTAATATTCATCCCATTACTTTTAACAGGCTATTATGGCCTGATGGAGTGGGATGGAATTGGTGCAATGGAGTTTCTAGGGTTGGATAATTACATTGTCGCTATACAAGATGCTAATTTTTGGGATAGTGCATTGCATTCTTTTCTCCTTGCACTCTTTTCTACCTTGAGCTTAATTATTTACTTGGCGGTTTCCATGATATTGGCTTCCAAAATTAAAGGTTCTGATGTTTTAAGGAAAATCTACTTAATTCCAATGCTACTATCTTCGGTAGCTATTGCGCAGTTATGGATTAAAATTTATGACCCGTCTAACGGGGTGTTGAATACGATTCTTGCTACATTCGGTGTAGAAAATCCACCATTATGGCTTGCAGATACGAACATCGTCTTATACTCCATCTTTATTCCTATTATATGGCAGTATGCAGGGTTTTATATCC
This sequence comes from Virgibacillus natechei, assembly GCF_026013645.1. Lineage (NCBI taxonomy): Bacteria > Bacillati > Bacillota > Bacilli > Caryophanales > Bacillaceae > Virgibacillus > Virgibacillus natechei. Next base: position 3,239,833 of record NZ_CP110224.1, on the reverse strand, counting down.
TTATTTATTATGCAGCATTGAAAAATATACCAGAATCTATTATTGAAGCGGCAAGAATAGATGGTGCTTCTCCTCTTCAGATTGCATTTAGAATCAAGTTACCATTAATCATGAGTATCGTGAAGGTAACGATTGTGCTAGCAATTGTGGGATCACTGAAATACTTTGATCTCATTTATGTAATGACGGGCGGAGGACCTAATGGAGCAAGTGAAGTTATGGCTTCCTACATGTATAAACTTGCTTTTGCCAATAATGATTTTGGTTATGGTAGTGCGATAGCATTCCTTATGTTGATCATCACACTTATCGTCACGTACATTGTACGTAAACTTACGGCTACAAAAGAAGAAATTCAATATTAAAGGGAGGTTCGTCACATGGGACGTATAGGATACTTTTTACTCTATGCCTGCTTAGCAATTGTAGCGGTTTTTCAAATCTTTCCTATTATTTGGCTGGTTCTTTTCTCCTTAAAAGATAATCGCGAAATATTTGCCGAGTCTCCTTTTGCTCTTCCACAGGAAATTAGATGGGAGAACTATTTAAAAGTATGGGAAAGTGGTATCGGAGTCTATTTTTTCAACAGTGTATGGATTACAGGAATAGCTGTTTTACTGACACTACTAGTTGCTAGTATGGCAACGTTTGTTATTACGAGAATGAATTGGAAGTTGAGCAAATTAGTATTAGGTTTATTTATGGTTGGACTAATGATCCCCATCCATTCAGCCTTGATTCCGCTATTTGACATGTTTAATACGATTAATTTAATAGATAATCCTTGGTCGATTGTTATCACGTATACGGCATATAATTTACCGATTACGATGATGATATTGCTTGGTTTCTATTATACGCTGCCACGTGAAATTGAGGAAGCAGCCATTATTGATGGGGCATCTTTACATCGGCTATTTTTTAGAATTATACTACCGATGACTACGCCAGTTCTTTCGACGACTGCGATTATAAACATGATCTATAATTGGAATGAGTTTGTATTCGTAAATACCTTCATTAGTTCTGATAAATATAAGACGCTAACAGTAGGTATTCAAAACTTTGTCGGGCAATATATGACAGATTGGGGAGCGATTGGTGCTACATTGGTAATAAGTGTATTACCGATTTTGTTAGCATTTCTCTTCTTTAGTAACAAAGTGGTGGAAGGTATTTCATCTAGTGCGGTAAAAGGCTAGTAGAAAATGACCAGCCTTATGAACCATTAATTCCCAGCCCTTTTATCTATTTTATGGAAGGCTTGTAAAGCAGTCCACATGGTTATAAATGCATAAAAACTGGCTCCGAATATAAAAAATAGCGCAGGAATGAACGTAACGATAACATAAAAAGATACGAGACAAATGATCATTAAAAAGGTATGGATAGGGCTCACTAACATTGTCAGGAAAGCATTTTTAATTACTTTCGTTACCTTGACATCATAGTGAGCAAATACTGGGAAGATATAAAATAAGACTAATAAAAATAGTAACATTCCCGCCAATAGTGGGACAGATGTCCACGTAATGGTATGATCCAACTGTGCTTGTAGGAAAATGAGATTATATCCAATAATAATGGTGCAAATGTAAATAAAAATAGCTAATCGGTTACTTTTTAGAAAATCACTTTTGTAGTACGCCCAAAAGGATTTAAAAACGGGGGTGTTGGAATTGCCTTTCAGCCATTGTCGAATAACGGCAAATAAAGCAGTTGTGGAGGGGATTAACCCAAAAATTACTCCCCCAACTAAGGTGAAGAACACCCATAATATATTGATGTAGGCAAAACGGGTGATCCATTCTAGTATATTATATAATGTTTGGCTCATAAATTTTCCTCCAGATAATGGGTCAACACTAAAAACATTAGTGAATAAATAGGATAATAAGACTAGCTAGCGGAGGAAAAACACGGAGACTCCTGTGGGAAAGCGCAGTGGGAAGACCCCACAGGAAAAAAGGGAACTCCTTTTTTCCGAGGAGGCTGAGCTCAAGCCCACGGAAAGCGTAGTGTTTTTCCATAGCGAGCACTATTACACCTAGTAACCATAGATTTTGGTGAAGAACCCAGATAATAAGAATACATTTTTTATTATAGAGGATAACTAGATATTTAGCATTGATTAGTAAGTTGTTTAGGAGCAATCGTAATGATAAAGCATTTTATAGGTACTCATAAATTACTAATGTAGGAGGAATAACATGACATATTTTAACAACATCAACAAAATCAAATACGAAGGTGCAAGATCGACAAACCCATACGCATTCAAATTTTATAATCCCGAGGAAAAAATCGGCGGGAAAACGATGGAGGAATACCTTCGTTTTGGTGTAGCTTACTGGCATACATTTACAGAAGATTTATCCGATCCATTTGGTGTTGGCACTGCCATTCGTCCATGGGATAAGTATCAAGGAATGGACTTAGCTAAAGCGCGTGTAGAAGCAGCGTTTGAGTTATTTGAAAAACTTGATGTACCATTTTTCTGCTTCCATGACGTTGATATTGCCCCAGAAGGACGTAATTTAAAAGAATCAAATGAAAATCTGGATACGATCGTAAGCATGATGAAAGATTACATGAAAGACAGTAAAACAAAGTTGCTCTGGAATACGGCGAATAACTTTACGCACCCTCGTTTCGTTCATGGTGCTGCTTCTTCCAATAATGCGGATGTGTTTGCCTATTCTGCCGCAAAAGTGAAAAAAGGACTTGAAATTAGTAAGGAGCTAGGTGGCGAAAACTATGTGTTCTGGGGCGGTCGTGAAGGGTATGAAACCCTGTTAAACACTGATATGAAGCTAGAGATGGATAACCTGGGCCGTTTCTATCATATGGCGGTAGATTATGCGAAGGAAATTGGCAATGATGCGCAATTTCTCATTGAACCAAAACCAAAAGAGCCGATGAAACATGCCTATGACTTTGATGTGGCAACTGGCTTTGCTTTCTTGCAAAATTACGATCTACAGGATCACTTTAAATTTAATATTGAAGCAAACCATGCAACGTTAGCTGGGCACACATTTGAGCACGAATTACATTATGCACGTATCACAAATACATTGGGTTCCGTGGATGCAAACCAAGGGGATACATTACTAGGTTGGGATACAGATGAGTTCCCGACAGACTTATCCTCTAGCGTTCTAGCGATGTATGAAATCATCAAAAATGGTGGACTTGGTCGAGGTGGATTGAACTTTGACGCGAAAGTTCGTCGTGGTTCCTTTGATCCAGAAGATTTATTTCATGCCCATATCGCTGGAATGGATAGCTATGCAGTAGGATTAAGAGTTGCGCAAAAATTGATTGACGATAACGTGCTAGAAGGCATTATTGATGACCGTTATAAGAGCTACACCGAAGGAATTGGTTTGGATATTGTGGAAGGAAAATCAGATTTTCATAAATTGGAGCAACACGCACTGGGACTAAATGAAATTAACAATCAATCCGGTCGTTTGGAAAGAATTAAAGCTACGATTAATCAGTATTTGTTAAGAGAATATGCAGGGGAATAAAGTATTTACTTGAGAGGTGTCGCTATGAAATACGTAATGGGTGTCGATTTAGGAACGAGTGCGGTTAAAATTTTACTCGTTGATCAACATGGCGAAGTGGCTCATGTTGTATCAAAGCCATTATCACTCATGCAAGAGAAAACAGGATTCAGTGAACAGGATCCGAAAGATTGGGTGGATCAGACGGTTGCCGGGATGTCTGATCTCCTGAAACGTTTTAACGGTGACCCAGCTGACATTGAAGGAATTAGTTTTTCCGGACAAATGCATGGCTTGGTCTTGCTTGATGATCGCAATGAAGTCTTACGCAATGCCATTCTGTGGAATGACACGCGCACAACGGCGCAATGCCAGGAAATTTATGATGTCATTGGAGAAGAACGTTTGCTAGAAATAACAAAGAACCCAGCATTGGAAGGCTTCACCCTACCGAAATTATTATGGGTAAGGGAGCATGAGCCGGAGGTATACGCGAAAGCAGATAAATTCGTTTTACCTAAAGATTATTTACGCTACAAATTGACTGGCGAGCTACAGATGGAATATTCGGATGCAGCTGGTACGTTGTTACTTAATGTGACAGAGAAAAAATGGAGTGAGGAATTATGTGATTCGCTCGATATCGACGTGGCAATTTGTCCGCCATTAGTGGAATCATCCGCGGAAGTAGGGAAGCCAACACCTGAAATTGCTGAGGCTACTGGTCTTGCGAATACGACACGTGTTTTCGCTGGTGGAGCGGATAATGCCTGTGGAGCAATTGGTTCAGGCATTCTAGAAGACGGGAAAACATTAGTCAGTACCGGGACCTCTGGTGTTGTTTTGTCTTATGAATCTAGTAATGAAAAAGATTTTCAGGGGAAAGTGCATTATTTTAATCATGGTGCACCGGATGCATTTTATACGATGGGCGTAACGCTCGCAGCGGGTTATAGCCTTAGTTGGTTTAAAGATGTTTTTGCGGGTGACGAATCCTTTGAAGATTTCGTTGCAGCTGTAGATACCGTTCCGATCGGTTCGAATGGCTTATTATTTACGCCGTATGTGGCAGGGGAAAGAACCCCCCATGCGGATGCATCTATTCGTGCTAGTTTCATCGGGATGGATGGCTCACACAAGAGGCCTGATTTTGTTCGAGCGGTCATGGAAGGAATCACATTTTCCTTAAATGAATCGATAGACATTTTCAGGAAAAATGGAAAGACCATTGATACGATTGTGTCAACTGGCGGTGGCGCGAAAAATGAAGACTGGTTGCAGATGCAGGCTGACATTTTTGATGCGAATGTCGTCAAACAAACTAGTGAGCAAGGGCCTGGAATGGGAGCGGCGATGCTGGCGGCTTATGGCTGTGGATGGTTTGACTCCCTGCAGGACTGTGCAGATGAATTTTTACAGGAAGATAACGTATTTACGCCAAATAGAGATAGTGTGGATTTGTATAAAAAATTATTCACCTTATATCAGAAAGTCTATGGGCAGACGAAAGAATTGAATGAGAAACTTTTGGAATATCGGAAATAACAGCTAGAGAAAGACTCACGTCCTGATACGATGTACAGGACGTGGGATTTCTATTATATAATGTTATGCATAAATGAAAGGGGTTTCATTTATTTAGCATATAGAACAACAATTCTTTAGAAAGGGGAATTTGGATGGGAAAAATTTTTCAAAAGTCTATGGTAGCAGGATTAGTTGCATTGTTAGTGTTACCAGTTGGAGGTAGCGTCACCTATGCTGAGCCGGAAAAGGAGCCGATTAGCGCATTAGAGGTGCCAGCCATGAAGGATCGATTCGAGGATTCCTTTGCAATGGGTGCGGCGGTTGAACCATATCAACTGGAAGGAACACATGGTGAGATTTTAAAACGTCACTATAACAGTATTGTTGCAGAGAATGTAATGAAGCCGATCAGTATTCAGCCGGAAGAGGGAGAATTCGATTTTACAGAGGCAGATAAAATCGTCAATTTTGCGAAAGAAAATGATATGGATTTACGTTTTCACACCCTTATTTGGCACAGTCAAGTACCAGACTGGTTTTTCTTAGATGAGGAAGGGAATGAAATGGTTGACGAAACAGACCCTAACCAACGGGAAGAAAATAAGGAGCTATTACTTGAACGCTTAGAAAATCATGTTGAGACCGTGGTGAAGCGTTATAGGGATGAAGTAGATGCGTGGGATGTTGTCAATGAAGTAATTGACCCGGATGCTGCTAATGATCAAGGCTTACGTGAATCTGCATGGTATCAAATTACGGGAACAGACTACATTAACAAGGCATTTGAAACAGCAAGGGAACATGCTGGCGACGATGCACAATTATTTATCAATGATTTTAATACCGAGGTAGAACCAAAGAAGACGCATCTCTATAATTTGGTAGAGGACATGCTTGACCAAGGTGTCCCAATTGACGGTGTTGGGCATCAGGCGCATATTCAACTTGATTGGCCTACGCTTGATGAAATGAAGGATTCTATTGATCAATTCGCTAGTCTTGGCTTAGATAATCACATTACCGAGTTAGATGTCAGTCTCTACGGATGGCCGCCAACTCCGGCATTCCCATCGTATGATGAAATCGTCATGAGTGGTGTTCTTTATGACCAAGCAACCCGTTACGATCAGTTATTTGAGTTATACGAGGAACTGAATGATGAAATTAGTAATGTGACGTTCTGGGGAATTGCTGACGACCATACATGGCTGGATGATCGTGCAGAAGAGTATAATGATGGCGTTGGAAAAGATGCTCCATTTGTCTTCGATCCGGACTTTAATGTAAAACCCGCTTATTGGGAGATGATGGGATACACCGTACATGGAATGAACGGGCTAATTGGAGAACTGGAACAGGATGGCGAGTTTGCAAACTATGGCGCTGCACGTTCCTTGCAAGCACAATTGCAAACGGCTGCTCATTTTGACGAAAAAGGACAACAAGAAAAAGTTATACAACATATAGAGAAATTCACAGATAAATTAGATCAAAGGAAAGAACAATCGTTTATTACAGATTATGCCTATAACATTTTAAACCAAAATGCTGCATATCTAATTTCCAAGCGAGAATAGGATGCTTTCTACAGAAAGAAATCGAAATAATTGAAATAGTGAAGCACCAGCTTTTTAGCTGGTGCTTCGTTATATATTATTCAAAGGGAGATGAAACAAATGAAGTATAACAAACTAGGAAATACAGACCTGAATATCAGTGAATTAAGTTTTGGTACATGGGCGATTGGTGGCGCATGGGGGAAAGTGAATGATAAGGAAGCCTTAAAAGGATTAGATAGAGCCATGGATAGCGGTGTCAATTCCTTTGATACCTCGGATGTATATGGTGACGGTCATAGTGAAGAGCTATTAGCTAAAGCAACAAAGGGGAAAGAAGCCTCTATTCACATAGCTACGAAGTTTTGCCGTGCAGGGGATATTCATGATCCAGCGAACTACTCCATGAAAAGTGTCAGGGCGTATTGCGAAAATAGCCTGAAACGACTAAACCGAGAGCAGATTGATCTGTTTCAAATTCACTGTCCACCATTGAAGATATTACAGGATGGAGAGGTATTTGAGGCCTTAGAAATGTTAAAAGCGGAAGGGAAAATCCGGCATTATGGTGTAAGTGTTGAAACGGTAGAGGAAGGATTATTCTGTCTCGAACACACAAATGCAAGCGCGCTTCAGGTTATTTTTAATATCCTCCGGCAAAAACCATTGGAAGAATTATTTCCAAAAGCAATGGAAAAGGACGTAGGTATTCTTGCAAGAGTGCCGTTGGCAAGTGGATTGTTGACAGGGAAGTTCAAGGAGGATTCTATGTTTGAAGCAGATGATCACCGTAATTTTAACCGTAATGGAGAGGCATTTAATGTTGGCGAAACGTTCGGCGGTCTGGAATTTGAAAAAGGCGTAGCGCTTAGTGAGAAGCTGGAATGGATTTCAGAAGGAAGAGGGAATAAAACAAGAGCTGCCCTTAAGTGGATCATCGAACAAGAGGCAGTCACGAGTGTTATTCCAGGCTTTCGAAACGTAGAGCAAGTTGAAGATAATTTACAAGCTTTAAATGTTAAAGACTATAGCAGTGAGGAAAAAGAGCGGTTAAAAGATTTTTATCAGACGGAAGTTCACCCTTATATTAGAGGAGCTTATTAAGAGGATTAGCAAGTTGAATTTCATGAGGCAGAGATAATGAGCTCACAGTAAGGATCCCCCCTTTTTTAAAAACACCTAAAAATATCCAAATAGCAAAAAAGAAGCCTTCATGTGTAATCATATGAGTGAGCTTCTTTTCTTTTTGACATACAACATATAACTAACTATTGATTGTACGTACAATTTATATTATTATAGAGTTATATATTTAAGTTATACGTATATGATCAAAAGGGGGAGATGAAAGTGTTGGATGATTTGAAACAAAAAGTATTAGAAGCAAATTTGGCATTACCTAAGCATCATTTAGTGACGTTTACGTGGGGGAATGTAAGCGGTGTCAGCAGGTCTGATAACCTCATTGTTATTAAACCAAGTGGAGTGTCTTATGATGCGTTGAAAAAGGAAGATATGGTTGTCGTTGATTTTGATGGGAACACAGTTGAAGGTAATTTGAATCCTTCCTCTGATACCCCAACACATATTGTATTATATAAAAAATTCCCTGAAATCGGTGGAGTTGTGCATACCCATGCACCAGGCGCAACAAGTTGGGCACAGGCTGGAAAAGGTATACCGTCACTAGGCACAACACATGCTGATTATTTTTATGGAACGGTTCCTTGCACGAGAGAAATGACAGAGGCAGAAATAAATGGTGCGTATGAGCTTGAAACAGGAAATGTTATTGCGGAGACATTCCAAGATCGAGATCTAGATCCAAATCACATACCAGGTGTTCTCGTTCATAGCCATGCTCCATTTACATGGGGAAAGGATCCGAACGAAGCGGTTCATAATGCAGTTGTATTAGAAGAAATAGCTAAGATGGGGCTGCAAACCTATCAGTTGAACCCGAATATTTCAGCAATGGATCAGGTGCTTTTGGATAAACATTATCTTAGAAAACATGGTTCAAAAGCTTATTATGGACAACAGAATTAAGGAGGAATCGACGTGACAGAAAAGTATGCTATCGGAGTGGACTATGGAACGGAATCAGGCAGAGCCGTTTTAGTATCATTGGAGAATGGTAAAGAAATAGCCGATCATGTAACGCCATATAAACATGGTGTTATTGATGAAAAACTACCTGAATCTGAAATTGAACTTGGCTATGAATGGGCCTTACAGCATCCTCAGGATTATATAGAAGTTTTAGGAAATTCTATTCCCGCAGTACTAAAGGAAACAGGCGTCAATCCAAACGCTATTATTGGACTCGGAATTGACTTTACCGCGTGTACCATGCTACCTATAGATGAAAATGGGAAGCCTTTATCCAATGATCCTGAATTAAAAGATAATCCACACAGTTGGGTTAAGTTATGGAAACATCATGCAGCACAAGACGAAGCGAATAAAATAAATGAAATTGCTGAACAAAGGGGAGAAGACTTCTTGCCCCGATATGGAGGTAAATTATCTTCGGAATGGATGATCGCAAAAATATGGCAGATTTTGAATGAAGCGCCAGCTATTTATGAAAAAGCGGACCGTTTTGTAGAAGCGACGGACTGGGTTACTTCACAGTTAACAAATAATTTCGTGCGTAATAGCTGTACGGCAGGTTATAAGTCGATTTGGCATAAAAAAGACGGCTATCCAAGTAATGAATTTTTCAAATCACTGGACCCGCGTCTGGAAAACGTAGCGGAAACGAAGCTACGTGGTGAGATTGTTCCATTAGGTACCAAAGCAGGAGAACTTACAGATGAAATGGCTCATCTTACAGGGCTAAATGTTGGAACGGCTATTTCCGTTGGGAATGTGGATGCACATGTATCCGTTCCTGCAATGGGCGTTGCTGAACCTGGTAAATTAGTCATGACAATGGGTACATCTATTTGCTCCTTGCTTTTAGGAAAAGAGGAAAAACAAGTGGAAGGAATGTGTGGTGTTGTGGAAGATGGCATTATTCCAGGGTTTTACGGCTATGAAGCAGGGCAGTCAGCAGTAGGCGACATTTTCGCATGGTATGTTGATCAAGCAGTTCCAAAATATATTAAAAAAGAAGCGGATGAAAAAGGTGTTAATATACACCAATTACTTGAACAAAAAGCATCTGCCTATCAACCAGGTGAAACTGGATTATTGGCACTTGACTGGTGGAATGGGAATCGTTCCGTACTCGTAGATACAGATTTAACCGGAATGCTAATGGGGATGACGTTACAAACAAAGCCTGAAGAAATATATCGAGCACTACTTGAAGCAACTGCATTTGGTACACGCGAGATCGTGGATGCATTTCACAATAATGGTCTGGACGTAAATGAGCTCTATGTTTGTGGTGGATTGCCACATAAAAACAAACTGTTAATGCAAATTTATGCAGATGTCACAAATAGAGTAATTAAAGTAGCGGATTCTTACCAAACACCTGCTTTAGGTGCTGCCATGTTTGGTTCAGTGGCTGCAGGATCCTCGCGCGGTGGATACGATACGATATTAGATGCTACAAAAAAGATGGCCCGAATAAAAGATGAAGTCATCAAACCTATTCCAGAAAATGTAGCGATCTATGAAAAATTATATCAGGAATATTCAACGCTCCATGATTATTTTGGACGTGGTGAAAATAATGTCATGAAGCGCTTGAAAGCAATTCGATCAACAACGAAATAATAACTGCAATTGTAGGAGGAACACATATGTTAACAATGAAACCTTATGAATTTTGGTTCGTGACAGGAAGTCAGCACTTATACGGGGAAGAAGCACTGCAAGAAGTAGAAGATCATTCCAAACAAATTACGAAAAAACTAAATGAGAACGGAAATCTACCATTTGAAATTGTTTTTAAAAAGGTTTTAACCAATGCAACGGATATTCAACAATTAATGCTAGAAGCAAACAGTGATGAAAATTGTGCAGGTGTGATCACATGGATGCACACATTTTCACCTGCTAAAATCTGGATATCCGGGCTTAATGCGTTACAAAAACCATTATTGCATTTGCATACACAATTTAATCGCGATATTCCATGGAAAGATATTGACATGGATTTCATGAACTTAAATCAATCCGCACACGGGGATCGTGAATTTGGTTTTATTACAACACGTATGGAAGTGCCACGTAAGGTAGTCGTGGGGCACTGGGAAAACGCTGATGTAACAACCAAAATTGGTGACTGGATGCAAACCGCAGTAGCTGTAACCGAAGGAACAAACATAAGAGTTGCCCGATTTGGTGATAACATGCGTAATGTTGCAGTTACCGATGGGGATAAAATAGAAGCACAAATTAAATTCGGCTGGACAGTAGATTACTATGGAATTGGTGATTTAGTAGAGGTAATAGACTCTATATCAGATGCTGAGGTAGAGAGGTTATACAACGAATATAGTGAGCTATATGAATTACCTGCTGAAGCAAATGAACCAGGACAGGTAAGGAATTCGATCATGGAACAGGCACGAATTGAATTAGGACTAAAAGCATTTTTATCGGAGCGAAATTATAATGCGTTTACCACCAACTTTGAAGATTTGCACGGCATGAAACAATTGCCAGGATTAGCTGCACAGCGTTTAATGGCGGAAGGGTATGGATTTGCGGGGGAAGGTGACTGGAGAACCGCGGCATTACTACGAATGATGAAAGTTATTGCTGATAATAAAGGTACATCCTTTATGGAGGACTATACGTACCATTTAGAGCCGGGAAATGAAATGATTTTAGGGTCACATATGCTAGAAATTTGCCCAACGATTACTGCGACCAAACCTAAGATTGTGGTGAATCCTTTATCAATGGGTGATAAAGCGGATCCTGCACGTTTAGTATTTGACGGCCGTGGTGGAGATGCAGTTGTAGCTTCATTGGTTGAATTAGGTGGATACTATCGACTTATTGTAAATGAAGTAGAAGCTGAACAAGCAACAGAGGAAACGCCTAACTTGCCAGTTGCCAAAGTATTATGGAAGCCTGAGCCGTCATTAAGTGAAGCAACCGAATCATGGATCTATGCCGGTGGTGCACATCATACGGTATTCTCTTTTGAAGTAACTACAGATCAGTTATATGATTTTGCGGATATGACAGGAATTGAATGTATCGTGATTGATAAGGATACGAAAGTTAGGCAGTTGCGAAATGAGTTGAAGTAGGTTGTTGAAAAAATACAATATAGGATGCATTTATAACAGAGGTTTGCCAGTGAGGCGACCTCTTCTTTTTTCAAAATAGTATATGTGTAAAATATGTTATATTATGATATGCTAACTCATACGGATGATTAAATTTAAAAATCATGATTCATATGAGTTGAGGTGTTATTTTGACAACAAAATATAATACAGTAAGGCAAGCCATTAAATCAAAAATTATAGAGGGGACCTATACTCCTCACCAAAAGATCAGTTCGGAAAGTGAACTAATGAAAGAATTTAGCGTAAGTCGTCATACCGTACGTCTTGCAATTGGGGACCTTGTAACAGAAGGATGGCTGTACAAAGAACAGGGCTCTGGAACTTTTTGTGCAGATAGAAGCAAAATTAATAATAATCAAGTTGTAGGTAATCAAAAGAATATTGCTATTATCACAACATATATTTCAGATTATATATTTCCTTCTATTATAAGAGGGGCAGAATCTCGCCTTAGTGAAGAAGGATACCAGGTTAGTATTTTTAGTACCAATAATGACCAAAACAATGAAAGAAGGATTTTAGAAAAAATTCTTTCACAGAAATTTGATGGTGTTATTGTTGAGCCAACTAAAAGTGGGTATTCGAATCCAAATATTAACTATTATTTAAATCTAGAGCGTCTTTCCATTCCTTATATTATGATTAATGCATATTATGACGAATTAGAACCTATCAGTATTGTGATGGATGATGAAAAAGGTGGATTTTTACAAACGGATCATTTAATTAAACTCGGGCACGAAAATTTAATTGGATTTTTTAAAACAGATGATACGCAAGGTACAAAGCGAATGAAGGGATTTCTAAAAGCTCATCGAAAAAATAAGATAGCCATAAATCCAAGTAATATTATCACGTATAATACAGAGGAAAAAAATACAAAGCCCATGGATGAATTAAAAAAGGTATTAGCTGTAAAGAACAACGCTATTACGGGGTTGGTTTGCTATAATGATGAACTCGCAATGAAGTTACTCGATATATTACGAACGGACAATATACAAGTACCCGAAGACATATCTATTGTAGGGTATGACGATTCTTTTTTAGCAGAAGTATCAGAGGTTAAATTAACTACCATCGAGCATCCAAAAAGTGAAATGGGAGAAGCTGCGGCAAATACAATTTTAGATTTGATACAATCGAAAAATAATGGAAAAAGTGAAGAGGATTTCAATGGTAATTCTACTGTATACGCACCAAACCTTACCATTAGAAAATCGACGAGAGATATAAGTGAATCGAAGGTTACTTCTTAAAAAACCCTATTTCATTAAACTGGAGTTTACCTCCGAATTTTGGACAGTATTTCTTTTAAAATAACTTTATCTTAGAAACATGCTTTTTGTATAGGGTTCCTATCTCTGTTGTCCTTTTACCTTACAAATGCGTGGCCTAACTCCACCGTCTTTAGAAGTATCCGCTTTTAGTCTTATCCTTAAATGTCCATACTTGAAGTGTGAGGTGAATAGTATGGGCGGATATCGAAAAAGTGGTCATGCAGTGTATGATATCAAGTATGTAATATGGATAACAAAATATAGATACACGGTGTTACGAGGACATATAGCAAAAATAACCAGAGAATTGATCTGGCAAGGTTGTGAAGCAAGAGGTATTACAATTTTGCAAGGAAGTGTCGGTAAAGATCATATTCACTTATTGTTATCCTGCCCGCCAAGTATTGCTCCAATTAGAATTCGCAGTATCTAAAAGTTAGTCATCAAGATTATTACAGGATGAACTTCTAAAACTCAAGAAGCGCTATTGGGGTCAGCATTTGTGGGCAAGAGGATACTTTTACGCCACAGTTGGTACTGTTACATAAGAAATTATATAGCCAATCAATTCAATAAAGGTAAGGAAGACATATTTAGAATTGAGGAATGAGTTAAGTCAAATTTCAATTTAGCTTCAGCTTAAGGACTTTAAGCAGGATTTTAGCCTGAGTAACGAGTTTAGTCGTCGACATTCATGTCCAAATCCACCTTAGCAGGTGGTCGTTATAGCCCCCCCATTAAAGGTACAGACTTTGCCCTTCGCAGCAGTTTAAAAGTCCATGAAACCCGCTATTGTTTTATACACTTCACAATATATCTAGTTAGATGATTTACGGTTAGCCGAATCTGCCTCATTTCCCAGGTATTACTTTCCAACAAACTCTATTATTTGTTCGTCAGGAATTTCCCTCTGTATTAATCGATGGAGTATCCATGAGTACCGATCGAGTTTCCCACCAGGTCAGGATTTAGACCTGTATGTCAACACAGGTCAGTGTAGAAATATAGAGATAATTTACTGTAGATATGAAATAAAATAGCAAATAAATGAGTGAGAACAAGTATCCTATTACGGTCAACACCAAAGTTGGCTCATCGCTATTTAGTAATGAAAAAGTAATTTACTAGTGCGAAGTTGAATCTATCATTCCTTGTTTGCTACTACCTTAGATACCTATAAGGTATCTAAGGGATTGTCGGCAAGTAAACGAAGGAACAAGCCAAGTCAGTATTCAACAATCAATTTAGCTTGTTAACTGTTGCGTAGATCATGGCAATAAAATTATCTGCTATCCACGGGCTTTACTTTTATCAGCTTGAACGAGACTATTTATCCCTTCAAGTAAGACATTGGTCATTTTAGTTTTGAACCATCTTAAGGTACCCGTCTTTAGACTTGGCTAATCTGATTATGGGTTCTAGTTGAGATCGGGTTGCCCAGTTACCCCATTCGTCGAAATACATTCAGAAATGATGGGTGTTTTTGTAAATAACTTTTGTTGTTTATTGTTTTTTATTCTAATATTAAATATCGATTTAATATTAGAATAAAAAAATTATTGCCAAAATAATAAAAGTATATTATAATTTAACCAGAAAAACTCATACGTATAATTTTGTTGATTATTGATCAAAAATAGCAACTTGTTCATATGTGTTATTACACAATAAAATCTGTTGCTAATTTATTTTGAAAGTGCGAGGTGATATATACTCATTAATGCAAGCGCTAACAAAAAGTGTTGATGGCGTATTTGGAAGGTTCAAGATTAATAAATTAAGAAGTTGGGGGCTTATATAATGAAAAAAATATCAATACTTATTACGTTGTTTTCCCTTACCCTACTTATATTAGCGGGATGTAGTAACGATGAATACACGATTGAGTTTTGGACACCGTTAACAGGTGAGGATGGTGCTTACATGAATCAGATTACAGAAGATTACAATGAAACAGATCCAGAGTTTGAAGTAGAACATATTGTAACGTCTGATATGTATACAAAAATGTACACTGTAATGAATTCTGGTAGTGATATACCTGATTTAGCAATTATCCATGCTGATCGTATCCAAAGTTTTGCTCAACAAGGTTTACTGGAACCAATGACAGGTATTATTGATGCGCAGCCAGAATTGAAACCAGAAAATTACTTAGCGGAAGGTTGGGATGCAGGAATTATAGATGGTACACAGTATACTATTCCACTAGATATTCATGGTAGTGCTATGTATTATAATGAAGATTTGCTTGCTAAATATGGGGTGGAGCACTTTTTGGATGATGATGTAGTTACTTTCGATGAAATATTATCTCTAGAAGGTCAACTAGAAGAGGGAGATTATGTCGTAAATGATGCGTTAATTAGTTGGGTAGTTTTAGCGCAGATTCAAAATCTTGGGGGGGAAATCCAAGATGAAAATGGACCAGCCATTAATACACCTGAAATGAAACAAGCGATTGAAACGATTAAATCAATCGCAGATACTGGATTGATGACCCCTTATGGTGAAGATGGCTTCTTAATGTTCCAATCAGGAAATGTACTATTCTCAACGGATGGAACCTGGAGTTCAACAGCGCATGCACAAGTTGAAAATTTGAACTTCGGTGTAACAAATACCTATGCATTTGAATCTGATACATTCCATAATAGATCTTCTGCACACTTGTTTTCTATGTTAGAAAATGAAGAAAGAAATGACGAAAAAGAAGAAGGAATTGGTGAATTCTTAGAGTATGTACGGCAAAATTCGATCGAATGGGCAGAGGCTGGACAAAATGTAGCAAGTGTTGATGTGATTGAAAGCCCTGATTATGACAACTATATGCAATCGTTCTTTACTTCTAGCGAAGAACAAGAGGATTCTTTATACATTTATACAGATCTGTATTATCCATATATTCAAGAAGCTTTGGATGAATATTTGCCAGAAATAATCCATGGTGAAATGGATCTTGATCAAGGATTAGAGGCTATGCAAAATTTCGCTGAGGATAGAGTTGTTGAAGGGTCATTAGAAATAGAAAATATTGAAATAGAGGATGAATAGATAGAATAAAAAGTAATGTGTTTTAATATTGACGCATTACTTTGATTCATAGGAGGTCGTAGTATTGTACAATAAAAATAAATTAGCACCTGCATTCTTTATAGGACCCCATATAATTTTATTTGTTGTATTTATATTAATACCATCGTTATATGGAATTTATGCTTCATTTACACAATGGAATTTAGTAAGTGACCCGGTATGGGTAGGTTTGGATAACTATAGAACAATACTCTTTAATAAAGAGTCGTCTTTCTCCAGTGAATTTTATAATGGTATGAAAAATACTCTTATATTTGTAGGTATTAGTGTTCCAGTAATGATTATTCTTCCATTATTAATTGCTGTTTCATTGGAGCATAAAGACTTGAGAATGAAAAATGTTTTTCAGTCAATTGTATATATTCCCGGATTGATCTCCATCTCAGCAGCAACACTTCTTTGGTCTTTGATATTTAATAGACAATTAGGAGTAGTTAATAATTTATTTGGATCTGATACTGTTTGGGCATCGACCCAACCATATGCTTGGATTACAATTTTTGTAATTACTACATGGGCTGGTATTGGCGGAAATATGATTATATACCGCGCTTCTATTAATGGTGTCTCTAAAGATTTGTACGAATCAGCAGAAATTGATGGGGCGGGAAAAATAAGAAAATTCTTTAATATAACATTGCCATCTATCCGTTTCCCATTAATTTATACAATGGTGATGACAACAGCTGGTTCCTTTAATGTGTTTGCTCAACCGTTAATGATGACACAGGGGGGGCCGGGACAGAGTACCACTGTTTTGATGATGTATATTCGTGACTTGGCATTTAGTCATGGAGAATCAATAGCAGGAATAGCATCAGCAATGGCAGTAATGTTAGGATTAGTTATTTTGGTAGTCTCAGCTTTGCAGTTTTACTTGATGAGCCGTAATGCTTCATAGATAACGATGCTTATTAGGAATGGATTCAAGAAAGGAAGGGATGACTAAATTTTTAAAAAAATTAATATATCAAAATATCTAGCTTATCTATTTTTAATCGTTGTTTGTTTGATTTGGATTATTCCCCTTATATTTGGTATTGCTACATCATTTCGCTCTCAAACAGAAGTCGTTTCCACTGGTTTTAGACTATTACCCGTTAACTGGGTAATTGAAAACTACGCTGCAGTTTTGAGTGATACATCAACAGCACCTATTTTACGTTGGATATGGAACTCCATATTCATCTCAACTACACATACATTCTTAGTGCTTGTTGTTATTTCAGTTACAGCATATGGTTATTCTCGTATGAAGTTTAAAGGAAGAGATGTATTATTTTTTACATTACTAGGTATTTCTTTCTTTCCTAATGTTGTAAATTTAATTCCTTCTTATAAAATTATCGATACGTTAGGTTGGGTTAACACACCTTGGGCAATGATAGTTCCAGGATTAGCAGGAATGGGGAATATATTTTTAGTTAGACAGTTTATGAAAGGGATACCGAAGGATTTGGATGAATCAGCACGTATAGATGGTGCGAGTGATTTTAAAATATACTACAAGATAATTTTACCAATGATTAAGCCAGTTTTAATTGTGTGTGCTTTATTTTCATTTACAGGATCATGGAATGATTTTCTCTGGCCAGTTATCGTTTATACGGATGTGGAAAAAATGCCTGTTACAGCTGGATTGCTTTTGCTACAAGATGTTTATGGTAATTATAGTATGATTGGACAATTAATGGGTTCGGCATTATTAGCTGTAATTCCAACAATGTTATTATTTTTCTTCGCACAAAAGTACTTTGTACAGTCACTGGACTTGAGTTCTGGTATTAAAGGATAAGAAACCAGTTTAAGATATGGGGGCAGATTATTTGGTAGTACTTCCCAGGAAAAAATCTGTTTGAAAAGGTGAGGAATCAAAAATGAACAGAGGTTTGGAAAGGAAATTGTTAATAATTGGATCGATTTGGAACCTATTCACCTCTCTTTTAACAATTTTTAGTTATAACACATGGTTCAATAAAGAAGGCGCTCAACAGCTACAAAACGCTGATTTTAATTTGATGATAACAGGAACGCAATTGATAGATAATCTATCGAGAGTGATATTAACATTCGGTTTATTCATGTTCGTGGGTTCCATCGTGAACTTCCTTGTTGCATTAAAAATGCAGGATAATATCATTCAATACAAAGTATTAATTTGGATTTTTATATGGGGAATAGTCCAATTATTTTCTATGGACATTATAGGATTTGTAATATTTTTGATTGCATTTGTTATTTACTTATCAAAAAATAAAGCAGTAAATTTATCAAAAATGCATATTAAAGCAATAATTACATAGCTAACTAAAATATGATTAGTGCTAAATCTATGTATTAATTTTAATATTAAATTATTTGAATAGTTGATAAATAAAAAGATAAATTATTACAAATAGATCAGAAGAATGTGGTATTAGCTGTAAAGAACAACTCGATTACGGGGTTGGTTTGTTATAATTATGAACTCGCAATGAAGTTACTCGATATATTGCGAACGGACAATATACAGGTACCTCAAGATATATCTATTGTTGGGTATGATGATTCTTTTTTAGCAGACGTATCAGAGGTTAAATTAACTTCCATCGAGCATCCAAAAAGTGAAAAGGGAGACGCTGCAGCAAATACAGTTTTAGATTTGATAAAATCGACGAGAGATAAAGTAAAATAAAAGTTACTTCAATTGTCATCTTACTTTGATATATAAGATGACATTTTTTTATATAGAATTTTCAAATAATTTTAAACTATTATTGCAAAGTGAGTAGAACTGTTTTATAATAATTGTACGTATAAGATGATATTAAATGGTATGCATGTTGTACGCATGATTTTTTGTTATTATGCAAAATAAAAAAATTTACGTTTGCATGAAAGCGTTATCTATTATTTTTTGTATAATTACAATTTAGGGGGAAAAGAAATGAAGAAATTTAGTTGGATTGTCTCTATTATAATACTTGCTATTGTAATAGTAGGGTGCAGTGATGATGCTAGTAGTGAAGGTGGAGGGGATAGCGAAACAGTGGGAATAGCTATGCCTACACAATCCTCTGAAAGATGGGTGCTTGATGGAGAGAACATGGAAAGCGAATTTGAAGAATTAGGTTATGAAGTTGATTTACAATACGCAGAAGACGTTGTTGAAAACCAAGTTTCACAAATCGAAAACATGATAACCAGGGGTGTAGATGCCCTTGTTATTGCATCTATTGATGGAGAAGCACTGACAGAAGTATTAGAACAAGCAGAAAACCAGGAAATCCCAGTGATTGCATATGATCGTTTAATTATGAACAGTGATCATGTTAGTTATTATGCAACATTTGATAACTTTAAAGTTGGAGAGCTACAGGGTCAATACATTGAAGAGGAATTAGAATTAGCAGATGGAGAAGGTCCGTTTAATATTGAACTTTTTGCTGGATCACCAGATGATAACAATGCGTATTTCTACTGGGATGGTGCAATGTCAGTACTTCAGTCGTATATCGATGAAGGTCAATTAGTAGTTCAAAGTGACCAGACTGATTTCGAACAAGGTGCAACACTAAGATGGGACGGAGCTGAGGCGCAAGAACGTATGGATAACTTATTAAGTGCCCATTATTCCAGTGAAGAAATAGATGTGGTTTACTCACCCTTTGATGGTATAAGTAGAGGAGTAATTTCCTCATTAAAAGCAGTGGGTTATGGTTCAGATTCTAATTCAATGCCAATTGTTACTGGACAAGACGCAGAATTATCATCCATCAAATCTATTATTGCTGGTGAACAAACACAAACAATATTTAAAGATACAAGAAAGTTAGCTGAAAGTGCGGTTGATATGACAGACTCAATACTTAATGACGAAGAACCTGAAGTAAATGATACAGAAACATACGAAAATGGAGAGAAAGTGGTTCCATCTAACTTATTAGAACCAATTTCTGTAGATATCGATAATTATGAAGAAGAGCTTATAGATTCAGGTTATTATACAGAAGACCAACTACAGTAATATTAAACATTAACATGGATGATTTAGCATAATGAAAGCGCTAAATCATCCCACTTATTTTCATTAAAGAAGGTGTGATAACAATGGCAGCGACAATTTTGGAAATGAAAGGAATAACAAAAACATTTCCAGGTGTTAAAGCATTAGAAGATGTAAACTTTAAAGTTGATGAAGGTGAAATACATGCACTTATAGGTGAAAATGGTGCAGGAAAGTCAACTTTAATGAAAGTGTTAAGTGGCGTGCATCCATATGGGACATACGCTGGGGATATTGTTTTTCAGGAAAATAGATGTGAATTTAAAAGTATTAATGGAAGTGAGGATTTAGGTATTGTTATTATTCATCAAGAGCTTGCTTTGATCCCTGATTTATCGATTGCAGAAAATATATTTTTAGGAAATGAGAATGCGAAGAAAGGTATTATTAATTGGAATAAAACAATTATGGATACAAGAGAGTTGCTAGGTAAAGTTGGTCTGAAGGTAGATCCTCAAGAGAAAATCAAAAACATCGGAGTAGGTCAACAACAATTAGTGGAAATTGCTAAGGCGCTATCTAAAGAAGTAAAACTATTAATTTTGGATGAACCAACAGCTGCTTTAAATGAAGAAGATAGTGAAAATCTTTTACAGCTATTACTAGAATTCAAGAAACAAGGCATGACGTCTATTATGATTTCCCATAAATTAAACGAACTTTTTAAGGTGGCAGATAGCATAACGGTAATTCGCGATGGGCAAACAGTTAATACATATTCTATTAAGAAAGATAAAGTTACCGAGAATAAAATAATCAAAGATATGGTTGGGCGTGACTTATCAAATTTATACCCAGAACGTAAAAACAATAGTAAAGATGAAGTTGTTTTTGAAATAAAAGACTGGTCTGTATATCATGCACAAGACGCTGAAAGGCAAGTATTAAACAATGTTAATATAAATGTTAAACGAGGAGAGATTGTTGGTATAGCTGGTTTAATGGGGGCAGGAAGAACAGAATTGGCAATGAGTGTGTTTGGGAAGTCCTATGGCAGAAAAATTTCAGGTCAACTTTTTAAAGAGGGTAAAGAAGTTACTTTTCATAATGTAAGTCAGGCAATTGAACATGGCATCGCCTATGTATCTGAGAATCGAAAAGAATATGGTTTGATTCTAATTGATAGTGTTAAAGATAATTTAACGCTAGCGAATTTAAATGAATTATCGAAAAAAAATATTGTCGATTCAAATAAGGAAGCCATAGATGCAGAAATGCTTAAATCTAAAATTAATATTAAAACTCCTAGTATTCAACAGAAAACTGTAAACCTAAGTGGGGGGAATCAACAAAAGGTAGTGTTAGGAAAGTGGATATATACTGATCCAGATATTTTAATATTAGACGAGCCAACCCGGGGAATAGACGTTGGAGCTAAACTAGAAATCTATAAAGTTATTAACGAACTTGCTGAGCAAGGGAAGAGTATTATTTTGATTTCATCCGAACTACCTGAATTATTGGGTATGTGTGATCGCATATATACGCTTAGTGAAGGTGAAATTACAGGAGATCACGATATAAGTGTTGCAAACCAAGAATCATTAATGAAATATATGACGCAAAGCAGGAGGTCGTAAACAATGGATGGTATTAAACAGTTCGTTAGTAATAACATGAGAAAATTCGGAATGATTATTGCGTTAGTTGGTATTACCATTTTATTTCAGATTTTAACGGGTGGAATTCTATTAACACCATTAAATATAACGAATATAATTATGCAAAACAGCTATATTATTATATTAGCAATTGGTATGATGCTGGTTATAATTACAGGAGAAATTGATTTATCAGTTGGTTCTGTAGCTGCGTTTATAGGAGCGGTAGCAGGTGTATTGTTAGTAACCTATGATTTACCAGTATATCTGGCAATATTACTATGTTTAGTTATAGGAGCTATTATAGGAGCATGGCAAGGTTTTTGGGTTGCCTATGTAAATATTCCAGCATTTATTGTTACATTGGGTGGAATGTTAATTTTCCGAGGTCTGACATTGGTAGTGTTAGGCGGACAAACGCTAGCTCCATTTCCTGAAAGTTTCCGAAGTTTGAGCTCTTCTTTCTTGCCTGACTTATTTGGTGGAGGAGAGATTGATGTATTTACTGTTTTGATCGGTTTAGTAGTATCAATTTTATTTATACTTAACGAGTTGAATCTACGACGAACAGATAAGAAATATAACTTTAACACAACGGCTTTTCCTATATTTATAGTTAAGATTGTTTTGTTTCTTGGTTTAATTAACTTATTTACTTACGTATTAGCGCAATACGCAGGAATCCCTTACGTATTAATCATTTTATTGGTACTAATAGTTGGATATACATTTATTATGAACAAAACAGTCACTGGTAGACATATTTATGCTGTTGGTGGTAACACGAATGCTGCACAGTTATCAGGTGTTAAAACGAAAAAAATGAAGTTCTGGGTATTTGTTAATATGGGAGCCTTATCTGCACTAGCGGGTATTGTTTTTGCTGGTAGATTAAATGCTGCAACACCACAAGCTGGTAACCTGTTCGAACTTGACGCAATTGCTGCAGCAGTGATTGGAGGGGCTTCAATGGCTGGCGGTGTTGGAACAGTAATTGGAGCTGTAATAGGTGCCTTAGTTATGGGTGTGTTAAATAATGGAATGTCCATCATGGGTATAGGGATTGATTGGCAGCAAGCTATCAAAGGCCTTGTATTATTAGGTGCTGTAGCTTTTGATGTATTAAGTAAAAATAAATAAGTAAGCAATCAAATCTAACCAATGTGTATGTAACTTTGATGCAACGCGTGTTAATGGTGACGGATATGGTAAGAGGTATTAACTAAAGCATGAAGGATAAGATATTGTTTTTACATTTTTAGTCATTCAGATCGCTCCTATGAGTATGTTAATTTTATAATGAACGTAATATCTTATTAGTACGAGTTAAAATTTTTTTGTTCTTATATGAACGAGTGAGGTGTCTTTTAATGTTGTCTAAGCGATAGAAAATGAAAAAAGTGATTATAGCAGACGGGACTGGTTTATCAGAGCCAACTATAATAAAAGGGGTTTAGAACATAGCTTTGATAATATAACGTAGATTATGCCAAAGGACCATTACATTAATAGCTTCAAAATAAATAACTTCCTTATTGGCATTGACACATATGTAAGTACATGTTAGGTTGACTCTTAATATAAAAGCGCTTAATAGAAGTGAAAGTATTACTCAATATGAAAGGGGAATGCACAATGATTGCCAAGGTAAAGTTTATGAAAAGAGGCGTATGGTCGATTGTAACTGTAATGATAGTAGGGTTTTTGTTATTTTCAAATTATCAAGAAAGGGGAGAGGCAAAAGTTAAAGAACCATCGAATAACGCCCCGCCCGAAGGTACAGTACCGATGACTGGAGAAATTGGGGACTATGTAGAAGGAGAAATTGATGATCCAGTGCATGACCCATCGATCTTTAAGGACGGTAACACTTACTATGTTGTGTCAACTGGTATGGCACGAGATACTTCTAACCCTGGAGGAATTTATCTTCGAAAATCAACAGAAACTATAGGAGGATCATGGGAAGCTATTGGAGAAATTCCTGTTCCTGAATGGGTCGAGGACTATAATATTGAACATTTGTGGGCGCCTCATGTGGTGAAAAAAGGTAATACATTTTACTTATATTATTCGGCATCCATTTTTGGAACGAATAATTCTGCTATAGGTGTTGCGAAATCCAATAAGCCTGGTGATATTGATAGCTGGGAAGACTTAGGCCCTGTTTTAACTTCAAAGCCTGGTGAAGCGGATTACAACGCAATAGATCCAACGGTATTTAAGGATAAGGGAAAATGGTGGATGGTATTTGGATCGCACTTTAGCGGCATTCAATTACAGGAACTGGAAAACATGACAGAACCAATAGGTCCAGTATATACAATAGCGAGCCGTGAAAAGACAACGGAGCATAATACCATTGAAGCACCAACAATTTTTAAAAAGGGGAAATATTACTATCTAGTAACTTCATGGGATCAATGTTGTGCGGGTTTAGATAGCACATATAAGGTAGCTATTGGGCGTTCAGAAAATGTAACAGGGCCTTATGTAGACAAAGATGGAGTTCCTCTAACTAAAGGGGGAGGCGAAGTAGTTCTTTCCAGTCACTCTAATCAAATTGGCCCTGGTGGACAGGATATTCTGAAAGATCGTGGAAAGTATTATATGGTTCATCACTACTATGACAGAGATGCCAATGGTGTGATTCGGATGCAGATAAGAAGTATGTATTGGGAAGATGGCTGGCCATATTTTTTCTAGTTTAATTAACAAGTTTGATAGATAATAAATCTGGTACGTATAACTTTTTTGTTATTTAACAAAAACTTATTGACAACTAAATAGGCGAATGGTACTATTTTAAATGAGAAAGATATTTCTAAAAACATATGGAACAATAAGATGCTATGCCTTATTATATGTTTATTTATTATTTTATAAAAGTTTATGTATGCGTTAACAGTTAACACGTAATTCCTTTAAAGATCCTGGGGGGTGAGGCGAACATATTGTTTTTTTAATATTTTTAGTATTTTTAGTATTTATTGTTGAAAACGCTTAAAAACATATGGGGGGTAGTGAAATGAAAAATAAGAGTTTATTAATGTTGTTTATTGGAATTATTGCCTTAGTGCTTGCAGCTTGCGGAGGTGATGACGATGCCTCTGGTGAAGCAGAAGAGGTAGAAGTTATCGGCGAAGAAATCGAAGATGCAACTGAAATCACTTTGTGGACATTTGTTGGTCAGCATATAGACCTTTATAGCGATGCTGCTGAACGATGGAATGAGGAACATCCCGATAGACCAATTCAGTTGGTAGCAGAAACATATCCATTTGAGCAAATGCACAATAATCTTCTACTTGCAATTCAATCAGGGCAAGGTGGACCTGATATCGCAGATATAGAAGCTGGTCAATTTGCAAACTATTTACAAGGAGAAGTGGCATTAGAACCAATGAATGAATATGTTGAACCAGTTTTAGATCAATCCGTAGAAACGCGTTTTGACCTTTATGCACAAGATGGGAATTATTATGGTATACCTACTCATGTAGGGGCGACGGTTATGTATTATAATACAGAAATAATGGATGAAGCAGGTGTGGATATTGACTCTATAGTAACTTGGGATGATTATATAGAAGCTGGAATGAAGGTAACAGAAAATACCGATTCGATGATGTGGAATGTAGGTACCGAAGACTGGTTGATGGATTTATGGCCAATGATTTCTCAACAAGAATCTGATGCTTTTGATGAGAATGGAGAAGTTATATTAGATAATGAAGTAAACGCCGAAACACTTCAATTCTTGCATGATGCAGTCTATGAACACGAAATTGCTGAACTAACTCCAGGTGGAATGAATCAATCAGAAGAATTTTACGGGTATATGAATGATGGAGGTGCAGCAAGTGTTTTAGCGCCAATTTGGTATATGGGAAGATTTATTGATAGTATGCCTGACCTTGAAGGTAAAATGGCTATTCGCCCAATGCCAGCATGGGAAGAAGGAGGAAATCGCTCTGCGGGTATGGGTGGTACAGGCACAGTTGTAACGAAAGAATCTGAGAATGGAGATTTAGCTAAAGAATTTTTAGCTGAAGCAAAAATATCGGAAGAAGGAAATATAAACTTATGGAAAGTACTTGGATTTGACCCGCCTCGCTGGGATACATGGGAAAGTGACGAAATAAGAGAAGATAATATTTACTATGATTATTTCAGTGATAATATTTTTGATATATTACTTGAAGTCAGGGAAGAAATTAATGTGCTAAATATAACAGAGAATACTCCAGATGTAATAGATGAGTATCATACGAATACTACGAATGATGTTTTGCGTAATGATTCGCAGAGTCCTGAGGAAGCCTTAGAACAAGCGGCTGATAAAATTAAAGAAATGCAAGAGTAATAGATAATTAAAAATAGAAAGCAAGGAAATAAACGTGCTTGCTTTCTATTTTTATAATCCAAGCAAAGTCGATTAAGGAAGAGAATTTATTTATAATTAGAAATTTAAATAGATACGCTTCAAAAGGATTTACTAGTTAAAGAGAATGAGTGAAGGAGTGTACTGTGAAATGGAAAAAAAATTAAACGCAAAGTTGACTCTCGATAAAAACAATGAAATCGCTAAAGTAGATGACCGTATTTATGGTTCCTTTATTGAACACCTAGGAAGAGCTGTTTACGGAGGTATTTATGAGCCAAATCATCCTTTATCAGATGAACAAGGATTTCGTAAAGATGTCATTGAACTTGTAAAAGAACTGGATGTTCCAATTGTACGTTATCCAGGAGGAAATATGGTGTCTGCCTATAATTGGGAAGATGGCATAGGGCCGAAGATAGACAGACCACGTAGACTTGAACTTGCATGGCGTACGATTGAAACAAATGAAGTCGGTACAAATGAATTTGCTGATTGGGCAAAAAAGGTAAATGCTGACGTCATGATGGCTGTCAATCTTGGAACTAGAGGAATAGATGCAGCGAGAAACCTTGTTGAATATACAAATCACCCAGGTGGTACATATTGGAGCGACCTAAGAAAGTCGCATGGGTACGAACAGCCTCATAATATTAAGACTTGGTGTCTTGGAAACGAAATGGATGGGCCTTGGCAAGTAGGTCAAAAAACAGCTTATGAATATGGCAGAATAGCAAAGGAAACTGGTAAAGCAATGAAATTGGTGGATCCAACTATTGAACTGGTAGCATGTGGTAGTTCAAATACAGGTATGCCAACTTTTCCTGAATACGAGGCAACCACGCTTGATATTGCATATGAGGAAATAGATTATATATCGCTTCATCAATATTATGGTAACAGGACGAATGATTCTGCAAATTATCTTGCAAATAATATGGATATGGACCATTTTATCAAAACTGTTACTTCGACTTG
The DNA here is from genome assembly GCF_026013645.1 of Virgibacillus natechei. Lineage (NCBI taxonomy): Bacteria > Bacillati > Bacillota > Bacilli > Caryophanales > Bacillaceae > Virgibacillus > Virgibacillus natechei. Next base: position 3,212,587 of record NZ_CP110224.1, on the reverse strand, counting down.
CGATTATATTAAAGCAAAACACCGCAGTAATAAGACAATTAATCTTAGTTTCGATGAGTGGAATGTCTGGTACCATTCTAACAATGCCGATACGAAAATCGAACCATGGAGTATCGCTCCTCCACAATTAGAAGATGTTTATAACTTTGAGGATGCCTTATTAGTCGGAAGCATGCTTATTACATTTTTACAACATGCTGATCGTGTAAAAATGGCTTGTCTAGCTCAACTCGTTAACGTTATTGCTCCGATTATGACAGAAAATAATGGACGTTCTTGGAAACAAACAATTTTTTATCCATACATGCATGCTTCTTTATATGGCAGAGGGGTTTCCTTACAGCCAATTCTTTCTTCTCCAAAGTATGATAGCAAAGATTTTACAGACGTACCTTATATTGATAGTGCAGCTGTTTATAATGAAGAAAAAGAAGAAGTAACTATTTTTATGGTAAATAAAAATCTAGAGGATGCGATCACTTTAACGGCAGATGTGAGAAGCTTTGCGGGATACAAAGTAGCAGAACATATTGTCATGGAAAATGATGATTTGAAAGCTGTAAATACTGCAGTGAAAGAATCAGTAGTACCGCATAATAATGGCAAGTCCTCTTTGCAAAATGGTGTTTTAGAGGCTGAATTATTGAAATCATCGTGGAATGTAATTCGTATGAAAAAAATGTAAATTGATAAGTAACTTCCTGATACGATTCATACCGCTGATTTTAATAAATAATAGCGAGGAGGAAATTGGATGCCAGAAATTAATGGCACTAAACCTGTAGGTAAACAACCGAATAAACTGATGAAATTATTAAACTCTAAAAATATAGTTCCTTATATTTTTGTTTCACCTTTCATACTTTCATTTTTGGTTCTTACTTTATATCCAGCCGTGCAAGGTATTATCATGAGTTTTCAAAGTATATTACCAGGTCAAGTTGAATTTATTGGGTTAGAAAATTATTCAAGATTAACTAACTCTACATTTTACACAGCACTTTCGAATACAACAATCTATGTAATTTTAACGGTATTAGTTCTCACTATAGTTCCTTTGTTTTTGGCAATATTTCTAAATTCTAAATTTGTTAGATTCAAAACTATATTTCGTGCATCTCTTTTTATTCCTGCCTTAACCTCCACGATTGTAGGGGGGATGATCTTTAGATTAATGTTCGGGGAACAAGATACTGCTGTTGCAAACCAAATTATCAATTGGTTTGGAATTGATTCTGTTGAGTGGCGCTATAATGCCTGGTCCGCTATGTTCTTAATGGTTATCCTTGGTTCATGGCGTTGGATAGGAGTTAATATGTTGTATTTTCTGGCAGCATTGCAAAATGTACCCGGAGAATTATATGAAGCGGCAGAAATTGATGGAGCATCCGCATGGCAGAAATTAAAATTTGTTACTATCCCAAGTGTGAAACCAATTATTATATTTGTTAGTACTATTACCATCATTAATGGCTTCAGAATGTTTGAAGAAAGTTTTGTATTTTGGGAAGCAAGTTCTCCAGGGAATATAGGTTTAACTGTAGTAGGTTATATTTACCAACAAGGTATTGGACAAAATGATATGGGATTTGGTGCAGCAATCGGGGTTGCATTAATGATAATCATATTTATAATCAGTATCATTTATCTACTGCTTACTGGAACCTTTAAAAGGGGTGATGAATAGATGGATGAGAAAGGAAAAATTAAACTCTTAAAATGGATAGCAAATATAGGCTTTGTAATAATTTGTCTGATTGCTTTATTTCCGATAATTAGCTTATTAATTTCATCATTCAGACCTTCTGCCGATTTAATGCAGGATGGAATTAGTTTTAGTATTGATTTTAGTCGGTTAACCCTAGATAACTATACTTATATCTTTACTCAAGCCTCAGAATATTGGACTTGGTATGGAAATAGTTTAATTATCTCAGCTGTTACAATTGTTACGTCTTTGTTTTTTTCATCAATGGTTGGGTATGCATTGGCAGTTTATGATTTTAAAGGAAGAAATTTCTTTTTTATCCTCGTTCTGTTGATTCTTATGGTACCGTTTGAAATCTTAATGTTACCACTTTATCAATTAATGGTTAGTACCCAAATTATTGATACCTATCTGGCAGTGGTATTACCTTTAATTGTTGCTCCAGTAGCAGTGTTTTTCTTTAGACAATATGCTTTAGGTCTGCCGAAACAGTTAATGGATGCAGCGAGAATTGATGGTAGTACAGAATATGGTATATTCTTTAAGATCATGTTGCCATTAATGGGGCCATCGCTAGCAGCAATGGCGATCTTACAAGGGCTTACAAGCTGGAACAATTTTCTCTGGCCTCTACTTGTATTACGTTCAAATGACATGTTTACGTTGCCTATCGGACTGGCAACCTTATTGACACCTTATGGAAATAATTATGATGTATTGATTGCTGGATCAGTAATGACCATCATTCCTATTATGATATTGTTTATCATCTTCCAACGTTATTTTGTGGCAGGACTTACAACCGGAGGGGTCAAAGGATAATTATCTTATTACTACGTCAAGCTTTTTCGTATGACATTCTGAGAAAACTAGGGGCTTATTGTTAAATTATTATTTATGCCAAAAACGAAACTGGATGATAAAGGAGAGGTGGAAAGTTGAATGCTAATGGAGTAGTGACATCACTAGATAAAATTATGCACTGGGTTACAAAATTAGCCTTTTTAAATTTCCTTTGGATAGTTTTTTCGATATTTGGTTTGTTTGTTGCAGGCGTATTTCCAGCAACAGTTGCCACTTTAAATATATCTAGAAAATGGATAGGTGGACAGCAAGATATAAAAATATGGAAGTCTTTTAAAAGTATATATCGTCAGGAATTTATTTCCGCAAATTTGCTAGGGTGGTTGTTTGCATTGATCGGTTTGGTGCTTTATTTTAATTATCGTCTCCTTGCGGCATCTCAAGGCGAAGTAATATTTATTGTTCCGTTCGCTTTTTATATTGTGATTTTTATGTATATCTTAACTGTTATCTGGACATTTCCGTTGTTGGCCTATTATCAAGCAAGTATTATGCGGCATCTTAAAAATGCACTGGTTATAGGTTTAACAAAGATACATATTTCTATTGCAAAAGTGATCGTTATATTTTCAGTGCTTTATTTATCCCTTGAACTCCCTGTTTTGATCCCTTTTTATACTTTTAGCATTTGTTCATTGGTATGGATTTGGCTATCGATGCATGTATTTTCAAAGTTAGATAACAGATCTATAAGTGAAAAAAATCTGTGAGTCTTTACTAGGTTTATATGGGAATTGTTTCATTGTAATTCAAAAATATACGAATAACGAGGTGTAATAATGAAAAAAAGCAATGTAGTAATAAATACTGATATTGAACAAGGGACGATTAACAAAAATATTTATGGACATTTTGCTGAACATCTTGGCAGGTCTATTTATGAAGGTATTTGGGTTGGTGAAGAGTCTTCCATTCCTAACACCAGAGGGATACGTAATGATGTATTAGAAGCATTAAAGAAACTAGATATCCCGGTTTTAAGATGGCCTGGAGGTTGTTTTGCTGATGAATATCATTGGAAGGATGGAGTAGGTAAGCGCGAAGATAGAAAGCAAATGGTAAATACGCATTGGGGCGGTGTGTTGGAGAACAACCACTTCGGAACCCATGAATTTATGATGCTTTGTGAGATGCTCGGTGCAGAGCCATATATTGGTGGAAATGTAGGCAGTGGCACCGTACAGGAAATGTCTGAATGGGTGGAATACATCACATTTGACGGTGAGTCACCTATGGCCAATTGGCGCAAAGAAAACGGAAAAGAAGAGCCATGGCAATTAACCTATTTTGGGGTAGGTAACGAAAATTGGGGCTGTGGTGGGAACATGCGTCCACAATATTATGCAGACCTTTATCGACGTTACCAGACTTATGTACGTAATTACGGGGAAAATAAGATTTATAAAATTGCAGGCGGTGCTAATATAGATGACTACAACTGGACAGAAACATTAATGCGAGAAGCATCTGACTTTATGGATGGACTAAGCTTACATTACTACACTATTCCTGGAGATTTTTGGGAAGGAAAGGGGTCAGCAACCAACTTTTCGGAGGATGAATGGAACATTACCATGAAAAAAGCACTCCATATAGATGAACTAATTCGAAAACATGGAACTCTAATGGATAAATATGATCCAGACAAACGAATTGGAATGATTATTGACGAGTGGGGGACTTGGTTTGATGTGGAGCCAGGAACAAATCCAGGATTTCTTTATCAGCAGAACACCATTCGTGATGCCCTGGTAGCCGGAATATCTTTAAATATATTTAATGATCATAGTGATCGTGTACAAATGGCGAATATTGCTCAAACGGTAAATGTATTGCAAGCAATGATTTTAACTGAGGGATCTAAAATGATATTAACCCCAACCTATCATGTGTTTGAAATGTATAAAGTACACCAAGATGCTAAGAAACTAGCTATAGATGTTAACACAGGCACCATTAATAATGGTTCTATATCCCAACTGAGCGTATCAGCTTCTAAGGATGAAGAGGGTAAAATAAATATAAGCTTGTGTAATTTGGATAAAGATTCAGGTGCAGATATAAGCTTAGACTTACGTGGAATTGCAGATCCAAGTAAAATATCAGGAAGAGTTTTAACTTCTGACAATATGAATGATCGAAATACGTTCGAAAGTCCAGAGGCAGTTGAGCCTGTTGATTTTAAAGATTATAAATGGAACGGCCAAACCCTTGATATCTCATTGCCTTCGAAATCAGTAACACTAATATCAATAGAATCCTAACTAAATTTGACTCAAAATGAGGAGTAGATAATGGATAACGTGAATCTTCTTAATGGTATTTTTAAGCAATCACAGGAAAAAGGAGAAGAATACCTGCACTATTTGGATATTGATAGACTCGTGGCACCGTGCTATGAGGCGAATGATCAAGCTCCTAAAAAGCCACGTTATGGCGGGTGGGAGAAAGAGGAGATTGCAGGCCATTCAATCGGACATTGGCTTTCAGCGGCTGCAAGCATGTATGCCACCACATGGAATACTGAATTAAAACAAAAGCTTGATTATGCAATTGATGAGTTAGGAAATATACAGTACTCTGAACCAAAAGGTTATGTAAGTGGTTTTCCTCGTACCTGCTTTGATAATGTTTTTAATGGGGATTTTCAAGTAGATAATTTTAGCTTGGGTGGCTCTTGGGTTCCTTGGTATAGTATCCATAAAATATTTGCTGGTCTAATCGATACTTATAAATATACTGGCAATAGAAAAGCATTAGATATTGTGCTAATACTTGCTAATTGGGCAAAAAATGGGTTAGGAAATCTTACTGATGAACAATTTGAAAAAATGTTGATCTGTGAGCACGGTGGGATGAATGAAGTAATGGCAGACGTCTATATTTTGACTAATAACAAAGAATACTTAGACCTTGCTAAACGTTTTTGCCACCATGCCATATTAACTCCTTTATCGGAAGGTATCGATGATCTTGAAGGGAAACACGCGAATACACAAATCCCTAAGGTGATCGGAGCAGCAAAAATATACGATATTACTGGTGAGAAGAAATATAAAGACTTGGCTGATTTCTTTTGGAAACAAGTAACGAATTACCGTTCTTATGTTATCGGTGGAAATAGTATTGGCGAACATTTTGGGTCTGAAAATGAAGAAGAGCTTGGAATTACAACTGCAGAGACATGTAATACTTATAATATGCTTAAACTTACGGAGCATTTGTTTCATTGGTTCCCTAAGGCAGAATATATGGAATACTATGAAAAGGCGCTTTACAATCATATTCTGCCATCACAAGATCCTGATACAGGAATGAAAACGTATTTCGTTTCGACCCAGCCGGGGCATTTTAAAGTGTATTGTACACCAGATAACTCATTTTGGTGCTGTACAGGATCAGGGATGGAAAATCCAGCCCGTTATACAAGGAACATCTATTATCAGGAACAGGGAAAATTATATGTGAATTTATTTATTGCTTCTGAAATTAATATGGAAGATAAAAACATGAAGTTAAGGCAAGAAACTTCATTTCCAGAATCACAAGAGACAAAATTGATCATAACAAAGGGGAACAATGAAACATTACCTATTCATGTTCGAATACCTCAATGGGCAAAGGGAGAAGTAATTGCTTCTGTTAATGGAAATGAACATTACTCTAGAGTAGAGAATGGGTACTTGATAATCAAGAGAAGATGGGTTACTGGCGATAGCGTTAAAATCAAACTACCTATGGAACTATACACATACAAATCAAAAGATGATCCGAAAAAACAAGTTATAATGTACGGCCCCCTTGTTATGGCGGGAGCGTTAGGAAAAGAAAACTTTCCGGAAACTGATATTGTAGCTGATCATCAAGCACTAAATGATTATCCATTAATAGATGTCCCAACCCTTTTAACAGATCGAATGGATGTAAATAAATGGATAACCCCTGAACAAGGTTCTCCGTTAACTTTTAAAACGGATCCTGTTGGTCAGCCTGGTAATGTAAATGTAACGCTGATACCATTTTATAAGTTACACCATCAGCGATATACGTTGTATTGGGATATCAGGAATGATAGTGCTGAGTAGAGAAAAATAAAAAACGTTGGGGATATATAATGAGCATACCTGAAGATATCAAAAAACTTGTAAAACAACTTAATATAGAAGAAGTCACTCTTCCAGAATTAAATATTGAAAAAAATGCGATAGATAAAATTCCATCGTACTTAATTTCACATGAATATAAAAATATCGTTCTTGTTGTTGATGAAAATACAAGAAAAGCAGCTGGAAATAAAATTGAACATATACTATCTAGGAATGATTTTCGTCTTACCATTGTGGAATTAGCTCCGAATAAATATGGAGAAGTAATTGCAGATGAACGTACCTTAATTCAATTTCTTGTGGAGATTCCGAATAGTGCAGATGTTATTTTAGCTGTAGGTTCAGGAACTATTCACGATATAGTCCGTTTTGCTAGCTTTAAAATGTCTATTCCGTTTATTTCTGTTCCTACTGCGGCTTCTGTCGATGGTTATACGTCTAAAGGAGCTCCTTTAATCTTTCAAGGTGTAAAGAAAACCATTCAAACTGCCTCCCCTGTTGCAGTATTCGCGGATATCGATATTATTAAAGATGCTCCGCGCGAGATGACTGCAGCAGGATTTGGTGACATTATAGGGAAATATACGTCTCTATTAGATTGGGAAATTTCCAGTTTAATAGGAAAAGAACCATATAACCAATTGGCAGCAGATTTAACTAGGAGATCATTAGACAATTGTATTCATAGTGTTCAAGAAATAGCAAAAAGAGAAGATAAAGGAATAAAAATTCTGATGCAAGCTTTAATTGAGTCAGGTCTTGTCATGCTTGTGTTGGACTTCTCTAGACCAGCTTCAGGAAGTGAGCATCACTTATCCCATTATTGGGAAATGGATTTATTAAAAAAAGATGCTAAACAATTGCTACATGGAGCAAAGGTTGGAGTTGCCACAACTATTATCATTGATCTATATAAACAAATAATCACCGATATAGATCCAGACCTTATGTCAACTGATTCTAGATATCTAGAAAGTTTTACAACAAATTGGGAGCAAATAAAACAAATGATGAAGGAATTACCTTCATCGCAACAGATAAAAGATTTATTGAAAACGGTAGCAGGACCCACTACACCTGAGGAATTGAATATTGAACATTCGTTAGTTTCGCTAAGTTTAAATGAGGCTTTTCATTTAAGGGATAGGTGTACTGGACTATTTTTAGCTAATCAATTTAAACAGGAGGATTTTAAATATCCTATAGAAAAACTATCATTCTAAGAAAGGGGAAGCATAGATGAATATAAAGAGCGTAGAAAAGATAGAACTAACAACCAAAATAGGAGTCCCTCCACAAATGCCGAATCAAGTATCAGCTGAATTGAATAATGGTGTCCATACAGAACTACAAGTATTATGGGATAAGCCTCATTCTGAACTATTTGCTGAGCCTGGAAAGGTTACTGTTGAAGGAAAAATTAAAACGTATGAGTACCCAAACCCTTTAATTGAACAGAGGGCAGATCCATATATCTACAAACACACGGATGGATATTATTATTTCACAGGCTCTTATCCTGAATATGATCGTATAATACTGCGAAGAGCAAAAACAATAAAAGAACTTGCAAATGCGGAAGAAAAAGCGGTGTGGAGAAAACGGGGTAGTGGGATTATGTCCATACATATATGGGCACCAGAACTCCATTTTATTGATGGTAAATGGTATATTCATTATGCAGCGGGAGACAGAGATGATGTGTGGGCTATTCGTCCATATGTGTTGGAGAACAGTTCCGAGGATCCATTTGAAGGTGAATGGGTGGAAAAAGGGCAAATTAATACCGATTTCCAAAGTTTTTCCTTAGATGCTACTACTTTTGAGCACAAAGGCAAACGATATCTAATCTGGGCACAGAAGGTTGATTATGACACTATTTCAAACCTTTACATCGCGGAAATGAGTAACCCATGGACAATCAAAGGGGAGCAGGTCGTATTATCAACACCAGAATTTAATTGGGAACAAGAAGGTTTTTATGTGAATGAAGGTGCAGCTGTGATTAAACGTAATGGGAAAGTCTTTGTAGCTTTTTCCGCAAGTGCCACAGATGATCGCTATGTAATGGGCTTATTATCTGCTGATGAAGATAGTGACTTGTTAAATCCAAAATCATGGACAAAATCAAAAGAGCCTGTTTTTGTTTCGAATGAAGAAACAAAAGAGTATGGACCAGGTCACAATAGTTTTACGGTAGCTGAGGATGGTGTTACAGATCTGCTTGTTTATCATGCCCGTCCGTATAAAGGGATTGAAGGCAACCCATTATACGATCATAATCGGCATGCGCGCGTGCAACAAATGTTTTGGAAGACAGATGGTACACCTTATTTCGGTTCACCTGGACAAACGATAAAAAACGCAAAACAGAAGATTACTGCAACAATTACTGTTGAATAATGTTGACAAATTATATTAAAACCATCGTGTATGTATTGTTCACATGATGGTTTTTTTAATAGGCAGTAAAATAGTTAATTTAGAGGATGAGAAAAAATGAGTTGTAAAGGATGCCCGGAACCAGTAATGAAGTCAGAGGAAAAAATTCAAGAACTTGTAGATGAGCAACTCCAATATGAAACAGATATTGTTGATAATGAAACTTATGTTCATAGATGGGTATCAAGCAATTTAGGTAGCAAGAACTCTACAGTTGTCCGCAAAAGAGTGTCCCTTACTCTGAATTATTGGTAGATCAAAAACGTTCTGCCCACCTTAATTTTAAAAAATGTGTCTTGACAATAGGGTTCACCATAATCGGGTAATGCTGCAGATGAAATCACGAGGTTAGTAAAATTCTACGTAACAAAATATTCAGCAATTTTTAGAAATGGCCAGACGAAACAAAGAGCAAGTGACAGAAGGTTTGGAAATGGTTGAAAAGAGAGGTAAAAACTTTGAAAGTATTTTAGATGCAGTAGAAGATGTCGATCAAGAAACGCAACTACTTACTGCATTATCCAAAAGAATGTCTCAAATTATGGAGAATGTCAATACATCAGTTACAGAAGTATCCAAAACTGCAAATTAATCAACAACAAAAACAACTGGCATTGCTGCTTCTTCAGAAGAACAATTGGTTAGCACAGAGGAAGGGCTGCATCTCATTTAGCGAAGATGTCGGAAGAATTAAGAAAACAGATCCCTAATGTAAAAACAAGTGGTCCCAACAATCTATAAACAGTTAACGGAACCACTTGTTTTTTATCAATCACTTCATTAAAGGATCGAACACGTCTAAAACTTATATCAATTACCTGTCAAAAAGAACTAGTTATAAATTAGATATATTGGGCAAGTGTATATTGCCCTTTTGGACGTTATGGTTTTATAACTAGTTTGTTATTATTAATTCTAAGGTATTGTTGTTAAAAATTCTTAATGGAGAAAGGAAGATGTTCAATGAAACAAACATATCCAATAGCACCGGAAGAAGAAGTCTTAAAAGTTTTAGGAGGCAGGAGCGATTTTGATCCCTTTTATGTATTTTCAGAACTACGTGAGAAAGGAGCAGTTAGACCAATCCCAATGCAGGTGGGGGATGCTGATCAACAAACATGGATTGTTACACAATTGGACGAGGTAAAGAAAGTATTGAAAGATCAATCGTTATTTTGTGTAGATCCATCAAATATTAATGAAGATAATAGTATAAAACAATCTTTAACAAATACAACGGATGATACAGGATCACAACTTTTCCTAGCAAATTCATTGAATGCGCTTGATGAACCAGACCATCGTAGATTGCGACGCTTAGTTTCTAAAGTTTTCACTCCGAAATATATGGAAAATCTTCGTCCAACTGTTCAGGAAATTGCAGACGAATTGCTTGAACAAGTTCAAGACAAAGGTGAAATGGATATAGTCACAGATTATGCATATAAACTACCAATTAAAGTAATTTCCTACATGGTTGGAGTCCCCGCATCACAACAAGAACAAATTTATCAATGGTCAGAAGCGATAGCTACAGGATTGGGCGTAGGCCGATTAGATGATGAAGTTAAAGAAAGTTTAGCATCCTTTACCGAATACTTTACTCAATTAATTGCAGAGAAACGAAAGCAGCCAGCAAATGATTTAATAAGTGAATTAATTAGTTTAGAAGAAGACGGTGATAAACTAGATGAAAAAGAGCTATTATCATTAGTGCAATTACTAATATTTGCCGGACATGAAACGACAACCAACTTGATATCAACAGGGACGCTCATTTTATTAGATCATCCAGATCAATTAGAGATGCTTAAAAAAGATAAGAGCTTAATCTCAAATGCGGTCGAGGAATTATTACGTTACCACGGTCCTTCTACGACTGCTGGTCCGCGTTATGCAAAAAAAGATTTAGTCCTCGGAGGTCAAACAATCAAAAAAGGAGATGTACTTTTTCCATTATTAAAGTCAGCCAATCGAGACGGCAATGTTTATAGCGATTCAGAAGAATTAGACTTAACGCGCGACGTAAAACGTCATGTCGCTTTCGGACAGGGTGTTCATATGTGTTTAGGTGCACCACTTGCACGATTGGAAGGAGATATCGCATTTACAACACTACTAGAACGAATGCCAGACATTCAGTTAAGTATCCCACGTGGGGATATCAAATGGCAATTTAAATTGGCAGCCCAAGGTTTATCTTCTCTGCCTGTTACGTTTAAATAATACTGATATGTAGGATTAATTATGGGTAGATTGGACAATAAAGTTGTTATCATTACAGATGCAGCAAGTGGTATGGGATTAGCAGCTGTTGAATTATTTTATAATAAAGGAGCAAAAGTTGTTGTTACAGATATTGCCAGTAAGAAGTTTCAAAGGTTAGTGAGAATATTTATACAACTAAATTAGATGTAACTTCAGAAGATAACTGGAGTTTAGTGGTAGAATAAGTGATCAAAGAGTTTAATACTGTTGACTTTTTATTCAATAATGCTGGGTTTCTTTTCACAACAGTTTACTAGAGGAGAATTTAGAAGGTTGGAATAAAACAATCAATTTAAACCTCACATCTGTATGGTTAGGAATGAAGACCGTTATCCCCTTATATGCAAGAATCAGGACATGGTTCCATTATTAATTGTGTGTCATTAGCAGCAATGTGGGTGGTTCTGACAATGGAGCAGCATATTGAGCTGCAAAAGGAGGAGTTCGCTCTTTATCTAAAATTATGCCAAGGATAATATTCGTGTGAACTCCGTGTATCCAGGTGCTATTTACACAGGTGCCGCTAAGAAACATAGTGTGACAACACAAGAACAACTTGGAAAGGCATTCACTAACCAAATCCCATTACCACCTCATGCTGAAAATGCAAATGATATTGCTTATGCTTACTTGTATTTAGCATCAGATGAATCTCAATTTGTTACTGGCGAAGAATTGATTGTTGATGGTGGTTGGAGTTCCCATTAGCAAAAACATAGTAGATTAACAGAAATAAAAGAACTCAATAAAGATAAGAGGGTGGACATGAATTGAATGATAAAGTAGTAGATATGACAATTATTGGTGGTGGTCCTACTGGAATGTTTGCTGCATTTTATGGTGGCATGCGAAACTCTTCTGTAAAAATCATTGAAAGCCTGCCACAACTTGGTGGTCAACTTGCAGCATTGTATCCAGAGAAATTTATTTATGATATTGCAGGTTTTCCGAAAATATCTGCCCAAAATCTAGTGGATAACTTAAAACAGCAAATGGATATATTTCAAGACAAAATTGATATTTGCCTCGGAGAAACTGTAGAAGAAGTCGAGAAAATAGATAATTATTTTATATTACGAACAGATAATGAAACACATTATACAAAATCTATTATTATCACAGCTGGGAATGGAGCTTTCGAACCAAGGAAATTACCAATTGATGTGACTGAATATGAATTAATGGATAATGTTCATTATTATGTAAAAGATATGCAACGTTTTGCAAATAAAGAAGTGGTTGTTTTTGGAGGTGGTGATTCTGCAGTTGACTGGGCATTAATGTTAGAGCCTATTGCCAAAAACGTAACACTTGTACACCGACGTGATAAGTTTCGGGCTCATGAGCATAGTGTAGAGAAATTAAAACAATCAACTCTTGAGTTAGTTACGCCTTTTGTTCCGGCAAAATTCGATGGTGAACAATCATTAGAAAAAGTGATTTTAAAACAAGTAAAGGGTAACGAAATGAAGATTATTAATGCAGACGATGTCTTAGTTAATTATGGATTTGTTTCTTCATTAGGTCCAATAAAAAGTTGGAAGCTTGAAATAGAAAAAAATTCTATTGTCGTAAATTCAAAATTAGAAACAAATATAGAAGGAATATATGCTGCGGGAGATATATGTACTTGCGATGGAAAAATAAATCTGATTGCAACTGGATTTGGGGAAGCAGCAACTGCAGTGAGTAATGCAAAAGTCTTTATAGAACCAAATTCGAGGGTTCAACCCATGCACAGTACAAGTTTAATGGAAGCCAAATAGTAGGTGAGGGAGGAAGATATGACAGCTAAGTACACAAAAGTTAATCAAGAAACATGTATAGCTTGCGGAGCATGTGCGGATGTTGCTCCAGATATTTATGATGTAAATGACGAAGGGATTGCATACGTGACCCTAGATAATAATAAGGGAACTAGTCCCATCTCAGATGAGTTTTGGGAAGATATGGAGGATGCTTTTGAGGGCTGTCCATCTGAGTCCATACAAGTTTCAAGCCAACCGTTTGAATCAAAATATGATTGAGTAGATGCTTTAATGATTTTTAAAGGATTTAGAGAGGGTTATAAAGGTCTCAGTGCGATATGAACTATTTAGTGATTGAAATTAAGCGGCTAGAAATAGTGAGTAATAATACATCTGTTAAAAGGAAGATTCATGAGCGAATTGACATTTTCTATCAGAGGATAATAGCTTCCTATTATTACTATTCAAATGATTTCTTTATCCCTTACTAATAGATGTTTTTGTTAGACTAAAGCAATTTTGTGGTAGGCTCATGAGTTTATTAATAAGACTTATGAGCCAATTGTTGTGGTTGGCAGTGGTGCAGGAGGATTAGTTGCAGCAATTACTTCTGCTTCTAATAATCTAAATACATTGTTGATTGAAAAGAGTGACGTTTGGGGAGGTACTTCTGCGTTATCAGGTGGCGGTCTATGGATTCCTAACAATCACGTATCTAAACAAGAGGGGTTACAAGACAGTGAAGAAGAGGCTCTTATTTATATGGAAGTGGTTATTAACTATAAAGGTTCAGCTTCTTCTTACGAGAAAAAAAAGGGTATGTAGAAAATGGACATGAAATGGTTAAATTTTTAGAAGAAAAAGGTATCAAATGGGTTCCGGGAATGAAGTATCCTGACAATTATCCAGAAAAACCTGATGGAAAAATTGGTCGTTCACTTGAAGCGGAGATTTTTGATGCCAGAAAACTAGGAGAAATGGCTGAAAACTTCCGTATTGGGGGATTGGAGGCACCAATTCCACTTTATTCGGGAGTAAAGGTTACCTCATTACCTAAAGCGTTTACAAATTTTCAAGATTTTACTACAGTTGTAGGTATGTTTATAAATGGTTTCAAACATAAAATAAAAAGGGAAAAACCACTTTCTATTGGTGCTGGTTTAGTAGCGAGTCTAATGAAGATCGTTAACTATTTAAAAGCGCCTGTCTGGTTATCAACACCATTAAAAGACATGTTAACGAAAACGACAAGGTTGTGGGCGTAAAGGTCGATAAAAATGGTGAATCATTTACTATAAACAGTAAAGCGGTCATTTTAGCTAGTGGAGGTTTTGAACGGAATCAAACTTTAAGGGAAAAGTACCATCATATAGGAGCTGATTGGTAATCCGGAAGTGAAGATAATACAGGGGATACCTTATTAATTGCTCAAAAATATAACCTAGATACAGAACTACTTAATGATGCTTGGTGGGGGGCCTTCTACATTAGACGAGAATGGAGCAAGAAAATTTATAGTTTATGAAAGGTCAATGCCACATAGTATCATTGTTGATCAAACAGGCGAAAGATATATGAATGAATCAGATTCGTATGTTGATGCAGGTCATGCCATTTTAGATAGACAAAAACAAAATGGAAAGGCAATTCATTCATGGTTGATTTTAGAAAGTCGAGATCGCAACAAATATTTGTTCGGTGAAATGCTCCCTCGAATGACACCCAAAAAAGCTATAGGAAATAAATGTAACATAGATATAGATGGACTAAAAACAACAGTTTCAACGTTTAATAAATATGCAAAAAAAGGAATAGATGAGGGTTATGGGAGAGGTAATTCCGTCTATGATAGTTATTATGGTGATCCGACATATAGGAAACCTAACTTAGGTACCATTGAGAAACCACCATTCTATGCTTGTAAAATTTATCCTGGTGACTTAGGTACTAAAGGATGGATCCTTGCAAACGAACATAGGCAAGCAATGAAAGATGGGCAACCTCTTAAGGGTCTCTATGCGACCGGTAATTGTTCAGCTTCCGTTATGGGAGATGTTTATCCTGGTCCTGGTTCAACATTAGGACCTACGACTGTCTTTGGATACATTTTCTGCAATGCATATTAAGAACAACTTATGAATTGCGAATAAAGCCTACAGAATTAACTAGTTATCATTCTATTTATATCCATAAGTTTCACTTTTTTAAATTTAGTAAGTTCAGAATATAGAAGCCAAAAAAGAATTTGATTTTTAGTTGAAGAATCTACATTATAAGATAGACTAGAGTTAATTATGGAAAAGAGGCTATGTAGTATATGGACTATGATAAGTTATTTTTATTTGACGATCAGCCAAAAACACTTAACGTTTATCGTGTCAGGCTATTGTTTTGGATTTTATTAGTAACAGTAGCAACCTTATTGTTACAATCAATAGGAGAAGTGTTGTTTGTTTTATCTTCCATTTTTTTAATCTTGATGGTTTTACATATTTTGCTCTATCGGCTTTCAAATTCTTCAAAAAGAAAATATTCTTGGTATTACTTTTTTACACAATCCTGTATTATTTTTATTTCTGCGTTTCTCCTACCACATGGCTCGCCGATTGTATTGGTGGGACTGTTACCAATATTGATTTCAGAAAGTATACATTTATTTAAAAGTTCATTTAAAGTATTTTCAGCAGTTATTATTCTATATATTTTTTATACTGTAGCTATTGTGGTAAATTATGGTGCACATGAATTACGTATTTTTATACCTATTTTGTTTTTTATTGTGGCTATTGCTGTTTTTTACTCGATTTTACATGTGAAAGAAATAAACGCATGGAGACGTATGCAATATTACATAAATCAACTAGAAAATGCTAATCAAAAGATAGAAGAACTGACAATTAGAAACGAAAGAAAGCGTCTAGCACGTGATCTGCATGATACGATGGCCCAAGGGCTAGCTGGGTTAATTATGAAATTAGAAGCAATTGATGTATACATAGGCCAAGGAAATAACGAAAAGTCAAAGCAAATATTACTAGAATCGATGAAACAAGCAAGAACAACGTTGAAAGATGCGAGAGAAGCGATTGACGATTTGCGTTCTAAATCGCTATCGGAGCAGACGTTTGTACAAGAGGCAGAAAAAGAAATAAGTAAATTTAAAGAGGCCACCTCTATAAAAGTAAATAATTCAATAGAAGCAATTCCACCATTGGCGGACTTATTAAAAAAACATGGTATCTACATAATAAGAGAATGTTTAACGAATATTGCTAAACATGCACATGCCAACTTAGTGCAATTAAATATTTATGCTACAAATGATGACTTATGTATTAGGATCTATGACAATGGTGTAGGTTTTGATGCTGATTATATTGGTGAAACAAGCGGACATTATGGGTTATTAGGGATTTATGAACGAGTAAGGATTCTAGGTGGGGTTGTGAATGTCGATAGTAACCAGAAATTTGGCACAACTATAAAAATAGTAATACCATTAAATCAGAAAGGTGACTGTGATGAATATTAAAATATTAATTGTGGATGATCACTTAGTTGTTAGAGAAGGATTAAAATTAATTTTAGAAACTAATGAAGCTTTTGAAGTTATTGATGAAGCACAGAATGGGAAAGAAGCTATGGAATTCATAGACAAGCAAAAACCAGACGTGATTTTATTGGATCTGAAAATGCCGGTGGTAAGTGGGTTAGAAACCATGCAACAGCTAAGACAACGAGATATTAATATCCCTATAATTATTCTAACAACGTATAATGAAGATGAATTAATGATAAAAGGGATGAAGCTAGGAGCGAAGGGGTATTTATTAAAAGATACAAATAGAGATCATTTGTTTAGGACAATTGAAGCGGCTTATAGAGGAGAAACTCTGATACAACCCGAAATAATGGAAAAGCTTTTCCAGGAAAGTGACAAAGAAAAAAAATCTAATAATCGAGCGGATACTTATTATACATTGTTAACAGAAAAAGAAATATCTATTTTACAAGCTGTATGTGATGGACATAGAAATAAAGAAGTTGCAATTAAATTTGGAATTGCCGAACGGACTGTAAAATTCCATTTAACTAACATTTATAATAAGCTAGGTGTAGATTCAAGGGCAGAAGCTGTATCACATTCAATAAAGAGAGGGTATATAACACCATAATGAATAGAGTGCATGAATCTCTAATAAAATAAAATAAAATAAAATTGGTATGTCAACACTAAAAACAAACATTTATTTAAAGGGCTAAGTTTCGGTATGTTACTGGACTTTCCTAACCAAGCGTGCTGTGCGTTCTAATATTATTATACCAATTGACATAATCAAAAAATTCAAGAGATAGCTGTTCAAGGGTTTCAAAGTGCATGTCATTTATTAATTCGGTTTTTAGTATCTTAAATGTCGATTCTGACACCGCATTATTATAGGGGCTTTCTTTATCGCTTAGAGAGCGTTTAATGTCATATTCACTTAATAGCTCATCGATCCCTACATTCTTAAATTCAGAACCACGATCTGTGTGAAATATTTTTACTGTTTCTAATTCTAATGGTTATTTGACCGTTCAAAGGTATTGAACTAAAGCTGCGTCTTTGCGCTTTCCTGCTGGTAGAGAACAACGATTAACTGCAAGCTTTGAATTATCTTATGAACAAGGTACATTAGAGGCAATTAGCTATTTAGATGGTAAGGAAATTTCGAGAGATGTCGTAACAACCGCTGGCCGTCCAAAAGGGATTCGTATCGTACCAGATAAAAAAGAGTTAAAAGCCGATGGACAGTCGCTTATTTTTGCAGAAATAGAAATTATTGATGCAGAGGCAGGGTTGGTACCGACTGCAGATTTAAAAGCGGAAATAGCTGTATATGGGGATGCGAAGTTAGCCGCTTTTGGCACAGGGAAACGCAAGACCACAGAAAATTATAAAACGGGAAAATTCACATCTTTAAATGGAAAGTTATTGGCTGTTGTAAGAGCCTTTGCTTGTAAGAGCCTTTGATGAAGTTGGTGAGGCCACA
Organism: Virgibacillus natechei; assembly: GCF_026013645.1. NCBI lineage: Bacteria > Bacillati > Bacillota > Bacilli > Caryophanales > Bacillaceae > Virgibacillus > Virgibacillus natechei. The sequence continues at coordinate 3,194,418 of NZ_CP110224.1, read as the reverse complement.
GTCAAGGTATCAGTTGAAGGTTTACCATCAACAACATTAAATATTCCGGTGAAAATGTAGGAAGACATTAAATGGGCGACTCATACGAGACGTTATTTTTTGGAAAACAGATGGTACACCTTCTTTCGGTTCACTTGGACAAACGATAAAAAACTCAGAACAGAAGAGTATAGCGGCCTTCTACATATCCTCTCCACAAAAAGGTTATACTATCAGCTAAAATAGGAGGTATAACAATGACAGACCATAAGCTGGAAAATAAAGTAGCGATAGTAACCGGGGCGGCTTCCGGTATCGGTAGAGCTTCTGCACTTAGACTGGCAAAGTCAGGAGCGAAAGTAGGACTGATCGACTTAAAAGAGGAAAATGCTGACACTGTAAAACAAGAGATCGAAAATAATGGTGAGGAAGCAATAATCTCAGATACAGATGTATCAAACCCCCAAGAGGTAGAAGCTAGTATTCAAAAAGTTGTTGAGAAGTGGGGACGTTTAGACTTTGTGTTCGTGAACGCTGGTATTAACGGCCGGGTTGCTCCTATTGAGGATCTCACTCCTGATGATTGGGACCAAACATTAACAACCAATTTAAAAAGCACGTTCCTGACCGCGAAATATGCTATCCCACATATGAAGGAAAGTGGAGGAAGCATCGTGATAACAAGTTCCATTAACGGAAATAGAACGTTTACAGGTTTTGGAATGACGGCATACAGTTCTTCAAAAGCTGGACAAATGGCTTTTGGCAAGATGGCCGCCTTGGAATTGGCAGAGTATCGAATTAGGGTCAATATCATCTGCCCTGGGGCAATTGAAACGAATATCGGTGAGAATACCCATCCAGATAAACAAAAACTTAAGAACATTGAAATCCCTGTAGAATATCCAGAAGGAAGTCAGCCCTTAGAACATGGTGCTGGCAGTCCTGAACAGGTAGCAGATTTAGTTCACTTTTTAGCTTCTAATGAATCAAGTCATATAACTGGGACAGAATTATATATTGATGGTGCGGAGTCTTTGCTGAAATAATAAGCATTCGCATTTTATCCTCTAAATTAACTTAACTAATTATGTTATAATAAAACTATATATAAAAAGTTAAACGGAGGAAGTTCAATGCAGCGTGGCACATTCCAGTTAATGAAATCGGTAAATAAATCAAATATCCTCAATAAGATACGTAAATCTGAACCCATTTCCAGAGCTCAAATTGCAAAAGAAACAGAACTTACGCCACCCACAGTGAGTAGTATTGTAAAAGAACTGCTTGAGCAAGGGATCGTAAGGGAAAGTGACCTTGGAGACTCAAAAGGTGGACGAAAGCCAACGATGCTTCTCATCAATAGTGATGCATTCTATGTTATTGGAGTAGATGCTGGCCCGGAAAAAGTCGAATGCATTCTTACTGACTTATCAGGAAAAGTATTTGAGCGAACGTCAAGCAAGCTAAGAAAACCAATTACAAATGATCAATTCATCACAATTTTAAAAGAAAATATCAATAAAATTTTACAATCATCAACGACAGATAAAGAAAAAGTTATCGGAATTGGTGTGGCTATGCACGGGGTTGTTGATGTAGAAACAGGTACGTCACTTATTGCACCAAACCTAGATTTAAGCGATATCCCGATCAAGGCTGAGCTCGAAGAAGCGTTTAATGTAATTATAAAAGTGGAGAATGACGCGCGGGCAATGGCACTTGGTGAATCTTGGTTTGGCGGGCATGGTGATCTGGAGAGTATGGTTGCTGTCAATATTGGTCGTGGCGTTGGTTCGGGCGTTGTGATCAATGGAAAACTGTACCATGGCGCGCAGGATATTGCTGGTGAAATTGGCCATATGACCATTGATATGAATGGGGCTATTTGTGAGTGTGGCAATCGTGGTTGCCTGCAAACGTTCGCTAGTGGGGAGGCTGTGGCGAAAAGGGCGCGTCATCAAGTAGACGACGAGATTGAATCGGGCACACTAACAGGACAGCGCGTACATGAATTAGCTCAAAATGGGAATGAATCCTATATTCATATTCTGCAAGAAACGGGGCAGGCAATCGGCGTTGGTTTAACGAATTTAATTCATCTCATTAACCCGAGTGAAATTGTCCTAGGTGGAGGGGTGATGAAAGGTGAAAAATTCATCCTACCTGCAATTAAACAAACGATTGATCAGCAAGCACTGACACAGGAAGCGAAACAAACGAGTGTTACGGTCACAAAGCTTGGTGATGATGCAACCTTATTAGGTGCGGTATCCCTATTATTGGTCGAGTTATTTGATCCTGTATAAATACAAAAAGCTGAGCACCTGTTACGAACAACAGATGCTCAGCTTTTTTAGCAGTACATGTTTCATCATTTCCCGGGAAATATCGACAAGTGACAAAGTTATTTCATTTCGTTTTCCACTCCAAAAGAAAACAACGTTCGTTTATTATATGTTGATCCACCTTCTAACATCACACTCGGAAAGCCTTCGTGATGCAAGGATGCTGGAGACGCCTGCGTTTCAAAACACACGCCTAAATGTTTCTCGGACAAACCTTCGGCTAACTCCAGCCCGTCTTCCAAGGTGTTTGAGGTATACATGACCATGCCTGGCTGATCGGTTTTAACAGTCAATTTCCGTCCAGAATCCGAATGCCGGACAATCACGTTTTGTTCTTGTTCTTCATCAAACATAAAATAATGATCATAGCCATTTCCAGCATTTTTATTTTGCTCTGCATCATCATGGAATCCATCATGAAGTGGACGGCCATTGCGAAAATCAAAGGATGATCCAGTAACTTCGCGCCACTCCCCAGTCGGAATTAATTCCTCATCCAGTTCGACAAATTTCCCGCTATCCATCGTCACATGGTGGTTATGGACCGTATTTTTCAAATCCCCACTTAAATTAAAGTAGGAATGATTGGTTAATGTAACGGCGGTCGTTTGATCACTCGCTGCACTGTAATCAAGTTTAAGCTGGTTAGCATTATTTAAGGTATACGTGACCTGAACATCCAAATTGCCAGGGTAACCGCCTTCTCCATTTCCCCTTTTATGTGACAACTTCAATCCAACAGTACGATCCGTCTCAAAAGGTTCTACCTCCCATATTACTTGATGGAATCCAGTTGATCCCCCGTGAAGATGATTATCCCCATCATTCGCTTCTAAGGCATACGTTTTCCCGGTTAGCTCAAACGAGGCGTCTTGAATTCTTCCTGCAACTGGGCCAATTAATGCACCGAAAAAATTAGGATTCGTTTCGTAGTTAGCATAGTCTTTATAGCCGAGAACAACATTTTCCATCTTTCCATTACGGTCTGGAACGATGATTTTTGTAATGATTCCCCCATAATTAAGCACACTGACTGTCATACCGTGATCGTTTTTTAGTGTGTATTCCTGCCATTTACCTGAAATCTCTCTCGTATTTATGTCCATTTCATCCACCTACTCATCTAATGTCTTAATAAATCGCTCGAAGGCTGCTTGTTCTTTAAACACACCCGCGTCTTCGAGTACACGGGCAAATTTTTTCCCGAGCTCCTTTTCCATTATATCATCAACCTGTCCAGGATTTGAAAGGGTAGCATATTCGTGTTTGATTTGGTCCGCCCATTCTTGATGATAGGCAGCAACGTCATTTGATTGACCAAGTAAAAATTGCTTGATTTCAGCTAATTCATCTTTGAGTCTCGCCGGTAAAACAGCAAGTCCCAATACCTCAATCAGCCCGATGTTTTCCTTTTTAATGTGATGCACATCAGCATGTGGGTGGAAAATTCCTGATGGATGCGCTTCTGATGTTCGATTATTACGTAACACAAGATCAAGTTCATACATGCCATCACGTATCCGGGCGATAGGTGTAATCGTGTTATGCGGTGTATCGTCGGTAAACGCGCTTATGTCAGCGTCATCGTCTGAATACCCTTTCCATGTTTGTAAAATATGATCAGCTGTTTGAAGGAGTTGATCTTTCTCCCCGCTTCGGAGTCGTATGACGGACATCGGCCACTTTAAAACAGATGCTTTTACGTCAGGAAATTTCTCCAGCGTAAAGGAAAATGCATCGGTAGCTCGTGCCATCGCAAATTCATAATGGCCTGCCTGATAATGATCATGACTCAAAATCGATCCACCGACAATCGGCAGATCCGCATTGGACCCGATAAAATAATGTGGAAATTGATCCGTGAACGTAAGCAGTCGTTCAAATGCGTCCTTATCTATTTTCATGTCCCGGTGTTCTTCAGCAAGTACGATGCTGTGTTCATTATAATAAACATATGGAGAATATTGCAGGTACCAGTTTTCTCCGTTTAATGGAACATGGATGACGCGATGGTTTGCACGCGCCGGATAGCCAGTCCGCCCTACGTATCCTTCATTCTCGACACATAAAACACATAATGGATAATCGATCTGTTCCTTCTTTTCGCGTTCGCGTCTGATCTGCTCTGGATCTTTCTCAGGTTTCGATAAATTTATCGTTATATCCATTTCACCATAAGCGGTCTCTGCTTTGAAATGGATGTTAGTTGCTATTCGATTCATCTGGATGTAGTTGCTATTTTTGCTTAAATTATAAAAATAATCCGTTGCCGCTTGGGGGGACTGTTTATATTTTTTATGAAACGTCTCATTTATAACGGATGGACGTGCAAGAAAGCAATTCATGATCGTTGCAGTGAGAATCTCTTTATCATCGAAAACATCTTCAATGACGTCATTTTCCACCGCATAGGCGATTATTTTTTCTAAAAGATTTGGAATGGAATCATTCGTTTTATAGGGCACTTTTTCCGGAAAAGATTCCAGATGTAAAAGGCTCATTACTTGATTGCGCACATAAATCTGATCCGTTTGATCGATGAGCTCTGTTTCAATTGCCTTTTGAATCAGTCCACTGATATGTTGGTAAATCATCATTTTTCCACGTCCTTCCCGTAGCCGTTTGGATCCGTTGTATGCCACTTCCAAGCGTCTTCCATGATTTTTGTAATCGAAGTCCGCGTTGGGTTCCAGCCTAATATTCTTTTTGCCTTTTCGGAACTGGCAATCAAGGTACCTGGGTCGCCTGCACGCCGTTCTCCGCTTTGAGCCGGGATTTCTTTATCCGTTACTTTTCTTGCTGTATCGATCATTTCCTTCACCGAAAAACCTTGATTGCTCCCAAGATTGAAAATATCGCTATTACCACCATTTTGTAAATAGTTCAAGGCCAGTAGGTGTGCCTCGATGAGGTCTTCCACATGGACATAATCCCGGATGCACGTACCATCTGCCGTGTTATAATCCTCTCCGAAAATGGTGATATGCGAGCGCTGTCCAAGAGCCGCCTGTAAAATAATCGGAACAAGATGGGTTTCCGGTCGATGATCCTCACCGATTTCTGCAGACTCCCTAGCCCCAGCCACATTGAAATAGCGCAGGGAAACGAACGTGATCCCATGAGCTGTTTGCGTCCATTTCATCAATTTTTCCATTGTCAGCTTTGTTTCACCGTAAGTGCTGGTTGGATTGGTTGGCATTGTTTCTGTAATTGGTACTGACTCTGGTTCCCCGTAGGTTGCTGCCGTAGAGGAGAATACGATATATTTCACGTTATGTTCAACCATGACCTGTAGCAAAACCTGTGTACCATAAACATTATTATCAAAGTATTGAAGCGGTTTTTCCATGGATTCACCAACAAGGGATTGGGCTGCAAAATGAATAACAGCATCTATTGTTTCATGCTCGAATACCTCGCGGAGAAAATCGGTATGCCGAATGTCTCCTTTATAAAATGTTGCATTTGGATGAACTGCTTCTTTGTGACCAGTTTCCAGGTTATCAATGACCACGACGTTTTCTCCCTGATCAATTAACTGATAAACGGCATGTGAGCCGATATAACCAGCACCTCCTAACACGAGTACACTCATTTTACCACTCCCTCAGTAGTTTCCTTCGCACCATCGCCAATTGTTGCGGTGTAAAATGTAGCATCATAACCAACCGCCTTATGATAGAAGGCGTTGACGTTTTTCTTGAAATCTTCTACTTTATCTTTCTCTACAATTGCAATTGCACATCCGCCGAATCCAGCACCTGTCATGCGGGCTCCCAGTACACCTTCCTGATCCCATGCAGCTTGAATGATGGTATCGAGCTCCATTCCCGTCACTTCATAATCCTGTTTTAGTGAGAGATGTGATTCGTTCATGAGTTTTCCAAAAGCTTCTAAGTCATCTTCGCGTAATTTCTCTAGAGCTTCCAATGTGCGTACATTTTCGTAAACAGCGTGCTTGGCACGTTTTTGATTTGTTTCGTCTTTGATAAGATGCTTGTGCTGATCAAATTCCTCTTTTGTTAAATCTCCCAGACTGTTTATCGAAAGCTTCGCCTGTAAATCGATTAGCGCTCGGTCGCATTGTTCACGCCGTTCGTTATATTTTGATCCTGCCAATGTCCGTTGTTTATTGGTATTGATAATTTGGATGACATGATCCTTTAAACCTAGTGGTGCATATTCGTAGTCCAACGTCTGACAGTTTAATAAAATAGCATGATCTTTCTTTCCCATGCCAATCGCAAATTGATCCATAATTCCACTGTTTACACCGATGTACTCGTTTTCAACTTTTTGCCCAAGCTGAATCATGCGGATGCGGTCAATCTCCAAATCGAAAAGACCTTCCAATAAGACGCCAGTAGCCATTTCAATAGAAGCCGAAGAGGAGAGACCCGCGCCATTTGGTATGTTGCCGTGAAATAGGATATCTGCGCCATGAGGAAATTCATACCCTGCTTTCTGTAAATAGAGGAGCATTCCCTTCGGATAATTGGCCCAGTCATGCGCCTCGTTGTAATCTAAATTAGATAAATCACACTCGATGATTCCCGCTTGCGGAAAATTCATGGAATAAAAGCGTAATTTCTGGTCTGAACGCTTTCGACCAAGTGCATAAGTTCCAAATGATATGGATGCAGGGAAGACGTTACCTCCGTTGTAATCCGTGTGTTCGCCGATTAGGTTGATGCGGCCTGGGGCAAAGAAGGTTTGTGGTACCTCCGTGGTTTTGAATATTTTTTGAAATGATTGCTTTAATTGATGAGCTGTCATTATCTCTCTCCTTTGTTACTTATTTGTTAATATTTGTTGCTAAGGACGTATAAATAAGATACTATAATATTAATTAATTTAATTAATCAAGTTTAGTTTACTATGTTTTTTTGTGATGTGCAATAGGGGAGGGTGATGCCTACCGGAAAAGGCGACAAAAACGTTTTATTTTTCTCTAGGCAGGCAACTAAATTAACGATCTAAATACCAATAACAAAGTTTAAGTAAATATATTGCAGTGAGTAACAGGGTTATGATTAAGAAAGTCGTCAACATTTTTATGTATCAAGATTTAATAAAGGATATCAGCTTTCAAATTTATAAATACATGATATGGGAGGAATTGATATGTATAAGACTGGGGTATGTTCGGTAACTTTTAGAAAATTGTCAGTTGAAGTGGTTATTGAACTAACGTCAAAAGCAGGGCTGGAAGGCATTGAGTGGGGGAGCGATATACATGTTCCACCTGGAGAATTTAATCAAGCATCTAACGTTGCTAAGTTAACAGAACAGGCGGGTTTGGAGGTGGTTTCCTATGGATCCTATTATAGAGTAGGTGAATACGAGAAAAATAAGGACTCATTTGAAGAAATACTAGAAACGGCAGTACATCTAAAGGCTCCATCTATTCGTGTCTGGGCTGGTGGACAGGGATCAAAAAAGGGTAATGAGAACTATAGACAGGGTGTGGTAAAGGAGGCAAGAACAGTAGCTACACTGGCTGAGCAAAAAAATATATCTATTAATCTTGAATACCATGGGAATACGTTGACAGACACAAAAGAAAGTGCTGCAAATCTTATGAGAGAAATAGATCATCCATATGTAAATTTATATTGGCAACCAGCTGAAGGACAATCCATAAAGCAAAGATTGGATAGTATTGATGAGTTAATTCCTTGGTTAACGCATGTACATGCGTTTCAATGGACTGTGGGAGATAGACTTCCTTTTAGAGAAGGAAGGGAGGAGTGGAGCCAGTATCTTAATCAATTGAAAAATCTAAAGGCAAATCGATATATATTAATCGAATTTGTAAAGGAAGATGATGAGAACCAATTCTTAGAGGATGCTAAAACATTAAAAGGCTTGGTGGAAAGCTATAATATCAATTAGTAGTTTATTAATGCGAGGGTTCACACATACTTTGATGCATAATTGAAAATAAGGCCCTCATTACCCCTTTGATGAATGGATAGAGCTAAAGAAGTATCATCGCAGAAGCCCGTTTGTGGAAGTGGAAATTGCAGGAATGGCTAGTGGAAGCACGTATCGTAATGTAGCACATGTCTTAATATACCCACTGTACTCCCTAAAGTGGCAAATAGAAATTCTTTTTTAAGACATGGAAATCATTATTTGAGATACAAAAGGAGAAATTTGGACATAAAATGAAAGCGCATATATAGAGGATATGCATTGGAAAAGGAGCTTTAGCTTTAAGGGAGGTGAAAATCATGGTAGCAGGAGAAAACCAACAGCATTGTATATGAACATTTATTCCAAAAAGGTGCCCATGGGCTGAAGAAAGTATCGGATTGAAAATTCCAACAAAAAGATAGGAGACAAGTGATTAAAGAGTTCATAGAGAGTGTATCGCTTAAAAGTAAATAGAACATCATTTTATAAAGGAGGAAGATCACAAAAGTGGTAAATAAAATAAAGATATTTAAAAAGGGTATCGGATATTTAGCTGTTGCTTTCATGGTAGTAGGTTTAACTGCCTTTATGATAGGAAATGAAACGAAAGCTGACGATAACACAAAAACAATTACAATTGATGGAAACAACGTAGATGAATATAACCGTTTTAAAGGATTTGGAACAGTATCTGCTAATAACACATCTCGTTTGATGTTAGATTACAAAGAAGAGAATCCACAAGCATATTGGGAAATAATGAATGAACTATTTAACCCAGACACAGGTGCCGGACTCGCACATGTAAAAGTTGAGTTAGGAGCCGATGTTGATTCATCTTCAGGAACTGAACCTTCAACAATGCGGTATTCTGATGAACCAGCTAATGTTGTAAGAGGAGCAGGGTTCCAATTTGCTGCTGATGCCAAATCCATTAACGAAAATATTACAACAGAAATTTTGCGTTGGGGTGAACCACGATGGACGTGGGAAGGTGCTGCAGAGGGAAACTATGAAAACCGCTATCAGTGGTATAAACAGACCATCGACGCTGTTGATGAAGCGTATGGATTCAAGTTGGATTATGTTGGGATTTCTCAAAACGAAAGAGCGCAACGTGGAAATTATAGAAGTGAAGTTGAATGGCTGAAATACTTTACTTCTAAAATTAAAGAAGAGCCAAATTATGAGGAAGACTATAAGGCTATTAAACTTGTTGGTGGAGAGGGCTATCGGGATACAGAAACAATTAGCCGTACACTCCTAGATAATGAGGATTTAATTGATGAAATTGATGTAATTAGTACCCATTATGGCCTAACTGGTTCAGATGAACTAACGCAATTGCAAAATAAATTGATTGATAATGGAAAAGAGCCAAAAGAAATTTGGTCTTCTGAGGGGGTTTCCCCAATGATTAATGCCCGTTATCGTAATAATATGGAGCCAGATTATGAAGGGCTCGGAGGACGATATGGAATTATTGATGTAACTTCACGTATTATTTCAATGTATTCATGGGAAGGAGCAGGAGACAATCCGCTTAATGCAGTTACATTTGATTTTCAACCTTCTGTTGGAGCCTTTTATCAAGGTTCTTCATATAGTCCCAAACACTTGATTAATGCGTTTACCCCATGGTCTGGATTTTATGAAGTAGATGGTGGATTACAAGGAGTCCGTCATATTATGAATTTTGTCGGTTATGATGATCCGTTAACAGAGGAAAATGAGAGATGGATGTATGTTCAAGATGCGACTTATAGTGATGGTGATTTCATGGATGGCGGTGTTGATGTCGATACGAGTACCCATAATTATATGACATTAAAAGATCCAGAAACGGATGACTATACTACTGTATTTGCAAATAACACAAGCGATACACGCAACTATACGATTGAAACTGAAAATCTGAATGGAAAAGAGAATGTGCCAGTATATGTTTGGGAAACACGCGGACCAGATGACGGAGAAAATTATGATGCCAACTGGTTTAAAAACATTGACAAAATCACACCAGAAGATGGTGAGTATCAGATAGAAGTGAACCCTTATTCACTTGTGACCATTTCAACATTGGATAAGGAATCTGAGGTTGAAGGCTTTGAATATCAATCAGAACCGGTTGATTTATCTGAAGATACAATTTTGCCTTTGCCATATACTGATGACTTTGAATACGATGAATATCCAGTTGATGAAAATGGACAAGATTATGTTGACCGCCGCGGAGGCACACCACGATATACTACGGACCAACGTGGCGCGTTTGAAGTTGTAAAAGAAGCAACTAAACCGGTAACTAGTGGAAGTTTTGAACGTAATGAAAGAGATATTCCGGAAGCGGAAAAACGAGGAAATATGTTGCAACAAAAAATCAGTCCTGACATTATTGGAGCAGATTGGTCAGTTTGGGGCGGAACAGATGGATCAGCGAATAACAGTAACCCTCATACCAAATTCGGTGATTATCGCTGGGTGAATTATAAAGTTTCTTATGACTTTCTACTAGATACGCATACACCTGAAGCAGAAGACAGAAGTAATTATGCCTTAATAGGTGTACGTCAAGTGAAAGCCGGTGGAGCAGATTCCTATGCTCCTTACAATGCACGTTTGTATGCAGATGGGAGCTATGAAATTCTTAAACTTGGAAACGTTGTAGAAGAAGGAACGATTGAGGATTTCGATAACGAGGTTTGGAATAACTTAGCGTTTGAAGCCAAAGATAATGTCTTTACATTTTATCTGAACGATGAAGAAATTGCTAGTTATACTGACGAGGATTCGACTGTAATGGCGGGAAGAGTTGTGCTTGGGTCCGGTTATTATGAAACCCTTTACGATAACTTACGAGTGGATCCAATTGACGGATACGCGTATGATTCTGAGAAATTTGACAGTGCGCAAGGTAAGAGGTTCGAGACAGAAGAAGAAGCTCTAAACAACACGGACCAATGGAATATAATTGGGTATGTTGGTGATTGGGAATACACACAAGCGGGATATGCGCATAATAACCGTACGCAAATGACTGCGAGCACAGATTTCCCTGTATGGAACGGAATAACTGTCGAACACGATGATTCAACCGGGGAACAAGGGACGTTGAACAGAGTACACTATACTGGAAACTGGTCATCAAATAATGTAAATGCCTGGGGATCAGCATCTGACGAAGCCTCCTTTGAAATCAACTTCAAGGGTAATGAAATACGGCTGTTTGGTGAAACTAACCCGTCAAATGGAACAGCAGATATCTATTTAAATGGAGAATTAGTCGATGAAGCGAATTATCTGAATAACAGCAGTATAGAACAAATGGTGTATTCAGTGGAAAATCTTGAAGAAAAAGAACATACACTTGAAGTTGTAGCAACCGAAGATTTTATAAGCTTGACTAAAGCAGAAATAGAAACGAATGATGATGTGCCTGTAAAAACGGTTACAACATTAGCACCAAATGAATTTGTTGCAATAGCAGAGGATTCAGAAGTAGAAAATGAAGAAAATACAGTGTATGCGTACAGAGAGAATGGCCAAACTTGGGGCGCAAATAATACGAATGCCTGGGCGAGTTTTGATGATACCCCGTATATTTTGATTAACTTTACAGGTACTGGCATCGATTATCTGTCAGGGACAGGAGATCAATCAGCCTATAATTTCGAACTGAATGGCGAAGATGTGGGAGACCATTATGTAGATTCTGATACTGGGTTGAGATATGCTGTAAGAGGCTTGGAAGAAGGACAGCATACGTTGAAAGTTTCACTGAAAGACAATCAACAAGAAGAGGAGTATATGGATTATCGAGGTGTCAATATTTACAGCACACCTGATCAAGATAGTGCTAACGATAGCTTGATCTTTAATTTTGAAGGATCTGGTTTTAATTTATTGGGAGCGACTCCGGATGCCTTAGTTGACGTGTATATCGATGATCAATTAATTCAAGAGGATTATAGAGTTGATTCTAAAGGAGACAGACAAACCTCTTATCACCTTTGGGGACTTGAAAATACCGAACATACAGCTAAAATTGTGCTCAAAAGAGGTACGCTTACTTTTGATGGTATAGATGTCATTACAGGAGAAAGTGAAATTCAAGCTGATAAAACAGAATTGCAACAATTGTACGATGCACATGAAGATAAAGACCATAAAAAATATACAAAGCAAAGCTGGAAAAGATTCCATTCAGCACGACAAGACGCAAAAAAGGTATTACAAAATCCACAAAGTACTCTAGTGGATGTATATGCTGCAGAAATAGCCTTACGTTTAGCTGCAGAAGGATTAATTGGATCAGATAAAGCAGACCTGGAGCAACTGTATGATGCACATGAAAATAAAGACCATAAAAAATATACGAAGAAAAGCTGGAAAAGATTCCATTCAGCACGACAAGACGCAAAAAAGATATTAAAAAATCCACAAAGCACTCAAGAAGAAGCTGATGCTGCTGAAACATCCCTACAGGAAGCTGTAGAAGGGTTAACGGAGATATAATGTAATGAAGTGAGCGATATTGATCGATCACATATAGAGGATAATTGTTTAGCATCCATTCTTTGGAAAGTCTAGCTCACTAGTTCACCTTTGGAAATTTCAAAATATAAAAGTAATGCGAAGGAGCTTTTACAATCAATTGTTGGGTCTGGGACATAAGTAGAAGAATCTGCTTGTCCCAGTTTTTCCTTCCTTTGTTCTCTCAAAGATTGCACGTGAATGAAACTTCCAGTAAACATTCAACTAGAAGAAAACAATAGTATGGCAAGAGGGGTTCGTGCCAATATATCAAGAACCTTACTCTTTTAGGTAGGGGGAGAACGGGGAGTATTATTTACATATTAAAAGTATTAGAAATAAATTGACAAATAAGTGGTTACCATTTATAATCTAGTTAGTTAATTAACTTAATTAATTCTATTTTGATTAATTATTACCTTAACATGAAGTTAAAAAATGGTAAGAGTGATTTGAAAGCGAATACATATGATGAAAGCATGTTTGGGTATGGTTGTTACACCACGGATGAATGTGAAAGAGCTTAGACTTAAAGCACAACGACAATATCATAAAAATCAATATAGGTAGTGATAAAATATGAATAATAATGCAGGCTTTATGAATGGATTCAATACAATGTGTGAATGGATAGTGAAATTTGCATATCTTAATGTATTATGGTTTTTATTTATGGTTTTGGGTTTAGGTATCTTTGGTATTTTTCCAGCAACGATTGCTATGTTTACAATTATTCGAAAGTGGATTATGGGTGATACGAATAGACGAATGTTTCCATTATTTTGGGAGACTTACAAAACAGAATTTATAAAGAGCAATAAACTAGGGGTGATTTTCGCTGTTATAGGATTTATTTTGTATATTGATTTACTTTTTGTTTTTACAGTTGAGAATACGTATGCAGGATATCTGTTCTTCCCTTTAATTATGATGGCACTCGTTTATGTATTAACATTGCTCTATGTTTTTCCAGTGTATGTGCATTACGATATTACAATAAGACAAACGATTAAGAATGCCTTTTTTATAATGGTTTTTAGTCCAATATCTAGCGCATTACTAGTACTAAGTATTTTCACGCTATGGTTTCTTGCTATTTCATTCCCTGCAGTCATCCCATTTTTTAGTGTTAACGTATTATCGTGGTTAGTTATGTATTTTGCAAATCACTCTTTTTTAAAAATCCAAAGAAAACAAGTTAATCTAGCAAATAAGAGCTAGTATTCATAGGTGTAGATTATAGTTTTAAATCTAAAAATTTAAAAATACGTTGACATCACTATCATAGTGATAACGAATAAGCGAGGTGCATCCAATGGTCTTTAGTAAAAAAGAGAATAAACAAATAAAGCAAAGAAAACCAAAGATAAAAGATGAGAAATTAGCGGGAATTTTATTTGTTTCTCCGATGCTGTTAGGATTAACAGTATTTGTCATATATCCTGTTTTAGCAACATTTATACTTAGCTTTTCAGACTGGAACTTTGTTACCGGTATTAGTCAAATAGAGTGGGCAGGTTTTGATAACTTTAGGAAACTACTGGGAGACGAAGTATTTTTTAAATCTTTAATAAATAATTTAATTTTTATACTTACTGTACCAATAACCATGATAATAGCATTGGTTTTCGCTGTATTAATTGATAGAAATGTATACCTTAAAAGCTATTTTAAAATAGCCTTCTTTATACCATACGTTTCTAGTGTGGTTGCGGTTGCAGTAGTATGGCAGGTACTGTTTAATCCTGCTCAAGGTCCTATTAATCAAACATTAATCTCGTTAGGAATAGAAAATCCACCTACATGGTTATCTGATCCTAATTTCGCTTTAATTTCCATTATGGTTATTCATATTTGGATATCAATTGGGTTTAATTTAATTATTTATATAGCAGGACTTCAGTCCATATCTAAAGAATTATATGAATCTGCTGATTTGGACGGAGCAAATGCCTGGCAGAAATTTAGGAATATTACGATCCCAATGGTTTCACCGACAACTTTATTCCTATTAATAACGGGTATAATATCAACATTTAAAGTGTTTGATATCATATCAGTACTTACACAAGGCGGCCCTGTTGACTCTACAAATGTTCTTGTTTGGCTTCTATATGAAACCGCTTTCGAGGAACTGGACATCGGATACTCTTCGGCTATTGCACTAGTATTATTCATCGTTGTTTTTATAATAACGATCATCCAATGGGTAGGCCAGAAAAAATGGGTCAATTATTAAGGAGGTGGCAACATGAAAAATTCATTAAATACTCGCAAAATAGTTATTACTATAATTATGGGTATTATTAGTGTGATATTTATATCTCCATTTATTTGGATGATAACAACTTCTTTTAAACTTGAAATAGATGTTTTTAATTATCCTATAGAATGGATACCAACTAGAACGAATGGGTTTGCTAATTATCAAGAGGTTTGGTTTGGTAATGATCCTTTTTATCTATATTACTGGAACTCTATTAAAGTAGCAGTAATGACGACGGTAGTATCGGTAATCGTATCCGCACTAGCAGCTTATGGCTTTTCTAAGGTGAAATTTGGGGCAGCCTCTATGTTGTTCTTAGTCGTTTTAGCTACATATATGGTTCCGCCGCAAGCTAGTATAGTACCCCAATTTCTTTTGTATAGAGGTGTAGGTTTATTTGACACCCACTTAGGGTTGGTTTTAATTGGAAGCTTTAGTGCGCTTGGAACCTTTATGTTAAGACAATTTTTCATGGGTATACAGGATGATTATATTGACGCTGCAAAGATGGATGGAGCAGGTCATTTCCGGATTTTCTTTTCAATCGCTATGCCGATTGTCCGTCCAGCTATAGCAACATATGCAATATTGAGATTCATCTGGACATGGAATGATTATATGAATCCATTAATATTCCTTCGTACAGATTCTCTTTACACCATCCAGCTAGCAATGGAGAAATTCGCAACCATTAACGGGCAGTTTTACGCACTGACTATGGCTGCAGCTGTCTCGGCAATTATTCCATTATTGATCGTATTTATTATTGGTCAAAGACAAGTTATTGATGGTATTGCATTAGGAGGCGTTAAAGGTTAGTAAACTAACCTTTATATAAATTATAAACGTTGGAGAGGGGGTATTTTAAGAGAAATGAATAGTTTATGGAAAGGGATAAGGAATAGAAAGAGTTAAATTAAAACTAGGAGGTAATTTTTATGAAAAATAAACGTTGGTTTCTTATTATTAGTATTCTTACTCTCAGTGTTTTCATAATAGGGTGCGCCGAAGATAGTGGAAGCGCAAGTGATGATTCAGATGACGGTAACGGCGATGATGATCCTGTTACGATCAATGTTCATACACATGGAAATGAAGCTACCTATAATTGGGATGAAACAATTGCTGCATTCGAAGATGCTCATCCGGATATAGAAGTTAATTTAATCATTTTGAGTGAGAGTGGAGATACACAAGAAGCACTTCAAAATTTTGACTTAGCAGCTTCTTCTGGTGAAGAAATGGATGTCATAATGTTTCCAGATCCAGCTAGTTATTCACAACGTGTCGATTTAGGGTTAACTGCACCTCTGGATGAATTTATTGAAGAAGAAGGTTATGAAGTAACTGAAGAATACAAAGTTGATACAACAATAGGTGGCGAATACCATGCCCTTCCAGGTAAGTTCAATCCATGGTATGTTATCTTAAATAAGGATCATCTAGATGAAGCAGGGCTGGAAGTTCCAACAGACTGGACATGGGATGAATTTCAACAATATGCCAAGGATTTAACGACTGAGGATCATTACGGGACGTATTTTCATGGTCCTCAAAATGGCTCGTGGATGGAATATCTATCATTACACCTTGCTAGTAAACCAGAAGATACTTCCTATTTAAATGCGGATGGAAGTTCCAATCTTGATGATCCTTTATTCCGTGAAACGTTAGAATTGCGCTATGAAATGGAAAAAGTGGATGAGTCAGCAACACCTTATACAGAGATTTTGTCTTCACAACTTGATTATAGACAGCAATTATTTCAACAAAATACGAGTACATTGCTAATTGGAAGCTGGATGAACACGGAGTTAGGAGGAACGGATCAATTTCCATTAGATTTTGATATAGCAGTAGCGCCATATCCCAAAAATGAAGCTGATGGTGAAGGTGGATATACGCCAGTTACGACTGACTTTATGTCTTTAGCTGCAAATTCAGAGAACAAGGAAGCTGCTTATGACTTTATAAGATGGTATACAACAGAAGGGCAACTTGCACAAGGGGCAAATATACCATCTTGGAATGAAATAGATGATAGTGAATTAGCTGGAATTATCGATGATATTCTTGCCGAAACAAACAATCCAGAAAAGGTAGATAAGGAATCACTAATTAATGTAATAACAAACTCACAAGCTTCTAAAATAGTGGAACCATCTTCCTATCAAGCAGAAGTCTTCAATGCTGTTAGTGATGAGTATGAAAGTTTAATATATGATGAACAAGATATTGATGAAACAATCGATAACGCAGAAGAAAAAGTAGAAGAAATTATTTCTGAAAATCAATAAAGACGAGAAAAACTGCAGGGGGGAGTAGCTTATACTATTCCCTTTTTTGCAGTATGTCATATCTAATTAGAGAAAACTGAAAACAACCGTATCATGGAAATCTCTAGGAGGACCGTATGAATCAGATAGAAATACAAACCATCTTGGAAAATAGTGATCAATGTAATCGTTCATTATTATTTACAACGAAACAAGAACAATACGATTGGCTGGAAAAGCTAAATACTCAAACGCAGTACAAACAACAGGTTGATGAAATTAGGGAAGAAGCAAAGAGACTGCTTGAAGAACCACAAGAGACGTTATCGTATTCATTGTTTAAACTGTTTCATGAGACTGGCTCAAGAAAAGAATATGAAGAAGTCTATTTTGCCAAAAGAAGGCGTTTGAATACGTTCACCCTTATGAGTGTGCTTGAAAAAGATAACCCTTCATATCTGGAAGAATTTGAAAATATTATTTGGTCTATTTGTAATGAGTATACGTGGTGTCTACCGGCACATTTAAATGATGATAATGAAACTTCATATCATAGACCTTTTCCGTTTCAAGAAAAGACAACGCATCATACGATCGACTTATTTGCAGCAGAAACTGGGTTTACGTTAAGTGAAATTTTGCGATTAACGGAAGATTTATTGGACCCATTATTAAAAAAACGAATACATCAAGAGATTGATCAACGGATTATGGTGCCGTATCGAACAACTACGTTCCATTGGGAAACAGCTACCCATAATTGGGCTGCAGTTTGTGCAGGTTCAATAGGCGCAATAGCGTTACATTTATTTGAAGATAATAAAGAACTTTCCATTGTAATAGAACGCGTACTCCGTACCATGAATTATTATTTAGATGGTTTCACACATGATGGGACATGTTTGGAAGGTTATGGGTACTGGCAATATGGTTTTGGCTATTATGTTTATTTTTCTGATTTATTAAAGAAGCGAACAGATGGAAATATAAATACATTTGATTTAGAAAAAGTACATCAGATTGCGCTTTTTCAACAAAAGATTTTTTTGAATAAAGAAAGAGTGGTTAATTTTTCTGATGCTTCTCCCACAGCTACGATTCCTTTAGGGCTTAGTCATTATTTGGCGCATATGTATAACGATTTTGAGACACCTGAATATGAACTACGTGCATATTATAAAGAAGATCATACTAGCAGGTGGGCTCCAGCATTTAGAAATTTACTGTGGTTTGATCCAGAACTTGCAGGAAGACCTTGGAGCAATGCAACATACTATCTTAATGAATCCCAATGGCTTATTTCAAGACATTTAACGGAAAAAGGTCATCCTTACGTATTTGCTGCAAAAGGTGGGCATAACGATGAACCGCATAATCATAATGATATCGGTCACTTTTTACTTTATGGAGGCAATGAGATTTTCTTAAAAGATTTAGGAAATGGATTGTACAATAAAGATTACTTTGCTTCTAACAGGTATTCTTTTGTTGGAAATGGTTCTCAAGGGCATTCTGTTCCGATAATCAATCATCACTATCAACGGGATGGTAGCTCGCATTATTCAACTGTTGAGAATGTAACACTAAATGAAAGAGAAGAACGATTTTGTATTGATATGACAAAAGGATATGCGGTAGAAAGTTTACACCAATTAGCTAGAGAATATAGGTGGAAAAAAACAAATGAGCCAACTCTTACGTTATTGGATACGTATATATTCGATGACCAACCTGAGTCTATAATAGAACGGATAATCATTCCACCTCTTTTAATAAAGGAAGAACCTGGTTTCCTCCTTCTTGAAGGGAGTAGTAAGTTAAAAATAAAGTTTGACCAAGAAAAGTTACAACTGAAAATAAATAAATTTGAATTCACGAACCATTTTGGGGAAGTTGAAAATAATATTGCACTTGACTTTTTGGTGAGAAAACCAGAAAAGAACATGCACGTACAGCTTGATTTTGAATTCGAGTAACTAAATGTATTGTGCGGGAGGTATAAATAGTGAGAACAGCTGATTTACCGATTAAGAATAATAAACTTCAGACAAAAAGGGATGTAGAACAAGCTTTAAAACAAATTGGTGATCCTGTAAGGCCATTTTATAGCAAAGGTTTTGCGAAATTGCACATAGGAAATACAAGTGCTTCGTTCCCTGATTCCGTTGCAGAGATGGAAGGTTTCTCCAGATTGTTATGGGGGCTTGTCCCCCTGTTAGCAGGCGGAGAAGATTATGATTTGTGGGACTTGCATCTTGAAGGTATAAAAAACGGAACGAACCCATTACATGAAGAATATTGGGGAGAAATAAATGACTATGATCAGAGAATCGTTGAGATGGCTGCATTTGGGGTTGCCTTGGCACTCATACCAGACAAGATCTGGGATCCACTAAGTAAAGAAGAAAAAGATAATTTAACTACTTGGTTGCAACAAGTTAATGACCATCCTGTCCATGATTGTAACTGGCTATTCTTCCGAGTATTAGTAAATTTGGGTTTGAAAAAAATTGGGGAATCGTATGATGCACAAAGAATGGAAAAAGATTTAGACAGAATCGAACAGTTTTATCTAGGCGATGGCTGGTATGCTGATGGGGTAAATGCGCACGTGGATTACTATATTCCTTTTGCTATCCATTACTATAGCCTCTTTTATGCAAAGTTAATGAAAGATGATGATCCAGAACGGGCAAAACGTTATAAAGACAGAGCGAGTATGTTCGCTGATCAGTTTGTTTATTGGTTTGCAAAAGATGGGTCAGCAATTCCGTATGGCAGAAGTCTGACGTACCGGTTTGCACAATCTGCATTTTGGAGTGCTATGGTATTTGCCGAAGTAGAGGGTTCATTTTCATATGGTGTTATGAAAGGACTTATACTAAATAATTTACGTTGGTGGTTTCAACAGCCAATTTTTAAACGTGATGGTAGTTTAACAGTTGGTTATCGATATCCAAACCTTATTATGGGGGAAGGTTACAATTCTTCAGGATCACCGTATTGGGCTTTAAAAACATTTCTGATTTTAGCGCTTACGAAGGAACATCCATTTTGGCAATCAGAAGAACTACCGCTCCCGCCCTTACATGAAAAGTCGGTACAACATTCTCCGCATCTAGTATTGTACAGACAGGAAGAAAAGAATCATGTTGTAGCGTTTAATTCGGGTCATCTGTCAACGAATAATCATGCACATACGTCAGCTAAATATGAGAAATTCGCGTATTCAAACTTCTTTGGTTTTAGTGTGCCAAGAGCGGAATGGGGGCTGGAACAAGGGGCTTTTGATTCCATGCTTGCTTTAAGTGAAGGCGATAATATTTATAGAGTAAAGAGGAAAAGTGAGGAAACAAAAATAGAAGGAAGTATCATTCATTCAAAATGGATGCCATGGTTCGATGTGGAAGTGAATACGTGGATAATACCTGGATCTCCTTGGCATATACGGATTCATCGCATTGTCACAGAAAGATATTTAGATACAGCAGAAGGCGGATTTGCCTTAGGATTGGAGAATGAATATTTCGAAAATCAGGCTATCGATAAGGTTCAGAACGAAATGAATACGCTCGCCAGGTTTCCATGGGGTGTTAGTGGAATAAGAAGCATATATGGAAATGGTAAACCAAAATTAATTTATCCAAATTCAAATACGAATCTCATCCATTCTCGTACCGTAATTCCTACTGTAACCAATGAGATAAACCAAGGTGTCCATTGGCTTGTGTCAGCTGTTTTTGGGGAACCAGGTTTGGATACAGGAAAGTGGAATACACCTCCTAAGGTTGAGATTGTAAATGATAAGATCATCGTACATTCAGAAAATGGAGAACATATTAGATTTCAAAAGGATATGAAAGCTGTAATAAAATAGAATTTGTTAAGAAATGACATGAACTGGAGGATAATTATCCTAGAATTTAATTGTGGAAATCAATCGCTATATAATCAAAAAGCAACCTGTGGAATTCATACGTTCCACAGGTTGCTTTTGGTTTGAACAAATCAATTCTTATAAATCCAATAAGTTAGGCAAAAACAAACTTATTTGTGGAACATATGTTACGAGCATTAATAATGCGAAAATTGCTGCATAGAAAGGAAGAAGGGGTTTTATTACTTCTTCTATCTTCACCTTACCTATACTAGAACCTACAAATAATCCGGTTCCAACAGGTGGCGTTATTGTACCGATACACAAGTTTAGGATGAAGAATATACCAAAGTGTACTGGATCTAAACCGATGCCCTCAGCTATAGGTAAAAATATCGGTGTAAAAATTAATATAGCAGGCGCAACATCCATAACGGTACCAACAAGTAATAATACAAGATTAATAATTAATAATATAATGATTGGATTTTCTGAAATATTTAATACTAAATTACTTAAAGCATCTGGCATCCCGGTTATTGCCATCGCAAATGTCATTAAAGATGAAGCTGCTATTAACAACATGATGACTCCCGTTAATTCAACGGCATGGATAACAACATTTGGTAATTGCTTAATGGTAAGCGTCTTATAATAAATAAGAGCTAAAAATAATGAATAAACAACACATATTGCGGATGCTTCTATCGCTGTAAAGATTCCTGTAAGTATGCCTCCAATGACAATAACAATCAACAATAGACTTGGTATCGCGTCAAGTATTATTTTTTTCGCATTTTCATTTTTAGCCTTTGGTGCTATTGGATAGTTTCTCTTTTTGGCTATTACATATGCTACTACCATAACAGCTAATATCCATAGTATACCTATGACAAGTCCACCCATGAATAAAGCTGCAATAGAGGTTCCACCACTTATTAAAGAAAAGATAATAAATCCAGTACTAGGAGGTATTACCATCCCAGCAGGAGCTGATGCGATATTGACTGCTGCAGCAAATTTTCTATCATAACCTTCATTTACTTGAGACGGCACCATAACACCACCGATTGCTGTAGAGGCGGCAATTGCAGAACTAGAAATAGATCCAAAAAGTCCATTTCCAATTATATTCGTATGCGCTAATGAACCGTGGATTCTCCCACCAAATAACTTAGCGAAATCAATTAGTTTACTGGCAATCCCTCCATGGTTCATAATGATACCCGATAACATAAAAAATGGTACAGCTACTAGTGAAAAACTATCTAAACTTGATACCATGTTTTGTGCTGATGTAAAAACGGCAATGTCAAAAGGTAATACTAACATAACCGTAGCTAATGAAGCTATTGCTATACTTATAGCAATAGGTATGCCTACTGCTAATAAAATAGCAAATACAATAACTAAAATCAGACTGGCTTCTACTACCATATTATTTCACCTACTTTTGTTTATTTAGTTTTCTTCGTTAAACTTGTTTTTCTCATCCAAAAGTTCCATTATATTACAGCAGCTATAAAAAATTATTAATATTCCTGCCACCGGTAAAGCTAAGTATACGAGTCCCATTGGTAAACTCAGGGAAGGAGAAATCTGTGCCATTGTAAGCGAAACAGCTCTTATTCCTCCATAAACCATAATAACAGCTGCAAAAACTAGGAAACTACATTGAATCACTGTGTCTAATACTAGTTTCTTCGTGTGTTTCAATTTATTACTGAGAAGCGTAATCGCAATATGACTTTTCTTACCTACGACATAGGCTGCTGCTAACATGGAAAGCCAAATCAGACTAAATCTAATAAACTCTTCTGTCGTAGTACTTGGACTCTGTAATATATAACGGCTTAGAACCTGCCATGTTGCAACCGCTGTCATTAATAGGAACAAGGTAACCGTTATAATTTCAAGTGTCTTATCAACATATTTCTTTGTATGTTCCATTATTTAAATCCCCCCTATTGAATCACTCATTTTCAGCTAAATTTCGGATTGCTTCATAAACTTCACTGAATTCTTCATCTTTTTGAAACTCTTCATGGATTGGCTGTACAGCGTCTTGAAATGGTTTCTTATCCACCTCGTTATATTCGACACCATGCTCTTCTGCAGCTATTTCTTTCTCATTTTCAACGGCCTCACGCCAAACTTCTTTTTGAAATGCTGTTGATTCTTCTGCCGATTCAAAAACAGCTTCCCTCTGTTGCTCTGTTAAACTATCTAATGTTTCTTTATTCATAACAATAATGTCAGGAACTCTTGTATGTTCATCATACGAGTAATATTTAGCCACATCACCATGTCCTGCAGTATCTAATACAAATTCATTATTTTCTGCTCCATCAATAATCCCTTGCTGTAATGACGTATATACTTCATCACTTCCCATTGGTGTAGGTGAGCCGCCTAATAATTCAATCATTTCTATAGCTGTTTCACTTTGCATTACTCTTATATTTTTCCCTTGTAAATCATCAGGTGTTTCCACAGGTCCATCTGTCATGTAAAAGTTTCTTGCTCCGGAATCATAGTATGTTAATCCGGTTAAACCTACATCTTCTGTTGATTGATAGATCGGATCCATTATTTCACTATTTTCCAGTACTTGATAATAATGGTCTTCACTATCAAACAAATACGGGATTCCAAAAATAGAATATTGATTTGAGAACCCTTCCAATGCAGATCCACTTACTTTTGTAATGTCGGTTGCATCGGTTTGTGTTAATTCGATAAGTTCTCTTTCCCCTCCTAGTTGGCCATCAGGAAAATATTCCACGTCAAGTTGACCATTTGTTTTTTCCGCTAGTAATCTTCCGAATTCATTCATTGCATCTATAACAGGTTGACTGTTACTGGCATAAGCGAATCGTAAAACTTCTTTATCTTCTGCTTTTGATATATTACTGCAACCGGATACAATTCCGAATAGTAATAAGCAGGTGAGTAGTACAAAGGTATTTCGTTTCATTTTATCTCCTCCGTGTAATCATTCTTTAGAATCAGTTTCAGTGATGGTGAACTATTTCAAAAATAATTGTGAGAATTTTGTTATGTGTTAACGTTTTCATTATATTTTAAAATAATACAAATATAAAGTCAACCAAAAAACAATAAATAACAAGTAAACAAATATAAAACAATGTTGGAATTGTATTATTATTTGGTGGAAGTCATAATATGAAAACATATGAAACAAGAAAAAGTACTTCCGAATTTGAGAATAATATGCATGGTTTTATAAGACAGCACGAAAATAAAGCGATACCATAGGTTTATGAAATAAACAAACTGGAAGGGGAATAAAACATGTCAATCAAAAAAATTGGAATTATCATGAATGGTGTTACTGGCCGTATGGGAACAAATCAACATCTAATTCGTTCTATAGTGGCTATTCGCGAGCAAGGAGGAATTGAACTTGCCAATGGGGATAAAATTATGCCTGATCCGATTCTTGTTGGAAGACGTGAAAATAGATTGCAAGAGTTAGCAGAAGCCCATAATCTATCTCGCTGGACTACAAATGTCGAAGAAGCATTAGCCGATGATTACAATGAAATTTATTTTGACTCGCAAACGACCGTGCGTAGAGCGGAAGGAATACGTCGGGCTATTGAGGCAGGCAAACATATTTATTGTGAAAAACCAACAGCTACAAGTCTGGAAGAATCGGTGGAATTAGCAAGACTTGCAGATAAGGCAGGCGTGAAAAACGGAGTGGTACAGGACAAATTATACTTGCCGGGGCTTCTAAAATTAAAGAGATTAATAGATTCAGGTTTCTTCGGTGACATTTTAAGTGTACGTATGGAATTCGGTTATTGGGTATTTGAAGGAGATTGGCAGGAAGGCCAGCGCCCATCATGGAATTACCGCAAAGAAGATGGCGGTGGAATCATTTCTGATATGTACGCGCACTGGCGTTATGTTATTCATCACCTCTTCGGACAGATTAAATCCGTGTCTAATATAGGGGCTACGCATATTGAAGAGCGTGTTGATGAAAATGGTGAAAAGTATAAGGCTACAGCTGACGATGCTGCATACGGGACATTTGAACTGGAAAATGGAATTATCGTGCAAGCAAATTCTTCTTGGGCTGTTCGCGTAAACCGTGATGATCTTTTAACTGTACAAGTGGATGGAACAGAAGGAAGTGCAGTTGCTGGATTGAGAGATTGTAAGGTTCAGCATCGTGTGAATACACCTAAGCCAACCTGGAATCCGGACATTCCAAATCCATTCGATTTTGAATCACAATGGCAGGATGTACCTGCTAATCAGGAGTTTGATAATGCATTTAAAGTGCAATGGGAAATGTTCTTAAAACATGTCGTGGCAGATGAGCCGTATGATTTAGATTTAATGGAAGGGGCCAAAGGAACACAACTCTCGGAATTGGCACTTCAATCATGGGAAGAACGACGTTGGGTAGATGTACCTGAGTTAAATTAAATGGAGGGATTATGTTGGTTCAAGCATTAAAATTACCAAAAAAAGGTGGAGAATTATATACTTATCAGCCAAAGGAAGCCGTGTCGTTAGAGGTTTCAGAAGAAAAACAATTTAAGAAACGCATTGTTTTTTCAGCTGCACATGTTGTCAGTGATCCATTTGCAGGTACGGATCCGATTAATGATAGTCAAATCGATTGGGACGCTACGATGCAATACCGTCACTATTTATGGTCACAAGGTTTAGGTGTTGCAGAGGCAATGGATACCGCACAACGTGGCATGGGATTGAATTGGAGTCATGCACAACAATTAATCAGTCGCTCCATGAAAGAAGCGAAAGCTGTAAATGGAAAAATCGCCTGTGGTGCTGGCACTGATCACCTAACACCACGACCTGATTTGTCCATTGAAGAAGTAGAGGCGGCTTATGAAGAGCAATGCGAATTTGTCGAAAATGAAGGTGGCCAAATCATTTTAATGGCAAGTCGAGCTTTAGCAGCCTGTGCCAAAAATCCTGAAGATTATGAGCGGGTATATAGAAATATATTAGGCAAGGTTTTTCAGCCTGTGATATTACACTGGTTAGGCGATATGTTCGATCCAGCATTAAAAGGATATTGGGGCCATGAAAACATCGATAAAGCGATGGAAGTATGCCTACGTGTCATTAAAGAAAATGAAGCCAAGATCGACGGCATTAAAGTGTCATTGTTGGATGATCAACGGGAAATTCAAATGAGACGCCTGCTTCCTGATAGTGTCAAAATGTACACAGGTGATGATTTTAATTATCCAGACCTCATTCGTGGAGACGAACAAGGATATAGTCATGCACTACTTGGAATATTTGATGCCATTGCACCTGCAGCAGCTGCAGCCATGCATGCACTAGATAAAGACGATTTCGAGCGTTATCATTCTATCTTGGATAAAACAGTTCCGTTAGCACGTCATATTTTTCAAAAACCAACATACGCATACAAAACAGGTGTTGTATTTATGGCGTATCTAAACGGTCATCAGCCTCATTTTCGTATGATTGGCGGGGCAGAGGGACAACGCTCTATTGTCCATCTCTCTGAGCTATTCGTCATGGCAGATGAAGCCGGATTACTACGAAATCCTGAACTTGCCGTTGAGAGAATGAAAATTGTTTTAGCACAAGCAGGGGTTAAGCAATTTTAATAAAGGTAGCATCACCAATTTGAGGGGATTCTTCCCCTCATTAAAATATAGTACAACTTAAGGGAGGTTTAAAAATGGCAACAGAAAAACCATTATTGGAAAATCTCAGCTTAAATCAGATTACAACAGAATATTGGAGTCTGAAAGAAGCTGTTGATGGTTGTGTAAAAGCCGATATACCATGGATTTCGTTATGGCGTCATAAGATTGATGAAATCGGGCTTTCCGAAAGCAAAAAGATTATCACAGATTCTGGATTAAAACTTTCCAGTTTATGTCGTGGTGGCATGTTTCCTGCTGTTACAGCCGAGCAACGTCAAAAAAGCTTGGATGATAACCGCCGTGCTGTTGAGGAAGCGGCAGAATTAGGTACGGATGTCTTAGTATTGGTTTGTGGGTCAGCGCCAGATCGTGATATTCATACATCACGAAAATGGGTGGAAGAAGGTATCGAACAACTAGTTCCCTTCGCTGAATCTTACGGGGTCAAATTGGGAATCGAACCACTTCACCCCATGTATGCCGCAGATCGATCTGTTGTTGTGAGTTTAGGTCAGGCGAACAAAATGGCTGAAAAATATAATGCGAACCAAGTTGGCGTTGTCGTAGACGTGTTTCATGTTTGGTGGGATCCTGATTTATATAATCAAATAGAGCGTGCCAAAGGACGTATTCTAGGATTCCATGTGTCTGATTGGTCTGTACCAATAACAGATACATTTAAAGCGCGCCACATGATGGGTGACGGTGTGATTGAAATTCGCCGTATTAGACAAGCGGTTGAACAAGCGGGCTATCACGGTCCAATAGAAGTGGAAATCATGAATCAAGCATTGTGGGACACACCCGGTGATGAAGTACTTTCTTTGATAAAGGAACGTTTTGTGGAACATGTATGATACTAGGGGCTGACGAGAATCTTGTCAGCCACTTTCTGTTTCTATAATTTTTACATTAAATCACAAAGGTGGGAAAATGATGTTTAATGAAAAACTACCAAAGATCTGGTATGGAGGAGACTATAATCCCGAACAATGGGATGAGGAAGTTTGGGATGAAGATGTTCGTATGTTTAAACTTGCGGGAATAGATGTTGCAACACTAAATGTTTTTAGTTGGGCGTTAAATCAGCCGGATGAAAATACGTACCATTTTGAAGCACTTGATGCAACGATTGATCGATTATATGAGAATGGGATTTATACTTGTTTGGGAACAAGTACGGCAGCACACCCAGCATGGATGGCAAAAAAGTATCCTGATGTGCTAAGGGTTGATTTCAATGGAAGAAAAAGAAAGTTTGGCGGAAGACATAATTCTTGTCCGAACAGTCCAACGTATCGAACATATTCAGAACGAATGGCTGGAAAATTAGCCGAACTCTACAAAGATCATCCGGCTGTCCTCGTTTGGCATGTCAATAATGAATATGGTGGGTACTGTTATTGTGATCAATGTGCTGAAGCATTTCGTGAATGGCTAAAGGAACGTTACGTTACAATAGAGGCAGTGAATAAAGTATGGAACACTCCTTTTTGGGGGCATACCTTTTATGAATGGGATGAGATCGTTCCACCAAATGAATTAAGTGAGGAATGGGGAGCTAATAACACAAACTTTCAAGGCATATCGCTCGATTATCGCAGGTTCCAGTCTGATAGTCTGTTAGAAAGTTTTAAATTAGAAAGAGATGCTATTCGTCCACATACACCTGAAATACCGATCACTACAAATTTGATGGGACTATATCAAGAACTTGATTATTTTAAATGGGCGAAAGAAATGGATGTTGTTTCCTGGGATAACTATCCGTCTATCGATACACCTGAAAGTATGACTGCAATGACCCATGATTTAATGAGAGGAGTAAAGAACGGCCAGCCATTTATGCTTATGGAACAAACGCCAAGTCAACAGAATTGGCAGGACTATAATGCGCTGAAGCGTCCGGGTGTAATGCGGTTATGGAGCTACCAATCCATAGCACATGGTGCGGATACTGTGCTGTTTTTCCAATTACGCCGGTCCATTGGTGCCACAGAAAAGTATCACGGCGCGGTTATTGAACATGTAGGGCATGAAAACACCCGTGTATTTAGAGAGACGGCGAAACTAGGAGAAGAGTTACAACAACTATCTGGCAAATTAGTAGACGCTCGCATTCCAGCAAAAGTTGCTATCGTATTTGATTGGGAAAATCGATGGGCTATCGATTTATCAAGTGGACCATCTATCGCTTTAGATTATGTAAAAGAAGTGCATAAGTTTTATAATGCTTTTTATAAGCAACACATTCAAGTAGATATGATTGGTGTGGAGGATGATCTGACGAAGTACGATATCGTAATAGCACCAGTACTTTATATGGTAAAAGAGAATTACGCCCAAAAATTAGAGGCCTTCGTTCATAATGGAGGTACATTTGTAACAACATTCTTTAGTGGAATTGTAAATGAAAGCGATTTAGTGACGTTAGGCGGTTACCCAGGAGAATTAAGAAACCTGCTTGGGATCTGGTCCGAAGAAATTGATGCATTACATCCAGACCAGAAAAACAGAATGGTTATGAAAGAAAGACATGGTAACTTAGAAGGCGACTATGAATGCAATATACTTTTTGACTTGATTCATTCAGAAGGAGCAGAAGTAGTAGCTGAATACGGGACTGATTTTTATCAAGGGATGCCTGTCGTAACGAAAAACTGTTTTGGAAGTGGCGAGGCCTGGTATATTGCATCAAGTCCAGATGAGGATTTCCTAGAAGATTTTGCCGCTAACCTTTGTGAAGAAAAAGGCATTCACCCACTGTTGGAAGCTGACGCTGGTATTGAAGTGTCTAACCGTGTGAAGGATGGAAATAGTTATTTATTTGTGTTGAACCACAGTGACGAAAAGCGTGACTTTCATTTAGGTGATAAAGAAAAGAAAGATGCATTAACGCAAAAGGTTATGACAGGAACCGTAACCATAGAACCCAAAGAGGTAATGATATTAGAATAACTAACTAAAAAAGTGTCAAATACATTGACACTTTTTTATAAGGCATTTCATGTTAGTTGAATTCGATGGTTTTGCCTTTCTTGCTCCATTCTACATTTTGATCACTTGGTAAACGCCAATTTTCAAAGCATGTGAGTAGTGTATCAGCTAAACCATCAATCCAATATAATTTCTGGTTATTCTCATAGTTCGTCAAATGCTTGGGAAAGTATGGGGCTTCAGGTACAGATTGATGCATTGCGTAGATACAGTTCACATGTGCAGAAGCAGCCTCTGAGCCACATAGAATTTGCTGATTATCTTGTTGAATAGCATGTATGCAGACATCTAATTTAGCAAGATGTTCGTTTTCTGGATCGCCGTATACTTTTTTTGTCCCGTCTTTCCAGTATGCTATAATCGTGCTGTCTTCATATCCTGATTCATAATGGATAACGGCATTTTCGCATTCTATTACAAATTGAGGTTCTCTCGTTTCTTTCACTGCATGTGTAGCATAATAATAAATGTCGATATTTGATGTCGTTTGCACCTTAACGGCAGAAGTATCAAATGTTTCTATCGCGTTTGTTCGATATAACTCGGCTGTAACATTTTTGATTTGAGCACTAGTGTCTACTGTATTCCCAGTCACATATAATAGATGATGTAAAAAGTGAGCAGTAGCATTATTGGCAACGCTATCAAATATCATGTCACCTGTAGAGCTATACTTTTTACCCGCCCAATTGGAACGATTGAAGTAATCGAGGCTGCGAGGCCATAAAGCAATACTCTTTAAGCGTTTTACTTTACCGAATTCGCCGCTCAATATATCCTTTTTCAATTGTTGCACGGATGGCGTAAAGGACCAATTAAAACCGACCGCTAAAAATTTTCCAGTTTTGTCACGTGTATCAATCATGCTTTGAACATCTTCTGGATTAGCACTCATTGGTTTTTCACAAAGCACATTGCTTCCATGATTCATGGCATAACAAGATTGTTCCATATGTAGGTGGATTGGGGTAGAGATAATTGCTAAATCGCTTTTATTTGTACGATAAAATTCATTCATAGATTCATATATTGGAATGTCTCTATTTATAATTTCTTCATAATAATCAGACCGTTTGGGGTTTATATCTACTACTCCTACCAAGGATGCGCTTCTATTTTTCTTTGTTAATAATTCGTTTAGATACACGTTTCCATAACCACTCATACCTACTAATAATATAGATACTTTTTTAGTCATCAGCATTGTACTCCTTCTTTAATAGGGCATAATAACAGAATAGAACCTATTATAATTTTTAAAAATGTAGTATTAATATACTATTCAATATATCATAAGATAATAATATATTCAGTAGATTTCTAAAATACAGATGGAATTCATTTTTAATTCCAGAGATTAGTAAAGGAGACCATTATGAATATAGTTCTAGCACCAGATTCATATAAAGGAAGTTTAACTTCGATACAAGTATCTGAAATAATGAAAAACGCAATTTTAGAAGTGAATAGGAATCATCATGTTATCATGAAGCCAATGGCAGATGGTGGAGAAGGAACACTACAGGCTCTATTGACATCCATGGATGGTGAAAATATTCCTATTACATGCACAGGACCACTTGGAAAAAAAATAAGCACAAATTATGCCATCGTTAACTCAAAAACAGCCATCATTGAATTTGCAACTATTGCAGGCTTAATACAAGTTCCAGTGGATGAACGAAACCCTGACTATACCACATCTTTTGGAGTAGGAGAGGTAATGATCGATGCATTGAACAAAGGGTGTACTTCTTTCGTGATTTCGCTTGGCGGTAGCGCCACGAATGATGGTGGTTTAGGTATGCTGCTTGCGTTAGGAATGAAGGCATGGGATGAAAATAGGGAAGAAATAGGTGCGTTTGGTAAAGATTTAAAGCATGTCAAAAAAGTAAGTTTTACAAAATTGGATGCAAGACTAGCAAAAAGTGATATAAAGGTTGCTTGTGACGTTAGCAATCCATTATGCGGGGAACAAGGGGCAAGCGAAATTTTCGCACCGCAAAAAGGAGCGACCAAAAAACAAGTGGTTGAGTATGACGAGGCATTAAATCATTTTGGAGACTTAGTGGAAGCTGCGCTCAATAAGCCAATGAAGGAAATTTCAGGATCTGGTGCAGCAGGGGGCGTTGGTTTTGCTCTACTAGCGATGGAGGCACATTTAGTATCTGGTGCCCAACTGTTAGCAAATGCGATGAATATCGAACAAGCTGTAAAAAAAGCTGATTTAGTAATTACTGGTGAGGGCCAAAGTGATGAACAAACATTATTCGGAAAGGCACCAGGCTATATAGCATCGCTTGCCAAAAAACACAGCATACCGGTTATTTTAATTTCGGGTAGTCTTACCGGAGATTTAAATAAATTACGTGATCAGTTTTCTGGTTGTTTCTCCATCATTAACCAGCCACACTCACTGGAGGAATGTATGGATCAAGCAAACATCATGTTATATGAACAGACGAAGCAGGTCATTCAATTAGTAGCTTCCATAAGAGACCATACACTTCTAGAGAGATAATAATGATGTTAGTCTAAGAATTAGACAGAGAATAGAGATTTTTATAATGAAACGAAGATTTACAATCAGGAGGATTATAATTTGAACAAGGGTACGAATAGCTTAAATTTGCATGGCATTCACTTAAAAGAAAACAAACATATGGAAGGCGGTACAGTACAAAAGCATCACCATCAGATATACCAAATTCTTTACGTTCTAAAAGACGAGGGAAAAGTCACGTTAAATGAAAAAGAGTTTGATTTTAATCAAGATAATGTTGCTTTTATAACACCTTTTTCCAACCACTCCATTGTTGCCAATTCAAAAATGACAGTATTGACGCTGGAATTTGAAGTTAATGATCTGGATACTGAGTTTCAGGAAGAAATAATTAACAACTATTTCGATTTTTCCCAATTGATTGAGTTGAATTTATTTCAAGCGGGAGAAATAAGGCAACTATTACGAAAAATGCTTTATGAACAGTCCTTAGGGAACCCGATAAACAGGTTGGGAATGAAAATATATCTATCGGAATTATTGCTTATTCTAGCAAATTCACAAGAGGAACCTAAAATGTTGGATGCCAACACGCTACGAGCAGAACGACTACGTAAATATATAGATACGCATTATTTTGAAATGATTAATACCAGGGATATCTCTATGAAATTAGGAATGAGTATGAGGCATATCAATCATATTTTTAAAGAACAATATAACATAACGCCTATACAATATCTAACAGAGGTAAGACTAGAGTTAACGAAAAAGATGCTTCTTGAGACAGATAAAGATATCGCTTCGATTTGTTTTGAAGTAGGCTTCGAGTCGCTAGCTACTTTTTATCGAACCTTTAAAAATTATACAAATCTTTCCCCAAACCGTTTTCGAGCTCAATATAAGTCTCTTTGATTTTGGAAAGCCTATTGGTAAGAGAAGGAATTTCTTAGGTGATAAAGAACGAATCATTACAAGACCATTTTAAATATCGATGATAACTAGAAGGAGGGGTAGTTATTTATCGATATTTTTTAGTACTTTAAAATTGAGACCGTAAATTCAATTTAATCAGGTTTAAAACAAAAATAAAACCAAATATAAAGCATGTTTTTATGTGGTTTTGTGTTGACTTACTAATAAGTTACGTATAAAATATGGATTAATAACATCAAATGTAACCGATAACATTTTTCTTATAAAATCATAGGAAAGGATGAATTAAATGATTAGAAAGGCAGTTGTGATGAACGTTTACCCGGATAAGCATGAAGAATATGAGAAGCGTCATAATGAAATTTGGCCTGAAATGGTGGATGAATTACATAGACATGGTGCCACTAATTATTCTATTTTTTTAGATGAAGAAACTAGCAAGCTATTTGGTTATGTAGAGATTGAGGATGAAGAGACATGGGAGAAAATGGCTTCAACAGAAATAAATCAAAAATGGTGGTCATTTATGGAACCTGTAATGGAGACAAATCCTGATAACAGCCCAGTTTCTAAGGAATTAAAACAAGTATTTCATCTTGATTAGAGAACATGACAATAAGCATAGGGAAAATAGGGTAATAATTTCACGAGACAGCGCTAATCGTTCGTGCGATAGTGGGCAATCATCGTATAGTAAAATGAATTCAGAGGGGGAGGATATCTATGAACAAATGCAGTCTGGCAATAGACATCGGAGCCTCAAGTGGAAAGTTAGTTGCTGGTTATGTAGAAAATGAAAAATTAAAACTGAAAGAGGTCCATCGTTTTGAGAACACGATTATGAAAAAGGGCGATCACTTTTGTTGGGATTTAGAATCACTGTTCAAAGAAATTAAAAAAGGCATTCATGCGTGTCGTGAACAAGGGCTTAAACCTGAAAGTATAGGCATCGACACATGGGCTGTTGACTTTGTCTTGTTGGATGAAAATGATGCGTTACTTACAGATGCTGTCGCTTACCGTGATTCGAGAACAGATGGAATGATGGAAGAAGTTTTTACTCATATTAGCAAAGAACGATTGTACCTTGAAACGGGAATTCAATTTCAAAAGTTCAACACTATTTATCAATTACATGCACTCAAAAAAAGCAATCCTGAAATTTTAGAAAAGGCGAAAACGTTTCTCATGATCCCAGACTATTTGAATTATCTGCTGTCAGGGGTAAAAGCAAACGAATATACAAACGCAACCACCACACAATTGGTTAACGCTTTTACGAAAAAGTGGGATAAGGATCTATTAGACCAATTAGGAATAAATAAGGATATGTTCCAGGAAATTCTACCACCTACATCATCACTGGGTAACCTAAAGGCGGAACTCGTTAAGGAATTTGGTTTCGACATGAACGTGCTGTTGCCGGCTACTCATGATACAGGATCGGCTGTTGTTTCAGTACCTGAAGCAGATGATACGATCTATATTAGTTCAGGGACGTGGTCCTTAATTGGGGTGGAAAATAACTTCCCGATTTGTGTTACGAAGGCATTGGATTACAATTTCACAAATGAAGGTGGATTTGATTACCGCTTTCGTTTCTTGAAGAATATTATGGGTCTTTGGATGATACAGGAAGTGAAGAGAAATTATCATAATACCTATTCATTCGCAGAATTCGTTGGATTGGCTAATCAGGAAATAGACTTTCATTCGAAAGTTAATGTTGATGACGATAGATTTCTTAAACCGGAAAATATGATTGAGGAGATTCAAACGTATTGCGCGGAAACGGCTCAATCCATTCCCCAGAACCCAGGCCAGGTGGCAAAATGTGTATTTGATAGTTTAGCTGTCAGTTATCAAACGGCAATCAATCAGATTGAAGAAGTTTATGAGAAGGATTTCCAAACAATTAATGTGATTGGCGGCGGGGCGCAGAACGAAATGTTAAATCAATTAATAGCGGATACAACGAAGAAAGAAGTGCTAGCGGGTCCAGTCGAAGCTACAGCAATAGGGAACGTTGTCTCCCAATTAATCACCTTAGATGAAATAAAAGGACTAAAGGAAGCGAGAAATATAATTAAGAATTCCTTTGAATTGGAAAAATATACGAGTAAAAAGAAAGTGGAGGGATTAAGATGAGCATTCAAGAAGATTATCAGACAGCAAAAAAGCAGTATGAAAAATGGGGCATCAATGTTGAAGAGGTATTAGAGAAACTGCAAGACGTGCCTATTTCCATTCATTGTTGGCAAGGCGATGATGTTGTGGGCTTTGAAACAAATCAACAAGAACTATCAGGTGGAATTGATGTTACAGGAAACTATCCAGGTAAAGCAACGACACCTGATGAACTAAGAAGTGATCTGGAAAAAGCACTTTCCCTCATTCCAGGTAAACATCGAGTAAATTTACATGCTATTTATGGAGAAACAAACGGCGAAGTTGTGGAAAGGGATCAATTAGAACCAAAGCATTTCGAAAACTGGGTTAATTGGGCAAAAGAGAATGAACTTGGCTTAGATTTTAATCCTACTTTATTTTCCCACGAAAAATCAGATGACGGTTTCACATTAGCGCATCCGGATAAATCGATTAGAGATTTTTGGATCAGGCATTGTATCGCAAGTCGTAAGATAGCCGCATACTTCGGTAAAGAGCTGGGTACACCGGCATTAACCAATATTTGGATACCTGATGGCTATAAAGATATACCGAGTGATCGATTAACTCCAAGAAAAAGGCTGAAAGAGTCACTTGATGAAATTTATGCAGTTGAAATTGATGAAAAATACAATGAAGATGCAGTCGAAAGTAAATTATTCGGAATTGGCTCGGAAGCTTATGTCGTTGGTTCGCATGAATTTTATATGGGATATGCTTTAAAAAATAATAAGTTATGTTTACTAGATACTGGTCACTATCACCCGACGGAAGTAGTGTCGAATAAAATTTCAGCGATGCTTCTATATAGTGATAAATTGGCTTTACATGTATCCAGACCCGTCCGATGGGATAGTGATCATGTTGTTATTTTAGATGATGAGCTACGTGAAATAGGTTTGGAGATTGTTCGAAATGATGCACTAGATAAAGTCTCTATTGGGCTTGATTTTTTCGATGCTAGTATTAACCGTGTTGCCGCATGGACGATTGGCACGCGAAATATGATTAAATCATTGCTGTATGCGATGCTTACACCAAATGAATATATGAAACAACTACAAGAAGACGGTAATTTCACAGAAAGGCTGGCACTAATGGAGGAATTCAAAACCTATCCATTTGGAGCCATCTGGAATTACTATTGTGAAAAAATGGGTGTACCAGTGGGCGAGACATGGTTGGATGAAGTGAAAAGTTACGAAGATGCCGTTTTATCAAAGAGAATTTAATTTTCATAGCTGTTCTCTCTTATCCGTTTTCGAATGCAAAAATAAACAAAATCAAAAGTATTCAAAAGTAAACAGAAATATGTTAAGCTTATTTCTAGATGGAATTACAGGAGGGTTTATAAATGGTGAAAAACAGATGGGATAATAATTCAACCTTTAAAAACGGTTTAAATGAACTAGTATATCGTTCTAATTTACTAGGCCAGGATAGATCAGTAGCTAACTGGGGTGGAGGAAATACCTCAACGAAATCCACAGAAACGGACTTCCGAGGGAATGAAGTGGAAGTGATGTGGGTAAAGGGTAGTGGTTCTGACCTTGCGACAATGAAAGAGAAAAATTTCACCGGGTTAAGAATGGAAGACATTAGGCCATTAATGGAAAGAGAGGATATGACAGATGAAGAAATGGTGGATTATTTAGCGCATTGTATGATAGACGCTAAACATCCCCGTTCATCAATAGAAACACTCTTACATGCCTTTTTGCCTTACAAGCATGTGGATCATACCCATCCGGATGCGATCATTAGCATTGCTTGTGCTACCAATGGACCTGAGATAGCCAAGGAAATTTACGGAGATCGATATGTATGGGTTCCTTACGTACGACCAGGATTCAAGCTTTCTAAAATGATTGCAGAAGGAGTGAAGGCGAATCCGAACGCTGAACTCGTTATTATGGAGAAACATGGGCTCGTTACTTGGGGAGAAACTTCCAAGGAAAGTTATGATAATACGATTTCCGTTATTCAGGAAGCGGAGGATTATCTTGAAAATAAAGCAGAAGGAAAAGAATTATTCGGTGGATCAAAGTATGATTCTTTAACTTCTGATGAAAGAAAAACGATTCTCGCATCCGTATTACCTGTTATTCGCGGGGAGGTAAGTGAAGATAAAAAGATGATCGTCACGAACGATGACAGTGAAAACATTCTATCTTTTGTGAATAGTAAAGATGCGAAAGAGCTATCACAAGTAGGTGCTGCATGTCCGGATCATTTGGTGCACACAAAGAGAGCGCCATTGTTCGTAGAGTGGGATCCAGCAAGTCAAGATGTCAATCAATTGATTGAACGCGTGCAAGCAGGAATTGCCGCCTTTAAAGAAACGTATATTTCCTACTTTAACCGTAATAAATCAGAAGGTGACAAGATGGTAGAGGCAGTACCACGAGTCTTACTTATCCCGGGAATTGGCATGATTAATACAGGGAAAAGCTGGTCTGCTGCTAATGTAAGTGAATCACTGTATCACCGGGCAGTATCCGTTATGAGAGGTTCAACGATTCTAGGGGACTTTGTATCATTAAATGAAGCAGAATCATTCGCGATTGAATACTGGCCACTGGAACTTTATAAATTAAGCTTAGCCCCACCAGAAGCAGAATTCTCACGTCACGTTGCATTTGTAACGGGTGGAGCTGGAGGAATTGGTAGTGCAACATGCAAACGCCTTTTATCGGAAGGTGCACATGTCGTTGTTGCAGATATTAATTTAGAAGGAGCACAACAACAAGCTGCTGAAATGAATGAACAATATGGCGAAAACCGAGCCTTAGCAGTAAAAATGGATGTTACGAAGGAAGAAGAAGTAATAGCTGCAATCCAGTCATCAGCGCTTACATATGGTGGATTAGATATCATTGTTAATAATGCTGGTTTAGCAAGTTCAAGCCCTTTTGAAGAGACCACGCTTGATAAATGGAACCTAAATATGAATGTTTTAGTCACAGGATACTTCCTTGTTGCAAGAGAAGCATTTAAGTTAATGAAGGATCAGGAAATTGGTGGTAGTATGGTATTTGTAGGATCGAAAAACTCGATTTATGCTGGTAAAAACGCAGCAGCCTATAGTACTGCTAAAGCGGCAGAAGTACACCTGGCCAGAACCATTGCTGCAGATGGCGGGGAACATGGAATTCGTGTAAACTCCGTATTACCAGATGCTGTTATTCGTGGATCGAAAATCTGGGATTCACAGTGGAAAAAAGAAAGAGCATCATCTTATGGAATTGGTGAAGGTGATTTAGAAGAGCACTATCGTAAGAGAACGATATTAAATGTAAATATCTTACCAGAAGATATTGCTGATTCGATTGCATTCTTATCATCATCCAAGGCAGCAAAAACGACTGGCTGCATGGTTACGGTTGATGGTGGGGTTGCGGCTGCGTTTACTAGATAATAGATGACGAATAGATTCCCTGTTACCTGCAGGGAATCTATTGTAAAATAATAGGATAGCTATCTAAGATTAGAAGGAAGGTTAAGCATATGCTGGTTGCAGAAAGACAACAAAAAATAGTGAAATTAGTAAATGAGAAAAAAAGTGTACGAGTAAATGAATTAAGTCAGCTTTTTTCCGTTACCGAGGAAACAATTCGTAGAGACTTGGAAAAATTAGAAGTGGAGAAGAAATTATCCAGAAGCCATGGTGGAGCTATTAGCACTACCCCCTCAGACTCCCTGGAAATTCCTTATTCTGAAAGGGAAATAACAAACGTTAAAGAAAAAAATGAAATAGCTCTCGAAGCAATTAAGCAAGTAGTAGAAGGAGACAAAGTGATTTTAGATGCCAGTACCACAGCTTGGTATATGGCCAGAGCCTTACCGGATATCGCTCTAACCGTACTAACAAACTCCATGAAAGTAGCAATGGAATTAAGTTCAAAAAAACAAATTACCGTTATGTCAACAGGTGGAACGTTGCTAACGAAGTCCCTGTCTTATGTTGGCCCATTAGCGGAGTCATCATTTGATGCGTACCATGTGGGTAAAGCATTTATTTCCTGCAAGGGTCTGCATGTAGACCGGGGGATTAGTGAATCAGATGAACGGCAGGCGAGAATTAAGACAAAAATGATTGAAAGTGCTGATCAGGTCTTTATTATGATCGATCACAGTAAGTTTGGTGTGCAGGCCTTTTCACATCTAAAGAGTTTGGATGTTATTGACCATATTATTACAGATAGTAAGATCGATCAGAACGTTGTTAAACAATTAGAAGAAAAGTCACTACATTTAATTAAAGTATTTACAGAATAAGACACCATGGTTGTTAGAAGTATTTTTTAAAATGGAAATGAGATATCCGTTTAGCAGAGAAAGCCGATGGAGGCATTACATTTAGTGATCGTACATGAGCCGATTCAGGAAAGGGAGTCCTTTTTAGTGGAAACGAAAAAAGGTAGATCTGTATGTTTGTTGCCTGCGGCTTTTATTTCTATCATTTCAAAAAGTACATTTGTTCCTCGTATGTCGCAAGCAACTAGAAAAATCCACCAACACATTGAAAGCGAGAAGGAAGTCGTTTTATGTGTGAATTTTATTACAGGCCCCAGTAACAGTGCGGATATTGAAATAAATGGTTGTTGGTGTTGATGGTTCGATTAAGGCTACTTATATCGTAGTGGAAGAACGATTTTACACCTTGAAAAATAATCGTAAGCATAACTCTTTCTGAGTAAGATTGTACCTTAATTAATAGGTTTTCTGGGTGATCTTGTGGAACAACATATCGATTCTTTAATGACACCATAGAGACGTGCAACCAATTAATATTGGAAGCGATAGAAGGGGACAGTAAAATGAATAAAAATAATGGAATGAATGATGCTCCTAAAGGAAACGTCAACAAAGTAGTAGAGAAGGGGGAGTTCCTCTTTGCAGCTATCGGTTTGGATCATGGTCACATTTATGGAATGTGTAATGGATTGATAGAAGCAGGCGGTGAATTAGTGTCCGTCTACGATCCAGATCCTGAGAAGGTAAAAAGGTTTTGTGAGACTTTTTCAGGCGTTTCAATAGCTTCTTCAGAACAAGAAGTTTTGAAAAACGAGGAAATAAGTTTGGTCGCGAGTGCGAATATACCTTCAGAGAGAGGAACCCTTGGCTTAAAAGTTCTCGATCATGGAAAACATTACTTTACAGCTAAACCTGCATTCACAAAAATAGAACAGGTAGAACAGGCTAAACAAAAGACAGAAGAAACAGGACTAAAATGGGGAATCTATTATAGTGAGAGGTTGCACGTTGAAAGCGCTGTCTTTGCTGGGCAACTTATTGAAGAAGGTGCCATTGGAAAGGTTGTCCAGGTGATTGGAACCGGCCCACACCGAGCGAATGCGAATAACAGACCGGATTGGTTTTTTGATCCCGAGCGTTTTGGTGGTATTCTTTGCGACATTGGCAGTCACCAGATTGAACAGTTCTTACATTATACAAATGCGAAGGATGCACAAGTACTGCATAGTAAAGTTGGTAACTATACATTTAAAGATCACCCGGAGTTTCAAGATTTTGGCGATGCTACCTTAGTCGCTGATAATGGGGCCACTTTCTATTTCCGTGTCGATTGGCTCACACCTGATGGACTGGGGACTTGGGGAGATGGTCGTGTGTTGATTCTTGGGACAGAAGGTTATATTGAAGTGAGGAAATACATTGATATTGCACGCAGTTCCTCTCCTGACAACTTGTACCTGGTGAATCATGAAGGGGAGAAACACTTCGAGTTATCCGGCAAAGTTGGTTTTCCTTTCTTTGGAGCGTTTATTTTGGATTGCTTAAATGGTACAGAAAATGCTATGACGCAAGAACATGCCTTTCGGGCGGCAACTTTATGTATTGAAGCACAAGAACAAGCCATTCAGATTGAAATAGAACGCTAATCAATAATGGGGAACATGTTGATTGAGTGTACCCTGCTCAAGAACATTTTAAAAAAAGACTAGCTCATGATGAGGCTACTGAAGAACTGACGTTAAAACAAAGTTTAAAAAAATATAAAATAAAAACGGTTCAGTTTAGAATGAATTTCTCTAAACTGAACCGTTTTTTCAAATGAGGCGGGATTGTAGTACATCTTTTATTCCATGAGTTTCATATTCGTTTGATATTAACGGTGAAAACAACTAATGCCTCTTGCATGTGCATGCGATTGAGATCCGAAGATGAGGAAAACTATAAATTATGTGTCTATGTTTTAGTTCGCTATTCTTTGCTTCAATGGTATAACTTTCTTTCTTAAATGCCTCACTATCTTGAAATTCTTTTTGTGTTGATGTTCTTCTGATTTAACACTTACCGAATAGGACTTTGATTTAGCACTAGGCTTATAGCATCCTTCTTTCGATACAACTTCTTAGGTAATAAATATCACATCGGGATATATATAAATTTTAATGTAAGCGCTTAATCACTTCCGCCACCTAACGGAAGAACAATGTGTGTAGATGAAAGCGCTTATCATCTATAATAAGAATATAACATCAAGTCATACAACAAAACCGAGGAGGGGTTATAGATGAAACGTATATTATTAGCATGTGCATCAGGGATGTCTACAAGTATTTTAGTGAGAAAAATGGAGGAGGCAGCTGAGGAAAAGGGAATTGAGGCTGAAATTTGGGCTGTGGCTCAGGATAAAGCACCAAGTGAAATGGAAAGGGCGGACGTTTTATTGATTGGTCCGCAAATGAGATTCATGAAGAAGAAGTATTCGAAGGTAGCGGAAGAAGTAGGTATTCCATTAGATGTCATCGATCCAGTAGCATATGGACGAGCAGATGGGGAAGCAGTGTTGAATAAAGCTATCGAATTAATAGGTGAGTAATAAGGGAGTTTCATAGGGAAGTATTTTAGAAAGGGGAGAGAGAAATGAATGATAGTAAATTCATGCAATTATTAGAGAATATCCTAATGCCTATTGCTGAAAAATTAAATAACAACCGTTATTTAACTGCTTTACGTGATGGGTTCATGGTTGCATTACCATTAATTATTTTTGGTTCCATATTTGTTGTTTTAGCAAACTTTCCATTCCTTGATCGAATGATAGGTGAGGAAGCATTTGCAGCCTATCAAAGTGCTTTGGGACCAGCTTCAGATGCAACGTTGGGTATCATGGGAACATTTGTAATTATTGGGATAGGTTATAAGTTAACCCAGCATTATGGCGGGGAAGCCATTTACGGGGGTGTCGTTGCATTTGCGGCCTTCCTCATTTTAACCCCACAGGTACTGGAAGGGGTCTCCGGTGTTATTCCAACTTCAAGTCTTGGTGCAGAAGGAATGTTTCTAGGGATTTTCACCGCTTTCATTGCAGCTGAGCTATACCGATTTTTTGTGCAAAAGAATTGGACAATTAAGATGCCAGCTGGTGTTCCGGAGGCAGTGTCACGATCATTCAGTGCATTAATTCCAATCACGATGACACTTACTGCATTTATATTAGTTCGCATTATATTTAGTTATACACCATTTGATACCGTACAGAACTTTATTTATACAATAATTCAAGAACCGCTAACAGCACTAGGTAGTGGTTTAACTGCCACAATCATTATAGTATTGTTGACACAGGTCTTTTGGTTCTTTGGATTACATGGACAAATCATTACAAACTCCGTGATGGATCCGATCTGGTATGCGTTAAACGACCAAAACCTACAAGCATTTCAAGCAGGTACAGAGTTACCAAACATTATAACCAAGCAATTTATTGATTCATTTCTTGTTGGTAGTGGTGGATCAGGGATGACACTGTCTGTTATTCTTCTAATCTTTATTATTGGAAAAAGTAGACAGCTTAAGGAAATTGGTAGATTGGGTGCCCCGGCCGGATTATTCAACGTAAACGAACCAATTATATTTGGGTTGCCTATCATTATGAATCCATTAGTTCTCATCCCATGGATCTTAGCACCTGTTGTTGCAACCGTTATAACGTACACGTCAATGGTAACCGGATTAGTGCCACCACCCGCTGGGATTATCGTTCCATGGACAACACCACCGATTTTGAATGGATTCTTAGCTACAGGTAATGCATGGCAAGGTGCTGTATTGCAACTTGTGAATATACTTGTCGTCATGGCAATTTGGTGGCCGTTCCTGAAATTACTGGATAAAAACTACTACGAATCAGAAAAAAGTGCTAAATAATCAAATATAGGTAATAGCCTCGTATCAGCATCATTTCCGGGGCTATTACTGAAAACTTCAGGGGTGATGGACAGATGGACAAAATGACAGAAGTAGCTTTCCAGATTATTTTATATGCTGGAAATGGTAAATCGAGTGCAATGGAAGCAATACAAGAAGCAAAAGAAGGGAATTTTGATGAAGCGGATAAGTTGATTGAATCAGCAGGCGAAGAATTAGGCAAGGCGCATGGCTACCAAACCAATCTACTTCAAGAAGAAGCAAGTGGTGAAGGGTCTGCGATTAATGTAATTTTGATTCACTCACAAGACCACCTAATGACTTCGATGACGGTACGAGATTTGGCCATTGAAATCATTGAAATTTACAGAAATAAATAATGGAGGTATATTCATGACAGTAGATTATAAGTTTCCAAAAGATTTTTGGTGGGGAAGCGCAACTTCAGCCACACAAATAGAAGGCGCAGCGAACGAAGGAGGTAAGGGGAAGAATATTTGGGATTACTGGTATGAAACAGAACCAAATCGCTTCTTTGAAAATGTCGGTCCTGAAACTACGTCTGGTTTTTATCATTCGTATAAAGAAGATATCCAATTAATGAAAGACATTGGTCATAATACATTCCGCATGTCCATCTCCTGGTCCCGTTTAATCCCTGGTGGCCGTGGTGAGGTTAATCCAGA
Organism: Virgibacillus natechei; assembly: GCF_026013645.1. Taxonomy (NCBI): domain Bacteria; kingdom Bacillati; phylum Bacillota; class Bacilli; order Caryophanales; family Bacillaceae; genus Virgibacillus; species Virgibacillus natechei. The sequence continues at coordinate 3,150,058 of NZ_CP110224.1, read as the reverse complement.
AGCGGTAGAATTTTATAATAACGTGATTGATGAATTACTTGCGCAAGGTATTGAACCATTTGTTAATTTATTCCACTTTGATATGCCACTGGAATTGCAAAATGAGGGTGGATGGGAAAGTAGAGAAGTAGTTGAAGCCTATAAAACGTATGCTACGGAATGTTTCCGCCTGTTCGGTGATCGCGTGACGAAATGGTTTACTTTCAACGAACCAATTGTTCCAGTAGAAGGAGGCTATCTTTACGATTTTCATTATCCAAACGTGGTTGATGCAAAACGGGCAACCCAAGTAGCTTATAATACAATGATTGCCCATGCAAAGGGAGTTGAAGCGTACCGCACATTTAATTTCAAGGATGGGAAAATTGGTATTATCTTAAATTTAACACCATCGTATCCGAGAAGTCAGAACCCTGCTGATCTTAGAGCATCGCGCATAACGGATTTATTTTTTAACCGCAGTTTCTTAGACCCATCTGTATTGGGAGAATATCCGGAGGAGTTAATTGAAATTTTAAGGGAGCATGGCCAATTACCAGTTACACATGATGGTGATAAGGAGCTGTTAAAAGCAAACACAGCAGAGCTTCTTGGTGTGAACTATTACCAGCCTCGCCGCGTAAAGGCCAAAGAACATCTTCCAAATCCATATGGTCCATTTATGCCAGACTGGTTCTTTGATAATTATGAAATGCCTGGAAGAAAAATGAATAAATATCGTGGTTGGGAAATTTACGAAAAAGGCATTTACGATATTATGATTAACCTAAAAGAAAATTATGGGAATATCGAATCCTTTATTTCAGAAAATGGGATGGGCGTTCAAGACGAAGGCCGATTTATCCAAGATGGAGAAATCCAGGATGACTATCGTATTGAATTTATAAGTGAGCATTTGAAGTGGTTGCATAAAGCAATCGAAGAAGGATGTAATGCAAAAGGCTATCATCTATGGGCATTTATGGATAACTGGTCATGGATGAATGCATATAAGAATAGATATGGATTCTTCTCTGTTGATCTGGAAACACAGAAACGAACACCGAAGAAAAGTGCGCATTGGATAAAAGCTGTTTCTGAAAGTAATGGATTTTAACTAAGCTGATTTCTACAAGAATCTTGTAAGAAGCATACGAATAACGTAAAGTAGCAGCCTGAATACACGTCTCCTACGGGAATGATTACCCAAAAGCGCTACTTGCCATGACGATTAATCCATTAGTTCCTTCAGATACGATTGCAAAAGAAGTACTGAATGAAATGCTGAGAAGCTCACAAAGACTATCTACACAGTTTCATGTGTCAAGAGTAATTTAATTTTTCGGCAGATAAGAAAGTAAAAAATACTTTCTTACTGCATAAGTGCAACTAAGTTTGTCACCCAAAAGCTTGGTGACAACCAAGTTTTCTAAGGGCTCTGGTTTGTTTAAATCAGAGCCCTTTTTCAAAAAATAGAAAGATGTGTGTTGATAAGGAGATAGGCTGTATGTTGAACTCCAGAATGAGAACAATTTTAGGTGAACTGATGGCTGAACAGGCCCCATTAACAGGAAAATACCTGGGGAACATAAATAAGGTCACGTCACGTACCACAAGGGAAGATGTGAAGCGCGTAAATGAGTTGCTTTCAGAGAACGGTGCAACAATTGATACTGTTATGGGACATGGGTATCAATTAGCAATTCATGATGATCAAAAGTTTCGTACGTTCTTAAAATCTGTATTTAAAGAAGAAGTGACGAGTGCTAGCATGATACCAAAATCCCCGGAAGATCGAATAGCTTATGTCATTAAGCGCTTGCTGCTGAGTGAAGGATTTGTAAAGCTTGATGATTTAGCGGATGAAGTCTATGTAAGTAGATCAACAATTCAAAATGATTTAAAACAAGTGAAGCATATACTCAGTGAATACGATATCGGTTTGGAATCGCTACCCAATTATGGTTTAAAGGTAAAGGGTAGTGAGCTTAAGCTCCGTTTTTGTATGGCAGAATATATATTTGACCGGGAAGATGAGGCGAGTCAACGTTTGACAGAGACTCATCTGTCGACCCTAGGCCAAAAAGAACTGGACTTTATTTTGGCGATCATCATGAAACAGGTGAAGGAAAATGAAATCACCTTATCCGATATAGCGATAAATAACCTTCTGATTCACATTGGGATTGCCTATAAACGGATTAAAAGTGGCTACCATGTGACCTTGTATCAAACGGATTTGAAGCAAATTACGGATCAAAAAGAATATGAAGTAGCAAAAAAGATTGTTCAAGAAGTGGAAAATACGTTTCACGTGGCGTTTCCCCAAGCAGAAATTGCTTATATTGCCATTCATTTATTGGGGACAAAACTGCTATCTAAAGCAAATGCGACAGATGAAATTGTGGAAGCAATGGACGATGATATTTATCAGCTGGTGATGCTTGCACTGGATAAAGTAGAACAAGAATTCAATCTAGGAATCAAGCAGGATAAGGAATTAATCATTGGTCTAGGTCTACACTTAAAGCCTGCCATTAATCGATACAGGTATGGAATGAATGTAAGAAACCCGATGCTCCAGGATATTAAAAAGAATTACCCGCTTGCTTTTGAAGCAGGAATTTTAGCTGGAATGGCGATTGAAGCACATGCGGGAACGAGATTTGATGAAAATGAAATTGGGTACCTCTCTCTCCATATTGGAGCGGCGATCGAGAGGCAGAAATTAAAATCAGGTCCGAAACGATGCTTAATTGTGTGCGCATCTGGGTTAGGTACTGCCCAATTGATCTATTATAAGCTAAAGTCCAAATTCACAACAGAAATGGATGTGGTTGGGACTACCGAGTATTACAAGCTTGATAACTATAATTTAAATGAAATTGATTTTATCGTTAGCTCCATTCCAATCCCGGAAGAGTTGACAGTTCCGGTAATTGAGGTTAATGCGATATTAGGGGATCATGACCTGGAAAAAATAAATCAATTTGTGATGGATAGCCAGAAAAGCATAACGGATTTGTTTCAAAAAGACCTCTTGTATCTAAGAAAAAACATTCATACGAAAGAAGAAGCTTTAGCATTTATGCATGAACAATTAGTAGAAAAAGGCTTAGTGGACAAAACGTTCTTGGAATCGATCTATGAACGAGAGCAAATCGCACCAACATCATTTGGCAACTTGGTCGCAGTTCCTCATCCCATAACACCTAAATCAGAAGAAACATTTCTTGCAATATGCACATTGGATAAGCCTATTGAATGGGGGGATAAGTCGGTACAATTTATATGTGTGCTTAGTATTAAGAAAAATAGCACGGAAGATCTACAGGAGATGTATGATTTGCTGGGAAATGTGATTGATAGCGCCTCAATGGTTCAGAAATTGATAAAGGCGAAAACATATGAAGAGTTTATTCATGTAATGATGAAATAGAGAGCTGAATAGTATAGGCTCTCTATTATGCGTTTATATGGTATATTTAGTTATACACAAAAGGGTATGTGAAAGTAGAACGGAGGAAAAAAATGGACAATGAACCAATTTTTTTGAAACCAGTATTCCAGGAGCGAATCTGGGGCGGGCAAAAGCTGCAAACCGAATACAACTACGATATTCTATTCGAAAAAACAGGGGAGGCATGGGTTATTTCCGCACATCCCAACGGGGCAAGTGTTATTACGAACGGGCTGCTGGAAGGTAAAACGCTGGCTGACGCTTGGAATGAGCATGGAGAGCTATTTAATAAAAAAGCTGGCACGAATGAGGAATACCCATTGCTGGTCAAAATGTTGGATGCGAATGACGATTTATCTGTACAAGTGCACCCCAATGATTCCTTTGCATGTGACGTTGAGGGGCAGCCTTATGGGAAAACGGAGTGCTGGTACGTGCTAAGTGCCGAGGCGGATGCGGAAATTGTTTTGGGGCATCATGCGGAGTCTCGGGAGGAATTAGAGCAGATGATGGATGCTGGCAAGTGGGATGCATTACTAAAGCGTGTAACCGTACAAGCGGGCGACTTTTTTTACGTTCCAAGTGGCACGATCCACGCCATTGGTAAAGGAATTGTTATTCTGGAAATACAGCAAAGCTCTGATATAACCTATCGCGTGTATGACTACGAGCGAACGGATGCAGCCGGAAATAAGCGAGAATTGCATTTAGATCGGGCAAAACAGGTGACGACAGTGCCTCATCTGCCGGCAGATACAGAGTCAGTTGTAGCCGTAGTAGAGGATTTAACAGAGAAAAAGCTGGTGGAGGAAAACTATTTTAGTGTTTCGCATTGGCAGCTGAACGGCAAGGTTTCAAAGCAACTAAATGCGGACTTTTTACAGGTTAGTGTAATAGAAGGGAATGCTGAAATTACAGTTGCTGGAAAACGTTTCGGTATTGAGAAGGGAAGTCACTTTATTTTGCCTTATAGTGTGAAGACGTATGAACTTGTTGGAGAAGCGGAGTTTGTGGTTTCTTGGCAGTAAAGAAGGTATATTCATATTTCTTTCTGTATAAGTGCAACGAAGGTAGGAAAGAATGCCAGTTTTCTAAGGAGGGGAAGAGATGTTATTAGGTGGAATCGAAGCAGGTGGAACAAAATTTGTATGTGCGGTGGGCGATGATTCTGGTAGGATCATCAATAAGATAAGCCTACCAACTGTTGATCCGGAGGAAACAATAAAAGCGGTGCGGGAATTTTTCAACACCTATTCAATTGAGGCTTTAGGTGTGGGGAGTTTTGGCCCGATTGATTTGGACGTAGACAGTGAAACATATGGAACGATTTTAAATACACCAAAAACAAAATGGAAGCACTATGATCTTTTGGGAAATTTAAAGCGCGCTTTTCAAGTTCCAGTTTATTTAGATACGGATGTCAATGCTGCGGCGTTGGGCGAGTATAAATATGGTGTAGCCAGTGATGTAAAAAGTTGCTTATATATCACAGTTGGAACAGGGATTGGTGCTGGATTTGTACAGGACGGGAAAACATACATAGGCAAAAATCATCCTGAGATGGGGCATATTTTTGTGCAACAAAGGGAGGATGATACATTTGCAGGAAGCTGTCCTTATCACGGGGCATGTTTAGAAGGCCTGGCTTCAGGTACTGCGATTGAAAAACGATATGGGCAAAAAGGTGTATCTCTTTCGGATAAAGAGGAAGTATGGGAACTAGAAGCCTATTATCTTGCGCAGGCGATTGTGAATTATACGATGATTTTGTCACCGGAAATGATTATTCTTGGCGGTGGTGTGATGAAGCAGGAAAACTTGTACCCGCTGATTCGGGAGAAGGTTCTGGAGTTAGTGAACGGATATGTGGAGATCGGGAGTCGAAGTGAATTCATTGTCGCTCCGGGACTTGCGGATGAGCAAGGCGTGAAAGGTGCGTTGGCATTGACGTTTGGTGAGTGAGGTATAGTAAATGCCTGGTCTGACTTTTTTGGGTGAGAACCAAAGGATTTTTACGCATTGATTATCAGTCAAATATTAATTTTTACAATTACGTTATATCAAAAGAGAAATCAAGGCAACACTTCGTAATCCTGAAATTACTTTTACATTACAATTCGTGGTGTCGCGAAAAATTGAAAAGTACATGGAGATTATTAAGCGGGGAGAGGCAGGTTGAATCGGGAGGCAGCCACACCAAATCGGTAGAGGGAGCCTCGAAACCGGGAGACAGCCACACCGAATCGGGAGAGAGCCACGAATTCGGGAGACAGCACCCCGAAATCAGGAGAGCCCAGCCCCGAATCGAGCGTCACTCCAGAAAGCCCCCGCATAATCTCCTCTAAACCACCTTCACATGAAATTTCCGCTGCCGTGGTCCGTCAAACTCACAAAAATAGACGCCTTGCCATGTACCTAGAACAAGCTTGCCGCCTGAAATGACTAGTGTTTGGGCATGTCCTACGGTACTTGTTTTTAGGTGGGCTGCTGTGTTTCCTTCGCCGTGTTTATCCTTTGTGTGATGCCATGGATAGACCTCATCAAGCCGCATTAGCATATCTGTTTTCACGTCGGGATCGGCGTCTTCATTAACCGTGATACCGGCGGTGGTGTGCAGGGAGGTGACCACTAAAATGCCGTCCTTCACGCCTTCTTGTCTAATCCAGTTTTCAATGGTTGATGTAATATCTGTCATTTCGGAGTGATGGTTTGTTTTTAAATTGAATAATTTCTCCAATGGGTTTCATCCTTTCTAAAATGTCCTTTCCTTCATCTTACTAAAAATAAACAATTAATAAAATCTCCCGCTGGCAATCAGCAGGAGATTAATTTCCTAATAATAAAGCCTATCATATTCGGTGAATACATTTTCTAGGAATAGATTGATGTCAAATACATCTAATTCCATGCCGTCCATTGTGACTGAAAACACTTCGAATGCATCACTATCTGCAAAGATTTGAAATTGAATGGCTATATCATAATTTTGGGCGTCGATGCCGGTGTATTCCACGATGTCATATGTGTCACGCTCTTCTACGTGATGCCACTCGCCATTATCGAAAACAGAATCGAACATGACGCCGATTTCAACATCAGGATACTCATAAAATGAGCTGTATCTGGCTTCATCAACCGCATTTACATTTACTGGTATAAACAGGGTTGGTATGACATAAACAACGATTATAATCAGGAATGCAAGAATGGGGCCATACCAGACTTTGCCGCCTTTTTCCTTTAATTGCTTCTCTTTTTCACCTGCTGTGGTCGTTGTATTTTGGATCGATTGTACGCGTTTTTCGGCTTCTTTTTTGTATAAATGATTGCCATACAGTCCAATTGTTACAGCTACACCTATGTTGATTCCTTGATCAATAGGGTCAATTCTCGCAAATTCGTATTCATATCCAATAAAATATAATACCAGGTCAATGCCTAGAAATAGGATTGCTATGTAAAAAACGAACGTATACATTTTCCTGTAACCAAGCCAAAGTATTGATAAAAAGAAAGCTGCAAAATTAAAGGAGACGCCATTTTTTTCTTCCGCTTTCTGCCATTTTCTATCGTAATACGCACTGTTTTTCCCGACAAATAGGCGCATGTCTTCCTCGAAAATCACATCATCTGGCGTGTCGGATTCAATCGCTGCCGCCTGATAGTCATGTTCTGTATGTAAAGGATGACTACAATGTGTGCAAAAACGGCCATTTGGATCAATTTCTTTTCCACAATTCGAACAGTACATTTTCATTCACCTCCCTCTATATCCATTATTATACAGTTATTTATGGAAAAGTGAATAGGTGGTTAGGAGGAGTCGCTTGGCCTTGGATGTACTATAATAAAATCATCAATGAAATGGAGCGTGTCCTAAATGAGTAAACGATATGATCAAGAATTTTAAACAGTATATTGCAAAAATGGTGCTCGGGCAAGCGGGAGATTGCCTCACTCGAGCGACAGAAGCATCTACTCGAGCGAGAAAGTATCTCATTCGATCGGCAGTGACAATTTTGAAGGCTGGGGCTCGACCTTGGAGGGGGGGCGCTCGATCTGGCCATCCTCTCGCTCGACCTTGGACTTCTGTCGCTCGATCGAGCGGGAGAACGCCTCACTCGAGCGAGAAAGTATCTCATTCGATCGGCAGTGACAATTTTGAAGGCTGGGGCTCGATCTTGGAGCGGTGGCGCTCGATCTGGCCATCCTCTCGCTCGACCTTGGACTTCTGTCGCTCGATCGAGTGGGAGAATGCCTCACTCGAGCGACAGAAGCATCTACTCGAGCGAGAAAGTATCTCATTCGATCGGCAGTGACAATTTTGAAGGCTGGGGCTCGACCTTGGACTTCTGTCGCTCGATCAAGCGGGAGAATGCCTCACTCGAGCGACAGCACCGCCAAATCGGGACAGCGCACCTAAACCGGGAGACATCCGCCCCAAATCGGGAGGGAGCACCACCCCAAACCGGCACAGCGCTCCCAGCCGCGCTCCCCAATCTCTACACTCTTTCCAACATACGATCGAGCGCCTTTACTGACCATTTAGCCACTTCGGGTTCTACTTTGATTTGGTTGATGATTTCTCCTTTTTCGATGGTTTCTAGTGACCATAGGAGGTGGGCTAAATCGATTCGGTTCATGGTTAGGCATGGGCACATCATTGGATTTAATGAAAAGACATCTTTGTCCAGGTGTTGCTTGGTGAGTCGGTTGACGAGGTTCATTTCTGTACCGACCGCCCATTCGGTGCCGGGTGCCGCATTCGAGATAGTTTCGATAATATATTTTGTTGAGCCGGCGTAGTCTGATCTGGCTACGACTTCTCGTGAGCATTCCGGGTGGACAATGATGTTGGTTGCTGGTTTTGTTTTACGAATATGGTTGATGTTGCTTTCGGTAAAATTTTCGTGTACGGAACAGTGTCCTTTCCATAAGATGACCTGTACGTTTTGCAGGTCGTCGCCGTCATATTCGAATGTATCTGTAATGGGATTCCAGACGGCCATGTTTTCCAGTGGGACGCCGAGATCATAGGCTGTGTTTCTTCCTAAATGCTGATCTGGTAAAAATAGGATGCGCTCTTTTTGTGTGAAAGCCCATTCCAGCATCTTTTTCGCGTTGGAGGATGTGACGGTTGCGCCGCCATTTTCTCCGACGAATGATTTGATTGCTGCGGTCGAGTTGACGTATGTTAAGGGAACGATTGTGTCGCCGAATGTGTCTTGCATTTCCTTCCAGCCGCGTTCGGTTTGGGTGATGTTGGCCATGTCTGCCATGGAACAGCCTGCGCGCATATCCGGCAAAATAACTTTTTGCTCCTTTTTTGTTAAAATATCTGCCGTTTCTGCCATAAAATGAACACCGCAAAACACGATGTATGCGGCATCCGTGTTATCTGCTGCTACTTGGGCGAGTTGTAGGGAGTCGCCGGTTACATCTGCGAACTGGATGACTTCATCTTTTTGATAATGATGGCCTGGAATAAAAAGTTTATCCCCAAATTTATCCTTTAACTGCCACACGCGGTTTTCCATTTCTTCTGTAGATAGGTTTTTGTAATGATCTGGCATCATTTGATTTTCCGTGTTTTGGATCATTTTTAATAAACTCATTTTTATTTCCTCCCACTATACAATTCGTTTTTCTTAAAATTTCTCCTGACTTCTACAGCCACCCTTTTAATCAATGTTCAAACTGATATCCAGTGCTTTTATGGAATGGGTGATGAAGCCGAGGGAGATATAATCCACGCCGGTGTGTTGATAGGTTGTTAGATTATCTAAGGTAATACCTCCGGATGCCTCGGTGACAATATGCTTCGGGACATAGGTAGCAAGTTCTTTCACTTCATCGGGATTTCGATTATCAAACATAATACGATCGGCATTTGCCTCAACGGCTTCTATAACTTGCGCTTTTGTTTCTGCTTCCACTTCGATCATTGTCATGTGACCACTATGTTGACGCGCTGCTCGGACCGCTTTTGAAATCGATCCGCAAAAGGCGATATGATTATCCTTGATCATGATCCCGTCATAGAGTCCGAAGCGGTGATTTTTCCCGCCTCCCGCGGTTACAGCATACTTTTCAAACATTCGCAGGCCCGGTGACGTTTTTCGTGTATCACAAATCTCGATGGTGTCATCGTTTAACGTTTCCGCACATTTTTTAGTCATGCTTGCAATTCCGCTCATGCGCTGGATCAGGTTGAGAATGACGCGTTCCCCTGACAGGATGCACAGGATTGGGCCGCTTACCGTGGCAATCTCATCCCCCGGATATACCTGGTCGCCGTCTTTATAAAATATCTCCACTTCTATTGTTGGGTCGAGTAAGTGATAGGACTCCTCGATGAGTGCTAATCCAGCTATAATTCCTTCCTCTTTTGCTAAAAATATTCCTTTTCCTAATTGATCTGGGGGGAAGATAGCGGTACTTGTTCGATCAGCGTCTCCAATATCTTCGATTAAAAAAGATTGCAGCGCTGTTCGTAATTTGATTTTGTTCATGTACGTGAGATACCTCCTGTCGTTTAGCTTCGTAATGATCGGTCAAGTGGTCATCAGGTCAACAGCGGCAGCAATTTCTCCTAGCGCCAAATAGGAATTCCTGTCTTCCTTGTGAAAAAAATCACATTCTTAGCCGCACTTCATTTATCACCACTGTTCGTGCAGCAATACCGCTACCACTGATAATAATGGCGTTTGCAGTCATCATGATAACTCCTTTATTTTGCAATACATATACATGTGTCTTGACACCTATATTTACATACTATTAAACTAAAAACAAGACTTTTATATAAAATTTTTAAAAAATAGACAGGAGTGCTGTTATGATTTACTTAGATTATGCGGCGACAACACCAATCTCAGATGAGGCTTTAGACGTGTATACAAAGGTTTCAAAATCTTTTTTCGGGAATGCGAACAGCTTGCACGATGCTGGTTCAGATGCATTTCAATTGTTGGAGACATGTCGGGAGGAATTGGCAAATTTGCTTCACGGCGCAAAAGAAGGGATTTATTTTACGAGCGGCGGATCAGAAGCGAATAGCCTGGCATTAAGCTCGCTGATTGATGCACATAAGGAAAAAGGGAATCATCTGATTACGACAGCCACCGAGCATTCCTCGGTGGATCATTTTTTTAAGAAAATGGAAGGGGAAGGATTTGACGTGACGTATTTGCCAGTGGATGATAGCGGCAGACTTGCGGTCGATGACGTTGAGGACGCGATCAGGGAAACGACCATCCTCGCATCGATTCACCATGCGAACGGGGAGATTGGCACGGTGCAGCCGATTGAAGCGATAGGCAATCTATTACAGGAAAACAATATCCTATTCCACGCAGATTGTGTCCAAACGTTTGGAAAAATCCCGATCGATTTGAGGCAGTTTAAACTGGATAGTCTATCCCTATCCAGCCATAAAATTTACGGGCCAAAAGGGGTGGGGGCAGCCTATATCGATCCTAAAGTCAAATGGCAGCCGCAAATCCCACATACAACGCATGAATCGGGATTCCGCCCAGGGACGGTAAATGTGCCAGGGATCGCAGCATTTGTGACTTCCGCAAAAGCAGTCTGTGATGCTATCATGAAGGAAGGAGAACGTATTACTGAATTGCGAGCGAAATTGATGGCATCTCTACCTTCGATGATTACGGTTGAAGGAGATGAAACGCATTTTCTGCCCCATATTCTAGGCCTTCGGATCGCTAACGTAGAGGGGCAATATACGATGCTTGAGTGCAACCGCCACGGTGTCGCGATCTCGACTGGCAGTGCCTGTCAAGTTGGAAAACAAGAACCCTCCCGAACGATCAAAGCATTAGGCAGAACGGATGCAGAAGCAAAGCAATTTATTCGCCTGTCCTTTGGCAAACAGGTAACCATGGAGGACATCGATCAAACGGCAGCGGTATTTCGTGAAGTGCTAGGAGCTTATTTTGGAGAGGGAGTTCGTGTTTAGTGTGAATAGGGGAATTGTTGCTTGTGTGTCCATAAGCGCCATTGAGTGAGAAATCGGGAATTTATGACGCACAGCCTGCTCATTGAACGATAATAAAATTTTCACCGAAAGAAAGGAGGATTCTAAATGAAAGATGATCGTAAAATTTCAGGTGCGGACCGCCGTGCCCTTATTTTAGAACGATTGAAAGAGAGTGCTGATCCCATTACTGGAAAATCCTTTGCGGCAGAGGCGAATGTAAGTAGGCAGGTTATTGTGCAGGACGTTTCCCTCTTAAAAGCAAAAGATGAACCGATCGTTGCTACAAGTCAAGGATACATCTATTTGAAACAGGAATCTGAAGAAGCGGTCTATCGCCATATCATTGCCTGTAATCATACATCTGAACAAACATGGGAAGAGCTTACGACCATCGTCGATCACGGGGTGAGAGTTTCTAATGTGATCATCGAACACGGCGTATATGGTGATCTAACCGCATCAGTCCGAGTCAGCAATCGTAAGGAAGTCGATCAATTTATTCAACGCGTAAATGAAACCAATGCAGCCTATTTGCTGGAATTAACGAACGGAATCCACCTCCATACACTGGAGGCTGATTCCATGGACAAGATCGAAGCAGCCTGTCGCGATTTGGAAGCGAAAGGAATACTGTTGCAGTGAATGGTATGGGGGGGAGGATCGGGAGAGGGGGCTTCGAATCGGGAGAGAACTGCACTGAATCGGGAGAGCACGTCGAAACGGGAGGCAGCCGCCTCAAATCGGGATAGCGCACATCGAAACGGGTGAGCTCAGCCCCGAACCGAGCGTCTACACTTAAATTTTCTTTTTCCCTATAACCGGCCCTTTATTAACTAAGTGCTAACTAGTAAAATCGTTAAGTTCGCATCGAGTGAGAAGTAATTTTAGCGGAACGGAACCAGGAGAGGAGCGTGTCGGGTCGAGCGGGAGCCTCTTTAGGTCGAGCGGGAGCATCCCAGGGACGAGCACCAGCCCCTCCAGGTCGAGCAAGACCACCTCTGGGTCGAGCACCAAGCTTAAAAACTCCCTCTTTCGCTCGAATAGAATCTCCTGTCGCTCGAGTGAGTCGCTGTCCCGCTCGAGTAAACCATCCTCCCGCTCGCTCGCGCGGGAGGATCTTCAGGTCGAGCACCAGCCCCTCTAGGTCGAGCAAGAGCACCTCCAGGTCGAGCGCCAGGCTTAAAAACTCCCTCTCTCGCTCGCGCATCAGCACTTCTAGGTCGAGCGCCAACACCTCCAGAAAGATGTAAAATTAAATAGAATACAATCAATTTTACATTTTTCCGTGTGATAGTATGTGTAAAATTAAATAAGGTGGTTTAAAAAGCTTATTTTAGTCTGTTTTGTTTCGGTATTTTCTATTTTTTGATAATTGCATAATTAACAAATTGCAATTATACTCTGAAGGATCCCCCAGTACTTTAAATAAAAGGAGTTAAACATTATGAAAGGACGGAAGAAACCTCTTGTACTTAAAAAATATGAAATCCTCATGGTGTATTTGAAGCGGAATTTTCCACGTTTTAAGGATGTGCAACAGGAATACCAAAAAAGTAAGAAAGGATACGAGGGAGAACTGCAGGTTGATTATCATCTTGAGCAGATTTTGTCTCATCCGTTTCTGATTCTTCACGATGTATGCCTCAAGGTTCAGGGCAGGACATTTCAGATAGATAATCTCATTATTACACAAAGCGCGATGTTCAAAGTGGAAGTGAAAAATTTTCAGGGCACGCTTATTTTTGACACCATCCTCGATCAATTTACTCGCGACAATGGTGAATCGGAAACAGGATTCAGTCATCCTATATCGCAGGCAGAACTCCAACGGCTTCATCTTCAACAATGGCTTCAAGAGAAAAAAATTCCCAGCATCCCGATTTATTCCTTTATTGCAATCAGTGATCCAAGCACGATCATTAAAGTAGAAGGAGATAGAGAGGAAATTTCCAAGGTGGTTGCTCACGGGGCACATATTCCAAGGAAAATATTGGAGCTCAACAAGCAACTCCCGGCGCATGCTGCATTGCAGGATCGTACAATTGGAACGATGATACGGAAGGAATGCTTGGACTATGATATTGACATCATGAAGCGGCATGATGTGAAAATGAGTGACCTGCTTCCGGGTGTACAGTGTCCGGCGTGCAGGGTGTTGGGCATGGAGCGGATTTATAACAATTGGCGATGCAGGAAATGTAATCACCGTTCACCTCATGCGCATGAACAAACGCTCAATGATTATATGCTACTTGGAAATACATGGATAACGAATTCGGAGTGTAGATGGTGGCTTCAGGTTGAATCCAGAAACATAGTAACCAGGCTATTGAAAAAATCCAAATTGGTTTATAACGCAAAGCGACGGCGCTGGGAAAAGTGATTTTAAGCGGCGTGCAAAGATTAGTAGAAAATTGGTGGATTGCTAACTGGAGCGGGAAAGAGTTTGAGAGCGAGATCCATCGTGCCGCGCGTCAGCCTTTTTAGGTCGAGCGAGAGCACCCCAGAGTCGAGCACTAGCATCCCCAGGTCGAGCGGGCGGATGTTCAGCTCGAGCACCGCCCTTCCCAGGTCGAGCGCCAACCTTCAAAATCATCGCTACCGATCGAATAAGACTCGCTCTCGCTCGAGTAGAAGCTCCTGTTGCTCGATTGAAGCAATCTCCCGCTCGCTCGAGCACCAGCACCTCTAGGTCGAGCACCGGCATCCTAGGGACGAGCACTAGCATCCCCAGGTCGAGCGGCAACCTTCAAAATCATCGCTACCGATCGAATAAGACTCGCTCTCGCTCGAGTAGAAGCTCCTGTTGCTCGATTGAAACAATCTCCCGCTCGCTCGAGCACCAGCACCTCTAGGTCGAGCACCGGCATCCTAGGGACGAGCACTAGCATCCCCAGGTCGAGCGCCAACCTTCAAAATCGTCACTGCCGATCGAATAAGACTCGCTCTCGCTCGAGTAGAAGCTCCTGTTGCTCGATTGAAGCAATCTCCCGCTCGCTCGAGCACCAGCACCTCCAGGTCGAGCGACGTCACAGCCGCTAGGTCGCCTCATGAACTGGATCATGCACATCACCTGGAACGTTCATCATCAGAGTCGCACCCAATCGGGAGAGAGTGCATGAATTCGGGATAGATCCGTTACTCAAGCATAGAGTCCACGCTTGAATTTTCTTTTTCCCTATAACCGGCCCTTCATTAACTAAGTGCCAACTAGTAAAATCCTTAAGTTCGCATCAAGTGAGAAGTAATTTGGGAGGGAGCGGTGTCAAAACGGGAGAGCGTCACCTCGAAACGGGGGACCCCAGTCTAAATCAAGACAGGACCCCAGCTCTCAATAAATGAATGGAACAACCAAGCCTCATGTGATTAGAAATTCTGCTGCAATCACAATAAAGTATTATCCCTCCTTAAGTAGTAGTTATTTAGAATTATGAAAATTAACTGATAATTAACTCTATATTAATCTCTTCTTAATATTCATGCGTTATGCTTGTCTTGCATCAAAAAATGGAGAGGAGAGATTGGATGTTTAAAAGAGTTGGGGCTGTTGCACTGAGTGCGGGACTGTTATTTACTGCGGGTGGGCCTCCAGACTGGGCTGGACCACCAGATTGGGCTGGTCAACCTGGTGGACCTGGGAACGGAAATGGCAACGGAAATGGGAATCAAAAGGTAGAAAATATAATTTATATGATTCCGGACGGTTTTAATGCCGATTATGCGACCAATTACCGCATGTACAAAGGAGAAGATGCGGTTTGGGATGAGCATATGAAAGGAATGTTTACTACTTATTCCGCTGATTCTAGCATTACGGATTCTGCGGCTGCGGGAACGGCGATGGCGACGGGAAACAAAACCAATAATGGCGTGATCGGCCTTGATCCAGAAGGAAACGAGCTCGAGACGATTCTGGAAGCATCTCAGGACGAGGGAATGGCATCCGGATTAGTTGCGACATCTACCATTACGCATGCAACGCCGGCATCTTTTGCCGCTCATGTGGATGACCGCAATAATGAGACAGCAATTGCGCCACAACTCCTTGCAAACGAGGTGGATGTACTGCTTGGCGGTGGGAAAAATAACTTCTTGCCTGAATCGGAAGCCGGCAACCAGGAATCGGATAATTTGATCGAACAAGCAGAAGAGCAAAACTATGAATTTGTGGAAACACGGGATGCTTTGCTAGATTCAGAGATTGATATCGAAGACGGGGAAAAATTGCTTGGCCTTTTTGCAGATGATGCACTTGCACCTGAAATGCACCGGGCTGATACCGAAGAGCCTAGCCTTGCTGAAATGACAGAAAGCGCAATTGGCAATTTGGAAGGAAATGAAGATGGATTTTTCCTGATGGTGGAAGGCAGCCAGATCGACTGGGCGGGCCATGATAATGATGCGGCGTGGGCCATGCAAGACACTGCAGCTTTTGAAGCAGCTGTAGAAGAAGCAATCGCATTCGCGGAAGAAGATGGCGAGACGCTCGTTGTTGTCGGCGGAGACCATGAAACAGGCGGCATGACAGTTGGTACAGGTGAAAATCCTGATATGAACATCAACCCTTCTGTTCTTAAAAATGTCACAGCAACAGGTGATCACATGGCTTCAGAGCTAAATGAGGATCGCTCCAATGTTAATGAAGTTATGGAAAGATACACAGACTTTGAGCTATCCGAAGCAGAAGTACAAACAATACAAGAAGCAGACGATGCTGCCATGGCGATCAACACAATAATTAGTGACCGAGCACTCATCGGCTGGACAAGCACGAACCACACCGGCGTCGATATTCCGGTCTACGCGTACGGCCCGGAAGCTGATGAATTTTCAGGCTATCTGGATAATACCGATTTGCCGAAAATTATGGCTGAGGCATTGGGTGTTGAATTGGGAGAATAATCTCATGTAGTTGTCAATAGATGGAGCTTGCCTTGAAGGGGAGGCTCTTTTTGATTGGGCTTGAAACGGGAGACAGCGGCACCGAACCGGGAGGGAGAAGCGTCAAAACGGGAGACAGCACCTCGAAAACGGGACAGGACCGCCCTGAATCGGGAGAGCGGAGCGTCGAATCGGGAGAGAGCCGCCCCGAACCGGTAACAGCACTTCAAAATCACTCAATAAGCCACCCAGTCCTCCTCCACGCAGGAGCCAAGTATTGCAATAGGTAAAAATTAACTTTATAATTATGAAAAATGAGGTGAGAATATGCCGAGTAAACGCATTCTTTTTATCGGTGACAGTATAACCGAATCAGGAAAACGGACAGATTCTGAGCAGATTGGTACAGGTTATGTAAGGCTTATCCATGATTATCTTAAAACGGCCTATCCGCATCAATCTCCAGAAATTGTGAATAATGGGATCAGTGCAAACAGAATTAGTGATTTAGCTTCGAGGTGGCAGGCGGACGTTATCGACTGGAATCCGGATGTGCTAACAATATCCATTGGTATCAACGATGTATGGCGTCGTTTGGATGAGCCGAAAATGGAGCAAATCTATCCAGATAAATTTGGGCAAATTTACGAGGATTTACTAGCACAGGTTCGTGATCATACGAATGCTGCTATTGTGCTGATGGAGCCGACAGTCATTGAGGAGGAGGCTAATAGTATTGGCAACGAAACATTGAAAGAATATGTGGAGGTCATTCATCAAATGGCTGACAAATTTGATGCAACGATTGTGCGTACTCACGAGGCTTTTATCAATTATTTGCACGCGGATAAAGGATATAAACTCACAATAGACGGTGTACATATGAATTCGACTGGCGATATGCTAATGGCCGCAACCTGGCTGAAAGCGGTGAAGGATATTATGGGAACGGAGTGAGGACGTCCGGACCCGGAAGAGTAGCGCTCTGAGCCGGGAGAGCGCTATCCCGAATCGGGAGAGAGCGTCACGGAAACGGGAGAGATTTTGCTTCGACCTCAATGTCAAAATAACAAAACTTTACTTGATTCCTAATTTATTTTTTATTCGATGTATATCAACCCTGTTTTGCCATACATCTTCACGCAAAAGTTCTATTTGTGTAGCTAAATCTTTTAAAATGCCGTCGTTCTTCTCAGCAGGTTCCCTATTCCCATCTCTAAAGCTATGATTTTCAACAGATTTACTACGCTCGTCCAACTTACTCAGGATTCCCTCCAGCATATCAATGATTTGATCTTCCCGTTGCATGTCTCCACCTCCGCTATTATTAGTGTCTTAAGTATAGCAAAAGAACATGCGAACATAGTATGACATTTGCAAAATTAGTTAGATAGCCCCTAATTTTTAATTTTACCCATTATATTATCCTTAAAAATTAAAAAAGTTAACCAAAAACGCTTATCTTAACTTTTAAAAGGAGCACATTATTGATTTTCTGGTTTTTGACAATATAAGTTGTGAAGCTATACTATTTTACAGAACATGATGAAATAGGTCAGCAAAATAAACGTATACATTCAAAGAACCTTTGCTTTCATGCACGTATGGAATATAATAAGTGTATAAATGCAAAAAGGAGGCTAATTTTTATGGATTATCGTTCGGAATTATCAAGTGAAGTACTATATAAATCATGGCAGCGGTTTCGAAAAATGTATAGGTACGCGGATGATATTACGTGGGAAGAAGTAACAGAATCAGTCTTCATATTATGGAAGATGAAAGATAGAAAAAAAATCACCTATCGGGAGTGAAAAATAAATGATTACGAATAAGGTTATGAAAAAACGAACCAAACCACTTATCCTAAAAAAATACGAATTACTTCTTCCACGGTTACACATAAATTTCCCGCGTTTACCAGACATGCAACACGAGTACAACAAAAGGAAGAAAGGCTATAAGGGCGAGCTGCAGGTAGATTATCATCTTGAGACATTGCCTCCTGAATTCACGATTCTACAGGATGTTTGTCTGCAGGTGCAGGGCCGGACCTTTCAAATGGACAACCTTGTTATAACGCAGCAGGCGATTTATATTGTCGATGTGAAAAATTATAACGGTACGATTATTTTTGATACCACCTTCGATCAATTCACCCGCGACGATGGGAAAGTTGAAATGGGTTTCAGTCACCCCATTACCCAAGTCGAACTCCAACAATCGAACCTTCAACAATGGCTTCTAGAGCGAAACCTCCCTAACATTCCCATTTATTATTTCATTGCGATCAGTGACCCAAGCACCATCATTAAAGTAGAAGGAGATAAAGAGATAATCGCTAAGGTAGTTGCACACGGAGCGAATATCCCTAAAAAAATAATGGATGTGAATACGCAGCTTGCTAGCGGTGCTACCTTCCAGAATAGAAAAATGGGACATGCAATATCGAAAGAATCCACGGAATTCGATATGGATATTATGACGATGCATGGAATAAAAAGTGCGGATTTACTACCAGGAGTAGAGTGTCCGGATTGCGGTGTGCTAGGGATCAAGCGCGTGCACAGCGGGTGGAAATGTTATAAATGTAAAAAGAAATTTCGTGATGCACACAAGCCTGCCTTGGCAGCTTATCTTCTATTCGTGACCCCATGGATTACAAATTCGGAGTGTATGCGCTTTTTAAAATTCAACGCCAAAAATGTAGCGACACGGCTGTTGAGAGAGTATGGGTTATTTTATGATGAGGGTCGGCGGAGATGGATTGAAAAGTAGATTTGATCTTATTTAATTAATGAAAATCCGGTTAACGGGAGAGCGAGTGGTTGAATCGGGAGAGAGCACGCCGAACCGGGAGAGAAGTCATCCAAATCGGGAGACGGCGCAGTCGAATCGGGAGGGGGCGCATCCGAAACGGGAGACAGCACGCCCAAATCGGGAGAGAACGCCGCCATTCAAGCGGAGACGTGACCTTTAATTTTCTCTTCCCTATAACCGGCCCTTCATTAACAAAGTGCCAACTAGTAAAATCGTTAAGTTCCTATCAAATGAGAAGTAATTCGGGAGACAGTCCGCCCGAAACGGGAGAGGGCCCGCCTAATCGGTAGACAGCACGCCCAAATCGGTAGACAGCACCCCCAATTCGGGAGACAGACCCCACCAAATCAAAAAACCGCCCCCAAATCAGGAAGCCCCACCCTGAATCGATCTCCCCTCCATTAAAGCCTGCGTGCGATATTCCGAGTATGCTTTTAAAAAGTCCGCTATTACAGTATTTGCATGTTTAGCAATAGAAAAAGGCCGCCTTTGTTAGGCGAGCCTTTTGTTAACGTTTTGCATCTTTTATCATTCTATCCCTTTCTCCGTTCCACCATGTTAACTCCTATGCCCATGTATACAACGCCGATTATAAGCATGAGGGCAATTGGTAAAGCAATGTCATTCCAGCTTGCATTATAAAGAGCAACATCCGTCATGGCTTCCACTGCATGGGTCAGTGGGAAAAGGTCTGCAATAAATAATAGAATGGGATTACTGATGGTGCCTGGTGGCATGTATATGCCGCTGATGATTGGAACAATTGGAATCACGGAAGAGAAAATATTATTAAATTGTTCTGGTGTCCGGAATATTCCAGCAAATAACATAGCTAGGCTGACCATACTCAGCGTATAAATACTTGCAATGGTCACTATCATATTAAAGTTTCCTAAATCATAGCCAAAGGCATAGTGAAAGAGGAGAAACACAATGAATATCTGAAAAAAACCAATACAAAAACTATAAATCAGATGTCCAGCGTACATACTTGTTTTACTGACAGCGGATAAAATCATGCGATCCCATACCCCACTCACCTTATCTGAGGTGATTCCATTGACTTTAAATCCAATAATGAACATTGTGCTAAAAAGGGTGAAACCGAACAATAACTGAATGGCCATATCATAATTTTGGATATTCTCTTCCTGCAGGGACTGTGTCTGAACCTGTAATGGCGGGTCTTCCATATAACGATGTAGCTCATTTCGCAATTCATCCGTATTCTGATTACCTGCAGCTGCTGTAAGTTGTGCTTCTTTGGTAAATACCTCATGCACTTGCTGTTCGATCATTTCTACCTGAGGCATAGTGGAGGAGGTGACCAGTCGATAATCATTATCCATGACCTGAACGGCAACATCGCGCCTTCCTTCAACCACATCCTCACGTGCTTTTTCTTCATCTGTAATAACAAAAGTTACAGATTCCATATGATTCAGTAAACCTTCCCATTTTTCTTCAAATTCCACAGCGTTAGGTCCGCTGCTGAAAATGGCTACGGTCGTTTCGCTTTGCTGGGTGCTACCTCCAAACAGGAGTGTAGCGACAATGCTGGCAACAATAAATAGGATGATGGTTAATGGTTTTCGTATATCTTTTTTCAATTGTGCTTTAAAAACTGGAAACATTATACGCTCTCCCTTCTAGGAAATAGGAACATACCAATAATGAGACAGATGATAAAAAATCCCAGAAGCAACATAACTGGTATAATTAAACCCACAAAAGATCCAAACTGCACCCACTCTAATAGGGTTACCTGCGTGAGACCATTTGGTGTCCATGCTCCAATTCTCTGTATCCATTCGGGAAGAAAATCAAGTGGAAAGAAGCTTCCCCCGAGCATCCCCATTCCCATGATAATCATCATGAAAATACCATTCGCTGCATTCGGGTCTTCCAATCGTAGTGTAATCGGTATAAACAGGGCAGCTAATCCACTAACTGCGATCGAATAGACAGTTAGTACGATAAAGGTTCCTATCCAAAACTCGAAACCCATTCCTGAAAACACATCCATGATCAATTGGGTAATCGTAAATGTGAGCAACAGTTGGATCCATGACATGAAAAAAGTTGATGCTATTTTTCCCATTAAATAATGAAATGGCTTACTATTAGTCAATAGGATTCGATTAAATACATGCTCTCTTTTTTCTGTGATTGCTTTCATCGCAACGGTTGAGGCAATAAATAAGCAAAACAGGGCCGAAATCGCAACTGTAAAATACTGCGGCATCGTATAGGATTCGACTCCTTCTACGTTTTCTCTGCTTCCTTCTGGTAATTCCGGTTCAGCCATATCAGCCTCTACGGTACTACCAAGTGCGAACTGGTAATTAAGGGTGTCCATATAATTTGTAACCATATTCTCAAGTACTTGGACTTCCGTTGATTCTTCTTCCACGTTTATCATGAGGGATTTTTCAGGATCTTCTCCAAGTAACATGGAAGATAACACACTGTACGTGAACCCTTCTGGAATCGTAATGAACGCATCCAGTTTCCCTTCTTCAACCAATTCTGTTGCTTCTTCGTTACGTAATTGCTGCGAGCTAACAAATTCCCTCATTTCCGGGTCATTAACGTAATCATTTATAAGACCAGCTGGCGAAATTTGCGCCGATTGAGCAAGCAGTGCTTCTTTTTCAGCAGAAGGTACATCCATTTCATTTACCTTCTCTTCAAACTGTTCCATTCCGATCGATTCATTGTCTTCCTGTACAATAGCCACATCTATATCCACCGATTCTGCTTCCTCATCTAATAAACCAGAGAAAGCAATGTTTAATACAAGAATAAGTGCAATAGGGAGCGTTAGTGATGCAAAAATCTCTTTACGATCTCTCCAAAATACTAATAGATCTTTTTTAAAAAATGAGCCCATCTTTTTATCTCCTTTAATCTCTTAACGTTTTCCCGGTTAAATGTAGGAAAACATCTTCAAGACTTGGTGTTTCCATTTGATAATGTGTTACTTCAATACCTTCTTCTTCTGCAGCATGTACTAATGCATTTAAAATGTTACTGCCCTTTTTTGAAATAATACGAATACCTTCGTTTGTTTCATCCACCTGACGAACAGAGCCAAATGCTTTAATCTTCTCTATTAATGGATCACTTGGTTCGCTAAGTTGTACCTGTATCGTATCCTCACTTGATAAAATACTTAATAATTCCGATTTACTGCCAGAAGCGATTACTTTTCCATGATCCATAATGTAGACACGGTTACACAATTGTTCAACCTCTTCCATGTAATGACTCGTATAAAGAATGGTCGTTTCCTGTTCGTCATTTAATTTGCGAATCGTCTCCAAAATATGGTTTCTTGATTGTGGGTCAATGCCAACAGTTGGTTCATCAAGAATAAGAAACTTCGGCTGATGCAGTAATGCTGCCGCAATGTTAACCCTTCTTTTCATACCGCCTGAGAATGTTTTGATAAGATCTTTTTGCCGCTCTTTCAATCCGACCATTTCCATTACATTCTGAATGCGTTGCTCCAGAACATCCTTTTTGACGTTATAGATTTCTCCAAAGAATTTTAGATTTTCATAGGCAGAAAGTTCTTCATATAAGGCGATTTCCTGTGGTACAACGCCAAGGATTTTTCTGATTTCAGTTGGATCCTTGATGATGCTCTTGCCATCTAATTTCACATCACCCGACGTCGGTTTTAACAAAGAAGATATCATGGAAATCGTTGTTGATTTACCAGCTCCATTTGGCCCCAACAGACCAACGGATTCACCTTCATCTAAATAAATATCCACTTCGTCAACAGCCTTTTTATTTTTAAAATTTTTACTAAGATTGATCGTTTCAAGCATTACGTCCCACTCCTTCGTCATTACGAGCTTTCATCATTTAGCATACTAAAAAAGAAACAGTGTCACCACTGTCTCCAGTCACGAATTTTTATTATAACCATTACGTTAATCATTCTTTTTCCATTCATACGAGGTTATGGCGAATGGCATAGATAGCGAGCTGCGTCCGATCCCTTAATTCCAATTTATGAAGAATCTGACTCGTATTATTTTTTACCGTTCCTACGGATAATGCAAGTCTTTCTGCAATTTCGTCATTGCTAAGCCCTTCTCCAATACACGTTAATATTCCTCTTTCACGTGGCGTTAAAGATGGATCAGGCTCATTAGGTTCCCCGCGCTTTAATAATTCGGGCATCACGTTAGCAGCCACCTGTTCTTCAATGGCCAGCCCTCCAGTCAAAGCACTTCGGATGGACCGAAGTAAGGAATCAGTATCTCCATTTTTCAAGATGTACCCACTGACACCTATTTTTAACATTTCGAGCACATAGTGATTATCATCAAACGTCGTTAGGATCAACATCTTCGTTTTTGGCCATCGGGATTGAATAACTTTGGCTGCTTCGATTCCATCCATTACAGGCATACGAATGTCCAGGATAACCAGATCAAACGCCTGTTTCTCACAAAGGGAAATTGCTTCCTTGCCATTATCCGCTTCGCCTGTCACCTGCAATTCCTCATCCGTTTCAATCATCAATTTTAACCCTTGCCTCACCATCACCTGATCTTCAGCCAGTAGTATCCGTATCATCTTTATCCCCCGTATCGGCAATTTTCAAGAAGCCTCTAACAATAAATTGCTCCTCTGTTTTAAAGACTTCAAGATTGCCGCCAAATTTTTCTAATCGCTCCCGCATGGAAGAGATACCAAATCCCTCCTGATACTTTCTATTATCTGCTATTGGATTACTGATTTCAAAACGAAAAATAGTCCCTCCAGGTGCTTCAAACATAACCGCCGCTTCCCTGGCATTGCTGTGCTTCATAATATTTGTCAATGCTTCTTGAACAGAACGATAGATCACGAAGGACTGCTCGCCGGTTAGTAAAACCGTAAACGCACCATGCTTCACAGAAAAATGGATTCGAATAAAGCTTTCCATTTCCAGTTTACGTATTAAACGCAAAATGCCAGGAAGTCCTCCTGTTTCCCTGGACTTTAGCGATTTCACTGCATTTCTCGTTTCCTCCAAACTTGAATTAGCGAGCTCTTTCAAGGATTTCACTTGTTCCCTTTCTTGTTCGGAGGCTTTCAAACGAAATCCTTCCAGCTGCATGATCAGAGCAGTAAGCTTATGTCCCACAGAATCATGGATTTCATGGCCGATTAGAATACGCTCTTCCTGTCTCGCTATTTCCTCCTCTGAAACAAGTTGCCTTTTTAATTTCCGGTATTCACTGAGAAGTGCATCGTACCTGGCATCTATATCTTCTGTACGATCCTTTGTTTTCTTATAAAGTACCAGTGCGGCAAATAGGAAGCTCATATAAATGGCAATAAAAAATTGTGATAATGGCAAAAGATTCGAATACAAAACAGCTACTACTAAACCTACCACACCAATTACCCCAATAATCATCCCAAGTTTTAAGGACAAATGATAAAACCCCGATCCAATTAGTAAGGATAGGACAAGGATGAGGTAAGGATTAAACGCTCCATTTGCCTCAGGAAATAAGGTAAGCGTTGCAATAGCAGCATGAACACTCATGAGCACCACGACAACGTTGGACTTTCGTTCGACAAGTGGCATGATAAAGAAAATCACAAAATACAATGCCACGCCAAATAATCGCACGGTCAATTGTTCTATATGTTGATTGAAATAAACCATCGCAAATGGCCAGACAATAATATGTAATAAGAGCCATACCCAATATGCCCGCATACTGCTCACCCTTTCCTCCGGTGTGTTTTTTTAATCTGTTTTACTCTTCCAGTTTGGAAGCTCGACTAAAAACAGCACGTCCTGCGCTGCGCGTACATGCACGCACGTCCCACTGAAAACAGTTGTATGACGTAAAATTTCACTTTATAAAAGCGTATTCTCACCTTATTGTACCTTATTCTGCCAAGCCCGTAATTACATATCATAACGAATGTAGCATATTGGGGGAGGGCGAGTCTGAATCGGGAGGGAGTGCCGTCGAATCGGGAGAGAGAGTCTGAATCGGGAGGGAGTGCAGTCGAAACGGGAGAGCGCACGTCCAAACCAGGAGACAGCACCCTCAAATCGGGATAGAACGCCGCCACTCAAGCAGAGCCGCGACCTTCCTTTAATTCTCCTTTTCTCCATAACCGGCTCTTAATTAACGAAGTGCCAACTAGTAATAATCGTTACGTTCGTATCGAATGAGAATTAAAACGGGCTTAAAATACGAATTTAAACAAAAAAAGAGAGCATTTCCACTACGGTGACCAAACCGTGTGTGCTCTCTTTTCGACCTTATATGGCGTTCGAACTAGAACCTTTACTAAAGTAGGTTAACCTACTACACCTCTATTGTATAATATCCTTATAACATTACAAGTAAAACTTTAAAGATAAAACAGATAGAATTGTTAATTATGTCGGATTTGCACTATCTCCACCATCTATTATGGTGTAATCCAGTACCTTGTATGTGTATAGCTACTCAAAGGGATTCAAAGTTGAAAAAAAGAATTTTAATCTAAAAAAGTATATGTACAGGTAAAAAAACCCTATTTAATAGGGTTTTTTTAATATGCGTAGAATCTCCGGAGCTAATCGACGCAGTGTGCTTTCCGGGCCATCAAATTGTACTTTTTTGACCGAAAACGACTTTTCTTTCCAATTCGTATTTTGAATGTTACTGATAAACGCACTTCTCCATTCTTCTTTATTCACAGGCGCACCCCCATCGTCTAAATGAGCTATATAATAATTGATTAGTTTATATATGCAGTTCCCTTTATCTGTTCCGATAAAACCGCATTAACTCTTCTCTACGTTCACTTCTGGTTTGTTTAGCAACCGGCCGTTTCGGATGTTCGTTAAAGGCCATAGAAATCACGCTCTCTTTATTTAATTATAGTGTATGGTAGACCGTTCTATATGCTCACGTTTGGTTATGCCTGTGGAGTGAGTGAGAGCACATTCAAATTGGGAGACAGTACCGCGACACTGGAAGAGCGCTTTCCTGAACCAAGGCAGATCTAAGTTTGCGTTCATAGGCTGCTTCATCAAGAGAAGTCATGGTAACTGCATCTCCCTTTTAATTTCAATGACTCGCTCTTTATCAATCCCTGTAGCTCCAGCAACGAATTCAATGTCCGAGCCCTTCGATAAAAGTTCACGAGCAATTCTCTCTTCTGTCTTTTGCACTGCTTTTGTAGCTTTTTGCTCTGCTTCTGCAACCTTTTCTTCAGCTTCCTGCACCCGCAGTTCGGCTTCACGCTGGGCTGCTTCTTCATCTATAATGCGCTTAGCACGCGCCTCGTAAGCAAGGTATTGTTCTTGTGTAGCGCTAATTTTTTCCCAGTCTTGAAGGGCAGAACGCAATGTTTCGTCTTTCATGGCGATTCTCCTCGGGCCCACATGAGGTGGGTTCTGCAGACGTTGCCACAGGACGTGGCGGTTTTAGTCTGCCATCCTTTTATTATTTTGTCATCGTAGACTTTGCCGTTTCGGCGGTCTACCATGCCGAGCATTAACAACCATCTGGCCAAAACGTCATCCCATGGGTTTAGTTTATCTAGTTTCCAATCTCTTATTAGCTTTGACATTTCTATAAAATGAAATTCCATGACATTGGTCAATTTAAATTTTTCTTCGTCTTCATATAAGTGATATGACGTGTGAAAGCGATCCGTTTGGTCAAATAAATCAAAATTCAGAATATTGATAGCTATTACTGGTTGTAATTGTCCATAAGTCATCTTTTTTTGAAACCGTTCCTGGTATACCTTTCCCCAGTAGTAGATCGAGCGCTTAATCATATCGTATTTATTGGTGAATTGAATTTCTACATTAATCCATTCATTGGCATCTGTAACAACTAACAAATCCAATCTGGACTGTTTATCATCGACATATTCAGGACTGGATTCCGTGTTGGAAAATGAGATGTCTTTGATGCGATCCCGCCCTGTTTTCTGTAGAATAGCATTCAGAAAAACAACCGTGATATTTTTATTTTTCTCATTGCCAAAAAGCTGTTTGAATGCGTAGTCGATTTTTAGATCCATTAATCGTTCAAGCGGTATACGTTTCAGTAATGTTGATCGCATAAGAATCACCCCATTATTTAGTTACCTTTAGTATATCATATTTTCGGATGAAAAGTGGGGTGTATCCTGTGGTGTGGAAATATTGTGATGACTTGCGAGGGTGGGTGGGAGCACGCGAACCAAGATCGGGAGACAGCGCCCTCAAAACGGGAGAGAACACCGCCACTCAAGGCGGAGACGCGACCTTTAATTTTCTTTTCCCTATAACCGGCCCTTCATTAACGAAGTGCCAACTAGTAAAATCGTTAAGTTCGTATCGAATGAGAAGTAACTTGGGAGACAGCGCCTCGAAAACGGGAGAGAACCGCGCTAACTCGGGAGACCACGCGTCCGAATCGGGAGACAGCGCCGTCAAACCGGGAGACAGCGCGCCCCAACCGGGAGACAGCGCCACCAAACCGGGAGACAGACCCCCGACCGAACAGCAGTCCCACATCAAAAAAAGAACCCCAGCCTCGCTGGAGTTCCTGTAACCTGCATTCTATTAACCTATCTTCAATCCAACCGGCCCTTAATTAATCAAGTGCCTCTTAATAAAACCGTTTATACCCTTCAAAATGGCTGCTCCAGTAGGAATTATTAACGTTTGCGATCGTTACGCCGGTGGAGGAGCCTGCGTGGATGAAGTCTCCGCCGCCGAGATAGATTCCCATGTGGGAGATGCCTGCTTTGTAGGTGCCTTCAAAGAATACGAGGTCGCCTACTTGCGGGTTGCTCACGTCGTATGATCGGTCATAGTAGCCTTGGGTGTTCGTGCGGGTGATATCCATGCCTGCTTGATTGTATGCATAGTGGATGAATCCGCTACAGTCGAATCCGTTTGTTGTGGATCCGCCCCATACGTAGGGGGTGCCCATTTGCGCTTTAGCTGCGCTGATCAGTTGATCCACGTTGTAGTCGACGTCTGCTGATGGTGATTCGTTCGATCCGCCACCACTGCTATTGCCGCTTCCGCTAGATCCGGAATTCGAACCTGAACCAGATCCTGAAGATCCGTTGATATTCAATTTCTGGCCGATTGTGATTAAGTCTGAGCTTAAGTTATTCCAGTTCCTCAAGTTCGCGACACTAACGCCGTGTTCTGCTCCGATTTGGGAAAGGGTGTCGCCTGATTTAACGGTGTAAACGGTTGACGAACCAACAGATCCGCTTCCAGAACTAGAATCACCGCTCGAACCAGAGCTAGATCCGCCACTAGAGCCTTCGCTCACTTTGAATTCATTTCCTGGATGGATGAGTGTTGTATCAAGCCCATTCAAGTCCATTAATTTAGATAGTGATATGCCGTGATCGGATGCGATTCCGCTTAGGGTGTCCCCGCTTTTTACGGTATATGTAGATGAATTGCTGCTATTATTACTAGAATCAGAGGCCGACGATGATGATGACGATCCGCCCGTTTGAATAACCTGGTTCGGGAAAATTAAATCACTGGACAGGTTGTTGATAGAGTTTAACTGGGAAACACTGGTGTTATGTTGTTGCGCGATTGACCATAGTGAATCTCCGCTTTGAACTGTGTACGACGATGCTTCTACCTCTTCTGCTGCAAAAATTGCCGAAGCAATTGCTGCGCTTGCAGTAACCGACATAAGTATTTTCTTATTAGCCACTCTCGTTATCCCCCTAGTTTCTACAATTTTTTTAGTTGTAACAAAAGTATATATGTAATTAATGGAATTTAATAGGTTAATAGTCACTTTGTAACGGAAGTGTAATGTATTTGTAATATAAAATTGTCCAACCCCCATTTTCTAGGTCAAATTTCATGGTTTTTCTAAAAAGTGGTATGGTATTTCCCTTTCTTGTGTTATAATTCCGAATGTAATGTCGAACTAATGATGTAAGGGTTATACGTGTGTGAAATTTAGATTAATAGGGATATGGAGGTACCACCATGGAAGAAACTATTTCCTTGAAGGAGATATATGACGTTATTAAGAAGCGTTTGATGCTCATTATAGCATTCGTTTTGGGAGCAGCTTTAATCGCGGCGGTTGTTAGTTATTTTGTATTAACGCCAACGTACGAATCTAGCTCACAGTTTATCGTAAGTGAAGGACAGCAGGATCCGGCAATGGAATACAATGTGAATGATAATTTATCGAATACGGAAATAATAGATACATATAATGTAATTATAAATAGTCCTGCTATTTTAGATGAAGTTATCGCGGAATTAGGATCAAGTCTATCTGTCTCACAGCTAGGCGATAAAATCCAAGTTGCAAGTGAGGAGAATTCGCAGGTCGTAACGGTTACAGCAACCGATGAGGATCCTGCAGAAGCTGTTGCTATTGCCAATACAACCGTGGAAGTTTTTGAAAATGAAATACCTGAGATTATGCATGTCGATAATGTTAGCGTGCTATCAGAAGCTGAACTGAGCGAAAGTCCATCGCCAGTTGCACCGAATCCTCCGCTTAACATTGCGATTGCGATTGTGCTGGGCGGGATGGTAGGTGTTGGATTAGCGTTTCTACTGGAATACCTAGATAACACCATTACGACCGAAGATGATATTGAGAAGCGCTTGGAACTACCAGTACTTGGTGTGATTTCTCATATTAATGATTCGGAAGTTCGGGGCGATCATTTTACTTTCCAAGCCGATAAATCGAATAGGAGGGATTATGATGGCGCGAAGAAAGAATCAGTCTAGACCAAATAAAATGAGGCATTTGATTACGAAGTTGAATCCAAAATCGCCTGTGTCGGAGCAATATCGTACGGTTCGAACGAATTTACAGTTTGCCTCGGTTGATAATGATTTAAAATCGATGATCGTCACGTCATCAGGTCCTGGCGAGGGAAAGTCGATGACAACGGCGAATCTAGCTGTTGTCTACGCGCAACAAGGGAAGAAAGTACTGCTTATCGATGCTGATTTGAGAAAGCCAACTGCTCATTACACATTCCGCCTTGATAATTTAAGGGGTTTGAGTAATATTTTGGTTGGGGAGCATGCACTCGAGGAAACGGTCAATCGTACCGAAATGGAAAATTTAGATGTCATTTCATGTGGGCCTATTCCGCCGAATCCATCTGAATTACTGGGTTCTCGCAAAATGCAATCTTTGTTAAAAGAAGCAACGATGTCTTATGACCTGGTTATTTTCGACACGCCGCCTGTACTAGCGGTGACCGACGCACAAATTCTTGCCGATATCGTTGATGGCTCCATCTTGGTTATCAGGAGTAATGTTACAGAGTATGAACCAGCTGAGAAAGCTAAAGAAGCATTAGAGCCAGCGCATGCGAAATTGCTCGGTACGGTGCTCAATGATCGGGAGAAAAAAGCATCTAACTACTATTATTACTACGGAACAAATTAAAACAGGACTCCTTGCAAACGAGAGCAGGGAGTCTTTTACACAGCTAATTTACAAAATTTGACACTTATCTTAGAAGGCTGTTGTTTTTGGTATAAGATTTATAGAATGCGACGTAATACCGCTACGGAAATACACTCCGCTTTCCGCGGGTGACCCGTGAGCCTCCTCGAACTCCGTTCTGCGGGGTCTCACTCTGGCCACTGTTCCCGCAGGAGTCTCCGTGTATTTCCTCCGCTGGTGGGTGCTTTGTAATTTCATCAAAATTGCTTGATTATTATATAATAAGCATAACCATGCTCTCTTACGGCAGTTGATTGGAGCGGAGTACAGTCGACTCCTGCGGGAAAGCACGTGTCCGAAGACCCCGGATGCTATGCTAAGGAAGGTCGACTAAAACCGTTCTTTGCGAACAACGTCGACATACCCTTTGCCAGGGCAAAGCCGTGCCCGCGGAAAGCGACTGTACGCAGCGGAAATCCACCATCATAAAAGAGCCTATCACAAAACAAACGTGGCATTCTTAAAGGGATTCTTTGAAAAAGTGGATGAACATGCGTCCGGGTAAAATCAATGTAAAAGGTAGCATGGTGTGGATTAGGATTAATGTGGCAAGTTAGAAAATGTAATGCAAAGAGGTGAACGTATGATTGACATCCATTGTCATATATTGCCTGGGTTGGATGATGGCTCGAAATCACTCCCCCAAACGCTGAAAATGGCTGAACAAGCTGTTGAAGAGGGGATTACACATATCATTGCTACACCACATCATAAGAACGGGACATACATCAATAAAGCCGAAGATATTCAGGGCGTGGTGGCATTTGTGAATGGAAAATTAAGGCATGAACAAATTCCGCTTACGATCCTACCTGGGCAGGAGACGCGTATTTATGGAGAGATGGTACAAGATTTAAAAAGTGGGGAATTACTCCCGCTAAATGCGACAAGCAATTATATCTTTATCGAATTACCAGATGATCACGTGCCCCAGTATATCACGCAGCTTCAATTCGAGGTGCAAATTGCCGGATATCAACCGATTATTGTGCATCCTGAGCGCAATGAAATGATCAGGACAAACCCTGATTTGCTCCACCAATTAGTATCAAATGGCGCGCTGACCCAAGTGACGGCAGCGAGTGTTGCTGGTAAGAGGGGGAGAAAGCTTCAGAAGTTCACCCACCAATTGATTGGCGCACAACTGACCCATTTTGTCGCCTCCGACGCACACGACCCGAAGAAGCGCACCTATTATCTGAAAGATGCCTATCGCGTTATGGAGAAGCAATTCGGAGCCGGAAAAGTATACCAACTTCAGCAAAACAGCAAAGCAATTGTAGATGACTTATCCATCACCGTAGATACACCATCCCGAATCAAAGGACGGAAAATCATCCGCACCTAGGGGCGAAGGGGACAAGGGACATTGTCCCCTTTGTCATGATCGGAACTAACTGCAAAATTTCGCAGGCGGCGCTGGATGGTTGGGCCTGAGCGCTGAACGGACTGCCTTGGCCGAGGAACAAACAGCCATGTGCGCTGAACGAATTGCCGCTACCGCTGGACGGTGCGCTCTAATCGCGGAACGAACAGCCATGGCCGCGGAACAAACTACCACGACCGCAGAACGCCCAAGCCCTCCTCCAAACGCGTTTAGCGATTCCGGGAAGAATAGCGGCTCGTAAAATTGCGGTAAGTAAGAAAATTGAAAAGTATTTCCGAAATATGTATAATTATAATTAGTCTAATTTACATTGCGACATACCATGACTAACTAAACTACAGGAAGTGATGCACATGATCGATATTCACAGTCATATATTGCCCGGTGTGGATGATGGCGCGCAGACAGAAGCGGATAGTGTTGCGATGGCAAAAGCGGCTGTCGATCAAGGTATCGATACGATTATTGCGACGCCGCATCATCGTAATGGACAATTCGAAAATGACCGGAGCATGATCGTAACCAATGTATCTATTTTAAATGAATTACTCGCAAACGAAGATATCCCACTCACGGTATTACCCGGTCAAGAGGTACGAATAAACGGGGACATACTTGAGGATATGGAGAATGGAGAAATTCTTCCATTAAATTATACGAAATATTTATTTATCGAATTTGCATCGAGTCATGTTCCAAGATACGCGAAGCAAATGCTATTCGATATTCAAGTTGCGGGCTATACACCAGTCATCGTGCATCCTGAACGAAATCAAGAGCTCCTAGAACACCCTGGCAGACTCTATGATTTCGTGCGAAAAGGGGCATTAACACAAGTGACCGCAGGAAGCGTTGTTGGCAAATTCGGGAAGAGCATACAAAAATTCTCTAACCAGCTAATCGAAGCAAACCTAACACACTTCATCGCATCTGACGCACATAATACCACATCACGTGGATTTGTGATGGCAGATGCCTTCCATGATATAAACAACAATCATGGCACCGACTATTTCTACATGTTCCACGAAAACAGTCAATTGCTTATTGACAACATGAACGTAAATAAAATGGAACCCGAATTAGTAAAGAAAAAGAAATTCTTAGGCCTATTCTAGCAGCAACGTTGTTGGAACGGGAGAGAGTAGCTTCGAATTGGGAGAGCGTCGCCCCGAATCGGGAGAGGGTCGCCCTAAAACGGGAGATCGTGCCTCGAAAAACGGGAGACAGCACCCCTGAATCGGGAGAGCGCCACCTGAGCAGCGCGCTACAAACAAGTTAGTCCTTATTAAATAAAAGGCCAACTAGTTAGACCTGGAAACCGGGAGACAGTTGCTCCAAATCGGGAGAGAACACCTCCAAATCAGGAGACAGCACGCCCAAATCGGGAGCCTGCGGCCCGAAACGGGAGAGAGTCGCCCCAGATCGGGAGACAGCCTCCCCGAACAGGCAGCCCGCGCCCCAAAAATCATCGCGATTCGCTAGTTCGAACGGCTACTACAATCAAATAAGGGTATACTTTATATTGTATATCTTTAACGTTACACTATTTACAGACAGAGAGACAGAAAAAAAGAATCGAATGAAGTTAAATCATAAGGGGCAATTAGCTATGATCAAGGTGTTATTGGTCGAGGATCAGCGGCTTTTTAGTGAAGGTGTCAAGGCGTTAATTGAGCGTATGGACGACATGGAAGTGGTGGGTATGGCTTCTAATGGGAAAGAAGCCGTTACACTCATGAACCAGGTGGAGGCGGATGTTATCTTAATGGATATTCACATGCCGCATGTCGACGGTATCGTAACGACGACACATCTCAAAGACAATTATCCGAATGTGAAATGTGTTCTACTCACCACCTTTGCGGAAGAGGATCTGATTGTTGCGGGGTTCATTGCAGGGGCGGATGGTTTCTTATTAAAGAGTCTGGATGCGGAGCATTTGATTTCTGCCGTTCGCGATGCCTATCATGACCAAGTAGTCATTTCTGGCAAAGCAGCGAAGATCCTAGCAAGCAAGATCCAGGGATTCCAGTACAACAAGAAAGAGCAACTCGCTAGGGAATTAAAAAATCGAAATATTCGATTATCTGATAGGGAAATTGACATTGTTTCCCTCGTCATGAAGGAAGCGACAAATAGAGAGATCGCACAAAGACTCTTTCTTAGCGAGGGTACGATCAAGAATTATATCAGTATCATTTATACGAAAATAAATTTAAATACTCGTAAGGATGTGATCGAATACCTGAACGGATTGGTCCACCCCGACTACTAAATGGATTTAATTGGATCGCCAAACAAAATCCATGACTTAATTCGACAAAAGTAACTATAAATATGACTGGGTATTTAGTATTATAAAAGAAGTGCGCTTTTTACATACATATGTGAATAAACATCAAAGATAGGCGGTCAACTATGCATGGTTACTATATTTTGTATTACGAAGAGTTCATTTATGAATCGTGTTATCCATCTCCTGAATGAACAGGAAGACATGTACGTTACGGGGTATCGTAATTATAGGTTGGCACTTGAGGAATGGGCAGGTGAGGATATAGTTCTGATTGACATTGATCCATTCTTGCCCAGTGAAGCAACGACAGCGATCAATCTGTTAAAAGAACAGAATCAGGTCATCGTACTCACCGAAGACCCCTTCGACCTTCCGGTATTGAAGCTTTTGGAAGCGGGGATGGACAGTCTCATCCTAAAAACAGAAAAGCATCAGGAAGAGATCGCTGAAACATTGCGATCGATCAGGGAAGGGCATTATGTGCTACCAACCGCATTTATACAGCCGTTTAAAAGGCAACTCACCAAAATGAGTGACATTAATATGGAAGTATTTGCCTATCAATTACAAAAAAACGGCATCGTGCTAACAACGAAAGAGCAAATTATCGCCTACTTCATGATGCTAGGTCTCCGAAATAAAGAGATAGCCACACTGGCGGAGGTTGGTGAGGGAACAGCAAAAGTACATATTAGTCATATTTACAGGAAATTAGGCACAAAACACCGAAAGACCGTTATTAAAAATTTCAAGGATATGTTACGATAAACTAGATTTACATTTACGCAACACAGCAGCAACGAAAGGAGGTAAGCCCCTCATGGACTACCGGAAGAGACTGACGTTACTTGTCATTTTGGACTCTTTAATCGTCAGTACCGCCATATTTATCGCTTCTTGGATTGTGTTCCCATTCACATCCGCTATAAACATGTCCGCAATCATCATTAGCGCTATTGCTCTATTAATCTTTCATCACTTATTTGCGGCGATTTACAAGCTTTATAACAAAGTATGGGCCTATGCGAGCGTAGGCGAATTAGTCTCGATTGTTCAGGCCATTACATTATCGGTTTTGGCTGCAGGGGTTGTCATGTATTTCGTGAATGACTTTGCCCTGTACCGGCGAGCACTCCTTGTGACGTGGATGTTACATATTATCTTAATCGGTGGCTCACGCTTTGCGTGGCGCATTTACCGGGATCGATACATAACGAGGCAAAACAAACAAAAACGAACCCTTATCGTAGGCGCGGGTGCAGCGGGTGCGATGATTGCACGTCAACTGAAAAATGAAAACAATGCCGAATTGCTCCCCGTAGGATTCGCAGATGATAATCAGAACAAGCAGAAAATGCAATTATATAATCTACCTGTATTAGGGACGGTAAAAGATATACCCGAAATCGTCCGAGATGCAGAAATCGAACACATTGTCATCGCCATTCCTTCGATGAAAAATGGCTCGCTTGAGAAAATTGTCGTACAATGTAATAAGACAAAGGCCAAGGTGCAAATGATTCCGAAAATTGAGGATCTCATGACAGGGAAAATATCCGTCAGCCACCTGAAAAATGTGGAAGTAGAAGATTTGCTCGGACGTGAACCGGTCGAGCTCGATATCAATGCGATATCCGACTATGTGACAGGCACGACCGTGATGGTGACCGGTGCAGGTGGATCCATCGGCTCGGAAATTACCCGTCAGCTTATGCGATTCACGCCGAAGAAAATCGTGCTCGTCGGCCACGGGGAATTCAGCATTTATACCATCAATATGGAACTACGGAGTCTCTATAGCGACAGCGAAACAGAGATTATTCCCGTAATCGGTGACGTGCAGGACCGCATGCGCATGTTTGAAGTTGTCAAAACGCATCAACCGGCAATTATCTACCATGCAGCAGCACATAAGCATGTCCCATTAATGGAAATAAACGCACACGAAGCCGTTAAAAATAATATCATCGGCACGAAAAATGTCGCAGAAGCGGCCGACACATTCGGTGTACAGAAATTCGTACTCGTATCCACCGACAAAGCAGTTAATCCGACCAATGTGATGGGCGCAACCAAACGTATCGCGGAGATGGTGGTTCAAGACCTAGCAAGCCGCAGCAAGACAAAATTCGTTGCCGTACGATTTGGCAACGTGCTCGGAAGCCGGGGCAGTGTGATCCCGCTATTTAAGAAGCAAATTGAAAAAGGCGGACCAGTCACCGTTACCGACCCGGAAATGACACGCTACTTCATGACGATCCCAGAAGCATCCCGGCTCGTCATCCAGGCAGGAACCCTAGCGAAAGGCGGCGAAATATTCGTCCTCGACATGGGAGACCCTGTTAAAATTGTCGATCTAGCTCACAACCTTATTAAACTATCAGGCTATACGGAAGACGAGATTCCAATAGAATTCGCAGGGATAAGACCAGGGGAAAAGATGTACGAAGAACTCCTTGGGGAGGATGAAGTGCTGCCTGGAGAAGTGTATGAGAAAATTTATGTTGGACGTACGGTTGCGGTCGATCCGGACGTTCTCGTTGACTTGATCGATCGGTTTGACAGTTACGCACTGGAAGAACTGAAAGATGCATTGATGAAAATTGTATATATGGAGCAGACATTGTTAGCAGTGAAAGAGTCGTAGCTACAGAGGACGCCTTGCCGAGTGACGGACAAACCCAGTTATCGGGGATGTGGAAGCATCTTTGATTGTAGAAAAATATAAACCACAGTTCATCTATCAAGCGGTAGCACAATACATGTACTATTAATGTAATATAATCTACATGAAGCGGTGAAAAAGAATGTCATCGGCACGAAAAATGTCGACGAGGCAACATCTATAGCTTGCCCAATCACGACTAAATTATCAGCCTATACCGCAGATGAGGAATTGTTTTTATGGGAAGACATTAAACGCTATTGAGAATTAGAAGATATGAAAATAGGAATGAGACTTGAAATGAATCCACCCAATAAAGTATTGAATTACAAAAATATATTTACTTATTTTATATTAATAGTTCCATTTATTCTATTAATACTTGCTACACCAGAAGATTGGTTTGGTGTTGTATTAATTTTTCTGATCCTGATATACATTTTTACTCAAAAGGTTTTTGTTGAAAATATAAATACTATGGTAGCAATGTTAGTTGTGTTTTTTTTAAAAGTAACTATATCGTTAATAAATAATAACTTTTTTACTATATATGGTGCCGGGGCAGATGCAATTGGATTCTTTAAAAATGCATCCTTTATTTCGCAATATAATACGGGTATAGATTTAATAAATACTGGTTCAGAATTATATACAAACTATTTAGCGCTTGTGTTTAATTTTATTGGTGTTTCAAAATTTAGTGGAGAAATGTTGTCAATATTTGCTTTTGTCTTATCAGTAAGGTATTTGCTTAAGATAGCCGAAAAATTATATGGTTCAACATACAATACTCCTCTAGTTTATCTATTTGGATTATTACCAAGTATGCTTATATATACCTCAATAACAATGAGAGAACCATATCAAATTTTATTTTTCTTAATGTCTATATATTATTTTATTAAGGCGATCGAAAGCAATAAATTTAGCTTCATCCTATTTATAAAGTTTATTATTTCAATTTTTATATTAGGAATGCTTCATAATGGATTATTAGTATTTACATTTGCCATTTTAATAATCTACTTTAATAAAATACTAACAACTAATCTTAGAGTTAAAAATTTATTAATTAAGGTGATATTAAGTGGTATAGCACTTGTATTGTTTATCGGATTACTAAATATCGTTGGCATTTCAACCCAAGCCAGTGATGCGATTTTAAAGGGAGACATAACATCTTACATTGATGATTATAGAGATGGTGGAATAGCTTTGGATTCGAGAGCACAATATGGGGTTGAGCTTAATACTAGTAATATTTTTACGGTAGTACTCACAGCACCGGTAGTGTTCATTAGCTATATGATAGCACCCTTTCCATGGCAAATATCATCTGTACTAGATATATACGCGATGATAGAAAATATATTTAGGCTTATATTGCTTTTTGCTGCAATAAATTATTTGAGGAAAAATGAAGAGATAAAGAAAACATCTTTATATCAAGTAATGATTCTGTTTATTTTAATGGAATTATTATGGTCTCTTGGAACGGTTAATTGGGGAACAGCGGTAAGACATCATTTAATTGGTTATGGTTTGATTTTGATATTAGCTATGCCTGTTTTTGTTAAAGCGATTATTAGGAGCATCCAAAAATTTACTTAATATAGTATTGAATAGAACACTTAAATTAAAATCTATCATGCAACGGTAAAACCAATTAAATCTTAGATGAGAATAGTTGAGTATTAAGCTACATTTAGAAACTTGATATTCCGCTAAAAGTATATTTGTAGACACCTATTCAAAAGGGATAAAATAGGTTCGTCTTATAAAATGGTATCTCTTATTATATTTAGTTAAAGTAGGTTGTGAAATTGTGTTAATAAAGCACTCTGTCATTTATTTCTTAGGTAAATTAACACCCGCAATAGTAAGTATTGTTGGCGTCAGCATTTATACCAGACTAGTTAATCCAGATGATTATGGCTTATTTTCATTAATCACCGTTATTACTGGTTTAGTTAATATACTTTTTTTTCAATGGATAAGATCAAGTTTTATTAGATTTTATAACGATCGTGAAAATATTAATTCGTTTATAGGATCGATAATAAAGTCCCATATTATTACTTTGCTACTACTAGGGATACCGACTATTATTACTGCGTTTGTCCTTTATTTTATTTCATTAAATGTTTGGTATGTTTTTATTGGTTATATATTAATAACCCTACTTTCTATTTTTGAGATGCTTATTGTTTATTTCAGAACTATTCTAAAACCGACAGTAGTTGCTAATGTAAGTGTTATTAAATCCCTAACGGTTGTTATCGTATCTACTATATTGATTTATTATGGTGGAGGGGTGACAGGTCTATTATTAGGATCTATTTTTGGACTATTTTTAGGAATCCTATTCTTTGGAAGAAGATTAGGTAGTAAAATTGTAGGTTTATCAATCATATCTAATAAAACTACTCAAAAGGGTCTCCTTAAGTACGGGTTACCAATAACACTTTCCTTTGCTTTAAGTGTAGCATTACAAAATATAGATAAGATTATGATTTCATTTATATTAGGACTAGAGGAAAATGGTAATTATACAGTTGGTTTCGATTTAATTCATAATTTGATTTATATGATTATGATGTCACTATCTTTAGCAAGTTTCCCTTTAATACTTAAGATAATCAAGACAGACGGTGAGGAAGCGGGAAAGAGACAATTTAAGTATTATTCGAAGCTATTGCTTTTTATATCTATTCCAGCTTGTTTTGGTTTGGCAACTATATTAAATGAGTTTACAGGTATAATAATTGGAGAGGAATTTTCTGTCTCTAATAATTTGATGAACTTAATAATTCTTGCTTCACTATTCCACGGGTTGAAAAGCTATTATTTTGATTTAACATTACAAATCTCTGCTAAGACTAAATACTTTTTTTATCCAGTGTTAACAGCTGTAATACTTAATGTAATTTTAAATATTTACATGTTAAATAAATATGGAATTGAAGGAGCGGCTTTAGCAACTACAATATCTTTTTTTGTAGCAATGCTGATAAGTGCATATTATAGTATAAAAAATTACCGAGTTCCATTTCCCTGGTGGGACTTCCTTAAGGTCGTAACGTCATCAACTATAATGTATCTATTCATCATCAATATTACTTTTGAAAATAGCTTGCTGGCATTAGTTAGTAAAGTGTTAGCGGGTTGTTTTGTTTATATATTATTAAGTTTTATAATGAATTCACTAAATATAAGAGAGTTAGTCATGAATAAGATAGCGAAAAGGTGAGAACATGAAAATTGGAGTAATTATTACACCAGAAAGAAAACGTGAAAACATAATAAATGCATTTAAAGACCTGGATATTGAATATGATTTTATTGATTTAATGGCTGATGAATGGGATAGTTATTTAGAAAAGGATTATGATGGGTATTTAATTTATCCCCCATCATTTCCAGATGAATGGAAAAGCCTATTTATGAAGCGGTTATTTCTATTAAAAGATATGTTAAAGGGTAAATCGTTACCTAGTTTAGACTCGATAATTATGTATGAATCAAAAATAACAATGCACGATTATTATAAGGTTAATAATCTTCCACATATTGAATCTCATTCATTTTATAATTACCAACAAGCGGTAGAATACGGAAAAAAGTGTAGACTTCCTGTAGTTATAAAAGAAGATAGTGGGAGTGGTGCTATTGGAGTTAAAATAATAAGCAGGAGACAGCAGTTATTAAGGGTAATACGAAGGTCATTTTTATTAAATAACAAAATTAGAAAATATAATAGCATAAAGTCTATTAAAAACTCTTTGAAAGCTAAGCTCTATCCATATAAAATATTTTTAGATTCTAAGAAGCAATTTTTACCGAAAAGTAGCAATTCATCTGGTGTTATTCATATACAATCGTATGTAAAAATTAAAAATGAATGGCGGGTTATTAGAATAGGAGATAGTTTTTTTGGCCATAAGAAATTGGAAGATGAAAAAGGGTTCCATAGCGGATCGTTAAATAAAGGATGGGGCCATGTGAAAAGTGACTTACTAAATTTAGTTAAAGAATGGTCGGACAAATTGCAATTAGAAAGTATGTGTTTTGATATATTCGAAGATTATGAGGGTAATTATTATATAAATGAATTACAAGTAATGTTTGGTACATCTACAGACGCTCAACTGATAGTAGATAATAAAGTGGGAAGATATCTATTTAACGGGGGGTGGGTTTTTGAAGAAGGAAATTTTACACGAAACGGTTGTAATAATTTGAGGATTGAATTATTAATAGAAGGATTAA
Organism: Virgibacillus natechei; assembly: GCF_026013645.1. NCBI lineage: Bacteria > Bacillati > Bacillota > Bacilli > Caryophanales > Bacillaceae > Virgibacillus > Virgibacillus natechei. The sequence goes on along the minus strand of NZ_CP110224.1, from coordinate 3,108,807 downwards.
GTGGATATAGGGATTGTTAAATATCCCCATATATTAGTGTCTTTCCCGATGTGAATTTTGGAATATAAGAAATATAATATAGTTGTTGTCAAAGATAAACCATCTCCCCTAACGAAATGGACTACCAAAAAAATGGTTTAAAAGGTAGATGAAAATTAAACTTTCATCTATAAAATAACATGTGGACTAAAAGGCTTAAAAAATCCGTGGGTTTTGGACAAAACCAACTACTGAAAGTGAAAAATTGATATGACAATAGTTGGTTGACAGTCCTTTCGATGCTTTAAAATATAATGTAAGAAATGAAACAATATATAAGAAAAATATTAAGGATAAAATCCAATTTAATATCAGTTATTCCTAAAAAAGGTTATCAAATGGTAAGGAAAAAACTTTAAAATAGTAAAATGAGTGAAGTGATTAAATGCAAAAAATTAAAATCACCCATATTATTACGGGTCTAAATATGGGCGGAGCTGAAACAATGCTTTATAAATTATTAAAGCATATTGATAAAGATAAGTATGATGTAAATGTTATTTCTATGATGGATGATGGGGTTTATGGTGAAAAGATACGCAATTTAGGGTTCGAAGTAATCAGCTTAAATATGAAAAAAGGTATACCGAGCTTTAAGTTTAAATTAGCAAAAAGGCATATTAAAAATACTGATATAATTCAAACTTGGATGTATCATGCAGATTTACTTGGATATATTTTATTTAAATTTTCCAAGGTTGAAAAGTTAATTTGGGGAATCAGAAGAAGTAATTTAGATCCAAAGTTAAATAAGAAATCTACAATAATAATAGCGAAAATTAATGCAAAGCTGTCAAAGAAAGTTGATACGATTGTTAGTTGTTCTACTAAGGCTAAAGAAGTCCATGAAGAGTTTGGTTTTTTTGATGAGAACTTACTTGTTATTCCAAATGGTTTTGAATTAAATCAGTTTAGTAAGGATGTAGAGGCTAAACTAAAATTAAGCAAAATCATAGGAAGAAAGAGTGATATTCCATATATAGCACATGTTGGACGTTGGAGTATTTTAAAGGATTATCAAAACTTTATTAAAGCATTAAATAAAGTAAAACAGCAGGGAATTAAGTTTCATGCAGTTTTAGTAGGCACAAATATTGACGAAAAAAATATGGAACTAATGGATTTAGTAAAGAAATATGATCTACTCAACAATGTTAGTCTACTAGGAATAAGAGATGACATTCCTACAATAATGTCAGGTGCGGATATCCTTACTTCTTCTTCTAGTGGCGAGGGATTTCCAAATGTTATAGGGGAAGCGATGGCATGTGAGACACCTTGTGTGGTGACAGATGTTGGAGATTCTGCCTATATAGTTGGAGATACTGGAAAGGTTGTTCCTAGTAAGGATTCTGATGCCTTGTCCAAAAGCATACTTGATTTATTACATCTTCCTGATAATGAAAGAGAACATCTGGGTTCAATAGCCCGTCAAAGGGTTATCGAAAATTTTGATATTCACAAAGTCACAAAGCAATTTGAAGAATTATATAATTTATAGGCGGTGTAGGGTATGAAAAAAGTATTAGTAACAGGTTCAGCTGGATTCATAGGTTCACACCTATCCAAACGTTTACTTGCTGAAGGTCACGAAGTAATCGGAATAGATAACATAAACGATTACTATGACCCACAATTAAAAGAAGATAGATTAAGTCAATTAGATAATGATAATTTCACATTTGTAAAAACAGATTTAGAAGACTTGGAAATCATCAATAAGGCTTTTGAACAATATAAACCAGAAATAGTAATTAATTTAGCTGCACAGGCAGGGGTTCGTTATAGTCTCGAAAACCCGCATGCATATGTTAACTCAAACGTCGTTGGCTTTACTAACATACTTGAAGCATGTCGTCATTATAAAGTAGAACATTTAATTTATGCTTCATCGAGTTCTGTATATGGGGCAAATACGTCCAAGCCATTTTCAACGAATGATAACATTGATCATCCATTGAGCTTGTATGCAGCCACTAAAAAGTCTAATGAACTATTCGCACATACGTATAGTCATTTATATGGTTTGCCGACAACTGGTTTACGTTTCTTCACTGTTTACGGTCCCTGGGGTCGTCCAGATATGGCGTTATTCTTATTCACAAAGGCAATTGTAAACGACGAACCAATTGATGTGTATAACTATGGAAAGATGATGCGAGATTTCACATATGTTGATGATATTGTTGAAAGCATTGCTAGATTAACAAAAAGACCAGCTCAACCGAATCCAGAATGGTCTGGTGCAAATCCGAATCCTGGAAGCAGTTATGCGCCCTACAAAGTGTACAACATTGGAAACAACAGTCCTGTAAGGCTAATGGATTTTATTGAGGCAATCGAAAATAAACTTGGTAAAACGGCTAAGAAAAACTTCTTGCCGCTACAACCTGGTGATGTGCCAGAGACATATGCAAATGTGGAAGATTTGTTTAGGGATATTGATTTTAAACCAAAGACGACCATTCAAGAAGGCGTAAATAAATTTATTGATTGGTATCTTGATTATTACGAGGTGAAATTATGATTAAACGTAAAATAGCAGTAGTTGGTCTTGGTTATGTAGGCCTACCAGTTGCTGTAGAATTTGGCAAAGAACAAGAAGTTATCGGATTTGATATCAATCAAAATCGAATAGATGGACTAAACAATGGAATAGATATAACAAATGAAGTTACAGAAGAAGATTTAAAAGCTACTTCAATTACCTTTACGGCAGATCCATCAGATTTAAAACAAGCAGATTTTATTATTGTTGCTGTTCCTACACCTATTACAGAAAACAAACAACCAGATTTAACACCCCTGTTAAAAGCGTCAGAAACAGTGGGAAGCAATATTGCCAAAGGAACAATCGTTGTCTATGAATCTACTGTATACCCTGGGGCAACCGAAGATGATTGTGTACCAGTTTTAGAGAAGGTATCTGGTATGACATGCGGAGAAGATTTCTATGTTGGGTATTCCCCAGAAAGAATCAATCCAGGAGATAAAGTGCATACATTTAAAACAATTACAAAAGTGGTCTCTGGGCAAAACGAAGAAGTATTGGATATTGTAGCTAGTGTGTACGAAGATGTTGTTGATGCTGGCGTTCATAAAGCGAGCTCTATAAAAGTAGCAGAAGCTGCAAAGGTCATTGAGAATACACAGCGTGATTTAAATATTTCGCTTATGAATGAGCTATCTGTAATCTTTGAGAAGCTTAATATAGATACGGCAGATGTATTAGCTGCTGCAGGAACAAAGTGGAATTTCCTAAACTTTTCACCAGGGTTAGTTGGTGGACACTGTATAGGTGTGGATCCTTATTATCTAACACATAAAGCAGAAAAAATTGGACATCACCCTGAAGTTATACTAGCAGGAAGAAAAACGAATGATAATGTCGGTAAGTTTATTGCCACATCGCTAATTAAACAAATGATTAAGAAAAATATGCCCGTTCAAGGCTCAACTGTTACTGTACTTGGATTTACGTTTAAAGAAAATGTGCCAGATTTGCGTAACACTAGAGTAATAGATATTGTGACAGAATTAGAGGAATTTGGCATTAATGTACAAATCACCGATGCTCACGCTAATAGCGGAGAAGCATATGAAGAATATGGAATTGATTTAATATCTTATAAAGAATTAAAACCTGCGGATGCAGCAGTTTTTGCTGTTCCTCATGAAGTTTATTTAGAAGAGGGATGGGCAATGTTTGATCACTTGTTGAAACATGGTAAAGGCATTGTGTTTGATGTTAAAAGCAGACTAAAAAGAAATGATTCATTAAGAGATATATCTTTGTTAAGATTATGATTTAATAAGTTGTAAGGAATTAATAAAATATACATCATCTATGTAGACAAATCATTATTGATATAAATCTGGAGTGTCTGAGATGACAAAAAAGTCCTACACATAACTACATTAGATTTTACAATGGATAGGTTACACTTAGTTGGACAGAACACTTAAAGTCATAAGCTTTGTTCAACTAAAAGCTGAGGACACAATCGGTCAGTTCAAGCCGTCTATCAGATAATAATGAAAATGTTAATTATATAATTGATAGATTTACTAAAGTTAGTGAAGGTAGAGCTACTTAGATAATTAGATGGATTTAATCTATGCTGAATAGATAAAGGAATTTTGGGCTGAACATCATTCGGTTGGTAGCCTTTAAAGGATAGAAGATAACGTGGTGCAGAGTTAATTATAACTGTAAATGACTATCAACCAAGAATAATAACAGGCGATGCCTCCATATATTTTAACGGAGGCACTCAGCTATGTTGAGCAATTAATTAGTGGGTTCGTAGTTTGTTGGAAAAGACATCCATTCCAATTCAGTACGAACCAACTAACCTCCAAGGAGTGTTAAAGTATGTATATGAAATTTAAAAGATTAATAGATACCGTACTTTCTTTCATCGGACTGCTGGTGTTATCACCAATCTTTCTTATTTTAATCATAGGAATTAAGCTAGATTCAAAAGGGCCTGTCCTTTTTAAACAAAAACGGATTGGTTTTCGTAAGACACATTTTAATATGCTGAAGTTCCGTACTATGAAAATAGATACACCGAAAGATACACCAACACATCTTCTTGAGAATCCGGAACAATATATCACATGGATGGGGAAATTCTTAAGAAAAACCAGCTTAGATGAACTCCCGCAAATCTGGAACATCTTTGTTGGGCAGATGTGTATTATCGGTCCAAGACCAGCACTCTGGAATCAGTATGATCTAATAGAAGAAAGAGATAGCTATGGGGCAAACAATGTACCACCCGGCCTTACCGGTTGGGCACAGATAAATGGTAGAGATGAACTTCCTATTGACGTGAAGGCTAAGTTAGACGGTGAATATGTAGACAAAATGTCTCTCCGGATGGATGTGAAGTGTTTCTTTGGAACGTTGGTGAGTGTTGTTAAGCGTGACGGTGTTGCTGAAGGTGGCACTGGGGAGAAGGAATCTGCTTCTACGATGCAAGAGCAAGGTAAGGAGACCGAATCAAAATGAAGGAAATCCTGATCACAGGGGCTAACAGCTATATAGGTAGAAGCCTAGCAAAATGGTTGGAAGACAGCCCTGATAGATATTCTGTTAAGGCTATTAGTGTTAGGGATGACGCTTGGAAGGAAAAAGACTTCTCCGTGTATGATGTTGTGTTTCATGCGGCGGGGATAGCACACGTTTCTACAGATCCAAAAATGGAAGATAACTATTATAAAGTAAATCGAGACCTTACGATAGAAATTGCAGAGAAAGCGAAGAATGAAGGCGTTAATCAGTTTATCTTCATGAGTAGTATTATCGTCTATGGTGACAGTACGAGTGATAAAAGAGTAATAGATAAAAATACAGTTCCAACTCCAAGCAATTTTTATGGGAATAGCAAGCTTAAAGCAGAAGAAGGCATAAAGCCGCTAGAAAACGATGATTTTAAGGTTGCTATTCTCAGACCTCCTATGATTTATGGGAAGGGCTCAAAAGGGAATTATCCAAAACTGGCAAAAGCAGCTAGGAAACTTCCTGTATTTCCTGACATTGATAATGAACGTAGCATGCTTCATATTGATAACCTTTGTGAGCTCATTAGGCTGATGATGGAGAATGAAGAAAGTGGATTATTCTTCCCGCAAAATAGTGACTATGTGAAGACTAGTGAAATGGTGAAATTGATTGCGGATGTGCATGGGAAGAAAATAAGACTTACGAAAATATTCAATCCCATTCTAAAGCTTACAGGAACGAAAATAGGGGTTATTAATAAGGTGTTTGGTAATATGGTTTATGAGAAGAGTATGAGTGAATATAAAGAGGGTTACCGGATTAGGGATTTGAGAGAGTCGATAGCTGCTACAGAGTTGGAGAGAGAAAAGGTATGAAAAAAGTTCTTATTTTAGTAAATCATGATGTGGTTATTTATAACTTTAGAAAAGAATTGGTTCAACAATTATTAAGAGATAATTATAAAGTTTACGTATCTTCGCCCTACGGAAAAAAAATTGATTATTTGATAGAAATGGGGTGTGAGTATATAGAAACAACTATTGAACGGCATGGAACAAATATAATTAGTGATTTTAAATTAATATCAGAGTATAGAAAAATCATAAAAAGAGTTATGCCAGATGTGGTTTTAAGTTATACGATAAAACCTAATATTTATGGAGGGATAGCTTGTAAATCCTTAAGAACTCCTTATATAGCTACTATTACAGGACTAGGTACAGCCTTAGAGAAAAAAGGATTAATGCAAAACGTTTTATTATTACTATATAAATATGCTTTTAAAGATATCCATTCACTCTTTTTTCAGAACAAAGAAAACATGCATTTCTTTCAACAGCATAAAATTACAAATCATTCACATAAGTTAGTTCCAGGGTCTGGTGTTAATCTTGAAGAGTTTTCGTTAAAGAAATACCCTGAGGAAAGAGAGAAGTTGAAAATTCTTTTTATAGGAAGGATTATGAAAGAAAAGGGTATTGAAGAGTTAGCTGAAGCTGCAAAAATTATTAAGGAAAGTAATAAAAATATTGAATTCGAAGCAGTTGGTTTTTATGAGGAAGATTATACTGACAAAGCTAATGAATTAGTGAACTTGGATATTATTAAATTCCATGGAGTTCAAAACAATGTGAAAGAGTTTATAGAAGATTGCAATGCTGTAATACTACCGTCTTATCATGAAGGTATGGCGAATGTCCTACTAGAATCTGCATCCATGGGAAGGCCGATTATAGCTTCTTCAATTCCAGGTTGTGAAGAAACATTTGATGATGGTGTCACAGGGTTTGGGCTAGAACCGAAAAATGTTGATAGTTTAGTTGAAGCTATTAATAAATTTATTGATCTTACTTATAACGAGCAAGAGACTATGGGAATTTTAGCAAGAAATAAAGTTGAAAATGAATTTGACAGGAAAAAAGTTGTTAGTTCTTATTTAAATGAAATAGAAAATATAGCTAATTAGGGAGAATGGTAATGAATTTATATGAAAATATTATAAATCGGAGTGAAAAAGTCTCAATAATTGGACTAGAGAACAGGATTACTGGTGTCAGACTCCCGCCAATTTAAAGTATTGTATGTTGAAGTGTCTTTTCTGATTATAATATGATATGGACTTAATTAAAAATTTAAAAAATCTATGTTTTGATGGATATATTAGTCTATGGTGCTGCCAGTTTCATAGATATGCACCTTTCAAAACGCTTGTTAGAAAAGAGGCATCAGGTAATTGATTACGACAACGTAATCAATTAAAACGAGATGGTTTGAAGGTTCTATGTCTATTCGATTCTTTGGTGTTTTATGAAGAAGATTTGGCTGACTGTGGGGGCATTGAATTATTGTTTTGATCAGGAAGATATATTGAAGTGGTTATTAATCTAGCAGCGCAAGCAGGAGTTCGTTACAGTCTGGAAAATCCTCATGCCTATATTGATTCCAACATTCAAGGGTTCATGAATATTTTGGAGGCATCTCGTTATAATGACGTTAAGCATTTAATCTATGCATCATCTAGTTCGGTATATGGTGCAAACGTAAAGATTCCATTCTCAACGAGTGATGAAGTTAATCACCCAGTCAGCTTATATGCAGCAACGAAGAATTCAAATGAGTTAATGGCGCACACATATAGTCACTTATATAACATCCCAATAACAGGACTTCGATTCTTCACGGTCTATGGAACGCATGGTCATCCGGATATGGCATATTATTCGTTTACGAAGAACATCGTTGAAGGCAGGACGATTAAGGTGTTTCACAACGGGGAAATGATATGAGACTTTACCCATATCGATGATATCGTTGACGGCATTACACGGTTATTAGACCATCCACCCAAAGCAAATGCATCTTGGGATAAAGAGAACCCGGATCCAAGCTCAAGCTATGCACCCTATAAACTGTACAATATCGGTAACAACCAACCAGTGAAGCTAATGGAATTTATTCAAACGTTGGAGAAACACCTCGGTATCGAAGCAAAGAAATAATTTTTGCCAATGCAACCAGGGGACGTACAAGCAACATACGCAGACATTGATGAATTGACGGATGTAACTGGGTTTAAACCTACTACGACTATTGACGAGGGGTTGAAGAAGTTTGTGGAGTGGTATAGGGAGTATTATGGGTAAACTAGAAGTGTATATATTGATGGAGAGATATAGTTTGAATGATTTTATAATATTGATTCCCGGAATTATGGGGAGCAACTATGCCTATGGATCATATCAAGTTTGGCCAAGAATTTTTCCGCCAAATATTTGGGTTTATTCATGAAAGTGATGTTAGAATAGAAGGTAGTATTTTATTGAGGGAAGTGCTAAACAATGGAATATAATATATTATGGACAAGTGGCTGGGATTCTACGTACAGGGTATTAGATTTGGTTTTAAATAAAAAAAGAAAAATACAACCTTATTATGTAATGGATACAGACAGAGTATCCACTGATTTTGAAATCGAAGCTATGGAAAAAATAAAACAAATGATTGAAGTTAAAGATCCAGAAGCAAAAGATAGAATCAAGCCGACTATAAATATTAATATTAAAGACATTCCTCCAAACGAAGAGATTACACGTAATTATAGAATCTTAGCTGACATGTCACATTTAGGTGGACAATACGATTGGCTTGCTAGATTTGCAGATAGTGAAGATATAAAAGGACTGGAATTATCTGTTCACATTGATGATACTGTATATGGTTTTGTAAAGGATGACATTGTGAAGAAAGATGATGGTATTGATGTTTTTTATACTTTAAAAGATAACCCTTCAATTGAGAGTCTTAAAATATTCAGTAGATATAATTTTCCTTTACTGCAATTAACAAAGTTAGAGATGGAACAAAATTCTATGAAATTTGGATTTGCCGATATTATGGAAGAAACTTGGTTCTGTCATAGTCCAATCAATAATAAACCTTGTGGATTTTGTAATCCTTGTATCTACACTAGGGAAGAGGGCATGGGTAGAAGAGTACCTAAGCCGACTTTGAAAAATAAAGCCATACAATTTGCGTCAAAAGTGAGAAGAAAAGTTTTGCGTTAGAGCATAGTTGGAACATTAGAGCATGGAATTCTGGGGTATGACCGGTCAGCCCCCGCCACGTTAATGTGCTAAAGTGAACAAATGGATTTAGTTGTTAATTATTGATTTGTAGTATTTAAGCTAAATAAAATAATTAAAATTGAAATTTACTATACCTTTTTCATTCATTTTTCCATTTTATCCTTTGCAATTGCTCCAAAACCATATTTTAAAAGAAATTACAAACAACGGGGTCAGTCCCCCACTGCTTTAAAGTGTTAAAGTGCAATTCAATATCTTACGGATATGGCGTATTATTCGTTTACAAGAACATCGTTGCAGGCAAGACGACCAAGGTGTTTAACAACGGAGAAATGATGCGAGATTTCACCTATATAGATGATGTCGTTGATGGTATTGTTCGGTTATTAGACCATCCACCAAAAGCAAATGCATCTTGGAATAAAGAGAACCCGGATCCAAGCTCAAGCTATGCACCCTATAAACTGTACAATATCGGTAACAACCAACCAGTGAAGCTGATGGACTTTATTCAAAACGAGAAACACCTTGGTATCGAAGCAAAGAAAGAATTTTTACCAATGCAACCAGGGGACGTACAAGCTACATACGCAGATATTGATGAATTGACGAATGTAACTGGGTTTTAGATTCTGGGGTCAGTAAGCGTACCCCTGTCAAGTAGACACTGAAGGTTTTGGGTCAGGCAGCTGAACTTTGTTGATATTGTGTAGGTGCTTTTGAACCTAAACCCTTTTGTCTTCTTTTATTGTTATAGAAGTTCATGTACCATTCTATCGTTTTGTAAAGCTGTGCTATTGTGCGAGGTTTCTGGATGCGGACAGATTCTTCTTTGAGACGACCAAAGAAACTTTCGATTGGCGCATTATCCCAACAATTGCCTCTTCTAGACATGCTTTTTATCATTTGATTTGATTGTAGATAATTTGTGTATTCGTGAGAAGTGAATTGATTTCCCTGATCGCTATGGATTAAGATATTACTCACATCTCCTTTTTTTATTGCTTCATTTAATGTTGTCATTACTAATTGGATATTTGAGTGGTTACCAAAGTATAGGGTCTCCACAGAAGTTCAGAATGGACTTTCAGTGAATGTGTTGTTTCCAATGGGGTATTGTTCCTTTCTGCCTTCTGTGTTTAAATTCTTCCAGGACAGCTTGCAGATGTTCATTCTCGCGGTTTTCTTTTTGTAGATAAGGTTTTATCAGGCGTATTATGTGTACAAGGGTCATCGCCTCTTAACGATCACGTATTTCTCAAGCACATAATACGCCGAATAAAATCAATTAACAGGGCCATCCCCTGGTAAAGGGTTCAAAAGCATCAACATCTCCAGCCCACTTATCTCCGGAAGCCTATCCAGAAAAGAATCAAGCTCCGATCGACTTCCAAAGCTAAAGGCGGTCAATTCTTGTACCGGCTGATATGTATAATCCGCGTCTACGACTAATTGATACAATCGCAAAATGATAGTAGCACCTGCTTTTTCAGAAAGCACTGCAACTCCATAAACATCATTTGCAGGTGTGAAAATTGTTGTTTCGATTTGCCTGTTTTCTAGCATTTCATTTGGAAAAACTACCCTTTTATCTGAATTCATATCATCGACCTCACTTTCCTATCATAATACCATTTGATTGAGTGCCTGTCACCCTAGTTTTTATAAAATTTAGTAAAAAAGTGGAGATGCATAAGATACTGGATAAACACCTTGGTATGGAAGCAAGGTGTTTATCCAATAGAATTCGAATACGTACACTCTACATATGCAGCCATGGGAAACTGATAGGAGATTCTGGTGTAAGACCCCCACCACCTTAATATTCTAAAGTGAACAAAATGATTTAGTTGTTAATTATTAATTTGTAGTATTTAGGCATTGAGTTTATGTTAGCTTAAAGATACCGAAGCACAGAAAGAATTTTTATCTATGCAACCAGGAGACGTACAAGCAATCTACGCAGATATTGATGAACTGACGGATAGTAACAGGGTTATGAATCTACTACGACTATTGATCAAGGCTTAGAGAAGTTTGTGGAGTGGTATAGGGAGTATTATGGGGTAGAGTAGGAGGTTATGATTTATTATAACCAATCTAAAACCATTACCGATTGAAAGCTAGTGGATTGCTATTGATAATTGCACACCTTCATGCTTGTTAAGTGCATAATAAAAGTAGAGAGTATTGCAACCAAAATCTTAGAAGGTTGCACAAATAAAAAAGGCTTGCCAGCCCGATCCAAAAACCCTATCGTTAATAGCGACTAAACTGTTAATGATGGGAGTAATGAAAGGAATGCTGGCAATGCCTGAAATTAATCATATCAAAAAATTAAGGAATATTAAATCACTATCGATCAACGAGATTGTAAAACGTACTGGTTTTTGTTGGGAAAGGGTGAAGAAGTATCAGTTACCGAAGGAAAGAGAATCGAAAAAGAGAGGAATGATGTATGAAGAAAAGTGGGGAGAAATTGTATCGGATTGGTTAACAGAGGAATATGCGCTTGGGTTCTGGTGTCAGTAAGCGTACCCCTGTCAAGTAGACACTAATAGGCGAGGGTCAAGCTGCTATTGTATGTTTATAGTTGATAGGCGCTTGACCGCCTAATTTCTTCTGGCGCCGGCGGTGATTATAGAGATCCATATAATCATCAATTACCCGGCGTATTTCTTGTTTTGTTTTTGGTTTATGTATGCGCATAGATTCTTCCTTCAAACGTCCAAAAAAACTCTCAATTGGGGCGTTATCCCAACAGTTAGCTTTTCGTGACATGCTCTTAACCATATCGTTTTCTTCTAGAAGGTTTGTGTAGGCGTGAGACGTATATTGATGTCCCTGGTCACTATGAATCATCGTTCCATCTACACTACCTTTTTCTAAAGCTTTGTTAAGGGTTTGGACCACAAGGTCATTATCATTATGTTCACTGACATGATAGCTCACGACTTCTTTTGTACAAAGGTCTAAAATGGTTGAAAGATACAATCGTGTGATACCTGTTGATAAATATGTGATATCCGTTACCCATTTCTCAAATGGCTTCTTCGCTCGGAAATCCCGATTTAATACATTCTGGGCTTTATATCCTTCATGCTTATACCGTACCTTTTTCTTAAATATTTGAGCTTGAATGCCTAGTTGTTTTTGTAATCGATAGACACGTTTATGATTCACTTTTTTAAAATGAATATCATTTATTTCTTCCGTTAATCGTGGATAGCCGTATGTGTGATTAAATAAATGATCAAAATGAACGATTAAATCTTTTATATGTTCATCTTCCTTCTGTTTCCTCGTAAGAGATTGGTTTTGCCTGTTCCGCCATTTATAAAAACCACTTCTTGATACAGAAGCGATGATACAAAGGCCTGTAACACTGAAAGTGGATGTTAGTTCTTCAATGATCTCATAACGTTGATTCTTTTTTAATCGGAATCCCCCTTCCTTAAGGCAATTAACTTTTTTAAATAAGCATTCTCCGCTTCTAAGAAAGCAATTCGTTCATTGCTTTCCTGCGGATCTTCCCACCGATCTGTAGAGATTTCGTTCGTTTTTCTTTTTGTGTTCTTCTTTTTGGTATTCGTGTTTTTAGGTATAGGTGTAAAGGCTTCATCACCTCTTGATTGCTTTTCTTTCACCCAACGTCTAACGCTCTCATCAGAAGAAATATCAAAGAATCTCGCCAGGCTAAGATAACCGAGTCCAGGGTTATCATTGTAATATTGAACTACTTTATTTTTAAATTCTTTGGAATACCGTTTTTGTTTAGTCACGATTCATCACTCCTATAGGCAACGTAACACCCTCATTTTCAGTGTGTCTACTATAAGGGGATAATCTCACAGACCCCCCCGCCATATTAAATTGTCATTCAAAATGAAGTCTATTTCCTGCCAATAAGCAGAATTCTTTTCCGACAAAGCTAATTTAACTATAGATAGAAATCTTGGCCGCTGCGGTTATGGCAGTGGTTTTGTTTTTGAAAGCCCCCGAAACTAAATTAATCATAGGCTGAAGCGCTGTTTTCCCATAGCAACATTATATAGCATTAAATGTCAATCTCTACATGATTAATTTTCCATAAATAATAATGGAGGTTCAGTCTGTGGATCTGATAATATCCCATCGCTTGTTTTGCTGGTTTCCTTTAAATCATATATCCACTATAAAAGCATTTTATTAGAAATTTTTAACAAAAAGCGGTAAAATTTATATGTAATTAAAATAAATTTAATTACATATATTTGTCACTTTTAATAGTATCTTTATTAATGTGAAATACTGATATGGAGAGCTGTTAAAAGCAATCACAGCGTAGAAGGAGAGAGCGATCATGCAATTTGACGACAAAGTAGTATTAATTACAGGTGCTGCTGGAGGCATTGCTGTCGAAGCGGCAAGAGCATTTGCTAAAGAAGGGGCTAAACTAGCTTTAGTTGATTTGAAAAAGGATGCATTAGAAAAAGCAGCGGAGTCTATTGAAGCAAAAGAGAAATTATTGCTGACAGCGAATGTAGCGAAAGAAAATGAAGTGAAAGAATACGTAGAAAAAACAAAAGATTATTTTGGACATATTGATGTTTTCATTAATAACGCAGGAATTAATGGAGATTTTGCTACGATCACAGAGCAAACGGAGGAGAATTTCAGAAATGTACTTGATGTTAATACGATGGGCGTATTCTTTGGATTGAAATATGTGCTGGAAGTGATGAAGGAGCAGAAAAGCGGCGCTGTTGTTAACACTGCATCGAATGGCGGCTTATTAGGTGCACCAGGAATGAGTGCGTATATTGCATCGAAACACGCGGTTATCGGATTAAATAAATCGGCCTCTATGGAGATGTCAGAATACGGCGTACGTGTGAATGCCGTGGCTCCATCAGGTGTAGATACAGAAATGATGAAATCAATTGAAAAGAATGCAACAGGTGAAAGCTCAGAGGAAGCAAGAGAACAATTTGCATCTACTGTACCAATGAATCGCTATGCAACAGCAGAAGAGATTGCAGATTTAATGGTGTTCTTAGCGTCAGATAAGGCTTCATTTATAAGCGGATCCTACTATCGAATTGACGGAGGACAAGGCGCCCAGTCTGTTTAATTTTAAAAGAAGACGGTGGGGCTTCGGAGTTACGGCAAAAATAAGTTAGGAAAAAGAGGGGTAAAACTCCTCCTTTTTTCTGTTTCGAGTGGGGATAGGGACAGTGGATCTCTCCCTATTCCCGTATTCTCTGCTCCACCGTCCATTCCGGGTTCTTTATCAAATATATTAAATCTTCCTTTGCTAATATCAAGGGGATTTTTCCTTTCTCATAAGGATGGAAGTATCTATCTCATATGTGTGAAAGGCATCGATGCAGTTGTTGAAGGCTTTCTGCTTTTCCTGTTCTTCTTTACGCTGTTGAAGTTCCTTACCATAAGCAAGATAATCCAGTGAAACATGATGCGGGAGTCTGTGGTAGGCTTACAGACCCCCGCCACGTTAATGTGATAAAGTGGGGGTAGGCGTATTAGGGTCAGATCGGCATCAGGCTGTTGACTTACGAATCATGAAGGAGTCAAAATGAGACATTACCGGCAACCTGGGTGATGTACAGTTGGAACATTAGACGACGCAGTGAATAATTAATATATAACTCCCCTATATAGATTTGATAAACTCGCAAATACTCTTTTATTTGCAGGATGTAAACCTTAGATAATACCCCCATTTCTATTGGTTCGTAGATAGTCGATATTTGAGTGGTTGCCAAAGTTCAGGGTCTCTATAGGAGTTCAGAAAGAACTTTCAGTGAATTTGTTGTTTCCATGGGGTATTGTGCCTTTCTGTTCTCTGCTTTTAATTCTTCTAGGAAGTGGGAGGATGGATGGCTTATGCACAATGGTTCTGACACCTGGGGTTCTCAAAATCCAGTTGGCGAAACAAAACCAATATACAGACTCCTTCCCTTTTTATATTTCGTTAGATAAATGAGAAAGCAAAAAGAAAAGTCCTGTAGAGATTTCTCTCCACAAGACCTTTCCATTAAAACAAGAATCATCCTATGTTACCTATGTAACTTACAAATACGTGGTCTAACTCCACCGTCTTTAGACGGTATCCGCTTTTAGCCTTATCCTTAAATGTTCATACTTGAAGTATGAGGTGATTAGTATGGACGGATATCGAAAAAGTGGTCATGCAGTGTATGATATCAAGTATCACGTAATATGGGTAACAAAATATAGATATAAGGTATTGCGGGGGCACATAGCAGTAAGGACAAGGGAATTGATTAGACAGGGTTGTGAAGCAAGAGGAATTACAATTTTGCAAGGAAGTGTCGGTAAAGACCATATTCACTTATTGTTATCCTGCCCGCCAAGTATTGCTCCAAGTAAAGTTTTGCAGTATCTAAAAGGGAGATTATCAAGATTATTACAGGATGAATTTCCAGAACTCAAAAAGCGCTATTGGGGTCAGCATTTGTGGGCAAGAGGATACTTTTGCGCCACAGTTGGAACGGTAACAGATGAGATAATAAGAAATTATATAGCCAATCAATTCAATGAAGGCAAGGACGACATATTCAAGATTGAAGAATGAGTTTAGTCAAATTTTGAATATGCTTTAGCTTAAGGACTTTGAGCAGGACTTCAGCCTGAAAAGCGACTTTAGTCGCCGACATTTATGTCCAAATCCACCTGCTTTAGCAGGTGGTCGTTTAAGCTTATATATTATTATTTAATTATCGTAATGAGCAAAACATAAATACTTCACTCACTACGGTCATTCTATCAAAGTCATTTCTACTGCTGTTAGACTAAATTAATTTTAAAACAATAATTAATACTATTAGTAAGATTATTATATTCTGCATTAATTATCACCCTCTTTTATTAAATTAAAGAAGGTGTAACCGGTCCATCCATAATAACAATAAAATCTGGGCGTCGTAATATTGTGGTCGCTTTAGTCATTTTATGGATGATCTTTATTTTTACTGCAACATGTACAAAAGACGTTAATGCACTCTTTGGTAACGTTGATATAAGTTTTACGTTTACACGGCCGCCTGATTTTGATAACTTTTGTTATTTTCGCACCAATACCTATGCCATATTTACGGAGATTTTACAGGCTTTCTTTTTTAGGGGAGCAGATATATACGATGTAGGTGCTAATGTAGTAGGAATTGTTGTTGCGGTTGTCGCAAGTATCTCCCCAACCTCTTCTACCTCGTTAGTATATGTTGCTCTCTTAACTGTTCAATCAAGCAAATCCTCCTTCCACCCCAACATACGGTCATTCATTATCCATGGATGGATGTGCTATCCAAGGTTTTTGCCCCCGAACCTTTTTTTAATATCAAGAGTCAAATATTGTTGGATTTACTTTGTAATTACCTAAATATGCAGAAAAGATGTTGAGTGTTGTTATATTCTAGAGTATAATGAAAGAAGATTATATCACGATAAACATATAGATATCATCGTTGAGATCATTGAACCGAATTGAAAGGTATTTGTTTCCCATGACAGGAATATTCCTAAAAGGGGAGTTATTATGACTGATAAACAAAAGGCTATTAAAAATGTAATGGATTTTTTACGTGATAAAAATAAAAAATTACTATTGGTAAGAGGTTATGATAATGATGCTAAGGTAAGGGTAGTTATTTCTTGTTTAAATAAAGAATTTGACAAGGGTATTATAAGAACAAGTTCTATGTCCGATATATCAGATCATATCAATCGAGCTTTTGGCAAAAATCTGTTAACTAATACTGTTAAATCGACAACTAATTATAGTCTAGGAAAAATGACTGTTAATATAAATAGTTATGTAACTCATACAGCAGCTAATCCTAGAGGTAATGAAAGTACTTTCGCTTTGTTTTATCCTGTTCAATTAGTGTTAGATAACCCCAAAAGGTATAACAATTTTTTGAATCATCTAAATAATAGTAAATCAAGTAAAATAATATTAATCACTACAAATGAGTGGAGTATAAGAGAATGGGATATTGAAAATTACGTAGATGAAGTATTTTTTTATAGTGTTGAAAATGACAATCCAGAAATTATGTCAAATTTAAGAAATAACGGAGCAATATTATAACTCTACTCTAAGAGGGCTTATGATTAGAGGTGTCTGGTATTTTCCCTGTTTTGTTAAATTAAAATCCTATTGGAGTAACAAGCCCTATCGGATATTACCTATCCAAGAAAATTCTAGATCAAAACTGTACAGCGCTAGGTAATATAAGGAAATTCTGGTGTCAGACCCCCACCACGTGGACTTAACTTTTATACGCGGAAGAAGGTTATTACTACTAGGTGGGTGTAATTTGTAGCAGTTTTTTAAATAAGAGGAATCAGAGGTGGTTAAATTAATCTTTGATTCCTCTTATTCCGTAGTTTCATAATGCTCTAGTTTGATAGAGGCCTTCATATTGGAAGTATCATGAGGTGGAGCATTTAATCTATACATCATCTAGTTCCGAATATGGTGCAAACGTAAAGATGCCATTCTTGTTAAATGGTGTTTCAGTATATACCTGGTGATTGATTGAAAGGGTGTATTGAACAGTAACAGAGTAAGCAGAAGACGCTTAAAAGTGTCTTCTGCTTTTAGATTATCGCAATAGTTGAACATAGTTCATTCGGTAAGAGCTATTATATGTAACAAGCGAGATAATAGGATTTTTTTCGTCCCCCTCTTTTACCAAAACTCGTTTGAGTTAGTAGCAGAAGGGGGTTTTTTAATAATGCTTTGCATTTTACTTTTACCTTTTTAAACCATCCATAACAGCAGATGTAAAATCGGTTATTTCTTGAGTAAGGTCAAGATCATCTCCAAAAATCATCCAATCATAGATCGTGCCGCGCATACACCTGGTAATTAATTTGGATGCTTGTTCCGATGCTATTCCTTCCTTAAACTCTTTATTATCAATGCCTTCTTGGACAAAAGAATAGATAATTTGATAAAGATTTCTTTCCGGATTAGCTAAATAATGATTTTTGTCGATAGTGAGTGACATAGCATTCATGTAAACAGTTCGAATTAAATCTTTCCCTAGATTATCCCGGAGATATACCATCTGCGCTTCAAAAAATGTAAGAATTTTTTCACGTGCACTAATATTTTTAGGGATTTTATCCAAGAATGTAGAATAAAAATCATCAATATCTTTAAATTTTTCATTGAAAATATCATATTTCGTTTTGAAATGTACATAAAAGGCGCCTTTAGACACGTTACAAGTTTTTGCAATTTCGTCCACTGTAACGTTATCAAACCCTTTCTTGTTAAAAAGTTCTAGACCAGTTTCCAAAAGCGCTTTTTTGGTTTCAAGGGCTTTTAACTTTCTCGTTGTCATCCCAGACATGATTGGTGCCTCCTTTTTTCTATATTAAGGATAGCATAATACTTTTAAAATATGGAACTGAAATTAATTTTTAGACTTGACTATTTGAAGATTTGCATTTATTATTCTATTTAAGTGACCGAGGTATCTGACTTTAGTATGTGAAATAAATGTAGCAATAAGGGGGGATAAGGCAAGAAGGTAACTAGTTGTTTTGTATATGAATAGTGGCTCACAAGTTTTCTATGGTTGGTCCATTTATATTTATCCGCCATGGGAACTGATTAAATTGCAAATTATGGTAACGCTTTCTTTATTTATGAAAGCGATTTAAAGGAGGGAGCATAATGAACACGAAGAAAGTAGGGTTTATAGGTTTAGGGAATATGGGCTTTCCAATGGCAAGCAATTTATTGAAAGCTGGCTATACAGTTTATGGAATGGATGTAAATAGGGAAAGTGAAGAAAGGTTCGCTGAAATTGGAGGGGAAATTGGCTTTGTCTCTGCGCCCCTGCCTGATGATGTAAATGTTATTTTTACCAGTCTGCCAACCCCACAAGTAGTAGAGACTGTTTATTTAGGTAGTGAGGGTTTAATAGCAAACGGCGGAGCACCTTTAACACTAATTGACTTAAGTACCGTGTCTCCAGAAATGAATAAAAAAGTGGCGAATGCAGCGTTGGAAAAAGGTATTCAATACCTTGCTGCCCCAGTTAGTGGAAGTGTATCGGGAGCAGAGGCAGCTAGCTTAAGTGTAATGGTTGGAGGAAACAAAGAGACCTTTAACGATGCCAGGCCCTATTTTGAAGGGATAGGGAAAAACATCTTCCATGTTGGGGAAGATCATGGATTAGGAACTATTGTCAAATTAATAAATAATTTAATGGCTGGCATCCATACCCAAGCAATGGCAGAAGCTTTGGCGATCGCAGATGCTGTAAAGTTGGATCACGATGTAGTCTATGACATTGTGAATGTAAGTTCAGGGCAAAGCGGCATATTTACACGGAATTACAAAAATTTCATCGCCGAAAATGAATACTACAAAGGAGCTTTTACGACTGCACTTCTCTTTAAAGATATTAAACTGGCAAATCATGTTTCAAACTTGTATGGAGCAAAATTACCACTTGGCGAATCACTGGTAAATTATTTGGAAGATAATATAGACGGATACGCGGATAAAGATATGTCATCCGTATACCTTATGTTAACCGAACAAAAGGGAGAACCAGTTAAATAGTTTTTTGATAGCTTCAAAGAATGTGTTCCATGCAGTATTTTTATAAAATCGATAAAGGAGGAATGGATAAAATGTCGACTTTAGAAGAAGTATCACATTATATCAATGGCGAAAAAGTAAAAGGGGAGAACGATAAGTATGGTTATGTATATAGCCCATCTAACGGGCAAAAAATAGCTACTGTTCCTTATGCTTCAGATGAAGAAGTGGACGGGGCGATACAATTAGCAAAAAAGGCTGCTGCAAAATGGGCAAAAACTTCTGTAGGAAAAAGGGTTGAAGTACTATTTAAGTTCCGCCAATTATTAGTAGAAAATACGGAAGAATTAGCACGGGTGTTAGGGAAGGAAAACGGTAAAACGATTCCTGATGCAAAGGGAGAAGTAAGCAGAGGAATCGAATCGGTTGATTTAGCAATTGGGGCACCACAAATACTTAAAGGCGAGCATTCTGTAAATGTTGGTGGAGACATAAATGCTTATTCGATGAAACAACCACTAGGCGTTGTAACATGTATATCTCCATTTAATTTCCCAGTTATGGTACCGCTCGCAATGAGTGTGATGGCTGTAGCTGTGGGGAATGCAATGATCTTAAAGCCATCTGAAAAAGTTCCACATTCTGCTCTTTTAATCTCAGAACTATGGGAGAAGGCTGGTTTACCTGCTGGCATTTGGAACGTGGTAAATGGTGATAAAGATACGGTGAATGCCATCATTACACATAAAGATATCCAAGCGATAAGCTTTGTAGGTTCTACGAAAATAGCAGAAATGATCCACGAAACAGGTACCAAGCATCATAAACGAGTAAATGCCTTTGGTGGTGGGAAAAACCACATGGTTATTATGCCGGATGCAGATCTTGATAAAGCAGTTGATTCGTTTCTAGGTGCAGCTTACGGTTCAGCATCACAACGTTGTATGGCAATTTCTGTAGCAATGCCAGTTGGAAAAGAGACAGCAGCAGTATTCACGGACAAATTAAAAGAAAAAGTGAAAAATCTAAGAGCTGGTTCGTATGAAGATGAAACTGCAGACTTCGGAGCAGTCATTAGTGCGGAAGCAAAACAGGGCATTTTAGATGCAATTGATGACGCGGTCAATGAAGGAGCTAATATTGTAGTAGATGGTAGAAACCCTGATGTTGAGAACAAAGAAGGATTTTATCTTGGTGCTACGTTACTAGATAATATCACTCCTGATATGAATATGTACAAAGAAGAAGTGTTTGGTCCAGCTCGTCCAATCATTGAGGTTGGTTCAATTGATGAAGCGATAAACTTAATCAACGATCATCAGTATGGCAATGGTGTGGCGGTATTTACCAACAGCGGCCGAGATGCCCGTAGATTTACCCAGGAAATTGAAGTGGGTATGGTTGGTGTAAACGTGCCTATTCCTATCCCTGTTGGCTACCATAACTTCGGCGGTTGGAAAGATTCACGTTTTGGAGAAGGTCAGATGTTTGGACCGGATACCGCGCGATTCTTTACCAAAACAAAAACAGTATCTGAAAGATGGTTTGAACTGGACGATTCTGATGAAACGAACTTTAATTTTCCTACTAGTTAATAAAAAGGGTCATGAAAATGGCCCTATCTTTTACATATACGTTTA
Organism: Virgibacillus natechei; assembly: GCF_026013645.1. Taxonomy (NCBI): domain Bacteria; kingdom Bacillati; phylum Bacillota; class Bacilli; order Caryophanales; family Bacillaceae; genus Virgibacillus; species Virgibacillus natechei. The sequence continues at coordinate 3,087,444 of NZ_CP110224.1, read as the reverse complement.
TAGTTAACTAGATTTTAACCTAACAAGATTCATGTAAACAAATGGAGGTGAACTAATGGCAGGGATCGTTTTAGGATTAGTTCTGTTAATCGTTCTGGCTTACCGTGGATGGTCAATTATCTGGATTGCACCGATTTGCGCCGGCGTTGTGGCGCTATTTGGTGGACTTGACTTGTTAGATGCTTATACTAATGTATATATGCAAGGTTTTGTAGATTTTACAAAGAGTTGGTTCCCTGTATTTCTGTTGGGAGCAATTTTCGGTAAATTAATGGAGTTCAGCGGTATGGCTCAATCCGTAGCCCAAAATATCATTAAAGTTTTTGGTGATAAACAGGCAATTATTGGTGTGGTTATGGCTTCAGCAGTTTTAGCTTATGGTGGTATAAGTGTGTTCGTTGTTGTATTTGCTGTCTATCCGCTGGCAGTAAATATGTTTAGACAAGCCAATATTCCAAGAAGACTGATGCCGGGTACAATTACAGCAGGGATGATGTCCTTTGCGATGACGGCACTTCCTGGTACACCGCAGATTCAAAATCTCATACCAACTGAATATTTCAACACGACTGCCGCTGCTGCACCCATTATGGGACTTTCCGCATCACTTGTGATGGGAGGAGGATCAATTCTATACCTTCTAAGCAGGGAAAAGAAATTAAAACAATTAGGTTATGAATTTGAGGAGTCAGGAAAAGACAAGGATCTAAGTAAGGAAGTGAAAAAAAATGCACCTCCTATCATCATTTCTTTACTTCCTCTACTATCCGTAATTGTTGCGCTTAACGTTATTCAGCTGGATATTGTTGTCAGTTTATTAATCGGTATCTTGATAATTATTATATTTTCACTAAACAAAGTCAAAGGTTTCATTCCATCGTTTAACCAGGGAGCATCTGATTCGGTAATGGCAATGATTAATACTTCTGCAGCAGTTGGCTTTGGAACTGTTGTACAAGCAGTGCCAGGATTTCAGAAGTTAAGTGACTATGTTCTGGGAATAGAAGGGAACCCGCTTATTTCTATGGCGGTTGCTTCAAATATATTATCCGGAGCAACCGGTTCAGCATCAGGAGGATTAGGTATCACTATGGAAGCCTTAGGGCAGCAGTATAATGAAATCGCTATATCAGCTGGGATTAACCCAGAAGCTTTTCACCGAATTGCTTCGATTGCCTCTGGCGGTTTGGACGCACTGCCACATAATGGAGCAATTATTACGATATTGATTGTAACAGGTTTAACACATAAACAGTCTTACAGGGATATTGCAGTAGTAGCAATCGTATTTCCAATATTAGCATTAATACCAGCTATTTTACTTGCAAGCATCGGTATTTATTGATTATGTGTCGCTTGTTCTTCTTGAGTATCCGGGGTCAGACCAGACTCCCAACACGTTAATGTGCTTAAGTGAAAAATTGGATATAATTGTTAATTATTGATTGTGGTATTTAAGCATTTAAACCATTCTTTGTTAAAGGGTGGTTTTTTTATGTATCACTTATAGAATTTGGTTTAACATAGTGGTTTTAAAAAAATAAAAAAGTTAAAATTGAAATTTACTATACCCTTTTTTCATTATTTTTCCATTTTATTCTTTGCAATTGCCCTAAAACCATACTTTAACAGAAATTACACGCTGATAATTTCATTTTAACCTTTTTAGTAGCGAACTTATGTTCTTGACTTTAATTTGAAGATAGCTTATCTTTAATTCACAGTATTTCATTCTATTAAAGGATGTGAAAGGATGGCAACTTGTATCACATTACCAACCGTGGCAACAGAAGGTCCGCACTTTTCTATGATGACATAGACCGAAAATCCTATTTGGAATTGCTGGAACAAACTCGGGTTCTGTATACCTTCCATCTTCATGCATACTGCCTCATGACAAACCATATTCACCTCCAACTAGAAACCACCACACATCACATCAAACACATTATGAAAATGCTCAGGTTCATCCTATGCCCTAATTTTAACAAACGTCACCGACTCGTCGGACATGTTTTTCAAGGGCGATACGGAGCCGAACTTATCGAAACAAAAGAATATCAACTTGAAGTGAGCAGATATATCCATCTGAATCCGGTAGAAGCGGAAATGGTTAGCATACCTAAAGATTATCGCTGGAGCAGTTACCGGGCATACGTGACAGAGGAAGGTAATCCGCACGTGACATCAAAGAAGATATTATCTTATTTTTCGGCGCCGGAGAAGGTTGGTGCAGTTGGGAAAGCTCAGGAATTATAGTATGATTAGAGGGAGGGTATTATGAATAGAAAAGAGTTAAAAGAAATTGCAGAAATTAGATTAAAGGAAGCAAAAGTATTATTGGAAAACAAATGTTATGATGGGACATATTATTTATCAGGGTATGTTATAGAATGTGTACTTAAGCTTGGATTGCAAAGAATACAAGAGAACATGATTTCCCGGATAAAAAAATAGTCGATAAAATTTACACACATGATTTAACAAGACTTCTAGGAGTAATTGGGGCAACCCGCCCTGAGCAAATTGAAATTAACTGGTCAGTAGTCAAGGATTGGTCTGAAAAAGATCGATATACGAAACATACGAATGAAGAAGCAGAAAATATTTTTGAGGCAGTCAGTGATCCAAGTGAGGGGGTCTTCAGGTGGATAAAAGAACATTGGTAGAAAACGATTTCAGAAATGGTGAAAATCTCATATTGGCGTTGGATAATGAAAATTTTGCTGTCCACTCCGCATTGTGGTTATTTGATACAGAAAGGGACAGTTGGAGATTAATTATTGCATCTGAGAAAGTTGATCATTCAGGTCCAAAGAAAGCATATGAGGGTATATATAAAGTTATAAATATACTAAAGAAGGAAGAAGAAAACTTTACGATTACATTAGATAATATTTCAGTAGTTAGTCCTTTTCACGAATTAATAAAAGATATTGGTACTACTATTCAGACTGGTGTAGAAAGTATCGCAGGTATAAGATGTTCAAGAAACACAATAAATAATCATTATATTGAAGATGCGTATATCTATAGAATGCAGTAAACGTTCTTCTATTTTAGACACAGGATTCTCGGAGGTTTTGGTGTCAGTGAGATTATCCCCTTATAGTAGACACACTGAAAATGAGGGTGTTACGTTGCCTATAGGAGTGATGAATCGTGACTAAACAAAAACGGTATTCCAAAGAATTTAAAAATAAAGTAGTTCAATATTACAATGATAACCCTGGACTCGGTTATCTTAGCCTGGCGAGATTCTTTGATATTTCTTCTGATGAGAGCGTTAGACGTTGGGTGAAAGAAAAGCAATCAAGAGGTGATGAAGCCTTTACACCTATACCTAAAAACACGAATACCAAAAAGAAGAACACAAAAAGAAAAACGAACGAAATCTCTACAGATCGGTGGGAAGATCCGCAGGAAAGCAATGAACGAATTGCTTTCTTAGAAGCGGAGAATGCTTATTTAAAAAAGTTAATTGCCTTAAGGAAGGGGGATTCCGATTAAAAAAGAATCAACGTTATGAGATCATTGAAGAACTAACATCCACTTTCAGTGTTACAGGCCTTTGTATCATCGCTTCTGTATCAAGAAGTGGTTTTTATAAATGGCGGAACAGGCAAAACCAATCTCTTACGAGGAAACAGAAGGAAGATGAACATATAAAAGATTTAATCGTTCATTTTGATCATTTATTTAATCACACATACGGCTATCCACGATTAACGGAAGAAATAAATGATATTCATTTTAAAAAAGTGAATCATAAACGTGTCTATCGATTACAAAAACAACTAGGAATTCAAGCTCAAATATTTAAGAAAAAGGTACGGTATAAGCATGAAGGATATAAAGCCCAGAATGTATTAAATCGGGATTTCCGAGCGAAGAAGCCATTTGAGAAATGGGTAACGGATATCACATATTTATCAACAGGTATCACACGATTGTATCTTTCAACCATTTTAGACCTTTGTACAAAAGAAGTCGTGAGCTATCATGTCAGTGAACATAATGATAATGACCTTGTGGTCCAAACCCTTAACAAAGCTTTAGAAAAAGGTAGTGTAGATGGAACGATGATTCATAGTGACCAGGGACATCAATATACGTCTCACGCCTACACAAACCTTCTAGAAGAAAACGATATGGTTAAGAGCATGTCACGAAAAGCTAACTGTTGGGATAACGCCCCAATTGAGAGTTTTTTTGGACGTTTGAAGGAAGAATCTATGCGCATACATAAACCAAAAACAAAACAAGAAATACGCCGGGTAATTGATGATTATATGGATCTCTATAATCACCGCCGGCGCCAGAAGAAATTAGGCGGTCAAGCACCTATCAACTATAAACATACAATAGCAGCTTGACCCTCGCCTATTAGTGTCTACTTGACAGGGGTATGCTTACTGACCCTGCCACGTTAATTTGCTAAAGTGTGGCTAAAAAGTGGGGTAAACTAGAAGTTTATTTAGTATAAGAAATCACTGTATTCTATGCATACCTAATAGGTTGATAGTGTACAGTGATTTTATTATATGAGCGTTCGAGAATAATCCTTTACTTATTAGAACAATTGTTCTATGATGTAAATATAATTACTATTGTCAGCAAACTCCCAGAAGGTGGCATGAAAATAGTTTCCTTTTTCATGCCACCAAATCAACTTTCGATACGATAGTAATTAAAAAGAGATGTTCTATTAAGCAAAGCTTTTTAGACGAGGGGAGATTTTATAAATGGGTAAAGGCAATGTAACATTCGAGGAGAGCAGAGTGAGAGAAGGATTCACTACCACATTCACAGGCTCAATATCAGGGGGTAGGTGAGGTGTGATTGGTAGATGTAACATCTATTAGATATTCTCGAGAACGATAAGGCAAGTATGCCGCGAAGGGGTTTGATGGTTGGATCACCCGTGCTGTTCTTTAATAAAATACAAAGTGAGAGCATAGCATCGATATTGCATGATAGAAATCAGGAAATTAACATATTTATGAGAACAGTAAAAGAATATGCCTTTCCAATTCTATCTCCTTAAGATATGATAATTATAGACTAGCTCATATTTAAGTGGGAGGTGAACTGGATGGAACAAAGTACACAAAAAATTTTAAAAAGGAAATTAAGCTTTGATGAAATGATCGAACATTTAAATCAAAAGAATGTTAAATTTGAACTAATTACTAAACAAGAAGCTAAGGACATTCTTCAAACATCAAATTACTTTTATAAACTCACAGCTTACAGAAAGAACTTTGAAAAAAATAAATATGATAAGTATGTAAATTTGGATTTTAAACTATTGCAAGACCTTGCCACCATTGATATGCGACTTCGTTATTTAGTATTACAAATGTGTTTAGATATAGAGCATATAGTTAAAACACAAATACTTACGGATATAACTAATGACTCTACTGAAGATGGCTATAGCATTGTAACTGATTATTTAGCGCATGATAATAGTTCTATTGAGTATTATATGAAAGCTTTAAATAAAGAAAGTCATTATAATTATGGATTATATGTAAAGCATCATAAAAATCCGCCTATTTGGGTATTATTTGAAGTTATGACCTTTGGTGGTTTCGTAAAGTTTGTGGAATATTATTATTGTCGGAAAAACGAGCCACCTGCATACAAAGAAATACATCAAGTATTAAGGTATGTGAAAAACATACGTAACACAGCTGCTCACAATAGTCCTATCTTGATGGACATAACAAAAAATAGGCAGATTGCTCCTCAAAAGGTTATAAAGCCTATTACCAGTTTCACAAAAAAGATTAAAGAGTTGTCACCTCAAGCGAGGAAGAAAAGGCTGTCTAATCGAAAGGTGCATGACTTAACTGTACTTATTTATGTTCATTATACTTATATCAACAGTGAAGGTATTAAAACTGCACGGTATAGGGATCTCAGGAAATTATTGGAACGCACGAAACGGTTGGGAAATGCATATAATAATCAAGATTCCTTAATTGCAGTGTATAAATACTTTAAAAAACTGATTGACTTCGTAAGTTAATTAGTGTAGTATTTCATTTAAGGAAAAAATCGGTTCGCCCGGTTTGCAATGGCGGGGTCATACTTCGCTTAAGTTTATCGTGCAAGCACCTGTCATTAATGGCGGGTGCTTTTTATATGATTAGAATGGATGTCTGTCACTTCCTGATTTTTGCCGATATCGTTGAATGTCCAGTCTATAATAAAATAGGTGGCTATTGGCTTAGCCCCCCAACCATGGTGGTGAAGCTTCTTTAGTGCAAACTGGCATTATTTCAAAAGATATGTATTTACCTGGGGAATAATTAAGAAATGAGATGAGGCAATTCATAAAAAGATGGATGGATTCCTTACAAAATATTTTTTGTCTTCTAAGAGGAGCGTTTGTTAGAGTATGAACAAAGAACCAACTACTTTATTTATAATCGGCAATGGTTTTGACTTATATCATGGTGTGAAATCTAGTTATTATGAATTTCGGGATTTTCTTAAAAAACGTAATAAATACATAAATGATGACTTAGAAATGTATTTTGAGTGTGAGAACTTTTGGGGTGATTTTGAAAATAATTTAGCCTTTCTTTCACGTGAAATGCTGATGGAATCCGTAGATGCTAATTTGGATATTATGATGGATACATTTGATGAAGAAGATGATGATTTTTCATATGCGGATTATTTTGCTGCCATAGAATATGGAACACAAATTATTTCAGATATTACTGATAATTTACCTTATCGTTTTAAACAATGGATTAAAACATTAAAAACGTTGAATGGAAAAGAGGAATCTTGCGCTGAAATCCTTAATAAGGATGCTTTGTATATTAATTTTAATTATACTGAGTTTTTAGAAACCCTCTACAGTATTGCAAGTGAAAACATTTTGTACATTCATGGTGATCGGAGAGAACGTAACAATCAAATTATTCTTGGTTCTGGTAGTGATACAGATCAAAATTTTGTTGATTGGTATCGCCAACACAAAACTGGGATACATCGAAGTGATAGTTTGACATATCTGCATTATTTTCAAAGTGAAGACGACCAAGGCAATTGGAAAAATCCAATCAGATATTATGCAGCCGATCATGCAGCAGGAACCATTGAAGGTTATTTTGATGACACAAGAAAGAAAACAGAAGAAGTGATGGCGAAACATGCTAAATATTTTAGAAGACTAAAAAATGTAAGAGAAATATATGTTATAGGACACTCGCTCGCACCAGTTGATCATCCCTATTTTAAAGAGATTATAAGAAATCATGTAGCAAGCGATCAGTTAAAATGGAATGTTAGCTGGTATAGTGAAGCAGACAAAGAAAGAATTAATAAATTTGCAGAAATGATGAGTATTCCAAAACACAATATAAAAATGTTCCAGCTCAAATAGAAGGCTGCTTTTATGAGTTATTCATAAGGATTCAGGTGTTAGCCCCTCGCCACGTTAATGTGCTAAAGTGAACAAATGGGTTTAGTTGTTAATTATTGATTTGTGGTATTTAGAGTCAATTTCTTATTGCTCTTTTTAAAAATACAAAGACCTACAGAATTCCAAAATTGTATTTTTAAAAACAGAAATCATGCAGCTTGTTGCTGATTCAATTGCGCATTCATACGGTCTGCAGACAGTTTTGAAGCATAGTAAATAAGCGTTACCATGTCAAAATGAATTTTTGCACGTTTTCCCGTGCGATAACGAACATTGTTAAGCCGAAAGAATTCCTTGAGATATGCGTTGACTCGTTCAACGGCCGTACGCTGTTTGAAAATGGTTTTCCAGGCTTTGGACCTGCGTGCTTGTGACTCAGGGGTCAGTAAGCGTACCCCCGTCACGTTACGACAAAGCTAATTTAACTATAGATAGAAATCTTGGCCGCTGCGGTTATGGCAGTGGTTTTATTTTTGATAAGATTCGGGGAGAAACTAATCGCAAACGGAGCTATTTATATTTCCGGTTCACTGGGTCTGAATTTTACAAAATTGAGAATCCCCCCGCTAAATAATAATCGTTTCGTTGTAAAATTTTTTAGCATTAATAATTCAATCGGAATAGGACAATCCCCTAGCATAATACAACTTAGGAGGGGGGATTAGTTATGGATAAAAAAGAGTTCAGCTTGCGGAATATAGGAGATAATGTTTCTGAACAAGATAGGGAAGAATTTATTGGAAGGGCTTCTGTCATACTTGAAAAGCAGCAGCTATTAGCATCTGAAGCGGTTCATTTTGGGTCATTTATTTTTTTACCTGAGGAAGAACAAATAAAACGTCAGTCCAATATGCAAATAATTCCGATTGAGAAAAAAAGAGTTAATAAAATTGATCACATATCCAAATTGGAAAATAGACAACTTGAAGATTCCTTAAAGAAACTTAAGGAGAAATACAATTTAAGACAGAGAGAATTAGAGAAGATAGTCAGACAGGTGAAAAACTTTCAAAAGGAGCTTTCTTCAGATATAGATGAAATCAATAAAGAAACAAAAACTTTCTTGGAGGAAAGCACACGTCAAGCTTACGTTGAGAAGCAAATCAAAAATTACGTTAAAAAAGTTCAGACCAATTGTGATAAATTGACCGATTGTTTATTTCTGGAGGACCCCAGTATCCTTTCCGATGAAAATAAATCAACAATAATAAATAAGGTCAGCGTATTGCAAAACAATATGAACAAACTAATTGAACAGTTGTCTCGTTAAGATGTCTTTGTCTTCCTATCGTATTGATTCTTATTATGTTTATTACGAAAAATAATATTGTAAAAACCCGTATTATTCAAGAAGATTACTGAAAAAATCAAATACTTTTCAAATCAATCCATCTTTTTTACAATTTTAGGGATTCTGGGCAGACCCCGCCACGTTAATGTGCTTAAGTGAACAAATGGATTTAGTTGTTAATTATTGATTTGTAGTATTTAAGCATTGATTTTATGTTAGCTTAAACCATTCTTTGTTAATTGAATGTGCACAAGCAACATATGCAGATATTGATGAATTAAAGGATGTAACAGGGTTATTTGACCCCTCTACGACCATTGATCAAGGATTAGAGAAGTTTGTGGAATGGTATAGGAGTATTATGAGATTGATAAGCAATAGAAGATCTATTATAAGAAATCACTGTATTCTATGCATGCCTAATAGGTTGATAGTGTACAGTGATTTTTATTATACGAGCGTTCGAGAATAATCCTTTACTTATAAGAACAATTGTTCTATACTATAAATATAATTACTATTGTCAACAAACTCCCAGAAGGTCGTATGAAAATATTTTTCCGCTTTCATGCCACCAAATCAACTTTCGATACGATAGTAATTAAAAAGAGATGTTCTATTAAGCAGTGCTTTTTAGACGAGGGGAGATTTTATAAATGAGTAAAGACAACGTAACATTCGAAGAAATTTTCAAGCAAAATGAGCGCAGGATTCATTATTATATTCACCGATTAAACATCAGAGATCCGCATCAAGAATTTTACACAGAAGGTCTAGTTGCGATGTGGAATGCCTATGAGAAATACCAGCCAGACAAAGGGCCAATGGCAACCTATTTTAACTATACGATTCGCAATCGTATGATTGATTTGATGCGTAAAGAGAATAAGCAGCAGGAAAATCTGGAGCTTTACAAGCAGGAACAGAAAACGAGAATGGATGATGGCAATCATTATCGGAGTGGTGGGGCGACATATCCGGTGATGAAAGTGGCTGAGTCTGAGAGCACGTTGTATGATTTGGAATTTTGGAAGGAAGTACGCACCGGGCTGTCGGACAATCAGTGGAAATGGGTGACGTATTTCGTGATAGAGGACATGTCCGTGAAGGAGATTGCCGAGCAGGAGGGCGTTTCTGTGGAAGCGGTGAAGAGTTGGGGCAAGGAAGTGAGGCGGAAGCTGCGTGGGAGAGTGTCTGAAAAGAAGTTGGAATTGATTTGATAGATGGTGATTTTGATAGGGTAGTTTGTTTTAAGGAATGGTGCAGAGGGTACTCTAGTGTGGTGAATTTTTCTAAAATTCTATTTACTAGTGTCGGTATTCGTGTATAATAAAGTATAGGAAGTATTCGCGGAAAACGATAAAGAGTATACCCGGTTAGGAGAGAGGTGATGATCATTTATGAATTTAATTAGATGCCCAGAATGCCACTCCTATTATCGCAAAAAGATCGCGTCGTTGTGGATGTTATAAATACCATTACACATACCCGTTGTTTAGATATTGAGAATTGCTTGGCCATTAAGGATTCTGGCACGTATGGGGGAATCATAAAACGTTATCCTTTCTTCATGAAGAGTGGGTGGGAGTAGTTGAAAGGGAATGAAAATTACGTCTATTAAAATAAACAGCACATTAAAAAATCTGCCGATGATATGATATATCCGGCAGATTTTTGTTTTTCTCGTTTGATTGATTTCTTGCCACAGCTCAAAGGAGTTTTGTTAAAAAGATGCGTATGAATAGGTAAAAATATTTAAATCTAGCAAAGTGTTGGTCAGTCTGTCACTATTTTGTCACATTATTTGTTGGCGATTCATATAACCAACTTTGCCTCATGTGAAACGTATAGTACAATAGACCTAGACTATATAGTACTACACGAGAGGCTAGCTTCTAGAATGGAAACGAATACAAGTGAGAAAGCAGTATTTAGGTTTATCATTTGAAGAGGTAGTTGAACAGAATGAGGCAAGGATTTATTACCAGCTCCACGATTTACGTATTACCGATCATCATGAGGAATTCTACCAGGAAGGGCTTTATGCGATGTGGGAAGCGTATCAAACATATCAGCTGGACAAAGGGTCAATGGGAACGTACTTCAACTATATGATTCGCAATCGTATCATCGATTTGATGCGAAAGAATAGGCTTGATAGAGATCATGATACATTCTTTTACCACGAAGAAACGAAACGCTATGAAAGTGGAAATCGTTGGCGGGATAGAGACCTGCCTGCGCTTGACTTAATGGGGATCCCAATAGATGATGCCTATCTATGGGAGCAAGTGAAAGGTATGCTAACGGTCAATCAATGGAAATGGATGCATTATTATATTTTACTGGACATGCCGATAAAGGAAATCGCTACGCGTGAGGGTGTCTCGATTAATGCGGTGAAAGGTTGGGCAAGACTAGCGAAACGAAGATTGATGAATACGGCGTTTAAAGATTTGGTGTTGGATAGTATGTAGGTGTACTAGATGAGCTGCTTGTATGAATGGTCTGTATGACATTTGTACGAGCAGCTCTTTTTTTGTAGTGAATTTTACATGAATTTATAATTTTTTTCGCAAATAGGAAAGCATAAAACTTTCCTATTTGCATAAGTGCAACTAAGGAATTCTCCGAAAGACTTGGCGAATACCAAGTTTTCTAAAAAAGAAGACACCTAAGTGGGGACTTCTTTCGATTATAGGAGTAGAGGGAAACTATATACACTATTCCGAGTGCCATTTTTAGATGAGGAGACTTTTTCTTTATACCAGATAAGCTATCAGGAAGTTATCTGATTGTCACCCTATATTCCCTTCTACATTAGGTTTCGCATGCTTTTCATCACTTTATCCCCGATATGATTCGGGATTTCCAGCCTAGAGCGTGTCGTCCAAATCAACATTGTTTTGTGATAATGGTGTGCGAATGAACGTAGAAAAACGTTGTATAGTGTAAAAGTGGCTTCTCGAGAAAGAGGAGAAAAATGAATAAGAAAAAACAATTTAGTTTTGAGGAGATTTTTAAACAGAATGAAAGACGGATTCAGTACCACCTCCGTCAACTGCGTATTCAAGACCCGCATCAGGAATTTTATCAGGAAGGCCTTCGTGCCATGATGATGGCATATGAAACGTATCACCCCGATGAAGGTCCCTTCGCTACGTATTTTAACGTTATGATCCGTAATCGTTTGATCGATTTGCTCTGGGAAAAGAATCAGGATCTGTGAGACTGCTTCGACGTGCGTTGTTTTATTACTGGCAAATGCTGCAAGCTGAAGCGGGCATGAATTCAAGGTACGTCGACGTTGATTCGTTAATTCGTGTTCGTTTGATAGTGTTATGGGATAGAAAAAGGCTTTGAAAATCTATGGTTGGGCGTCTTTCCTAAACAAAAGGCGCTTTTTAGAAGCGGGCGTTTGACGTGTGAAAATTTAGGAGATGGAAAGGGTTGGGGAAAATGAATTACATAAAAGAATTAAATGCATTTCACAATCAACAGGAAACAAATCCACTTTCAGCATCAGCAGCAAATCTATGGCATGTACTCATGCATGTGAATAATAGGGCCGGTTGGATGAAAGAATTCACCGTAGCCGTATCGCTACTGTGTGCGAAATCTGCTTTAACCGAGAGTACATTTAAAAGAGCACGAGCGGAACTGCAGGATAAGGGCTATATTCGTTTTGACTCGCAAGGTGGAAATAAGGCAGCACGTTATGAAATAATCTCGTTGCTTTCAGGTGGGCAGGGGTCTGGTTCTGGGGGTCATGTGGACGACAATACGAGCGACACGGAAGCGGCTGACGACAGTGTTGACGACAGAGCGACCCACAAGGTGAGCGACAGTTTGAGCGGCAATCCGGACTGCAGTGTTGACGCATTATTTAAACGAACTAAAACAAAAAAGAAACAAAACAATACAGTAGCAACAACAGGCGCGATTGCATTTTATCAGGACAATTTCGGATTGATCAGCCCGTACGTTGCTGATGAGCTAATTAACTGGGTAACCGATTTAGGCGAACCCCTTATTTTGGATGCCATGAAACGAGCCCTAGAGCGAGGAAAAGCAAGTTGGGGATACGTCAAAGGCATCCTTCAAGCCTGGGTTAAAAAAGGCATCACAACCGTTGACCAAGCATCTGCAGAAGAAGTAGCATTTCGCAGGGAGCAGCAGGCAAAAAAGCAGCGTGGCGGGACTTTTAGGGCAGAGTCGCGTGAAATTGTGCCTGATTGGTTTAAGGAGCAGAAGCGGGAAGAGAAGCGGAAACGAGAACAGGAAAAGGCGAATAAATCGGAACGTGATACGGAAGCAGAGCGCGCGGAGGTGAAGAGATTGTTGGAGGAGTATGCGAGTAAGGGGAAGGTTGGTAGTGTTGGGTAGGGGTGTGGTCGCATCTTGGATTTTGGTGGGTTTTGTGGGATGGGAATGATGCTTGGAATGTTGGGTTTTTTGTCTTTGTCTTTGTTTTTGTACTTTCTCGAGGATTTCATTGTTGAGGAGATCCTGCAGAGAACTAGAGTATCAGCAGGATCAGGAATCTCCGTTGTTTTGGGGACAATTAGAAAGACTGCCTACCGTAGGTAGGACAGTTTTTAAAATATGGGGAAAGACAATATTAAATAAATAAAGAGTGTACCGAAGGCAATATTGGTTATTTATACACCATGCAGATTAAAGTTTATATTATTTGATTAACTTCAGAGTAGATTAAACTAACTACCATTTTGATTAATTCTATCTAAAATAAATCTTATTTGTGGTAAAATAGACATATAAAATTTTTTATAAAAATAAGTATTTGGTACTTGTATATAAAAATTTGAAACTATTACTTGAATTACAATTGGAGAATCGATATAAAACTAAGGCTGGGAATTTGGCTGGTATATAAAAATGAAAACTACTATTGCTTACATATTTATAGAAATAGAATTTGTATGCGTTTTAATTTATGTATTACAATAAGGAGTGAAAAGATGTTCATATCTGAAATAAATATAGAAAATTTTCGTAATTTTGGTGGGTCTAATAATGTAATAGAATTTAATGAAGGTGTCAATGTAATTATAGGGCATAATAACTCAGGCAAATCTAATTTACTTAGAGCATTAGAGTTAGTATTAGACGTTGGTAGTTCAAAAAAATTACTTATAGATGACTTTAATAAAAATATAAGTATAGACGATTTGAAGCAAAAGCCTCCTAAGGTTTCTATCACTGTATCATTTTCTGAGTCAGACAGTGAGCCCGAGTTCTCGGAGGATTTAGTTACTGTTTCTACATGGTTAACTAATCTCGAATCCCCTTATAAAGCCCAGTTAACATATGACTTCTATCTGCCAGAGAAAGAGGTAGAAGAATATAAGAAAGTAATGAGTGAAATTTCTTCGACAGACAGTGAAGAGTACTGGAGAACAATTGAACATAATTTTTTAAGGAAATATAGAAGTAATATATATGGTGGCAATCCTAAACTTAAAAGAGTAGCTGATTCGGAAGCATTGAGGAAAATTGATTATCAGTTTTTAGATGCAATTAGAGATGTGGAGAGAGATTTATTCACAGGAAGAAACACGCTTCTAAGAGAAGTAATTGACTTCTTTATGGATTATGAAATAAAAAATGATGAATCAATGGAAAAGCAAGAGCAACAAGCAGAGATAAATAAATTAAAAATGGACTTTTCCAAAGATGCCAAAAGTTTAATAGATACTTTAAGAGGGAGGATGAAACAAGGAAAGATAGAGATGCTTAGGTACGCGAACGAAACAGGTGCTTCGTTTGGAAATGCTGAGCCCGACTTTGATGGGCATATATTGGATTCGGAACTATATGCTGCATTAAGATTAATTGTTAAATATCAAACTGGTGTAAAAATACCTGCTACACATAATGGACTGGGGTATAATAATTTAATTTATATGTCACTCCTTCTAGCGAAGATGCAAAAAGATGCATCGGGTTATTATCTTGGAAGTAATGCAAAGGTGTTTCCAGTATTGGCAATTGAGGAACCTGAAGCTCATTTGCATCCGGCAATGCAATATAAATTTTTAAAATTCCTTAAAAATAATTCTGAAGGAAAAGCTAGACAAATCTTTATTACAACTCACTCACCTAATATTACTGCAGCTGTAGGTCTAGATGAAATTATTTGCTTTCATAGAAAGCAAGACTACAGTTTAAATGTCGCCTATTTAGGAAGAGTTTTTGGAGAAGAAGATAAAAAGTCAAAAGATTATGTAGAAAGGTTTTTAGACGCTACAAAGTCAGACATGTTGTTTGCGAAAGGTATTATTTTGGTAGAAGGAATAACAGAACAGTTAACTATGTCCACATTTGCTCGATATGTGGATTGTGATTTAGAGGATAGTCATATATCTGTAATAAATATAGGTGGCAGATATTTTGAACATTTTCTTAAATTATTTGATTCTACTAAACAGAATTCAATTCATAAGAGGGTAGCTTGTATTACAGATTTAGATCCTCTTAGAAAAAAACATGACAAAGGAAGTTTTACAAAATGCTATCCTTTCGAACTCGATATTGACACGGAGCATTATTCTTATAAGTCTTGTTCAAATAATTTAGTAGGTAAATATGGACTGAGTAATGGTCAGAGTTCACACGATAATATCGTGTGTGTTTCCCAAGTCGAGGGGCAAGGAAAAACATTTGAGTATGGCTTAGCTTATGAAAACCCAGAGTGTAAGGTGATCTTGACCAATTCTATTAGTAATGCAAAGGAACTGGATTCTTTATTTGATACATATAAGGAAGGGGGCTCACTTGAAGATATGATAAAATTACTTGGCAACCAAGGGGATGAGAATAAAAGGATCGCAAAAAGTATTCTGCAATATGAAAAATCAGATGACAAAAAACACTTACTTGCTGCTAGATATTTGAATTCTATTGATAAAGGTGAAAATGCTTATGAATTAGCTCAAGCCCTAGAGGAAAATTTTAACAAAGGCAATAAAGCTAATTTTAAAGTTCCAGAATATATTGGGGAAGCGGTAAAATGGATATGCAAATAATTACATCTAAATCTGAAATTAATATAAACAAACATTTTAAAGTTTCAGCTGGTCCTGGCGCTGGGAAAACTAAATTTTTAATTAACCACATTAAAAATGTCCTACATAATTCTAATAAGTTGGGACGCATTAGGAAAATCGCCTGCATAACATATACAAATGTAGGTGTTAAAACTATTATACAAAGATTGGGTGATGAAATAGACCATATAGAAGTCAGCACTATTCATAGTCTGCTTTTCACACATATTGTTAAGCCTTATTTATACTTGATTAATCAGAAATATGAGGTTGATCTTGAAAAATTAGATGCTCCCTTTGAACATATAGTTTCGAGAGGATATTTTATAAAAACGAACCTTAGTAAAAAATATGTAAAAGAGGACGAAATGAAAAAAATTTACTGGGAGGTAAATGGATCTACTTGTAAATTGTCTCTCAGAAACAGGAATAAAGACTATCACAACAGTTTATTTAAATATAAACAATTTTTTTGGGAGAAGGGGATAATTCATTATGAAGATGTATTAGCTTTTGCTTGGGAAATTCTAAATTCTTCTGATAAGGCTCTTAGGATAATACGATCAAAATTCCCATACTTTTTTATTGATGAATTTCAAGATACAAATCCTATTCAAACAGAAATAATAAAATTGATTGCAGAAAAAGAAACTACGGTTGGGGTTATCGGTGATAAGGCACAATCAATATATGAATTTCAGGGGGCTGATGTTAAACAGTTCAATAACTTCCATTTACCGGGAATGTTTTCTTATAATATGGAAGATAACCATAGAAGCACAGAAAATATTATAAAGGTTTTGAATAAGGTAAGGAATGATATTACACAGAGAAACCCCGAAGGCAAGGTCGGTAGAGATCCAGTTATAATTATAGGAGACCCTTTAGAGGCACTGTTGAAAATAAAAATGGAATTAGACGAGGAAGTTGCTTCTCTTTCATATTCAAATCCTATGGCAAATTCCTTAAGGAAAAATAAAAAATATAATAAGGATGAAAGATGGGGAGCTATTGAAAGTGTTTTTGTGGATAGCAGTAATCCGAGGAGAAAAGCATTTATATCAATTATAAAATCGATAGAATATGCAAGGTTAGCGCATTACAAAGATTCTATAAGAGAATTGAGCAGACATCTAAAAAATACAGATGATTTTAATGGGCAGCAGACTGCATTAAAAGTAATTAAAGAGTTAACAAATGATTATAATGAGTATAAAGATAGCGCGCTTTGGGAGCTCTATAAAAAAATAGTCAATATGGAATGTTTCAATTTCCCTGAAATAAGAGAAAGTAAGAAGGGAAAAACATCTTCAGAGATAGAAAAATTCTATAAAGAACATATTTATTCAGATATCTCAATGTGCGTGAATATTTTGGAGGATGATACTTTACATCGTACTATCCACAAAGCTAAAGGAAGTGAATTTGACAATGTATTAGTCGTTGTGAATGGAAGAAACGGAAAGTATAACGAAAAAAGAGATTTGGGCTTTTTGTTAAATAGTGAGATTGAAGACATCGAGGAGCAAAGAGTCTATTATGTTGCTTGCAGCAGGGCAAAGAAAAATTTGTATATTAATATTCCTAAAATAACAGAAGGAGCAAAAAGTGAGCTGAATGATTTATTTACAATTATGGACGTTTGAAAGACTTTTAAATTTTCATTTCTGGAATAAATTTTTGTGCTATAGTATTCATTTAAAATCTTAACAAAAATGACTATAAAGTAATGTAAAGTATCGTTAGGAGTTAATTATATGGAAGCTAATGAAAAAATTCTTACTTGTTATCATTGTGGTAATAAAACATCAATGAAATCTGTAGCAGAATATAAATATACAGATGATGATGAAATATGGGATTATCGTTTTTCTTATGAAAGGCCGGTACATGTTGTCTCTTTAACTAAGTGGTGGATGATGTATATTTGTCCAGTTTGCAAAGAAGTAACTCTTGAATTAGCGACATCCAATAGTGAAGAGTTTCATCCTTCTGGTGCCCGCATTGTAGAAGAAAAAATAATCTATCCTACTATAAACAACGATAATAAATATATACCAAATGGCGTTAGTGATGCATTTTCAGCTGCATTAAAGGTTAAGAACTTAGATGGTGCGATTTGTGTTCTCGCATTAAGAAGAACTTTAGAAAGAATGTGTAAACATAAAGAAGCAAAAGGAAAGGACCTTTTTGAAAAGCTGAAATTTTTGGAGAATGAGAAGATATTACCTCCAATAATTAATGAAATATCATATATTTTAAGAAAAGAAGGTAATTCAGCAGCGCATGCAGACGGAGTGGAATTTGATACACAAACCGTGTTGCTACTAATTGATTTCACTAAAACCATACTAGATTATGTTTATACTCTACCAGAAAAAATAAATAATGCACAGAAGAGACTAGAAGAAATGGATCAACAAACTGGTTCTACAATATGAAGCAATCTTTTTATTCAATCGTTTTGGGAGTAGGGAGTGTCATTTAGCTGGAATTACAGTTTCTCTATAATACCTTTTTAAGGAGATTCGAATATACTAGTAGTGAAGGTCTTTACGGATTTCATGAATTATGAGGATGTGAGTATATGGATCTATTACAAATCTCAAGCTTAACAGGACTTGCCGCTAATGGCATATCTATAGTTGTAAATAGCTATCAGGCTTTTAGGCGATCCAATGTTGAAAAATATTTTGCAGAATTGAATAAGAGTAATGAGAGTTTAAAAGTTATTGGCAATAGCGAAGAACTTGAAGGGCGTTTTTATTATATTATAGACCAGGTTGCAAGAGAGCGTAATAGAAAAAAGTTGGTAGCATGGAAAAATGCAACTATATCCCTCGCTATGGAAGACATTGACTTTGATGAATCTGATGGGCATTTTCAGACGCTTGAGCATTTAACTTATTTTGATCTAACCGTATTGCAGCAAATTTATGCATACAATTATAATAATTTGAATTTTAAAGTAGACATCCTCGACTTTTTTCAAGGTAAAGGGATTGGAAAAGAATATATACTGCGATCATTACGCCAATTAGCCTATAATAATCTCATCAGAGAACAGTATGAAAGTACAGCGATGGTTTCTGGTGCAAAAGCAAATTTGCAGGACTTTCATTATAGCAAGAATAACCTTGGAAGGGATTTTTTGAATTTTGTTTTTCGGCAGGACTTTTAGTAAGGGGAAACGGTGTTAGCCCGCTATTGCTTTACATAGGTGTTAATAGACAGGTTGAGAAGCCCTATATTTAATAGCTAATATTATTATTCTTTATTAAGCGTCCAATTTCAAATATGGACGGAGTAGGCGAACTCTAAGATCATATTGAATTCTTTTTGTTGAATATTTCTAAGAATAAAATGACTGACAACTCCTTTCATTCATTATCATGAGTTATCTTCTTAAGTGTAATTATTTCATTAATATCTTCAATTTCTAAAGCAAAAGCAATTTTCTCAATATGCTCTAGCTGAACGATCATCTAATTAGATGCCCAGAATGCTACTCCTATTATCGCAAAAAGGATCGCGTCGTTGTGGATGTTATCAATACCATTACACATTCCCGTTGTTTAGATATTGAGAATTGCTTGGCCATTAAGGATTCTGGCACGTATGGGGAAATCATAAAGCGTTATCCTTTCTTCATGAAGACTGGGTGGGAGTAGTTGAAAGGGAATGAAAGTATGTCTATTAAAATAAACAGCACATTAAAAATCTGCCGATGATATGATATATCCGGCAGATTTTTGTCTTTCTCGTTTCTTTTTTCAACCACAGCTCAAAGGAGTTTTTTTAAAAAGATGCGCATGAATATAGGTGAAAATATTTAAATCTAGCAAAGTGGTAGTAGCCTATTATTATTCTGCTGACATTCTCGAATTGCAATAAATTTCAAATAATTAACTTTCCTTCATGTGAAGCATATAGTATAATAAAATAGACCTAGTCTATATAGTACTACATGGGAAGCTAGCTTCTAGAATGGAACGAATCCAAGTGAGAAAGCAGTATGTAGATTTATCATTCGAAGGAATTCTACCAGGAAGGTCTTTGTGCGATGTGGGATGCTTATCAAACGTATCAGCCGGACAAAGGTTCATTTGGAACGTACTTCAACTATATGATCCGCAATCGTATCATCGATTTGATGCGAAAGAATAGGCTCGATAAAGATCATGACGAATATTTTTACCACGAAGAAACGAAAAGCCATGAGAGTTGAAATCGCTGGCGCAATAGGGACCTGCCGATAAAGGAAATAGCCGCACGATAATGTGTCACAATTGATGCGGTGAAAGGCTGGGCAAGACTGGCGCAGAGAAGATTGATGAATACGGGGTTTAAAGATTTGGTGCTGCAAAGTATTTAAGTGTACTAGAAGAGCTGTTCGTAGGAATGGTCTGTGTGCCATTTGTAAGAGCAGCTCTTTTTTGGTAGTAAATTTTACATGAATCTACAATTTTTTTAAGAAAGAAGACACCTAGTGGGCACTTCTTTCGATTATAGGAGTAGAGGGAAACTATATACACTATTCCGAGTGCCGCTTTTAGATGAGGAACGGCTGACTGCAGTGCTGACGCATTATTTAAACGAACTAAAACAGAAACGAAACAATGCAACATCAACAGACGCGATTGTATTCTACCAGGACAATTTCGGGTTAATCAGCTCTTACGTTGCTGATGAGCAAACCAACTAGGTGAACGATTTTGGTGAACCGCTTGTTTTGGCAAACAGGAAAGCCTTGCGTCAGAAAATAAGACATTATTTTGTATGCATCTTAGTTTTAGAAGATTAATAGGGGTAATGTATTATAGTGAAATACCAATGATGTTAGATGGATATGATAAAATCTCACTTTTTTATAACGGAATTCGGGCATATATAAAAGGATAGTATACACTCTAACCAGAGTTTACTATCCTTAACCATTCATATTATCTAACAGCAGCTTGTCCACCATCAACCGGAAGTAACTGACCAGTTATAAATTTCGAGCCATTACTTGCAAGGAAAATCATTACTGGACCGAGATCTTCATCCGGGTCTCCATATTTACCACCGAGTGCAATTTCACGTTTGTTTTCTGCATCGTTTTCAGCAAGCTGTTCAGGTGTCATGTTAGCCCGCGCTTCTTCGTACATCGGTGTATTGATCGCAGGAAGAACTGCATTAACACGGATTCCATAAGGTCCCCACTCCGCAGCAATACTCCGTGTCCAAGACATTACTGCTCCTTTGGAAGCAGAATAGAGGGCCGCCCCTGCTTCTTTTCTTATTCCCGAAATAGAGCCATAGTTTATAATAACTCCGTTCCCTTGATCACGCATTGCATTGAATGCTTCCTGGTTCGTGTTTATCGTACCCCGAATATTGATATTCATTAAGAAATCGTAATCTTCATCCGTAATTTCTGCTGCAGGTATTCCCTTTTGAACCGCTGCAACGTGTGCTAGCACATCTAAACCGCCTAGTTCTTTGGTAGCTTTTTCAAAAGTTGCTTTAACTTCTGCACGATCAGCGATATTGCAGTGGAAGTAAGTAGCCTTACCAGGGCCTATCTCATTTGCCTCTTGTACTACCTGTTCACCGAGTTCATCGTTTATGTCCAGGGAAGCTACAATTGCACCCTCTTTTACATAAGTGCGCACTGTTGCAGCCGCCATTCCACTCGCACCACCAGTTATAATAATTCTTTTACCTTCTAGTTGCATGAAACTTCTCTCCTTTCATAGGTTCCCATAACAATAGGACTCGTTGATGATTATTATTAAAGAACCATTAATAAAAGCGTATCGAATAAATGAATTGGTTACAAATTATTTGATTTGATGTTTTCGTTGATTTAACTAATCTCCTTCACTATTACAATCGGAAGGAAGATAGAGCAGGGTAATCTTTCCAAAATATTTTAAGAAAACGCTTTACAATTACGAATATTTGTTCTGAACTATAATTATATTACTATTGTCACCAAACTACCAGAAGGTGGCATGAAGGAATTTTCAAGTTCATGCCACCAAATCAACTTTCGATACGATAGTAATGAAAAAGAGATGTTCTATGAAGCAGCAGTGCTTTTTAGACGAGGGGAGATTCTATAAATGGGTAAAGACAACGTAACATCTGAAGAAATTTTCAAGCAAAATGAAAGAAGGATTCATTACCACATTCACCGATTAAACATCAGAGATCCACATCAACTATACGATTCGTAACCGTATGACGTATTTCGTGATCGAGGACATGTCCGTGAAGGAGATTGCAGAGCAGGAGGGGGGGTTCTGTGGAAGCGGTTCGGCGGAAGTTGCGTGGGAGAGTGTCTGAAGGATGAGCCGGTAAAAAGGCGGCTGTATAGCTAGCTGAATATATAGGGGAGTACATTACTGGATGGTATCATGCTATCAGCGGAAGTGCAGGCCCCTAGAAGTGAAACACATTTAGGGTAGTAGTGGATAATATAACAATACTATATTATTATTTTGCCTAAAAGCAGGACAAGACTTGAAAAATTATGGATTATTGATAATAATATATTTGAGGTGACAAAAATGCTCTTAAATGATACAGGGGTAAGAAGTCTACTAATCAAAGAACTTCATTCTCAGTATGATAATGATCCAGATACTCGAATAATCAATGAATTAGGTATTAATAATGGCAAGTCTAGGGTTGATGTAGCTGTTGTTAACGGAATTATTCATGGTTATGAAATTAAAAGCGACCTTGATACGCTGGAAAGACTTCCAAGGCAAATGGCGTATTATAATAAATTGTTTGAGCGTATGACGATTGTATCATCTAGAAAATATTACAAACCAATATGTGAAACAGTACCCAAGTGGTGGGGAATAAAAGTAATTAGTTCTGATGGAATGCGTTTAATTGAAAAAAGAAAAGGCAGAAAACATGATTCCCAGGATAAAGATATTCTACTTCGTTTACTATGGAAAAAAGATCTAGAAGGATTAATTGATGTATTAGGATACCCGAAGAAAATGAAAAAAATAAAAAAACACCAGCTTCTTGAAATTTTTTCAAAAGAAGCTGATGTCAACATTATCAGGGAACATGTATATCGTTCATTAAAAACCCGGGAAAATTGGAGGCCAGACCTATAATTGTCTTGCAGTCAATTCAATATGGTGGTTTATACCGAATTCTATTGGCTTTGGATGATTCGTAATTTCTAGATTACCTTCAGCACAATCATTGATGGCTCTATCTCCCGCAGAAAAATCAGGATTTTTATATACATCGCTATTTCCTATCTCCTGACAAACATCTTGAATTGTTTTAACACCATCGTTTTCCAATAATGTCGACTTTCCAATATAGTAATCGTCTTATGATCCGGAAGCAAGAGAACTGTGCCCATGCTTCCTAATCCCTAGATCAAAGTGCCTTTTTATCATCCCAGTCATTATTTATATTACCTTTTTTCCTTATCTTTATCCAAGAAACAAGAATGGCCAAGATCAAAACAAAACCTAAATATCCAGTAATTGGATAAACAGATCCTACTAATGTAGTGAATCCAATAAAACTAGCCCCAAAAGCAAGCAAACTAATAACAGTCACACTTATTTTAAATCTTGGTGTTTCTGGTTTTACAAAGCGAACCGTGAAAGCATATAACATGCCAACAGCCGTATTGAAAATCATACCAAGGAGGGCGATTGACATAAGACCCCCGACAATTGGCGATAGTTCAGTAGCTAGAAACAATGTCGGCATATCCGCATTCTGGATCTTATCCGCATTCATAAATAATCCTAAATTAATTAAAAAGAGCAATATCCCAAGACCAAGGCCGCCTAATAAGCCACCGCGGCTGGCAATCTTTTCGTTTTTTACCGTACCACCAACGACTGTTAACATGGAAATACCTGCTGCAATATTATAGGACACATACAACAGTCCACCCACAAGCCAATTTGGCGCACCAGATGGTTGCGAGGTAGCGATCGAATCCAGTTCTTCTAAGCTTGCACTACTTGTAAATATGGAATAAATGGTAATGATAAAGATTGCTAGAAGCAGCAATGGTGTAATCATACTAATAATAGAAATGACATTTTTCACATTTAAGCATAGGGTTGCGATAACCAATAATGTAAGGAAAAAAGCACCGATCATTGGTGATATGCCAAATTGCTGTTGAAAAATGGAGCCACTACCTGCGATCATCACAGCGGCTACCCCAAACAGGAAGAAGATCACCAAGATGTCTACCCCTGCCCCAATATACCTGCCACATATGTTATAGATGACTTCTTTATGTGATGTTGTTTGTAAACGGGAGCCAAGTTGCATGATTTGCATACCTAAAAAGGCAAATAAAAATGTTGCTATAGCCGTCCCAACTAGGCTATACCAACCAAAGCTTGTAAAAAACTGAAGTACTTCCTGTCCGGATGCAAAACCTGCGCCAATAATAAGCCCAATGTATGCACCTGCGATTTGTAAACTTTTTTTCATCCAACGACTCCCTTTATAATTATAATGTTAAGACAATTTATCGGGAAGAAGGAAGCAAAAGAACCGTCCATGCTTCCCGCCCAACCGGGCTTCCTAAAAATCAAATATTTTCTCGGAAACGGTAAATGCTTCTAATGCGTCTTCATCCATTTCATAACCGATTCCTGGTTTATTTGGCACTGTAATTAATCCATTTTCCACGGTGACCTCAGGTTTAATAATATCTTTTTCCCAATATCTCGCGGAGCCTGCAGTGTCACCTGGTAAAGTAAACCCGGACAGTGTTGTTAGTGCAATATTATGTGCGCGGCCCACACCGGCTTCAAGCATGCCGCCACACCAAACGTCAATACCATTCTCCAGGCAGTAATCATGAATGCGTTTCGCCTCGGTAAGTCCACCAACTCGTCCAATTTTTATATTAATAATTTTACAGCTTCCGAGCTGGATCGCTTTTTTTGTGTCTTCCAGTGAGTGAATACTTTCGTCCAAGCAAATCGGTGTCGCCATGACAGCTTGTAGTTTGGCATGGTCAACAATATCATCATGTGCCAAAGGCTGCTCAATCATGGTCAAGTTCAGGTCATCCAGTTGTTGCAAATGGCTGATATCTGCTAAGGTGTAAGCTGAATTCGCATCCGCCATGATTGGCGTATCCGGAAATTGTTCGCGAACCGCACGTAAAACATCCACATCCCAGCCTGGTTTAATCTTTATTTTAATACGCTTATATCCTGCATGAACATAGTCACCAATCGTATGTAAAAGGTCTTTTACCGTTGGCTGAATACCAATGCTGATACCGACATCAATTTCCTTTTTCTCTCCACCGAGTGCCGTTGCCAAAGAGATATTCTCACCCTTAGCATACAGATCCCAGATAGCCCCCTCTAAAGCTGCCTTAGCCATATTGTTTCGTTTAATTGGCTCAAAAAGCTTGGACACGTCATCCGGATGGTTTATGTTATTTTCTTGTAGAATTTTTATTAAAAAATCTTCCATGACATGTAAGTTGGTTTTCACCGTTTCTTCGCTATACCATGGACTTGTAAAGGCAACTGATTCACCAAATCCACTGTTCCCATGTGTATCAATCGCTTCTGTTATATAAAATTCTTTATCTTCCATGGTGCCAAAACTTGTTGTAAATGGGTCTTTTAACCGCATGTTTAATTTACGTAATTTTATTTGTTTGATTGGAATTGTCAAACCCAAAACCTCCTATTTTTTATGTGTAAAAGCATAATAATTTAATTTCCCGGTATGGCCCTTTATAAGATCTCTTGCCTGATAGCCGTTTTCGAAAAGGGCTTGAAAGACTTTCCTTGTTTCCATACGCCATTTTTTAGCTAATTGAAAATCCGCTTGCTTTATTTCCTGAAAATTACTAGGTATAGCCATATAGAGGTCTTCAGCTGTTTTGAATGGATTTGAATAAAAGATATCTGTAATCAACGGGGAGCCTTTTGGGGACGTATCCAGTAATAACTTTTCTTTCGTAAAGGGGATGTTACTAGCTGTATGATTTTTATTTATATCCCATTTAATATGAATACGATCAGTTGGCAATCCTTGATTAAGTTCATCTGTCATTGATCCATAGTAATTTTCTTTATATATGGATCCGGTTGCTCCGAGTTTATGTAAATTCAGATAGGCATTTCGACTTTCGAGCGGATCGAATGTCCATGTAATCATTTGATACCCCATGTTTCGCGCAAGTTCCGCCTGCTTTAACTTCATTTTCACACCAAGACCAGCTGTTCGATAGGCTGGTAAGATCCCAAGCATATGAGAACATAAATAAGGAACATGCCCATCGAAACCTGCAAAGCTATATAAAAAGCCAATCATCGTCTTCCCATCAAATGCTCCCAGGATAATGCCGCCGTTATTTATTGCAGTAAATGTCTGATGTACTGGAAGCGGAGACATCTGCCAGACAGCTGTTTCCACTTCTTTCATATGGTGCAATTCTTCCATTGTTGTAAGTGTGCGAATAACCAAGTTGTCCATATTCCGCTTCCTCCTATTTTCAAACGTTGTATAACTCAAATCCTGAGTTTCGAATAAGGAATGAATATAAGCTGTAGTCCATTCCACTTATTTCAGGATTGGTATGTAAGCGAGAAAAACTTCTATGAAGATAAGGTGTTCATTTTTCAATTGCAGATTTCATAACGAAACTCCTCCCCAAACATTTTATGCGAAAAAGTCTTGCCCATCGATCGAATCGAAAAGCTTCGCCCGTTTTTGAAATTGATCCGGTTTTGCCAATGAGACAGCTGATGTAATACTGTTTGTTAATGACAATATGGCTGGTGCTGCGTCGAGTGTTGATTTCACATTTAATTGTAAAGGTAAAACAAGGCTGGCATGATTCGTAATTGGTGAAATCGGCGAATCCGTGAAAGTAATCACAAAGGCCCCCCGTTGTTTAGCAAGCTTTGCAATATGTATCGTATCTGCTGCATACCGATGAAATGAAAAAGCAACAAACACACTTTGCTCCGTCAATTCACTGATTCGTAATAACACATCGTCGACATTCGGCTGATAAAAACGTGTATTCCCTACTATCAGATCCAACGAAAAGGCAAACCAGCTTGCTAAAGCGTGGGAGGATCTAGCCCCTGCGATTAACACGTGATCAGAATTGGCTAGTTTCTTAACGGTTTTTTCCAGATGCATTTCCGGTATTTGCTCCATCACCTTTTGAATGGAATGTCTATCATGTTCCATTAAGCTTTTGATTGGTTCACTTGTTTTGTCATCCACTGCTTTAGCTTCCACATAATCAGATAAACTGCTTTTCTGAAAAAGATGGTGCTGAACCTCTTTCTGGAGTGCGCTATATCCCTTGTAATTTAGTTTTTGACAAAAACGAATCACTGTCGTTTCACTGACACCTATTACTTTTGCTGCTTCAGCCGCGGAATAGATAGCAAATGTTTTAGGGTCGTCATAGAAATGTGCTGAAATCTTCTGTAAATTTTTCGAAAAAGTTGATTGCTGTTCGTATATCTTCTGATAAATACGTTCCATCCCGATCCCCCATTATTAGACAGCATGCAGATTAATCCTTCTTAGCAATGTAATAAGAATAAAGCAAACGCTTCTTTTTATTTTTAAAAAAAGTAAATACTTCGTAAATTTAATTGATTCTATCATAATTTGTTTATTTTATCAATACTTGCTATTACAATTGGAAGCACGTGGAAGGTTCTTCTCCTGCTTCCATGTTTATCAGAAACAGGAAGAAAAAGAACCGTCCCACGCTTCCTCCCTTCCATCCCAAAAATTGATTATCGAGAGACGTATGTGTTATTATCTTCCGTATATTATCGGTTCACTTCTAAATATTGGATAAGGATGGCGAAGAGTAATGAATAATACTATCGAACAACGGGTTATGGATACGTTTCATCATTTGCATAACAATGCAGAGATTAGTTGGAAAGAGGTACAGACTACGAGTTATATTGAAGGTATTTTAAAGGAAAGTGGGTGTACTGTCAGAACGTTTGATGATTGTACGGGTGTCGTAGGGGACTTTGGTAATTTTAATGCAGGTTTACCAGTAGTGGCTGTACGAGCGGATATTGACGCGTTATGGCAAGAAGTAAATGGGGAATTTCAAGCAAACCATTCGTGTGGTCATGACGCGCACATGTCTATGGTTTTAGGTCTATTATGGCGGCTTGAACAGGAGAAGGACTTAGCTGAAAAGGTAGCTGTCCGATTTATTTTTCAGCCGGCAGAGGAAAAAGGATCCGGTGCTTTAAAAATGGTAGAAAAAAATGTTGTAGATGATGTTGATTATTTATTTGGTGTCCATCTAAGGCCGGTGCAGGAAGCAGAAATGGGGCATGCCACGCCAGTCATCGTCCATGGAGCTACTAGAATGTATAGTGGTGTAATCCGAGGTGAGGATGCTCACGGGGCGCGGCCACATCTCAATCATAATGCTATCGAAATTGGTGCTCAGATCGTAAACATGTTGAAGCAAATCCATATTGATCCGCTCGTTCCGCATTCTGCTAAAATGACCGCATTCCAGGCCGGAGGAGAAAGTACGAACATTATTCCCGGCAATGCATCTTTTTCATTGGATATCAGGGCACAAACGAATGAAGAAATGGAAAGGCTAGACACAAAAGTTAATAATATTATGGATGCCCTTAAAGATTTATATGATGTGGATATAGCAATAAACCTTATTGGAGAGATTGCTGCGGCTAAATTAAATGATGATGCGATAGACATGGTGCGCGGGGCTATTGTGGACACGCTGGGAGAAGAAGGGCTGGACGAGCCATTAATTACACCTGGTGGTGATGATTTTCATTATTACACCATTAAGAAGCCTTCCTTAAAAGCAACAATGTTAGGGATCGGATGTGACTTAAAACCTGGATTACATCATCCGAATATGACCTTCGATGAAAAAGCATTACAAAATGGAACCGATATTTTGTATAAGGCAGTTAAGAATGTGTATTCATTATAGAAAATAGACCCTACATCAAATGTGTGGAATCTGCATGATCATTGCGATTGCATATACTACCGCATAATCAAAAGCGTAAATGCCTGAAGCAAGAGATCAGAGGGCATTTTATGCTTAACTTCAGGAAGGTCTGACCTTTTTAAGTAAATCTAAATTTCTAGAGGGAGGAAGAATGTATTGAAGAAAAAAGAAAGTAGTTCCAAAAGGCGTTTTGTGATGCCTGATGCTTTTATTATTATTTTTAGCATTGTGTTTCTCGCCGCGGTTGCGACATATTTCATACCCGCTGGCACCTATGAAAGAGAGACTTTTGATAATGTAACACAGGTTGTTCCGGATAGTTATTCAACCGTGGAGGCAAATCCCACTAATTTACTGGATCTATTTAGGTCCGTACAATTAGGACTGGTTGAGTCAGCGAATATTATATTTCTAATATTTACCATCGGCGGTATCGTGGCCATTATTAATTCGACAGGGTCCATTAATACTGGTATTAATGCCTTAATTGTAAAAACAAAAGGGCGTTATATGCTATTGATTATGTCTGTCTCTGCTATATTTGGTATATTAGCTACCATGGGTGTTGCCGCCAATGCTGTTATCGCATTTATCCCGATTGGTATAGCGCTGGCACGTTCGCTTAATCTGGATGCGATCGTTGGTGTAGCAACGGTGTATTTAGGGTACTATGCGGGAATGGTTGCCGGGGTATTTGATCCTACTATACTTGGTTTAGGCCAATCTATCGCCGAGTTGCCATTATTTTCTGGTATAACGCTGCGTATTGTTATATTTATAACGCTTCTTATAATCACGATTACATACATTAATTTTTATGCGAAAAAAGTTAAAAATGATCCGTCAAAATCGTTGATGGGGGACAGGCTGTTTACGGATAATAATGATGAATCGGCAGGGCAAGTGAAAGATGCAAATTTTACTAGAAAACAAAAATTGATCGTGTCGACGTTCTTCGTATTTATTATCTTTTTTGTATACGGTGCTTTTAACTATGGATGGAGTATAAATGAGCTTGCTGCAATATTTTTGATAATGGGAGTAGTTGTTGCCCTCATAGCAAGAATAACACCGAATCAATTTATCAGCACATTTATGGATGGAGCAAGATCACTCGTTTATGGAGCTTTGGTCGTGGGGGTTGCAAGAGCAGTTATTGTTGTTCTGGAACAGGGTAATATTCTTGATACCATTGTTCATGGTGCACTCGTTCCGTTAGAATCAACTTCCCTTTTTGTAGGTGGCCAATTGCTATTTGCATTTAATTTGCTATTTAATCTATTGGTCACCTCTGGTACAGGTCAAGCTGCCATAATTATGCCATTAATGGTTCCAATTGTTGATCTATTAGGCTTAACAAGACAAACCGGGGTACTCATTTTAAAACTGGGAGATGGGTTTACGAATATCATTACTCCTACATCTGGTGTGCTTATGGCGGTTTTAGCGGTAGGAGGCGTGCAGTGGACAAAATGGGCTAGGTTTGTTCTTCCATTAGCATTGATGTGGGTCGCTGTTGGGGCCATTGCTGTAGGTTTTGCTACCTTAACGGGGTATGGACCTTTTTAAGAGAGCGGTTGATATTTGGGGGAGTAGTATAGGTGCATACTATTCCCCTTCATTCTCTTCCATATAACTACTGCTCTTGGTGAGATCTACCTGCGTCAGTGCAACCCCTAAGAAATCGCTATAAATGCTGGGCAATAGCTTAGTCTTTAGGACATTGGTGTCAGGCCCCACCCACCCTCGGGGGATCATGTGGAGAACGAGCGTATCAGTAGAATCATTATACATACGTGGGATAAGAGGGTCTATGTCGGTAATTATAAATTTCACAGTGAGTGTGATTCTACCATAGAATGTTATAAAACAATGTCCTCATTAGCTTTAGTACATCCAAATCCAATAAAACTTGCCTAGTCAAAATAATAGATGATAAGATATAAATAATCAGAAAATTTATTATAATAAGGGTGGTCCTATTGACTGTCATACCAGGAAGTGATGGAAGAAATTATATAGACTGGATTGAAGAAATGATAGATTCTATTAATGATGGAATTCTGGTAATCGATGTAGAAGGAGTCGTCCAGTTTGTAAATAAAGAATATACGAATATAACTGGTGTCAAAGAAGCGGATATTGTCGGTCAGCCCTTGGCAGAAGTACGAAAGGGTGCAGTTTTACCAAATGCTTTAAAAGACGGTAAGCGCCGGGAAGGAGTTTATCGAAAAGAAGGGGAAGTTGAATACATTATTGATACGGCACCTGTATATAAAGGTGAAGAAATTGTAGGTGCAGTGTCGGTTTGTAAAAGCTTAAATGAAGTTCACTATTTAACAAGGGAGCTACATCGAAGTCAGGAAAGGATAGCCAGACTAGAAAAAGCTGTGGGGACTATAAACCGGGCGAAGTATACATTTGAGAACATTATTGGAAGAGAAGGCGGTTTGAGGTCTACGATAGAACTGGCAAAAAAGGCGGCTCATAGCAATCTCAATATTCTGATTCAGGGGGAGAGCGGTACGGGGAAGGAATTGTTTGCACATGCCTTACATAATGAAAGTGACCGAGCATCTTTACCTTTTATCCCGATTAATTGTGCCGCGATTCCTTCTTCTCTACTTGAGAGCGAACTATTTGGCTATGAGGAAGGTTCTTTTACAAGTTCCAAAAAAGGAGGAAAGGTCGGTCTTTTTGAATTGGCTGATCATGGGACACTCTTTTTAGATGAGATAGGAGACATGCCCTATGACCTTCAGGCAAAGCTTCTTCGCGTCCTGCAGGAGAGAAGTGTCCGTAAAGTGGGTGGTCTGATGGAAAAGGAAATTAATATCAAGATAATTGCAGCAACCAATAAAGATCTTGTGAGGCTAGTGGAAAAAGATCGTTTTCGAGAAGATCTGTATTATCGTTTAAGCGGAATACCGATTTCTGTCCCACCATTAAGGGATCGGAAAGAAGATATACCTTTGTATATCGATTATGTGATCGAAAAGGAACAGGCTGGCGGATCAGCGGTTCGCCTCAAAGAAGACGTAATGCGTGTGCTTAAGCAGTATGATTGGCCAGGTAACGCACGAGAACTGATACATTCTGTACAATATGCGCTTAGTATGACTGAGACAACATTTATTGAGTTGGAAAATTTACCGGAAGTAATCTATCATCATGTTTCTAAGACAAGTATTCCCCAACAGCAAACCTTGAAAGAAATGATACGAAATATAGAACAGGAGATTATCTGGGAGACCATACAAATATACGGCGATACACTGAAAGGAAAGAAGAAAGCTGCTGACAGGTTAGGAATTTCTCTAGCTACTCTTTATAATAAACTGGAGGTGTAATTCTAAAAATCTAGAAACGGATTCCAGTTTTATAGAATAGATATGCAACCGCATACAAATGAGTCTATCTACAGTTTTATTTAATTACTTCTAATTTTTTAGAAGTTCTATGTTTGCGAAGCCTTTACCTAAGGCTTTTTTATGTTGGCATAAAATTTGCATATATAATTTAAAGGGGGAGGGTAAGTTATGCTGGCGTTTTATGGATTTTTAATCATTGGGGTCTTATTGTATTTAGTGTTATCAAAGAAAACATCTATTCACTTTGCATTGGTTGTTATTCCTTTGGCTGTTGCGTTAATTGCAGGTTTTGGTATCTCCGAAATTGGTGAATTTATGGGTGAGGGGATAGCCGGTATTGCGATGACCGGTATTATGATTACGTTTGCCATCCTTTTCTTTGGTATTATGTTTGATGCGGGATTATTCAACCCACTGATTAAAGGGGTTATCAAGTATGCAAAAGGGGATCCAGTTAAAATTGCCGTCGGTACAGCCATTATAGCAATGGCTTCCCATTTGGATGGCTCTGGATCCAGTACGTTTTTAATTACCATATCCGCTTTGCTTCCTATATACAAAGCGCTGAATATGAGTCCCCTGACACTTGCGGTTATCGCTGCACTGAGTGCCGGAACGATGAACATCGTACCATGGGGAGGGCCGACACTAAGGGCAGCCGCAGCGTTAAACATGGATGTAGTTGAATTATACGCTCCGATGCTTCCGGTGCAGGTTGTTGGTTTAATTTGTGTTTTACTTGCAGCTTTCTGGTTGGGGAAACAAGAGCGAAAACGATCAGGTTTCCAGGAAGCGGCAGCAGATAGTGAAAGGCTGGAGGAGCTGGATTCGTTTGATGATCCAGTCCAGGATTCAGAGAAGGAAAAGCTACAGCGACCTAAAATGATTATCCCCAATCTACTCTTAACAATAGCGGTGATTGTCGTGCTGGTTATGAATGTCGTTCCGTTGGCTGTGCCATTTGTCATTGGTGTGCCTCTTGCATTAATGTTGAATTATCGCGAGGTGGCAATGCAGCAGGAACGAATTGAAGCACATGCCAAGGGGGCAATCTATACGTCTTCGGTTATTTTTTCTGCTGGGATTTTTACAGGAATCCTGGCTGGGACGGGGATGATTGATGCCATGGCAAATACAGCAGCAGGCGCATTTCCAAGTGATTGGGGACAAGGTTTGCCTATCGTATTAGCCTACCTCTCTATGCCGCTTAGTCTCTTGTTTGATCCGGATTCTTTCTATTTTGGAGTGATGCCTGTCTTAGGTGCAACAGGAGAAGCTTTCGGGATCATGCCTGAAACCATGGCAAGAGCAGCTTTATTGGGACAAATGACTACCGGTTTTGCAATGAGTCCGCTGACTGGATCTACGTTCTTGCTGATAGGTTTGGCAGGAGTAGACTTAGGAGATTTACAGAAAAAAGCCATTCCTCTCGCATTTGGTATTACTGCAGTGATGGCAACTGTCGCCATAATAATAGGCGTTTTGTAAAGGAGCAATAAATTAATAGAAGGAAGGACTGAGGAGTATGCTGAGAATTGGTTCAGGCGCAGGTTTTTCCGGTGATCGTATAGAACCTGCAGAAACATTAGTAAAACATGCAAATCTGGATTACCTCGTTTTGGAATGTCTGGCAGAACGAACGATTGCTTTAGCACAGCAACGTAAACGGGCTGATGACAATGAGGGATATGATCCATTACTGGAAAAAAGAATGAAAAAACTGCTTCCACTTGCGGTTGAAAATAATGTCAGGTTAATTACAAACATGGGTGCAGCAAATCCGGTAGGAGCAGCACAGAAAACACTTGAAATTGCCAAACTATTAGATATTCCATGTAAAATCGCAGCTGTTACCGGGGATGACGTGCTAGATGATATTGACTTAAAATCTCCTGCCTTAGAAAATAATGTATCGATTTCCGACTATGATTCTATCGTTTCCGCAAATGCTTATCTTGGGGCTGATGCAATAATTCCGGCTCTGGAGACGGATGCTAACATCATTATTACTGGGAGGGTTGCAGATCCATCACTATTCCTTGCTCCACAAATGTATCATTTTAATTGGGGAGCGGATGAATATGAAAAGTTAGGCCAGGGTCTGGTCACAGGGCATCTGCTTGAGTGTTCCAGTCAGGTGAGTGGCGGTTATTTTGCAGATGGATATAGAAAAAAGGTGGAGAACCTGAACAATATCGGGTTTCCTTTTGCCACGATTGATTCAGATGGAAGTTCAGTTATTTCCAAAGTAGAGGGAACAGGTGGAGTGATTGACTTAAGAACAGTGAAAGAACAATTAATATACGAAATACATGATCCAAAAGCGTATATGACTCCTGATGCGATTGTTGATTTTACAGGTGTGCACTTGGAAGAGACCAGAAAGGACCAAGTAAAAGTAACGAATGGGTCTGGTAAGGAGCGGCCAAAGACGTTGAAGGTTTCCGTAGGCTATCATGCAGGATTTTTAGGAGAAGGGGAAATTTCCTATGCAGGATCGCATGCCTTGGAAAAAGCGGAAATGGCTGAGGAAGTTTTGAAGGAGCACCTGGTTCCTGACATAACAGATCTGAGAGTCGATTTTATTGGTTTATCATCTGTTCATCGTACAAGTTTTAGTGAAGTAGTTCCATACGAAATCAGACTGAGGGCGGCAGGATATCATCAA
Organism: Virgibacillus natechei; assembly: GCF_026013645.1. Taxonomy (NCBI): domain Bacteria; kingdom Bacillati; phylum Bacillota; class Bacilli; order Caryophanales; family Bacillaceae; genus Virgibacillus; species Virgibacillus natechei. Next base: position 3,052,579 of record NZ_CP110224.1, on the reverse strand, counting down.
TCAAAAGAAAAGGCAAAATTGATTGGTGAAGAAGTGGAAGCTCTCTATCTAAATGGACCAGCTGCCGGGGGAGGAGCCAGGAAAAAGGTTTCCGAGTCCATTGGTGTTTTATCCACTTTCATCGAAAGAGAAAAGGTTACCGCACAGGTACATTTGAAGGAATGGAAGCGCGAGAAAGAAGGGGGAGAGGGCAATTGAAACTATTTGAAGTTGCGCACAGCCGCGCAGGGGATAAAGGAGATATTGTAAACCTTTCTCTGATTCCTTATGAGGAAACTGACTACGACTGGCTTAGAGAAAAAGTTACCCCTGAAGCAGTGAAGAATCATTTGCAAGATATAATAAAGGGCGATGTCGTGCGTTACGAATTACCTAATATTAATGCATTCAACTTCGTCTGTTATCAAAGCTTGTTAGGAGGAGTTACAACCTCGCTTGCGATGGATACACATGGAAAGACGTTAAGCAGTGCATTGTTGGAGATGGAGATTGAGTGATTCATTGCCTGAGGAAATTTAAGCGACATATGGAGATATTGATGAATTGAAGGATGTAACTGGTTTGAATCGACAACTTCTATCGATGAAGGGTTAGGGAAGTTTGTGGAGAGGTATAGGGAGTATTATTAGATTGACAAGCAATAAAATGACAATCTATTATAAGAAAACACTGTATACGATGCCTATCTAATAGGTTGATCGTATACAGTGTTTTTTATTTATGAAGATTTTGTAACGGTATTCATACATGACAAGTATCATCATCCGAGCAGTCTCCCACTACAATCTCTAAATATGAATTGTTAGCATCATTCCTATTGAATGGTTATGTTATTAAAGAATGAGTGGGTGATAATTACGATTCAAAGGCACTGCCTTATCAGTAGGAACTAAGCGTGTCACTGTAACATTAATAAAAATAAATTTAAAGATTAAATAGATGGTGCGGCCACTTTATATCAAAATTTAAATTTCGATAAATTATGACAATAATTCTTACAATTTACCAGAATATATGAGATAATAGACCCAGAATTAGATAAGGATTTGAAACAGAGTTAGATAATTAGAGACAGGTAGACGATTTTAATTTAATTCATTATAACTGTTCTATTGGACAAGATGTTTCAGTGGGCAGTTTCAACTCAGTATATCCATTAACGGCTTTTTCTGGTTGAGAAATATAAATGGATTCTGGTGTCAGACCCCCAACCAAATACCAGGGTTTCATGAATATTTTGGAGGCATCCCGTTATTTATGCATTATCAAGTTCGGTGTATGGTGCAAACGTAAAGATGCCATTCTCAATGTCTGATGAAGTCAATCATCCTGTCAGTTTATATGCAGCAACGAAGAAATCCAATAAGTTAATGGCGCATACATATAGTCATTTATACGAAATCTCAACAACGGGACTTCGCTGCTTTACTAGGGATAGCCCGCAAGACTGGGTGACTTCCCATGAAGAATCACGTGTGACAAAGACGGTTGTAAGAACTAGTATTTGTTAAACCAGTAACGATTTAGCGGTTTACGTTAAATCGTTACTTCTTATGGCATGGATAGTTTTACGATGGGAATACTCCGCCAAAGCATGGGGACGGTTCTTTTGCTTCCTTAGTAATTGTCCCTTCGGAAGTATGAGGTGCGTTAACGACCCTTACTTTTCCTCCCGTTTGACCCTATAATTCCTTCTGTGGAGATTAGATAGGGGATGCTAACGGTGGATCAGTGGAAATGGATGGAATACCATGTTTTGACGGACATGCCGATAAAGGAAATCGCCGCGCGTGAAGGTGTTACAATTGATGCGGTAAAAGGCTGGGAAAGACTTGCAAAGAGAAGATTAATGAATACGGCGTGAAAGACGGGTGCAGTACCATCTCCGTCAATTGCGTATGCAAGATCCGCATCAGGAGTTTTACCAGGAAGGCCTTCGTGCCATGATGATGGCATATGAAATGTATCCTCCCCCCGATGAAGATCCCTTCGCCACGTACTTCAATGTTATGATCCGTAATCATTTGATCGATTTGCTCCGGGAAAAGAATCAGGACCTGTGAGAATGCCTCAACATGTGTATAATCCATTGGAAATGTAAAAATGGAAAATTTAAAGATGGATTAACCCCTGAAGGAGAAACGTATGTTTTCGCTGAAGTACGAGGGATGTCTGATTTGGAAGCAGCTGCATTCTAGCGTAATGGGATCCCGATCCTGTAATGTAAAAGGTGAGATTTTCAAATTGGGATAAGAACGCTTTTTACGCAGTCTATTTAAATAATAAAAATGAAGGAGGAATTTTACAATGAGTATAAAGAAAAAACTGGGCCTAGGACTCGCTACTGCTAGCACTGGTAATCTGCGTCACTAAAATAAGCAAACGTACCTCCGCCAACTAAATCCTAATACTGCAGTTGCAACACCCATACCTAATTTAGAAAAGGGAGGAGATGATTCAATTAGCGATGAAGTATGGATTGCCGAACAATAGAGTGCAGTCAACAACTTATTGCTTATAAAGTGTAACGTCCTTCTTCTAGGTGAATATCATGTAGTTGAAAGGAGATGAGATAAAAAAGTGAATGTAGAAAATCATGATTACCATAACGATTCCAGGAATTTGTATGATGAGTGCAGAAAACACATGAATTATCATGTGGTATTAACGATGACAGATGGAAGTACTATTGATGGTATTATTGAAAATGTAGATATGGATAGTATTACCGTGTTAGCTGGTGAGGATGTAATGGAGCGAGAAATTGAGAATGAATCGGATATTCGACAATATTATGGCGGATTTGGTCGTCCTAGAAGAAGATTCCGACGTTTTAGACGTCGAAATTTTCCGTTAGCTACCTTAGCTGCTTTAGCCTTATTACCTTATATTGCTCCGTCTCCGTATCCTTATTATCCTTATCCATACCCTTATTATTAAAGGGGGATTAACCTTAATTCGATAGGATTTGTTAATAAATAAATGATTATTATAAATAAAGATGTCTAACGATCAGTACCGTTTCCTAACGGTACTATTTTTATGTTCAATTATTATAGGAGACAGATTGATAGAAAGGTCTTAGCATGCATTGCCAAAATGATTTTTTTCTCAAAGAAATCTTGTAATCTTACTCCTTTTTTCATTGATTCTAATTGTTCATCTGTAATGTCAGCTTCAGGGACCTTTGCAAATAGTATAATTAGTAAACTTATACAAAAAACCTGTACAAGTAGTAAATATCATTTCATAGTCCGCATTTTGAGTAATAAGATGGCATAAGAATGGGCCAACTGCTGTTACAATTGTAGTACTTAATGCAAAATAACCAGTCCCTTCCCCACGCTTAGAATCTGGAATCATGTCCATTACAGCACTAATTCTAGCAGTAGTAGCAACCCCATAAGCAACACCTTGAATAAAGCGAACTAGACCAAATACCCGAAGCAAGACCAGCTTCACTTACGGATGCCTGAAATTGTTCGATTGTATAACTAAAATGTTAAAGATACAATAAGAGATTTACATTAAAATAGGAACCATAATGAGTTTAAAACATCTAAGATTATTATTTTTGAATGGTCTCTTTCAGATAAGTGTTTAAGAACTTAACGTGGAGACTCTGTGGGCATTATTGGTCTTGAAAAACTAAGGAAGGGTTTCAACAGGTAATCAAGCCTATCATACCAATAATTACTGTAGATATTGTGGCCACTGTATCATTTCGGATAATTGTACATTATAGAATGTTGGAGCACAATCTCGTAAAAAGTGCTTGCCTCCTTTAGGCCATCGATAAACTTATCCTATTTATCCGTTGTATTGCCGCGGTTTTTTCTTGACCAGTCGTGGTATTTAAAGAAACAAGATTGATCAAAATGGATTCCTAGATTTATTAGAAACAAAAACACATGGCGATAAGAGGTTGCCGCAAGGGTCTATTACCAATCTGTCAGATAGCAAAGTACGCTATCTTACAATATGGTTTATCTCGCTGTGATCTAAAACAGTCGATAACTCTACGTTCCCGTCTGTTTCTTAACGCTCCCACGACAACAAAATTCAAAAGAATAAAGGTCAAACCGGATAAAACAGGCTGTGCGCCTGTTTTTTATTTTGTACTCCGAATCGCACAGCAAGCCAAATGTTCTAAGTCGCTAGTCGGTAGGACACTCGAACCTTAATTGCCAGTTGCCAATTATTGATTTATATCACACAACTACATTATCAGGCATTCCGTATTTTTCTAAAATTGCATTTCTACTTTCAATCGCTTGTTTACGAATCTTATCAAGATCAATACCAACCATCTCCCCATTTCGTTTAATCGCTTTGCCATCTACAAAAACGGAATCTACGTTACCTGTATGTGTACATTGTACAACCGTACCAACAGGATCATTCACAGGGAATATATTTAAATCACTTGTACGAACCATAATGATATCAGCCTTTTTACCCGGCGTTAACGAACCAACTTTATCCTCAAGCATTAAAGCCTTAGCACCATCTATTGTTGCAAATTCTAACATATCATTTGCGGAAATGTGCAACGGCTCAGGCATTTCTCCGCTTGCAATTAAATTACCATTTACTCTCGCACGTTCTGCTTGAAGTGCAAATTTCATTTGGGCAAACATATCTCCACCAGTCGATGTAACGACGTCTACACCAATTGTAGGTCGCACTCCATTTTCAAGACATAATCCAGTTGCCGGATATCCATGTCCCATCATCATTTCGATTTCTGGAGTTACGGAAATAGAACCGCCATTTGCTGCAATCATTCTCATTTCCTCTGGACTTACTGCATTCATGTGGACAAAATTTAAGTCAGGACCTAATAGTCCAGCTTTATTTAACTTTTCAATGGAACGATCAATTGATCCCCATGTGCCAAAACCTAAATGCATGGTGCACACAACCCCCAATTCACGTGCCAATTGAATTTCCTTCACAGATGTATCCCATGATGAAAATTCAGGGCCTCGAATTGCAAGCCCCATTGTCAGTAATTGGTCTTCGGAAGAGAAGTGTTTTTCCTTTATCCTTCTTGCATCTTCACCATTATCTAACATGCTTTCCCTGTTCCAATATTCTTCATCGCCAGGGCACCCATGAGCAAAGACCCCACGTACTCCAGATTCCTGTAATCCACGAATCATTTCTTCTGTATGATCATTTGACATTATCATACTCGAGTCTAATAAAGTAGTAACACCTGAATCAAGTGCTTCTAATGCGCCTAATAAATTAGCAATATAGTCATCTTGCGGTCTTCTTAACGAACCAATATTTCCATAGTAAATACTTGCTAGATATTTTTGTAACGACCAATCCGTACCAATGTTTCTTACTAAGGATTCCCATGTGTGTCTATGTGTGTCAACTAGCCCCGGCATGACAATCATATTGGAGGCATCGATAATTTCACAATCTGATACTTCAATATTTGGTTTTACTTCAACAATTTTTGAACCTTCTACTAATACGTCCGCCTTAGTAAAATTACCTATGGACTGATCAATCGTTAATACAATACCATTTTTAAACACTTTTCTATTCATCTATTAATTCCCTCCAAAACTCAGAACGATTAGGTAACGCTTACAATCAATCTGTTGTCCTACTAAGAAAGTAAAACTTCATTCATGATTTCCTTTGAACATCATCTTCTCGCATCACAATTTTTTAAACCCTATAAAATAATATTATATTATTTTATAGGGTTTAAAACAACAACTATTTTATAGTTTAGCGATTTTCTACAAGATAAAGGTTTCAACGATCGTCTATCACATTTTATCTTATGCGCATGAAAAATATGGATAGAAAAACCTCAAATTTCTATCGATTATAAAGGATTTTCGGGGTTTTTCCGTTTAGATACTTATTTGTTCAAGGATATTCTGTAATTGATCTATACTTGTGTTCACGATGTTTTCATATAGACCTAAAATCATTTGGGCATATTGATCACCGGGAACTGCCCACTTTCCATTTAAATCTACCCATATCACTGCACTTCCTCGCTCAACAAGGTCAAAACGAGGATCAACTAAAGGGTACTGGTCTGGTAATGATTCAGTAGAAGCATAAGCATACAAATGCTGAATATGTGCCAGGACCCCATCTTCCGGTGTATCAAAACTTGCTCCTGGGTTATCTGGGCCTGTAGCACCAATTCCCGCAAAATTATTTTGTTCCTCGTCGACTACACCCGTAAAGCGGAAATAATCCGTTTCATGAAGGGCTTGAGCAAATGTGACATCGCCCCTAAGACCATAATATTGGCCAAAGGTTAAATAATAGGTTCCTAACGCGGGGGCATCAGGATTAACGGTTCGAACAAACTGATCCATTTGTTGTGGAGATAGAACTACAGAACCTGCGATCGCATACCCCGTCACTTCAGACTCACCTTGATCCTCTAAAATATACGCATCTTCAATCCCTAACTCTTTCACTGCTGTAAGGCGTTCTTCTGCATTACTTCGACTACTATAAGCGCCTGCCTGAACGCGATACCATGTGTCACCAGTTATCGTGGTTTCATGTAAAAAAGATGGGATACCATTGGAATCAAGGTAAGCTACTCTTTCTTCTGCATTTTCTCTGTCCTGGAAAGAGCCGGCAATCACCTTATACAGTGTATCCGATGCTGATTTTTCAAGGTTAAAGGCACGTTCCAGACCATTTACATGACCACGGGCGACTTGTTGACGATATGTGGCATCAGCCAATTTCGCTGAATCACCTGAATGATCAATAAAACCATTTTCCGTTAAAAGAGCAGACATAAAGGATTCCCTCAACACGTGGAAATTTGCCTTTTTCTTCCCACGGTTGGTTAATTCATTCACAGCTATGATTTCATCATGCATGATATCCCGGTATTGAGCAGTAGGGGAGGAGTCAGATAATCCACTATAAATATAATCCTCATACCCCTGTGCCGAACCATTAAAAGCATTGCAGTGAACGGATAGAAAATAGTCTGCGTTCCAGGAATTAGCTTCATTGGTCCGTTGATCTAAACTTACATAGGTGTCCGTTGTTCTGCTCATATTCACTTCAATGTTATTATATTCATTGTTTAGAATGTCCCGGATACGTAACGCGATATCGAGTACAATGTTTTTCTCCTGTAGGCCGTTTCCGGTAGCACCTGAATCAGAACCGCCATGCCCTGGATCTAAATATAATTTAAACAATAAATCTCCCTCTTTTATTTTTTATTTTTTCCTAACACATGCAAAATTATTAATAGCCTGGTTTTGCTGTCCGGTTTTGTTTTGTGAACACAACACCTCCTTTCTCGTTTGACCTATAGGTTTTTCTTGTATTGAACTAAAGTGGAGCCAGCTTAACCTTATTGTCCGCTGTCATCTAATGGGACAGCTTCTGCAGCATCCAAATATCCCGAGCCTTGATCATACGGCGGCAATCCTAAATCGCTCGCACTTTGAAGCAGTTGTTGCTTCACCTGATCAGGGGTATATTCTGGATAAGCCTGAAGAACAAGAGCAGCTACTCCAGCACAGATCGGTGTCGCCATTGATGTCCCTGACAAAGAGAAATAATCGTTTTCGACTAGACTTGCCTTATTTGTTTTGTCTAGGAAAGATCCTGGAGCTCTAAGGGAAATAATGTTTACCCCTGGAGCTAATAAATCCGGCTTCGCTTCTACCCCACATGCAGGCCCACGGCTTGAAAAAGGTGCTATTTCGTCATCTGAACGCTCAATCGTATTTTGATCATCGATTGCCCCGACGGTTACGACCCTTGAACTGATGCCAGGGGTAGCGATCGTTCGTTGATCAGGCCCCGAATTTCCGGCAGCTACACAAACGACAATACCGCTTTCCCATGCTGCTTCTACAGCTTGAACAAGTGGGTCATTACAGTCAGACTCATCAGCAGTTGCTCCTAAAGATAAGGAAATTACATCGATTTGGTGCTCTTCTTTATTGTCGATACACCATTGAATACCAGAGACAATCGTGGAAAGAGATCCTGATCCCATCTTGTCGAGTACCTTTACGCCAATAACACCAGCTTCTGGAGCAGGTCCGCGGTATTTCCCGTCTGATGAAAATCCGTTACCTGCCGCATCGCCCACGCAATGCGTTCCATGCCCATTATCGTCATAAGGTTCAGTTTGGTTGTTAACAAAATCTTTAAAGGCAATAATTCGGTTCGTTGATTGTGTTAAATCCTGGTGCGGGTGAACGCCTGTATCGAGGACCGCAATATTGATATCCGTTCCAGTTAGACCCTGTTCATTCACCTGATCGGCATGAATAGATGGAGAAGCAACATCCAACAAAGCAGTGACTTCTCGATCATAATATATCTTTTTAATGTGACAATCACCGTCGTTCATGAGTTTTTCAATTGTGGACGCAGTTACAACCGCTGAACAGCTGCATGTGCTGTGAAAATCGTGCGCTATCTTAGATCTGAATTCAGACTTAACCAGTTCATGGACTTTTTTTGATGCCAAATTGACTTCATTTTCTTCAAACTCAATGATTACAGGATACTTCTTCGACTTTTTCAACATCTTTTCTAGTGGACGGTGTAAAAAACAAGGAGTACGGCGAAAGGGCTTATATAAATTGACTAGTCTTTGGCGCATTTCCTTGTCAAATCTATTACTATTGTTTCTTGTAAGTTCAATCATGGAAAATCCTAACATTCTATCACCTCCTTTACTCTCAAGCTATGAAGATTTAAAGAGAGAATGGCGGTGTTTGTAGGAGTGATAGTTAAAAAAGGCGCTTGTCTAGTAGACTAATAGACTGGTAAAAAAAGGTGGAAGTGAGAGAACCTCCCCCATGCTTCTTTAGATAACAAAAACCTTGAGAAGATATATCCTCTCAAGGTTTTTGTTATCTAATCCTGTATTTTTTATGGGATACTACCGTGTTAGGGTGACTGTAATTAATGGCTTCCAGATCATTTTCTGATGATATTTCAACGATAATACTATTCTTACAATTAGATGGTAATACCTTTCCCGTTAGAAGCAAATCTTCTCTTTTAAATTCGACTAGATCCCCTGGTTTAGCTTTGTTATTATCTGGTTGAAACAATGGTTATCCTCCTTTTGTTGTTTAAAAAGCTTTGCGAAAGATTCCTTTTTTTCTTCATATTCTTTTGCTGGTGTAAGTTTTTGCTTTAAAGCTTTGATTTCTTGTTTTAAATCATTTATTTCTTTTGCCTGTTTGTCCACATCTTTGATTCGCTTGTTTTGTTCATAGTACTGTTCTTGTAAGGATTTTATCGATTTTTCCTGATCAGCGACATTGGATATGGTCTTTTCGATTGTCTGCATCACTGTTAAAAGGTTTTCCTTGTAATTTTCTTGCTCTAGTGACCGTTGTACATCTTCTATCGTTCTCTGCATTGTGATAGGAGAAATATTATTTGCTAGCATTTCCCTAATTTTCGGTGTCTGATAGTTTTTATTCTTACATGTTTTAATAAATTTTAAAGTGTCAATCGCTTCAGGGTGATAATAGGTCATACCCAGTTCTGTCGTTTTCGGGATATGAGTACTAAATTCCTCAATCCAATTTTTTGCCGTTTTTTCTGTGACACCAATGATGAGGCATAACCCGTTGATACTTAACAATTCCAATATACTCACCGTCTTTCTTTTTTTGTCATTGTTAGCATTCATTTCTTCTCGATGCCATTGATACCCTTTCCCCCTCATAGTAAAGAAAGAGATTGGAATGAATACGTGATAAATGTGGAAAAAATAAGTAATTTTGTTACGAAGGGGAGCGGTGAACCAATACAGACACTGGAAAGCGAACAGAGGAACAGTGACAGGCACCACCCGGTTATGCCACAATCGTGGTTTAATGAACAGGAGCCGATGCGTGGTGATCTGCATCATTTATTTACCTGCGAACCTGTTTGCAATTCAATTAGGAGCAATTATACGTATCATGACTTTGCGGATTATAATCAGAAGGTAAGGAGCTAATGAGGAACTGGGGAATGATTCCCTGATTCCTCTTTTGTTCTTTTAAAAAGGGATAGGGGACTTTCGGCTTCCTACGAACCTAGTAGTTTTCCTTACATAGATTTATCTTTTTCTTCACTCTAACTTAATAGTCTTTCTTTATAATAATAGGTAACTACTAGGAAGGGAGATTTTATTTATGAAGCGTATTCTTTCTATTTTTTTCATGACGAGTCTTTTTTTGAGCCTGTTCACGGTTCCTGTACTTGCTGCAAATGGGCAGGAGATTACCAATGTGGCACATCGGGGTGCTTCGGGGCATACGCCTGAAAATACGATGGTTGCGTTTGACAAAGCTTTTGAGATGAAAGCTGACTACATTGAAATCGATGTGCAAATGACGAAGGATGGGGAATTGGTTGCCATTCATGATACTACAGTAAACCGAACCACAAATGGAACGGGCGCTGTTGGTGATTATACGCTGGAAGAAATACAGCAATTGGATGCTGGCAGCTGGTTTGGTGAGGAATTTGCGGGGGAACAGATCCCGACTTTTGAAGAAATCATTGATGCTTATCGTGGAAAGATTGGTATTTTGATTGAATTGAAATCACCAGGGCTATATCCGGGTATCGAGGAAAAAGTTGCCGATGCTTTAATAGAACGCAATATGCATAAACCGAATAATAATAAAGTTATCATTCAATCGTTTAATCATGAATCAGTTCAAACATCAAAAGAATTGGTACCAAATATTCCACATGGTGTACTGCTTGGGCTTCAGGCAGCAGTCGTTACCGATGAGCAGTTAGCAGCATTTGCCAGCTATGCAGATTATTTTAATCCGAATATGAATGCAGTAACAGATGAACTGGTTGAGCGCGTTCATGCAGCCGAAATGGAAATCTGGGCCTATACCGTAAGATCACAAGAACAGGCAGATAGGTTGGCAGAACACGAAGTTGACGGTATCGTCACTGATTTTCCGGAGTATGTTTATGACCATCCCGGGAACTGAGGAGAATCTGGCCTAGTGATAAGAGAAGGGTAAGAAAATTCAGCTGAGATTGGAAGCTATTTGCGCTTCCTTCTTTGGAAAATAAAAGCACATGTATACCTTATAGTAACAGGTATACATGCGCTTCTTTTTATCCAACTACTTCCTGTTTATTCCACTCCTGGGAACCAACCTGGCGTAGTTGTAATAGCTTTCCATAATGGATCTGGTACCTCTAATTCCGCTTGTTTGTTGACGTCTACTAAGGTATTAATTTCATCTTCTTTTCCTGCTTCTATCTTTTGTACCCAGTCTGGATCGATAATTAATTCTCTTCCAAGCGCTAGGAATGCGACTCCGGTCTGGAATGCTTCACGCGCTTGATCAGCAGAATAGATGGAACCTACACCGATTAATGGGACGCGGTTATGAATTTTTTCTAAAAGCAGCTCCACACGTGTCTTCGTTGTGTCAGCTTTCCTTCTTGCTTTAGACCAGAATTCGCCTAGGGATACATGCAGATAATCTAGTCCCTTCTCCGTTAACACATCGACCAATTGGAGAGTATCACCCATCGTAATGCCAGTTGTTTCCGGTTCTTCCGGTGAAAAACGATACCCAACAACGAACGGCTCTTTTGCATGTTCATTTACAACCTGTTGCACTTTATCAACAACCGCCAATGGAAATGTCATGCGTTCTTGCACATTTCCTCCAAACTGATCATCGCGGCGATTGGAGTGAGGGGAGAAAAATTGTTGGATGAGGTACCCATTTGCTCCGTGAATTTCAACCCCATCAAAACCTGCTTCGATCGCCCGACGTGTGGACTCTCCAAATGCCTCAATGATTTCGTTGATCTCAGTTTCCGTTAATGCACGAGGTTCCACGCCAGCTGTTGCGCCGTTTTCAGCCGGAATATTGCTCGCACTTACAATTTCCCCATTTGGAACAAGGTCTGGGGCACACATTCTTCCCCCATGGAAAATCTGCAAAATGGCTTTGGCTCCCTGATTTTTAATCCCGCTGGCTAATTGTCTTAGGCTGGGGATAAGCTCATCGCGGTCACTGCCGAATTCACCTGGGAACCCTTTCCCGCTAGGAGTTACATAGGCACATGCTGTAATTACTGCCCCCACGCCTTTCGAACGCCGTGCGTAATAATTCACTTCTGCTTCTGTAACGGAACCATCCGGATTCGATGAAAAGTTTGTCATTGGTGCCATGATTATTCTATTTTTTAATTCCACGTCATTTGATAATGGATAAGGTTCTAATAATGTTTTATAGTTAGCGTTCATTTTTGTCCTCCTCGTTTTTTAGCGACATTATTATTGTAATAAAGTGAGTTACGTTTGTTAAACAATTAGCTCTAGGCAACTGAGGGCAGACATCCACTACGTGTATACGAAGATCTCTTAAACGTTCGCTATAATTGTACGTACGCAGCCCTTCTAGGAGAAATGAATAAACAGAACTCACCAAAAATAAAGGGTTATCTAAGGATGTAGAATATGATTATACAGGCATAATTATCTATTAAACTCATTTCGGCCACATACGTAATTAAAGTTATATGAATGACCAGTGTTGTGCTAAAATTGAGAGAACTAATAATGAAATGGATAAGTCCAATTGAATTAACAGGTGAATGGAAAGAAGGGTATGCATTAGATTTTCATGTGTTAAATGGTGTGCATTTAGGTGTTGTACGATCAGTTGGAAGTTTAGCTAAGCAGGTTTATTTATCAGATTATGACGGTATGGTTGTAGGAAGCAAAATTGGTGGTATTGTAGAGAAAGGGAGGAATGAGGATCTAGTGAGTTTCATTCAAGAATTAACAACTGCAAAAATTGGGGAGGTGGAGTGATTATGGAGGAATATGTTGGTGCTTTTGATATAGGCACGACGGCTATTAAAGGGGTTTTAGTGAACAATCAGGCTACTATTATAGGTGAGTATAGTATATTATTAGATACCTATTATGGCGAAAATGGAGAAATTGAACAAAGCCCTACTGATTGGTGGCAAGGGGTTAAGGAGATTACCCAAAAATGGTGGTCGGAATTAAAATTAAATCCAAAACAAATTGTTACCCTTACATTTTCTGGCCAAATGGAAGATGTTATTTCAATTTCATCAACGTACCCAAATCAAAGAGCCATCCTATATTCAGATACCCGTTCTGAGCAAGAGGCAGCGTATATCATGAAAAAGCTGCCGACTATTCACGATAAAACTGGAAATACAATTCGTTCATCAACCCCTCTAGCTAAGTTGCTTTGGTTAAAAGAAAACAATGTAGAGGTCTTTGATGAGACACAATGCTTTGTTTTTAGTTCGAAGGATTATGCTGTTTACAAATTGACAAATGCTTTTGTTACGGATCCAACAACTGCTACAACGACAGGAATGATGAGCTTAAATACTCGAGATTGGATTCCAGAAATCTTAGAAACATTCGGATTGAGCGGAAACCAATTACCTAAGGTATACAGTTCAGAAGAAATAGTCGGTTATGTCTCAAAAGCAGCTGCGGAAGAAACTGGATTATTAGAGTCTACACCTGTTTTGTGTGGAAGTGGAGATGCAGGTGCCTCCACTATGGGGGCAGCAGCGGTTAATCATGGAGACACCTATTTTTATATTGGGACTACCGGATGGGCAGCTATTGTACAGGATAGTAATAAGCAAAACAAAGGGATCAATACTATTTTTAATTTGGCCCATCTCCCGGAAAGTTTGAATATCAGCATTGCACCAGTACTGAATGCAGGAAATGTGCATAAATGGGCTGTGGAGACGTTTGCAAATGAGGGGACGGATAATAAGTACGAGGAATTCGACGCATTAGTAGAAACCATTCCGGCTGGTAGCAACGGTTTATTATTTCTTCCTTATTTAAATGGGGAGAGGTGTCCAGTTAGTGATACGGATGCAAAAGGTGCATTCTGGGGAATCGGACCAAAAACGAAGAAAAGTGATATGGCTAGAGCTGTTATAGAAGGGATATGTTATTCATACAAGCAGTTAATTGATCTAATCACAAATCAAGGGAGTGAAGGTCTACTAACATTAATTGGAGGGGGTTCAAAAAGCTCCGCTTGGTGTCAGATATTAGCAGATGTTATAGGTCGCCCAGTAAGAGTGCCAATAGACAGTGAATATATGCCCGCATTAGGTATCTCTTCTTCTGCCTTTGTAAGTCTTGGGTGGTCTGAAAGTTATAATGACTTTTCTAAACAATTTTTAGTACCTGTAGAAGCTGAGATGTATGAGCCTGATATGGTAAAACATGAGGTTTATGAAGGAACCTATCAACAGTATTTGAAGTTGTATCCTAATTTAAAAGGAATTTATGACTAAGCTAGTGTTGGTGGGATCTATTATTTTGATTTAACAATGCAGAGAAGATAATGAGAAGAGCAATTGGAATCTATTCGGTAATTGGATGGTGGAGAGAACGCCATTCTTTTAAGAAATGGGATAGTAGGATAAGGTATTCGTTAGTTGTTTCTTTATCTTCTTCAGAGACCGAAGTTGACTTATTAACACCAATTGAGAATGAAATAAAATCAAGAGTTGCTACTCAAATAGAGACAGAAGTTTAATAGTAATTCTATACTTCCTGAAATAGTGTGCAAGGTGATTTGTACGTTATTAAGGGAAGTTTTTTATTCACGATTTTGGAAGGCAATTGGTATAAAAAAAGAATTGCTTTCCTGTTAACAATCTCCAAGCTGCAACCTGCAATTGTACGGGTGTGATAAACAGTTTTCATCACGCGTTTAAGCAGGTACAGAAGACACTCTATAACCTAATATCTTTAATGAGATATAAGAAAGGGCTTGCAATTGACAATGGAAGTGTCTAATATATGTAATAAGGTCATCTGATGACCTTATTACATAGAAGTGATTTGAACTGTTTGAAGGGAATGATCGAAAAAGACAAAAGGGGAGATTAGATGTTGATGCTAGTGGCACTTAGTGCCGTTATTGCTCCCTTTATCCTACTGGTATTATTACGAATGCCGGCGATTAAAGGGATGTCCATAAGTTCTGTTATCGTTATTTTGTTAGCGATTACTGTTTGGGGGATGGAAGGTCAGGTTGTAGTATCCTCGATTTTCCAAGGCGTACATAAGACACTAACGATTCTATTAATCTTGTTTGGAGCACTAATTTTACTGAATACACTCAGAAACACAGGGGCAGTGGATCGTATTAACGAAGGATTTCAAAGTGTGGATTTTCGTGGCACCGTTCCTCGGTGAGCTGGGATCGTTTATCACCGGCAGTGCAACGGTATCTACGCTCACCTTTTCTCCCGTACAGTATAATATCGCGGAGGCGACTGGGATGAATGTGAACATTGTTCTGGCTTCCCAACTTGTCAGGGCTGGTGCAGGAAACATGATTTGTGTCCATAATGTCGTGGCAGCAAGTGCAGTTGTCGGGATAGAGGGAGAAGAAGGAAATGTGATCCGGAAAACATTGGGGCCTGCTTTGCTTTATGGAGTACTTGCCGGGATTGGTGGCTTCATTCTGATGAATCTTCTTTAAGAATGATCCAATGCTTGGTGGGTTATCTTTTCAACCCTAGTTATTTCCAGTAAAATGGTTTCTGATGACGAGGAGATGAAAAGCATGGACTATAAATATAAACCTATTCGAACGAAAAAAATTTATGAAGAGGTTGCAGATAACCTGATAGACATGATCAAGAGCGGTCAATTGAGCCCAGGGGATAAACTAGAGTCAGTGGAACAGCTAGCAAAGAACTTCGATGTCGGCCGCTCGGCGATCAGGGAAGCGCTCAGTGGACTTCGGACTATGGGACTTGTGGAAATGCGGCAGGGCGAAGGAACATATGTGAAGGAATTTGATGCCTCTAAATTCACACTTCCCGTAACTTCTGCCTTTTTAATGAAGCTGGAAGACGTGAAGGAACTTTACCAGGTTCGTAAAATACTCGAAGTGGGAACAGCTAGTCTTGCTGCTGCGAATCACCAGGAGGAAGATCTACTAGAGATTGAAAAGTCGCTGGAAGAGATGAAAGATACCAAAGGAAATGAAGAGTTGGCGGAAAAGGCTGATCTCGGCTTCCACCTGGCGATTGCCAAGGCCACCCATAATCAGATGCTAATTTACCTGATGGGAAGTGTGTCGGAAATCATGACGGAGACAATCAGAGAAACACGTCGGTTATTATTGTATTCCGAGGGAGGGGCGGATAAGCTCTTTACGGAGCACCAATTAATCTATGAAGCAATCAAATCAAGGCAGTCGGATAATGCGGATAAGTATATGTATGATCATTTAGCAAACGTGGAAGAGTTGCTGTTTAAACAGATCGAAGAACAAGAGGATTAAGGGATAGAAAGGAGTTAGACAATGAACGAGCAGAAAAAAAAGGATGTTATTCTAATAGGCGCTGGTGTGATGAGTACTACCTTAGGAACATTTTTACAAAAATTAGAGCCAAATTGGAATATTAAACTGTTTGAAAAGCTGGATGGTGCTGGTAAGGAAAGTACAAACGAATGGAATAATGCTGGAACTGGACATGCAGCATTATGTGAGTTAAATTATACAGTTGAAAAAGAAGACGGCTCTATCGATTCTAGTAAAGCAGTAGAGATAAATGAAAAATTTGAAATTTCCAAGCAATTTTGGTCTTATTTAGTAAAAGAGAAGAAAATTCAAAACCCTCAAGCATTTATCCGTGCATTACCTCATATAAGTTTTGTGCAGGGGGAAGACAACGTAGATTTTTTACGTAGGCGATTTGAAGCATTATCATACCTTCCAATGTTTAAAGAAATGGAATTTACCGAGTCCCCCGGGGAATTAGAAAAGTGGGTTCCTCTAGTGACGGCGGGGCGCACGTCAGAAACGCCTATTGCAGGAACAAAAGTAGATTCGGGAACCGATGTCAATTTTGGTGAGCTTACTCGAAAACTAGCGAATAATTTAGAGAAAGAAGATAATATAGAAATTCATTACAATTCAACTGTTACTAAATTTCATCGTCAAAATGACGGTAAATGGGAAGTAATAGTTCGTAATTTTAAAAACAATACGCTTGAGTCTCATATAGCAGATTTTGTCTTTCTTGGAGCTGGTGGAAACGCAATTCCTCTATTACAAAAAACAAAGATTCCGGAAAGCAAACAGATTGGTGGCTTTCCAATCAGTGGTGCATTTTTGGTTTGTAGCAATCCAGAAATAGTTGAACAACATGAAGCTAAGGTTTATGGAAAAGAGCCTCCTGGTACGCCTCCCATGACTGTACCACACCTTGATAGACGATATCATGGTGATAAGGACAGCCTATTATTTGGACCGTTTGCTGCTATAGGACCTAAGTTTCTGAAGAATGGTTCTAATTTAGATCTTTTAAATTCTATTAAGCCAAATAACGTGTTAACGATGTTGGCTGCTGGTATAAAAAATATCCCTTTGGTTAAATATTCCATTCAACAGATGCTAATGAA
The DNA here is from genome assembly GCF_026013645.1 of Virgibacillus natechei. Classification (NCBI taxonomy): domain Bacteria; kingdom Bacillati; phylum Bacillota; class Bacilli; order Caryophanales; family Bacillaceae; genus Virgibacillus; species Virgibacillus natechei. Next base: position 3,035,100 of record NZ_CP110224.1, on the reverse strand, counting down.
AAAAGAGGACCGGATGCAAGCGTTACGAAAATATGTACCTGATGCAAAGGACGAAGATTGGGATCTTGTAGTTGCTGGAAAGCGTGTACAGATCATTAAAGATACGAATCATTCAGGCCGAGGATATATCCAATTCGGCACGGAAATTGTTCAATCCGAGGATCATTCTATCGTGGCATTATTAGGCGAATCTCCGGGTGCCTCTACTTCTGTGGCTATTATGTTAGACGTCTTACGCGAGAATTTCCCAGAACATATAGAAACATGGAAGCCCAAAATAAAAGAAATGATACCTTCTTTTGAGGAGTCCTTGGCAGAAAACATCCAGCTTCTGGAAAAGGTACAGAAATCTAGTTCCCATTACCTTGCTCTGGAACATAACAATGTTAAATCTTGATTTATCAAATTAAGCGTACATCATTGTTTCATTCAAATTTTTTTAACCGACATGTTTTATAACACACTATGATACGACCAGATCGAAAATACTATGACACGAGAGATCCACATCAAGAATTTTACACATAAGGTCTGGTCGCGATGTGGAGTGCTTATGAGAAATACCAATCAGACAAAGCGTGCTATTGGGGTAAGTAAGCATACCTCTGTCAAGTAGACACTAATAGGCGAGGGTCAAGCTGCTATTGTACGTTTATAGAAAGCTATATGTATGGTGAGAATGCTGTGGATATAAATTTTGAGGAAAAGCCGTGGAAGAATACAAATCATAAGCCCCCACTTTAATGTGAGGGCTTATTTTTAGTAATATCTGTTACAACAATGACAGAATTGCTTCTTAGAGTGTTTAGATTTTCTGCATTGACTATCGTAACGATTTTCCTGGCATTTGTCATGATATCGGTTATTACTTTCTTTACACCAATCATGATGATGCGCTTTCTTCATGTGACAGCAACATTTACAATGTTCTTCGTGTCTCTTTTTACATTGGTTGTGATAGCACATAGCTTACCTCTCCTTTCATATTCAGCATACGCAATTAAGAAAAAAGAGAGTGGACAAAGGTAATAGTAGATAGTACATTTTTATTTCAATAGAGAGGATTCTGGGGTCAGACACTGTATTTTATGCATACCTAGTAGGTTGATAGCGTATAATTATTTACTTTTACAAACAATTGCTCTATAACATAAATATATTACTATTGTAAGAACTCCCAGAAGGTCGCATGAGAAATTATCAGGTTCATGCCATCAAATAACCTCCGATACGATAGTAATTAAAAAGAGATATTCTATGAAGCAGCAGTGCTTTTTAGACGAGGGGGATTTTATAAAAGGGTAAAGACAACGTAACATTCGAAGAAATTTTCAAGCAGAATGAGCGCAGGATTCATTATTATATTCATCGATTAAATATCAGAGATCCACATCAGGATTTTTACACAGAAGGTCTAGTTGCAATGTGGAATGCCTATGAGAAATACCAGCCGGATAAAGGTCCTTTAGCTAGCATGGTAGAAAGAAATTAAAAGTGAATATTTATTTTCGATGAAAGTGAAGTTTTATCAATAGAAAAAGAAAATTTTGTGATAGATGACATATAGTGAGTGGCAGGAGGATGTGTAGAGCTTGGGGATGGGGGTAGTCAGATTGATATAAGGGTGATTACTGTGATTGTTATTTTAACATAATAATGCTATAAATAAGTCATAATAACGGAAGAGGGAGATGGTATGTTTGCCTGAAATTCGTCCGATAAAGGATTTGAGAAATACAACGGATATTTCTGAGCTGTGTCACCAAACCAAGGAACCAGTTTTTATCACGAAGGATGGTTATGGAGATTTGGTTGTTATGAGTATGGAAACTTACGAAAGTTCTTTAGGGGAACTGGAATTATACCAAAAACTAGCCGAGGCAGAAGCACAAATTAAAAATGGAGAAGAACTTTTAGAGGGAGAAGAAGTCTTTAAGAATCTAAAGAAGAAACATGGAAGAAAATAGCTATAAAATTAAAATCACCCCAAAGGCATATGAAGATTTAGATGAAATTTATGGTTATATTGCTAATGACCTTTATAATGAAGAGGCAGCTGATAACCTTATGGAAAAAATAGAATCGAATGTTATGAGACTAAATAATTTCCCGTTTTCCTGTAGCTTCGTAAGGGATGAAATTTTAAAAAATAAAGGTTACCGTAAGCTCGTCGTTGAGAACTACACTGTTTTTCATTTGATCAATGAAGACGCAAAACATATTGTCGTTATGCGCGTTTTGTACAGAAGAAGAAAATATCAAGACCTTATTTAAGTTGTTCTCTGTTTAGGCGAGTCACTTTTTGTACGAAGTCAATGAATTTTATAAAGCATCTTTGGACTTATCTTTTTTTCTGATTCATATACCTACAGACGCTGCTGAATGTTTCAAATTATCAAATTAATCCAGTGCCACTCCATCCCTATCCTTCCTGAAATAATGTAGCTGCTAAATTATTATACTAGTGGTTATGTGGCTACATATTATAGGGTATCTGTAATTAATTAGGTGTGATTATTGATTTGCGGAGCGGGTGATTCCATTTTATAGGCTTTTCATCTTTCAGAAATTTCCTTTCCTCAAAGTGCTTACCCCTGACCTCGTGTATGCATGTAAAAGCCCCTCTATCGTGAATAGAGGGGCTAATATTTTTCCCATTTTGCTGCAATTATTTAGCAAACAGATTACCAAAAAGGTTAGCTGTCTGCTTCATCATGATAGATAGAGAGAGAGGAGAAAAGGCAGACGATCACTGTCTTCTGTCCGTTGCTCGTTATTCCTTCCACTCGTCAATGACATCTTGATTCTCTTCCACCCATTTTTTTGCACCTTCTATGGGGTTTTCTTCTTCTTCCTGTACGTCAAGCATTAAGCTTCCTAGTTCATCATCATTTAATTCCCAGTTAGTCATCCATTTATAGACATCTTCATAGTCCGACTCAAATCCATCACGGGTGGCCATAAATATTTCTTCCGTTTCTCCATATGTGTTTTGTGGATCGTCCAAAAACTTCATATCGACTTCGGAAAATATATAATGCGGTTGCCATAGTGGGGCCACAATCGGTTCTTCGTTATCCACCGCTGCGCGAATGGTTTGAATCATGGCGGCTTCACTACTCTCGACTAGTTCAAGATCAAGATCATAGTCATTGATCACATCATGTGTGACTTCCATTGTTCCTGCTCCGGGTTCAAATCCTATAATCTCGCCATTAAATTTATCTTTGTTGTCATTCAAATCTTCAATGCTATTGATGTCATCCATATACTCCGGAACCGCTAATCCAACAATACCGTTATCGTACCAAGGGTCTTCTGCAAATTCAGCTTGGTCTTTATATTCTTCATAATACGATTTGTCTTGTACGGGTAACCAAACTTCTGGCGAAACATCCAGGCTGCCATCAGCAACAGAAGCCATCTGCACTCCCATATCAGCAAGGGTTAAGTCTACGTTATAACCCTCATCTTCCAGGATAACTTTCCACATATTTGTCACTGCAATATTTTCCGGCCAATTAATCTGTCCAATGGTGATGGGATCGTCATTGTCCGTACCTGCATTATTTTCGTCTGTAGTTGCATCGCTTGATTCACCGGGGTTACTGCATGCTGCCAGTAACATGATCAAACTTAGTAATAGAATAATAAAAGTACCTTTTTTATTAAAATTCATCGTATGTATCCACCTTTCTACATGTAATAGGATTAACCATCTGAGTAACTATCGTGCTGCCTTAACCCTGTTTGCGTCATCCGTACGTCATAAATCTCACTCCTCATCGTTAACTTTGTTTAGAATATATTTAATAAAATTAACATAGTTGTATCGTAACAAAAGCTAATTATATGTCAAGCCCTGCAATCATTTTATGGAAAAAATGCGTCCGAACATGATCTGTCGCCGAGGCATGACCGTGATAATCATATAAAAAAAGTAGGATGAGGTTTTTATAACGTATGAACGGGCTGTAATACCCCCACCTTTAAGCCCGAGAAAACTAAAAACTCAGGTGGTGGGGGCATAAACAGCCCGTAAATTTCTGATTCTGTTCAACTAGCATGCAGTGGGGGGAAGGCAGGCTTAAAACCGTCTCGTCCTGGGATAACGCCTGCATTAGCACGTCCTTTGCGTTGAAAACTCCACTGAACGTGAGTTTCACTTTATACGTCGTCTGGCATTTCTTTCGGAAGGTAGTCATAGATTTCATTTGACTCAATGGATCGGATCAGTCGCTGCAACCAATGGTAATATTTTCTGGCTTCTTCCAATTGATCGTAATCTAATTGGGCTTTTTGTTGCAAGTGCTCCTCAATATCGGATTGGTCCAATACTTCAGCCAACTGTTTTTGTGCGTAATCAATGCTGCCAAGAAACATGTTGGTTTCACGTTCCCATTTTTTGCAGAAAAATTTCTTAAAGTATTGAAAATAATCCTTCTCGGCAACAAAATAATCCTTTCTTGTGCCTTTTTGCCATACTTTCTGGACAATGTCGATGTCTTGGAGTTTTCGTACGGAGGTACTCATGCTTGGTTTGCTCATCCCGAGTTTATCTTTCATTCCATCCAGGGTCATCGGTTCGTGCTGAAAATATAATGTAGCATATAAACGCCCGACTGAGGATGTCACCCCATAAAGGTCCATCGTTTCGGCAATGGTATTGATCATATTGTTTTCGGCTTGGTTGATTTTTTCCGCGGCAGACGCCTGATTCAAGATTTTAGGGTTGTGTTCCATATGGATAACCTACTTTCTTTAATAATTATTTTATTTTAAGAATTAAATACGTTTCAGATAACTTTAATATATAGTTTTACTATAACTTACAAGGTGATAATGTCAATGGGTTTACAAATTTAAAAAAGCATGCTAAATTAAGTTTGTTAAGTTTATTTAAAACGTATTTAATATAATTAACATAAGGGAGAAATTACTATTGTATAGAAGCAAAATGTTTATCAATGGAGAATGGGTCGAGGCCCGGAGTGGACAGACCCGAGACATTATCAATCCCTATAATCAAGCGGTCATTGCCAAAGCAACTGAAGGACAGGTAGCAGATATGCAAGAAGCTATAGCTGCAGCACGTCATGCATTTGACCATGGACCGTGGCCGCAGACGCCTGCAACCGATCGAGGCAAAATTGTTCAAACAATAGCTGATTTTATCCAGCGGGACAAAGCGGAATTAGCAGAGCTTGAATCGCTTGATACGGGGAAAACACTGGAAGAAAGCCGTGGCGATATGGATGATATTACAGCTGTTTTCCGTTATTACGCGGAATTAGCGGATAAAGATGGGGCTGAAACACTGGATCCGCCGATTGCCAATGCCACAAGCAGGGTTGTTCGTGAACCTGTTGGGGTATGCGGTCAGATTACACCATGGAACTATCCGCTCCTGCAGGCATCATGGAAATTAGCGCCAGCGCTTGTTGCCGGGAATACGCTCATTATGAAACCGAGTGAAATCACGCCGCTTTCATCGGTTAAGGTATTCGAATTAATGGAAGAGGCAGGTGTTCCACGGGGTGTTGTTAACTTAGTGCTCGGTTCGGGAAATACGGTAGGTGCCGAACTTTCTGCTCATCAGGATGTGGATCTGATATCGTTTACAGGCGGCATTGAAACTGGCAAACGTATTATGCAGGCAGCCAGTTCCAATATGAAAAACATCGCCCTTGAACTCGGTGGCAAAAATCCCAATATCGTATTCGCGGATGCCGATTTCGAGACCGCTGTCGATCAGGCGATGAATGCCGTTTTCTTTCATGCCGGCCAAGTCTGTTCAGCAGGTACGCGGCTGATCGTGGAAGAAAGTATTCATGATGCGTTAGTCAAAGAACTGGTGGAGCGCGTCCGCAAAATTAAGCTTGGAGACGGATTTGATGAAACAACCCAAATGGGACCTTTAATTTCAGCGGAACATTTAAACAAAGTGAGGCGTTACGTGGAAACAGGACGAAAAGAAGGGGCAACCGTCGCGGTAGGAGGCGAGCGTCCGGACGATCCAGAATTGAATGACGGATTTTTCTACCTGCCGACTGTTTTGACCGACTGCACGACCGATATGGATGTGGTGCAAGAAGAAGGGTTCGGCCCGGTCATCACCGTGGAAACATTTTCCAGTGAAGATGAAGCGGTAAAACTGGCGAATGACTCTATTTATGGTCTCTCTGGCGGTGTTTTTACCAATGACATTGGCAAAGCTGAACGCTGCGTGAAAAAAATGCGAATGGGTACGGTTTGGATTAACGAGGTTAATTTTTATTTCCCTCAGGCACCGTGGGGCGGTTATAAACAGTCTGGTATCGGCCGTGAGCTCGGTAAAGTCGGCCTGGAGGAATACACCGAAACGAAACATATTTATCAAAATCTCAAGCCGGGACCAGTGAATTGGTTTGGCTAAATAAGGTATAGAACGTACAACGGATGATTATTCAGCAGTATTTTACACGTAATGCTGATAAGAAGTGTTTGAAGGAGGAATTAGAAATGAATCAATCTTATGATTATATCATTGTGGGAAGTGGCAGTGCGGGATCCATTCTGGGAAACCGATTGAGTGCGGATGGTTCAAAAAGTGTTTTGGTTTTAGAAGCCGGACGAAGTGATTATCCATGGGATCTGTTTATCCAGATGCCAGCCGCATTGATGTTTCCAGCAGGGAACCCCTTGTATGACTGGATTTATAAAACGGACCCTGAACCGTATATGGATGGGCGCCGTGTCGGTCACGCTAGAGGGAAGGTGCTGGGTGGTTCGAGCTCGATTAATGGCATGATTTATCAACGTGGCAACCCAATGGATTATGAACGCTGGGGGGCGGACCCAGGGATGGAAAAATGGGACTTTGCGCATTGTCTGCCGTACTTCAAGCGCCTGGAAAATGCGGTGGACTCCCCAAATGATGATCTTCGTGGTCATGACGGACCGATTACATTAACCCGTGGACCAGCTGTGAATCCGTTATTCGGCGCTTTTTTTGAAGCGGCGGAACAAGCGGGTTATCCACGAACATCGGATGTGAACAGTTATCAGCAAGAAGGGTTCGGGCCATTCGACAGGCATATCTATAATGGAAGACGCGTATCCGCTTCCCGTGCCTATTTGCGCCCGGCCATGAAGCGGGAAAATCTGACTGTTTTGACGCAGGCATTTGTCACCGGTGTGAACATGTCTGGCAAAAAAGCGACTGGTGTCACCTTCACGCGGCATAAGAAAGAACATGTTGTAGCTGCAGGGGAAGTCATTCTTGCGGGAGGGGCGATTAATACCCCACAATTGCTTCAGCTTTCCGGTATCGGCGACGCAGAACACCTCCGTTCACTAGGCATAGACCCCGTAATGGATCTTCCGGGAGTCGGAGAAAATCTGCAAGACCATCTTGAGGCTTATATTCAACATGCCTGTCCACTACCTGTTTCCGAGCAGCCTAGCTTAAACAAGTTAAAAATGCCTTGGATTGGCTTACAGTGGATACTTGGACGGAAAGGCCCCGCTGCCAGCAGTCATTTCGAAGGTGGCGGATTTATTCGGTCGAATGATGATGTGGATTACCCGAACATAATGTATCATTTCCTGCCGCTAGCCGTACGGTATGATGGGAAAAAGGCCAAAACAGCGCACGGATTCCAAGTGCATGTGGGTCCTATGTATTCCGACTCTCGCGGATCGCTTAAAATACGCTCTAAAAATCCAGCGGAACATCCAAGCATGGTATATAACTATCTATCGACCGAGCAGGATCGCCGGGAATGGGTAGAGGCTGTACGTCGAACAAGAGAGATCATTTCGAAACCATCTCTGTCCGCTTATAACGCCGGAGAAATCTCTCCAGGTCCTTCTGTGGAAACGGATGAAGAGATACTGGATTGGGTAAAGCGCGATGCGGAAACAGCGCTTCATCCATGCTGTACAGCAAAAATGGGGCCGGATTCGGATCCCATGGCCGTCGTTGATCCAGACACCATGAAGGTTCACGGCGTTGCTAATCTACGCGTAGTCGATGCGTCTGCGATGCCTTACATTACGAACGGCAATATCCACGCACCGGTGCTGATGTTAGCGGAAAAAGCCGCCGATTTAATAATTGGACGTGAAGCCCTTGCACCTGAAAAAGTGGACTTCTACCGTCATGAAAAAGATAAGTCTAAGGAAGAAGCCGTACATGCTTGAAAAAATTCACACCACAGCAGCGTAGAAATAGACGTTGAAACGATGTGATACGGGAGCTTTTTTAGCAGGTTTGTGTTTAAATGTTGAAGCCCTTATTTTTTCATAAAAGGATCAAAAGCCCCTTGAGTGTTTAGGCACTCAAGGGACTTTTTTGTAAATACAGAGCAAAGTAAAACAGCATTTCATGTAAAAACAAAAGAATTACTTAATACGATTGATCGTGCCTCGCTTCTAGCGAAAGAAGAACGTAGTATAGGCGAGATAGCCTATTTTGTATCTAGATTTCTTTCTGGAATTTTAGGGTCAGGTTTTGTTCTTTCATGTAATGAATATTCGACGTAAAATATGTACCCAGATGAAATAACTGAAAGTGATAAATTTGCTATTTTACCAGATGAGTTAACCAGGGGTGGTAGCTGCATTGTTGATTCGCTTGGCGATTATCTGGCAGAGCCCGTATTTGGAAAGGAAAAAATCATTTATGCTGATTTGGACCTTGATAAGATTGCCGAAAGAAACTTTGATTTTTATGTAGTGGGACATTATTCAAGACCAGATGTTTTTCAATTGAAGGTTAATGAAAAAAGCAGAAGAATGAGAAAGGGATGAGTAGGGGTGTTTAGGTTGATGGTTTCAGACGTTAGGTAAGGGGTATCTTTTCATGTATATTTAACGGGAGTGATAATGTCGATTTTTATTGGAAGAGCTTTGGAGGTGATCAACTCGCGCAAAGCCTCTCCTTTTCAACATCTATGGAGTTGGTCACCCGCTCAGTTAACTACAGATAAATATAGCCACATTTAAGAAACGCACTATATTGCTAGGCAATGAGGGCAGATGTTTTTTGTTTAAAAATAAGTATTCCAATTTACATCAAATCCCATAATGTTTAATAGAATTGTTATTTTTATCGGAAGACTTATGTTTGATTTTATTTGATATTATAGCAATAAGATTTAGTACCTGGTTTAAGTTTGAACTGGAGTAACTGTTCCAGAGAAGATAAGCATGAGGCTCTTTAAATTTTTCGCTAAATCGATAAGAAACTTTAGACTTCATACTGTTTTCGAAGATTAGTAGATACTTTAAAAATAAGTTTCTTAGTTCTCGGTCAAATGTAAACAGGCTATATATTTCCTCAATTGTAGTATTTTGTATGTACATTTCAGGCGATATAGCAAGTCTACTTTGATTCTTCATTAGAAATAAATCTTTATAACAGTATTGTTATAAAGGAAGAATATCAGTGTGAAGAACTCGAGCAAATGATAGTGGAGCAATTTATGGAGTATTGTAGTTGTATGATGTTTAATTATATTGTGGTAACAGCATTTGATTCCTTGAATGCGCGATTGAAATCAGAGAAAATTGTTGCGTTCCAAAATAAAAATGTATGATAAAATAAGTTGTGTGAATATATATTCAGCATGTGAAAATAACCGTCCCTATGCTTCCTAAAACTCATTTGAAATGGTACGGTTTCTTCTGGCTACATACCGAAAAGATAATCACTCCTCACAGCTGATAATAACTTGCATACTTTAGACTGTTTCGTTTACTAATTCAAATCATTCAACTTCTCCGTATACCTTTTTTCATCAAAGGGAACCTTATTTTTCAAAATGTAAGCCATCTCTTCAAACAACACTGACGCAATCATTTCTTTGGCTTTGACTTCTGCATAACCTGCTTTCTTTAACCTGTTGAATGTGTCATTTGTAGACTTAGGATCATTTATCTCAATTTGGTTCTCCACCGTTTCGATCATTTGCGCTTTTAATCTGTTCTTTTCCATTAATCATTTGCTCCTTTTTCCATAGCTTTTCTTACCAGTATAACCATAAATTCGACCGAAGCTTCTTCATGGATGTAATTTTATCATTTTTATTTGTGTAGGTTAAACGTATGGATTACCCAATTTATGGCATGAAAACATGCGGTATTGGGTCAGACAGGTCGTAATCCTCTCCTGTTTCTATGTATAGTTGCTAAACTAAAATGGACAGTTTCTGCTAAATAAAAAAATGAACACTCTAGAGGGAGTCATCACATTGGATCTCTTTTGTAATAGTTGCTGCGGCTACAACTACTGACCGACCGCAGCTATTTTTCTTGTTGCACAGGAAACTATAGATTTTAGAAGCTGTGGATAACTTATTTGCCGAAATATCCACGTCCAGCTCCAGCGCCCAGCAACTATCAAACTTCACACTCCTCCACTACGATAAAGAAGACTTGCCGATTGGCTCTGCCAGAGGCTTAGTCGCACTTATACCCTTGTGGTGAAAGTCAACATCGACTCCCTTCGTTCGTCGTGTTTCCTTTATCTCATTGCGGCAGTGGAAGTTCAACTAAAACCGCCACTTTACGTGGCAACGTTGAACCACCCGCGATGCGCGGGCGCAGTTTGTACGTTGCTAAACGGGCGCTTGCGCTTTTGTTCTGAATCTAGTTACAAAATAACTAAACTAACTATCGATATATGATATAGCCCGAAGCTGGTTTAAATATTTTGCTGAGACGGGAAATGAAAACGTTGCCTAAACCGTGTCATTCAGCTATAATTATCTTAGCTAATTTAGCTAATATCTCTGATGGCAGGTGCAGAAATATGATCGTCAGTTCAACCGAATTGCAGAATAACTTTGGAAAATATTTGCTGTTTGCGGCAAAAGAGGAAGTCATCGTCACCAAAAACGGTATCGAGATTGCGAAATTGCAACAGATAAAGGGAAACACTGAGGCAACATTGCAGGAAAGTATCGTGAAGGAAATGCCTATGCCTTATCATACGAAACCAAAAAAGGCGACGTATGAGGAATTTCAGGAATTAACGCGCAATGAAGAGAACCGGTATGAATATATTGACGGAAAGATTTATTTACTTGCCTCGCCCAGGACAGGACATCAATACGCTGCTGGCATGTTGTTTGGTAACTTCTTTAATCATTTTCAAGGCAGTTCATGCACGCCGTTTACAGCACCCTATGATATTCATCTCAAGCGGCCAAACCAAGATAATACCAATGTTGTGCAACCCGATTTAATGATCATTTGCGATTTGGATGATCATCTGAACGACCAGGACTATTATACGGGGGTTCCATCTCTTGTGGTTGAAATCTTATCAGAATGTACACAAGGCAAGGATCTGGTCAAGAAGCTGGACCTTTATATGGAATGTGGCGTCGGCGAGTATTGGATTGTAGATCCATCTGAAAAGAAAGTAATCATTTATCAGTTTCGGGACCGCGAAATCAAACAAACTGTCATGTGCAAACCACCCGAGACTGCAAAATCATTTCTTTTCGAAGGACTTTCTGTGGAGCTTGGGCGGATATTTAAGTAGTGCGGGCTTTTATTAGTAAAATAAGGAGTTACAGTTGTTACAACTGATTTGGATGCGGGCACTTTATACCATTTGCTTTTTATGCTCCTATTACGTATAATAACATCAATTCACAAATACATTCATTTGAACGTCATTTATTACAAGCGTTGACGAGGAAAAGTAAGATTCACATATTTTTTCCACAGAGAGCTTCGGTAGCTGAAAAGAAGCGAAGGTATGAATCTGAACAATGGCCTCTGAGCTTCGTGCTGAAAGTATCGATCGATATTAGTAGGTTCCGACGAGATTTGGTACTCGTTATCAATACCAAAGTATAAAAGTTTAATGCTTTCGTACTTGATGAGACCATATATGTGAGTATATGGTGAAATAAGGTGGTACCACGTTAATCCAACCACGTCCTTATCGATATTATTTCGATATGGCGTGGTTTTTTTGTTTTTTAGGCAGTTAAGAAAGTATAACTACTTTCTTACTGCATAAGTGCAACTAAGGTTGTCACCTAAAGGCTTGGTGACACCAAGTTTTCTAATGATTCATAAAACCAGCCTCATCAACGAATGATAAGCTACACAAAAATTAGGAGGGTTTACATGAGTAGGAATTTAGTAATTCAAACAGATTTTGGGACTAGTGACGGTGCGGTTAGTGCAATGTATGGGGTGGCTATTTCTGTGGAATCATCGCTTCGAATATTCGATCTTACACATGACATCCCGCAATATAATATCTGGGAGGCATCTTACCGGCTTTATCAGACAATAGCCTATTGGCCAGAAGAAACTGTATTTATTTCCGTGGTCGATCCAGGGGTTGGAAGTTCAAGACGAAGCGTTGTCGCGAGGACCGTTGATAATCAATATATTGTAACACCCGATAACGGGACACTTACCCATATTAAAGAATCGATCGGCATTAAGGAAGCAAGGGTAATTGATGAGAAAATGAACCGGTTGCCGAGATCAGGCGAATCATATACATTTCATGGCCGTGATGTTTATGCATATACAGGAGCACGATTGGCTTCAGGTGTCATTACCTTTGAAAAAGTGGGGCCTTCCATCGATGCGGGTGATATTATTGCATTAACCAAACCCGAGGCTTTTATGGAAGGTGGCGTTATCTATGGCAATATCGATATATTGGATGTTCAATTTGGTAATTTATGGACAAATATAAGCAGAGAATTATTTAATGAAGCTATTATAGAATATGGTGATTCGTTTGAAGTTACCATTGCAAATAATCGAAGGCAAGTATACAAAAATAGTATGACATATGGACGTTCCTTTGCTGATAGCCACCTTGGTGAACCGTTATTATATGTTAATTCATTAGATAATTTGGGTGTAGCCATTAACCAAGGTTCCTTTGCAAAAGCATATCATATCGAAACTGGAGCTAATTGGCGGATTATTATTCGGAAGGCGGGGTGATTGGGTGCCTGTCACCACCCGAGTTTTGGCGGTTTTTGTCGAATGAGTATGCTTGGTACGCAGCCGCTGAATGAAATGTTCTGAACGCTGGACTAGTCGGCCTGCGCGCGGAACAAATGGCTGCATGTCCTAAAATAAAGACTACCCATCTTAAATGGGTAGTCTTTTATAACACCTTAATTAGTCGGTAAATCTTCAATACTGTCAATATCCATATATTCTGGTACAACAAAGCCTTGTTGTGCGCCCTCCAAATTCGGGCCCAAGTCGACGATTTCGTCTTGATACTCTTCATAATAGGAAGCTGCGCCCACAGGGAGCCAGGCAATTAACATACCATCAACATCGCCACTGGAGAGGGCTTGAAATGCGACACCCATATCAACCATCGTCAACTCGACATCGTAGCCCAATTCTTCAAGAACAAGCGCAACGACATTCGTTGATGCGGTTTCTGTATCCCAATTAACGTAGGCCAGCTCGATTGTCTCATCTTCAACGGCTTCGATATCTTCAATCCAAGCGTCAACTTCATCCCGATTGTTTTCGATCCATTCCGCGGCTGCTTCACGCGGTTCAACATCATCGTCTCTAAAGTTTGACATAACCTTATTCATGTCTTCTATTTCCCAGTAAAAGTTGTCCAATAATTGGTAAGCTGAAATCTGTTCATCCTCAAGGCCTTCTCTGACCATCGTATGTATATTTTCGGATGCACCAAGTGTTTCTTTTGGATCCTCTAAAAATTTCAAGTCATGTTCTCTAAACGACCAGTGTGGTTGCCAAAGCGTGACAACAATCGGTTCTTGGCTTTCTATCGCACGTTCCAATTCCGATAGCATGGCTGCTTCCGAACTTGGGGTCAGTTCAACACTTAAGTCGTATTCTTCCATTGTCTCTTCGGCGATATTCATCGTCCCTGATCCTGGCTCAATTCCGACAATTTCCTCAATTTCAGCTGCATCATTCGTTTCTTCTGCAGCGTTACCACTGGTTTCTTCTTGGCATCCCACCAATAGTAATACAATACTAATACTTACGAGGATACCCCATTTTTTTGATAATGAAATCATGGTGTTATATCATCCTTTCTGTAAATGGTTTTCTCTGATTACATGTGGTACCACAATTTGTTGAACAACAAGTAGGATAAATCAGAAAAAAGGAAAATGCAAAGTCGATTACCGGCATTCTCGGTCGATCTCGTGCATCGTGCTTGCTCAGTGAAGCTCAGTGAGGTTCAGTGAAAGAAATGCGAACCGATCTGATTTATTATGTATTGTGTTTGTTTTTAGATTTTTCATTATATTTTTCGCTGTAAACCTATCATATCGATTTGGGGAATTATTTTCATGTGCAATTTTGGAGTAATTTGTTCACTGAAGTGCACTGAAGCGCACTGAGCTTCACTGAAGTCACTCAGTTGATGAAATCGGGTTTGTCAGTCATCAGCGGCTTTTGTAGACTGTAATTAATCCATGCGCATGGATATACCAATTCAATTTATTGATTTTTTACTGAATAAATATAGGAGTGATTTTATGCCGAAGAGGCGGAAACAACGTCGTATCATCGACACAGATATCCATGAACGGGTAACTTATTCGGATCTTCTTCCTTACTTGGATAATCCATGGAGACGATATATAGAAGATAACCACTGGGTGCAGGAAAAACATATGCCGTATACGCAGCCAACGGTGGCTGGTGTAGACCGCGCAGATGCTGTAACACCGGACGGGGGAGCGGCAGGAACGGATCTCGGCTTTATGCAAAAACAACTACTTGATGCGGAAGGGCATGAATACGGCATTTTAAGCGGCGCCTTAGACCCATCTCCGTCGTCCATGCACGGCTGGTATGAAATGGCGACTGCTTTAGCGAGCGCCTATAACGATTGGCAAATTGAAAACTGGCTGGAAAAGGATAGCCGTTTATATGGTTCCGTTCATATTGCGGCACAGGAGCCACAACAAGCGGTTCGTGAGATAGAACGGGTCGGGTCCCATCCTAAAATGGTGCAAATATTGCTGCCAATTGACACCCGCTCGTGGGGGGATCCGTACTATCATCCAATTTACGAAGCAGCGGAGCGCCACAATTTATCAATTGGTATGCACCATAATGAGCCACCTACTCATTTCGGGGGCTGGCCGCGTTATTTTATCGAGTGGCATACGATGTTGCCAACGGCGCATATGATTCAAGTCTCCAACATGGTGTTTAACGGTGTATTTGATAAATTCCCTGGCTTGCACCTAATTATGATTGAGGGTGGATTCACGCATGTCCCGCATCTAATGAAAAAGATGGATCAACAGTATAAGGAACTTCGCCACGAAATTCCTTGGGTGAAACGGATGCCCAGTCGCATCATTC
Source organism: Virgibacillus natechei (assembly GCF_026013645.1). Taxonomy (NCBI): domain Bacteria; kingdom Bacillati; phylum Bacillota; class Bacilli; order Caryophanales; family Bacillaceae; genus Virgibacillus; species Virgibacillus natechei. The sequence goes on along the minus strand of NZ_CP110224.1, from coordinate 3,019,749 downwards.
AGGAACATGTCCGTTTTACAACCCAACCCGTTGAAGAATTAAGCCAGAAAGAATTTATGCAATTTGTGGATCAAATGGGGTCGGAGGATATGATTTGTTTTGCAACAGATTATCCACATTGGGATTATGATTCCCCACTAGAGGCGCTTCCTAAATTAGACGAGGCGTTGGAGGAAAAAATTTATTCCGAAAATGCGCGAGCTGCCTACCCTAAATTGCCGCAACCAGCAGGGAGTGTGAAATAATGAGAGAAGTTGTGTGTGAAAAAGAAGATATTCATCCCGGTAAGATGAGAAGTGCTACATTAGGGAAGATCCCGATCGTTGTTTGTCGCACGAAAGACGGTGAATTTTACGCATTTGCCAATCGATGTCTGCACCAGGGCGCCCCGCTTTCAGAAGGTATCTTATGTGGTGATACAAAACGTACAGATATTCATGGCAACTATGAATATATTAAAGATGGTGAAATCCTCCGTTGCCCGTGGCATGCGCTCGAATATGACATTAAAAATGATGGTGTTATGCTGGCGGAACCTGACAAAAAATTACGCAGTTTCCAAGTCGCGATTGAGGACGATCAGGTGGTTGTATATAAATAAGTAGCTGAAGGATGCGTGAGGTGAACGTATGAAAAAGATGTTTATTAACGGCGAATGGATGGAAGCTAGTTCCAAAGAAACAAGGGATATTATAAATCCTTACAATCAAGAAGTCATTGCAACGGCGACGGAAGGCAATGAGGTAGACGTGAAATTAGCGATTGCGGCTGCTCGGGAGGCTTTTGACCAAGCGGAGTGGCCTTCAATCCCCGCAATAAGGCGTGGTAAGATTGTTCATGGTATTGCCGATTTGATCGAGCGTGACCACGCGGAGTTGGCGGAGCTTGAATCACTCGACACGGGTAAAACAGTAGAGGAAAGTCGCGGAGATATGGATGATATTGCAGGTGTTTTTCGTTACTTTGCTGAAATGGCCGACAAGGACGGCGGCGAGATGATCGATTCCCCTATTCCAAATTCAACCAGCAGGGTGGTCCATGAACCTGTCGGCGTCTGCGGCCAGATAACACCATGGAACTACCCATTGCTCCAGGCGTCATGGAAATTGGCTCCAGCTCTGGCGGCGGGTAACACACTTGTCATGAAGCCAAGTGAAATTACGCCACTTACGTCGGTGAAAATTTTCGAATTAATGGAAGAAGCTGGCGTTCCACCTGGTGTTGTCAACTTGGTGCTCGGGTCCGGCGCTAGAGTTGGGGCGGAACTATCAGCGAATGACGATGTCGATCTGATTTCATTTACAGGCGGGATTGAAACCGGCAAGAAGATTATGCAGGCAGCCAGTTCCAATGTGAAAATTCTGGCACTGGAACTTGGCGGGAAAAATCCGAATATTGTCTTTGCCGATGCGGCATTTGATACAGCTGTTGATCAGGCGATGAACGCAGTATTTTTCCATGCTGGACAAATCTGTTCAGCTGGCACCCGCCTGATTGTGGAAGAAAGCATTCATGATGATTTTATCAATGCGCTTGTCGATCGTGTGAAGAAAATCAAGCTTGGCAGCGGGTTTGATAAATCAACCCAAATGGGGCCGCTGATTTCAGAGGAACAGTTAAATAAAGTGAGTAATTATGTTGAAACCGGCAAGCAGGAAGGTGCAACGGTCGCAGTCGGCGGCGGTCGTCCTGACGATCCGGAGCTGCAAAATGGATTTTTCTACCTACCGACTGTATTGACCAATTGCACGACGGAGATGCGTGTTGTGCAGGATGAAGGCTTCGGTCCGGTTATTACGGTGGAAAAATTTACAACCGAAGAAGAGGCCGTCCGTCTTGCTAACGATTCTATTTATGGGCTATCCGGCGGTGTTTTCACAAATGACATTGCCAAAGCCGAGCGCTGCGTAAGGAAAATGCGAATGGGCACGGTCTGGATTAACGATGTGAACCTGTACTTCCCGCAAGCACCATGGGGCGGCTATAAACAGTCCGGAATCGGCCGTGAACTTGGCAAAACGGGGCTGGAGGAATATCAGGAAACCAAGCATATTTTCCAAAATTTGAAGCCTGAGCCAGTTAACTGGTTTTAACGTAAATACATTTTTTGGCAAACAAGTGAAATAAAGAATGAAACTCAGAGGGTGATAACAATGCAACATTCAGAGGGGGAGAATCCCGTTTTAGACGACGCTTATATTTATGTGTGCTCAAGTTCAGAGCTTGAAGAAGATGATTTGATTGAATGTAAAACAGGTGAAGAGACGATCGTGGTCGGCCGGGGAGAAGGGAAGGTTTATGCTGTTGAGGGGATATGTACACATGCCTATTCCGAGCTGGTCGACGGTGAGTTGGATGGAAACTGTCTAACGTGTCCGTTGCACTTTGCCTGTTTCGATATCCGTGACGGTTCCGTGCTGGAAGGTCCGGCAGATAAACCGCTCCGTGTCTATAAAGCTATCGAGTACGACGGATCCGTGTGGGTCAACTATGAAGGGAGCTGATGGCTTGTCTGATAGAGATATAACGATAATTATCGGAGCTGGAATTGCAGGGGTAAATGCCGCTGAAAGCTTGCGAAAAGAAGGTTATCAAGGGCGGATTGTGCTGATGGACAGCGACAGACAGATGCCTTATGACCGTCCGCCTTTGTCAAAGGAGTGGATGAAGGGGGAGACCGATGATGCAGGTATTTTATTGCGTGAACCTGCCATTTATGAAAAATTAGATATTGACTTGAATCTAGGTGTTGAGGTGACAGGAATCGATCCCGACCGTAAAACCCTCGATACGAAAAATGGTCCTTCCTATGAATGGGATAAACTGATACTTGCGACTGGATCAAGCTTACGAACATTGTCCATACCGGGAGATGATCTGGAAGGTATTTTTTATTTACGAAGGATGGATGATGCGCTAGCCATTAAAAACTATATGCAAGATGTGGAGCAGGCCGTTATTATTGGTGCTGGTTTTATCGGAGCCGAACTTGCCTCCTCTATGAGCGAGATGGGAATCGACGTTACGATTGTGGAAAGATCCGCTTCCCCGATGGAAAATATTTTTGGGAGGCAAGTATCAGCGTCTTTTCTGGATTTGCATCGACGTAACGGTGTTGAAGTGATTACAGAGGACGCTGTCACGCAGTTTAACGGGGAGGCGAAAGTCGAAGAAGTAGTAACAGCAGGAGGCAGGCGCATTCCGTGCCAGGCTGTCATGATAGGTGTGGGAGTGACACCGAATACGGGGGTGGCCCATCCGCAATTAGAGGCAGAAGGGGGTTATGCTGTTAATGAATATGGCGAGACATCGATCTCTGATATTTATGCGGTAGGGGATTGTACGTCATGGCCATACCAGGGCGCGCCCATTCATATTGAACATTGGGATCATGCCGTAAACCATGCCAAGACAGTCTCGTGGAACATAATACATCCGCAATCCACACCTTATACGTACACCCCGTACTTTTGGTCAGATCAATACAGTACCCGGTTCCAATATTTCGGGCATGCAAAAAGATGGGCCAAAACTGTTTTACGAGGGTCGATAGAATCGAATGCATTTACGGTTTTCTATCTGGATGATCAGAATATCGTTAGGGCCGCGTTCCTTTCCAACCAACCGAAAAATGCTTTGCCTGTAAGACGGATGGTACAGCGGCAAAGAGTGATAGATGTGGAGGCTTTGGCGGATGAGGGTATAGCTTTGAAAAAAGTTTAGTGATTGCAGGTATAAATGGTGCGGCAGTATGATCGTCCGTTGAACCGAGGTGCAGAATATAATCCCGGCCTATATAAAGGTGGGGATTATTTGACACTTACGTTTCTCATTGATTTGGTGCCTGTCACCACCCGAATTTTGGCGGTTTTTGTCGAATGAGTATGCTTGGTACGCAGCCGCTGAATGAAATGTTCTGAACGCTGGACTAGTCGGCCTGCGCGCGGAACAAACACCAGCGAACGCGGGATGAGATGCTCTGATAGTGGAACACATCATTACAAGCGCGGGAAGCGGATGCCTGTGCGCGGAACAAACGGCTGCATGTCCTGAAAAAAAGACCACCCAGTTTATGGCAGTCTGTAATGGGACAATGAACCTGTCCCTACGTCCCACCCATGGGGGTCACCACCTGAATATATCATCTCATTTTTATTGTTTTAGAGCTCCGTTCGCTTCTGGGATGTTATTCATGTCAAGGGCATTCATTTGACAGAAGTATTCCAGAAACTTTTTAGATTCTTTGATTTGCGCTTCATCCGTTTTTAATGCAATGATATCTTTTAAGATTTGAGCAGTCCAAACATTATCAAAATAACGATATTTACCAGAATTCCATTTCGTTCGATTAGGGTAGCTCTTATTGATATAATAATTCCAGAAGAGCATTTTCTCCGCTTCTTGATCCGTGAGCTCGATTCTAAACGCTGCATGGGATGGGATCATTCCATCATCGCTAAGATTGCCGGCAAACGTTTCATTTACCATGTAGAGGCCGAGAATCCGTCTTTCTGTTTCGGCTTGATCCGGCTCTCTTGCAGTCAGAAGACCTGCGCTGTTCGTACTCACCCGAGTTGCTCTGTTTGGCTGACCTTTACTTTTTCCGCTTTGGACCTTGCCAGTAAATACTTGCCAGTCGGTAAATACATTTTGTTGCTCTTCTTCGTCCAGCCAGAAAACAATTTGTGAGCTTTCATGAATTCTATTGTTCTTCAGTTTTTCCCTATGCCGACGTTCAAGCGCCTGCTGCTCTTTTTCTTCTTGACGTTTTCTTTCAAGGGCTTCTTCTTCTATTTCTCTTTTCGAAAGGATTTTCTTCAAAGATTTTGCAGTGTTCTGGTCATTTAGTGTGATAAATTTCCCAAAAGCATTAGGGTAAACAAATTTTTTAGTATCATTATTAAATTCAATAGTAATGAAAGATGCATCCTGATCCACGATATTTCCTTCACCAAAGACTTTATGAGTTATTTCTTCATTAATTAAATTCACTAACCCACGCTCCTTAGATAAAATATTTAGATGTTGACTTTGACAACAAAAATAGTTTTCAAATTAAAAAACCGCACTCAAACTGTCTGGAAGAAGTTGCGCACGATTATCGAAAACTGTTTCAAAACTATTCTAATTTAAGAATATCATATAATCTAAAAAAATGCAATTTTATGGTTGACAATGGTGGTTTTGTTATCGTATAATTATTTGTTTTAATATAAAAGTGATCACTCTGGGTGCCTGTCACTTCCCGGTTTTTGTCGAAGAATGCTAGAGTAATAGCATATGATAAAATGAAATAGCAACTGGAATATTGTGAGGTTGGTTGGTTGTTGCGCTTCTTGCAAAATACTTCCCGTAGTTGTAATTTTTATTCTTAACAATGAAAGCAATCATTAGGACGGCAACCACAATATTTTTTTATAACAAATGCAATGATATGGGGTTATTCAAATGAAGTATATTTTTGTGTTTATAAGTTTTTTGTTTCTTGCAGCTTGTGGTGAAGGTAATATTTCGGAACCGGATAACATGAATGAAAAAGTGAGGAATGTGAATTTTAAAGAAGTCTCTGAGCCGGAGTTAGATTTAGCGAAGTTTGATCGGGAGCCGAGTGAGTGGGGAGAGAATGTTACTGGAGTAAAGAATCGCTTCATCACGGAAGAGAACGAGATCGCTTTGACATTTGACGCATGTGGAGGCGATTTAGGAAATGGATATGATGAAGCGTTGATTGAATTTTTACGCGAAGCAGAAGTTCCAGCAACATTATTCGTGAATCAACGGTGGATATCAGCAAATAAGGAGATTTTTTTGGAATTGGTAGACGATCCACTTTTTCAAATCGAAAATCACGGGACAACACACGCTCCGCTTTCTGTTGACGGCAGCGAAGCTTGGGACATTCCGGGTACAGCTTCAGCTGAAGAAGTGTTTGCTGAGATTATGGATAACCATGAAACTGTAAAGGAAATTACGGGGCGTGATATGAAGCTCTTTCGGTCAGGTACGGCGTTTTACGATGAAGTCGCTGTGGAACTTGCAAATGCGCTGGGATATGAAGTTGTCAACTTTGATATTTTAGGAGATGCGGGAGCGACCTTTTCTGCTACACAAGTCGAACAAGCTTTACTCAATGCGGAGGCGGGATCCATTGCACTATTGCACATGAACCAGCCCAGTAGTGGTACCGCTCAAGGTGTACGTGCTGCGGTGGAAAAATTAAAAGCATCAGGATTTGAATTCGTACAGTTAGCCGACCAAGACCTGGAGTAAATTCTGTTTCCTGTCACTTCTTGGATACGTGTTTGATTTTATCGAGCAAGATCTGTCCATTTTACGGCTAGGCAGACTAATTAATATGTAGTAAGCCGGAACGTAAAAAATTTTAAAGTTCTGGGTGCCTGTCACTTCCCGGTTTTTGTCGAAGAATGCTAGAGTAATAGCAACTAGGGACGCAGGGACAGGTTCCTTGTCCCAGCGGTGTCTATTCTAATGAACCTCTCCAAAATCAACTCCACTGCAATTTTAGATTTTGTCTACAAAATAATTAGGCTGGAACCTCTATTTAAGACCTTCCCGTACTTAGCTATTCATCAAGCTGTGCACGATGAAATTTCCATAAAGTCTAATCTATTTTTGCTTCTTTTTTCTGCTTATGTCTGTTATTCCTCGTTTTTTGGATGATTTATTCGGGGATAATGAAGGACGTTAAAAATTAGGTTGGTTAATATTTACATAGAGAGAGTATGTTGCAAAACCTAAGGGAGCGAGCAAAAGGACCACCTGAACATGAACGACATCAATGTTCGGGTGGTCCTTTTTATCGCAAAACTTCCGATTGTCCCCTTAAAGAACCGTCCCCATCCTTCCCAAATATGATAAAATAGGTAGTGTGATCGTTTTCTTTTTACATATACGGTTATCCAAAAAAACAAGAACAACGAGAAATACGATACTATTTTTTGAGAGGTAATAGCATGAAAAAAGAATCTACCGTTTGTGTCGTTGGAAGTATTAATATGGATTTAACGATTTCTACAGAGAAAATGCCGGAACAAGGGGAAACAATTCTCGGGGGTCCTTTCGCTACATATCCTGGAGGAAAAGGTGCCAATCAAGCTGTAGCGGCAGCAAGGGTTGGAGCGAATGTGAACATGATTGGTGCTGTTGGTGATGATGCATTTGGTGTCACACTGTTAGACCATCTTAAAGGTGAAGGAATTAACGCGGAAGGAATCACAATGACGCACGAGGCAGCAACCGGGATCGCAACTATTATTTTGTCTGAAAATGATAATCGCATCATTGTTGCAGCAGGTGCAAATAACCATGTATTGCCAGAATTAGTAGACAAGCACCACGAACTGATTAAACACAGTGATGTGGTATTAATGCAGTTAGAGATACCGATGGAGACGGTCGCTCGTACGCTGAAAATCGCCGGGGAATATGATGTTCCAGTTGTCGTAAACCCTGCACCCTATCAGTCATTGCCAGATGATATATTAACGGAAAGTGCATTTTTTACACCAAATGAAATTGAAGTGGAGGCGATGAAAAATGATTCGCTCTTTGATTCGATACGGGAAAAGTTAATTATTACAAAAGGTGATGAAGGGGTGGCGTTTTATGATGATGGAGCCGATCAGTTTGTGCAGGGCTTTCATGTAGAGGTAAAAGACACAACCGGGGCGGGTGATACATTTAACGGAGCACTCGCCGCGTGTCTTGGAAGTGGACTGCCTATCGATGAAGCGGTTCAATTTGCGAATGCGGCAGCGGCACTTTCCGTGACAAAAGTTGGGGCACAGGGAGGCATGCCTACAAGCCGAGAGGTGGAGAAGTTTATTAGGTAGAAAGCGCGGGGGTGGCTCTTTTGCAGCCTCGTTTTAAGAGCTGAAAAACGGATTGAAGTATTTGAAAGTATCGGGATAAGAGTAACGAGTAACGGTAAAAAGTATTGACTAAAAGAGTTTATAGACTAATTTGTAAACACATAAACCCCAGTACTGTGAGTTGGTTGGGATCTGGTGTTTACTTTTTTGAAGAGGAGTATGATGGCTAAATATTGGGGTTGTAGATCAAAAGTGTAAGGCTATCTTCATTTATCGCTGCTGTAGTAATGGGGGGGACAATGAACCTGTCCCTACGTCCCCTACGTCCCATGTCCCTACGTCCCATTTTCCGAATGACTATAAGCAGATGACGTTTCATTTGATCAGGGGTTGGTTAAAATAATGGAAAAAGGAGGTTTTTTACATGGGATCGATGTCGGTATTAGGTGCGATTGTTATACTCACCGGATGGTTTGCGCTCGTTGAATACGATGAATATTCCGAGTCGGAACGTAAAAAAATTTTAGAACGAATTAAAAGTAGCCCTACCGCGATAATTGGGCTCGCTTTAATGCCTGTTGGGATCCTCATCAATGTGTTAGGAACCTTCATCGGCTCTATTTGGATGGTCATCATAGGGGCAACGTTCATATTTGTGCAGAGCATCATCGTTTCACTATTGTTCTGGAGAAGAAAACGCTGGAAAAGTATTTTGCTCCTTATTACAATGATTATACTAGGTGTTTTTCTATACATTCCATTGTTCTTTTAATTTCAACATCTATGATCAAACGTGCAATTCTATCTTCACTTATCGCTGCTGTAATGGGACAATGAACCTGTCCCTATGTCCCCCGCTCGAATAGTAAAATACCCCTATATAGTAGTCCGCTTTAATGGTATTATAGACATAATCAGACAATTTATATTCAAAAAATCAATGGGGGTGTGAAGCATGACTGTTGTTAATGTCAAGGACTTACAAGAAGGGGACGTATTAAAAAATGACCTCTTTAGAGGGGGAACGCTAGTTTTAAAAAGTGGGACTTCTTTAACCAAAGCAGTAATTTCAAAATTAAGACAATGGGATATTCCATCTGTTGACATTCGTAGTGCTCAGGATGAACATCATGTAAGTGACGAAAATGAGCAAGAAACAAACGTTGTGAACAACTCTCCTGATTCTGTACCCAGTGTATCGGAAATTAAAAATGATTTCTTTAATAACTTGCTAAAGATAGGCCAGGAATATCGTTATGGGTTTGCCCTGAATGACGCCGTTGATTACCAATGGTTAGAGGGTCTATTTATAAAATTTATGTCTACTGGAAAGATTTATAAATTACTAGAAAAATTAAAAGACTGGGATTATAATACCTATCAACATTCATTTGACGTCTTTATATTAGGCACATTATTCGCTAAAAAATTAAAAATTGATGATATTGAGCAGTTTGCAATTGGATGTTTACTGCATGATGTGGGGAAATTAGAAATACCGAAAAGCATTTTGGACAAATCATCTAAATTAAGCCAGCAAGAATACGAAACAGTAAAAAATCATACTATTTATGGATATAAAATTTTAAAGCAACAAGATTTCCCCGAATACGTGGCTAATTTAGCAAAATCTCACCACGAACGGGTTGAGGGAAGTGGGTACCCAGAAGGACTTAAAAATGCCGAAATCAAAGAAGAGATAAAGGCATTAGCTATAGTAGACGTGTATTCTGCGTTAATGATGGCACGTCCCTATCGTCATGCATATGGCTCTACAGTTGCGGAGACAATACTACTGAAAGAATGTAAAATGGTAGAAGATTATTACTTTTACACCTTTTTTAGAATGTTAGATATTTTTCCCTTGAATGCCATCGTAGAACTAACAACTGGGATTCATGCAAAAGTTATCGATACAAATGATAAAGTGCCATTTTACCCTGTTCTCGAAGATAGGTACAAGTCGAATCGAATTGAAATGCCGCTCGATCGATCGGTAAAAATTAAAAAGATAATCCGCTTTTAATGAAAAAGGAGTTATAAAAGTGTGTCATAACAATTGATTCAAATAGCAATTCTTTTAACAAGGGGTTATTCCCATCGAATATAAATTCTTAGACTTTCCTGAACGAGTGTGCGAAACCATTTGCATATTAGTTCAGGAAAGCTTTTATTTTTTGGTGTTCTATCAAGGAAAGAGGCTAGTTCTTTCATCTTCTGTTGAGTAAAAAGCATCATTGCTAATAAGTAGAATTAGACCGACATGGAGGTAATAGCAAGTACCTCTAACATTTCGACAAAAAACGCTAAAAACCGGGAAGTGACAGGCACCTCTACCTCCAAATTTATGTTAAAATGTTTTCATGCTAACGTAAAAGCTGAAAGGGGAATGGAATGAAATTAAAATCGTGGACGATCATGGCAACAATCCTATTCCTTATGGGATGTACAACTATACAGGAAGACCTCACACATGAGGAGATATTGGAGCGAACCATGGAAGAAATGAGCGAGGTGGAGAGTTATTCTTTTGAGATTACATCGGAACAGATAGATGGATTTGATAATGAAGCTGTATTCGATATTCAAGGGGAAAGACTTGTCACCCCATTCCGCGCTTCTATTCAAAGAGACATGGAAGTGATGGGACAACGGAGAGAAATGAAGTCGTATTACATAGAGGATATGGTTTATTATGAAGATTTTACAGCACCAGACTTCTTATTTAAATCAGAGAACGATGAGGAGCCTGACCATTTACTGGATGGATTAGAAGCACTTCATTCCAGGTTTGATCAATTAAAGGTTAGCGATGATGAGGATGATTACACCTATGAATATATGATCGAACAGGAAGAGGAGCAAGCATTTTTTTCTTCATTATACCCTTATTTTGTCATAACAGACCCAATGGAACAATCTATAAGCGACCTTTATTTGGATCGCAGTGACATAATCGATTTACATGTTAGCCTCACCGTGGATCAAGAAGATTTCCATGTGAAAGAAATGAATCTGGACTATGTGTTGAATTATGATTATGCTGATTCGGGTAATCCTACTGAATTATCTGAAACGATTGAAATGTCCTTTTCCAATTACAATGAATTGGATGATGTTCCTATCCCGGAGGAAGAAATAGAATCAGCTGTGACTTTCCAGGAACACATGGAAATCATGGAGGAAGAGCGGGAAAAGGAAAGAGAGGAACATGTTCCGGAAGTTATGGACGAAGAGCTTGGTAATTCCAGTGCTAATTTAATGTATGACGGGCATTGGGCAACGGATGATGAATGGATTTATTTTTCCAATAGAGGGAAAGGTTTACATAAGCAAAAAGAGGATGGCAGTGAGAGAGAACAGCTACTCGAAAATGATGTATCCCACATCAATGTGATAGGTGATTGGCTTTTTTTCATCGATAGAATGGAGGATAGTAAAGCCTACAGGATGAAAACGGACGGATCAGAGCGGGAACAAATCACCGAAACATACACTGAAAACTTAATTGTCGTTGATGACTGGATATACTTTATACCCGTTACGTATGAACCAGATGCGGAAAAAGCCGTCTATCGGATGCGCACAGATTTAACGGACCGTGAGCAGTTACTGGATAATGCCTTTCAATTCACCGTATCCCAAGGGTATTTAATTTTCCAAACGGAATACCCTGGAAACATCTCGTATCTTGATCTCAATCTCGGTGATACAGAAGCGGAGCCTGTTATGTTTGGAGGGGTTCATGCAAGGTTTTTCTTTGTTTCAGACGGCTGGCTTTATTATGAAAGTGCGGATGATGATTATATCTATCGGTTCAGCTTGGATAATGGGCAAACCGAACAATTGACAGAGACAGCGAGCTATGGATTTAACGCAGATGACAATCTTATTTTTTATCGAAATGTAGAGGATGACAGCAGTCTGTATAGGTATAATGTCGATACGGGTGAAAACGATAAATTAGACGATGGGGAAGTTTCTATCATGTATATCATTGATGAGTATTTGTATTATACAAAAGCAACAACAAGCAGGACACCACAATGGTATCGAGTGCATGTAGATGGCGAAACTATAGAGGAAGTGGATTAAGGACACAGGTACAGGCACCTATAATGCCAAGCAGCATATTTTAGCAGTCACATGTGTTAGACTTAAGAAAAACAGGAGAAGGGATTGATCTATCATGGAAAAGGTTACCCCATTTTTAATGTTTGAAGATGGTAAGGCAGAAGAAGCGATGAATTATTACCTATCACTTACGGAGGATTCGGGTATTACAAGCATAACTCGTTACGGAGCAAATGAAGCTGGGGATGAAGGTACCGTGATGCATGCGATATTTTCTTTAAAGGGGCAAGAATTCATGTGTATGGACAGTAATGTGAAGCATGAGTTTACCTTTACCCCTTCGTTTTCCATCTTTATCACGTGTGATTCGGAAGCGGAGATCAACAATCTTTATGAAAAGCTCCTGATGGATGGACAAGCACTCATGCCGCTAGATGACTATGGGTTCAGCAAGAAGTTTGGTTGGTTAAATGATCGGTTTGGTGTTTCCTGGCAACTGAATCTTCCGAGTAGATGATGTAATCGGGATCTACGCCATTCGTTCAATGATTTATTAGGATATAAATATACGTAACCCATTGGAGGGAAAGAACATGACAAAGAGAGATGAAATCAATAAGGAGTTGTCACAAGAACAACGTGAAGCATTACTTAACGCATTGAAAGCCCGTTTTGAGAAAAATATGAACCGCCATCAAGGTCTTGAGTGGGATGAAGTTCAAGCAAAGCTGGATACGAATCCTGAAAAACTGGGCTCGCTCCATGAAATGGAAAGAACTGGCGGTGAACCGGATGTTGTCGGGTTTGATGAAAGGGAGGGCGAATACATTTTTTATGATTGTTCAGCGGAAAGTCCTAAAGGTCGCAGAAGTGTTTGTTATGACCTTGCGGGGCTGGAGTCAAGGAAAAAATATAAGCCAGAAAATAACGCTATCGATATGGCAACTGCGATGGGCATCGAACTGTTAACGGAAGAAGAATATCGAGCGTTGCAGAAACTGGGGAATTTCGATACGAAAACGTCGAGTTGGGTGCAAACCCCTGCTGATATTAGAGAACTCGGCGGTGCCCTTTTTTGCGATTATCGTTTCGGACATGTCTTCGTATATCACAACGGTGCGTCCTCCTACTATGGTGTCAGAGGATTCCGTGGCTCGCTAAGGGTGTGAATTTTCATAGACAGCATTGTCCTGCTTGTATCTGGTATCTATGCGATAATCGTTGGAACTTTTCTTTCTATATTCAACTCGTGAGTAATCTTATTTTGAGTCGACAACATCGGAACTGAATAGATATAAGGGTATTAGAATGAAAAAATAAAGGGTTTTAATATGTTTGATCGAATTAAATACGATAAGGATGTATAGTTGTAAGTACTATAATGCGAATAAGGGGTTTAATTGAATATAAATGGCTTAAAATGCATAATAATGATTGGGACAGGTGTGCGCATTTAGAAACTAAAGTGGGATGTTGATGTACATGACAATGAAGAAGTTACAAAACTTTCTACGCGATGGCGAAAGCATAATTACGGAGTTTAAACAAAGTAGTGAAAAATTAAATAAGGATGTTTTTGAATCGGTTTGTGCATTTCTAAATCGGAATGGCGGACATCTTTTTCTTGGTGTTGCCGATGATGGGAAAATTACAGGAGTCAATGAAGATGCAATTGAAAAGGTGAAAAAAGACTTTGTGACATCCATGAACAACCCCCAAAAGATTAGCCCGACTTTCTATTTATCAGTTGAAGAAATTAAAATTGGGAAAAAACGTATACTTTATATCTTTGTCCCAGAAAGCTCACAAGTTCATCGGTGTAATGGTAAAATATTTGATCGAAACGAAGATGGGGATTTAGATATTACTGATAATACGAATCAAGTTTCAGCAATGTATATGAGGAAGCAGGGAACCTATTCAGAAAACCGCATTTTTCCTTTTGCAGAGTTATCGGATTTGAAAAGCGATCTTTTTATAAAAGTTAGAAAGTTAGCAGAGAACCAAAGAACAAATCATCCGTGGAAGTTGATGGATGATCTGGAACTTCTAAAGAGCGCAGGGCTCTATTTAAAGGATTTACAAAGTGGTAAGGAAGGAATTACCTTAGCAGCCATATTACTTCTTGGGAAAGATGATTTAATTATATCGGCCCTCCCACATTATAGAACGGATGCAATTTTACGAAGGGATGATATTGACCGGTATGATGACAGAGATGATATCAGAACGAATTTGGTTGATAGTTATGAAAGACTCATGCAGTTTATCGCCAAACATCTTAATGACAAATTTTATTTAGAAAAAGACCAGAGGGTAAGTCTAAGGGACACTATTTTCAGGGAAGTAGTATCGAATATACTTGTTCACCGTGAGTTTTCAAACCCTTTCCCCGCAAAGCTTGTTATTGAAAAAGAAAGAGTATTTGTTGAGAATAGCAATAAACCACATGGCAATGGAATCATTGACCCAGCTAACTTTTCGCCTTTCCCTAAAAATCCAACAATTGCCAAGTTTTTTAAAGAGATAGGCAGGGTGGATGAGCTTGGTTCCGGTGTTAGAAATATTTATAAATACAATAAAGTCTATTCTGGAGCGGATCCCGCTTTTATTGAAGGTGATGTTTTCAAAACGATTATTCCTTTGATCCCTAGGAATAGTGACCAAGCTGGTGACCAAGCTGGTGATCAAGTTAGTGACCAAGACGATAGAACTAAAGAAATTTTAGAGTTCTGCCAAAACCCTAAAAGCCGAAGTGAAATTCAGGAATTTCTGGGGATTAAGAGTAAGAGGTATTTTAGAGCGAATGTTATAAATCCTTTAATTAAAGGTGGTTTAATAAAATTAACCATACCAGATAAACCCACAAGTCCAAAGCAAAAATACCAGACTGCTAACAGATAGGGTTTTAGGATTTAAGGCTGGTGTTTTTTATGGTGTTCCAGATACCAGAACAATTCACTTGTGGGAAAACAATTTAGAACTCACCTAATTATCACGATCGATTTAAGGTACCAATTCAAAGTTGGAGAAAAACAGGCTTGCTGAGTATTGGTTGATGAAAAGTATTTTATTAGTCGGATGCATCCTTCAGAAAAGATAAAGAAGTCGAGGTAATAGCCCAGCCTTTAAAAGGCTTGAGACTAATGATATCGAAGTCTGTATTTGAAGTTGGAGAATCGAAGGCAAACTTCCGTAAATAAGATTGATACTTCATTTTGGTACCTATTATTATAGTCGGTTACAGGTTTTCTTTGGCAGTGATACAGATATATACGATATATGCGCAAATGTAATAGGGATTGTTGTTGCGGTAGGTCTTGATCATTTACGGAGGAAAGGTCATGTGGAAGGTCGATAGAAACATCAAAATAGGTGGGCTAGCTGAGTTTATGAAGCACTCAGCTTATTTTTGCTGTCTGAACATGATTTTGTTATGATGTTTCTGATTTCTCAGAAATATGGATGGGTAGGATTTTATTACATCTATGAGCAAAAGTACAATTGCCATTTTCACTTATTGCTGCTGTAATGGGGGACAATGAACCTGTCCCTACGTCCCCCCGTTATAGTAGCGAACTGATTAATCAGAGGCATAATAACGGGGATAAAATTAATTTGAAAAAATCTGTGAAGTTATCTGTGAAAGGAAATAGTAGAATAAAAGGAAGGAAGATTTTAGTTTAGCGAATCATTAAAATCCGTATAGCTTTTTTACAATCCCAATCTCCCGCTCATTTTTGGTGGTTCTATCCCATAGAAGGTCATTGTCTGCTTTATATGCATTTAATAGCTCCATGACTTCCGCGTGTCGTGTTTCACTTTCACTTTTCATAGTAGCTTGCTCATCTTTCATAGAAGTGAGATCACTTTTCATAGTAGCTTGTTCATCTTTCACAGAAGTAATATCACTTTTCATAGAGGTCTGTTCCTCCATTATTGTGTCTACAGTATTAATTAACTGGCCAATCATTCCTTCTAACCTATCAAAACGTTTATCTATATGGTTAAGTTCATCCTGGGTCATCTTCTCACCTCCTTTCAACTATTATACCTCATTTAAATCGTTTGGGCTATGGGTATTGTCGAATGATAGAAATCTCGTATTTCCTAGAAAGATGATAGAATTCCACCCTGCTTAAACCTGCTTAAAGAAAGGCGGAGATCGATAATAAATCAAAATATAATCTAAAAAGAAAGTGCTTTTGGAGTTGATAACGCTGTAGAGCAGCGAGGATTTGAACCCGAGGACTTCCTTATTGCTTCTGTATTGGGACAATGAACCTGTCCCTCCGTCCCCCCGTCAAAAGGTCGGTCGCAATGACCCATGTCCATGTGGCAGTGGGAAAAAATATAAGAAGTGCTGTGGGGCGTAGTATAGCATACGAAATCTTGCAAAAGAAACGGAAGGGTGGAAGGCTTCTCGAACGAATCTCCAGTTCCGAATACAAGGATACGTTTATCTTAAAGGAGGGGGGAGGATAGTACGCTCATGCGGTTGGTCTTTGTTTTTTTGATATTCATAAGTGATCGTACTGAATGATAAATAACTAGAGCAGCGAGGGTCAGTAAGCATACCCCTGTCAAGTAGACACTAATAGGCGAGGGTCAAGCTGCTATTGTATGTTTATAGTTGATAGGTGCTTGACCGCCTAATTTCTTCTGGCGCCGGCGGTGATTATAGAGATCCATATAATCATCAATTACCCGGCGTATTTCTTGTTTTGTTTTTGGTTTATGTATGCGCATAGATTCTTCCTTCAAACGTCCAAAAAAACTCTCAATTGGGGCGTTATCCCAACAGTTAGCTTTTCGTGACATGCTCTTAACCATATCGTTTTCTTCTAGAAGGTTTGTGTAGGCGTGAGACGTATATTGATGTCCCTGGTCACTATGAATCATCGTTCCATCTACACTACCTTTTTCTAAAGCTTTGTTAAGGGTTTGGACCACAAGGTCATTATCATTATGTTCACTGACATGATAGCTCACGACTTCTTTTGTACAAAGGTCTAAAATGGTTGAAAGATACAATCGTGTGATACCTGTTGATAAATATGTGATATCCGTTACCCATTTCTCAAATGGCTTCTTCGCTCGGAAATCCCGATTTAATACATTCTGGGCTTTATATCCTTCATGCTTATACCGTACCTTTTTCTTAAATATTTGAGCTTGAATTCCTAGTTGTTTTTGTAATCGATAGACACGTTTATGATTCACTTTTTTAAAATGAATATCATTTATTTCTTCCGTTAATCGTGGATAGCCGTATGTGTGATTAAATAAATGATCAAAATGAACGATTAAATCTTTTATATGTTCATCTTCCTTCTGTTTCCTCGTAAGAGATTGGTTTTGCCTGTTCCGCCATTTATAAAAACCACTTCTTGATACAGAAGCGATGATACAAAGGCCTGTAACACTGAAAGTGGATGTTAGTTCTTCAATGATCTCATAACGTTGATTCTTTTTTAATCGGAATCCCCCTTCCTTAAGGCAATTAACTTTTTTAAATAAGCATTCTCCGCTTCTAAGAAAGCAATTCGTTCATTGCTTTCCTGCGGATCTTCCCACCGATCTGTAGAGATTTCGTTCGTTTTTCTTTTTGTGTTCTTCTTTTTGGTATTCGTGTTTTTAGGTATAGGTGTAAAGGCTTCATCACCTCTTGATTGCTTTTCTTTCACCCAACGTCTAACGCTCTCATCAGAAGAAATATCAAAGAATCTCGCCAGGCTAAGATAACCGAGTCCAGGGTTATCATTGTAATATTGAACTACTTTATTTTTAAATTCTTTGGAATACCGTTTTTGTTTAGTCACGATTCATCACTCCTATAGGCAACGTAACACCCTCATTTTCAGTGTGTCTACTATAAGGGGATAATCTCACAGACTCCGAGGACTTAGAAAAAGACATGCTTTGGTTTTATTAGATCTATGATCAAACGTACAATTGCCATTTTTACTTATTGCTTCTGTAAAGGGGACAATGAACCTGTCCTTCCGTCCCCCGAGTTTTTTAGTGTTACATATATTTTTCGAAAAAACATTTAACCTTTCTTTAATC
Organism: Virgibacillus natechei; assembly: GCF_026013645.1. Taxonomy (NCBI): domain Bacteria; kingdom Bacillati; phylum Bacillota; class Bacilli; order Caryophanales; family Bacillaceae; genus Virgibacillus; species Virgibacillus natechei. Next base: position 3,001,774 of record NZ_CP110224.1, on the reverse strand, counting down.
GTGCCGATATAAGTAGTACATCATCATGATGAAGAAATGTTATGGCCATAACATGAGGAATGCATGCAAGCCAAATGGATGTGACTTGCTAGAATACAAAACATGGAGGTAAGGAAATTATGATTATTAACAGTAATATTTCGGCGTTAAACACACATCGACAAATGGAAAGCAACAACAATGCGGTACAAGGATCTCTAGAAAAACTTTCTTCAGGACTTGGAATTAACAAGGCCGGGGACGATGCTGCTGGTCTAGCAATCTCTGAAAAAATGCGTGGACAGATTAATGGATTGGAAATGGCATCTAAGAATGCGCAAGACGGTATTTCTCTAATCCAAACTGCTGAAGGTGCATTGAATGAGACACATTCAATTCTCCAAAGAGTACGTGAATTGACAGTTCAGGCAGGTAACGATGGTACACAAGATTCGGATGACTTACAAGCCATTCAAGATGAAATTGATGCCTTAGTTGAAGAGTTAGGTGGAACAGATGATAGCCAAGGTATCTCTGACCGTACTCAGTTTAACGGAAAAGATTTGTTAACAGGTGACTTTGGAGAAGGTCAAACTGAACTCGTATTCCAAATTGGTGCAAACGAAGAACAACAATTAAGAGTTAATATTGGTGATATGTCAGCTGAAGGTTTAGAATTGTATAGTGGAGATGAAGGCTCAATTGATGTAACTAATTTTGCTGAAGAAGAAGGTGCATTCGATAATGCACTTGGCTTAATCGATGATGCAATCACCACTGTATCAAGCCAGCGTTCTAATCTAGGTGCTACACAAAACCGTCTAGATCACACAATTAACAACCTTGGAGCTTCTGCAGAAAACTTAACTGCTGCAGAATCTCGTATTCGTGACGTTGATTATGACTTAGCTGCTGCATAAGCAGTAAAAGTCACAGTCGTCCTAACTGGTAACGGTTAGTGAGTACGACCGGGTGAATTGCTGGAAACCCCTTAGAGCTTTCTTCTCCACAACGTAGCTGGAAATGGCAAGCGTGAAGGAATTAAAAAGAAGAAGGATTGGGCAATCAGCAACCAAGCGCCTGTGGCGAAAGCCTGGCGAAGGTTCAACGACTAGAATAAACCACCTAACGCACATGCCATGGTGATGAAATTCGTAGGTGAAAGAGGAACAGCTTGGACCTCTGAATCCGAAGTGCCCGGCCCCTACTAGAGTATAGAGGGTGAAGATATAGTCTAGTCATTTGTTAAAGCAAATGGCCGCACGATGGCGGCAGAAATGATGGAGTTCACGAAGAACAATATCCTTTCACAAGCATCACAATCAATGTTAGCTCAATCCCAACAAATGCCTCAAGGAGTTTTACAACTTCTGCAGTAATTTGATGGGAAGGGCGTCTAATCTGGTAACGGGTTAGAGAATAACTGGGTGAATTGCTGGAACATCCTAAAGTGTTTTGTACCACAACGTAGCTGGAAACGGCAGACGTGAAGGTTTGAAAAACAAAACAATGAAACAATGGACAATCAGCAGCCAAGCACCTGTGGCGAAAGCCTGGTGAAGGTTCAACGACTAGAATGCACTGCCTAACGTGAATACTATGGCAATGAGATTCGTAGGGTGATGAAAGCATCATTCGAAGTGCCCAGCCCCTTTGAAGTTGAAGGGTGAAGATATAGTCTATTCTACGATTGAAAGATGTAGCGGCAAAGCAAGCCAACCAACAACCACAGGGAGTATTGCAGTTATTGCAATAAATTTTTCAATTTTATTAAAGGCTTCGGATCAACATATTCCGGAGCCTTTTCATTTAAAACTATTTAAGGCGGTGAAAACAATTGGATGATGATATTTTGCAAGTTATTCGAGCGCTTCGTGATGGCTTTAGAAAAAAGAAAATAACTAATAAAATATCAGGTAGAAAATTGGAATTGCATTTAGGTATCGAAGTGAATGGTCGTTCTTCAGTTGGCCATGAAATTGATATAAGTATTATTGAATGTAAGCAAGCAAATGATGCTAGAAATAAAGGGAAAGGATTTAATGTTACAGGATTTGATATTCCGTTAACAATTGAATGCAAAAATTATAATAAGGAGAATCTAACGAAACAAATAGGGAGAGAATGGTTAGGCGTTTGTTTTGATACAGAGCGGGGTGTTAATCAAAATTTTCATAGAATTGGAATGTTTGTTACATCCAGTAATTCCAGTGATGTTAAGACCTTACTGGCAGCATATAATATATTTTACTTTGGTAACATGACCAAATCTAGCGAAATAAATAACTTTACATATACTTTTAATAGCCTCTTACAATATTTTAAATAAAGAAGGATGGGGTATACAACCAAAAGACTCTAAAAAATTAATAAGTCCCCCAACTCAAACCTCTACACTACTAAGGAGGAAACCAAAAATGTACACAGAGACCTGCCCACACTGCGGAGCTAATTTAATAGAGGATGCCTGGGAGGATATCACCGAAACAGAAGATGGTGGAATAGAAATTGACGCTTACCCTGCCCTAATATGTGAGGAAAAGTGTGGCTACATGAAGCGTATTGAACTTGTCCCTGAAGTAATTGCACAACAAGGTGAAGACCGATTGTTATTAGCATATCCAAATCAAGAAGGGAGAATTTTTGATGTAGGTGAAGCGTTATTACACCCTCCAGTGCATGTGGAGGAGTTGACTGCTTTAGAGAACTGGGAGGACTATACAGGCAATCATGATATCGAGAAACTACTTGAAATTGCCCGCGACATCCGCGTTGCTGATATTGACACACCAAACCTGTTTGAGTTTGCAACAAGTGAGTTGTCACAAGACGCATTCCTGTGTTGGTTCATGTCCTGGAGCGAGAAGCCTTATCGTTCATTAGACAGGTCATTACATGAAGCAGCGATTGATTTTCTTGCTGTCATTTTTAATAGACATAACATTCCTGTTCCTGATATAAAGTCTATAAAAATAAAGCGTCAGTTCAAAGAACTTGATATTCTAGCTATTATCAATGACACATATGCCGTGTTGATTGAAGATAAAACCAATACCAAAAATCATTCTAACCAGCTGGTGCGTTACCGAAAAGCAGTGGAGAAGGCATTTCCAGAACTAATTCAATTACCGATCTACTATAAAATAGCTGATCAGAGCCATTACCGTTCGGTTGAAAAAGCATGCTATGTTCCATTTAAGCGAAGGATGATGCTTGAAGTATTGAAAAGGGGAAAAGCAAATGGTGTAAAAAATCCGATCTTCCTTGATTATTATCGTCATTTACAAAAACTGGAGGATAGCATTGCTGCTTTTAGAAAAAAGCCTATCACGACATGGGGCGCAAATCAATGGCAGGGATTTTACCAGGAAGTTCAAAAACATATTGATGGAGGTTGGGGGAAAGTATCCAATCCTAGGAAGGGATTCTGGGGTTTCTGGTGTAGCTCGCTAAGAAACGGCTGGTACTTGCAGCTGGAACAGGATAAGCTCTGTATCAAAATAAAAATAGAAGGTGAAGCTAATAAGCGGGCACGAAGACAAGCAGCCATGAAAGAAGTATTGCGGGAATCGAACGAACAAAACCTAAAACTTCAGAAACCAGCAAGGTTAGGAAACGGTAAAACAATGACCATTGCTCAGCGAAAAGACTATATTCAAACCAATGAAGAGGGAATAATAGATTTAAAAAGAACGATTGAAGAATTGAAGAGGTATTAGAGCTATTGGTGTCAGACCTGGTCAGACCCATAGCCACACAGGCGAATCAACAGCATCAGGGAGTATTGCAACTCTTTCAATAACAAACATGACAGAAGTCACGGTCGGTTGATCGTGACTTCTGTTTACATTTTTATGAAAATTCACATCTAAAAGAATAGCTAAGAGACTTGAAAAGATCTTTAGTATTGGCTAGAGGACTCTTGCTTCAGTACAAATATACTGGTTGACGCAGTCCGTAATATCTCGTCTTATAGCTCCATTAAGCGCAGATCTGTTAATTATTCTATCCCATTCCTTTAAGTTATACTTGAGTGTACATGTATGAAAATTAAATTCACCTTTTATAGGCTTTTCATCTTTTGAAGATCTTATGTGTAGTTCGAAAGGATATACGGGATGGCTAATTTCCTTCGTTAAGAGTTCTACAGTAAATTGCATTATAATTACACCTCTTTTCTTAGTTAATTGTATCTTTAACAGTGTATATAAACAAAGCTAGTGACATAGCACATAAATACTTGTTAGTAAGCACACGGCCTAAAAGCAATAATAATCAAATGATTCTTATTAAATTTCTTTCGTTTTCTTCTTTGTTTGTCTCTTTGCTTTAACAAGTCGACTTAGCTATTCAAAAAGAATTTCAAGGAGCGCCTGCTGAAATATCAGCCGAGGCACTCAAAATCTTAGAAGAAGAATATGAACCGCGCTTCAATATTCTCTATAAGGAAAGCGTATTTAGTCCTGCGTTTTTTCGTGATTTTTTTACTCTCATTCCTTCAGATCGTCTTAAAGTAGAAGCTGCTATTGTCAATTTAAACTATTCCTATGATCTACATATATCAAAAGTAAGACCCAATACGGTAGAGACTCGATCAGGAGTTACTATAAATGAGTTTCCGTTTGGTAAAGAAGGTAGAATCTACATAAAAAAAGACAAGAAGGTGAATTTTCACCGGATAAGCAGAACAAAAAATGGTAGAGGGAAACTTGATCAAGATCGGGTAATTACATGGTTAAAAGCAAATATGTGATGTAAGAACCATCGGACACATTACCGATGGTTCTTACCAAATCAATTAATTTTTAATTGATGAAAGTCATTTGTAAAATCCTCACTAATCATACTCCACCTTATTCAAAACCTCTTGCTCTTCAGCCAAATAAATAGCGTACGGAATGGCATGTTGTGCTACATCAAATTCATAGTAATTAATGCCAGGCTTATTGACATTAACCTCAATAAGACTCAGTTGCATTTCTTTGTCTATGGCCAAGTCTAAAGCCACTTCACCTAAATTTTCTTCATATAGACCTTCAAATGAGTAAGTGATTTTTTCAGATAAGCTCTCTATTAGCTGCTCAATATACGCGACATTTTTCTTTCCATAGTTTCTCTCTAAAAAACCGGACAGTTTGCTCATATAACCGCCTTTACTGGCAACTAAAACAGCAGCATGATTGATACCAACTCTAGGGTAGCTTTCTACAGATGACCACTCACCATTTCCGTCTTTCATCATGTGTACTCTAATATCAAACGGTTGCCCCTCTTTTGTTCGTGTTTCTATATATTTTTGTACAATAAAGGTTCCTTTTTTGAGCAAATCTCTTAGATATTGAGTAAGCATCATTTCATTGTAGTGGGACTCATTTTCACCTTCCGCTACAAAGTAATCATCAATTGTAGACTTTGATATAAAATGAACACCCTTTGCGAAAGAACCGACGTCAGGTTTAAGAATCACTTCTCCATAATGTTCAATATAATGAAAAATGTCCCTTACCCGATGAACTTTTTGATATGGGATAATGGTATCGTCAAGTTCTTTTGTCGCTTGCAGTTTATCATAAACTTCTAGTTTACTTATCGAATTTCCATAAAATTCGTTTGTAAACGGAATATCTTGTAGTTCCTCGTATACCTTCGTATACCCCTTTATTCCCCTTAATCGAAGTCGATCATAAATAACATCTGGATATTCAACCACTTTAGGCACCCATTGCTTATTTTCATAAAAATAACCTCTAATGAGCATCTCATCATAATCGATATCTTTTGGTGAAAAATAATAAAAATGTTTATTTTCATAGTAGGCAACGTAAGCACAAGCAATTGTTAAGTTATTAATTTCGTTTTGATTTACCAACATACTGATGCATAGGCAGTCATCTAAATTAGCCCATGGTAAATCAGTGTTTTGCGCATTAAATTGTCCTTTTACATTTAGTTTTTTATCAAATTCATTTGTAAAGAATAGCCCGTTATTGGCAATGTATTCAGCATAGGCTATTGTGTTTATCGCTCTGTCCCCTTCATGATGAGTGGACTGTGGGCCTGTATTTACTTCATGAAGCCAGAAACGACCATTTTTATCAATTGCCAAGTCAAGACCTAGCTCATCCAATGCTAATCCATATAATTTGTCAACATGCCATGTAAGATCCATGGAAAGCTTGCGTATGTCTGATTCATATTGCTTAGATGAATCTCCAAATTCATTAGCAAATAATGTTCCGAGTTCTTCTGTTCTTCCGCCTTGACTAACGTTACTGAGAATACTTTTTTTGTGCCCGATACGTGGATATATTCTTGTTAACTGCCATTTTCCTTCCCCATCTTTTTGGACATGTGCTCGAATATCATAGGGTTCTTCATCTTTTGTACGGCATTCAATATAACGTTGTACCATATAGCTGTTTTTTTTCCTTAAAATGACCTCACGAATCCATTTTTCGAACTTTTCGCGGCTAAGAATTTGCTCCTTTTTATGCTCTAAAAAAGAATAGCGATTGCCTTTTTTCTTAACAAAATAAATGTTTTCTCCTTTCCTCCCTCTTAAAGGCTTGAAAACAGCGGTTCCGTATTTGTTTAAAAAGTCATGAATAATTGTTTCATCTGAAGCAATTTTAAATCCCACTAACAACTCGGCAAACTTTCCCGATTTAGCTAATTTTCTAGGTAGATGAAGCTTATTACCAATGGAAAAGCTTGTAAATGGAATTTCTCTTCTAAGCTTTCTTTCTGTACGAGAGTACTGCATGCGAGACTTTGATCCTATATTATTGATGACATCAGGAAATGGGCCGGTCACTCGCTGCCATTCATCATTATCAAATACATCTGCTGTTACCTGCTTCTTATCAAAATCGACATCATCTGAGGAGAAGAAAAGTAAATTAACCTCTTGCCGTTCCGCTTCATTTACTAATGCATTAATTCTTGCCTCAGTGTATGCTTTACGTGGGTTAGTAGGGCATAAATAGACTCCTATTGTTACACTTTGCTTTTGTTCAATATTTCTATTGCTTTCAAATGTTTGCTTCCATTTTCGGAGTTGAGGCATCAGCGAGAATTGTACGATTTCAGATACCTTTAAGAAATTGCCTTGTTCCAATTGCTTTGTAATTAAATTGATACTCCTCTCAATTTTTTCCCCTTCTGCTTTTCCTTTTGTTGATTGTGTTGAAGCCAAAATCTGGTCTACTGCTTCGAACCCATTAACAATCGAACTCAATATATATACACTCTGATTTAATTCCTTTTTCTTTATCAACGTAGAAAAATGCTCTGTAGCTTCCAGCAAAGTTTCCATGATATTTAGCACTTGTTTAAGCTGCTTATCTTCTAACACGGTCATTGGGGACACTCCTTAGTAATCTAATAGACGTATAGTATTATTATCGGATAAATACAAGGAAATTGAAGGAGTAGTGTAGGATTTGGGTGATTTTGGAGGAGAGATGTGATTTTAACGGTTAGGAACCTATAAAAACGTACAACCTCACCGCCAATCCAAAATTCGACATTCCGTTATAGGTATAACCGTACATCTATGCTAAAATTAAATTATAAGATCAGGTGCCTGTCCCCCACCACTTTTAAGCGCTAAAGTGAAATAACTAGAATGAGCAATACTAGAGGAAGTTAATTCCATTGATTCTTGTAGCTTCTATTACTGTGCTAATGTGAATCTGAAATAAAGTGGATATTTACACCAATGAAGATGAAGTAATAGATTTAACAAGAACTATTGAAGAATTGAGAGGTATTAGGAGTAGATCTCGTTTCCCTATATTTTTGATTAATATCCTTCACGTTGTCTTCATTCTTTTTTTGAATAATAAGTCTTACATTGTATTATGTAATGCCTTTCATTATAATTGTAATGAAAGGCATTACTACTTAATAAACATATATATGTCCTAAGAGGTAAATCTTGAGCATGACGATGAAATCTTCATATAACATTATCTCGCGGTGAATGATTTGAAGAAAATAAATTTGAATGACCTCATAGAATGGATAGATACAATCAAGCCCGAAGCAGAACGAACAGTGATTAGAAATCAACCATCAGAAAGACTTCTTCGTACACGTGTAAGAGATGAAGAAGAGCAAAAAATCATTGATATACTTTGTATTAAATGCTGGGAGCGGGCGGAAGTGGTTTTATGATTTCAATTGTAGAAGCTAAATTTAAAATCAATCAATTAATAGATAAACCAAAAAAATGTTGCAAACAACTGCGATACTTACTAATCTTTTTGAATGGGAAAGTATTAAACCAACGATTTCTGCACGACTCCATGCGTTTTTTGGACAATTGTCCAGCGGTTATAATTATTTAAACCGTAGCTTCAAAGTTTCAAGTATGTTTGCAATCTCGGCTTTTGTTTCAGGAAAGGCACACTTTTACATGAAGGTTGCACTATAATAAAAGTAGGTCTAGCTATCTAGATTTAAAGCCTTCTACATATCCCATCATTCATTTCTATGTAAAAATTAAATTCACCATAAACAAAAACAATCAAACAGTTGCATTCCCAAAAATAAGAAGGAGGTATTTATATGTCAGGTTTTTCGGATTTTCTGAAAAAGAAGAAGGATGAAAATCAGCAGGATGAAGTAAATTGGAATCATATTAAAAGTGATTGGTTACAACAAGTAAAGCTTTTTATGAATCAAATCGAGGCTTGGCTTCATACTGCCCAGGAAGATAGAATGATCGATATTAAGGAAAAGCGTATAATGTTACAAGAAGAACATCTGGGATTATATGATGCACCATCACTGGTATTAGCAATTGAGAAAGAGGAAATAGAGATACAACCTATTGGGCGTCTTATCATAGGGGCTAAAGGAAGAATTGATATCATATCTTCTTATGCTAAATATATTGTCCTTTATCTTGATGATCGGGAGTGGGTATACAGAAAAGAAACAGATCATGGTAAATTCACCGATTTTACAAAAGAGAATTTTGAAAAGATACTAGAGGACTTATTATGATTACGAAAGAGTTAGATGCAGTCATGGAATGGTATAAAGTTTCATTAGATACCCAAAAGACAATGAAATATCTAATTAATAAAAATCCCGAAGTAGTTCCGCTAAAAGTTTATTGATATCCAAAGAATTAGGAGAAACCAATAAACTATTGGACACTGCCACAATCGAATTAAATGATCTGACTATCGTTTCCTTCGTTTCTATTTTTGAACAAACGTTAATACTATACTTGAAGGAAATAGTGGAAAGTCAAATGACCCCAGAAATAGAAGATGAAGTTATTTTAAAATTAAGGGATTATACTATTAAGCAAGCCGAATATGGACGTTTCACTGATATTATTGATTTATTTAGTAGATCTAATAATAAAGAATTAGCAGGAATGGTTAAACAAATATATACGTATAGAAATTGGGTAGCTCACGGAAAACCACCAGAAAAAAACCCCTCAAAAATAGATCCAATTTCCGCTTATAATAGATTAAGTGAATTTCTAAAAGGGATCGAGGCGTCTGCCACTTTCAAAAACTTTCTAAGGGACAAGTCGATATAAAGAGAGAATTCCATGCTATCTTCAAAAAATCTATCATTGTCTTCTCAAAAAAAGTATCCTGCACACTAAAAAGAAAATGCGTTTATACTTAGCAAAGATGAATCACAAGCGAAACCTGGTGTCAGTCCCCACTGCTTACAAAAATTACTAGTTTATCTAATGTGTTATGGTATAGAACTAATATCATTTTTAATGATCGTTTGTTAAAAAGAAGTAATCCTTACTTTTAAGTTTTTACGAAGAATCGGATGTTGGTGGAGGGTAGTGGATCGAGAACTTCGTGTCTGAGTATTACGGATAGATGGAACCGGATCTGCGGAGTTTTGAGCACATAGGCGATGCTGAAAGTAGAAGATAGACTATTATCCGCCTGCATGATGGTGGAAGAGGATTTAGATCATAATGAACTTGTTCGTTAAGCCACCTGAGATTATTGATAGACAATTAGCAGATGAAAGATTTAGATAAGATGAACAGTCATAGAAGAAGTGTCAGTCCCCCACTACTTTATTGCATTAAAATAGTGGGGGATTGACACTTGGTATTTACATGTTACTTATTCAGACCATTCTATTGATGGTTCAAGAACAAAATGATATAAGCTAGATATATAGATATGATAATATAATGGTAATTATTGTGAAAAGTAATGTTTAAAAATGCCTTTATGGGGAGGAAATAAAAGTGAGTGAAATAGAAGCTCGTTCGAGAAGTATTCAAGAAACGTTAACCAATACTAAATATGGAATCGGTTTTTATCAAAGAGAATATCGTTGGGAAACTAAAAATATTCGTGAATTACTCGAGGATTTATCGAAGAAATTTCTTAATAATTTCCAATCTACACATGAGCCAAGTGAAGTCGAAAATTATGAAAACTATTTTCTGGGATCTATTGTGATTAGTAACAGACAAGGTAAAAAATATATTATTGATGGTCAGCAGCGCTTGACATCTATTTCTTTAATTTTAGTTTTTCTCCATAACTTACAAAAGCAAAGTAGTGATAGAAACGTAAATATAAGTGAACTCATCTTTTCCGAAAAGTTTGGAGAAAGGTCTTTTAACATAGATGTAGAAGAGCGCACTCCTTGTATGGAAGCATTGTTTAACAACCAACCATTTGATTTTGAAAGAAGTGATTCAGAGTCTGTTCAGACCATAGGAGCACGTTATGATGATATAGTGGAGTATTTCCCGGAAGATTTGCAAGGTAATGTGTTGCCCTATTTTATAGATTGGATGCTACATAAAGTGCTGCTAGTACATATAGAAGCTGACAATGATGAAGACGCCTATACGATTTTTGAGACGATGAACGACAGAGGGTTAAGCCTCAGTCCTACTGATATGTTGAAAGGTTATTTATTAGCAAATGTAAAGGACCAGCGAGCAAAAGAGAAAGCAAATGAATTATGGAAAAGAAGGATCTTGGAACTAATTGAACAAGGAAAAGGGGAGGAAGTTGACTTTTTCAAACATTGGTTTCGAGGCAAATATGCTCAAAGCATACGTAATAGTGGGAAAGATAAAGAAAACAAAGATTTTGAGAAGGTTGCTACTGCTTATCACAAATGGGTTCGAGATAATAAAGAAATGTTATCCTTAAAAAGCAGTCAAGATTTTGAAGCATTCGTTACGAAGCAATTCGATTTTTATTCCAAGCAATACCTAACTATTTTAAATGCTGCTGCTACTTATACAAAGGGTTTGGAATATGTTTATTACAATAGCCATAATAACTTTACTCATCAGTACCATTTGTTACTATCACCATTAAAAGTGACCGACACACAAGAGATGGTAAACAAGAAAATTAACTTAGTATCCTACTATATTGATATGTTGATTGTTAACCGTTCTATTTCATTTTCTACGTTAAACTATTCATCACTTGCATATACAATGTATAATCTAACTAAATGTGTTTTGCAACCTAAAAGGTTACAAGATTGCAATGAAAAGGTTAGAACTTTGCCAGCCCATATTTTATTATGATTGATGATTCGAAAGCGCATGTGTGACGCGATAACTATCTCCAGTAAAGCTCAAAATGTGTGCGTGGTGAATAACTCGATCCACTAATGCAGCTGTTAAACGTGCGTCTACAAATATTCTATTCCATTGACTAAATTCCAAATTGGAGGTAATCACAAGGCTAGACCTCTCATACCAATCAGATATCAATTGGAATAATAATTCAGCGCCTTCCTTACTAAATGGAACATATCCCATCTCGTCTAAAATAACCATATCTACTTTATTAAACCTGTTGCGTAAGGCTTGAAAGCGCCCTTCTCTCCAAGATTTTTCAAGTAGTTCTACCAAATCAGCCACTCGATAGAAACGGACTTCATATCCAGATCTACATGCCTTCCGCCCAAGCGCTGTAACCAGATGAGACTTTCCAGTCCCAGGTGCACCTGTTAAAATTAGATTCTCTTTTTTATCGATAAAATATAGTGATTCGAGACTTTCTCTATCCAATTGTGGAGGGAAACGAATATGTTCACTCCACCGGTAATCCTCTAATTCTTTTTCATTCATGAATTTCGCCTTTTTGATCAAACGCTCTCCTTTAGCTACCTCTCTATGTTCTAATTCCTGTTGTAATAAAGCCGAGATATACTGCTTAGGATTCTCGAAGGGAATCTGCTCATATATGTCTGCAACATATGCTAAACGTAACGATTTGCATTTCTCTCTAATCAAATTAGACATTCTCTACTTCCTCTCCTTTCAACGAATGGTTTAAAGGTTGAAGGGAGTCGTAGATACTCCAATTTACATTATACGGATGTGCAATCGAATCATGTAATGATTCATTTCCATTTTCTTTATCATCTACTGGTAACAATTCATAGAAACGCTCATCTATTTCTTGCATACTGTATTTTATTATTAAACTCTGTAACCAGTCGGCACGTTCTTTTCTGAGTTTCATTGATTCACTATTCAAATGATGCGCGATTCTTCCTGGAAGATATGGGAAGTATCTAGAATAGGTAATTGATCTTGGTTTCCTCATCCAATTTTTCAAAATGGATTGCCATGGAATTTCTCTAGATCGATTCATATATGGTCTAGGTCCCTTATAAAGCATTTCTCCTTGCGGAGAGACCACTTTAAAGTCATCCCAGTACTTAATTACGTACAATTGTGTATAGTGATAACTATTCGGTATGTGGATTTCCTTTCCATCAATTCTTACCTCACCATATTTATTAGCCGAAACCAGCGTTTTATTAAATACTGGATACTCTTTCTCAGGTAATGCGAGACCATATTTCTTTTCTTCCTTTATGAGATCAGCGATACAAATTCCCTTTTTATAATGCATTCTTAAATGATCATCCTGACAATGTTTGAACAATAACTCACGCAAGTGCGTCAAATCCTGAACAACCGGTGACGGCGTAAAGAAATTATATCGAACGTAACCAACCTTATTTTCTACATGCCCTTTTTCGTTTCCCTTTCTTGGATTACAGGCTATTGGCTCAAATCCATAGTGACTGGCAAATCGTTGAAAACCATCAGTGAAAATGGTTTCCTGACCATGACCTCTAGCCTTTACAACGGCTGCTGATAGATTATCTAACCGTAATTCCCTCGGAACAAAGCCGACTTGTGCAAAAAGTAGTTTAATACCTTCCAAAAAGCACTCTTGATTTTCTGCTGGCAATGGTGTTACAAAGCCTCCATTACTAAAGGGGAAACTCAAAATCAGACAATGGATATCTTTTACTTTCCCTTCATGTACAACTTCTGTAACTCCAAAGTCTATCTGTGCTTCCGCTGGGGGATGTGTTAACCTGTCATATTCCTCTTTTACTGTGTCAGTTTCATCTAACATTTTGTCTTTCCATTCAGCGATAAAGTTACAAACGGTTCGGTAAGAACCTGGGAAATTTAATTGCTGTAATTGTTTAAATATATTCTTATTATTCCTTCGCAATTTCTTTTTAAGTGCTTGGTCCTCCATTAGCCAGTCAGATACAATTTCTCCCCATTTTTCTTCATGCATCATACCCTTTTTAAATGGTGTTTTTTCCTCGGGTAATTGATCTTCATCCGCGTATTTCTTAACGGTTTTCCAAGCAAAACCGGTTCGTTTTACTATTTCATTAATTGATAGTGATTTATTATTACGTAAATTTTTGATATGATTAACTTCAGGCATTGCTAGCATCCTTTCACTTACCTCCACCATTAATTTGTTTAGTCACTATTAACGGTAGGGTATTTTGTTAGGGTTGGCAAGCCTTTTTTATTTGTACAACCTTCTAACATTTTGGTTGCAATACTCTGTACTTTTATTATGCATTAAACACTAAAGAAATCCGAGACAAAGACTTGAACGAGTTAAAGGTAATATTTAAAGACAAGGCAAATGAAATTAACAAGTTAGATAATATAGAAACCTTTTATCTGCATCAGCAAAATAAAAGATACGTTCATTATTTACTTGCTCGCATTACACATCATATTGAAGTAGAAAGTGGATTCGACTCAAAATTTGAAATGTATGTAACAAAGGAATCGAAAAATCCCTTTCAGATTGAACATATCTGGGCTAATAAATACGAACGTTATATGAATGAATTTGATAATGAAACAGAGTTCCAAAAACGTCGTAATCATATCGGTGGACTTCTTTTACTGCCTAGAAGTATTAATCAAAGTTATGGTGATAAAGAATACGCTGAGAAGGTTGAACAGTATTTCGGACAAAATTACTTAGCTAAATCTCTTCATAAGAATTGTTACCAGCAAAACCCAGGATTCTTGAGATACGCTAACAACAATGATTTACCTTTTAAATCATATGATGAGTTTGATAATAATGATTTAACGGAAAGACAAAAGCTATACGGGGAAATTGCTAAGCAAATTTGGAATGTAGATAAGATTAAGGAATTTTGAGGATCATGGTAGGTGGGGTGCCTATTAATTAAAAGTGAATTGCTAATTTAGGGTTAGCCTTGTCTGTCACAATGACTGTTAGAAAGAAATTATCTTTTATCCAACAGAAAAATATGAAATAAGAACCTGAAAGAAGAGGGTGGGCAATAATACTTGCTCACCCCATTTTTATTGCAGTTTTACGGGCCAATCGACTAACTACGATACATCCTGGGGCTGTGCGTAGATACTCGCTCGCCCCCCATACTGAATGAAGTTTTACTTCTGCTTACATGTGAATTATTTTACCAAACGGTGAAACCTTCCCCATCCTTCACTTTATTAATCCAAAATTCGACATTCCATTATAGGTATAACCTTACATCTATGCTAAAATTAAACTATATTACGTAGCTAATAAGTACTAATTAGATGGTATTACATATAGAAATAAAAGTGTCCGATTTTAAAATAGCTAAAGGGTTTCATATACAATAGAAATACAGACAAAAGGAAGGGATTGTATGTCCGAAGTAGCAGAAACGACAGATGTTGCCAAGATTTTTGAGTATTTACTTGCTGTAAAAAATCTAAATGAGAAAACGATTTTAAGTGTACAGCAGTATGAGAAGGTCTGGTGGGTACAAGATTTCCCGAATTTACAAGGATGCTATGTTGGGGGTGGGGGAGAAGTAGAAGATGCTTGGTTGGAAGTACATAAACAAAAGATAACATCCGCTCCCACGCCACCGGTAGCAATCAGTGAATGGGTAAAGCATTGGGATAAACCTAGTACAGAGCCTATTAAAGTAGTCCAGATTTACAAAGGAATCGATCAGGATAATGGGCAAGAAATTTTTGAAAAATTTACAGACGATGAAGAGAGAGTTTCCAAGTTTGAGGAGTGGCTGGAGGAGAAATGGAGACCTTGGGCGAAGGAAATGAGGCCGAAATTAGAAATACAGAAGGTGTATGACCAGCTATTTGCGACCCACCAACAATTGCAGCGTGAAATGGATGATATTGAAATTGCTTGGGGACACGGATTGTTGAATTGGCAGGTAAATGGTGAGAAGATACAACGTCATGTACTCGTTACCAAATTAGAGTTGCAATTTCAACCGAAGAGAGGACTTTTTGCCCTCATTCCAACAACCAAGGGAACAGAACTGGAAACAGATATGTTGCCAACAAATGATGTTCCGAATATGTCGCGAATTATGGAAATGGAAGGGCAAGTGAAGGAAGCGGACCTAGATCCGTGGAATGTAGATTCCATGGAGCCTTTCTTTAAAGAAATCGCACACACCATCAGTCCCTATGGATCGTACATAAAGCAAACAGGGAAACCAAGCATCACCAACAATCCATTGATTACCTATACACCGGCTATTTTCCTAAGAAAAAGCGGCAATCGTCTGTGGCAAAAGGAATTAGAAACTGCTATTGAAAAAGTTGAAAACGGATATCCCGTTCCAAATTCAATTAAACTATTAACGGCTAATGGAGAAGTGGAATCGCAACCAGAACCAGAAGCTGAATCAGGTCGTACCACAAAGAAAGAATGGCAAGGGGTTGGTGAACAACTTTTATTTCCACTGCCAACCAATAATGCACAAAAGCTAATCGCAACAAAATTATCAAATAACGATGGTGTACTTGTTCAGGGACCACCAGGAACTGGGAAAAGCCATACGATTGCCAATCTAATTAGTCATTTATTGGCGCATGGGAAACGCGTATTGGTTACAAGTGAAAAAGAGCGGGCATTGCAAGTGCTCCGTGACAAGATACCAGAGGAAATACGTGCGCTAGTTGTCAGTGTTTTAGGTGGCGATTCCCGCTCGGTAAAAGAAATTGAGGATTCGATTAAATTTATTGCAGAAAACCTAGATAGCCAGCAACCTGAAACCTTGGAGAAAAATATTCAAGGGCTGGAAAAGGAACTGGATCAGACGAAACGAAATATTGCTCGAATAAATACGGAGATTAATCAAACAGCGGAAGCGGAAAACACACCCATAACGATCGAGTCAGAAACGTATACCCCACTGGAAGCTTCGAAATGGTTGAATGAAAATTCTACGCATGGATGGATTCCAGATAGAATTACATTAAACGATGACTTTCCGCTTCATGAGGATGAAACGAAGGAATTCTTCAAGCTACACGGAATTATTAAGGGTGAGGACCGCAAATTATTATCAAAAAATCAATTAGCAACGCGTGATATTGTGCAGCCAGATGTTTTTGAAAAAGCAGTATCTCAAGTTAAATCTACCGAACAAGATCTCAAACCTTATGAAAATGTAATTTCGGATTGGGATGTTAAGGACTTAACGTACCATTTTAATATAGAAGAAAAAGTAAAACTGGTTGAAAAATCAATGAGAAAACTAGCTGTGATTCAAGAGGAAACCTGGCGTTCCCTTTTGCTTAAGGAAATATTAGGAGACGCAGAGAGGCAAGATAATTGGTCTGATTTTCACAAAAATGTGTATGATGAAGTCAGACAAATAGAAGCAATAGATAGCGACCTCATTGCCGAAGAAATTGTGATACCTGAAAATGTGAACCATACCATACTTAAAGAAGACCTGGAAGTCATTAAACAACGGCTGGAAGACAATAAATCGATCGGCTGGATGTTTAAAAATATTTTAGGGCGTAAGTACAGCTACATCTTTGAACAATGTAAGATCAATGGACTCGAAATCCGTCATAAACAGGATGTAGAAAAAATACTGAAATATACGGATGGGAACATTCTCATTCAGAAGCTTGTCCTAAAATGGAATCGAACGATGAATGAATATCAAGGGCCAACGATTGATGAAAACCAAAAAAGAATGACGACAACAGTAAAACAATTACTAGATGATATGGGGCAAATGGTCCGATGGGAAAAGGATATTATCCATGAATTAGACGGGATAAGAGATGAAATTGTTATTCCGAGGAAACCGCAGTGGGACTCCATGGAATGGTTTACGACACTTAAGAATGGATTAACGGCTATTTATTATCAGCAGCAGTTAAAACAGGCGAATACCATTTTCAATACAACAACGGATACCCTCGCCCAGGCAAATGCGAAATCGGGGAATATGGAAATAGTTGATGCTTTACTAACAGCTTGTCACGAAAAAGACGTCGCTTTATGGAAAGAATCGTGGAATGAATTGAAGCGATTGGAAGAACTAAACGAAAGCTTCCATCGATACAAAGAATTACATGAAAAGATTGAAAAAATGGCACCCCTTTGGTTGGAACAATTGGAAGAGCAAGGTGGTCAAGGCGAGGCAATGTATCCTCCTGAAGATTTAAGACTTGCCTGGAAATGGAAGAAACTTTCCACATGGATTGAGGATATCGAAAGCAAATCAACGATCGAAAAGCTAGAGGAAGACCTACAACTGGAGACCAACAACGAGTCTAAAATAATTAAACAACTCGTGGCAACATCTACATGGAAATCGCAAATTGAAAGAACGACAAAGGAACAGAAACGAAGTCTTTTTGCCTGGTTAAAGGCGATCCAACGAGTTGGAAAAGGTACTGGTAAATATGCCAATGTCTATAGGAAAGAAGCGAGTAAAGAAATGGCAACGGCCCGAGGAGCGATCCCTGTATGGATCATGCCAATCAAGAGTGTCATTGAGAATTTGGATTTAACGGCAGATCAGTTTGATGTCGTTATTGTCGATGAAAGTTCGCAAAGTAACCTGTTCTCACTGAGCGCCCTACTACGCGGGAAGAAGGCGGTTATTGTTGGTGACGATAACCAGATTAGTCCGGAAAGCGTTGGAACAGATATCGGTGAAACGCATGGTTTAATTGATCGCTATCTCAACAATATTCCAAACAAATTACAATTCGAGATGAAAACCAGTCTCTATGATACGGCAAGCCGGGTGTTTGACAGTAAAATTATTTTGAAAGAACATTTCCGCTGTGTTCCTGAGATCATTCAATTTTCGAATGACTTCATGTATGGGGGCATGATTGACCCACTTCGTCTCCCACTTGGAAATGAAGCCCTGGATCCACCGGTGAAGGCCATTCGTGTAGCAGACGGATATCGGAAAGAAGATAGTAAAAAGGCAATCAATGAGCCAGAGGCAGAAGCAATCGTTGAAGAAATTGCCCGCCTTTGTAAAGAGGAACAATATGCGAACAAAACATTTGGTGTTATTTCGCTCCAAGGCTATGATCAAGCGAATATTATTGAGAATAAATTACGCGAAGCAATCGGTGAAGAAGAGATGATCAATAGACAGATCATTTGTGGAGATGCTTACTCCTTCCAGGGAGACGAACGGGATGTCATATTCATGTCGCTCGTTGCAGCACCTAATATGCGAATTGGCCCGATGACAGGTCGATCCGCTTACCAACGATTTAATGTTGCAGCAAGCCGTGCACGGGATCAAATGTTGTTATTTCACTCTGTCGAATTAAATGACTTAAATCCCGAATGTGCCCGGTACAGACTATTACAGTATTGCAAAGAACCATATCGCGTACAGCAAGAAATCGATGAGGTGCAGGATGAATTTGATTCGAAATTTGAAGAAGATGTTTTCCGACTGATTAAAGCCCGAGGCTACAGAGTTATTCCACAGGTAAAAGTAGGAACGTTAGGAAAACGAATTGACCTCGTTGTTGAAGGCATGCGTAATCGCCTAGCTGTCGAATGTGATGGCGACAGATGGCATGGCCTTGATAAATGGGAAGAGGATATTGAACGACAACGTGTGCTCGAACGGGTTGGATGGACGTTCTGGAGAATTCGTGGCAGTCAGTTTTATCTAGACCGGGAAAAAGCACTTGAACCATTGTGGAAGAAATTAGATGAGATGGGAATACAGCCAGGCGGATAGTGGGGGACATGGGGACAGGTTCCTTGTCCCAGGGGATGAAGAGTTTTGAAGCAAGGGGGGGCGGTGCGTGATCCGTGATAAAGAATACTAAAAATATCTAATCTCTAACCCCCTAGTATTAACATAAGAAGTATGTTCCTGAATAAAGGCAATACGAACAACCAATAAAATTAGTTAAGGTAGTAATTGCCTATGCGTGCTTAACATTGTAAGCACCTGCCCACTTGATAATGGACAGGTGCTTTATTTATTGAACGTATCTAATTTAGATTTCTATGCTTTGTGAAGAAGGCCAAACAGGTAAGCATATATTACGAAGTACAAATCTATGAGTACAAAGTAATCATACTTTAATGAATATAAGGTTAATTAATTGGATCTTTTTTCCTGATATGGTACTATATACCCGTTAAAAAATTTGATGTGGGGGATAGAAATGCTCAAAAAATCTAATTTGCTTCTATTGTTTCTATTGGTATTGCTACTATCAGCATGCAATGAAGATGTAGATGCAAATGAGGCTCAGAATGAAAATCAAGACGAGGAAAGTACGCATGAAGAACAGGAGGAAGAAACAGCTGAGTTAGAGGTAGAAGAAGTACAACAAATCATGGAAGAGAATGTGAAGGAAATACATAGAATCATGAGTCAAATTCACGATGAGAATTATCTTGAATGGACTCAGCAGGAATGGTCAATGGATATAGAGAATGAGGGTGAGGAATTTCAGGCTGCTTTTGCTATAGTAAGAGAATCCCTTACTGAATTGATGACCGACAATGGCTTGGATCAACAGGTAGAGCACTTGTTACGTTCTTATTTCTGTGGTTGTGATACATATGGAGTATTCATGGAAACAGATACGCAAATAAACATTGAGATAATGGATCAGTCGGAAGATCGTTTTCAAGCAACCAGTATGACGCTTGGTAGTGAAGCCCTAATTCATCATGGATGGACAAATGAATGGCATTTTAAGATGGAAGGGGAGAATTGGAAGTTAGATGAATATCACCGTATAGATCCGGATGAAGAACCGCTAGATTTGACATTTGATGATTTGCAGAACGCTTTCCGAGACTATGAAACAGGTGAAATTAAAGAGATGGAACTTGTAGATGAAACAGAAATAGGCGGAGAAAGGTTCATTATCATTAAGAATGAAAGTGGCTTTCACAGTGCATACAATGTGAAAGATGGTTCGATTAATATGAGTTTAGGAGATACATATAACAATCCTGATGAGGAGGGTAATAACGAAAATGAAATAGAAGAATCAAACGGGACTGAAGAGGAGCAGCAAGAGGAGATGCCTGTGATAGAAGATCCGGAAGATGAGACAGAACAGAATTCGGAAAAGGAATCAGATCAGGTAACCGAAGAAGCTGAAGAAGCGGAGACACAACAAAACGAAGAAAAAGAATCAGTTCAGGAATCCCCAGATACTGAAGAATGGAGTGGCACTTGGTACAGAAATGGGGAGCCTTTTGAAGGAACCATGAACATTTCCAACGTGACGGATGATTCGTTTGATTTTGATTTTGATGTACGGGCAAGAGATCGTACGAGTTTTATAGAAGGAACTGCTTCCGTTTCGGGAAATGAGGCAGAATTCTATAATGAAGAGTTCGATTGTAAGTTGGAAATGATGTTAGAAGGCGGGCAGATTGAAGTTGTAGACACTAACGGTTGTACAAAGATTGGTGGAATGGGAACCTTTTTTTCTGGAACATATGAAACAGAACAGAAGGTGGAATAGGTAATATGCAAATCAATAGAGGTGTATTTTAGACCGAAGAGGGATAAAAAGCATGCTGTGACCTCCATGCTTCCTTAAATGCAAAATTAAAAGTTATTATACCTATTATAATAGTAAAGGAGAATTTAAATGTTTGAAGAGTTTATTAGTTTCAACAAAATGTTAACGCCAACACTTATTAAGATTGTATTTTGGTTAGGTGTAGCTATATCTGTGTTACCAGGATTGTTAATGATGTTTGATGGTGGTTTTTCAGTAATTATCGGACTTATTTTGATTGCTTTTGGACCGCTTATGGTACGTATTTATTGTGAATTATTAATTGTAATCTTTAAAATTCATGAGTCGTTGAACGATATGAATCAAAAGCTTGATAAATTGGATAGATGATCCGTACTGAATAGATTTTAAATATTATATTGGATAAAAATTTAGAGGTATTTTTGTGTTTAATGGTACAAAAAGGAATTTAACGTTAATTTTTATGGCAATCACCCTAATGATAGTAATGGCTGCTTGCGGTGGAGAAGATGAGGTTGAAGCAGGTCCTAGTGGTGTCGATACAAATACAGATTCGGGTAACATTGAAGAAACAGAAGAGCCTGAAGAACAAGGGCCCACTCTTATAGATGTAGAAGAGAGTGGAGAGGTAGAGCTTGAGTTAGGAGAAGGAGCAAATTTCAATGACGGATATATCGTTATTGTGGAAGGTGCACAGTATATAGATTATTCACAAGTTGTAGGTTTTCAAGCTGAAGGAGACGGAATATATCTAGCTCTCGAGATCAGAGCAAAACATCAAAAAGAAGATAACTTCGAAGTATATCAACGTCTTATGTCATTAAAAGATACCAATGGGAATGAATATGAGCCTATTGTAAATATGAATTTAAATAATATAGATGATTGGGTTTACGATGAGTTAACCGGAGTTGCGGTGTTTGATATAACGGATTCTGATTCAGATACGCATTATTTTGAATTAGAAACAAAAGTATCGGATGGAAAAGCAGTATTTTCTATAGAAAGCGATGATATCAAGCCAGTTGAAAATTAAAATTTAACGATTCATATTAGAATTAATTTAAAAAGCGCCAGTAATATGGCGCTATTCTCAAATTGGCTGGATAATTTGTCTATGATAAAGATTAGCTAGTACCCCAGTGAAAAACTTCATTGGTTATAGAATTAAATTTCAATTAATAGGTTTTATTATGAAAATATTTTGAAAGGGAGAGGGTACAGTTGGCGTTTCATTATGGGTCAGATGCACCAGAAATAAAAAATCCATTTAAACAGGAAGGGTTATTATATTTAATAAGTGGGATCATTATATTGATAGTTGGCGCCATATCCATCATTAATCTACGGGAGCAAATAATTGAAAATGGAGTAGCTGCTGGTTGGTTCAGTTTAGCTGTTAGCCTGCTTTTGTTAACAGGTGGCGTGCATTTTGTAACCAAAGGCCTAATAAAAATATCGAGATTTTATGTTGGAAGGGGAGTCCCTGCGAGTCTATCTAAAAATATGGCTCGTAGTGAAAAGCATACAAAGGAATCTGATGTGTATTATAATTCTCAACAAATTGAACAAATGATGATGGGTAGGAAAAACCTTACTTTTCATGAACCTGTGACATTGTTTGATCGTATGGTTTATAGTATTTATCCAAAATTTATTTTTTTGCCATTATCTATGCGTAATTATTTACATATATTAGTTCAAAATACCGGATATTCTATCATAGGTTTAATTGTTTATTTCATGGCTTTGTTATCAGGAACGGTCGGACTTACATTACTAACAGAATCCTCTTTTTCCGATTGGTTAGGTATAGCATTATGTGTTTTTTTATTAGCATTGTGGACAGCCTATCCTTTAACTGTAAATAAGGCAACGGATAAAAATTCAGGTTCAGGTAAGAACTCCCAACTGGTCTGGGTCATTGCACTTGCTGTATTGGTACCAGCTATTGCAGAATTGCTGCTGAGACAAGGGTTTAGCTTCCCGGAGGCACCCTTTAATCCTACTTTGGCTCTTTTTAGCTTTTTCTTTATCATTATTGTTGTTTGTGCAGCGGGCTTAGCGCTTGCACATTTTAGAACAAAAGTCGCTGATCCTGTTACAGAGGTGTCAGAGTTCAGGGAGCATTGGCAAGAAAACGTTCATCCGAAAGACTTTTTCAGAGCGTTGGATATGGAAATGGCAGATTTACGATATAAAGAAATTCCAAATCGGATTTATCGAGAGTTAAATCCAAACTTAAATATGGAAGGTAGCATGGATAAAGGGAGTTTTAGTGGTGATACCATTCAAGAAATTCAGCCCATTTATGAGAAAGTTTCTTATCCGCCTTTATTAGAAAAAAGTCGGCTGGGCGTGGCTATTGTTGGCCATAGCTTTGTTATATTAGCTGCTGTGCTTTTGTTCTTCATTAATCAAAATGGTGCTGGAGATGTAAGTACTATTAGTCTCTTTAATGGCATTTTCTATCCTGTTGTATTGTATGTATCGGGGAATTCATTACTGACTTTTGCGCATTTGTACTGGGGAGAAATGCAATTTAGAAGTCATCTTATCCAATTTCAAGGAGAGGGAACGTATTCTGAATCTAAATTGTCAGTAGGTATGGCGATAACAGACTCGACTCGCAGCGAAAATACAGTAGTCAGAACTTCATATAGTTCCTGGTTTCTCGTTACAGAGATTGTAACAAGTACACAAGCTCGTTCAGGTGTTAATACGCTAGACCGTCCGCGGTATATTCTTAGCATGAACAAGGCAGATGAGTTGAAGAATCATTTGGTTGATCAAATGAGAGAATTCCTGGATGAAAGAGAATTAATCGCATCATCAGCCTCTAATAAAGATGGAAACGCAATACAATCTATTTATGCCATTAACGAAGTAGCTGCAGGTAAGGAGAAGTTATCTGAACTAACTCAAGAAAATAAAGAGTTAGCATATACAACGAATGAGGATAAATAGGGAGAGGAAGCATGGGAACGGTTCTCATGCTTCCTGATTAGATCTCGTTGCTTCAGAAGGTAATTCTACATCTAATATTATACGAGCAAAAAAACCGCTGAAATAGCTTAACTATTTCAGCGGTTTTAACTTCATTAGCTTTTACTCTACCATAGGTTCTTCTAAAATAATTTGTTGCCTACCTTCAGAACCGCGATTCTGACTAGTTTCAATTTTTATCTCAACCACATCACTGACATCGACTTCAATATCAGTCGCTTCATGATCTTCTTCAATTGTTGTTGAATATAATTCTTCTTCCTCATCGCCTTCCAAAGCATAAATAGTTAACTCAGTAGTCCCGTAATCCAGGCCACTATGATCTTGATGAACGTGTGCCGTTGTAGTAAATTTATCAAATCGTTCGGATAAGTGATAGATGTTAGAAGTTCTAGAAGTTGTTAGAATAATAGAATCAACTGCTGCTCGATCTCCGGATTGGTTAATTAATTCTTTTTGATCGGATCCATCATAGCCAATCGTTGTATTCGTATTTTTATTTAGATCTTCTATAAATGTTGGTTCAGATTTATCGAAAATTTCACCGTTCTTAAGGTCAACTAAAACATCTTGATTATATAGATGCAAATCAATATAATCGTGATATTCTGTTATAGGTTGATCAAAAGAATAGTTTAATTCAAACTCTTTATCTGTTCCCTCATATAGTTCAGATTCTTGTGTAGAACCAAATATACCACGGCCTAGAGTGCTTCTTTCTTTAGTAAATGGTAAATAAGCTGTCGAAAGGTCATTAACGACAACGTCTTCAGTAGTTTTAACCAATCCACTAATTTCAATATCGTAATCATCTACATTGAACCTGTCGATTACCACTTCGAATTCATCAGTTTCAATGGTCCATTCTGGTCGATGCAATTCTTTAATCGACTCCACCCCTGGAATTTCGTACATTTCCGTTTCATCTACGCCATCAAAATCTACCTGAATTGCGTCCTCTTGTACAAAAGGAAGTTCAGCATTGAAACGGACTATATCGTCTATTTGATAGTCATCAGAGTGCGAATAACTATATGTTTTCACCGTTTTATCTTCTAATAACCTTGGATTATGACCAGATCCAGTTAAAGTATCTCCATTAGAAAGGATAACGTCCAGAGATAAAGCGATGTCATCACTTAGCGTATGATAGTAACCTTGAAAGGAAATGATGACCTCAATCGAATCACCCGTATCCCTAATTCCTTCAATTTCAATTGAACCCTCATCATTTTCAGTAATAATCTCATTCCACTGATATGCTTGTTCAGGAACATAAACAAAGGCCTCTTGTTCTTCTGTTACTTTCTCCTCATATTGAGTCAGGACATTTTCTGTCACTTGATCTGGGAATGTTTGATGTAAGCTTTGCATATCGTTTAACTGATTTTCAGCACCAGCGAAGTCTTGTGATTCTAAGCTGCCATCTATACCTTCTTCTAGTGAAGGTAGCCAACCATCCTCGATTTCACTAATTATCTCTTCTCTGGCAGCAGTGAGCTCCTGATACATGTCTAACTGAGTCATATCATTAAAGCTTTCAATCGTTTGATCTAATGTGTTAATAGCTTCACTATATAACTCAACATTTTGACTGTCACTTGCCTGTGTTTCTTCAAAAACAGACATGGATGCTTCGTATCTTTCTTCTAACTCAACAATATGATCGGACATATATTGTGCTTCACTTTTTAACCCTTCAACTAAATCCATCCGACCAGCTTCATATGTATCGCCTGGTAACACATTCTCTTCTACATTAGACAAAATACTGATTGCATCTTCATATTCCATTTCATTCATCATGTCATTCGCATTCTCGATATGTTCACGGAAATCCCCATCTGATGATGAACAAGCCGTAATCAGCAACAAACTACTGAACATCGCAATAAAAACCATTTTACGCATGAGTAGCACCTTCTTCCTCTACCTTAGAACTCTCACTATTTTTCTTACGCATATAGTAGAAAATAGCACCAGAAACAGGGATGATAATAATTAATCCCCATGCTAATGCTCCTATACCTGCATTGGGATCATAAACAACATAAACATCACCACTGGAGGACACCTCAATCGTGTCTTCTTCTATGATTTTAACACCTTCAGAATGTGCAGCGACATCTCCCGGCAAGAGTACCCTTGCTTGATTAAAGTCATTCAAACCACCCGGGATTCTTACTAAAATTCCTGAGCTATCTTCATTGAATTCGACATCTTCCTCAATCATTTCAAGCGATTCTAAACGAGAATCATCCGAAATAACATAGTCAGCTACTGGAATCAGATAAGCATTAGAATCTACACTGCTAACATCCTCAAATTGAAAACTGGCTTCAATCATCTCTTCATTTTCATTAATAGATAAATCTCCCACAGATTCCTCATCACTAAACTGTCTTTCTAATCCATTTTCAATTTCTCCTGCTGAAATCATTCCAGTGTTAGGAATTTCCATATGAACTTGGCCCGATCCGTCATTATCAAGCTCTAACGTCATATTACCGCAAGCTGTTAATAAAAGTAATAAAGTCATAAGACCTAAAAGTAATACCTTATTCCTACTCATCGTAGTTCCCACCTTTCTTTTATGATAATTATTGCCAGGGTATAAAGTACCATTTTTTAACAGAATAGTCAATGATCCAGGGGTTGCCTGTCAGAGCGACCAAGCTTAGGTCGTAACATATAGCGGGTGGGGTTTTCGTTGAGCGAGAGTTAGCCGCTCACTCGTAGCGATTTTTGGAGGATAGAGGGTAAATTTTATCTTTAAGTGTAAACAGTTAGCTAGTGAGCCGTAAACTGCGGTTGAAGGGATTGAGCCTCGACATACCAAATAAGAGGATAGATGTTTTTGACCTAAAAAGAATACAGTTAAAGGTTGCTGGTACATAAAATACACAGTTTAAATTACCTCCATTGCCCAGTTCTATGACTAAAGATTTTAAAAGCATGATGGGGAAATTATCATAGCACAGCAATGGCTTTAATAGCTTGCACTTGCTTTTGCTTATTGATGACCAGTCTAACCAACCCTAAAGTAAAAATAACGTGACCTAAAAATAGGCCACGTATAGATGTCCAGGAAGGATTCACTGTAACTGTTCCCGAAGTTACTATTTCAAACTTCTTACGCACTCAGTCGCCTTCTTCCCAATAACAACATTCAGGCAAGGACTGTCACCTATTAACTGCTTTCACTTACAATATAAGCGTCTTCTATTCCAGCATTTTTAACTGTATTCAGGTGATTTTCAGCGTTTTCACGAGTTGAGAAGGCACCTGCCTGCACTCGATGCCATAGCTTACCGGAAATAGTAATGGAATCAACAAAAGCGTCGATACCCTCTGAGCTCAGGAAAGCTACGCGTTCATTTGCGTTGGCTCTTGCCTCAAAAGAACCGGCGATGATCCTAAAAATAGTGCTGGGGTCATCTTGTTTGCGCTCCAGATTAAATGCTCTTGCTAAGCCATTCACATGACCTTGAGCAACTTCCCGGCGCCATGATGGGCTTTTTAACAATGCTGCATCATGCTCGTTATCAATAAAGCCATTCTCTGTTAAAAGTGCTGACATCGCTGTTTCCCGTAATACATGGAAATTTGCTTTTTTCTGGCCACGGTTCCTTAATTCATTTACGTTGGTAATTTCATCATGCATTATATCCTGATAAGCTGCGGTCTGAGAAGAATCAGATAGGCTGCTGTGAATATAATCTTCATATCCTTGGGCAGAGCCATTAAAGGCATTACAATGAATGGACAAATAATAATCTGCACCCCATGAGTTAGCCTCATTCGTTCGCTCCTGCAGGCCTTTCGTTCTATCATTTGAACGACTCATCATCACGTCAACATTTTTATAATCACTAGATAGAATATCCCGTAAGTGACGCGCAATATCTAAAACGATATCCTTTTCATTGATTCCATTGCCTTGTGCTCCTGGGTCTGAACCACCGTGTCCAGGATCTAGATAAAGTTTCATTCATGTTTCCTCCATATCTATTAAATCTCTAATACGTTAATATGATATGAAACAAACCGAAATTGATTTGGACAAACATCTCCAATTCTCAACAAATCCATGTTTGTCATATCTGGAGGTGCCTGTCACTTCCCGGTATTTGGTGATTTTTGTCGAATGAGGGTTTGGTAGGAGATAATGTGAAGGGAAATAACGCAGGTCTTGATTATTTTGTTACTATTGAAGCTAGTACTTCTATATCAAAAGCATTTTATAAAACAATCAATACGCCCCTTCAAGAAGGATATGGCCAATAAAATTTTGATATCCTTAAGGGATTTTAAATAAATCAACGACGAATTATAATAGTCTTATGGAGGAAGTCTTTAGATAAACATATTTTTAATATGGGTTCAGCCTTAAAATAAATCTAGTCAGGGGAATAGGTATGCAGTAATTAAAACAAATTTCTAACCGGATATATTATTTACCACCATACCAGGAAACGGATCGTCCTATTCTGGGGGCGGTTGTAGGTGACGAAAAAACAGTACTCATTGATGCTGGAAATTCTTCCAGTCATGCAAAATTGTTTCTTGATCAACTGGAGGAGCGGTCTGTTAAGGGGAACTGGCTCGTGTTGACGCATTGGCACTGGGATCATGTATTTGGCATGAGTGAAATGAAAATTCCAATTATTTCCAACAAGATGACGTATAACGGAATTAAACAATTACAGGAATTGTCATGGGAAGATGGCCCGCTAGATCAACGTGTGAAAGCAGGCTTAGAAATTCCGTTTTGTGCAGATGCCATCAAGAAGGAGTTGGGAAATGATCGGGATATTACCTTGCTAGATCCGGATATCCAATTTGAAACGCGAATGAAGTTGAATTTAGGCGGACTTACCTGTGTCATCGAACATGTAGGTGGCGATCACTCAAATGATTCTAGTATCATCTATATTCCAGAGGAGAAAGTACTTTTTCTGGGAGATTGTCTGTATGCAAATCTTTACGCTGACAAATGGAATTATACGATTGACATAACGCTCAAACTTATTGAGCGAATGGAAGAATACGATGCGGAAATTGTTTTCCTGTCTCATCACAACGAACCGTTAAACAAGTCGGAATTCCAAGCTTTTCTCCAATTGTTAAAAAAGATAGGTTACTTTACAGAAAAATATAACGGGGACTACAAGTCGATAGCTGCAGAACTGTCCAAGTATTTGAGAAGGGAATTAAACGAAATGGAAGTCGAAACAATAGCGTTTTTTGTGAATGGTTATTCAGGGTAAACTATCTGGGGAGAGATCAATGCATTTTAGATGAAGAAGAACAAATATCAAAAAGCTAGAATGGAAAATTAAACTGCAAACCCAAGTACATGCACTTACCGAGACTGGTAGGTGTTTTTTGTTCCAATAAACAGAACTGTAATTCCCTTTTAAAAACGATTCTCCCAAGTGCATCCAGGAACTGCTAGTAGCAACGCATTACATTGTCGAACGAGGAGATAACAAACGTATAAATCCCCCTTTTTCAAGTGAAACGAATAATACAATAATTAAAATTACATTTAATTTAATAGAATGAAAATGTTCTTTCAATTAAAGAGCTTAGTTGCTATAATATGTTGTATTAATTAGAGAGGGAAATGGTGGGGATCATATGTCACAAATGCTAGCATTAGTTATTATTGTTTTTATTCTATTTATAGGAGATTTTATCGCTGTAAGGACGAAAGCTTGGGTGCCATCCATCTTTATTGCGGCGATTCTATTTCTATTGGGTTACTGGACGTTCTTCCCCACAGAAATCGTTGCTACTGCAGGGGTACCGCCCGTTGTAGCGACAATGATGATGTATTTATTAATCACGAATATGGGAACATTGCTGTCTTTAGATGAATTGAAACAGCAATGGAAAACGGTCGTTATTGCACTTTCTGGAATATTAGGTGCTATCGTTATTCTATTAAGTATTGGAACACTATTGTTTGGAATTGAAACGGTAATTGTAGCAATTCCGCCATTGGTTGGTGGGTTGGTTTCTGCATTAATTATGTCAGAAGGTGCAGCAGATGCAGGGCTTGTGAGCTTGTCCGTGTTTGCTATTGTTGTGTACGTGATGCAAGGTTTTGCAGGCTATCCGTTAACATCATTAATGTTAAAGAAAGAAGGGAAGCGACTTCTTGGGTTATATCGTAATGGGAATTTAGCTAAGAAGGAAATGGCAGCAACTGCAGAAACGGTAGAGCCAGAAGAAACAGAGCTAAAGCTTTTCAAAAATTTACCGGGAAAATACAATACTAGTTACTTTAAATTCTTTCGGTTGGCAGTTGTTAGTTATTTAGCCTATCTTGTATCAACTCTATTGGAACCTGTTGTATCCATCAGTCCACTTGTACTCTGTTTGATATTTGGGGTTGTTGCAGCACATGTTGGTTTTCTAGAAAAGCAAGTATTACAAAAAGCAAATGGTTTCGGTTTAGCTATGCTTGTACTGATGTTGTATATTCTTGATGGGCTAAAAAATGCAACACCAAGTATGATGATGGATATCATCTTTATTCTCATCGGAAGCATTGTACTTGGTGTAGCTGGTATGTATGTTTTTTCATTTATTGCCGGAAAAATACTAAAAGTAAGTAAGGAAATGGCATTTGCAGTATCGTTAACAGCCTTGTACGGATTCCCAGCTGACTATATTATTACCAATGAAGTCATTCATTCATTATCTGATGATGAGGAAGAAAGGGAAATCCTGACCAGCCATATGTTGCCACCAATGTTGGTCGGTGGATTCGTCACTGTAACAATTGTTTCGGTTGTCCTAGCAGGGGTGCTTGTTGAGTTCTTGTAAGGTGGTCTTTAGAGAAAAAACAAAATTTAAATGGAGGTTAGAATAGAATGTCAATGAGCAAAAAGCGTATCGAAAACCATATTCAAGATCTTCGTGCATTTACAGCGACACCTGGAAACG
Organism: Virgibacillus natechei; assembly: GCF_026013645.1. Lineage (NCBI taxonomy): Bacteria > Bacillati > Bacillota > Bacilli > Caryophanales > Bacillaceae > Virgibacillus > Virgibacillus natechei. Next base: position 2,970,699 of record NZ_CP110224.1, on the reverse strand, counting down.
GCGTGACAAGGCTTACGTATAGCAAAGAAGATTTACAAGCTCGCGAGTATATAAAAGAACAAATGGAAGAATATGGTCTATTTGTTCGAGAAGATGGGATAGGAAATATCTTTGGAAAATTAGAAGGAACCTTAAAAGATGGGCCAAGTGTTATTGTTGGATCCCACTTTGATAGTGTGCCAAATGGTGGGGCTTATGATGGGACGGCCGGTGTTGTTGTAGGTCTGGAAGTAGCGGCATTATTTAAGGAAAATAACATAACACCGAAATATCCACTGGAAATCATTGCGATGATTGAAGAAGAAAGTTCTCGTTTCAGTGGCCTTATGGGGTCTAGAGGAATTGTCGGTTCGATTGATGAAGCGGATTTTAAAAATCAAAAGGATCGTGATGGCATTTCTGTAACCGAAGCAATGTCGAATGCTGGATTGGATGCTTCCAAACCTGTCTACCGTGATCCTTCGACAATGAAGGCATTTTTGGAAATGCACATTGAACAAGGGCCTCTTTTAGAAGAAAGTAACGTACCAATTGGGGTTGTACAATCGATTGTGGGATTGACCCAATTGGAAGTCACAATAAAAGGGATCGCTGGTCATGCAGGAACAACGCCAATGGATCGCCGCTCAGATGCATTGATTACGGCTACCACTATCATTTCGAAGCTTCCGCAATTTGCAATCGATGAAGGCGATGGTACGGTTACAACGGTCGGTCGCGTTCAAGTTTCGCCAAATGGTGCGAATGTTATACCAGATAACGTTTACTTCACAGTAGATATTCGTTCGGGTAAGGCGGAAAAGGTCTTGAACGTGGTTAATAAGGTGAAAGAATTAGTCGCTTCCTATAATGGAAATGGTATTCAAACGTCCGTAGAACAATCATTATATATCGAGCCAAAAGCCTTAAATCCAGCTATTCGTTCCTTGCTTGCAGAAGTAAGTGATGATTTGGATGTTCCTCATTCTACGATGAAAAGTGGGGCTGGCCACGATGCAATGGTCCTGTCCGATGTTACGGATGTGGGACTAATTTTGGTGCCAAGTAAAGATGGGATCAGCCATTCCCCAGACGAATTCACAAGTACAGAAGATTTAGCCCGTGGTGCTACGGTATTATATGAAGCAGCGAAGAAATTGACAGAGGAGTAAGGTTTAGACCGAGGACGCAGAGCAGGTACCTTATCCTGATTGAGCAAGGTGGTGGTGGGTCTATTGTTAATATTTCTTCTGTAAGCGGGTTCCGCCCTCAACCAAATAATACCGCATATGTTGCGCTGGACAGGCTGAGGAAATCGCTGAAGCCAGCCTTTGTTTAGCACTTAAAAGATATAAACGTACAAAAAGGAACCACTCTATGGCCTAGCCAAGCATTAGAGTGATTCCTACGTACAATATGATCTGCGCCCTTAAACTGAATACCATTCGGTTTTTTTAGGATATGATTTTCTACTTATCGTATACCCCTTTTGCTTTAACCGGCTGTACATACAAAGCTGCATTCACTCCCACTGAATGAAGTTTTAATTATGCCGTTTTCTTCATTTTCTTTGCAGCATAATTTCCAAGGGTTTGAACAATTTGAACGAGTACAATTAAAATGATAACTGTACCGAACATGACGGGTAAATCCCATTGTTGATAGCCATACCTAAGAGCTAGGTCACCGAGTCCTCCTGCTCCAATTACCCCTGCCATGGCTGTAGCACCAATTAAACCAATGAGGGCAATTGTCATACAAAGTAAAATTCCAGGTCGTGCTTCTCTTATGATTATACGAGTGACAATTTGTGTACGGGAAGCGCCCATCCCCCGATAAGCTTCAATAATACCATGATCTACTTCAAGTAGCGTTGTTTCAATAAGTCTAGCAATATATGGAGCGATGTAAACAATAAGAGGGACAATTGCTCCCTGAATTCCGATGGATGTGCCTACAATCAATTCGGTAAATGGAATAATAGCTAGCATTAGGATAATAAATGGAACCGACCGAATGATATTAATAATTGTATTTAAAATATGAAACAACCATTTGTTTGGACTAAGGTGATTAGGCCTTGTTATGACAAGTAGAACGCCTAACGGTATACCAATAATTGTTGCAATAACAAGTGGAATGATTACCATTAGGGTTGTTTCATATAAAGACAACGAAAATAACGTGATCAGTTCATCCGATCGATTCATCATTGTAATACCCCCTCACGTTTTTGATTTTGATTAATTTCCAAACTTACTTCGGCATGGTATACCGTGTCGTTTAAATAAGTTATTGCTTGCTTCATCTGGTCATAATCCCCAGAAATATGAACCATTAAAATCCCTAATGGAATCCCTTTTAAATAATTAATTGAACCATGTACAATATTTGTGACGACTGAATACTTAGATGAAATGACATGAAGGACAGGATCTAAAGCTGAATCGCCTCGGAAAGCTAAACGTAAAATATAGGAATGACCAAATCCCTGTAAATTCTCCATCATTTCTTCAGTGATCGTATCGTCATACAGATTCCGCAAAAAGTTTTTCGTGGTTACTTGTTGAGGATGGCTAAAAATATCAAGAACAGATCCTTGCTCAATCACTTCCCCTTTATCCATAACAGCCACACGATCACACGTTTTTTTGATGACCTCCATTTCATGTGTTATAAGAACGATAGTTAAACCTAGCTTTTTATTAATACTTAATAACAATTCTAGAATCGAATCAGTCGTTTGCGGATCCAAAGCAGAAGTTGCTTCATCACATAATAGGATTTCCGGGTCCATCGCTAAAGCTCGAGCGATACCAACTCGTTGTTTTTGTCCACCAGATAATTGGGCAGGGTATTGCTTTGATTTATCATCTAATCCGACAAGAGCAAGTAACTCTTCCACTTTTTGTTGTATTTCCTTCTTCGGCACGCGATTCATACGAAGAATTTCGGCTACGTTATCAAACACATTATAAGAAGAAAGTAGGTTAAACTGTTGAAAGATGATACCAATCTTTTTCCTCGTGTTTCCCAATTCCTTTTCATTTAATCTTAAAAGATTTTTACCATTAATATTTACCTCGCCACTAGTTGGCTTTTCAAGAAGGTTGACCATCCGGAGCAACGTGCTTTTTCCTGCTCCACTAAAGCCAATCACTCCAAAAATTTCCCCTTTTCCTACATGAATATTTATATTTTTTACTGCTTCAATTTCTGTTTTTCCAACTCCAAAGCTCTTGTTTATATTTTTTAACTCAATCATTTACATCCCCTCCTCATCAAGTTGAAATGGATCATCAGTTAGGGTAATGGCATCCTTGTACCTTTCTTCAATAAATTGTTTTACTGCATCGGAATGGTATAATTCTGTTATTCTTTTATAATCTGGATTGTCCTTATCTTTTTCTTTTGCAGCTACGACCATTGGAAACTCATTCCCACTCTCTAAATAGATAGCTTCTTCCGTTGGATCCAGGCCTTGATCAATGACATATGAATTACTTACTAGACCTGCATCAATGCTACTAAGGGTACGTACCATTAAGGGACCCTCTATTTCCTTAAATGTGAGGTTCTTGGGATTTGCTTCAATATCCTGTAATGTTAATAAACCATCAGTACGCTTTACCTTAATTAATCCAGCTTCTTCATAGAGCAGCAAAGATCGCCATTGATTTATAGGGTCATTTACTATCCCTAATGTAGCATCATCTGGAATTTCATCGACATGTTTATGCTTTTCAGAGTGAATACCAAACGAACTATAATAAGTTGAGCCTAATGCTACGAAAGGTGCTGTATGGTCTTTTACATATTGTCCTAAAAATTGCTTTGTTTGGAACATATTCAAATCTATTTCTTCATTATCAAGAGAGCGATTTGGTGTAATCCAATCGTTAAAGGTTATAACTTCCAGATTAATCCCTTCTTTTTTAGCTTCATCTTTCACAATATTGGTAACCGCCTCTGGAACGCCTCCAGTAACGCCAATTTTTATTGTTTGTTCTTCCTTGTTTCCGGATGCTTCTGAACTCGCGCAGCCAGTAATGAATGAAAGGATAAGTAATATAACTATCATTAATAACTTTTTGTTCATTTTTACACTCCTTTACGTTTCCCTTTTGATATTTTTTAGTGAGTGGAATTGGTTATCTCACATTCTCTTATAGTTGCATTTAAACATTTGTCTTAATGCAACGTTTGGATAATCTAAGTCGAGGTGGCCCCTGAGTGTATTTCCTTCATAGTCTGTTCGGAAAAGACCACGGTTTTGCAATTTAGGGGCGACATGGTGAAAATGATCCTAAGTGCATTTGCCTCTTCCTCATTAAACGATACCAAGATAGATAGTTAGAATTTGTATAGATTTACTACTTTTCATGGGTACAATCCTTTCTTATTCCAAGCCCTGTTCAAACTACTTTCAACCCAGACATAGTTATAAGTGATTTTTTAAAAGTATTAAATAGATCTGATTACTTGGTTTTAGGTTTATGTATGTCTAGGTGTATGTGATAACTCATTCAAATCTGAACCTAAAAAACCCCCTTTTCCATAAGAGAAAAGAGGGGTGAATACACGGCTCCACTCTTATCTCCCAAAAATAATTTTGCTGGAATTAGCACCTTTTCGACTTTCGTCAATGGTTGCTGAAGTGTCATTGGGCCAGAACCCTCGACTTCTCTGGATAAGAATTATTAAGTTGTTACTCATGTTAATACTAATAATTGGTATTGTCAACACACTTTTCAGAATATAGGTAAAAATAAATTTAGAATGAGCAGGATTACATCGTTCCACTGCTATTCGGGAAGTCATTCCTCCTAAAGTCGCGTCTGGACAAGGATCTACGGGGGGAATAATACGTATTTATTAAGTTCTTTGTTTAACTGGGACTTTATTGTGTGCCTGTCATGGGTGCATCTTAAAGTCTGTACCCATAACAGGCACACAATAAAAAGGGAACAAACGATAAAATCATTTGTTCCCTTAATCATTTAATTTTCTATTGAACGGGATAATTTGTTATCCAATGCTAGAGAAAACCGATCACTCAATAGGAAATAAATCGATATGGATAGTAGAATAAGGTCAAGTTCAAATCCTGGTAATTCTTCGTTTCCTAACAGTCCACCAGGTAAATTTGCAAATAAAATCGCTCCCAGCATAATAACTGTAAATAATCCGGCAACGATTCGTGTACCAATTCCAAGAATCATGGCGATCCCGCCGAGTAGTTCGATAACCGCAACCACATAAGCAAGGAATCCAGGAACGCCAAGACTATCAAAGAATCCTGCCGTATTAGCTATCCCCCCTTGAAATTTATCCAGGCCGTGCGCGAAGAAAATAAAACCAAAAACGACCCGTAAAATAGCTTGACCAATTTCACTTTTTGTCATGTTTTTATTGCCCCTTTCCTTATAATTACTTTACGATACTTAGTGTAAATTAATTAGTGATTAGGGTCAAGAAATCAGATAAGAATAGATGGGTTAATTGTTAAATATTGCATCATGAGGAGATTGCGGGTAAATATTGAAGAAGCTCATAATTGGAGCCATAGTGCGAGGGTTCTCGTGCTTCCTTTTGCAAAGCAGTCCTGTGGTTAGAAATTTCTACAGGACTTCTTGTTGTTTATAAAACCTACTCCGATCATCATTTACATCAATTATCCCGACTAAACAAATCAACTTACTAGAAAAAAGGTGTTGACAATGAAAATCGTTGAACCTATAATGAAACACAATTAAATATTTTAAATATTCTTATTCAGAGAAGTCGAGGGAATTGGCCCGTTGACGCTTCAGCAACCTCTGACTTTGTCAGAAAGGTGCTACATCCAGCAAGAAAATTTATTTTCTTGAGAAATAAGAGCGGAGTAGAACATGCAACCCTCTTTTCTCAAGCTATTAGAAAAGGGGGTTTTCTTATTGGAGCTACTATTTCATTGATGACTATAAGCTAAAGCGCCAAACAAGCAAAGAACCATTGAAGCGGTCGCTAAATGAGCTGGCGTCGGTGGTGTTGTCGTGTTGCAGTTGGGTAACCGGAAAAAGTAGCTGATACGAGGGGCAATGGATCAATAAAGCTAGTGTAGATGGTTTTAACATCATGTACGCTGCGAAAGGCCAGATACTTTTTTCAATAAGATATAAAGGAGGATTACAAATGAGTAATTCATCGGTAGTGACAGGAGAAAAGGAAGAAAATGTAACTGTTCCGGATATTCATTCGAAAGCCTTTGATCAACTAATAAGTGATATTGCGGCTGATTTTAAAAAGAGGAGCAACGAGGAAGGGAGACAACATCCTTTTAAAGGCGTCCAATTAATAAAAGAATTTCGCCTCGGTGCCATTCGATTGCCGAAAAACGCTGGAGGGGCTGGGTCATCCTTTGTAGATTTATTTACGGCAGTGATTAGAATTGCGGAAGCTGACCCAGATGTCGCGCATATTATCCGTGCGCATTTCATGACGGTAGAAAGTTTATTACAATCGCCGGAGACACCGCTTCGAAAGAAAATAGTAGAAGCGGTAGGTAATGGTGCAATTATAGGCAACGCATATACGGAAAACTCGAAACATCAAGCTGGAGGTTACGAATATGATACGAAGCTTACCAAAGAAGGAGATCACTACTTATTAAATGGGGAAAAAATCTTCACAACCGGTACCTATTATTCAGATTATACAGAAGTTAAAGCCATGCTTCATGGTTCACCAACTTTATTAATTGTACCAGTTTCTAGAGAAGGGGTAACCGTACTGGATGATTGGGATGGAATTGGTCAAAAAATGACAGGCAGCGGAACAACCATTTTCGAAAATGTCGTGGTTGAGGCAAATGAAACCTTTACGGATCGCCAGAAAAAAGGGCAATATGCTCCTGTGCCGCATCTTTACCTGCAAGCGATTATTGCGGGTATAGTAAGAAACATTGTCACCGATGCAACGGATTTAATCCATAAAAGAAAACGTTCTTTTTTTCACGGCAATACCAATGATTTGAAGCAGGATGTTCAGCTACAGCAAGTCGTTGGTCAATTATCAAGCTTTGCTTTTGCGGCGGAAGCAATGGTACTAGCGGCAGCAAAAAGTGTAGATGATGCAAGTGAATATCCGGATAGTGCTGCAGAACATAACGCAGCCTTAAGGGGATCTCAAGTAAAAGTAGCGATTGAGGAATTGGCATTTAAAGCGGCAACTTTACTATTTGAAGTTGGTGGTGCTTCTGCCACGATACAATCTGCTAACTTAGATCGTCATTGGCGTAATATTCGTACACTAGCTTCTCATAATCCAACGCTATATAAAGCAAGGGCCATAGGGGATTATTATATCAACAATGAGTTATTACCTGATTCAGCCTATTTTTAATTCTTTTTCTAGAAGGAATACAAGGGATATGCGAAGAAAAATTATTTGAAAAGGGAGCGTAATCAATATGGGAAATACATTGTCATTAACAGCATTTGTTATGAATACAGCTTCACATATTACTCATGGTACATGGAAACAACCTGAGGGACAGCAAAGGGATTTTGGCCAATTGGAGTTATGGGTTTCCCTTGCAAAAAAGTTAGAAGAAGGGGGGTTTGATGCTCTCTTTTTGGCAGATGTGATTGGCTTGTATGGTGACTATGAGGGTGGATGGGATTTCCACGTTCGAAACGGGTTACAAATTCCAAGTAATGATCCGGTAGTATTAGCATCCGCATTAGCAGCGAATACCAATCGGCTTGGCCTTGCTGTCACAGCAAATAATTACCAACAGCCACCTTTCAGCTTTGCCAGACAACTATCAACGTTAGATCAGATTTCCAAAGGGCGGATTGCCTGGAATATTGTTACGGGCTCTTCAGATAATGGATTTAAAAATCTAGGTCACGATGGACTCGTTTCTCACGATGAACGGTATGATACCGTGGATGAATATGTAGATGTGTTATATAAATTATGGGAAGGTTCATGGGACGATGAAGCACTAAAAAAAGACCGGGAAACTGGAATTTACTCCGATCCAGAACATGTGCATAAAATTCATCATGAAGGCAAGCATTATCGCGTAGAAGGACCTCATCTCGTATCTCCTTCTCCGCAACGTACACCACTGCTTTTTCAAGCAGGTGCTTCTACAAGAGGAAAAGAATTTGCAGCAAAACATGCCGAAGCAGTTTTTATTGCAACACCAAATCCTGAAGTTGCGAAAGCATTAATTAATGAAATGACGGATATCGTAGCAAGAAACGGTCGCGCCAAAGAAGATATTCAATTTTTCCAAGGGCTTTCCTTTGTCATCGGGGATACGGAGGAAGAAGCATGGGAGAAGAGTAGGCAATTGGAGGAAGTGACGGATTTAAAGATGATGATTGCGCATATGGGAGGCGGTATGGGAATCGACTTTGGTGAGTGGGATCTAGATACACCGCTTGAAGATATAGAGACAGAAGGGGTTCGAAGTATGTTCAAGTGGGTAGCACAGGGAATTCCGGATAGAACGCCGACGCTGGCAGATTTAGCAGCGCATCACACGAAAAATACTCGTATCGTTGGAACACCGGAGCAAATTGCCGACGAGTTAGCCAAATGGTTAGATGCTGGGGTTTCAGGTATTAATGTAATGAATGCTTTTATTCCGAGTTCGTATACGGAATTTATTGATAAAGTGATACCTGTCTTGAGGGAGCGCGGTTTAGTAAAAGCGCATGATAATACAGCTCGGACGCTTCGTTCCAGATTATTTGGAAGGGATAAAGTCAATGAACGTCATCCAGCAGCCCAGTATCGTCACTATTTTACGAAAGAAAACCAGTTTGTTTAATAGCTAATTAGAGGAAGGCAGTGGGTACTGCCTTCTTCTATTTGCGATGAGCAGTTGTATTGTTCCGCGCCTTTAGCGTAGAACGTTCCTCTATTATGTGAATTTGTACAGGTTACGAAGTAAAACGATATGTAGAAACACAGAACGAGAAGCGCCTCGAAGGTAAAGGGAGATGCTCATACAACTCAAGAATCCTAATCTATGGCATTTTTCGTGAGGCAGTGTTTGAAGGAGTTGCGGATAAATAGGCTATAAAGGTACCTTGAGCACGTCATCTTGTTCATTGCTCAAAACCTTCCTTTTCAAAATAGTCTTTCATTACTATCTATATTATGGTACTATTTACTTATAAAATTGGAAGTAAAATGGGTTTTAAATATAGTGGAGTGGAGGTGACTTATTGAACGTTTATACGGAAATAACGGCAGATGAATTCAATGATAAAATAAAAGAATGACAATAGCTAGGTATACATATTATTGTGCAGCTTATTTTCGATATAATCACTATATCCGAATCTTTATGGTTGTTTTATACATTTGATATAGGCATACTTGCTCAGGGGAGGGGGGGACTGTAGAATTTATATCGGGTCTACCTATATCGGAAAAGTATTCATAGTAGATCTACATTAAGTTTTATCAAAGAAATTAACTAACTGAATCTAATTAGGAGGTAATAGTATTGGACAATTTGGTTTTAAAGAGAGATTTGAATGCAGAACAACTATCCATGGTTGATGCAGAAGTTGAAAGAAGAGGAAAGAATAAAGCAATTATGTATGTATTATGGTTTTTTACAGGTGGAATCGGTGGACACAGATATTACTTAGGCGATATTGGCTATGCAATTGGAATGACTTTAACATTAGGTGGTTTTGGATTATGGACACTTATTGATCTATTTATTATAGGCAAGAGATTAGAAACGAAAACAGCACTGCTGGAAAGAGAAGTAATTGAAAAAGTGAAAATCATGTACAAGGATAAAACTGTTAACTAAATATAAATATTGTGATGTAAAGGGTCTACATGTACATCAGGTGTACACCCTTTATGTAAGTGTGCATTTTTTAATATAGAGACGTTATGAATTTGTCTTACAATGAAATCTAAAGCAAAAAAAGTGGTTCCATATTTGGTTGGAGCCATTTTTGTATGAATTTAAGAAGGCGCAAAATCAAAAGGGAACGGACCAAAAAGTATTGGGTCCGTTCCTTTCACCTGCTCCAAACAACCCATTCTGTTCCTCTCATCCCGTGCTCGCAGTCATTCGTACCGCGCTCCCGCCTGCTCATCCCGCGTTCGCAGTCATTCGTACTGCGCTCCCGCTGTTTATCCCGCGCACGCAGTCATTCGTACCGCGCTCCCGCCTGTTCATCCCGCGCTCGCAGTCATTTGCCCCGTGCACCCGCCTGTTCATCCCGCGTACGCAGCCATTCGTCCTGCGCTCCCGCATGTTGATCCCGCGGTCACGGGCATTCGTTCCGCGCTCTTCCATGTTTATCCCGCGCTCGCGGGCATTTTCACTATTTTAAGACGATGAACGACAGAGGTTCATCATCCAATCCAGCGTGAGTAGATACCTTTTACCTTCTTTCCATGAATAATAACTCTTACAAAAGGGTAAGAAGATTGTTATGATAGCTGATAGGTGTAAAATGATGTGTAACCTTCTCGAGGGTGGATGGTTTTCTTGCTTCCTTTTTCTATAGGCTTTCGTGTGATGCTCACGGATATGCAGACGATGTTCTTCGCCTTACAGGTAATATTTCTCGGGGGTTATGTCATCCTTTTAGGAGGGAAGGAAAATCTAATGGCTTATAATGAATCATCAAATAAAACAATCATTGTCATTGTGTTAGCTACTACTTTTTTGTTTACGTTTAGTCAGTTTTTGTTAATTACAGCTTATCCTACCCTTATGCAGGAGTTTTCGATTAATGCGACGCAGGTACAGTGGTTAACAACCGCATTTTTATTAACGACTGTTGTGTTCATTCCGATGACAGGGTATTTATCGGATACATATTCCGCTCGGTTTCTGGTGATTTTTTCACTGGTTTTTTTTGTTATTGGAACGGTTATCGCTCTTCTTGCGCCTAATTTTATTGTATTAATTATATCAAGAGTCATTCAGGCAGTAGGTGCAGGGATAATGGTCCCGCTGGTTCAAACGATTTTACTGGGCGTCTTTCCATTTGAAAAAAGAGGGTTTGCATTGGGGTTATTAGGTTTAGTTGTGAATGTTGCCCCGGCCTCAGCCCCTTCTCTATCCGGAATTATTATTGATATCTATAACTGGAGGGCGCTTTTTTGGATCATGCTTTTCTTATCGCTCGCCATACTTGTCCTTGCTCATGGTTTCATGAGAAATGTCACGGAGCAGCGTGAATCTAAGTTGGATCTGTTTTCTATCATTCTCGCAGGTATTGGTTTTTCTAGTTTAATATTTGGAATGAGCAATATCAGCGTTTTAGGGTTTTCACATTGGAGTGTCATCACAACGATTGTATTAGGTATTGTCATGCTCGCCTTTTTTGTGAGAAGGCAACTGACAATAGATCCACCTCTACTTAATTTGTTTGTTTTTAGGAAAAAGATGTTTGCTATATCAACGATCCTTGTTTTTGTTGTTGCTATGTTGTTATTGTCGATGGAAACCATACTTCCCATGTTTTCTCAGGAGGTATTAGGGACAAGTGCATTTCTATCGGGCTTTGTATTAGTACCTGGGACGATCATACTTTCTGTTATGTCGTTAGTTGCTGGTAATTTATTTGATAAATACGGGGGACGGCGCATTATTATATTCGGATTCTTGTTGATATTGTTATCCAGTATGTTGTTCAGTATTTTGGGAGCGGATGGCTCACCCTATCTCATCATGTTTTATTTTTGCATATTTATGATGGGGATTGGATTAACCATGATGCCGCTTGTTACATTAGGATTTAATAGTTTACAAACATCCGAAATCTCTCATGCCTCGGCAATCGGAAATACGGTTCGACAGTTCGGCTTGGCTTTTGGCGTTATTCTGCTGACGACTATTATCAGCATTACGACTAATCAGATGGACCAACCCTATGAGGTAGCTACATTTTGGGGAATGAAATATGCATTTATTGTCATGAGCGTGATTTCCCTAATTGGCGGATTACTGTCACTTATGCTTAAGGATGAGCAAGAATAGAGAGGGGGGTGCCTGTCACTTCCCGGTTTTTGTCGAATACTGCCAATTGGGACGAGGGGACAGGTTCCTTGTCCCCAGAGGTTTCGTTTGTGAAATGACTTAGTCCTAATTTCTCGCTAAAGAGAAATTAGGACTTTTGTGTACGGAAGCACGGGGATGCTTCCCAAGGGCTAAGCGGGCAAGCAAAAGACGCGTCCTCATGTTCTTAAAATTAGATAAGTTTATCAAAATGTACCCGCTTGTTTAATGCATACATAATGGGTATTCCAAGAGCCATGACAACCAGTTCTCCGGCAGCTGTTGTCAACCACGTGAATAGAAATGGCAATGCCAATGCTAGATTGAGTTCAATTGCAATGATAAACATATTGAATGAAAACACCAGTGTATTGGCAATCAGTAAGATCCAAATATTTTTAATAAAACGTGCCAGTAATATGATAATGGATAATGAAATAGTCGAGTGCGCAACCCCAAATATAAGATCATAAATACCTAATGGTGAAAGTAGTAAATTGGTTAAAAATACACCTAAAACAATCCCGAAAAAGTATTTCTTATTAAAAACAATGAGGTGGTTAAACATCTCGGAAATACGAAACTGAACATTCGTAAATCCAAAAGGTTGAATAACTACCGAAACAGCGATATATAATGCCGCTAACAAACCGTTTATCACTAAAGTGTGTGCTTTCATTTTTAAACCTCTCCTTAGTTTTTTTTCGTGGGATGCTCTCGAACCACGTGAAGCATAGAAACTGGTATAAAATAGATTTGCGAAAAACGGAAGCATGGAAATGCTTCCTGCATGAAACACCGTCCAATTTCCTCTATACTGTAGATATAGATTATTAGTTTGGAGGAGATGGCGTTGGTAACGATAAAAGATATAGCTCAAATGGCGAATGTATCCCGTTCAACGGTTTCCAGGGTGTTAAATAATTCTGGTTATGTCAGTGAAGATGCAAGGGAACGGGTGGAGAAGGTCATTGAGGAAACAGGGTATGTTCCCAGTGAATATGCGAAATCTCTCCGAACGAAGAAGACAAAGGTCATCGGGGTGATTTTGCCGACGATTCAAACAGAGACTCCAAGCAGGATTGTAACCGGATTGGGGAAGGAATTGGAAAAGCATGGTTACCAGATTTTGCTTACCAATACGAACTTGGATAAGGATAAGGAATTGGAGTATTTGGATTTGCTGAAAATGCGGCAGGTGGACGGAATTATTCTGATTGCGACAAATACGGAACCGAAATTAATTAAAAAAATAAAGCAAGTAGATATCCCGGTTGTGATCGTTGGTCAGGAGTCGGAAGAAGCGATGTGTGTCAGCTATGACGATTATCATGCGGCCAGAGAATTAACTTCCTTTCTCATAAGCAAAGGGCATGTAAAAATTGCTTTTATTGGTGTGAATGAAACCGATCATGCAGTAGGTTACCTGCGTAAGAAGGGATTTTTTGATGAGATGGAGTCACGTCTTCTACCGGTTGAAAAAGATTGGATCCAGCAGGGGATTTTCGATATTGATTCGGGACATGCGTCGATGGAGCGGATTATCACGGATTCCCAGCACCAACCTACAGCGACCATTGCCGTAACGGACAGGTTGGCAATTGGGGCGATGAGTTATTTGAAAAAGCAAGGTATCCAAATTCCAGAGGCTATGGCGATCGCCGGAATAGGTGCATCCGAAATGTCGCAATATATTGATCCACCGCTAACAACTATTGATTACCAAAATGAAAAGGCTGGTACAGAGGCTGCGAAACAAATTTTAGCACGTATTTATTCACAAAAAATACAGGAAAAAATAATTCTGGATTATAGACTCATCATCCGAAATAGTGTATGATGAATGTGGAATCGATACCACATCGCATCTTTTTCATCCAATATGTATCGGTTTATAAACATTTTATCTAATATGGGATCGATTCCATTTCTGAATTAGAAATTATTTTTTAAACAATATGGGATCGATACCACAATCATACAGAAAAGGCAGGGAGTGAAGTAACATGTCCGAAAACAAGAAGGTTGCAAAGGATCTGATTGAAGCTATTGGTGGTAAGGACAATATCTCTTCTGTGACACATTGTGCCACGCGTTTGAGATTTATTGTAAATGATGAAGAAAAAATTAATAAAGATAAGGTAGAAGACCTCGATAAAGTAAAAGGTGCTTTTTTTAATTCTGGTCAATATCAGGTTATTTTTGGGACCGGGACAGTTAATCGGGTATATGAAGAAGTTGAGAAACTCGAAGTAAACAGTGTTTCAAAGGAAGAGCAGAAAGAAGATACCACGAAAAAGGGGAACAGGTTGCAACGTTCGATTCGCACATTAGGTGATGTCTTTGTTCCAATCATTCCTGTACTTGTTGCGACAGGGTTGTTCATGGGTCTACGTGGTCTGGTGATGCAGGAACAGGTACTCGCTTTGTTTGGTCTGACGCCAGCTGATATTTCCGATAACTTCCTGTTATTCACGGAAATATTAACAGATACAGCGTTTGTGTTCCTACCAGCATTGGTTGCATGGTCAACATTTCGTGTGTTTGGTGGAACACCGATTATTGGTGTTGTACTCGGATTGATGCTTGTTAGTCCAGTCTTGCCAAATGCATGGGGCGTGGCGGAAGGTGCCGATCCGCTGGTATTCTTCGGATTTATCCCGGTTGTCGGTTACCAAGGATCCGTATTGCCAGCATTTATTGCCGGTATTATCGGGGCTAAACTCGAAAAACAGATTCGCAAACGAGTACCGGAATCATTAGATTTAATTGTGACACCATTTCTGACATTGCTTATTATGATTACTGCAGCACTATTTGTAATTGGACCGATTTTCCATGTGGTAGAAGATTATATTTTAGTCGGAACTGTTTCTGTATTGGAGCTGCCGTTTGGCCTGGCAGGTCTGTTGATTGGCTTTTTCCATCAACTTATTGTAATCACTGGTGTTCATCATATTTTCAACTTATTGGAAATTCAATTACTTGAAAGCTTTGGGAATAACCCATTCAATGCTATTGTTACCGCATCTACCGCTGCACAGGGTGGGGCAACGCTTGCAGTTGCAATGAAAACGAAATCGAAAAAACTGAAAGCATTGTCTTTTCCGTCTGCCATATCCGCATTTCTGGGGATTACAGAACCGGCGATTTTCGGTGTGAACCTTAGATATGTCAGACCATTTTTCATGGGGCTGATTGGTGGTGCAGTAGGTGGTTTTGCGGCTTCTATTATGGGATTAAAAGGTACAGGTATGGCGATTACCGTTATTCCTGGAACACTGTTATACCTGGATGGACAAATTCTTCAATACCTGCTCGTTAACGTGATTGCGATTGGTGTTGCATTTGCGCTGACATGGCTGTTTGGTTTTTCAGATAAGCAATTGAAAGAAAAAAATAAACATGATGGGCTTACCTAAGCTTGTCTTCATATAGGAGTTCGTATATGTTGGAAAAATTTAAGAATGTTTACGACAGAATCGATGAATATAAGGAAGTAGTAGCAAGTGATCCCTATCGTCTGCGTTATCATATTATGCCACCTGTTGGACTGTTGAATGACCCCAATGGTTTTGTGTTTTACAAGGGGCAGTACCACGTTTTCTACCAGTGGAATCCCTTTGAGCCAGAACATGGGGCCAAATTCTGGGGACATTATATCTCAGATGATCTCATTTCTTGGAAGGAAGCTCCTGTCGCACTCGCTCCTGACATGTGGTATGACAAGAATGGCTGTTATTCAGGCAGTGCGGTTGTCTTTAATGATAGATTGTATGTTTTCTATACAGGGAATGTAAAAGATGAAGAGGGACATCGAAAGTCCTATCAATGTTTGGCCATATCAGATGATGGCATCCATTTTGAGAAAAAAGGACCTGTGATTCATGTCCCAGAAGGGTATACTGCACATTTCCGTGATCCGAAAGTGTTTTATGAAACGGATAAGTGGTACATGGTAATTGGAGCCCAAACAGAAAAAATCCAGGGAGCGGTAGTTGTATATACTTCTTCTGATCTGGAGACATGGCATTTCCAAGGTCCGTTAATTGAAAGCGGTGATGCTAGTCTTGAAGCGTTTGGATATATGTGGGAATGCCCGGACTTATTTACGTTAGATGGGAAGGATATTTTAGTTGTTTGCCCACAAGGTCTTTCGGCCAATGGATATGTGTTTAATAATATCTATCAATCAGGGTATTTTGCCGGTTCGGTTGATTATGAGGCCATTAGTTTCAATCATGATTCGTTTGTGGAACTGGATCGTGGGTTTGACTTCTATGCACCCCAAACGATGGAAGATGAAATAGGTCGAAGAATCTTAATTGGTTGGATGGGAAACGCTGAAGAAACTGTAATCCAGCCAACCGTAAAGCATGAGTGGATTCATGCATTAACGATTCCGAGAGAGCTGGAATGGAAGAACGATAAATTATTGCAGCGACCTGTAGGAGAACTTTACAGTCTGCGTTCGGATGAGATCCGGTTTGAAGATGTAACAATTGAAGACAACATGGAGCTACCTGAAATTTACGGGAATGTATTTGAATTGGAATTAACCGTAAACGATTTAAATGCGGATCGTTTTACTGTCGGGATCGGTGAGGCAAGCAGAATCGTCTATGATACAAAGACAAAAGTATTCACGTTTGAAAGAGCAAGTCTTGATGGAACAGAGGAAGTCGAACGTAGGCATTGTCAGCTGGAACATGTAGCAGCTATTCGTATCTTTAAAGATACTTCCTCCGTTGAAATTTTTGTTAATGGTGGTGAAGAAGTTTTTACATCAAGGGTGTTCGATCATCCGGAAGCTGAGGGAATTACATTTTCTGCTTACAATGGAACGGTTCAGTTGGATGTAGCGAAATGGAATTTAGGAAAAGGAATTGACGATTAATTTACTTAAATTGGAGTTGAGATAATGTTTGGAAAACTTTTCAAGAAAAAAGAAGAAGTAACAGATATTTCACTAGTTGCTCCAGTAAGTGGAGTGTTAGTGGCATTGGAAGATGTGCCTGATCCGGTTTTTTCACAAAAAATGATGGGTGATGGTGTGGCAGTGAAACCGTCAAACGGGGAAGTTGTTGCACCGATTGATGGCAAGATCGTGCAAGTATTTCCGACAAAGCATGCAGTTGGAATCATGGCTGATAATGGTGCGGAAATCATGATACACATTGGACTGGAGACCGTAAGCCTGGAGGGGGAAGGCTTCACCGCACATGTCGGTGAAGGTGACCGCATCAAACAGGGCGATAAGCTGATTACCTTTGATCTTCAGGTGATTGGGGAAAAAGCGAAAGACACGGTTACCCCAATAATTGTCACAAATACGGATGATATGAGTGAAATCTCCGTCGAAGACAAAAAAGAAGTTACTGCCGGACAGGATGAAATAGTTATTGTAAAGAAATAGATGGGTGTGGGAAAGCTTGTTAGGGTGACAGGCTTTCCTTTGTAATTTTAAAAAAACTTGGAGGGCGAAATAATGAGTGAAGTAAATGTATGCTGCGTTGGTGAATTATTGATCGATATGTTCTGTACGGACGTAGATGTTGCCTTAAAGGATGGAGAAAATTTTAAGAGGATGGCTGGGGGTGCGCCAGCAAATGTAGCTACAGCAATCGCCAAGCTAGGAGGGGCTTCTTCCATGGTGGGGAAGGTCGGGAATGATGCTTTTGGGACGTTTTTGATCGAAACACTCAAGCAATATGATGTAGACACATCCTTCGTATTAAGAGATGAAAGCTTGCCGACAACGATGGCTTTTGTATCCCTAGAAGCAGATGGAGAGCGGGATTTCCAATTTAATCGTGGAGCTGATAGAAATCTTCAGTTGGAAGAATTGCCTGTTGATGGACTGCTTCATTCCGAGGTGCTTCATTTTGGCTCAGCAACAGCACTTCTGGATGGTGCGTTGAAGGAAGCGTATTTTGAAATAATGCGTCAGGCAAAGGACAAGAAGAAATTTGTTTCCTTCGATCCAAATTACCGGGGACATTTGTGGAAAGGGAATGAAGATGGATTTATCGAGCGTTCAAAGCAAGCCATTTCCTATGCTGATTTTGTCAAAGTGAGCGTAGAGGAATTAGAAATCATCACTACTGAACAGGATACGTATAAGGGAATTGATGCACTTCATCAGCTAGGAGCTGGTATCGTTTCCGTCACACTGGGCAAAAAGGGATCTGTCATATCTAATGGTAAGAAGGAGAAGCTTGTCCCAAGTAAATCTGTGAAATCCATTGATTCAACAGGAGCAGGTGATGCCTTTATTGGGGCTGTGCTTTATCAATTTTCAAAAAGGTTAAAGGGAGATCATGGCGATTTACATGGCGATTTTGATTTTCTGCAGGAGGCTGTGTATTTTGCAAATGTTGTCGGAGCACAAGTCTGCACAAAGGTTGGTTCATTGACAGCTTTGCCATCTCTGGAGGAAGTTTCTTTATCGAGCAACTTTATGAAATAGCTACCCTTATTAAAGAAAGGGGATTTCATTAAAACATTTCTGCCTAAAGAATATTGATCTCTTCCATTAAACATCTGCTTTCATGTAAGAATAGTATGGATGGGGTATGTTATCCTCATAATCATTTGCTTTGTCTGTATGAACAGCTTGTATTACTTGGTTCTGTGCAACAAAAAAACATCAATAATATAGGCTCTTCACCAAAATCTATGGTTGACAAACTAGGTGTAATGATGAATTATAGTGCCGCTGCGGAAAAACACTAGGCTTTCCGTGGGCTTGAGCTCAGCCACCTCGAAAAAAAGAAGTTCACTTTTTTCCTGCTCAGGTCTGCACTGCGCTTTCCCACAGGAGTCTCCGTGTTTTTCCTCCGCTAGCTAGTCTTATTAGCCTATTTATTCACTAATATCAACCATATATTTTAGTGGTGACCCATAATGTAATTTCTTTCTCTATCGATTATATGGCTTAAGATGCTTTTCTTTTAAGGGAAAATTCTCTAGAGGATATATACTTCATTCCATTAGATACTTAAATTAAAGAGTCGTTCGTTTTCTAATGGAACGAACGACTCTTTATACGTCATGTTGGAAAACTGTCCTTCATCCTTATTCCTTTTTTTCATTCATTTCCTGAAATTTTCGTAAAAAAGAAGTATTTTGCTCCTAACCTAAAAATCAAACACCTTTTCGGAAACAGTAAATGCTTCTAAAGCTTCTTCATCCATTTCATAACCAATCCCAGGCTTATTTGGCACTTTAATTAATCCATTTTCCACGGTGGCCTCAGGTGTAATAATATCTTTTTCCCAGTATCTCGAGGAACCTGCCGTGTCACCTGGTAACGTAAACCCAGACAATGTTGTTAATGCAATATTATGTGCGCGTCCAACACCAGCTTCAAGCATACCACCACACCAGACGTCAACGCCATGCTGCAGGCAGTAATCATGAATGCGTTTCGCCTCGGTAAGTCCACCAACACGTCCAATTTTTATATTAATAATTTGACAGCTTCCTAGCTGGATCGCTTTTCGTGTATCATCCAGAGAGTGAATGCTTTCATCCAGACAGATCGGTGTCTTCATGACAGCTTGAAGCTTGGCATGGTCAACAATATCATCATGTGCCAAAGGTTGCTCAATCATGGTCAAGTTCAGGTCATCCAGTTGTTGCAAATGCTCGATATCTGCTAAGGTATACGCTGAATTCGCATCTGCCATGATTGGCGTATCTGGAAACTGTTCGCGAACCGCACGTAAAACATCCACATCCCAGCCTGGTTTAATCTTTATTTTAATACGCTTATAGCCTGCATGAACATAGTCATCAATCACGTTTAAAAGGTCTTTTACCTTTGGCTGAATACCAATGCTGATACCGACATCTATTTCTTTTTTCTCTCCACCGAGTGCCGTTGCCAAAGGGATGTTTTTACCCTTAGCATACAGATCCCAAACAGCCCCCTCTAAAGCTGCTTTCGCCATATTGTTTCGTTTAATTGGTTCAAAGAGCTTGGACACGTCATCCGGATGGTTTATTTTATTTTCCTGCAGAATTTTTATTAAAAAATCTTCCATGACATGTACGTTGGTTTGTACCGTTTCTTCGGTATACCAAGGACTAGTAAAGGCAACTGATTCACCAAATCCGCTATTCCCATGTGTATCAATCGCTTCTGTTATATAAAATTCTTTATCTTGCATTGTGCCAAAACTTGTTCTAAATGGATTTAGTAACCGCATATTTAATTTACGTAATTTTATCTGTTTAATTGAAATCGCCAAATTCAAAACCTCCACTTTTTAGGTGCCTGTCACTTCCCGGTTTTTGTCGAATGGTATGTGTTAATATGGGTAAAATAATTGACTATAATAGCATTGTAAATGACCAGCCTTTATACTGAATATAGTACCACAAACAGAGAGGAGAGACTTACGTGACTGATCAGAATAACACACTTCCACCAAAAACGTGTACGATTGAAAAACTTGTGACCGTTGATGCGGATGTTGAAAAAGTAATTAATGGGGAAAAAACAGCAACCCGCCGAAATGGCCGTTACGCAGATATTGATGAGGTGATGACGCTTAAAGGGGTAAAAATCGTTGTGAAAAATGTGTATGCACAAATGCTTGGAGAAGTGACAGATCAAGATGCCATGCAGGAAGGGTACGAAAATGTTGAAGCATATAAGCAGGCTATATTATCCATCCATCCTGGTATGACATGGGAACCCGATATGAAGGTTTGGGTTCATGAGTATGAGCGTACAGAATAATATAGAGGGGGTGCCGTTTTTGAAAGGTGCCTGGAAAATTACTGGATGAGTAAAATTTCTACTAATTGAAAATGGGAAATGGAGACCAATCAAGCTGCGTTAGGAAAAATAGAAAATGGAATTGCCCAGAAAGAAGTGGGAGTAGTCGAATTATTATCAGGTGTTTACATTGTTGGTTCTGATGTGCCTGCCAGGTCGCTATCTATAGGCAGGGAACAAACTTTTTTGTGTATAATGCTAGCTGGCTCCGTGAAGGTTAATACAATCTTAGGGGATGATTGCTGTTGTACACACGTGGATTAATCCCTAATTCGTAAATGTGGGGTGTTATTCATGCTCCAATTTGTAATATATACTATTTCAAACATTTTTTAAAAAATGCTCATTGGTGTTCCAAGTGGGTATTTTTTACATTGGATTACTGCCCGTTAAACTGCGATAAACTTAAGCCATCATCAAAGCAGGGGCTAACTTCCAATCTCCAGAATGAGTATCAGATATACTGCAGGATAACGTATCTTTCACCCCTTGACACATCCTTTCAAAAGATGTAATCTATTACGCTGTATGCAAATTTAAAATGCTTTTTAATTCTCACATACGAATGATCGCTGTAAAGATACCGGCGGTTAGTGCATGAGTATGTGAGTTTTTTTGTGTTATAGGAGGAACGATTTTGAAGAAATTAAGCAAGAATGATCAATCAATTGATAAGCCCGTTCTGTTTCTCAGTGGGGGTGCATTGTTGGCCTTTGTAATCTTCGCATTGATCAACCAGGATTTGGTTACACTTATGGTAGATTATTTATTTGGCTTTTCGGTAAAATATTTTGGTTCGATTTATCAGTTCTTGGTGATGGGTACTTTTTTAATAGCATTGTTTCTGGGGTTTTCCAAATTTGGAAAGATCCGTTTGGGGAAACTGGATAAACCAGAGCTTGGCTATTTTCAATGGCTTTCCATCATTATGTGCACATTACTGGCAGCGGGTGGTGTGTTTTGGGCTGCGGCCGAACCATTGAGTCACTTTTTGACGGTACCACCGCATTTTCCTGGTATAGAGGCAGGTACGATGGAAGCAGTTGCGCCCGCACTTGCGACAAGTTTTGTTGATTGGGGCTTTCTTTCATGGGCGCTTCTTGGAACGCTTGGTACCATCGTGTTAATGTATTCCCATTATCATCGTGGTGCACCTTTGAAGCCGCGGTCATTACTTTATCCGATTTTTGGGGATAAGATTGCAAAAAGAAGTGCACTCGGTACATTTGTGGATACATTTTCCATTATATCGGTTGCAGCTGGTACAATCGGTCCAATCGGATTTCTTGGTTTACAGGCCGGTTATGGGATGAGTGCATTATTAGGAATACCTAATAATGTATTGATTCAATGCACCATCATTGCTGTAATTGTCATAGCAGCTGCAATTTCTGCGGCTACTGGAATTCATAAAGGTATTAAGCTGTTAAGTACCTATAATGTTATCTTGGCGCTATTATTGATGGTGGCTGTTCTTATACTTGGCCCAGGTTTGTTTATTTTTGATTCGTATTTAGAATCATTTGGGTTGTATGTACAGAATTTCTTTTCAATGAGCACCTACCGTAGTGATGAAGCTTGGCTTGGAGCATGGACTGTATTCTTCTTTGCCTGGTTCATTGGTTATGGGCCGATGATGGCTATGTTTGTGAGTCGTATTTCTCGCGGTCGTACGATTCGAGAGCTTGTTACGACGGTTGCGGTCATTGCACCTGTTGTAGCGACATTCTGGTTTACAGTAGTTGGAGGGGCTGGGATTTTCAATGAGCTTAAAAACCCAGGTTCTATTTCCGATGCACTAAGCAGTGATGGTCCGCCAGCAGCAATGATCGCCATTGCGGAACAGTTGCCGTTTGGAACAATTTTAGGGTTTCTATTCCTGTTGGCAACCATTGTTTTCGTTCTTACAACAACTGATTCCATGTCCCTGACAATTTCAATGGCGATTACGGGGAATGGCAATCCATCTAAAGCCTTGCGTGTATTCTGGGTGTTAATTATGGGGCTTGTAGCGACTGTCCTTCTAACGATCGGGGAAGATAGTGTTGAATCCCTGCAATCCTTTATTGTTGTTACAGCAGTTCCGGTATCCTTGTTAATGTTAACGACATTTTGGACCGCTCCGCGAGTAAGTAAGGCGCTTGCTAGGGAACAGTCTATTATTCCAGAAAATAATAAGAAATAGAAATGAAGAAGTAGTTTGGAAAATAATTAGGCACTTAAGGTGTAGCGCTAGTAATGATTGCGCTGCACCTTATTTTACATAGTAGCTTTTGCCTGATTGGTCCACTAGCAAGTTTATACGTGTGGCCTGAGTTAAGGGGAAATGTAAAATATATAAGAACACCAATAATTTTTGAAATGAATGTGAATCCAACTATTTAATTTAAAAGCAAAGGCATCATGGGATAGGTTCGTCAATTGTGTTTAAACAGGGGATGTTATTTTGAATTTACAGTTGCAGATTCATATCGGGCCGCGACGCATAATAATGGGGTTATGAACGGGATTTCTGCCGTTGTGCTTGCAACTGGAAATGATACGAGAGCGATAGAAGCAGGTGCCCATGCCTATGCTTCTATCACCGGAAGCTACCGTAGCTTAACACAATGGGAATGTGGAGAAAACAATGCGCTTATTGGAACCATTGAAATTCCAATGGCTGTCGGTATAATTGGTGGTGCCACACAATCACACCTGTTGCTAAATTGGCAACTAAAATTTTACAAGTGGAGACAGCGGAACGCCTAGCAGGAATTATTGCATCAACAGGCTTAGCTCAGAACTTCGCAGGCATCAAAGCATTGGCTGGTGAGGGTATTCAAAAAGGACATATGAGATTACATGCCAGAAACATGGCATACATGGCCGGCGCAAGAGACGAGCAGATTGATAAGGTAATGGAACTTGCCGCTAAAGAGGAGAGATTCCGCTTTGATGATATAAAACATTTTGTAGAAGTCACTCAGCATAATTATTCGCTAAGACGCTAAGCGATGAACTTTATCCTTGGTATGCATAGAACGAGCGCGTGCAAATGGTCATATGATAGGATGTATTGTGTCAACTGTCCGTCAAATTAGGAAAAATGAAAAACTGGAGGTGGTACTTTGGGCGAAGAAAACAAAAATTACGTTGAAATTTGGGGAGACAATGTGAAACTTAAAGATCTTGGGATTGCAATGGCACTTTGTATCTCTTTTGCACTTGGAGGGTATATTTTGGCCCCAGGCGACGCTCCGCAGCCGTTAATTATAGGGTTAATAGGTGGGGTGGTCGGATTTATTAGTAGCAGTATTATTATTAAACCAAAACGGACGATTTCAAAAATGGACGGGGATGAATAAACCATGGATATGATGATTATTTTACAAATGATTCTCGCAAGCATTGGCGGGGCAGTCGTTTACACCATTATTGGAGTCGCTCCAGGAACCGATGAGACCGCAGTACTAGCGCCAGTCACCATCGCACTTGCGCTTTTAGGGCTGTCACCATACGTTATTTTGGCTTTCTTTATTTCTGCTATTGTCGCAAAAAAACTAACTGATTCCATTCCGGTTGCTGTTGCCGGTATACCAGGCGGTGTGATGGCTGCGCCAATGGTTGAGCATGCCATGGTATTGAAAGCGCATGGAATGCCAGATGTCAGTATTAAAAAGATGTCGTCCGGATCTGTAATTGGGACATTAATTGCCATACCTGCTAGTTTTCTGATCGCTAATTTAATTCTTCCATATGCGGATACAATTAGTGAGTATGCTGGACTTATTTTTTTCTTTGGAGCGGTCTTCTTAGCATTACTGACCAAGAACAAAATTCTATCACTTGCTATGATTGTACCGTTTGCATTGCTGATTCAAGGTCTCAGACATCTATACTGGGGATTAGATGTGATCCCGGCAGATGAGACGGTTTTTGTTTCTTTCTTTTTAGGAATAACAATCGGACCCATTGCATTTACGCTATTTAAACTTTTAAATAAAGAGAATCGCCAAAACACTCCGAGACTGGGAAATAAGGAAATTCGTTTAAAAGCATCCAAGAAAGAAAAAGGAATTCCAAATCCATTTAAGGTTTTAACAAAAAAAGAATCAGGTTCCGCTGCACTTGGTAGTTTCTTAGGTTCTGTTACCTTCTTTCTTACGCCAGTAGGTATGAGCGTGTTTTTAGGGGAATTTTTAACAAGACATATTAAAGATCCTGTGCAAAGAGCATCGAGAGCAATTTCAACAATGGATGGATTAACAAATGCAGCTTATATTTCTGGAACGCTCATTCCTTTAATTGCAATTGGGTTACCTTTGTCACCGACGGCAATCGGACCTGCAGCCGGATTGTTTAATGCTCCACCTGTATTCACACCGGAGCATAATATCCATCATATGCTTTCTATCGGTGAAATAATGACCGCCACTATTCTCGGTGCAAGCATTGCCTTATTTATTACCTATTTTGTAATGATTAAATATGCTGGTCAGATTTCTGCATTTGTATTCAAACTCGTCCCTCATGAAGCGTTGATTGGGCTTTTTGCTGGACTTGTCGTTATGCTTGCCTTCATGGATGCAGGACTGATCAACATCTTTGGCGTCATCTTGATCGCAATCGTATCTGGTTTACTGCATAAAAACGGTGTAAATTACGGCGTCATGTTCATGGTTCTCTACGCTGCACCTTGGCTTCTCGGGCTTTTAAGTTAGGTGTACCAGGTCACCATTTAGATAGTACATTAGGGACTTTGCATGGCTGTTGTCATTAACTAGTGTTGCTTTAGGCATTTTTTCCTCTATATAGTGCGACACTATTCATGAACATTTTATGTGTTCGTAGTAGTTTTATATTGTATGTTATTGCTGAGCCTACTAAAAATCGGACTATGTATAAATTAACTGCTGTAACCTACATATAGTTTGACTTCAAAATAAGTCAAATTTCAATAAATTTCAATAATTTTTCTTACAATCTTTAGGGGTATATGAGATAATGAGGTACAAGAAGCAGGTTTTTATTTTAGAGCCAAGTTCTTTATTTACTTTTAAATATAAATGAATAAACATTTTCCCTAAGGAGCTGATACTATGTCAAGTAAAGGCGGTAAATATATCGAAGTTACCCCTGGTATTGAACTATTCATCCAGGACATTGGCACAGGCGATCCAATCATCTTTATCCCAGGATTTACATTTACAACGGAAGTTTTCGATAAACAAGTAGCGTATTTTTCAAAAGAGAATCGCGTTATTGTGATTGATCCACGAAGTCATGGGAGGTCAACCGTTACACCGTATGGTAATGATTATGTGACACATGGGGAGGATTTGGCCAGTGTGGTACAAACATTAAATCTGAAAAATGTAACACTGGTTGGCTGGTCCTTTGGCTGTTTTACCATTTGGGAGTACATCAAACAACATGGGATTACCGATATCAAATCATTAGTTTTGATTGATATGCCCCCGAAATCATTATCTGTCAATGAGGGAGATTGGGTCGAAGGGGATCTTGATGAGATCGCGGCCATTTACAATACGTATTTGCGAAGTCCTGAGGGGCAACGGGAGTTTTTCACTGATTATAGTACACAAGTTATGGTACAACGGGAATTGCAAGCGGATGAATTAAACTGGCTGGTAGACCAATCTTTAAAAACGCCATACTACATTGCCGGGAATCTTTTTGCATCAGGTATGTTTGCCGATTATCGAGAAATTGCAACGTCAGCAAGTCAATCAGTACCCACATTAACTATAGTTGCTGAGCATTGGGCGGAAACGGCAGCATCCTATATAAAGAGCGTTTATCCAGGGACAAAAATAGAAGTACTAGGCGGACATATGATGTTCTGGGAATATGGTGATAAGTTCAATGGCATTGTTGATCAGTTTTTGAAAAAGAGCACTTGATTTCTTGGTAATCAAGTACAAAACATTGTTATGGATGGAATAAGCAATAGATAATTATTAATATAAAAATCGAGTAGTAGGGGGTTAGTGACCTCAAACTACTCGATTCATTTTATTCGCTTACAATTTCCCTCAATACATAATCCCGTCCCGCTGATGCGTCTCTTCAAAAAAAGCTTGCTCAGGGTCAAAGTAATCTTCATTATACTGCGCGTGAAATTCTCCGTCTTGAACGTAGCCTGCACCCCATGTTGGATCCATTACGAGCCAGTCACCATCCGCCATCACTTCGACCCATGCATGACGCTCACCGGCAAAACCTTCGATAAAATTAGCCTCCATGCCGAGTGCTCTTAGCAATGCGGTTGCGAGAAACGCATAATCCTGACAGATGCCGACCCCGGATTCCAGTGTCGTGAGCGCGCTGTCACCTAGATTAAACATGTCGTTCTCTGCTTTGGGCACGTCATAAGCTACATGTTTTGCCACGAATTCATAGACTGCTTTGGCCTTATCCCGATCATTCTCAAGCCCCGCGGTAATCTCTTCTGCTTGTTGAATAATGGCCGGATGATCAGATTCAATGCCTCTTGCAGGCAGTAACGCGCGCTCATCGGAAATATCCTCCACCTGATGATTTACTTTTGCCACCCCTTCGAAATAAAACATGGATTGATCATGCTGCTCCAATTCGGGTACATTGACGATCACTTCATAATCGCCGGGACCAAAGCGGAAAAAGGCCTCACCATCAAACTGGTAATTTTCAACTGGAATAAGGTATCCAGATTCTACATCTTCCTCTGGTTTATTCACGGTCACGATCACATGCGTGATGTCCTCCGCACCGGTAAGATCTGGATTAATTTCCCCGGAAATACTGTATGCTAAGTCATGTTGAACCGCTTCTTGCTGCCATGTTGGTTCATGAAGCGTCACTCCACGTTCCGTATAGGAGGTGAATGTTTCCATTTCCGCAAACGCCATAGCTGTTTGATTGTCTGCGTAGAATGAGGCAGAATCATAAAATAATTCATCTTCCTCATTATATCCCTGAACACGAATGGAATGGACTCCTTCTCCAAAAAATAGAGGCACATCTCCGGAAAAAGCATTATCTTCAACAGGAAGCGTGATTTGCCTGTTTTCATTGTCCTTATCCACCTGTACAAGCACCCTTTCTCCCGCATAATCATCTGGGACCGTTCCTTCTATAGACACGCTCGCATCATGTTCCTCTAGCCCCAGTGTTGGGCTTGTTAACTGGATATCGTTGGCCACGCCATATTCCGTATATTCTATTTCTCGTTGGATGTCCTTATCCTGATTAACGACGGCAAAACTCGCAACATCATAATAACGGTCTTCTTCATTTGGATCATTACTTGGAGCTCTGACCGATACCTCGTACTCCCCCTCGCCATGATGTAAGTTTAAGCCGTGCGAAAATGCATCCTCATCAAGTGGAATAAAATAATGGAATTCATCTGTATCGAGGTCTTCAATTGCTTCTTTGGCTGTTAGCACCACCCAAAGGTGATCCTTATTTAATTCTCCAAACTGCCCCAAACTTCCTTCGATATCTAGTGTTGTTTCTGCCTCAATCCCATCATGGGCAGGTTTATCTAGAGAGAAATCGATCTCAGATGCGTATTGACTGAGCTGGATAGCCGTTGCATCAACCGCTTCCACTTCTGATTGTGCTTGCTGTTCCTCGTTCGTTTCCGTTTCTGCTTCTGATTCTGATTCAGTTGTTTCCTCTGTCTTGTCTTCCGAGCAGCTTGTTAAAATAATAATAAAAGAAATAATGGCGAACAATAGCTTCGTCTGTTTCATAAAATTTATCCCCCCGAATTAGATGGAAATAAGGTATACGACCATGAATAATTGAACTACCCCCTCTTACCACCCTTATGGGTTGCTTGAAGTGGGGGATTCCTAAGAACACCAACCTATCGATCAGTTATGAATTAGGCTATCCCCGCAGTTCCTGCGGTTAATCGTAATGCTTCATTACGAAGATTGATACTTGCATTAATATCTCTTTGGTGATGGCATTTACATATTTCACAAGTCCATTCACGCAAAGCGAGATTTTTAACGTCTTTGTTTTTGTGACCACAATTTGAACATAGTTGACTTGATGGAAAGTTTTTAGCAACAGCAACTACCCGTTTACCGTACCAATTAGCTTTATATTCAAGCATGGTTCTGAATTGTGACCATGACACTTCGCTAATAGATTTTGCAAGATTGTGATTTTTTAACATATTTTTTATAGACAAATCTTCAATCCCGATGATGTCGTGGTTTTTGACTATCTCGGTTGAAATCTTATCTAACATATCTTTTCTTGCATTAGCGATTTTTTCGTGAAGTAGAGCCACTTTTCTTCTTTGTTTATTCCAATTAGCTGAGCCGATTTGTCGCCTTGACAGAATCACCTGAGATGTTGCCAGCTTCTCTTCTAATGTGCGGAAAAATTTGGGGTTTTCATATACTGTTCCATTTGAAAGTGTTGCAAAATCTTTTAATCCTACATCGATTCCTACGGATGAACTTGTCTTTTCATGGTGCCCGACTTCGGTCTCGACTAATATCGAAACAAAGTATTTACCTGAAGGCTTACGTCTGACAGTTACATTCATAAGGCGACCTTCCACTTCACGACTTTTGGCAAAACGAACGTTCCCTAGCTTTGGCAGTTTAATATGTTTATCCAAAACTGCAATATTTTCATTTACATATTTCGTTGTATACGATTGAACAGGATTCTTCTTTGATTTAAAACGAGGTTCACTGTTCTGTTTCTTGTAATAACGAGCATAGGAATCATTCACGTTTTCAACTGATTTTTGAAGTGCAATACTATCAACTTCTTTTAGAAATGGATAGTTTTTCTTTAATTTCCGAACCGCTTTGATAGACGCGTTTTTATTGAAAAACGCTCCCTTCCAATTATTTTGAAGGAGTTGCCCGTTTTGCACCATTTCATTCACAATATACCAGTAAGCGTCTTTCTCTTTTTGTTTTCCTGCAAAATAGTTATAGACAAAACGAGCGCAGCCAATCGTCTTATTTATTAAAGTTACTTGGTTTTTATTTGGATAGATGCGGAAATTAAACGCTTTTTTTACTTTCATTGACTTTCACCTCCTCATGTCCATTGTATCAAATGAAAGAGCATATTAAAACGTTTGTTCGATGTGTTTTTCGGACAATTTGGATGGCAAAAGCCAACCCTCGTCCGAAGGTGATTCATCTCCCCCTTTCCATTGGGCTATGCCCTTCGCACGCTTGAAGAGGGAGTTTTCTCGCCTGTTTCTGATAAAATCAACGATAAAAACGATTCCCCACACCATGGAAATACCGTAAATCGTTTCATTTGCGTATGGCGATTCGGCTGCAGTCCCCGCCTCGATCCATGAGAGATCTGTTACATATACGAGCATTTCATCCAAGCTATCCGTCCCGTACACCCAAAAAATGGCCTGCAAGCCAACAAATACAATGAAGTGCACCATAGCGCTCCAGCGGTATTTTTTCGGCAGTAAGAAAGTATAAAAACTTTCTTACTGCATAAGTGCAACTAAGGCATTAACCGAAAGGCTTGGTAAATGCCAAGTTTTCTAACCATAAACTTTGGATCCTTATTCCTTTTTATGACACGATGGTCTTTCTCTGTTAAAAGATCCACACCACGCCAAGCACCAATTTTCTTTCGCATCCAGCGATCCAATTTCATGAAATCAACTATGCCAAACGTACATGCATAAATCACAAAAATGGTGATGATAATCTGGAAGGTTGAAATTTCCCCAGTTTCCCAGTAAATCAAGATTGCCAGCAATGCCTCAAGCATCAATAGTACGAGAAAAGCAAGAAGAAAAAGTAAACTCTGCCTTTGTTTGCCTAATAAATAACGAACGACGCCGAAGAGCAGAAGTGCAATCAGTGATAACACTTCTGCTGCAACAAATATTTCCCATTGATATGTAAGAATCAGATCCATCCGTTCATCCACCCCATCATTAATCTAATCTCAGTTTCTATTTATTTTTTGGAAAAGTCAACATATTTTTTAAAATAGTCGATATGTTTGGTCTATTCGGATGGGGGGAACTACCTGGCTATTAATTGATTGGATACCTCTGATTTTTCTTTGGATCTGGCTGCTCATTGATATTTTCCTCGTACTGGGATGTGTCGTAACCTGCGCTAATTTTAGCGTGTTCTATCCATCAACTACTTTCCAGTCCCAGTAAGCTTTCTTTCATGGGAATGCCGCCGCGAAAACCTGTCATTTTTCCATTTTTCCCAACAACCCGGTGGCATGGTACAACGATCATCACAGGATTTGCACCGATCGCCGTCCCAACAGCACGCACCGAGCTGGGCCTATCGATGTTTTTAGCTATATCTGTGTAGGTGCGCTTTTCACCGTATGGGATGTTTTGCAGCTCTGTCCAAATTGCTTCCTGAAAATTTGTGCCTATGAAGTCTACCGGTAAATCAAAGGATTGGCGCTCGCCATTAAAGTATTCCACTAATTCTTTCTCGTAGGTTGCTACTTTATCCCAATCTTCAACCAGTGTTGCTTTGGGTCTTTTTTTCGCAAACCAATCCTTCATCTCATCAAGATCCTCATTTTGCGAACCGACAAAGCAAAGTCCCTTGTCCGTTGCTGCTATATAGAGCGACCAGCCGCGGGTATTGATGTGTCCGTAATATGCTTCTTTATTGTATGTCATGTAAGCACCTCTTTTTTGGCAGTTTTTCAGTATGTCTAAAGTAATACATCGCCTTATCCATTCGAACAAGTTGCAGCTATTCCAACGGCATCATCCCATTCACACTTTTGGGCACACGGTGCAAATGGTACGAATTCTATATCTTCTTATTTTCACATATAACATGCGATTATTCATCCATTATTTTATAATTTTTAGTTGAACCATAAGTTCCTCTACTTTTATTTTACCATGCGAAAGGGGAAAGGTCTTTTTTTACAGATAGGAAGAAAAAGGTGACGAGGGGAATGGTACATTAGCTAAAAGTCGCAAAGACGCCTTCTACTGGTACAAAAACGTGATCGGAAATAATGGTGAAAATCTATAATAAATCTATTAAAAAGGGAAGCTCTCATTGATGGGGCTTTCCTTTTTATTTTCAAGCATTTTTTGTAGTTGTGGGGTTTTGTGGCCAAATCAGGGAGAGCCTAGAATTAGACTTAAAAGTGGACAGGCAATAGAGAGAATGTAGTAAATAAAATCATTAATGAACTGGAGCGTGTCCTCAATAAGTAGACGATATGATCAAGAATTTAAACAGTATATCGCAAAATGGTGCTCGAGCGAGCGGGAGATTGCCTCACTCGAGCGGCGGAAGCTTCTACTCGAACGAGTGGGTGCCCCACTCAAGCGGTAGTGACAATTTTGAAGTTGGTGCTCGAACTCATAGAGGTGGCGCTCGACCTGGCCATCCTCTTGCTCGACTTAGGAGTGCTGGTGCTCGAGCGAGCGGGAGATTGCCTCACTCGAGCGGCGAAAGCTTCTACTCGAGCGAGTAGGTGCCCCACTCGAGCGGTAGTGACAATTTTGAAGTCTGGTGCTCGAACTCATAGAGGTGGCGCTCGACCTGGCCATCCTCTCGCTCGACTTAGGAGTGCTGGTGCTCGAGCGAGCGGGAGATTGCCTCATTCGAGCGACTTAGGCTCAATTCGGCACATCCTCGGACAGCGCGTTCACACTCGACCAACCGAATTGAGGCAACGTGTCGGGAGTACCTACAATTAAAAGTTATCTGTATAATCCAATGAGTAGAAAAATTCCCTTGTTTTGGACTAGCCCGTGTGATAAAGTCATATTGTATATTATAGAGGGGGAGGGGGATTAAAAATGAGATTAATTATGAAGTTGGCTCTTGGGATTGTGATCGGGATTGTCGTTGGTTTGATTGTACCTGAATTTATAACTAGAATTATCGTTACGTTTAAAGAGATTTTTGGACAATTTCTCGAGTTCACGATTCCACTTATTATTATCTTTTTTATTGTTAGTGGTATTGCCAGTTTTGGAAAGCAATCAGGAAAAATGCTTGGTTTAACTTCTCTTATTGCTTACTCTTCAACCATACTTGCGGGTATTTTAGCGTTTATTGTTGCTCTTATCTTTATACCAATGCTAGCTGGCCAAAGTGGTGGTGCTGCAGAGGAAGCAGCAGGGTTTGAGCCTTTTTTTGAATTTACCATTGACCCGATTACAGGTGTCATGACAGCATTAGTAGCCGCATTTGTATTTGGTATTGGTATCACAAGACTGAACAGCCCCACATTAAAGTCCTTTTTCGACGAAGGAAAAGAGATTATAGAAAGAATGATATGGAAGATTATCATTCCCATTTTGCCATTTTATATTGGAAGTATATTCGCAGAACTTGCTGCTGACGGAACAGTCTTAGATACGTTAAGGGCATTTGGACTCGTATTGGTCTTAGCTGTAGCGGTTCATTGGGTATGGATAACGATCTTGTTTACAGCTGCAGGTGCTTTCATCGGCAGAAATCCTTTTTCAGCTTTAAAAACGATGTTGCCAGCTTACTTTACAGGCCTCGGGACGATGTCAAGTGCTGCGACGATTCCAGTTACCGTTAGACAATCGAAAAAGAATGATGTCAGTGACGGGGTAGCAGATTCTGCGGTTCCTTTG
Organism: Virgibacillus natechei; assembly: GCF_026013645.1. Classification (NCBI taxonomy): domain Bacteria; kingdom Bacillati; phylum Bacillota; class Bacilli; order Caryophanales; family Bacillaceae; genus Virgibacillus; species Virgibacillus natechei. The sequence continues at coordinate 2,937,279 of NZ_CP110224.1, read as the reverse complement.
TCTGCAACGATTCATTTATCTGGAAGCACGATTACACTTGTCCTTTGTTCAGTAGCTGTCATGGTACTCTCAAATGACTTATCAATGCCTACGTTCGGGATGATGTTACCATTTATTATAACGCTAGGAATCATTATGATTGCTGCACCTGGTGTCCCTGGTGGTGCGGTCATCGCTGCATTAGGTTTATTAACGACCATGCTTGGCTTCGATGAAACAGCTTTAGGCTTAATGATCGGCTTGTATATGGCCCAGGATAGCTTAGGTACAGCTGCAAACGTAACCGGAGATGGAGCGATTGCTTTAATCGTTGATAAGATGATGAATAAAAAATAGAATGAATTAGGTGCCTGTCACTTCCCGGTTTTTGTCGAATCAGGTATACCGCAACGATCTCCTCACGAATGGTGAGGGGATCGTTTGTTTCTGCATAGGAAACTATAGAATTTAAATGCTGTGAATAACTTGGTTACCAGAATATCCACGTCCAGCTCCAGCGCCCAGCAACTATCAAACTTCACACCCCTCCACTACGATAAAGAAGACTTGCCGATTGGCTCTGCCAGAGGCTTAGTCGCACTTATACCCTTGTGGTGAAAGTCAACATCGACTCACTTCGTTTGTCGTGTTTCCTTTTCGCTTTCCAAGCATAAGATTCACTTTGACTTTCGCCACTACTGGCGATAAGTCAAGTTCATCTAATCTCATTGCGGAGTGCTCCAGTTTGTACATTGCTAAACGGGCGCTTGCGCTTTTGCTTTCACCAGCTTCAACTAAAGTATTTATTCACCAATTTTTCTGCTGTTCGTGTCGCTAACGCTTGAGCAGTCAACGTAGGGTTCACTCCTCCAGCGCTACCCGGCTCGACACTAGAGTCAGCGATGAAAAGCCGTTTTACTTGGTACGCTTCACAATTCGTGTCTACAACAAAGCCCATTCGCATGGTGGTTAGGATATGGGCAAAGAAGTTAGCAGGCCAATCCGAGCGGTGAACCTTCTTCGCTCCAGCTTTACGTAAAATATCTGTTGTGATTTTGACTAACTCATTTCGCTTCTTCGTATCTTGCTTGCTAGGCGTGTACTGAATGACAGGAACTGGCCCATGCTCATCTTTAATGAAAGGATCAACGGTTACACCATTCCTTTTATCTGGTTGATCATCCGTTAGGATTAAGAAACTTAACATGTTTCGGTAATGGTCCATCCATTCTTTTAATTCATTCCCTACAACTTTTCCCTGTAAATCCCAGGGTGTTTCAGGAGATGGATTTTGCCCAGTAGTATAGTCACTTTGACTGAAACCAAAGGCTAAACCAGAAAATAAACCAGGGCTGATTCCGGATGGTTGGATTGCTCCCAGTCCTGGATAATCCAACCTGGCAGCTGATGTATGGCCGACAAATGGATTTACGTTAGGATGGCCTAATATACTTACGAGGTCCTTTTCGTCAAAAACACCAGTAACCCAATCCCAATAATTATTCGTTAACCCACGCCCGACCCATTCGTTATGAGGTAAATCTGAATTAAGCCAAAGTCTTGGGTTTTCGATACTTCCTCCTGCCATGACAATGGTTTTTCCGTACAATTCTCCTATTTCTCCTGTCCATGTATCTCTGAACTGCACGCCACAAGCCCTGACCCCTTCCACTGGATCATTGTCGGTTAAAATTTTCGTCGTAAATGTGTTGGGACGAATTTCTACATTTCCCGTTTTGAGAGCTAGAGGGACATAGCTGACATTAGTCGCACGTTTGGCCACTTTGTCCACTGATGATCCGTATGGACAACCATTGATGCAATGACCGGCTAGTGTACATCCTTCCATGTGTGATAATTGCTCCATGCTAACAGAAGGGTCCATCAAGTGTTCGTTAGGAGGTAAGATGGCATTGGGTTGTGGACGGTAACCGGGAGAAGTAGGATTTAAGGTATCAATGAAGGACCATCCCGCCTTTTTGGATCCGTAGTAAAACAATTCCTCTTTTGAAGTGGTAGGGGCAAATTGAACGGGCAGTGTCGCCTCTACCTTTTCGTAATAAGGAACTAATTCCTGGTAAGAAATGGGCCATTTTTCAACTGCCGAAGCAAAGGCTCGGGGTGAGTTTGCCCAGTAATGTTGTGTTGACCCACCTACACCTGAAGCTTGCCAAGCCATCCCGTTTTCAGGGATATCTCGATGCCACACGGACTGGCGGCGATCCGCAGAACCCCAGCGGAAACGGCCAGTAAGAAAATCGTTCATGGATTTTTCATATCTATTATATTGCCTCCGTAAGAGGTTAACATCTAAGTCAGATGCACGTGAACTACTGACTGGCCCACGCTGCTGGTTCGGCTCTTCCCACTGTTTATTCCCATACCAAGGACCAGCTTCAAGAACAAGAACGTTGAGTCCATATTCACCTAACTCCTTAGCAGCAACCGCACCTCCAGCGCCAGCTCCGATGATTATGACGTCTGCATCTGAAGACATTCATATTCCTCCTTTTAATAAAATTTGTCGATCAGGAATCGGTGAGTGCACGGTTCCCCTACGTACAATTATTTTTACAAAACGTGGTTTATCACCAAGCCTTAGTTGCAGAATAGGAAAACTTCCTTATCTGCTAAAAATATTTATTGGCTAAATGTTCTGCAGTCCTTGTGGCGAGCGCTTGTGTCGTCAAGGTTGGGTTAGGTCCCCCAAGGCCATTATAATCAGCACTATTGTCGGCAATGTAGAGTCCTTCCACCTGATAAGCTTCGCAAGACGAGTCAACGACAAAGCCCATCCGCATCGTGCTGTGTATGTGGATGTAATAATTTGGTGGCAGGTCACTTCGGTGGATTTCATTCGCACCTGATTGCCGTAACATATTTGTGGCGACTTTTACTAATTCCTCTCTCCTCTTTATTGATTTTTCAGTTGGTGTATAATGTACGAACGGAACCGGTCCATGTTCATCTTTAATATTGGAATCGAGCTCGACTCTGTTTTGATAATCTACCTCGTCATCGGTGACGATTAAAAGTGTGAGTGATTTTCTGTAGCCGTCCATGGCTTCTTCCAGTTCGGAACCAACGAGTCTTCCGCGTTGCTCCCATAAACTTGAATCAGACCCGCGAAGGCTGTTATAGCCATATTGACTGAAGCCGAAAAGTTGCATAGCGGACAGACCCGGGCTTTCTCCAAGATTTTCAATCATACCGAGTCCGGGATAATCAAGCCGTGCGCCTGAAGTATGCCCAACAAATGGATTAACGGATGGGCTACCTAAAATCTCCATTAATGTTTGCTCATCAAAAGTTCCTGTTACCGTATCCATATAATGGGTGGTCATACCGCGCCCTACCCAGTCATTATGAGGTAATACAGAGTTCAACCAAAGGCGTGGTGTTTCAATACAGCCTGCCGCCATCACGATAACTTTCGCGCGCAATTCTTCGGTTTCACCTGTCCATGTATCCCGTATTTGGACTCCTGCCGCGCGCTGACCTCGCTTGTCACCATGCTCTGTTACTACCTTCGTGACAAATGTATTTGGCCTAAACGTCACATTACCTGTCTTCATTGCCAGGGGAACATAACTGACATTGGTTGAGCGTTTCGCCATTTTTTCAAGCGTTGGCCCATATGGACATCCTTGCCCGCAATGACCACTTAATGTACAACCCTCCATATGACTTAATTCTTCTAAAGAATACGCTGGATCCATAAGATGTTCATTCGGTGGCAAAATTGCATTCGGTTGTGGACGGTACCCAGGGCTCGTTGCATCTAATGTTTTATTAAGGCTAAATCCTGCCTTTTCGGCCCCGTAATAAAAAAGTGCTTCTTTCGATGTTGTTGGCGCAAATTCAACTGGTAATGTTTTTTCCACTTTTTCATAATAGGGGACGAGTTCCTTATAACGAATCGGCCACTCGTTATCAATCGCATGGGGAAATGCCCTTAGTGAGTTGGCATAGTAATGAATGGTAGACCCCCCGATGCCAGCACTTTGCCAAAGTAATGCGGGATCAGGGATGTTGCGATACCAAGGTGTGCGTCTGCGGTCAGCCGATCCCCAACGGAACTTACCAGTAACTAAATCATTCATATCATCTTCAAGTCTTGTCAGCTGTTTGCGATAGAGGGCACCATCCAAATCGTTGGGGTTGGAACTTTCTTTTGCCTCTCCACGGTTTTTATTCGGTTCAGGCCATTTTTTATTTCCATACCAAGGACCAGCTTCAAGCACCAATACATCGATTCCTAATTCTCCAAGCTCTTTGGCAATAACGGGGCCGCCTCCACCAGCTCCAATAACAATCACATCAGAATCTATCTGCATTATTCATCCTCATTTCTGCCTGTTTTTTAAAATTCTTGGCTCATCGCCGAGAATTAGTGGCGAAAGCTTTTGATTTTTCTTATACTATTTTCCTTAAAGTGCACGTTCAAAAAGAAGGATAAAAAGAACTGGGGCGGCATGGGGTCGCAGCCTTCCTGGGGCTGCGCGTGAATGCTCGCCCCACCGAAAAAATTGTGCGTCGAAAGCTCGATGTGTCATTTTTGCCCGACTTTTTGAACAACCGCTAAAACAGTAAAGCTAATTTGCTTCAGCAGCTTTTACCTGTTTATAGCTTAATAAAAAACCACGGAAATCACGGTAACCCAATGAAACACCAGGATAACCAATCAGCTGCCAATTTAAAGGGAAAAATTCGAGTCGTCGATTCTCTGGTGGAAGTAAACGTGTAGAGCCATACGCTGGCCACTCGGAATAATAACCTAGCATGGAAAAGCGGTTCAGTGCATCTGTCATATGTTTGATCAATCCGCCATTATTTTGATAAGGGGATGGCAACAAATAAAGGTCGAGGTTTAGATTTTCTAGTGTAGCTAACACTCGAATTCGGTCTTGCCGCGAAAGACAAGAAAACATTCGTCCCCCTGGAAAAAAACTTTGCGGAGAGGCTTGGACTTGATGTGTATTCACGAGCTGTATTGCTGCGGTATCTAACATCATTGCTGTAGGATAAGCGAGAGGTATAATGGTGTGATATAGTTGTCGCTGAACCGAAATGTAGTGATCCAACGCATAAATAACAAATTGATAAACCCCCATATCCGAAGCGCTGTACGGATACTCATAACCGTATTGCGGCGTGGATGGGAGTATAGCATCCGTAAGAGCCTGGAAAGTTGCCTCTATATACGCTTGAGATTGAGTAATAATCATTCACCTCCTTTTTGGGTGCCTGTTCCTTTTTGGGTGCCTGTCACTTCCCGTTTTTTGTCGAATCAGTCAGGTATATAAATCATGTGCATTATTTTCTATTAACCAATCGATCGTGACGAGGTACCTTTCATTTTCGGTTAATGAATAGGAAATCTTGCAAGGGATGAGTGTATTAGCATGATACGTAGTGTGGTATGTGTAAAATGATGTATACCCACCGACAACTAGATATTTGCCTGTTACTTCATCAAATACGACTTCCGGTAGAGTTAAGGCATTGTTTCCACCTTTCATTTTATCATGCTGTAACTGCTTTTTAGGGGGTTCTGAGTCTTTGAGTAATGGTTCTATGCTACCTAAGTTAATATATATATAATGTATGGGATGCAACTCTTGGAACGCAGCACTCATTGGCCTTCAGTCCTTTCTTAACCAAACGTATGTAATAGAGGGGTTGTATTATGCTACTAATTGTATAATCGCCGATTTACCTGGAATCGCGTTTGGGAATTACGTATTCCTGTCGAGTAAAATCAATTAGAGGAAGTTGTACTATCCGATTAATGTACATATGGATTGAGTCAGACCTGTGGCTCATCATATTTTCGATAAAATGGGCTAAAAATCGGGAAGTGACAGGCGCCTGGCCTAAGTAAAGAAGGAGCCCTTTATTTAAAAAGGGCTCCTTTTGACATTTATGTGGTTTTAATTGGTAGATTAATAAGTCTAATGATGGGATTGTCTAAGTTGTTTAGAATGGTGAAATGACTCTTTTAAATGAATGGAGGATATACAATCAAAAAGGTTTCATAGAAAACATGTCCTAACTTTTAAGCGCGCCTTCCTGTTCAATAGAGCGTAAAGAAAGGATCTCCAAAATTTTATCATGACGCTTTCTGCTTTCAGATAGGTCATTTAAGTGCTCCGTATTTCGAACTATTTGATTAGAGTTACGGTCGATTTTTTCGCTTAGCCTCGTTTCTACTTGGTCAATGTAATCTTTTGTAGCAAAGGACTCGAGGTCGTGTTTTGTAGCCATGCTAACTTTAATGTCTTTTATTTCATCCACAAGTTGCTGAAGTAGTTGGTCGCTCATCATTATAGCCTCCTTCCTTCAATAGATATTAATAAAATATACCACGTTTTAATAGGCGGTGCAATTGTATGAATCTCCATTCTTAAGCTTTAAGATTGAATTTTCCTGTATGTAATCATGTAAAAATATCATTTTTAATCAAATAACTAGTAAATTGATGTGTAAATGAAGAGGAAAAACTAAGTTTCACTAGAATAATTTTGTTATAGAGAAAGCTTAGATCCATAATCATTTTATTTTGCAGACGCCTGATCGTCTAAAGAAGATAATAATGAAGTCAAGGTTGCTTCATTTCATGGGTGTTGTCGTTTTTAGGTATACGTATGCAGAAAGCACCATGACTAATAAGGAGGAATAGCTAGTGATGATTTTTCATCCCGTCGAAAGGCTTGATTGAAAAATAAAAGCGTAAAATAATTCAAAATGTAAAGGAACTGTCGCTGACGTGATCAAGCTACAGGAGTGCCATTTTAGTTAATAGGAATTTTTTCCTGTTTTTGCTAAATAAAGTCTACGAAGGGGGTTAAAGTGATATAGTCTACTGTAGCAGATTATAAAAACAAAAAGGGGATGTTCAGATGGAAAGTATGATGGAAAGTAAACTTGTAAAACCTGTTACTTTATTGTTAATCATGTCCATGCTAATTCTTCTTGTTACCCCTGCTGTATCAGCTGCAAATGCGCAAGATGCAGCTGAAGAGGAAAAAAATGCCGCTATGCAATTAATTGAATACGTTGAAAAGGATAAGGCGGAAGGAATCTATTTTTTCGATAAAGATCGTGCGATAAAAGATGGAGTTGCTAGCGAAACGATTGCGCAACTTCAACAAAATTTCGAGAAACTAACGATGAACCAACAAGGATTGCTTTATGATGTGAAGCAAGGAGATCTCACCACGCAAGCATGGCCTGCTGTTGTTGCAGCATTCTTGGCTGGTGCAGTTGCTGGATGGCTGATTGAAGGATTGTTGGATTATGGTGTAAACTGGTTATGTGATAATTACAAGTACTATAATTCTGCTACCCAAGTAGCATGTGATATTTGGGGTTAATACAATATAGAGAAAACCATTTAAATCGAGGTGTGTATGTAACATGGGAAATGCAATTCGCAACATTAATTTAATGGGTTATTTTATCTATGGGCTTACACTGCTTTTATTTAGCAGTATAATGAATCGGCTCATCTTCTACCTATTAAACATAGAGAATAACATTTTTTTAGACCTTACTGTGTTTTTAGGAGTTGCCGCAATCCTGCTCTTTCTCATAAAAAATATACCAATTTTCCAGAAAAAGGATTAGCTAGGAGAGCCTGTTGTTAGCTAGAAGTGCCTGTTAGCTAGAAGTGCCTGTCACTTCCCGGGTTTTGTCGAATTATATTATAGAAGCTGTTAGATCTAATGTGTTTTTTTAACATGATTCGATCTAGCAGCTTTTTATTGCGTTTCACTTATTTATGCTAAATTCGATTAAGGTTCCTGTAATTCAGCTTCGAGCGCCCTCAATCTTTTTCCATTTCAAACTGCTGAAAGATGGTGTTTCGTTTGTTTTGATATACTTCTCGTCCGGCAAGCAAGTTGATGATTTGCACGTTTCTTTGAACGGATAAACCTAAATTTGTGGCTTCTGTACCATGAGAATGCTCCAAATTTGTTAAGGTAAAGAAATGGTGATTTCGTTGATCGTTGAATATGAGTTGATGATCCCTGGTAACTTTATAACGCTTGTCGTCTTCCCATTCCACTTCCTCTTCAAAACGATCATAGAACCATGTAGGAATATGTGGTTTATAACCTGTTGCTAAGATAACTTTATTCGTTTCATAATCAAATGTATTTTCTTTTTGCCACTGGTGACATTGCAAGCTATACGTGTCCTTATTTTTACTTATATCCTTTACTTCTGTATTTGGCTGGATCGTCACTGGCGCTTTCTTTTTCCCGATCGATTTATGATAAAGCGTATCGTATAATTCCTTTAATGTATCTGGATTAATTCCTTTTCTCAGTGTTCCTAACGTTTCCAAGGTGTCATTGCGCTGCTGAAAATCAAGCGAATGGAAATAATCCACAAAATCAGGCGAAAACATTTCCTGGCCCAATTTGGCATCTTCCAACTGAAACAGTCCGCTTGAGCGTGTGAATAACGTTAGTTGAAATTCTTTATTTTCCTGTTCCTTCAGCAAATCTAGGAAAACTTCTATGGCACTCTGCCCAGAGCCCACTACCGTAATATGAGGAGACTGAATCAAGTTATCTTTTTCGTACATGTATCGACTCGTATGTAATACATCTTCCTGTGGCTGGTCTTCCATCGCGTCCAATATCATCGGTTCACTACCAGTCCCCATCACTATATTTTTTGTGAAGTAAGCGGTTCGAGTTTTGGTCGAAGTGTCTTCCACGATCACCTCATAATGAGGCTGCTTTGCTGTTTTATGGTCGATAACGTCTACTACTTCATAACCGAAGTGCAACGGTTTTAATTGACCTACGCCCCATTGTAAGTAATCGTTATATTCCAGACGGGGGACTTCAAACTTGCTGAAGAAATAGAACTGGTAAAGGCGATTATGTTCGTGTAAATAGTTGAGATAAGTGAACTTGCTAGTTGGATCAGCAAACGTAACAAGATCTCCTATAAAAGGGGTTGTCAAATTCATTCGCTCCATTAACATTCCCGGGTGCCATTCAAACTTCGAAGTTTTATCGAAAAAGACACCATCAAGTTCAGGTGTTTTCTCAAGAAGAGCCGCTAATCCGAGGTTATAAGGCCCTATACCAATTCCAATAATATCGTATAATTCTCTCGACATCTATTCCACTTCCCTCTGTAATATTGGTTTTTCTTACTATACCCGTTTTATGAGAAAAATATGTGGCGCCTGTACAGCGTACCCTTTATACTAAGAGTTGGAATACATTCGACAAAATATAACAAAACTCGGGAAGTGACAGGCACCGAGAAAGGAACTACATATAATGCCATTTAAAAAAACGATTTCCTGGGCTGCTGTTGGTCTTTGGATGGGGTTACTGTTTTACTTTTCCCATCAACCAGCAACCCAGTCGAACGAACTGAGTACAGGAATAACAAACACGATCATCACAACAGTTGAGAGCATGGCTCCGAATTTAAATCTAGATTTAAGTAACCTTAACCATTTCGTGAGGAAAAATGCACATTTCTTTGCCTATTTGGTACTTGGGATACTTGTCATGAACGCCTTAAGGAGAAGCGGTATGCGTGGATATAGGTGCATGATAACGGCGCTTTTGATAGGTGTACTCTATGCTATCTCAGACGAAGTGCACCAGCTATTTATCCCCGGAAGAAGCGGGGAAGTAAGAGACGTGCTCATCGATACCGCCGGAACCGCTGTAGGAATTGGCGTGTATTGGCTAGTAGCTCGGGTAGGTAGGTGCCTGTCACTTCCCGGTTTTTAGCGCATTTTGTCGAACGTAGTGGAAGTCAGCCACTGCGCTTTTCTATGAAAATAGGTAATGCGTTAATGCTTCCTTCGTAAAATTTTCTTCTATTCCATTTTTATTAAGAAAATACTCGACAATGCCATCTTTGCTTAGTCCGAGCTCCAGCAATCCACTTGTAATGGTTGATAAATATGCTGCAGATGGTTTGGTGAACGTCGTGTCATCTATAGGTTGATTGCTTGTGAATGTAAACATGGGATAGCCATCTTTATCACCTAAATATACTAATCGGCCGTACCAACCTGAGTTGACGCTTTTGTGTCCTTTTTCGATCACGTCATGCAGATCAATATCCAGGTCATATTGGTTATTTTCCTGTGCGACGACTTCGATAAACTGTTCATCTGTAATTAAATACTTTCTGCCAATCGTCATGGTGTTGTTCATCGTTTCGTGACCGATGAAAGCAACGCCGCCTTCTCCCCATTTGCTTCGTTCCTTCGAGAAATAGAGGGGATAAGCAAGCTCGACTTTTTCACTAGCCTTTGGAGGAGTCTTATCCTCGCAACCTGTCTCTTTCTTAGTGGACCCATGTGGCCGATCCCCATTTATATAGCACAAAAATCGCTCTTGGAAAATGTTTGACCCAAAACTCACATACCAAACATCCATTGTTATTGCCTCCTTGTTTTCGTGGTACTGTCACATACAAAGGTTCCGTTCAATTCTTAGGGTCCCCCAAAAAAACAAAACGAAAAGTCATCCGTATGGGTAACTTTTCGTTGTTGTATAGGAAACTATCACTAGCGTTGCATAAAAAAGTTTTGAAAAAGTCAACTATTAAATTTCAGGCCCAATAACGGATATCTCAATTTTCTGATATATACTTTGTTTTATTTATGAAAAAAAGACAATAGGCGCTAAAGGTAGCCCTTCATCCATTTTCTGAATTTTATATACTATTCATTAAATAATTGGATCATATAGTTGATCATCTAAGTGCAAAACATCTCCAGATTCGTATTGTGCTAAGGTTTCTTCAAAGATTTTTTCGTGCTCTTGCCGTCGTCTTCCACTGGATGTGCGTTCAGGTGCCTTGAATACGTTGGAAATAAAAGTTGTCATTGATTTAGACCAGCAATCACTAATCCAGTGAAGCATTTGCATAAGTGTACCTTTATAGCCTATTTTGTTTTTCATCAAAAGCGTTAAGCAGAACACAATCATAGCTAAGTATAGTTGGTTATATACGGCATTTTCACTTTTTCCATACAACTTTTTGATAATGAGATGTTGCTTTACCCATTTGAAAAAAAGTTCAATTTGCCAGCGATTACGATAAATATCACTGATTTCCTGTGCACTCAGTTTCGCATCATTACACACAATTCTAATTTGATTTCCTTCACTGTCTCGTGTTTCTACTAATTGAACTGGTTTTTTCATGTTTCCCATTTTCACGATGGCATGACGGGTGATTGGAGAAGAACTGTCAACGGGTAATTCTTCGATTACATGTACCACCGTATTCTTTTTAATGCGTGTAGCAAAACGAATATTATTTTTCGAGTAATCGTCAAATTTATCAAAGTTGAAATAGCCTCGATCCCATACATGAAGCACGTTTTTATCCGGCACAATCAATGCATCCAGCTGTGTTTCATCTGCAGGTCTTGCCGGTGTAAGAATAACTTTATTTGGGTAAGAAAGATCATCGCAAAAGGAAATGGAGGTATGCATCTTCACCCCAGCTTTTGTATCTCGAAAATCTGCCCACTCATATTGACTCAGACACATTGAAATGGTTGATGAATCAATCAGATGAAGCTTTCCAAGTTCTTTGCTTACCATTCTCGGTCCAAGTGTATGATGCAGTTTTTGAATTAAATGATGGAGGATTACCTCAAACATTTCGTGTGGGATCTCCCTATTTTTTCGGGAAAGTTGTGATTTATTAATACTTTCTATGCCCACTAATCTTTGAACTGTTTTCTGACGTTTAATCGTGTCACTTACTCGCTGAAGATTATCTAGTTCTTTTAGTTGTGCATAGATAAAAGTTTTCGTATATGCCAGTACATCGAACTTTTTGACATACTTATCAAGCCCGACGTGGTCAATCATTTTTTGAATTACTTTTGAATCTAATGGATGAATGTATTCCTTGAATACAGTTTTTATGGTATTATTGTCCATGGTTGCTCCTTATAATTAGGGATTTGGACAGGACTACCATACCCTAATTATAAGGTTTTTTTATGCATTTTTAAAGTGAAAATTACCATTACTCTTAATTTTCAACTAAATAAATCGCTTGACTTTTGTATGAAAAGTTTATGCAACGCTAGTGGGAAACTATAGAATTTAAAAGCTGTGGATAACTTATACACTGGAATAGCCACGTCCAGCTCCAGCGCCCAGCAACTATCAAACTTCACACACCTCCACTACGATAAAGAAGACTTACTGATTGCCAAGCCGGAGGCGTAGGCAGAAGTAAAGTCGCACTTATACCCTGTGGGTGAAAAGAAGACTTACTGATTGCCAAGCCGGAGGCGTAGGCAGAAGTAAAGTCGCACTTATACCCTGTGGGTGAAAAGAAGACTTACTGATTGCCAAGCCGGAGGCGTAGGCAGAAGTAAAGTCGCACTTATGCCCTGTGGGTGAAAAGAAGACTTGCCGATTGGCTCTGCCAGATGCTTAGTCGCACTTATGCCCTGTGGTGAAAGTCAACATCGACTCACTTGTTTTAAGGAAGGCCGACTAAAACCGGGCTTGCGCTCAGGCGTCGGCATACCCCTATGATGGGGCATGTTTCCTTTTCGCTTTCCAAGCATAAGATTCACTTTGACTTTCTCCATTATTGGAGATAAGTCAAGTTCATCTAATCTCATTGTGGCAGTGGAAGTTCAACTAAAACCGCCACTTTGCGTGGCAACGTTGAACCACTCGCAGCGCTGAGCGCAGTTTGTACGTTGCTAAACGGGCGCTTGCGCTTTTGTTCTGCAATTTAGCCGTCTAGGTCTTCTGGATAATGGAGCGTATCAAAAACTTCACCAGTGTCAGCATTTTCTATAGAGATGGTCACGGCATAGTCATCTGCATCTGTGCCATCAAATAATTGGTAGAACATACCACTGACACCAAGGGCCATTGCTGCAAATCCGTCAAAACTATTTTCGAATGTCTCTTGATCTACGAGCATGGTAAACTCAGAAAATGAGTTGCTGGAAGTTATATCTTGAATGGAAGCATATTCTTCGTTGTCCGCGATCTCTTCAATAGAGTTGTTGACTTCGCTTTCAATCTCCGTCATCATTTCCTCATGCTTGGATCCCGACATTTCATACGAAACCGATCCATCGCTATTTTCGGTTACATCTTCAATTCCAGATTCTTCACTATCAGCAGTTAACGAATCGATATCTATTTCTTCTGCTTCCATGAACGAAGCTGGAAGTGTGACTTCTACAGCATTATCTTCACCACATGCAGTTAAAATAAATAGGAAACTTATCATGATAAACACTAGTTTTTTCAAAAAAATTCCTCCTATGAAATATATAATGAACACCATAATATTACCATATGTAGTCAAGTTTGTGCTCGGATTAAGACTATTTACCTACTAAACCTAAAACGTATATATTCGACAAAAAACGGGAAGTGACAGGCACTCCCCCTCGGATTCTTTCATTTTTGTTTCAAAATAGGAGACAAAATTCCGTTTCCCCTCTAGTTGCGAGGATTTTGTGAATGTAAAATGGCAATATACGATCTTGATTTTCTGCCGTGAACGATATAATCTGAGATTGATCTTCTAGTTACAAGAATACAAAACACAAAAAAGGGGGTGATGCTATTGCCTAGAAAGAAACGTATTTGGGTTCCTGATTCGTTTTACCATGTTATTAGCCGCGGTAATCGGCGTGAATTCCTTTTCAAAGACGAGTATGATTATACTATCTTTCTTCAAATGCTAGCGTCAATCAATGAGAAAATTCCATTTGAACTTGCTTCCTATTGCTTAATGACTAACCACTTTCACCTACAAATTCGTTCCCAGAACCAACCCATTTCTAAAGTGATGTCGCTCCTAAACAAACGATATGCTGATTATTATAATACGAAAAATGGCATAACAGGGCATGTGTTTGAGAAGCGATTTTTTGCCAAAATCATTTATTCTCAAGAAGACATGTTGGAAGTGAGCCGTTATATTCATCTTAACCCTATGGAAGCGGGTATGGTGCCAAGACCAGAAAGTTACGCCTGGAGTAGCTACCAGTTTTACTTGAATTCCAAGGATAATTACTTGTTAGAGGTGGGCACTGTTCTGGATTGCTTTTCGGGAAGTGTAAAGGAGAAGCAGTGGCAATATCGGGAGTTTGTCGAGGAGAAAAGGGACACTGATTAACAACTGTTTTTACCGGAGATACAATTGGCCATAAAACAGGGTGGATTCAGCCCGTGCACCTGTCACTTCTTGGTTTCGACAAAAACCGGGAAGTGACAGGCACCGACCCTTATGTTATTAATTTATAAATAGCTGTAATTTTATTTTTAAAATGATCCGTCCATGTATTGTTTGTATCTGTTTGGTTGTTTAGTCGAAAGAATTCGCCAGTGTTGAAATCAAGTTTTAATGTTACGGGCTCTTCGGCTCCAGTATAATAAATTTCACTTACCTTTAAATTGTTATATTTAAAGGTGGTTAAAGAAATAGTAGTATCTTCTACTTCTTTTATGACACTAACCTGTTCTTGTTGGAAAACGAAAATCATTAATTTCCTATCATTAACAAATAAAAATTTCGGGTAAAATATTTCTATGTTTTCTATTCCGATATACGTATTAATGATATCTACTAAAGGCTTATATCGTTCTCTTTCTGAAATATCGGCACTATTGGTCAAATTTGTAAAAAAATCAAAGTTCACTTCGGTCATCACATTCCACTCCCCTATACTTTCTTAACATCCATTATATCGTTGTTTGGGGTGCCTGTCACTTCCCGCTTTTTATCACTTTTTGTCGAACTGAAGAGGGGGAGGACTCCTAACCCTTACAATACATCAAACGAAGTTTATAAAAATGATCGCCGTGATAAGTACAATACATATGATGGAAATAAACAAGAGCGAATACTTACGCGAGCTATCAGCCTGTTGTAATTCTTGCCAGTTTACTGGTTTAATGCCACTTAACCAAAAAACGACGACAGCAGAGAGGAGGATTGAATTAACATTAACCAGTGTTAGAATAAATGGGACGATCGCTGCTTCCCAATCACCTGCACCAAGCGTCATACCAAATACGACAGCTGGTGGTAGTAAAGCGACCGAAACCATTACCCCCACAAGTGCTCCTTCATTCCGTTTAACAAAGGAAAGTGCCCCAGCAGCACCAGCAGCGAGCGCCACAATAACATCGATAATTTGAACGTCTGTACGTGCGAGAAATTCATCACTGTAAATAGGCGGATTGAAGAAAAATCCAAATAAAGCAGCAACAAATATAGGAAGTCCGATACCAAATAAAGATGTATATGTAGCTTTGCGTATTAACTTGAAATCCCCGAGAATAGAAGCGAATGAAACAGCAGTTACTGGCCCAATAATAGGGGCAATCACCATTGCTCCAATAACGATGGCAGGACTGTTCTTTATAATTCCACCCGTAGCAACAACGGCGGAAAAAAAGATAAACCACATATAACTGATACTCATCTTACTTGACTCCTCAACCGCTGTATATAATTCATGCCTGCTAGCTCGTTGCAGTTCCTTTTCTTTGCTTTCATCGTTCTCTTCTTCATCCTCCTCTCGAGGAAGGTATGTTTTTACAGGCAATAACATGACCTGATAAGCGTCCGCATCACCAATTAGCTCTTCAAAATAATTAAGAATTTCTTCTGAATCACTGGTCTCTACAAGAATTCGCGTATGCCTCTTTTCTTCTGTTTCATCAGCAATCCAATAGGAGACAACAGAAAATTCACGCTGAATACTTTCGATATCAAATAACTGCTTTTGGGCATAAATTTCAAGCAACTGTAAAGCCATACTGCATCCCTCTCTCGCTTTTGGTGCCTGTCACTTCCCGGTTTATGTCATATTGTGTCGAATCGAACGAAAATCACTCGGCACATACAGAACGAATCGGGCTAGCGAACTGTATGCCTCTAGACTCTAAAAGGTGTTCTACTGGGTAAGTAACACATGTCGCCTTATTGTTCCCAACCACCAAAATTGCATCCCATTTCCTAATACGTGTAGAATGAAAGGAAGCGTAAATACACACTGGAGAGGAAGATGGTTATTGGCAACGGTTGAACGAGCTAGGCAGGAAGATGCAAGTGACATATTAGATTTACAAAAGCGCGCTTTTCTCAGTGAAGCGGCAATATACAATGATTATGAAATTATGCCATTAAAAGAGGAAATTACATCAACCATGGCGTCATTTGAAAAAAATGTGGTACTAAAATATGTTGAAGATGGAAAAGTTGTTGGTTCCGTTAGAGCCTATGAAGAGAATGGGGAATGTCATGTGAACAGACTCATGGTACATCCAGATTATCAAAACCGAGGTATTGCGAGAATTTTAATGGAGGAAATCGAAACATATTTCACTGATGTAATCTATAGACTATTCACTGGAAGCCTTTCAACAAAAAATATCGCTTTGTATGAAAAACTTGGTTAT
Organism: Virgibacillus natechei; assembly: GCF_026013645.1. Taxonomy (NCBI): domain Bacteria; kingdom Bacillati; phylum Bacillota; class Bacilli; order Caryophanales; family Bacillaceae; genus Virgibacillus; species Virgibacillus natechei. The sequence goes on along the minus strand of NZ_CP110224.1, from coordinate 2,920,834 downwards.
AAAAGATATAAAACAGAGAAGCTCGATTTTGAAGACACGGTTTTCGTTTTCATGGAAAAATAGAAAAGTATAAAAATTTCCTATTCGCATAAGCGCAACTAAGGCATTGTCTCAAGGCTTGCACTCCAAAGCATAAGGGTTTTTAGAAAACTTGGCTTATCGCCAATCTTTTAATGGCGATAGACAAAGCCCGCACTTATGCAGTAAGAATTAGCTGCCTAAGAAAGCACAGAACGCTTTCATAAGAATCCCTTTAACAAATGCTCAGTTTTCTTAAAAAATAAATTTTAGGGGCCTGATTCGTCGACAAAATTCGGGAAGTGACAGGCACCTTCCCAAGGCACCTTCCCAGGGGAGAGGATGATTCGTATGCAAAAACAAATTAAACTTGTGAGAAGGCCAGTTGGTACACCATCAAAAGAGGATTTCGAATTTGCTCATGTACCGGTTGGTGAGCCGGAGGAAGGGGAAGTACTTGTTAAGACAACCTATATCTCGGTTGATCCTTACCTTAGAGGGAGAATGAATGATGCGAAATCTTATGTTGCACCATTCGAGCTGGACTCCGTCATTACCAGTGGTGTGGTTGGTCAAGTTGTCCAATCAAAATCGCCGAAGTTTGAGAAAAATGATGTCGTTACAGGCTCACTCGGCTGGCAGGAATATTCAGTGGCAAAAGAATCTGAAATTCGTAAAATTGATACGAAGCTCGCGCCAGCTTCTGCCTACTTAAGTGTATTAGGCATGACAGGGCTAACCGCTTATTTTGGACTCTTGGATATCGGGAAGCCGCAAGAAGGGGAAACAGTTGTTGTATCAGGCGCAGCAGGTGCTGTTGGTTCAGTTGTCGGGCAAATCGCCAAGGTAAAAGGTGCTCACGTCGTTGGGATTGCAGGTTCGGATGAAAAAATTGCTTACCTTAAAAAGGAGCTCGGATTTGATGCAGCAATAAATTATAAAACAGAGGACGTGGGAACTGCACTTCGTAATACATGCCCAGATGGAATTGATGTGTACTTTGAAAATGTTGGTGGTGAAATCGGGGAGGCCGTACTGCCACTACTAAATAAATTCGCACGTATCCCTGTGTGCGGAGCGATTTCGGCTTATAATAATAAAGAAGCGGATAAGGGACTGCGTGTTCAAGGCTACTTGATTAAAACGAGTGCATTGATGCAAGGATTCACCGTTGGGGATTATGCCTCCGGGTTCAAAGAAGGCTCACAAGCGCTAGCAGGATGGTATCAGGAAGGGAAAATACAATATGAAGAAACCGTAACAGAAGGATTCGATCAAACAATTGAGGCCTTTCTTGACCTCTTCCAAGGCGCAAACTTAGGAAAAGCAATTGTGAAAGTATCTGAGATTGAATAATGGTGGAGAGCGCGATTCCTGATTACAATGGGGTCGCGCTTTCGTTCCGTGTTCGTTCAGCTGTTCCTACCGAGTATGTTATGTGCTCACCAGGATCCGCTGTCTATAAAACAAAACCGAAGCTCCAATCTATTAAGGATAAGATAAACGCGTAACAGTGCCTGCCTGTCACTCCCTTGAGAAAATCATTCGACAAAAACCGGGAAGTGACAGGCACCTCCCTAATCTCTTTCCTTCGTTTTAGCTGGCATTCTGAAGGATGTATAAATCAGTACGCCGATTAGTACGAGTCCGAGATAGCCAATAAGTGGATAGAACAAAGCAACAAGCTCTGTAAAACCGACGAAGCTTAATGCAAATCCTATTATCCCTGCAAAAAGCGAGAATACCTTGAATTTGGTAGTTTCTATTTTGGTAAAGCGTGCCCCGAATGAGTAGAACATGCTTGTAGCAGTATTGAATATCATACCAAATAGAATAATGAGTAAAGAAGTCCCGTACCTGGGAGAAGACTATCCGCTATACTTAACATTGGCATTTCATAGGTTCCAGCCACGTCAACTTGAGAAAAGATGGTGAGGTGACTTATAAGTATCAATATACCAATTCCCAGACCTCCAATAAGTCCTCCCCATGCAGCGGTTTTTTCGTTCTTTTCATTCCCTCCCATGACAAGTGTCATGGATACCCCAACTGCGATATTAAATGACACGTAATTAATCGCTGAAAGAAACCAGTTCGGTGTTGCTGAGGGATGTTCTCTCGCAACAGAATCAAGTGATGCAAATGACGCATCCACTGTGACAAGGTTGTAGATGGATAGAATAATAACTGCTAGAATCAGAAAAGGGGTGATGCTTCCAATAACTTTAACGACCCGACTGACATTCAGCATGACCGTAAGTAGTACAAGAATCGTCATGATCATGCTGCCGACAAATGCCGGTAATCCAAACTGCTGATTCAAGATCGAACCGCCACCTGCAAGCATGACTACACCTACACCGAACAGTGTGAAAATAATGATATAATCAATGATGGTGCCAAGAAAGCGACCACTGATTTTATATATTGCGCCCCTATGTGATGTAGCTTGCAATCTGCTACCGAGTTTGGCCAAAATCATGCCGATATAGGCGAACAATGCTGTAGCGACGATACCTCCTAAAATTCCGATATAACCAAAACTAGTAAAATATTGCAAGATCTCTTGTCCAGATGCAAATCCCGCACCCACAATGATTCCGATAAAAGCGCTCCCAATTTGTAAGACTTTCCTCATGATGTCCTCCGATAATTTTGTCGTAATAGGATATATAATAGTATTAGCCAATCTATTTAGGATACATTATTTTCGTTGTAAGTTCAATTTTCAAAACACAAAATATTAGCGCTTGCGTTATCCGTTGATTGCTTACAAAAAATGCATCCTTACATATGCGTTAGCAGGATATATAGCATTAGCTAACTTCCTGTGAACGGTGCATAATGGGAGTGCCAGCCTTGCTGCACTGGCTATCAGATTCAGTCGATTGCCGTCCTCATGCAAGCAAGTGACCGCTCATTCACCTAATAGATTGCTAGCTGTAAACAATCGATCGGTTCCCTAATTAACAAATATTGTCCCCGAAAACGAGCACATCCGCTTCACCATCACAACAGTCCTTCTTGTTCATACAGGTAATCAAATGGTACATCTAGAAAAATATATAGCGTGTCTGTAATTGGGTAAGAAAATGTTTTTATTTGCTCGTCCTTTTCTATATCTGTATATAAATCGGATAAGATTCCTTTTTTCTCGATATTCATTCGAACAATATTTTCAAAGAAATAGGGCCGCCAGCTCCAGTTTTTTTGCCTGCTTTCGTGCGTAAGCTCCCATTCCCCATCTTTATTTTTATCCGCATTGGAAGATAATTGAATTCCTTCTTCATTACATATATATACCCGGAAGACGAAGCGATCGCAAGCGTGGGCGGCAGCAAGGATGATGTCGTCATAAGGGTCGCTCGATGTGATGGTGCTTAGTGTTGTCGTGAATTGTTTGTTGATCAAATTGGTTAATTCCATTTGGGCTGTCATTTTCTTACGTTCAAATGTAATGAAGTGTTGAAAATCTGTTTTGATTTTCTCTTTCGCACCATCAGGCTCGACGAAATCGGGTCCAATCCGTTTTATATAAGCGCCTTGATAATATCGTCCGCCATTTCGCCATGCGTAATTCAATTGGTTATAGGATGAAATATTCTTAAATAGTAAAGCTGCTCCTATTGTACGTGACAGCATGGTGAGAGAGTGATGTACGTCGCGATGCAAATGCGGTAATAAGTCATCTTTCAAAAACCCTGCATCGACTTTCACAATATTCGGTTTCAAAATAGCTAAATGATCAAGGTTTCCATTCTTTTTCCCAACGTCGTCCAAGGCTATTCGAATTCCCAACGTTTTAATGTAGGAAAATAATGGGCGGAAATCATCTAATTGATTTTTAATGAAGGGTTCTTTGAGTTCGATGATAATTCTTGTGAAATCTAGCCCTTGTTCTTTATAAGCATACAAAAGCGCTAGTAATGTGTCAGCATTATCGTTGAGTAGCAGCCTGGCATCATAATGTAGAAATAAATTCGTCGATTGATCTGTCATCAAAAAGGCTTTAACCGCTTTAGCATGGATCCAATTATTCAGTTCAAGGTGAAAATCATGAGGTATAGAGGTGTCCTCAAAAAACCAATCGAGCTGTTGTGCGTTCCTTTCATTTTCTAAAAAATGTGCCCTTACTTCATAGCCAGAGACTAATTGTGTGTCAGCACTTATGATGGGCTGATAATAGGGTATGACTTTTTCTGAGTCTAGCATGATATCTAATGGATCCACTTCTGCACACCTCCACTTACATTCTACCTATTATAATAGCGTATAATACGTTTATCTGTCACGCTTGGAATTATGATCGGTTAGTCTAGGAAGTCTTTCTGGATATAGTGTAGAAGAGTGGTTTTTTAAAAGATTGTTTGTTTTTGACACAAAATCTATAAAAGACGACTGTTTCTATAAGTATTTGCTATAAACGTCGTTCGGGATCGCTCCGGGCGGATGCTTTCCGCGGGCGCGGCCTCAGCCTTCGATGCACAGGACGTGCTATCAACTGCGAAGTTTTAAAAACCTGCCCAATAATAAACGAGAGTTGTTTGGCGGGGGGATTCTTGATAAGCTTGTCCGAGTAGAATGAAGGAAAAACTCGGAGGAGCAGCGTCTAATGAGACATTTTTTTGAAAACAGAAAAACGGTCAGACTTCAAACGTGGATTACATTGCTAATTGGTGTGGTTTTAATTATAGCATTGGCAGTGACGGGCATTCTAATAGCAGGTGAAACAGCCGAAACGGTGCGTGAAAGTCAGGCAGAAAAGACGATGGATATTGCCCATAGTGTTAGCCGGTCACCATTGGTTATTGAAGGGTTGACGGATGAGATGCATACAGCCGAGATCCAAGCCTATACGAAATCGGTGCAGGAGGATACGAATGTTGCATACATTGTCGTTATGGACAGCGAACGTTTGCGGCAGTCGCATCCAGTCGAGGAACGGATTGGGGAATACTTTGTAGGGGATGATGAAGACAGAGCGTTTCAAGGGGAACACTATACGTCTGTAGCAGAAGGGACACTGGGTGAATCGCTGCGTGCATTTGTGCCGATATGGGACCGAGAAGAGCAGGTGGGCGTGGTATCTGTAGGTATTTTGCTAGATGAGGTAGAAGGTGCCGTTATCACCAATCAGCGTATGATCTATTTAGGGACGGGTGCCGGACTCGTGATTGGTGTAATTGGTGCAGTTTTTCTGGCACGCAGGGTTAAACGTACGATGCATGGCCTTGAACCAAGAGAAATTGCTCATCTGCTACAGGAGAGAGGAGCCATGCTAGCGTCTGTAAGGGAAGGAATTATTGCGGTTAACGAAAAAGAAGAAATTGTGGTCGCTAATCACGCTGCTCTAGAGATTTTTCAACGGGCTGGCTTAGCGGGAGATCCCACCGGTCAACAGGTGGATGCGTACTTGCCGCCTTCTCGTTTAAGAGAGGTACTGCTTAATGAGAAAATAGAATACGATCAGGAACAACGGCTTCATGGTATTGATATTGTCGTGAATAAAAGGCCAGTTGAATTAAATGATCAAATGGTGGGCGCTATTGCAACATTTCGAGATAAGTCGGAACTTACCTCATTGGCAGCACAATTAACCAATGCGAAGACCTATGCGGAAACCCTCCGTGGACAGACGCATGAATTCATGAATCAGTTGCATGTCCTATCCGCTATGATTGAGACTGAATCGTATGAGGAGTTGCAAACCTATATTAAGACAATTACCCCAGACCATCAACAAGCGACGGAACCCGTTTCACGCCTTGTAAAAGATCCCGTCCTGGCTGGGTATATTTTAAACAAACTGAGTCAACTCAGAGAAAATAATGTGACAATCGAATTGAATGGGGAAAAGGCCTTACCTTTATTGATTAAAAAGGAAAAAATGGATGTTATCACAACCGTAATTGGTAACATACTAGAAAATGCGAATGAAGCGATGGCCAATCAAACGAATAAATATGTGATGATTACGATTAACTACATAAATAAACAGATGTATGTTTCTATTCAAGATAATGGGCCTGGGTTAGCTCCGTCTGAAATGGAAACTGTTTTTGAAAAAGGGAAATCCACAAAGGGTGATCATCGCGGTTACGGTTTATTTTTGGCAAAACAAAAATTGGATGAATGGGGAGGAACACTAGAACTTTCATCTGAAAAGGGTGAAGGTACGGTTTTTGATCTCGTCATTCCTTATGAAGGTGAAGACGTATGATACATGTATTAATTATGGAAGATGACCCGATGGTGGCTAAGTTTAACCGGGTTTACCTGGAAAGGGTGGACGGATTCACGGTCCTGGAGGTGATTCAGGACATTCCATCAGGCTGGGATTTTTTAGCCAATCATGATGTGGATCTTATTTTACTGGATGTCTATATGGCAGATAAGAATGGGCTTGATATGCTTGTGAATTTGCGGGAAAGCGGATGGAATGTTGATGTGATTGTTATAACAGCTGCTAATGATCATACATCGATCACGCGTGCTTTGCATTATGGTGCGGTTGATTATTTAATTAAACCGTTTGATTTCGAGCGATTTCAGAAGGCACTGTTGCAGTATAAGCAAAGGTTTGACCTGATGAAAGCAGACAGTGAGGTGCCACAGGAAGCGTTGGATGCATTTCTTTTGAAAAGCGAACGTCCTGAATTAAGATCATTTGACCTTCCGAAAGGTTTTACCGCATTAACCTTTTCCCGAATTGCAAAACAAATTGCCAAGTGGGAGAAACACAGGTTTTCTGCGGGTGACCTAGCAGCTGAAACTGGTATATCACGCGTATCTGTAAATAAATATTTGAATTACCTGGTACAGGTAGACGTTTTGAAAATAGAGGTAACCTATCAGGCAACCGGGCGACCATTACATCTTTATCAGGTAAAACCGGATCGTATGAATAGTATCTACTCGCTGATGGCGACGGAGGATTAATATCCTTCGTCGTTTATTTTAGTTACAAAAGTCTTTCGTTACTTACGAAAGGTGCACAAGTCACAATTTATCCATTATATTATGTAGAAACCGCTTACAACAGAGGAGGATGGGTTAACAATATGGAACAAGGATCGATAACAACAATGTGGAGAGGCCTTTGGAAGTCACATAAGAATACGAAAAATTTGATAACCCTTTCAACATTTAGAAATGCGGGAAAATCAAATCAAGATCGTTCGACAAAACAAAAGGATAACAGTTCTGCAACTGCCAATTCAGGCGGGCCTTCTGGAAATGGGAACGAGAAGAAGCCGGCTTATACAAAAGCTCAATTAGTGGGCTTAATACTGGGACCACTGCTGTTCCTATTGACATTATTATTTTTTAATCCAGCTGATTTAAATGCAGGTGCGCGTGCTGTACTTGCATCGACCCTATGGATTGCGACATGGTGGGTAACAGAAGCAGTTCCAATTCCGGTCACATCGCTCTTGCCCATTATTTTGCTTCCTATAACTGGAGCATTGGATGGAGATACGGTTGTTTCATCTTATGGCAATGATATTATATTCTTATTTCTTGGTGGATTCTTTATCGCAACTGCAATGGAAAAATGGAATTTGCATAAGCGTATCGCATTGGCAATTATTTCATTAATTGGGACAACCCCACAGAAAATTATATTAGGATTCATGGTAGCCACAGCTTTTCTGTCGATGTGGGTTTCCAACACTGCTGCGACGATGATGATGATTCCAATTGGCTTGGCGATTGTCTACCAGGCATCTCAATCCTTGAAACAGGGAGGACATGCTTCGGAGATACCCAAATTTGAAAAAGCCATTATATTCGGGATTGGCTACGCCGGAACCATTGGTGGACTCGGGACATTGATTGGGACACCACCACTCAGTATCCTTGCAGCGACTGTTGGCGAAATGTACGGTACCGAAATATCGTTTGCAGGTTGGATGGTGTTCGGTGTTCCACTTGTTATTATCATGATACCGCTTGTCTGGCTTTATCTTACACGAGTCGTTTATAAAGTGAATTTTAGTGAACTACCAGGCGGGAAAGAACAAATTAGTCAAGAAAGAAAAGGACTTGGAACAATAACCTATGAAGAAAAAAGTGTCTTGGCAGTCTTTCTATTTGCTGCTTTTATGTGGATTACACGAACGTTCATTTGGGAAAATATCGTTGGCGTTCCAGGCATTAGTGATGGAATGATCGCAATGGCGGCAACGATTATGCTATTCATGATTCCAGCAAAAAATGTGGAAGGTAGCAAATTAATGGAGTGGAGCGATTCCAAGGAGATTCCTTGGGGGATTCTCATCTTATTCGGGGGCGGACTTGCGATTGCAGCCGGTTTTACCGAGACAGGGCTCTCCGATTGGGTTGGGGACCAGCTGACATTTCTTGATGGCATGCACTTCGTTATCATTGTACTCGTAGCAACTGCTGTTGTATTATTCTTGACCGAAGTTACATCAAATACAGCGACAGGAACGATGATTATACCAGTAGTAGCTTCGCTCGCAGTGGCAATGAACATCCACCCGTATGCACTAATGGTCTCATGTGCGATGGCTGCAAACTGTGCATTCATGCTTCCTGTAGGGACACCACCGAACGCGATTATTTTCGCTACCGGAAAGCTTACGATAAAGGAAATGGTTAAAAACGGTTTTTGGCTCAATATTATTGCGATTTTATTAATCGTAGCAGCCGTTTATTTCTACCTACCAGTTGCGTGGGACATAAACTTACTAGAAGTCCCGTCCGGATTTTAATTTTAATAGAAACTATAAAGGCCATTCTCAGTAGAGGATGGCCTTTATAGTTTGCTTAGGAAATAAGAATCGTTACCCAGATTTTTTGCAGATAGGAAACCACCATCTAAAACTTCGTCGTAACGCCATTTTTGAGGTGGGGGTTCATGATGGGCTACCTGTTAAACTACGATGAAATTGATGTGTAGTGGCTAATTAAACAAAGCGTTCAATTAGGACGAGATTCGCATCCTGTACTGCATCATGACTATGAATCTCGGATTAATGAATTACTCATTGTCTATGCGCTCCGTCGGGTATTTACCTAATTCAAATAACCCTACGGATGCTAGTCCGCTGATTCCGCCTGCCCACATTCTTTCTACTATCCCAGCATCCACAAAGAATGCTGCTGCACCTAAGCCAACACCGATTACGGCTGCCATTAGTGGGGTGAACCGTTTATTAATTACCACCGCCATTTTGACTGCTTGAATTAAAGCGTTAGTGACTGGTGCTGCTAATGTTGCTAACATCAATATTTCGTTCATCTACCTCACCTCTCTGCAATAGCCATGAGAATAACTCCCGAGAGAAAGCCATTGTAAAGTCGTGAATTTCTTCTGCGTATCCACATGGTATCGCCACATTCTCAGTTCATGAACACAGCTAGAAGTCCTGATATTCTATCACCTCCTATTCCTTTATTTTATGAATGAATCATAAAGAGGTGGCGGTTTTTGTGAGAGTATCTATTAAAAAAGGCCTTTGTCTACTAGATTGATCATAATTTGAGATTCTATGGTATATGTGGTTTTTTCGCAATCGAGGCTTTTCTTTTTCTATCAGTGTTTTTGTGAAAATAAAAATGGTATACTCTAATAACGTGTATAATAGTAAGGAGTAGACGAAATTGGATACATTTATTGTGAATAAGGTTTTAAATAACAATGTGTTAATTGCAATAGACCATCAAGATGGGGAAGTAGTGTTGATCGGTAAAGGTATTGGGTTTAACAAGAAGAAAGATGAGTTGATTCGTGAAAATTCTGTTGAAAAAATGTTTGTCTTGCGTAATGAAAAAGAGCAAGAATACTATAAAGAACTATTGCCTCAAATCGAGGAGAATATATTAAATACCATTATCAGTTCTATTGAGATGATCAGAAGTAAGTCGGATGTGACGCTGAATGAACAGGCTCATGTAGCGTTAACCGACCATATCCTTTTTGCAGTCACCCGATTAATGAAAGGAATGGAGATAAGAAATCCTTTTCTGACGGAAACGAAAGCGCTGTATCCTTTTGAATATGAAATTGCTGCAGAGGTTGTTGACTTTATCAACCATTCGTTGGACATTGATTTACCAGAAGGGGAAGTGGGTTTTATTGCATTGCATGTGCATGCTGCGATGACGAATATGGCTATTTCTGACATTAACAAGTATTCGCAATTAGTAAAACGATTAACGGAAACCATTGAATCTCAATTAGATATAATGATCCAAAGGGATAGTATTCATTACATCCGGCTTGTCCGACATATTCGCTATACCATTGAACGGGTGTTGAAAGAGGAAAAGGTAGAAGAACCAGAAAAAATCGTAGCACTATTGAAAAAGGAATACCCGGTATGTTATAATCTTTCTTGGAAGTTGATTAAGATCATGCAGCAAACATTAAAAAAACCAGTATATAATGCTGAAGCTGTTTATTTAACGATGCACCTTCAGCGATTAACAACGAAATATGAATAGTTCACGCAGCGTGTAACTGATTCGATCAGGCATGAGTAGAGAAGATAAAGGAACAAGAAAAGGGATAAAACTCTATCTTGTTGTATTTATTATTCTGCTCATGTCTGATTTTTTTTGTTGTTATCGAGCTGTTTGCTAGAAAATAAGAGGGAGTGAATGGAAACATGTTTAAAAAAGCTTTTGGCGAGCTGCAAAAAATCGGAAAAGCATTGATGCTACCCGTGGCGTTATTGCCTGCAGCTGGGCTTTTACTAGGGTTTGGTAATGCGGCGCAACAGGAAACGATGCTTGGGTATCTTCCGTTCTTAGAAGCGGACTGGATTCAGTTAGTTGCAACCGTGATGGAAGATTCGGGTGGTGTTATATTTGACAACTTGCCGCTAATCTTTGCTGTTGGTATAGCGATTGGGTTGGTGGCAGACGGAGCGGCAGGACTTGCTGCTATCGTTGGTTATTTAGTACTGAACCAGGTGATGGGTTCCTGGCTTGGCGTCACACCGGAAGTGACCGAAGCAGATCCTGGATTTGCATCTGTCTTAGGGATTGATACATTGCAAACAGGGGTATTTGGCGGGATTATAGTTGGTCTGATCGCTGCCTATTGCTTTAAAAAATTCCATAATATTGAGATGCCTACATTCTTAGGTTTTTTTGCTGGAAAACGTTTTGTACCAATTGCCACAGCGGCAATGTCATTTGTCGTCGGACTTTTGTTATTATTTATCTGGCCTCCGGTTCAAGAAGCGATGAACAGCGCGTCCTACTGGTTGATTGAAGAGGGGACGTATATAGCCGTCTTTTTCTTCGGATTTATAAAACGATTACTCATTCCATTCGGATTGCATCATATTTTCCATGCGCCTTTCTGGTATGAGTTTGGTACGTACACGTCAGTAGCTGGTGAAATCGTTCGTGGGGATATGACGATTTTCTTTCAACAATTGAGAGATGGCGTTGAAATAACTGCTGGTAACTTTATGGCCGGTGAATTCCCGATTATGATGTTTGGCTTACCAGCAGCTGCGCTAGCGATGTATCATACGGCACGACCGGAAAAGAAAAAGGTTGTTGCGGGTCTATTAGGTTCTGCAGCTTTAACATCCTTTTTAACCGGAATTACGGAACCGCTTGAGTTCTTATTTATGTTTATATCGCCAGTCCTGTTCTTGATTCACGCTGTTTTGGATGGACTTTCATTTGTATTAATGACGTACTTCAGTGTGAATATCGGTTATACATTCTCGGGTGGTGCGATTGACTTTGTATTATTCGGTATCTTACCAGGCCAAGAAGCATGGTATATTACCATTATATTAGGACTCATGTTTGCGGTTATTTATTATTTCATTTTCAGATTCTTTATTAAGAAGTTTAACTTGATGACACCTGGCCGTGAAAAAACAGCAGATGATCAAGAAGCATCGAAGGGCGAGGCTGGGGACCTACCATATAATGTGTTAGAAGCAATGGGGGGACAAGAAAACATTGCCCATCTAGATGCATGTATCACCCGTTTACGCGTATCTGTGAATACGATAAAAGATGTGAATAAAGACGAGCTGAAAAACCTTGGTGCCGCTGGTGTGCTTGAGGTAGGCGATAATATTCAAGCAATATTCGGTCCACGTTCGGAAACAATAAAAGGTCAAATGGAGGATATTATTTCAGGTAAATCACCGCGTCGGGTCGAGCCAAATCTGGAAGAAGAAGTGAAGCAGCAAATAGAAGAAGTGAATCCTGATAGCTTGCAAAATGAGGGAAGCACGGATACGATTGTTTCACCAATTCAAGGGAAAATCGTACCTATTACGGAAGTTCCGGATGATGTCTTTGCTGGAAAAATGATGGGAGACGGTTTTGCTGTCATTCCGGAAGAAGGTTTGGTTGTTTCACCGGTGAACGGAAAGATCGTTAATGTATTCCCAACGAAACATGCCATTGGAATACAGTCCGAAGGTGGCAAGGAAATACTCATCCATGTCGGTATCGAAACCGTTAAACTAGAAGGAAAAGGATTCGAAGTATTTGTTGATGAGGGTGATACGGTGAAAGCTGGACAACCTTTATTACAAGCGGACTTGGATTATATTCAAGCAAATGCAGCTTCAACGATTACACCAATTGTGTTCACGAATTTAAGTGAAAGCCAAGTTAAGTTGGAAAAACAAGGTGTAGTGAAACGAAGCGAAGAAGGGATTGTGACGGTGGAGTAGGGTCTTTATAGAGCTTGTTACTCCCGTGAATATATTGTCAGGACACTCATGAAGGGATCATGGTGTCCTGGCATTTTTTTTGTTTGGTATATCCTAGTGGAAGACGAGAAATGATCCTCGAATGATTACCCCGACATCTAATACTTCGTTAGGCTCTGGTATATAATAGGTCCGCCGATGCTAGGCGGTTTCGAACGACAATTCCAATCCAGGCTGCAAGAAAGGCTTTGAGCAGTCCAACGATTATAAATGGAGCAAATCCACTAGCAAAAGCTGCAGGCCATGTAAGACTTGCGATGAACTTCAACCAAACGGTGCCAAATAATAATGCAATTAACATACCAATCACGTTTGCAATAACCGCGTTTAAGATAGTGAAATTCGTTTTTTCCAGGTAGTAACCGATAACAAATGCTGCTGGTGCAAAACCAATTATAAAACCACCAGTAGGCCCGAATACCACACCTAATCCAGCTTGCATGTGTGAAAAAACAGGTACACCAATTGCTCCAATAATCACATAAAGGATGACAGAGATCGTGCCGTATTTGGATCCCAAGATAGTCGCTGCGAGCCCAAGTGCTAGTGTTTGGCCTGTAATTGGGACAAGCGGTAATGGGATGGTTACTTGTGCTAAGATCCCGATAATAGCCGCGAAGAGTGCTGTAATAATCATCATGCGTAATTTATAACTAGATTCTGACATTATGTATGAAGTCCCCTCTCTTTTGTTAACCTCATTATTATTTGGTTGACAATCATAGTTTATAGCAAAATCGATCAAGTTGTCAATATTCTAGAAAATTTTTTATTACACCAGGAAACTATAGAATTTAAAAGCTGTGGATAACTTATACACTGGAATAGCCACGTCCAGCTCCAGCGCCCAGCAACTATCAAACTTCACACTCCTCCACTACGATAAGTCAACATCGACTTACTTCGTTCGTCGTGTTTCCTTTATCTCATTGTGGAGTGCTCCAGTTTGTACGTTGCTAAACGGGCGCTTGCGCTTTTGTTCTTATAAGTAAAGTTGCTGGATCCATTAACACAGGATGCATGTGTGTTCTATAATGATTATTCTGTGTTTGACGAATATAAAGGGGTTGCTTTTGATGAAGAAGAAGGCATTCCCGTTCGAATTGGCAAAAGTAATATGTAACAAGTCATCGGAATATACTATAATTACAACGTTTGTGTTATAATTTTTATAAGTGAAAAGCCTTTTCTGTACACGTTGCAGAGAGGCTTTTTTAGGCAAACTTGGCATTCTCCGAAAGGCTTGTACTCCAAAGCATAAGGGTTTTTCGAAAACTTGGCTTATCGCCACGCTTTTTATGGTGATAGCCAAAGCCTACACTTATGCAGTAAGAATTAACTGCCTAACACAGCAAAGAACTTATTCTAAGAATCCCTTTAATGAATGCCAAGTTTGCTAATAAGAGGAGGTGTTTGCATGTCTGTAGAACCAAACGAACTAAACAGTAATAATAATAAATTTAATGGAAAATCAATAGCGGCATTAGTATTAGGGATCACATCCATCATTATCCCATATATTGGGTTCATATTAGGGATTATTGCAATTGTCTTTGCAGCTAAGTCTCTAAAAGAAATAAAAGAATTCAACCACGATGGTAGAGGACTCGCAATAGCAGGATTAGTCTGTGGAATTGTAGGTACGGCTATTTATGCAATTATACTATTTTTCTTATTGATTTTAGGAATTATGTTTAGTGTTTAAGTGTTCCATTTAAATGAATAAAACAAAAGCCCAAAAGAACGAGTCTTTTGGGCTTTTGGTCGAGCGGAAGTTTCTTTTCCAAGCAGTAATAACTTTCAGGTAGGCTAACCTACAGCCTCTTATCATACGGTAACGACACCTATGAGTATCGCAATGAATAATAGAAGAACGGAAAAACCCCACATCCAAAAAAAGGAATAGCGAATATGTTTTCCCATTTCAAGTCCTGCCATTCCGAGTGCAAGCCACAGAGCTGGTGAAAAAGGACTGACGAAGGTTCCGATAACGTTACCTATGATCATGGCAAATGCCGCAGATATAGAGGATACGCCGTAACTTGTAACGACTCCTTCTACAATCGGAAGCAAGGCGAAGTAATAAGCATCTGTACTAAGTAATAAATCAAAAGGAACACCAAATACACCAATTACAATATGTAAATAAGGAATAATAAAGGCTGGTAAAATCGTTACCAGGTCTTCTGCAAGTGCGTCCAGCATTAAAGTACCTTCCAGTATACCTAAAAAGGACCCAGCTGCTAGAATAATAGCTGCCATAAGGAGTGCGTTTGGTGAATGTTCTTTAATACGAGCCATTTGGTCCCCTACATTCGGATAGTTAAGTGGTAGGGCAATACTAACTCCAATCATAAATGCGAACCCTGCAGGGATACCTCCCCATACTAATACGCTTATGACCCCTAATGTTAATAATAGATTGACCCATAAAAGTTTTGGACGAGTTAATGAATTGTCCTTTTCTAATGGTTCAGCCTCTAATGAAGCAGCAGCTTCTTCCATAGCTTCTTCCTCAACTGGTAACGTTGATTCCTGTGGCGCCGTTTTTTTAATTCGACGTTTTTCACGGAATCCTAAGAGAATAGCTAAACCAATTAACAGGACAAAGGAAATAATCTGTATTGGGATAAGTTGTCTCCAGATTTCTGTAGGATCCATACCGAGGATTGCACTGGTTCTACCTACAGGCCCTCCCCAAGGAACCATGTTCATGATGCTCGCACTCATTCCGATTAGTAACAGAAGTAAGTAGGGGCTCATTTTCAACCGTTTATACAAAGGGAGTAAGGCTGGAATTGTGATCAGGAACGTAGAAGCACCTGAACCGTCCAAGTGTGCAATAGCGGCAACAATAACTGTTCCTACAGCGACAGCAATGATATTACCACGGGAGACCGAAACCATTTTAGTTATCATGGGATCGAACATTCCTGTATCCTGCATGATTCCAAAGAAGAGTATTGCAAAAATAAACATAATAACAATACCAAATACTGAATCAATTCCAACTTCGAAAAAAGCGCCAATTTCTACTGGGTTAAATCCAGCTACGAGGGCTCCGATAATCGGAACCACGATAAGCGCTACAATAGGAGAAACCTTCCCACTTATAAGTAATAAAACAATCGTCACAATTGTAATTAAACCAATTAAACTTAGCATACTATCTCCTTTCTATTATTCGTCTTTTTAATGAAAACAGGGAATTGTAAACGGATACAAACTCTATTAAAAATAAAAGATCCCTCTTTTTAAGTTAATATATTTTGTAATATATCACAGAGGGATTTGGGAAAGAAGATTATGCATATAATCGGTTTATTAATCTTTATGGGTGTTTTGTTCATTTTGATGACGCTATATATTTTCGCTCTGGTCTGCCAACATCGCCGTAGCTAAGTTCAGCATATACTTCTTCAACGGAAACCAGGTATTCCAGGTATCGCCTTGCTGTAGAGCGATTTAAACCTATATGTTTACTTGCTTCCAGTGCCGTTACACCACCCTTCCCTTTCTCCTTTAAAACGGCATTAACTTTAGTAAGGGTGATATCATCAATTCCTTTGGGGAGGTTTTTGATTGGAGCATCACGCTTGATTGACGGTTTTGACGGACGTATAAGCTGATCAATCTCCTCTTGGTCAAATTGGTCCTTGGATGATAAGATGCGGACTTGTTCCCGGTAGTTTGTCAACGTCTGCTCTAGCCGGTCAATATCGACAGGCTTAACCATATAATCATAAATGCCTCCCTTTAAGGTTTCTTGAATCGTTGTTACTTCTTTTGCTGCTGTTAAGATGATAATATCAATCTCGTGATAATGCTTCCTTATTTCCCAAAATAAATGTAATCCGATACTATCCGGAACGTAAATATCCAATAAAATTAAGTGTGGCAGGTTTGTTCCTTTTTCTAAAAATACCAACGTTTCTTCAGCTGTTTTTACGGTATTCACGGTATGAAATCCATCAACCTGGTCTACAAGCTGTCGATTGATCTCCGCAATACGAAAATCGTCTTCCACAATTAAAACATGGATCGATTCATGCATGTCGATTCCTCCTCTATTATTCGTCTTTCGGTATCGCAATGACAAAGTAGGCGCCACCAAGATCACCTGCTTCTTCCAAATAAAAGGAGCCATCGATACTGGAAATGATTTGTTTCGTTATTGATAATCCGATACCACGGTCTGAACCATCTTTCATCGAAAAGCCCTTTTCAAATATTTTAAAGGAATCTGCTTCACAAATCCCTGTTCCTGAATCTTCTATTTCAAAAATAATGTCATTTCCGGCATCTGTAAAGAATAGGGATACATTACGGTTTGAAGGAGGGTTTTCTTTTATTGCATCCATGGCATTATCGATAAGGTTTCCTACAGCAGTTAACAGTGCTCGGGCCTTTTCATTGCTGAGGGAACGCTCCAGGTGACTGTCTGGATCGATGAACAAATTTACTTGTAATTCTTCTGCTTGGTTTAATTTTCCAAGTAAAAGCCCACTCAGTAACGGGTCGGACACTTTATCAATCAAGACACGAATCCACTCTTGCTGATTTTTGCTTTCCGTTTGAATCAAGTCCACGACTTCTTCCTTCTTATCTAAATATAATAAACCTAATATCGTATAAAGTTTATTTGAAAACTCATGCGTTTGCGCACGTAAGGCGTTAGCATATTGTCGTACATGGGTTAATTCCTTCGTTAATGATTCAATTTCGGTCTTATTACGAAACGTGGACACAGCACCGATTAGCTCACTTTCATAATAGATCGGGACCGTGTTTGTAAGAAAAACATTCTGACCGAATATGCTTTCTTTGTCGTATTGACTGTTTCCAGTAGTTAAGACCTCTTGCAATTTTGAAGAAGGAAGAATGTTCTGCACCGGCGTTCCTATATAGTTCGTTTGATTTATTTCTTGATTAAATAGTAACTGCTGGGCAGTAGCATTCATCATGGTGACGAATCCGTCTTGATTCACCGCGATAATGCCTTCATGTGTGGACTGAAGGATGGTTTCTTTTTGAAACAATACGTGGGCGATTTCCTCTGGCTCCATCCCAAATAAAACTCTTTTTATATAAGTCGTAACCAAGATAGCGCCCAATATACCGACCCCACCAATTAGGAATAAAACAATCCATATTTCCTTACTGTAATCTGCGATAAGGCTTTGGACGTCATTAACTAGAAATCCGACAGAAACGACACCTACGATTTCCCCGTCCAGAAAAATTGGTACTTTCGCACGTAGAGAATCACCTAATGTTCCAGTCGCTTTTGACGTATAGGATTCCCCGTTCAGCAAAGCTCTTTCATTGTCACCACCTACCATCTTTTTACCAATTTCCTCCTCATCGGGATGTGCATAACGAACTTCTTCCGTATTTCCGACAACAATGAACTCAGCTTCAGTCGCATCCTGTATAGGGGCAATGGTGGGTTGAATGATGGAAGCAGGATCGTCTGCTTCAAATGCCGCGACTAGTTCAGGAATGTGAGACACCGTTTCGGCAACATTTAATGCTTGATCACCCATTTCTGCTTCTAATGTATCGGAAAGGAAATGATGGAGAAAAATTCCGATAAAAGTAATGATGGCGAGAATGAGAATCCCGATCAGGAGAATCATTTTCATTTTCAAATTAAAGCGTACGGTCGGTTTAAGCTGGTGTTTTTTTATATCACTTTTCTGAAATTGAATCATGGTCCATTCTCCTCCATCGATGGAATTGCTAGTGAATAATTATAACATATTTAATAGGGAACGAAATTGGAGACTTCTAATAAAACAGGTGTCTGACCACGCTGATGTAGTCAGACACCTTATCCTTATTTTTCCACCCAATGCTTTGCTACTTGCGTGTAGAAACCTTCTTCATTACGATGATCACGGAGCTCCACAAAGGACTCTATTAATTGTTTGGAAAGCTTGTTTTGTGCTGGAACGGATGCTTCTGTTAAATCCTCATTTAACTGGTTATTGTCCACGAGTGCTTCATGATAGGTTTTCATCATTTGTTCCGTTTCTACCCGATTCGTTTTTAAAAGTGTCTTCAACGATTTCTTTGCAACGAAAAGCTGGCTATATGATCTCATTTTTTGTAACATATGTACGTTCCTTTCATTTTTAGGGGTTGTTTTATTTTCCCGCTTTTACCAGGGATACTTTATATCTCCCGTTTATCATAGCATTGATTCGAGGTGTTCTTCATGGTTAAAGGCACGAAACAATTCAATTTTCATAGTTTAGCCCACTGTTGACAACACATAAAATCTAATGCGATCAGTTGATGCTCCCTAAAACTTGACCTTGTCTTTCAATTCACATAAAGTATTAGTAAATTAATATGAAGAGGGAAGCGAATATGAATAAATATATCGAAGAAAAAATACAAACATTTAAAGCTAGAAATAAAAATAGAGCGCGTCTTTTAATCAATTGCCCTGATCAACCAGGAATTGTCGCAGCAGTCTCTCAATTCCTTTATGGATATGGGGCGAATATTATCGAGTCGGATCAATATACCATGGATCCCATGGGCGGGAATTTCTTTATACGAATTGAGTTTGAATGTGACGGTCTAAATGAGAAGGGAAGTCAGTTGGAGGAGAATTTTCTTTCCGTAGCCGAAAAATTTAATTTGGACTGGAAGATTATGTATGTGCGTGAAATCAAAAACATGGCTGTATTCGTCTCCAAAGAACCACATTGCCTACTTGAGCTTTTGTGGGAATTCCAAAGCGGGAATATAATGGCAAATATTGCGGTTGTTATCAGCAATCATGAAACGGCAAGGGACATGGTGGAATCACTAGGCATTCCATTTTATTACATTCCATCAAATCGGGACATTCGGAAGCAGGTGGAGGAAGAGCAGAAGGAATTGCTGGAGAAATATGAGATAGATGTGATTGTTCTGGCACGTTATATGCAAATTCTCTCACCGACATTTGTAGAAGATTATCAACATCGTATCATTAATATTCACCATTCCTTTCTGCCAGCGTTTATTGGTGCGAAACCATATGAACGCGCCTTTGATCGAGGTGTGAAAATGATTGGTGCAACGTCCCATTATGTCACGAATGATCTCGACGAAGGCCCGATCATCGAACAGGATATCGACCGAGTGGATCATCGTGATAATGTGGACGCCATGAAAAAAACAGGGCAATCCATTGAACGAAGTGTCCTCACACGTTCTGTTAAATGGCATCTGGATGATCGAATTATTGTGGAGGGGAATAAGACGATTGTGTTTTAATTTTGGATTACCAATTTAATAGCTACAAAAAAGTCCATTCTTTACTTTTAAAGAAGGACTTTTTTTCGTTGCATAGGAAACTATAAAATTTAAATGCTGGGGATAACTTATATACTGGAATAGCCACGTCCAGCTCCAGCGCCCAGCGCCCAGCAACTATCAAACTTCACACTCCTCCACTACGATAAAGAAGACTTACTGATTGCCAAGCCGGAGGCGTAGGCAGAAGTAAAGTCGCACTTATACCCTGTGGGTGAAAAGAAGACTTACTGATTGCCAAGCCGGAGGCGTAGGCAGAAGTAAAGTCGCACTTATACCCTGTGGGTGAAAAGAAGACTTACTGATTGCCAAGCCGGAGGCGTAGGCAGAAGTAAAGTCGCACTTATACCCTTGTGGTGAAAGCGGGCATCGACTCCCTAGGCTTAAGGAAGGCCGACTAAAACCGGGCTTGCGCTCAGGCGTCGGCATACCCCTATGAAGGGGCATGTTTCCTTTATCTCATTGCGTAGTGGAGGTTCAACTAAAACCGCCACTTTGCGTGGCAATGTTGAACCACCCGCGATGCGCGGGCGCAGTTTGTACGTTGCTAAACGGGCACTTGCGCTTTTGTTCTTTGTGTAAGTGTAAAGCTTTGTGAATGCCAAGTTTTCTAACGTTAAAAGAGGTGGAAGTACTATTATTTACTAAAGATGCATACATTTATTATCAATCTACAAATTTAAATTCTTTACAGGTAAAGTAGAGGGCGAATTCGACTGTTGTGTGTGGACATGCTTATTTAACGGTAATAAAAAAATGAAAAAGGGGGTTGGATACGCATGGACATATTATCGATTGTACCGCCGATTGTAGCGGTGGTGATGGCCATTATTACCAAGCGTGTTTTGTTTTCACTTTTCATCAGTATTTGGGTTGGTGGTTTAATCGCGGCGGGCGGTAATCCATTTGAAGCGGTAGGGCAAACGTTCACATGGATGAAGGATGTGATGGTTGATCCATGGAATGCTCGTTTTCTTGTCATGACAGCGCTACTGGGAACCGGAGCTGCGTTTATGTTTAAGACAGGCGGCTCGGAAGGTCTTATAAAAATATTACAAAAGAGATTAACCACAAAGAAGCGGGTACTGTTTTTACCATATTTCTTAGGTATTCTTATTTTCTTCAATGATTACGTCAACTCTGTCATCGTTGGAAACGCGACAAAAGATATCACCAAAAAACACAAAATTTCAAGAGAAAAATTATCCTACGTGATTGACTCGACAGCTGCTCCAATGGCAACAATCGGACCTGTTTCAGACTGGATCGGTTTTCAAGTATCATTAATTGCGGCAGCCTTTGCCAGCCTTAGTATTGTAGGTATGGAACCGTATTTTGTCTTTTTGCAATCTATTCCATGGAATTTTTACGCTATTCTTTGTCTCTTAGCCGTACCTATGATTATAGCGGGCAAGGATTTTGGTCCAATGGCAAAAGCAGAACATCGTGCACATACAACCGGAAAACTGATACCAGATGGATCAACGCCATTATCTTCGGTTGAGCAGGATTTGGGGGAACCATTCCAGAAAGAGGGAAGTGTTTGGAATTTTATTCTTCCGCTGGTAACACTTATTTCCGTCAGTATATGGGGGTTATGGTATTCAGGTGGTGGAGCAACAGGGAAATCAATGATGGACGCGCTTGCCGATACGGATGTTTCTGTTGCATTAACATGGGGTGCTTTTGCAATGACGACGGTAGGGATCATTCTTGCGCTTGTGCAAGGTATGGGCCTGAAAAAGTGTGAGGATACGTTGCTTGGTGGTATTCGTACCATGTTGCCAGCACTTATTATTATCGTGTTGGCTTGGTCGATTGGAACGGTAACAGCAGAACTTGGTACTGCGGAGTTCGTGGTAAGTGCGACAGAAGGATGGATGACAACAGCGCTTATACCATTTTTGGTTTTTGCTATCAGCATGTTTATTTCTTTTGCAACAGGTACGTCTTGGGGCACAATGTCGATTTTGACGCCTATTGCGATCCCGCTAGCTTATACGATGGGGGGAGAGGAATTAATACCTATCGTTATCGGAGCGATTTTTGCCGGGGCAATTTTCGGCGACCATGTCTCACCAATTTCTGATACAACGGTAATGGCATCTATTTTCTCTGAATCGGATCACATTGCTCACGTTAATACACAGATCCCATACGCATTAGTACCTGCTGGGATTGCAGGTGTCATGTATCTACTGTACTCGTTGATTGGTAGCAGTATCATTTTATTAATTGTCGGTATCGTTGTTCAATTCTTCTTACTTCGTTATTTGGGCAATCGGCATGAGAAAAAATTTGGAGAAGTGGGATGAGTTTGAAAGTATATGAAGAAAAACATGTAAAAGCTACTGGCCCAATGAACTTTTGTAGTTCATCCGATCAGTAGCTTCTCTTTTGACATTTTAGAAAGGGAAACGGAATATGTAATAAGAGGAGTCTAATAATTTGGCTCTTTTCATAAGTGTTATTGCTTATAAACCTACGGAGTTGATATAAAAGACGACATAACTTGAGATGAAGGATGAGACTTTACCCCGCTACGGAAATACATTTCGCTTTCCGCGGGCGGCTGGTGAGTCCCCTCATGCTACCGCATTTCGGGGTCTCACCGATGCCTTTCCTCCCGCAGGAGTCTCCATGTATTTCCTACGCTAGTATTCCGGTTACTGCGGCTAATTTGCATTAGTAACCAATATTCAAAACATCGGACCACCTCACCAGTTCGGTTGAGCGAAGGGCGGTGACTCCTGCGGGAATAGCACGAGTCTGAAGACCCCGCAGAGTGGTTTTCTCGAGGAGACTGAGGCCGTGCCCGCGGAAAGCATCCGCCCGGAGCGATCCCGAACGGCGATTATAGCAAACACTAGTTACGTCGCATTCTATAGATTATGTGTCAAAAACAACAAATTCGGTGGGAAGCATAAACGCAGTCTCGCTCTTTTTAGAATTATTACTTATCGTTTTTGCCTTTATCAAATGTTTCGTGGATCACGTCAATTACATCTTCTTTATCATTATGTTTTATCAATTGTATCATCCTTTCCATAATACATTTACCAAAAGTGAGGTGATTTATACATGAAAGAAGTGATAATCCAGTTGAATGAGGAAACATATGAGCAAATCAACGAAATCACAGAATTGGAAAATTTAATTAATCGTCATCGGGATAAGAACAGAAGGGACGATTATGAAATAGAAGACTTTATTGTTGGAAGTATTGTGGATAAAATCGAACAGATCAAGCATTTTGATGCAGTTCATCCTCTTGTGGAAAACCATAATCAACCTGTAATCAAGAATCGATTCAAAGAAATAGCCAAACAGAAGAATATCTATATCAAAGATGTTGCGGATCAACTGAATATGAAACCCCCAAATGTAAGCAAAATATTTAATAATGTGTCGCAGCCACGATTGGAACTGTTCATTAAAATTTGGCTGGTGCTCGGTAGCCCGCCTTTGCATCAATGCATTTATTTGGAAGAGGAATAAAAATAATTTAACTTTTTTGAAATAACTGGAATAGGACAAGCTGGTAAGCCCATATCCTAAAGTATAATAATAGCTATACGAACAAATCAAAGACATTATGTATCAGGTAAATCAATCAAGAACTGAAACTGGAAAAGCCTTTCATGGGTGACGGTTCATCTCCTGACTAAAGCGTTTAGAAGGGGGGAGACCGGATGACCGTATTTGAAACCCTGATTCTAATGATATCGTTTGGGACATTAATGGTCGGTATTGTCAAATCAAAAAAATAACGACCCTATGCCTGCAAGCAACTAGGGTCGTTATTCTCTGAAAAGAACTGTAGGTGTTCCGCCCTGAGGAAGGGCTCCTGTTGTTGTCCGCTCGTGTAGCAGCACAAGCGTGAGCGGCCTCTTTTTTATAGTATGCAAGTAAGTAGCTTTTAGTACCTAAGAAAAAGGCGGTGGCATTTTCGTTATGAAGATACCCCCAACTGTTGATTATTGGTCCGTTCCCTTCTCTAATTCCTTCGTTTTTCGCTTTTCCTCATATTTATCATGGTAAATTTTTTTCACGCTACCGACTGATTTTTCATCGATAAAGTAGGCAATTGATGCTTCTGATAATGCATATGTTCCTGACGATGCAATGAAACCCGATATGACGCTGCCTGCACCTGGGAATATTCGGACGAGTTGACGAGCTACCTGCCGAAAAGCAAATCCAGCAGCGAGGTTGAGTCCTAAGGCGCCGAGAAACTCTTTTAAGTCTTTTTTCTTTGCCCTTTTCCCGCCGACCAATGCGATGGAACTGATCATCGCCATTTGCATTCCAGTAATGACAGGAAGATCTGCTAGCGGAATTGGGTTAGCACCGATCAGTCCGGTTATTCCGGAAACATTTTTCCCAATCCTGCGCGCTAACTTTTTTTGGACGGATTTCACCTTCGCTAACTTGGCGAGAATCATTTGTGCATCATTGGGCAATTGCTCGACCAGGTAATCGATCAGTATATCAATATTCCATCTGCTGTCATAGGTGATCACGTTATCCTCGATTTCGAAGTAGGCCGATACCGAGATGATTTTTACAGGTGTTGCGGCCATTTCATTCAATTTTGCATCTAGAACAGATTCGGCCTCTTCGATGTTTTTTTGTTTAATTTCGTGATCAAAAGGGGGTTTATCTACAGATTTGGGGCTGAGCTCGTCCACTTGTGTAACGACTCCAATGACGGGTATATCGTAGTCATGATAGGCTTTTACCGACTGTTTCAATTGTTGCAGCTGCATCATATCTTCGTCTATGCGCGAACTTACTTCTTTTGCTTTGCTAAGGAAAAGAATGGCGTCTGGACATTTCTCCTTAATGGATGCCTCGACTTCTTCTACCGCAGAATGTTGTGTGATTGCCTCTTCTGGTTGATCGGCTTCTCCTAAACCGCGTGTATCCATAATTTCGAGTGTTCCGGAATCAGAGGCATAAGCATGCCACTTTCCAGCACCCGTTCGCGCTTTCACGTCCCCAACTTCTGCTCGGACTTCACCGAATATGGCGTTAATTAAACTTGACTTTCCAGCACCTCTTCTCCCTACAATTGCAATGCGCGCTGGCCGTGCGTCTACAATGAAGGATTTTAATTCTTCAAGCTCCTCCGCTATTTTTCCCTTCACTTTTTCAGGGATTTTCGCCTTCTGTAGCCCTTCATCGATATATTTCAGTAGATCTTGCATCTGTCCGTAAGTATCTTGTTTATGATCGCTCATTTCATTTCCCTCCATTTGCAGGTAGTGGTCTACGATGATTAATTTTTATTCTAATGGAAACGTTGTGTCATGTACACTATAACAGAATTGGGTAGTGGACGTTAGTTCTAGCTATTCATGGGCATCGAAGGGGAGGTTATTTGTACAGGAACGTATGAGCATATCTTTGCGTACGTTCGTCCTTCATTTTCTATTACCTTAATCGTGAGGCCGTTTTTTTTCACTTAGCTCCCCTGATTGCTGGCTGGCTTTGATTTAACCCTTTTTGCATGATAAAGGTTAAATAGAAGCATCACGACCAATACGACTGCAGCACATAGCATGTAAAGTTGCGGGAATCCGTAACCTGCTACGACAAGTCCCCATACAAATGAACCAGCAGCAATCCCTGAATCATAGAATATGAAGAATGTTGAGGTTGCATGAGCACTTCTAGACGGTGGGGCAGCCTGAATGGCCATCGTTTGAAAGCTAGGTAATAAGGAACCGTATCCTAATCCAATTAAGCCAGCTGCGACAAGTAACATCCAGGACGTACTGGTAAAGCTCAATACTACGAGCCCAATTGAAAATATAAATAAACATGGTAATATGACAAATTTTGGACCACGTGTATCGAATGCTTTCCCTAAAGAAGGTCTTGATAGCAACATAACCACGGCAAACACGAAAAAGAAATAACTGGCTGTGGATGCAAGCCCAAGTGAATCGGCGTATACGGGGATAAATGACATGATACTTGCATAAGCTAAAGATATTAAACTACTAATCAATGCAATAGGTAATGCCTTCATCTCTACTAAATTACGTAACTTCAGTTGTTGTAAGCCTCTCGGTGTAACGACCTGGGTATCTATAGGTGGTACATGGATACTTAACGTACTGACCACCGCAACAAGCATTAGGATACTTAAAAAGATGAACAGCGTTTGGAATGTTACATATTGTAACATCATTAAACCAATGAAAGGCCCGATAACAACGGCTACGTTCATTGCCATTGCAAAGTAGCCAAGTCCAGCTCCGCGCCTTTTTGATGGTATGATATCTGCCGCAATAGCCCCGGTTGCTGTAGTGACGAAACCAAATGATAACCCATGAAAGAATCGTAATACCAACAGCGGTATAAAGGCATCCATCCATATATAGAGAAACATGGTTGCTGCAAAAATAGAAACACTAATGATAAGCCCATTTTTCTTACCTATTCGATCTAATATAGTAGCGGAAAAAGGTCGAACAAGGATTGCAGATAGTAACATCGCCGTTATGAGTAATCCACCTTTAGCCTCGGTACCGCCAAGGTCATTTATGACGAAGATAGGCAGGGTTGTTAATAACGTATAAAAGGCGACGAAAATTAAAAATTGAGTTATTGATATACTGATAAAGCTTTTGGTCCAAATTTTTTCTTGATTATTCACTGTGCATGATCTCCTGATCGTTTAATCTTTTGTAATAACTGGTGTAGCTGTATCTTTTCTTCTGCGGATAAACCGGCCAAGATTTCCTGGTCAAATTCATCCACCGATTGTTGAATAGGTTTTATGTTGCGACTCGCTTCTTCTGTCAATTCTATGAGGCGCTCTCTTTTGTCCTTTCCTTGAATTCTCACAATCCACCCGCTTTCTTCCATGCGGGAAAGGGTACGTGTTACCGTTGGAGCTTCTATATTTAAATATTTCCATATTTCGGTTTGCGTCATCGGACCAAATTGATCAATACAAAAAATAATTGACCACTGGGAAGCATATAACCCATGGTCACGAAGACGGCTATTCAATTCTTTTCCTATAAAACGGAATCGCTGATTTAAGGTGTGGATTAAATCCCGATTGTTTATCTCACTCATTTTTATACACATCCTAATACTTAGCTAGGTAAATAACATGCATCTATCTTACAGCTCTTGAATCAGTTTGTAAAGAGGTGCCTGTCACTTCCCGGTTTTTGTCGAATGGGGCTTGGTCTGATTAAAGGGGAAAAACGCAATTCGCATACAGTTTTTGTTTTTTGTAAGGATATAAGTAGTAAGGCTCGTCCAGTTGCCCTGAAAAACGGGGAGGAAGTATTTTCAGAATAACAAAGAATCTACTCTTGTGAATAAAGAGTAGATTCTTTGTTAATAAGCTAATGCAGTGATATCAACTATTAAGTCTATTGTAGATTTATCTAAGTCAGTCTATTTCTTCCTAAACTTACTTCCTTTACTTTTCGCTCGCAGCTTTTCCATCAAATCGGATGACTGCTGCGCTTTATCGCGGGTCGATTCATGATCAATAGCAATTATTTGAAACTCCCCATCCACTTTTTCAATATGAAAAGCTGTTCCTTCTTCACTTCCGTCTGGTAAGTTTTCTATAGAAGCAATCCATTCTTCGTTTATTTCTTCGAGGAGGATGACTGCTTTTTGATTATCTTCAAATCGGTCAAGTATACCTTTCATTTTCTAACCTCCTATACATGCTATTCCCTCATCTTTTATATCGGAAATTCGTGCAGGACCTAACCCATTAATCGAATCGAGGTCATCTACAGAATCGAAAGGCCTCAGGTCAATCAAATCTTGTGCTCTAGCTGGTCCGATGTGGGTGATTTCCTGAACTTCATCGATAGAAGCATCATTAATATCCATGCAGGAATCAGTTGTTGATTCACTTTCTGTATTCGCTTCGTTCGTTTCACTTTGGTCTGAATCAGAGCTGTTTGATGATCCAGTACTCTCCGGACTAATCGTGCCGTCTTCGTTTGTTTCGATATGATAATCATTGCCATCTGTGGTAACAATAATGGTTCCATTCACATCAGTCCCATATAAATCAATTCCCGCATCTTGAATGAGGGAAACAACACTGGCACTGGGATGTCCATAGCTATTAGTAGCTCCTGCACTGTAAATCGCGGTGGATGGGTCTACTGCATCAATAAATGCAGGATCACTCGAGGTGTCCGAACCATGGTGTCCAAGCCGTAAAATATCTGCTTGTACATCCATCTCACTATTCATCATTTCCAACTCATCACTTTTACCAGCATCTCCAGTAAATAAAAAGCGCACATCCCCGTATGTGAAGCGTAAAGAGACGGATTCTTCGTTTAAATTACCAGAAATGCTACTAGGGTGGAGCACCTCTATTTTCATGGGGCCAATTTCGAATTCCTCCCCGGTCCTTGGCTCATGGTAGTCCGCATCGCTTGAAAGGACGGCCTCAATTGCAGTTTGAAATGTTTGCGAGGTACTTTCATTTCCAGACATCCACACCTCACCCGTATCGTATGTATGTACAATTTCCGCCAATTGGCCGATATGATCAGCATGTGGATGGGTACCAATAATCAAGTCGATAGATGAAATATCCTGTGAGCCTAAGTAGTTGACCACATCATTGGCGTTCCAGTCTCCCGTATCATATAGGATGTTGTACGTCTCTTCTTGATCCGTATACTGAAAAAGGGTCGCATCCGCCTGACCCGCATCAATGTAATGAACGGTTAAATCCGTTAAAGATTCAGTGTACCTTTCTTCTGCGTTCGTCTCGGAAGCTGTTTCTGTTTCTTCGTCTGAAGATCCGCTCTCCTCTGATTCACTTTCTTCCTGGATTACTTTATCTCGATCTGATGATTCTGATTCCGAATGGCTATCAACTGTATTTGCTTCATTAGCCTTACCTTGTGTATCTTGGTCTGTTCCTTGACCACAAGCTACTAAAAACATAACTAAAATGATCATTAACAGTAAAAAACGCTTATTCACTCAAACGGCCCCCAATAAATAGCTATTATCTCTTTTTAGGTTATCAAAATTGAATGAAAATAGCTAGATGGAATTGAATTGACGTGATTGTAGTCAAATGAATATCAAAAGATGTAAAAAAGAATTTTTGGCTGGATAAGGGGCCGTATTTTACAATTTTCCCCGGTTGGAAATTAAAATTTCAATTGATCTAGTCTACTCATTTCGCTATTTTACCAATGTGCTTTTTTTACAAATTACTGAGATACTGGGAAAAATACTTGAGGAGATTGCTCATGAAATATGTTATTGCGATTATGATAGCTGTATCGTTTCTACTAGCAATAGTTACCATGTACGCTGGAACCGGTGAAACAAGTAACGTCCAAAGAGGTGTCGCAGGTAGCGCTGTGGAAAACTTGCACGAGATCACGGACCAACCGATGAAAACAAGGGGGATGATTGATAGGTTTGAGGGGAATAAAGCGGTTATACTTATTGAGGATTTGAATGAGGAACTGATTGTACCAAGGCAGGATTTGCCAATTGGCAGTAAGGTTAATACATGGTTCCTTATGAAAATAGAGGATGGAAATTTTAAGATTATTTCCATTGACTGGAAGTTGACTAAGGAACAAGATGAGCGTATAAAGGCATTGATGGAAAAATTGCGGGAGAATTAGTGGGTGGAACAGGTGCCTGTCACTTCCCGGTTTTTGTCGAATAGGGCGAACAGTGACAGACTATAAAACAGAGGTTCTTCCGCATGTTCCCGAAACGTCTATACTCAAACGAAGCCCTCACTTTAGATACCACCTTGTATTGATTTCCTACATAACTTCAACGTTCATCGTGATCAATTGCCGCGGTTTCCTTGAGTTGTTCTTCCTCCCATCCCTTACAAACATCGACCCATTCTTTAGCAAATGAATAATGAAACAATTCATCACAGGTTAGTTTAATTGCAGAGTTCGTACTCCCACAGGCAGGATATAATGTTTCAAAGCGTTTCATCGAGATATCCAGATAGACATCTAGGTCATTTGCTAATCCGAATGGACAAACGCCACCGATGGCATGTCCTGTTTGTTCCAGAACTTCGTTGGGAGAAAGCATACGCGCTTTATGGTGAAAGACATGGCGGAATTTTTTATTATCAACTTTGGCATCCCCAGCTGTGACAACTAAGATGGCCTTGTCTTCTTCTCCTCTGAATGATAGCGTTTTTGCAATTTGTGCAGGAATGACACCAATTGTATCAGCTGCCTGATCGACGGTAGCACTCATGGAACGAAACTCCATGACATCTCCATCTCGATTCCACTGTTTAAAATGTTGTCTTACACTTTCGAATGACATTTCTAATCATCCCTTTCACTAGTTAATTGTTATCGCAGTTTAACAGGAAGTAAACCCCCATTGAATGAAATTTTGCTTATAAAAAGTCTATAGTCTTTAGCGAAGTAAATCAAACGAATTCATGTTAATTATGTTAAGATAGAGCTACAAATCAAAAAGTAAACTGCAGGTTTGCAGGAGAGGTTCGTAACCATCCCTCTATAAAAAACTAGGAGACAACAACACGTCTTTCTTTGTGTTGTTTTTTTTTGCAGTAGGAGTGTATAAAAACTTCCTACTCCATAAGTGCTAACACAATCGCCATTAAAGGCTTGGCGATTACCAAGTTTTATAAGATGGAAATATAGCGACCTCTTCTTTTTCGAGTAAAGAGAGGGGAAATACAATGGATAATAAAAAGGCTGTTGTGGTGTTCAGTGGCGGACAGGATAGTACCACCTGTTTATTTTGGGCACTGGAAAAATTTGATCATGTTGAGGCTGTTACTTTTCAATATGGACAGCGGCATATTGCTGAGTTGGATTGTGCACGGGAAATCTGCGAAACATTAGGTGTGAAACAGCATGAACTAGATATGTCTTTGCTCAATCAATTAGCACCAAATGCATTGACGAGGGATGACATGGAAATCACGGAGGGAGACGGGTTGCCGTCGACGTTTGTCCCTGGCAGAAATTTATTATTTCTATCATTTGCAGGTGTATTGGCCAAACAAATCGATGCCAAGCATGTGATCACAGGCGTCAGCGAGGCAGACTTTAGTGGCTATCCAGATTGCCGTGATGACTTTATTAAGTCAATGAATGTGACCTTAAACTTGTCGATGGATGATAAATTTGTGATTCACACCCCTTTGATGTGGTTGGATAAATCCCAAGTATGGGAGCTTAGTGATCAATTAGATGCATTTGAATTTGTGAAAAGTCGTACGCTGACTTGCTATAACGGGGTGATAGATAGCGGATGCGGGGATTGTCCGTCTTGTAACTTACGCAGCCGCGGTCTAGAAAACTATGAAAAAAAGAAAGCCGGGGTGACAGCAGAATGATGCAACAAATTTATCCCGTATCCCCGCATTCCTATGCCTATGAGTTAAACAAGGATTTTCACTTTGCCGCAGCTCACTACATTCCGCATGAAGATGCCGGGAAGTGCAAGGTGACGCATGGGCATACCTATTTTACCAACATCACTATTGTTGGAGACAAGTTGGATGATACTGGATTTCTAGTAAATTTTAAAGCTATTAAGAATCTCATTCACAAACGATTTGACCATGAAACATTGAATCAGGATCCCGCATTTTCCGATGATCATGCTGAACTTTTTCCGACGACTGAAGTTGTTGCCCGTACGATTTATGAAATCATTCAGGAATATTTAGACACACTAACGAATCAGCCGGTTTGCTTGCAGGTCTATCTAAGGGAAACCCCGACTAGTTATTGTATTTATCGGCCGAAGGAGGTAGGAAAATAATGAAGCTACCTGTACTGGAAATATTTGGCCCCACCATTCAGGGAGAAGGAATGGTGATTGGAAGAAAGACCATGTTTGTCCGAACGGCTGGTTGTGATTATTCCTGCTCGTGGTGTGATTCGAAGTTTACATGGGATGGATCTGAAAAAGATGCAATTCAAATGATGGAACCGGAAGAAATACGGGATGCCTTACTAGAAAAAGGTGGCGACCACTTTGGACATGTAACGTTATCAGGTGGTAATCCCGGCTTACTGAGACAAATTGATGAATTGGTGGATTTACTGCATGATCATCAGATAAAAGTTGCCTTGGAAACGCAAGGTAGCAGATGGCAGGACTGGTTTACGAAAATTGATGACCTGACCCTTTCACCAAAACCACCAAGTTCAGGAATGAAAACAAATTTTGACACACTTGATTTCATTATCGAATCCTTGCAACAGGAACAACAAGGGGATTTCAGCTTAAAGGTTGTTATTTTTGACCAAGATGATTTGCATTATGCAACGAACCTGCATCTTCGGTACCCAGCTGTTACACTCTATCTTCAGGTTGGAAATGATGAAATAGAGACAGACAATAATGAAAATTTAGTGGGTCATTTACTAGATAAATATGAAAGATTAATTGATCAAGTAATGGAAAGCAGCGTATTGAAAGATGTGCGAGTTCTCCCGCAGCTACATACGTATTTATGGGGGAATAAGCGGGGGGTATGATGTATGAAGCACTCAGTGTGCGCTCATCGTACTGGAAAACTAGTAATCAGAAGGCAATCTTAAAAAGCCATCACTTACATTTGTGTAGGTGATGGCTTTTTATGTGATGCCTGAGATCGCAGAACATCTTTGCCATTTGAAATGAATGCATGCTTATGCTCAGAAGGACTCTATGCAGGATTTGTTAAATTACTGATTTGGGGGATGCATACTTTTTCTTTCCAGGATGCACAGGGTTATATCCTACTTCCGCCCCTCCTTGATTGCCAAAAACTGTGTTTACAGATGAGTCAAAGTCAAGAATGACACGATCTTGTTTAGATAAAATACGTTCTGTTAATCGCTCATTTGTTTCTTTTAATCCTTCTACTCTTGATTATCAAAGGTATTGCTTCCATCTATTTTGTTACACCATCAATGCCCCAATCGCCCCTGCGTAAGCACCTTTCTCCAGAAAAATCGGTTCATATGGCAACATATCCTGAAACCCGTTTAACACATTATTCAGTGGCTCGTTACCGTTTAACGTACTTCCGATAAATACAATTTTTTCTACTTGTTGCGTTGCGGCTGCCTGGGTGGAAAGCAAAATGAGCGTTTCACCGATTAATTTGACCAGGCTTTCCATGTGATCGGCTTCTGTAGCTTCCTTATTTAGATGCGCTTTGCCAAAATTTGCTGCAGTTAGATCGCCTGAAATCGGCGGCTTATTTGGTGCGTAGATGTCCTTGACCAGTAAATCACTGTTGGCATAACTTCCTTCTTTAGCGAGGTTAACTAGCTCAGGAAAATCACTTTTCCCTGTAATGAGATGACCAAGTCCCATCAGTGTTCCACCGCCAATTCCGCTTCCAAGCAATCGCTCATGTGCCTGTTTGGTGACGGAAAAAATAGATGTTCCTGTACCGATACTGACCAAAATGAAATCATCATCAAAAATATTCTTTTCCTGTTTTAATAAAAAGCGCGTCCCTTCTGCTGTTGCTTCAAATTCGTCAACTTGGTGATTGGATTGCTTTACAACACTTCGCAAATAACCACTTTTTCCGCCGGTTAAATAGAGAACGGCGTCTGGAGAGATGACCTGTAACCAATTGAGGAGCCGATCCATTTCCTCATTGGAATAGGTTTTAACATGCATCTGTCCGCGCTCTTCATAGGCGACTTTTATAAGTGAACCACCTGCATCAATTCCAATTCGTTTTACCATATATTCATCTCCATCCGTTTGGGATAATTGGTTGATATTATATGAAAATGATACTGTAAACAGCCTTTTTTAACAATTATAAAGTGTACTTTTCCTAGTTGAATCAATTTTCTAATTGTCCGTTTAAAAAACTATTATGCTTTACTATCGGGTTCAGTTATGGGGAGAAAACATAAAAAACTCGTCAATTTAAAAAAAATAAAGAATCAGTATGCAACAAACTAATTGTTTAGTAGAAATTGTAAACGCCTTGAAAAAGTCGCATATATATGTATAATTAAACAGAAATATAAATAAATATACATAATCGGAGGGTGTTAAGCTATGAATATGGTTTGTGAGTCTGAGGAAATGAATGACTATTTACTTGACTCCAATGAGGTTAACTATTCCCAACCAATCGTTCAGAAGAAAATTGCTGAACTTTTTGATCGTTCTCAAACAGAAGTAGAGAAAGCTAAGATTGCGTTCGAATTTGTCAGAGATGAAATCCTTCATTCGTGGGATATTCAAGGCACCAGGGTTACTTGTGAAGCTTCAGATACCTTGGCTTATAATGAAGGTATTTGTTATGCAAAGTCCCATTTACTTGCTGCTTTGTTACGTTCGCAAAATATTCCAACGGGCTTTTGTTATCAACGCTTAATGCTCTTTGATACACCCGAAAAGGGTTATTGTATCCATGCTCTAAATGCCATTTTTCTAAAAACGCTTAATAAATGGATTCGAGTAGATGCTCGTGGAAATAAAAAAGGAATTGATGCTCAATTTTCAACTGATGAAGAATTGTTAGCTTTTAGGACTGATGAAGATAAAGATGAAAAAGATTACCCGATCATTTACGCAAAACCACACCCAAAAACACTTGCCGTTTTAAAAGAGCATACAGATGCGGTCGAAATGTATAAGCATCATTTGCCAGAATATTTATAGTTGTTCTGTTAAGGGCGCAATTATAGAAGAAATAATTTTACCTTTAAAAAAGCACAGAAATAATCTGTGCTTTTTTGCTTACTATTTATACTGTTATTAGCACTTTTCTCCCTTGAAACTGAACCGGTTCATGTTTTACTATCCTTTATTGCTTTCGTTATGATTTATATTGTGTTAATATATGATCAACTAATCATGTAAGGTGGAGGATATTTTGAAACTAGATGAAGAGACGGTTTTCCTTGTATCACAGACATTTAAAGCGTTGTCTGATCCGACGCGAATTCGTATTTTGCATTTACTTTCTGAGGGCGAGTGTTCGGTGAATACGATTGTTGAGCAGTTGTCGCTCGGTCAGTCGACGGTGTCGCATCAGTTGCGTTTTTTAAAAAACTTGCGACTTGTAAAGTCTAGAAGAGAAGGGACCTCGATATATTATTCCCCAGAGGATGAGCACGTTCTTGAGGTGTTAGAGCAAATGATTAACCATGCGAGACATGAATAGGAGGGTTTTACATGTCACACGACCATCACCATCATCACACGGGTAACAAAAAAGTACTGTTAATCGCTCTCGTACTCATTGCCATACTAATGAGCATAGAAGTGATTGGCGGCATCTTAACGAATAGCTTAGCATTGCTCGCTGATGCCACGCATATGTTAAGTGATTTCTTTGCGATTGGTCTCGCACTTTTAGCGTTTAAATTTGGAGAACGTGCGGCAAGTAAAAGTAAGACGTTCGGATACAAGCGAATTGAGATTCTTGCAGCTCTTGCGAATGGCGTTATTCTTATTGGGATTTCTGCTTTTGTCATCTGGCACGCTATGGAACGTTTCATTTCACCTCCGGAAGTAGCAGGGGGTGGGGTTCTTATCACAGCAAGCATTGCAATCGTCATCAATCTGATAATCGCCGGGGTTTTCCTGCACGGGGGCGATGTGAAAGGAAACTTAAACATACAAGGGGCATTTCTCCACGTTCTGGGAGATATTCTCAGTACGATTGGCGTTCTTATATCTGGACTTCTTATGATCTTCTTTGACTGGATGTACGCCGACCCAATTATAAGTATGATCGTATCCCTGATCATCCTTTTTACAGGGTTTCGCATCTCGAAAAATGCCATCCATGTACTGATGGAAGGCAAACCAGCGAGCATTTCTTTAGCACGTATTGAAGAACAATTGCTGACACTTCCAAATGTCCTAGCGGTTCATGATCTTCACGTTTGGTCCATCACGTCAGACTTCCCCGCATTCAGTGGACACCTTGTCGTTGATACAGAAACAAATCGAGATGAACTATTACGGAAGTCGACGAATCTTTTGCAGGAAAAATTCAACCTTTCTCACGCCACGATTCAAATAGAGGGGACCGATTGGGAATGTAAAACGAGGTGCCATTGATTGCATAAAAGCTGTCACAGAAGGTCTGAAAAGATCTTCTGTACATTTCGTTTGTTTTCTAAGTAGATTGGAAACTAACATGGTGCCGCTTCATGCTTAAAGACTTGGCGAATGCAATTCTTCTAATGAAAAATCCAAGAACTGACATGATTTGATAATTATTTCCCGGGTAATAACGGCTATAAATTGGATCATTTGCAGGTCCGCAAAAAGATTTCCCAGGCCAAATCAAAAAACAGAATTACAGATTAAACTCACCAGATTTATAGATGGAAGTACGATACTTCAGTCTATAAATCTGTTTTTTTGCCTTTGAAAATGTCTTTGAAAATGTCTTTGAAGGGCTCGGATTAGAAAACTTGGCTTTGCGGAAACAGTGAGGAGTAAGTCAAAGGCTGCACTTAAAGAGTGGGGGATTATTTTCATACTTATCTGATAAATAAAACATTTTCATGCTTCATTCTTAATACACTTTTCTATAGGGTGAAACTGAAAATAATAAAAATGAGGTGGTGTAAAGTTGATCAGGCTTTTTATTAATCGAAATTCATTAATCTGAATGGGAGGTAAATAAATGAGCGATCAAAAATTAAAGAAAATATTGGGAAGAAAGGATACACTAGCGCTTGCATTTGGTGCAATGATTGGTTGGGGCTGGGTTGTAACAACCGGACTATGGATAACAGAGGCTGGTTCATTAGGGGCTATCCTAGCTTTTGTGATTGGTGGGATTCTCGTTATATTGGTAGGCCTCACATATGCGGAGTTAGCTTCTGCACTTCCACTTGCAGGGGGAGAACATGTCTATACGTATAAAGCCATGGGCAGGGTTGCCTCGTTCATCGCAACATGGGCGATTGTACTAGGCTATGTATCGGTTATAGCTTTTGAAGCGGTAGCACTGCCAACTGTTTTTGAATATTTGATCCCGAATTATAGTCAGGGTTATTTATACACAGTAGCAGGGTGGGATGTTACGGTCACTTGGGCGGGTGTCGGTATACTAGGCTCTATTCTTATTGCTTGGATTAATTATCGTGGAATTAAGCTGTCCACAGCCATTACGTTTATTTTCACTCTATTAATTATTATAGCTGGTTTACTATTGATCACAGGTAGTACAGCTGCTGGAAGTATGCAAACGATGGAGCCATTATTTGTAAATGGAATGGCAGGAATGTTAACAGTCGTGATTATGACACCGTTTATGTTTGTGGGATTCGATGTCATTCCGCAAGCTGCAGAGGAAATTAATTTACCCAGGAAAAGAATTGGACAGCTATTAATTGTCTCCGTTGTGCTTGCCGTTTTATGGTATATAGCAGTCATATTTGGTGTTTCACGTGTGATGGAACCTGCTGCACTTCATAATTCTGAACTCGTGACAGCCGATGCAATGGTAACCGCTTTTGGCAACAGTCAGTTGATGGGAAACATTCTTGTATTAGGTGGTATTGGCGGGATATTGACAAGCTGGATTGGTTTCTATGTTGGGGGTAGCCGTGCGATTTATGCACTTGCTAGAGCGGGTATGCTTCCTAAATCGTTGGGAGAGTTGCATCCGAAATATAATACACCATATAAAGCAATTCTATTGATCGCTGCTTTGACTACGATTGCTCCTTTATTCGGACGCCCAGCGCTTGTATGGTTGGTTGATGCGGGTGGAATTGGACTGGTAGTAGCATGGTTAATGGTCGCAATATCCTTTATTATTTTACGTAAAAAAGATCCAGACATGAAACGTCCCTTCCGAGTCCGAGGTGGTACGGTCATTGGCTGGCTTGCCGTATTCATGGCGGGTGGCGTAACGTTACTTTATATGCCTGGAATGCCGTCAGCACTTCTTTGGCCTTATGAGTGGGTTATTATAATTGCATGGGTCATCTTAGGTATCATCCTCTATAACTTCTCTATTTCTAAGTATGGCAAAGAAAATGCTGATCAGAATATGAGGAGTGAGATTGATCGTGTAGTGAAACACAAATAACAGCAGTTTTCGTAGCAAAAGAGTGCCTAAATTCGTATATAATTTGACAATTAGGTCGTTTGAATTATTTTTCTTATTATGCCCATTAATCGTAAAAAACACATAATTCTTTCTTGACAGTTTTTTCAGTGTCCGATATGATGTATAGAAATCTTAAAAATTAAATATGATATTTCCTTATCAAGAGTCGGGGGAGGAACTGGTCCTGTGATCCCGCAGCAACCGTTATGTTCAACATAAGTAACTAGGTGCTAATTCCAGCAAGCATTCGCTTGAAAGATGAGAATTGTGTAGAAATTTAACCTCTTCCTCATCGGGAGAGGTTTTTTGGCTTTAAAATAAGTACAAGATGAATTCTTCGTACATCTATCCCTTAAACCAAGTAAACGCATAAGAAAATTCATATTAATTGTAGGAGGTGTGCTCAAGAACAGTACGGATCTACCATTTAAAAAAACTATTAAATTTCAGGAGGAGAAAACATTGGGTATAACAAACACAGAAAGCTTATATAAGAAATCTTATTTTGGTCGGGTTACGGAATTGAAGGAGTATGCACCGGAGGCGTTTGAGACCTTTTTCGCCTTTAATGACAAGGCATTGGCGGACGGGGAATTATCCGTCAAATTGAAGGAATTGATTGCAATAGCAGTCGCGCACATTACCGGATGCCCGTATTGCATCGATCTGCATGTTGGGAATGCGAAGAAAAATGAAGCTGATAAAGAAGAAGTGAGCGAAGCTATTTTCGTTGCAACGGCATTGAAAGCAGGTTCAGCAGCTGCTCATGGCGTTAATGCATTGAATGCGTTTGATGGACAAGGCGATGATGAATTATATAAAGCTTCCTACTTTAACCGCCTGAAGGAATTTGGCGAATTGAACGGGGAAACATTCAAGGCGTTTGCGAATTTTGACCAAAAGGCAATCAAAGCCGGGAAGTTGACGGAAAAGGAAAACGAACTGATAGCAGTAGCGTCCGCTCATGCGACAGGTTGTGCCTATTGCATCGACCTGCATACGAAAAACGCGAAGAAAACAGGCGCGAGTCTGGAAGAAATCTCTGAAGCCATTTTTGTGGCAGTTGCGTTAAAAGCCGGATCTGCCTTTGCACATAGCGTCAACGCACTAAATGCTTACGATGAGAAATAACGTTTCTACTAGCCTGAAACAAAAACGAGTAAAAAGGAGTTTTGCATGATGACAAAACAAATTCATTTGAATGGATTTATTCAAAATTCACCTTCCCCGCATTCCATGGGATTGTGGAAGCATGAAAAGGATCAAGGTGCAAATCACAACCGTTTAGCTTACTGGACAGAAACAGCCAAGATCTTAGAACGTGGTAAATTTGATGCGCTCTTTATAGCGGATGTACTCGGGACCTATAGCGTATACGGAGGAAGTCATGATGCGGCTGCCCGGCATGCCGTCCAGCTTCCAGCACATGATCCATTAATTCCTATTTCCGCAATGGCAGCCGTCACGGAAAATCTGGGCTTTGCGCCTACGATTTCCGCTACATATGCACAGCCTTACGCACTGGCACGTCAGTTGTCGACGCTTGACCATTTAACTGGGGGGAGGGTCGCATGGAATGTAGTGACATCCTATCTGGAAAGCGAAGCAGTCAATCTGGGGCTTACGAGCCGTCTTCCTAAGGAGCTCCGCTACGACCGTGCGGATGAATTTCTGAATGTTGTCTATAAATTATGGGAGCATAGCTGGGAAAACGATGCCGTTGTTTCTGATAAAGAAAAGGATACCTTTGCAGATCCGGATAAAGTACATTTGATCGACCATGAAGGCGAGTTTTTCAATGTGCCAGGCCCGCATCTGGTAGAGCCGTCACCACAGCGTACGCCGGTATTATTCCAGGCAGGAGCTTCGCCAAAAGGAAGAGATTTCGCGGCCAAACATGCCGAAGCAGTTTTCACAAAAAATCATTCACTAGAAGCGTTGAAAGCATATGTTGCAGACATACGAAAACGAACGCAGGAACAGGGAAGGAAACCTGAGGATGTACTCGTTTCCCAGTTGATTCTGCCGATTATTGGATCCACGGAAGAAGACGCTTATATGAAATATGAAGATTTGACCAATCATGTCAGCTTTGAAGGTACAGCATCACTTCTATCGGGTCATACGGGGATTGATTTTTCCAAATATGATCCAGATCAATTCATTGAGGATATGGACACAGAGGCGGTTCAGGGAAATTTGGATCTATATACAAAAGACCCGAATAAAAAATGGACCCTACGAGAAGCCGTCAAAAATCATGGGCTAGGAAATGGTACCGTAAAATTTGTCGGAACGCCGGAACAAATTGCGGATCGTATGGAGGAGTGGTCGAAAGAAGGGGATGTGGATGGGTTTACGATTGCCCAAGCCTATTCACCAGGTACCTATCGTGAGTTTGTTGACCATGTAGTGCCTGAATTGCAGAAGCGGGGTATCTACCGACAGGAATATGAAGGAAAGACCTTAAGAGAAAATATGTTTGGAAAAGGAAATGTCCATCTGCCGGATAATCATCCTGCGAAAAGGGTTGGCGTTGTTCAATGAAATAATTGGTAAAGTTAGAGTCTACCAATCAGTAAGAAATGGAGGATATTATGTTTACAGTTTATTGGATTGCCATCGTCATATTTTGGCTTGTGGGATTGGTAATATGGAATAAAATCTACCCAAAACAAAAACAAAAAGGCGGGAAAAGTTGATGCTGGATGATAATAATACATTAGCATGGCTAGTTTTAGGAGCGTTGTTTGGATATTTTCTGTTAACGACTTGGCTAGGAAAGCGAGGTTCCGTTCATAGCAAATCGATGAAAGGATTTGCTATCGCGAAAGGAAAGGTGAGCCCCTGGATTGTTGGAATCAGTTTCGGGGCAAGCTATGCAAGTGCAAATCTGTTTATAGGTGTGCCTGGGTGGGCATATACATATGGTGCACCGGTTCTTTGGTATTCACTGGGATGCTTTGGTGTCTCATGGATAGGCTTGCTTCTTTTTGCCAAAACGTTCTGGGAGCAGGGGCAAAAAAAGGAAGGTAGCCTCACGTTACCACAATGGCTGGGGATTCGATATCAAAGTAAGGCATTACAGGTAATTGTTGCTGTGTTGATTTTATTCAACATTTACTACATTGTTGCTCAAAATGTTGGTTTAGCGACCATGTTTGAAACAATTATTGGGATTCCATACACGTGGGGAATAATTATAGGAGTAACCATAACTATTGTATACGTGAGTATGGGAGGTGCTTTTGCACAGTTGATCACGGATGGCATACAAGGGATGGTCATGTCAGTTATTTCCGTTCTATTGTTTATTTCAATGTTATGGTCCATTGGAGGGGGATGGAATGTTTTAGGCAACTTGCAAACGCAGATGGGTGCAATCGACGGAAGTATGCTGGCTTCTACTTCACAGGACGGCCCGTTTCACAGTGTATTTGCTATTTTATCCATTCAATGGCTGTTATTCAGTTTTGCTCTCCTTCCCCATCTGATGAATAAAGTGCTAACTGTAGAGAAAAAAGAGGATTTACGTAAGTTTACGTTGTCTTCTGGAATAACTTTATTTGTACTATCAACGTTTTCTGTATTTGCCGGTATGGCTGCACGTATTACGGTCCCAAATCTGTCAACTCCCGACAGTGCGGTACCAGCTTATATAATGGAGGTTTTTCCTACCATTCTAGTAATATTGCTGCTTGTAGGAATTGTTTCAGCTATCTTATCCACGACAGATAGTCTGTATCTTGGCATGACAACAAGCATTGGTAACGATCTTTATAAAGTGCTCGTGGTTCCGATTCTTTACAAAAATAAAGATACTTCTATAAAAAATTTGGATCAAAAATCCGTACGTGTGTCACGGATTTCACTGATCGTTATTGGTGGAGTCTCGTTATACATGTCTATTGATAGACCAGATTCGCTGGCGTTGTTAGCTCAAATTGGCACCTCAGCAATCCTAAGTGGGATCGCGGCGCCCATTACGCTAAGCTATTTTTGGAAAAAAGCGCATCGTACAGGTGCATTGGCATCCGTAGTGTTGGGGCCAACTTGTTTTATTTTTCTAGTAGGAACAGGGATTAATGAACAGGTGTTTGAAGCAATGTTTTACAGTTCGCTGTTGGGCTATACCGCCATGATATTCATCAGCGTCCTGGCTCCGTATTTAGAAAAACAAAAGAAAACCTATTATTTGAAGCGACACGCTAGATAAGGAGGAGGTTGCTTCCAAAAGGTACCTAATTAAAAGCAGTTTAACAAATAAATTCTCCATTGCGTGTGGTGACTTTGAACATCCGCTTAATGGTAAAAATCGCAAGTTAACTAGAAACTATTCGTTTACTGTGCATTTAATTTTGTATAGGGACGAATAGTTTTCGTTTGATAAAATTCACCCCGGTAAAGCGACATTACTCCAAACTCATCGCGAATACGGCACGCGTCCAAACCACCGATACCGTCGCTTCGAAATAAAGCGATAAGCGGGGTCGCCAATATTTTTAGCGAACGGCAGATGCATCAATACGGCCAGAGGGATTGTGACGGGCAGAAGGAATAGAATTTTTCGTATGGTATAATAGCCTGTCAGAACTTTCTTATCTCTAGTGTACATATAAATTTCATCGTACATATTTTTGTAACGATTGATTCTTTCCCTTGTCTCCTCGTTGACTTCTTGCAAAGGTGCCCAGTTGATTTTACCCAGCCAGTCAAGCTTTTGCAATACAGCTTTTACAGCTCGACATAGGGGACATTCTGCATCGTAAAACACGATATGTTTATCCATGGGAAGGTCTCCTTTTTAGATCGAGATAGAGTCTTCTTCTAATGGTATAGTATAGCATATAATTGCTAAAGCAGTCCCCTAATAACAATTTCGGATTATTCCTCTACTGGGATCAGTTGAACTGGTGCTGCTGTTTCAATTTGATCCCCCTCTTCAGCAAAAAACACGTGATCACCACTGCCCCAGTCATCACCAAGTATCGTATTGACCTTGAGTGATCCACTAGAACTATATACGACAAAATTAGAGCCTTGACCTACATTCGTCGCTTGATAACGCCCGGGCGGTACATCAGAACCAACAATAAAAGTCCCTGAAATGAGCTCAATTGGATCCTCTTTCTTCTTGGCAATACCTGTCTCTAGCTGCTCCAGTTCCGATTGCTTCTTTTCAATGTTCACAGTTATTTCGTCTAATTCTGTTTCCTTCTCATCTAAATTTTCCTCAAGCTCCGTCTGTTTCTCATCAAAATCTCCCTGCAGGCTATCAATTTCCCCTTGTATTTTCTCCTTTTCACCGATCATCGCAGTTGCTTCCTCAACCTCGGATTGCATGGCTTTAACTTCTGATTGTTTTTCTGCGAGTTTATCTTGCTCCTCAGCTTCCTCCTCCTCAAGTTCGCTTATGTTTGTTTCCAGTTCGCTAATCATAGCAACCAGATCATTATAGCTCACTTTTTCCTCATTTATCTTTGTGCTCGCCGATGCAAAAACTCCAGTGAAAGCAATTGATACTAAAAAAAGCGCGCTTATAACCATCCATAGCTTGTTGCTTTTGAAGAAATTTTTCATCGAAACGCTCCCTCAGGAGGAAGCATGGAATGGGGCTTTTGCTTCCTCTAGTAATAGTAATAACTTCCCCTACAGCAAATCCGATAAGCATACCCAAAATCCCAGCAGCGATCCTGGCTACCCGCCTTACCACATCGGCAGTCTCCTGATATATACGTATGTATTGGGCAATTTGTCCTATTCATTTATTTGGTTGGTTGGCGAAGGGAGCAAGCGAATCGTCCCCATGCT
Source organism: Virgibacillus natechei (assembly GCF_026013645.1). Classification (NCBI taxonomy): domain Bacteria; kingdom Bacillati; phylum Bacillota; class Bacilli; order Caryophanales; family Bacillaceae; genus Virgibacillus; species Virgibacillus natechei. The sequence goes on along the minus strand of NZ_CP110224.1, from coordinate 2,876,866 downwards.
TCCTATATGAAAAAAACTGTTAGACCTTATATAAGGTCTAACAGCTTAAATTTAATTACGATGGCGACTATTTATCCTCAACCGTCTCATCTTCCAATACAGGAGGGAAAATGGTCGGTATACCTAGAACTTTCCCTGTTATAAACGAAGTGATTTGCGTAGATTCTGTTAATAGGGGGTAAGCCAAATGATCGATATCCCCTTTTTTAACAATCTCTTCCAATTGTGTTGCAGTTAAATCCTTTTCAGCCTCGACTGAAAAAATGGCTTCTATCGCCAAGTTTAATTCTAACGCTCCAGTTACATTTTCTGTATATTCTACAACTATTTGGTTCCGTTCTTTGTTAAATTCAAGTATTTCAATGTGATTCGTTCTATCTATCTTGCCACCATCTTTTTTCCGTTCAGTCGATAGATTTACCAGTTTGATATCTTCTAAATTTAAATTTAGTTTCAATTCATTTTCAGCGATGATAATACACCCTTTCATAAGTATGTACCTGCGATGTGCTTGTTACCTATTACTAAATAAATTTTACTTACCATTTTAATAGAAAAGATCAACTGAATTCTGGTAGCATGAGGATTCTTTTCGTGTATTTGCATGCGAATGGAAAAGATGGACTCTAGTTTTACACACGTAAAAAAGTGATTACAACTCGTTGGGTATAACATTTGAGATTATGCTTTTTATAAAGAAAACCACCGCACACCTTGGGAAGTGGACGGTGGTTTTTCTGTGCTGCTCCGAACTTGTGGAATGCTACATTTTTAAAACGGAAATCTATTTGTAAGATCTGATAATATACTTGATATGATTACCTCGCCGAGGATATAGAAACCTAAACCAATAAAAAGTAAGGTAATCAGGCTAAAATAGATTTTTTGTCCTTGATTGTTAACTTGTGATGATTTTTCGAAAACATACAAAACTGGTATAAATAGAAATGTGAAAATAGATGAAACAGCCAATGGCGCAAATACTAAAAATGGAGACCCGGCCAAACCGCCAATTACTGCGACAATATTTAATGCAGTAAACGGTACAAGTAATCCTCCGTACTGAGAAATGACTGTTTTAAATAATTCTTGGCTCTTGGCTAGCCTCGTTATGGCAAATGTAATTCCGAAAGTGATTGCCAAGAAAGCAACAATTGCTAAAGTAAATTTGAAATTGAATTCAAAGAACGATGGATCGAGTGGCCCCATAAATGAATTCGAAATAAAAAAGTAAATACTTAGTGAGAAAGCCAATGCATATAAGGCCATCGTAACGAGCCCATTTATAAAGTGATCCTCCCCTGAACGGAAGGAATCAGTTGGGTTTTTTATTAACCCTAGAGCATAAGCCCAATAGTCACGAAGTCCATTCTTTATCGTTTCCGTTGTTTGTTGTGCTTGCGGCTCCACTTGTGGTGCAGGCTGAGATTTAGCAGCGGTGGCAGCAAATTGTTCTGTACCAGCATTTATTTCTCCCTGTTGCTGATTGTCACCTTGGGCAGGTTGTAAACTTCCCCCACAATTGCCACAGAATTTCCCTGACTCTTGATTCTCGCTACAACTCGAACATACTAGCATGATAAAACTCCCCTTTGTCCCTATTGTCTATCTCGATTTGTCTCCTCGTACGTAATTTCCGTGATTTTGTATGTTTCATCTTCCATGATGACCGTGTAAACTTTTTCACGGTCATAATCCGTTACATCATCGAGGTGGTTGGTAAATGTAAATAATTCGTTCGTTGTTACTTCAACGGTAGATTCATCGACATCCTCAACATCTAAAATTTCATTTGATGTAAAGTCATAGTGATAGTCTGTATCTTGTAGGTCGCCGATGTATGTACGCAATTCGTCATCCACTTCACTGCCGCTTTTCAGGAATGGTTCAATGGAATTGAAGTCTTTATTATTTACTGCATCTTCATAGGCATCTCGAAAATCCAGGACCATTTCTCCTGCATCATCATTTTCTATTTCCGCTGAAGCTAGCTCCGTTTCTTCTTGCAAATCAGCTTCATCGAAATAAAATGAAATTCCACCAAACATACTGCTGTCTTCAGGTGTTACGGTTTCGGATTGGATCATTGTACCAGCTGAATTTTCCCACTCCGCATACATTTCGATGTCGCTATCTTCTGGAAAAGGTCCTAATTGATCAAGTTCGTTTAAAGATAATTCGGTATCATTTCCATTAACAAAAAGAGTGGCTTCTGGCATGTTTGTGTTAAAACCAAATGTATTGGTCGCGAATTCTATGGCTTGATTGTGCTCTGCAGCTGCATGGATGATCATCGTATTTTCGTAGGTGAACGATCCAAAATCATTCTGCGCAGCACCTGAAATTGTGTATGTACCAGGGTAGATGTTAGCAAATTCTTCTGGTTCTTCTGCTTGGATCGTTTCTGACTTATCCGAAACGGTGATCTCTGTATCTTTCATGGATGATGATACAGTCAGTTTTGTCGGGATTGCCTCTAATGAATACGTGCTATAAAGTCCGAAAACCAGTGGCTCCGTCTTAACGGTAAAAAGTTTTTCGCCATCTCTGCTGTGAATTGTTTGATCCAGTGGCGAAGGATTCTCCTCCTGATCATCCAAAATCTGTACATATTGCTCTCTCGCTCCATCCCATTCATTATCTCGTATATAGTGAAAATAACTTTCCTCATCCAGGATTGCAGATTCGACAACATTCACGTGATTTATGAATGCATCGATGTCATTCCCAGACACAGTACTATCGATAGCCTGTAGATCTTTCATCGGATCAAAATAGGATGACAAAAACTGATGGGTTCCAAAAAGTAATAGAATAATTCCGGTGGCTAAACCGATCAAGATTTTTGTGCGTTTGGTCATTGGTTTTCTTGGTTGACGGTCACTCCGAGTCTGCTGCTCTACAGGTTGTGTTGGTACGTTTTCAGGAGTCGTTTTGCCGGCAATTGTATGATCTTCAGCTGGTGATTGCTTTACACCACACTCGGTACAAAAATGTTGATCTGCAGTCAGTTTCGTTCCACATGCTGTACAATAATTCATTCCCTTATCCCTCCCTTTTTAAGAAAATTCAACCATGCCTAATTACCTACACTTGTATATTATAGCAAAAGAAGTAATTTTTGGAAGGGGTATTTTGAAAAATCTTCAGTATATATTGACATGATTCTTTTGGATTGGTACTATTTTACTGGTTAACAAAAACTACCAAACATCATGATTTGCCGAAAATTACATAGGAGAAGTTTTGTATCCAAAAATAGAAAGGTAGGTGAATACACGAAGTTCGTTGTTTTATGTTCGAAAATAAAAAAGAATAGGAGAATGATAACATTGGGAGAGTTACTCGTTTTATTAATTGGACTAATACTAATACTTATTGCAGTTGGAGTTTATTTCGCTCCTTCAATCGTAGCTAAAGTTCGCAAACAGACGAACTTTAATTCAATTTTTGTTTTGAATCTATTTTTAGGCTGGTCATTGGTAGGTTGGGTTGTGTCTCTAGTATGGGCAGTCAAAAAAGAAGAAGCATAGTTTCAATTTTATAACCTCTTAAGAGTTCTTAAGAGGTTTTTCTGATTAGAAGCGTTGTACATATAGGGGGGATTCTATGAAATTTTGCAAAGAATGTGGGCAGGAAGTAGAAAATCATGATTTAAAATTTTGTATGAACTGTGGGGCGTCTTTAACTGCTAACTCGTTGAAAAAGGAGAGCGCTTCCTCTAATTTTGAACCAGAGAAAAAGGCTAGTGTATCCGATAAAGACCAGCGATCTGTACCTAAAAAACCAGTGTCCAGAAAACAAAAGCGAAATCGGATAATAGCTTCATGGATAGTAGTTTTGTTCATTTGCTTGTATTTTATTGGAGCACATTTCACGTCACAGGAACGATTGATTAATAATTTTACAGATGCGATTCACGAAGGGGATGCTGGAAAGCTTGCCAGTACGTTATCATTTTACGAATCGGATGAAGAAATAGACGGATCAGATGTAGAAGGATTTTTGGCTTATTTGGAAGAAGATCCTGAAGTTGCACGGCGTATTCTTGATTCTTTGCAAGATCAAGCTGAATGGTTACATGAAGGGGAGGAGCGACCCTTGAAAAAGGAGGAGGCGATAGTGCAATTCTTTTCTTCAGAAAACAATGAAATGGTGATGTTGCAAGAGGGAGATGGCTTTTTATTTTATGATACATATGAACTGTTGGTTGAGCCTGTATATGTGACGCTTGGTACGAATGTTAATGGGACGGTGTTATTTTCCGGAGAGGAAGAAGTTGCAGAGGCCGATTCTAAGGATTATAGCTATGAACTGGGGCCATTAGTACCGGGCATTCATACATTTAAAGCAGTGAGCGAAACAGAATTGATCGATTTGGTAAAGGAAGAACAGGTTACATTAATGCATGCTGGAGAAAGTGTTAATTTAAATCTGGATGCTAGTTATGTTCAATTCGATGTACCTTCTTTAGGAGATCTGGAAAGCCGACTTATTGTGAATGATGAGGAAGTTGACTTTACTATTTCATCTGATGCGGAATTTGGCCCGGTAACATTAGACGGAACAACGGCGTTGGCAGTTGAAATGGATTTTCCATGGGGCACGATGACAACACCGAATCATGAGATTACCGATCGCACTGTTCCGGTATCTTTTATGATTGATGAGGAGCTGCAGGGAACGATAGACGAAGCATTACAGCATTATGTTGATGGTTATTTAGTAGGCTGGCAGGAAAACGATATTTCTCATGTGGATTATTTATCCAGTAATTTATTGGAGAGTTATGAGGAGGAATTTAACTACCATCATATAGATAGCGACGCTTTTCATGATAAGCAAATGCTCGGGATGCAAATGGATACGGAGAATACCGAGCTTGAATTTGTCGATGGGAATTATGTTTTAAGCGTACTTGTCAGAGAGGAAACTCTTGTATCGCAATACGCGGATAATACCGATAAAGACGCCAATGAGCAATCAGATTTTTATCGATATGAATTTTTATATGAAGATGATTGGGCCGTATATGATAAAAGCCAAGTTCGAAATATGGATCTGGTAGCACCTGTTGACTTAGAAGTTCATTCAGATCTCTATACCGTTCAGGGTGAGGAAGCAGAAGAACAGGATAGTGAAGTCGCAAGTGCGGCGATATTACATGAAGCTGATGAAGATGCGGACTCAAACGTTGAGGAAGTAACCCTAAACTATGTTTATCAATTGGTTGAGGCAATTAATACCAATGATTATGACAAGGTTCGTCCATATATAAAAGACGGAAGTGAGTTAGATGAGATGCAAACTGATTTAGTTGAACGCCTTGATGAAGCTGGCATGACACAAGAGGTGTTGAACGCTACTGTTACAACGATTGAAGAAACGAACGGGCGGTGGTTAGTAACCACAGATGAAACAATCAAGGAAATTTATGCCAGCGGGGAAGAGGAAGTGAATGATTACACCTGGACATATACGGTTGAAGAAGATGGCGATGGTGTGTCTTTGAGTACGATTGAGTGATCGTTTTAGAGGGGGAGAGGTTTGATGAGAAAGTATTATTATGGGATGTTGAAAACTTTTCTGATTTTGTACGAAGGGAGGATGCGGTAATTTTTCATTTTCAGCCTTACGCAGTCGCATTCGGCGGGGATGGTTGAAGTGGAGTTTAAGCATGAGGAAATGGAAGATCTATAGGAATGGTTGTTCATGCCTTAATCCCTCATGATACCTGTTTCTGCCCTTCAAATAAGAGCCGGCAACTGATAAACTAGAAGTAGCCTTTTGAGCAGCTGATACATTATTTCATGTATAATAGCTTATAAGATTAAGGAGTCTTCCACATGACATTCAGACAAATACCAAGATTAATCGAAACAGGACTAGTAGCATTTCTGGGCGGCTTTTTATTTTATCTGGCAAATTTTCCTCTACCATGGGTATTAGGGGCGGTAACGTTTATCATGCTGTGGCAAGGTATTACAAATCGAGAAGCGCTTATCCCGATTTCCATACGAAATACGGGATTCGTTATTTTAGGGATTTATTTTGGTTTATATTTTACAGCAGAAACATTCCAAACGATCTTACCCTACTTCATCCCATATATTTTATTTACCTGTGTGCTTATTTTACTAAGTATTTTGCTTGGCGTTCTTGTTTCCAGGTGGGTCAATGTAGATAAGGTTACTAGCGTTTTCTCCATTATTCCGGGTGGGCTGACTGAAATGGCGATTGCCAGCAGGGATATGAATGCCAACGCTGGATTGGTTGTTATTTTTCAGACCATACGACTTATTACGGTGCTTTTTACAGTCCCAGCTTTCATGATGTTTGTATTTATAGAAGGTGGTCAACAGGCATCGAATCAAATGGTTACAGAAGCGGCGAATGTCGAGTTGTGGAATTATTTATGGTTTATTATTCCAATAGTAGGGGCGTTATACATTCGTCATAAAATCCCTGCAGGAATCATTATTGGCGCGCTTTTACTGACAGCTATTTTGAATGTTAGCCCAGCAGAATTGGGCGTCGTTCCTCCTGTATTAATGAATGCTGCTCAAATAGTAGTTGGTGCGAGTCTAGGGAAAAATATTTTATTTCGTGATTTGAAATTAGGCGGAAAATATTGTTTTATTTATTTCGGTTTAGCCATCATTCTCATCATCACCTCGTTTGGTCTGGCCATTTTATTAGCAAATGTTACGTCATTAGATTATCCAACAGCGATTCTAAGTCTTGCTCCAGGTGGGTTGATTGAGATGGTTTTAACGGCATATACGGTCGGTGGAGATCCAGCTATTGTAAGCGCCCTGCAACTAATGCGGATTTTGGTAATTGTGATTGGTGTGCCACCTTTCTTGAAATGGTGGTTTAACAGAAAGCGTGAAGGGAAGGAGGTGTCGTGATGGGATTGTCATATGCATACATCCATCGATATGAAACGTTTGGTAAAAAAGAAGAAATAACGGATCTTTTGGTGAGGGTCGAGCACGAATTTACCCCCAAATTATCGGTATGGACATGGGAAAAAGGGAACACCATTCGGGAGAAGATGGCTCATTATTTCAAGCCTGATAGCTCTATGTTGTTAGCTATTGATGACGAAACGAATCACATAGCCGGACTCTTCCATTTACGAGAGGATGACGCAAAAGGAGAGATGATCCATTATTCGCCTAACCTGAAAATCGAAACTATTATAGTAGCGCCTCCGTATAGAGATAGAGGGGTTGCCACTTCTATGTACAAAGAAGTGCATCGAATGAATAAAACTTATTTTAAAAAGCCATTTATCGTAAGTGCTACATGGGAGGCGAATGATAAACAGCACCACCTATATAAGAAAAACGGGTATGAACTTGCTTTTGTATCAACCTACCCACAAGATGATCGCTTGAAGCGTTATTATTATGTAAAAAAGCATGAATTTGTTCGGTAGAAATCACACAGCGAATGTCAACTTTTCTACTACTAACTTTTCTGCATTTGGATCAGCAACTGCTGATAGGCGGCAGCTTCTTCTTGGTAATTTAATTCATTATTTATTTTAGCTAAATATTTTACAGATTCAAAAGCTTGTGGATTTAGCTCCACTTTCCATTTAAAGCAATCAATTGATTTCTCTAATTGGTTAAAGTGAATATATAATTCACCAAGCTCAAATTGCCGATCAGGATCGTCAGCCAATGTTTGCATTTTTACGAGTTTCTGTTCAACGGGAAGGTGGAAAGCTGCTTCATGAAAGGGAGCGAACCAATCGAGAATTTCGCTAAACTCATAATCTTGGAGAAAGGATGAAACAAATGGAAAAACCAGTCTCTCTAGTGTTTGTGGGTTGTTGTTACTAAGGTTGAGCAGTCGCTTATTGGAAGTCGTGAAAAAAGAAGCCATATGGTTATAATCGGCTTGTTCAAGTTGTGTGATCAACGTCGCTAATTGTTCCTCTTTTGGTAGGATATCGGTTGTAAGAATGAACGTAACCATGTCATTTGGTTTTCCGGATGCGAGTAGATTGGTTATAAAAGCCTCTTGCACGATAGGGTGGTTGGAAGATTGATTGATTTCCTGTAATAGCTTCATTTGTTCTTCACTAGGCAGGTGCTGAAGCATCGTTTGAATAGAGGTAAAGTTAGCTTGCGAAAAGGAATGCTTCAGCACGTTTATTCGTATCGCAAGCTCATCCATCCAGCGATTCTGCTCCATATATAATTCAAGAAGTATACCTGTTTCCGTGTCCTGGTATAAGTTATCAAAACATAGTGACTCGAATTGAATAGGATCCTTTTTCGATAACTTTTCCAAATCCTTATAGGTTTCTTTATATTGTTTAAATTGCGGTCCATTAAACATATCCATTGCAAAACGATCTGTCGGATCATAGTTTAAATAAACGTTTAACACTTGATATGCTGCAAATGTTTGGCCGTTTCGCTGGTAACGTTTGAATGTATCTTTGAGTGATTGTTTAATGGAATCAACGGACATGAAAGAATCAAAGAACGTATGGATAAGGGTGGTTTCGATTGGAGAAAAGGTTTCTTGTACTTTTTTAATCATGGGTTCAACATGAAGAAAAGGAAAGTTTTTTTGCTGTCGGATTAAGTGTTGAGCTAATGGGTGCGACCCTTTGTAGACAATACCGTTCGTAAATGCGCGATGAACATAGGTGTCAGCGGTTATATTAACTGCATCTGCTTTTGCTCCGGTTAAGAAATAATCTTTATAAAAGAATAAATAGTAATCATTAGCCTGTTCATCTATTGCTTTTATTATTTTGCTTTGTTTATATAGTACGACCTGTTCTGCAGTTAGAGTGAAATTCTTTTTCTTTATTTGAGCTTGAAATTGTGTCTCTTTCATCGATAATTCCCCCTCTTTCCTATTCATTGTACCATGGCCATTCCATTTCCCCGAATTTCATACTTCGGAACCTATCTCGTATGCTGGGTTTAACTTACGTCTTGTTCCTTCAGTGTATTTGCGATTGCTTCTGTTAATTCTTCCGTCATATTTGGGACGTAAGATTTTAAGACTGGATTGATCACAGAGCCTTTCATACCTTTTGCAGTAATATCAAGGTTCCCTGTCATTTTAGTCGTTGATTCATCTATTGTTTGTGCTTCGAAATATCCATTTCCTGAGAACTTCTCATTCAATCCCGTTAAGTCAAATGTTACCTTTGTTGGTTTCTGCCATTTTGTAATATCTATCTTCAGGCTTATTTTTCGGTGAAGAATACCCAGATCAACATGGAATGTCCATGTGGACTGGCTATCATTTAAAATGTCGTGATCGATATAACCAGGTACTAATGGCGCCCACTTATTCATATCACGAACGAATTCCCAGATTTGTTCGATAGGAATTGTTAATTCTGTAGTGTGCGTTCCGCTTGGCATTGGAAGGCCTCCTTCATACATAAAATCTATTAATTAAATTATACGTCAATTATGGGGGGAGAGACAAGCATTATCAATTCTATTATTTAACTTTCATCCTAATTAGTGTATAAACGTATTATATTGACCATTCGCATTTAACCTGAATAATTGGTTACCGTTTCTGTGAAAACTATACAAGATGTCTGGTATTATATAGTAGAGGAGTAATGACATGGCAAATGAAAAAAAGGGGTCAACGAATGAGGCCTTAACACATCAAGGTACAAAAAGGCGAGCGAGAACAATAATGGGTTCAGCATTCCTGATGGCAACATCTGCAGTTGGCCCTGGTTTTTTAACACAAACGGCAGTGTTTACGGAAACGTTATTAGCGAGTTTTGGTTTTGTCATTTTGGCTTCCATTATGCTGGATATTGGAGCTCAATTGAATGTTTGGCGCATTATCGCTGTTTCCAAAAAGTATGGACAGGATATTGCAAATGCTGTACTTCCGGGATTAGGCTTCGTGGTCGCTTTTTTTATTGTAATTGGGGGACTAGCGTTTAACATTGGCAATATTGGTGGTGCAGGACTTGGGACGAATGTATTATTTGGAATTGATCCCAGAATTGGTGCTGTCATAACGGCTGCCATTTGTATTTTTATTTTCTTATCAAAAGAAGCAGGGGCAGCAATGGATCGTATGGTATATGTGCTTGGAAGTGTTATGATCCTTTTGATAGGTTATGTGATGATTGTAAGTGACCCACCTATGGGAGAAGCATTACATCGCACGGTAATTCCTTTAGAGATCGATTTTTATGCAATAATCACAATTGTAGGTGGAACGGTTGGTGGCTATATTACATTTTCAGGTGGTCACAGGCTTTTAGATGCAGGAATATCGGGTGAAGAAAATGTAAAAGAAGTGACGAGAGCATCCGTATTCGGCATTTTGGTTGCTTCGATTGTTCGGATTTTTCTGTTTCTGGCTGTTCTTGGTGTTGTTTCTGCTGGGGTTGCGCTTGATCCAACTAATCCCGCAGCTTCTGTCTTTCAGCATGCAGCTGGTACAGCAGGCTACCTTATCTTTGGCATGGTATTATGGGTGGCGGGGATTACATCCGTTATCGGTGCAGCATATACATCCGTGTCATTCCTGAAATCGTTCCATAAGAAGATTGAGGAATACAGTAAAATTTGGATTATTAGTTTTATTTTATTTTCCACACTTGTATTCGCATTTTTGGGAGAGCCAGTTACGCTTCTCGTTCTTGCAGGTGCGGTAAACGGCCTGATTTTACCATTAACGCTTGGTTCAATTTTGTTAGCTGCCCATAATAAGAAAATCGTCGGAGATTATAAACATCCGATTTGGTTAACCGTTTTCGGTGCGATAATCGTTGTCATGACGACGTATTTAGGGATAAATACATTAATGTCGATGGTACCGCAATTATTTTAACTAGAGGTATGCTTCAATCACGTATTTAATTTCATTTCAGGTGGGGATTTTATGTTTGAAGTAAGCACGGTCGGGGACAGGGGATTACGTATACAATTTGGCGAAACGATCTCTCCCGACACGAATCAGCAGGTCAGGATTTTCTGCATGCTTCTTGAAAAAGAAAGAATCACTGGTGTTGTAGAATGGCTGCCGACCTATACGGCAATTTCGATTTTTTATGATCCGTATGTTATTTCATATGATATCTTGAAGCAACGTGTACTCGGTATGAAGGATAAGATTTATCATACAGATTTACCTGCGGCAGAGGTCATACATATTCCAGTGTGTTACGGAGGAGAAATGGGACCTGACCTTCTAACGGTAGCAGAACAAAATGGATTGGATGAACGTGACGTCATCTCCATCCATTCGAATAAAGATTATTTAATTTATATGATAGGTTTCACACCAGGGTTCCCGTATTTAGGCGGGATGTCGGATGAAATTGCCACGCCCAGGCTTTCTGAACCACGCCCAGCTATCACACCAGGATCGGTCGGAATAGCGGATCAACAAACAGGCATCTATTCAATGGAAACGCCAGGAGGATGGCAGCTTATCGGGAGAACGCCATTAAAATTGTATGACCCAACCAGCGCTTCACCCATTTTATTACAGGCTGGAAATTATATTCGGTTTTTCCCAGTATCAATGGAGGAATATAAAACTATTGAACAAAACGTGCAAAATGGAAGTTTCACCCCTCATACCGAGACGTTACAGGAGAAATAAGCACATTCATTAGGGGAGAGGTTTTAGATGACAAATTATATCGATTTAAATACGGATCTAGGAGAAAGCTACGGTGCTTATAAAATTGGGCAGGATGATTTAATAATGCAATACATATCTTCCGCTAATATTGCCTGTGGTTACCACGCTGGTGATCATAATGTCATTCATCATACGGTAAAACAAGCAATCGAAAACAAGGTCGGATTGGGAGCACACCCAGGTCTGCAGGATCTAATCGGCTTTGGACGTAGACCGATGACCGTAAGTTCGGATGAATTATATAACCTTATAATCTATCAAGTTGGAGCTGTACAGACCTTTGCTCACTTATATAATAACGAAATCAATCACGTGAAACCGCATGGTGCTTTATTTAATATGGCAAGTCAAGATAAAGAAATGGCACATGTTATTGCACAAGCTGTGTATGATATCAATCCGAGTCTCATTTTATTCGGTTTATCTGGTGGTCAACTCGTGAAAATGGGGAAAAAGGTAGGATTGCGTGTAGCAGAGGAAGTGTTTGCAGACCGAACCTATCAACCAGATGGATCGCTGACAACAAGAACAGAAGCAAATGCGATGATTGAAGATCCCGGCGAAGCGGTAAGTCGTGTGATTCGCATGGTAACAGAAGGAAAAGTAGAGACGGTGGACGGATCTGATATACCGATTAAAGCTGATACGGTTTGTGTGCACGGAGATGAGGACAAGTCACTGGAATTTGTAAAGCAATTACGTGATGGATTAAGGAAACAAGGTATAGAAATAAGAAGAGTAGGGACTTAATATGGTAAACACGGTGTTTGAAGTAATAAAACCAGGACTTGCCACTTCTGTTCAAGACTTAGGACGTACGGGTTTTCAGCAGTATGGCGTCGTGGTATCAGGAGCAATGGATGATTTTGCGCTCCAGGTCGGAAATAGTTTAGTTGGCAACCCGCGCGCGGCAGCAGGGCTGGAAATCGTCATCATGGGGCCGGAACTTCGTATTATCAAGGATACTGTTCTGGCAATTTGCGGGGCGGATTTGTCACCAAAACTTGACGGATTGGAAATCCCATTATGGACATCTATTTTTGTAAAAGCTGGACAAACATTACAATTCGGTCAATCAAAAGACGGAGGCTATGCTTATATAACTGTGGCAGGCGGTGTGGATACGCCGATTGTTATGGGAAGTAGAGCAACCTATACCAAAGCGGAATTGGGAGGTTTTCACGGCAGGAATTTACAAAAAGGCGATCGCTTAAATAGCGGCAATTATTTGGAGGCTTCATTAAAAAGGCGTTCAGGGCTTTCTTTATCTCCTGGAATGATCCCGAATTACAAGGCAGACGGAAAAATAAGAGTTGTATTAGGACCTGATCACAAGGCTTTTGATGAGCAAAGTACACAAACTTTTCTCTCCGAAAGCTATCAGGTAACAACAAAATCAGATCGTATGGGGTATCGACTGACTGGACCGAAACTATCTCATGTGTTCGGTGCGGATATTATATCAGATGCTGTTTTTCCAGGGACGATTCAAGTACCGGCAAATGGAGAACCGATTATCTTGCTCGCCGACCGTCAAACGACAGGCGGGTATACAAGGATTGCTACGGTTATTTCTATAGATCTGCCACATGTGGTTCAATCCCTTCCAGGGACGAAAATCCAATTTGCAGCTATAAGCGTTGAAGAGGCACAAGCGTTGTATGTGCAGCAGGAGAAGTTGTTGCGGATTCTGAGTGTGGGTGCTTATAAATAAAGGAGCGAATTTAAGAAAAACGAATTATATAGAGGGAGGAAACAAAATGAATGAAGATGTAGAGCAGGTTAGAAAATCCATACGTATGGGTGAATGGTCAAAACCGACGACGGGTTTGGCCTCAGGATATACGCAAGCTAATCTAGTAATCCTGCCTAAGAAATATGCTTTTGACTTTCTCTTATTTTGTGTTCGTAATCCAAAATCCTGCCCGCTACTCGAAGTAACAGATGCAGGATCTCCAACCCCTTCTAAGATTGCGGCAGGTGCTGATTTGCGGACGGATGTCCCGAAATACCGTATTTATCAAAATGGTAAAATGGTAAAAGAAGAAACGGATATATCCAGCTATTGGCGTGATGATTTCGTTTCCTTTTTAATTGGATGCAGTTTTACGTTTGAAAAAGCGCTTCAAGATAACGGAATCCCGCTTCGTTATATAGAAGAAGAGCGAAACGTATCGATGTACCGCACGAATATTCCATGTGAATCCTCTGGCATATTCAACGGTCCAATGGTCGTTTCGATGAGACCGATGAAACCAGCAGAGGCAATACGGGCTGTACAGATCACATCACGATTTCCGAGTGTTCATGGTGCCCCTGTTCATATTGGTGATCCGGATGCAATCGGAATTACAGATTTAGGCAAACCTGATTATGGAGATGCTGTTACTATACACGAAGGCGAAGTACCAGTGTTCTGGGCATGTGGTGTAACACCCCAAGCTGTTGTAATGGATAGTAAACCAGATATTGTAATAACACATGCGCCTGGGCATATGCTGATTACGGATATGACAGAAGAAGAGCAAGCTGTGTTATAAAATATATTCTACTTGCAAGTAGCAATCAATTAGATTACTATTTTAATTGTAAACGATATCTTTTAAAATAACAGAATATTTATAACAAAAATTAAAAAGGAGTTGTTTTCTATTTTTGCCAATTTGACCCCACTTGACTGGAAACGCCGAGCTGTAAAATACTACTCGGAAAAGACAGCAGTCATCGATGAAGACAAGCAGTTTACATATAAGGAATTTGGTCAACGGACAGACCAGCTTTCGATTGCGTTACATGAAGCGGATATCCGTCAAGGTGATCATGTTGCAGTAATGCTGCCAAACACCCACTATATGCTCGAAAGTTTCTATGGAATCTGTCAGCTTGGTGCTGTAATGGTCCCTTTGAATTATCGGATAACAGCAGAGGATATGGAATATATTATTAAGCACAGTGATGCGAAAATGCTGATTGTTGACGAAGCGTTTAGTGGTCCGATTAAGGAAATAGAAGACAAGCTTTCTTTAGAAGAAATTATTATTGTATCTGTAGAAGGACAGGAGACGGATTTACAAGGATTGGATTATGAGGCATTCCTGCAAAATATTCCTGAGAATGCATCACCACCTGAGGTTGAAATTGATGAGAATCAGCTTCTAACGTTAAATTATACAAGTGGAACGACTTCAAAACCAAAAGGCGTAATGCTGACCCATCGCAGTAATTACCTCAACGCGGCTAATTTTATGTATCATCTCGGTGTCAGTAATGATGATGTCTACCTGCATACATTGCCAATGTTTCATGCGAATGGATGGGGAGGTGTATGGGCTATTACAGCGGCAGGCGGAACCCATGTCTGCTTGAGGAAAGTGGATCCGCCACATATTCTCGATTTATTTGAAAAACAAAATATCAGTTTATTATGTGGCGCACCAACTGTGGTTAATATGCTTGTGAATGAGCCAAAAGCCAAGCAAACAACTATTAAAACGACGCCACGTATGGCTACAGCGGGAGCACCTCCAGCCGCGGCTCTTATACAAAAAGCACAGAAAATACTCGGATTAAATATGATTCATGTGTATGGCCTGACGGAAACCTCTCCTTTCATACTTTATAATGAGTGGAGAAAGGAATTCGATTTGGAATCGGCAGATGAACAGGCAACGATTAAAGTAAGGCAAGGAATCGAGCTGGCCTTTAACGGCGAAACAAAAGTTGTCCAACAAGACGGGCAAGAGGTCAACTGGAATGGAGAAGAACTAGGTGAAATCATTACCCGTGGAAACGTTGTGATGGAGGGCTATTATAAGGACCCCGAAAAGACAGCAGAATCAATCAAGGATGGGTGGTTCTATACCGGTGATTTGGCTGTTACCTATCCTGATGGCTATATTGAAATACGGGATCGTGCCAAGGATATGATCATTTCTGGTGGTGAAAATGTTTCTTCTACTGAAGTGGAAGGTGTACTGTATAAACATCCCGATATAATGGAGACAGCAGTCATTGCCATACCGGATGAAAAATGGGGAGAGGTACCCAAGGCAATTGTCGTGTTGTATCCCGAGGCGAATGTTACCGAAGAGGCAATTATTGCATATTGTCGGGATGAGATGGCGCATTTTAAAGCACCAAAGGCAATTGAGTTCGTGGATTCTTTACCAAAAACAGCAACAGGTAAGCTACAAAAATTCCGTTTGCGGGAGATGTACTGGGACGGATCGAAGAAAGTGAATTGATAGGATATATAAGATGAGAGTCTGCTAGCATTATTTTTGATATGTTACAGACTTTTTGAACTAGAAAGCCCATAGTTTTTTCCCCGTTCGGTAGCTGCATCAGAGAGTTTATGTAAAAAATAGCCTGGTCTTATTTCTGAACACAATCTGATAGTATATCGCTGATAACCAAGTAAGATATATCAATAATTGCTAGCTTCCATGCAAGTTTTATCGCATCGGAGCTAGCACTTTTTATGTTCACAAACAATAGAATATAACCGCCTATCAGTCTTCGTAAACATATGATAAAATAGTTTAATGTTGGCAGTGATGAGTAAGGGATATGATTGGTATCACATATTCGGATTAACCGCATCTGTTGGATGATCTTGAATAATATCCCGCGCCTAACAATATAGATATAGTAGAACGAATTAGGAGCTAATACACATGAACGCACGTATCAAATGGGGATTAAGAATTTCCATTACGATTTATGCACTTTTACATTTTATTACCTATTTTTATGAAAGAGAGATATTACTATTATTCTTATCCATTAGTGGTTTCTTTCTATTTTTATTTGCTGTAATCACGTTTACGATTAGAAGAATCAAATTACCCTTTACGCTCTTTTTGGTAGGGATAGCCATTTTGATCTTTTCGAATGGGTCGATTGTAGATGGGATATTAAGTGGTCTGTTGCAAATGCGCGAAATGATCGGCTTGCTAGTTGTTATACCAATGATCAGCTGGGTGTTGAGAGAAGAACCTTATATGGAAGCGATCATGGGATTTGGAAATAAATTACTGAACACAAGCCGTAAATTCTATTTTGGCATGCTTTCGTTTACGCAGATTATCGCTTATTTTTTGAACTTTGGTTCCATACCGATGATGTATCAATTTGAGAATATGGTGTTAAAGAATGAAAAGGGAGAAGCATGGGAAAATTTTAAAGGAACATCAGTCTTGCGCGGATTTGCTCTTTCAACCATGTGGGTGTTGAGTATTCCAAGTTTTATATTTGTGGTGGAAGCAATGAATGCTTCCCTTTGGATCTCTATTTTACAGGGGTTAGGAGTTTCGATTTTCGGGGTTATATTGGCCGTTGTTTTTTCTCGCTTTGAAGAAAAGAAGTACGGGGTTGATTTAACAGCTGGCTTACGGACGGAGATCGATGAGGTAATAAGTCAAACAACAGACGTGAAACAAAGGAATAAAAGGGTGCTCGAGTTTGCCATCTTATTTATTTCGTTATTTGGAACCATTTTTCTATTACATTCGATCCTAGCAGTAGAGCTTCTTGTGCTCATACCTCTGGTCGTTGTGCTTTGGATAGGTGTATACCACCTAGTGAAAAAAAGAACCAAACAATTGAAGAAAGATGCCAAAACATATGTGAAAACAGACATGATCAGGCAATCCTATCAGCTTTCTGTCATGCTAGGCGCAGGCATGATGATTTCTGCTTTAAACCAGACTGGATTTGCGCCTTTCGTTGTGGATGGTATTTACATGTTGCAAGAGACGCTACCATTTATTAATGTGTTATATTTCCTACCATTTATGGTTATTATTCTAGCATTTTTCGGACTGGGTCCATTGACCGTCATGGTGTTGATCGGTGGGATATTAGGAAATCTATCCCTTCCCTATCCACCAGAGTTGATTGTCTTAACCGTAACATCAGGAAGCGCCATTTCAATTATGTTGTCACCATTGATTATGCCTGTGATTGTTTTAAGCGGCAATAATGGTCTAAGTCTCATTAAAAATGGGATAAAATTTAATTGGAAGTATTCGGTCGCGCTTTATGTAATGGTTCAGATTTATGTGCAGCTAATGGTTCAGGTATGGTAAATGACAAAACGAGTGGACGTTCATGAGCGTCCACTCGTTTTGATTGATGAGTCACGTAACTAGTTCTTAGACCAAATCGTTTCCACTTTCACACCAGCATCCCAATGAATTCAGCTTGCACAAATAACCTCAGTCTAGTAATATTCAGAATAATTATTCTGGATTTTTTTATACTCAACCAGACCATATACAAGAATGGGAGGAATTAACGTGAGCGGCAAACATGATTTCCCAGTAATTTACCCGATCATCGTACCAACTTCATCGAGCTTAGCGACATTTAATTTTTACCTTGTGAAAAATCAGGGGACGTTGATGCTAATAGATGCAGGGGTAGATTCACAGAAATGCTGGGATTATTTTAATGATGTATTACAGAAGAATAACTTTAAATTGAAGGATATAGATAAAATTATTCTCACGCATAGCCATCAGGATCATACCGGGTTAGTTAATCGAATACTGGATCTACATGATGTACGGGTTTATGCACATCCAGATGCGATCGTTCGGTTGCAACGAAATGAAGCTTATTTAATGAAGCGTATTGCATTTTTCCAATCGTTTTATGCAGAAATGGGATGCGGCGAACGAGGGGAAAAACAAGTAGAGCTATTAAAAAGGCGGGCAACGGAAAATAAATCTCAATCCATACAGGTTAAAATTACGCCATTAAAAGAGGGTGACAGTCTGGATGGTTTTCAGGTGATTGAAACGCCTGGACATTGGCCGGATCATATTGCGCTGTATCATCCGAAAACCGGTATATGTTTAGCAGGCGATCACCTGGTTGAACACATCTCCAGTAATGCCTTGATCGAACCTGATGGAGAAGGAAGAAGACTGTATACATTACAACAATATGAAAATGCACTGAAAAAATGCCAATTGTATGCATTGACTACCGTCTACCCAGGACACGGAGAAATCGTGGATGATCCCGCTGTGCTTATTGAAGAAAGATTGCACGGAATAGAAAGGAAATCAAAGAAGATAAAAGATGTTATCGCGAGAATCCAACCTTGTACAGCCGCTCGAGTTGCTAAAGAATATTATAAGAAAACGTATGACATTGAATTTTCATTGGTAATGTCAGAGATTGTTGGGCATTTGGATAGGCTGGAAGGATTGGGTGAGGTAGAGAAGCGGGAAAAAGATGGCATTTGGGAGTATGGTGTTAGTGGAGATTGAACAGGTGAAAACGTAGGAACAAATGCGTATGACCGCTGGACGTCCGTCCACGAGCGCTGGACAAACGTGCGTGATCACGGAACAACCGCACATGAACGCGGGTTAAAAACAAGTGACCGTGGAACACCCGCCCACGAGCGCGGAACAAACACAGAAAGTAGATAGCCCCTAACGAAATTTCAGAATAAATGATATAATGGTAAAAAAGTGAAAAGGGGAAATTCACATGTCAAAAGAAAAAATGGCGGAGATAAAAAATTCGATCAATCTCCCAGTTATAATGGCACCAATGTTTATAGTTTCCAGTCCTAAGATGATTATCAGGGGATGCGAGTCAGGCATCATTGGAACTTTTCCAGCTTTGAATGCACGAACTGGTGATATTTTGGAAGATTGGATGGAGCAGATTAATTCGGAATTAGAAGAAGCAAAAAAAGAAAATCCTCATAAAAAAATCGCGCCGTGGGGAATCAACTTTATAACACATCGCTCTAACAAGCGTTATAAGGAAGATCTCAACCTGATTAGCAAATATCAACCGCCAATTGTGATCACATCGCTTGGGGATCCAAGTAGTGTTGTTGAAGTTGTACATGAATATGGCGGCATCGTTTTCTCTGATGTCATCAATATTAAATTTGCGAAAAAGGCGATTGAAAAAGGAACAGATGGCTTGGTCCTGGTATCAGCAGGAGCTGGTGGGCATGCTGGTACTCTCAATCCAATCGCTTTCCTGCATGAGGTCCGGGAGTTTTGGGATGGTCCAATCGCATTGGCAGGAGCGCTATCAAAAGGTGAAGACATTCTGGCAACAGAGGTACTAGGGGCTGACTTTGCCTATATGGGTTCACGGTTTATTCCAGCAATAGAAAGTGCCGCAGTCGATACATATAAAGAGATGACAGTTGATTCTTCAATAGAAGATATTATTTATACGGATGCGTTTAGCGGAGTGAATGCCAATTATCTTATTCCAAGTATCGTTCATTCAGGAATGGATCCTGCTAATCTTGAGAAGAAGAAAGAAATAAATTTTAATGAATTAAATGATTCAAAAGCAAAAGCTTGGAAAGATATATGGGGGGCAGGACAAGGTATTGGCTCAATAAATAAGATCCAAACTGTTTCCGAGATAGTTGACGAACTGCAGGTATCGTATGATGAGGCAAAAGCTAAGGTTGCAGGGAAAGATGGGACATAGACATAGGGACAGGTTCCTTGTCCCCCTGATAAGCAAAAAGACCTCAGGTTTTGAGGTCTTTTTGCTCGCACGCTCGAGCCACCAGCACCCTCAGGTCGAGCAACGGTTTTCAAAATTATCCCTGGCGCTCGAGTTGAATTTCCTCTCGCTCGAGTAGAAACGTCTGATGCTCGATTGAACCATCCTCCCGCTCGCTCGAGCACCAACAGCACCAGATCGATCGACAGCACTGTCAAGTCGAGGACGCGACTTCATTCTTCTGGACAATCAACCCAGCACAGGTAGACCCCCATGAGCTTTAGTGACACCCGAGGTTCAGGGGTCTTTTTATCGCAAAAATTCCGGTTGTCCCATTAAAGCCCACTCCTCCTGCTCTCGCGTGAACAAGCGGGGGACAAGGTTCCTGTCCCTCTATCTGCTAAAAAATCTTTCATCATATCCCAGTCGTTCGGAGGCTTCTTTTCCTGCTTCGCTAACTTTTTTTGCTATATCACGTATTTTATACTCTTTCATGCGCTGGATTGGTCCAACAACGGTAATGGCACTAACCACTTTTCCTGTATAATCTCGTATGGGTGCAGCAACTGATTTCGTTCCTTCTGTTAACTCCTCTGTGCTGACTGCGTACTTTTTTTCGCGTACCATTTCTAGTTCACTTCGAAGTAGGTCAGGATCGGTAATGCTATTCTTTGTATAGGAAACTAACCCCTTATTAATGATATCTTCTACAATATGATCGTCACTGTAAGCAAGTAGAACTTTTCCTGAACTCGTACAGTACGAGGGGTTCCTTCTCCCAAGGTGCGTTAAGATACGAACAGGATGATAGCATTCCTCTTTATGAATATAAATGGTGTCAAGGCCGTCCATGACAGCTAAATGTGTCGTTTCACCTGTATCATTTACTAATTTATGCAGGACAGGAGCGGCTTCTTTATGAATGTCTAAATCGTTCGTAACAATTCCTGCAAGCGTGAGCACGGATATCCCTAAACGATACGCTTGAGTTTCCGGATCTTTTATAACAAATCCTTCACTGGCGAGTGTTGAAAGTAGCCGGCTGACGGTACTTTTCGCTAAACCTAATGATTCAGCTAGCTCGCCTACCTTTTTTGTTGGTTCAAATGTAGAAAAACTTTTTAGAATGCGTAATGCATTCGTAACCGAAGAAAGAATCTGTGGTTCGCTTTTTTTCTTTGCCATTTCATTCACCTCTTCTAAAATGTGTTCTGTATAAAGGAACATAAAAATGGAACGTTTAATTTGTAATAATATATTAAGTATATACCATTGTTATCGCTTTCTAAAGAGCAAATAAAAAATTATTGTGAGAAATTTTTATTTTGTTGCACATATAGGAACTATAACCTTTTAAAGTTTCTGCATCGTATTTATAATGAAAATATGCTGATGAAGCAGGAATGCGTTCAGCAGAAAATTCACTTTATATATACATCGGAAATAATGTATACGTTTCCGAAAAAATACAAGGAGGTTTTCTCTATGCAAACCGAAACGAAACAGGATGTAATGAATTGTTCGCATTTCATTAATGGAGAATATGTACAATCAACCAATGGAAAAACGTTTGAAAACGTGAATCCAGCAACAGAAGAGGTATTAGGAAATATTGCAGAGGGCGGAAAAGAAGAGGTTGATCAGGCAGTAAGTGTTGCCAGAAAAGCACTCAAAGGTGAATGGGCAAATATGCCTTTACGAAAGCGCTCCAACATCATTCGTAAAATTGGTGATTTGATCTTGGAAAGAAAAGATGAATTGGCGAGACTTGAATCCTTGGATACAGGCAAACCATTATGGCTTTCCACGAATGTTGATATCGATCGTGCAGCGAATAATTTCTATTTCTTTGCTGACTATATGACATCAGTAGGAACAGAAGCTTATGAGCAAGATGATTTAGCTATCCATTATGCTATTCGTCGTCCAGTGGGTGTTGTGGGGCTCATTAATCCATGGAACTTACCATTATTTCTTATGACGTGGAAGTTGGCTCCAGCGCTTGCGGCGGGTAATACGGCTGTGATGAAGCCATCTGAAGTGACACCAATAACAGCGACCATACTGGGACAAATTTGTAAGGATGCCGGTGTACCAGATGGTGTGGTAAACATGGTTCATGGATTTGGTGATACAGGAGCAGCTCTTTCTTCCCATGAAGATGTCGATGCGATTGCTTTTACTGGTGAAACGGTAACAGGAACTGAAATTATGAAGGCTGCAGCACCAACATTGAAAAAACTGTCCTTTGAACTTGGTGGCAAAAATCCAAACGTTATTTTCGCAGATGCTGACATGGAAGACATGATTGAGACAACCGTTCGTTCTAGTTTCATTAATCAAGGCGAAGTTTGTCTGTGTGGTTCAAGAATTTATGTGGAGCGCCCGATTTACGATGAATTTCTGGAGCGATTTTCAGCAAAAGCAAAAGAATTAGTTGTCGGTGATCCGTTCGATGCAGATACAAAGGTTGGCGCATTAGTTAGTGAAGAACACTATAATAAAGTGCTTGGCTACTTGGATCTTGCGAAAGAAGAAGGTGGAACATTCTTGACAGGCGGTAAGGCTGCTGAAGGATTTGACAAAGGCTTTTTCGTGGAACCAACGATTATTACAGGTTTAGGAAAAGATGCAAGATGTGTACGCGAAGAAATCTTTGGCCCAGTTGTAACCGTTGTTCCTTTTGATACAGAAGAAGAAGTACTGGAACAAGTCAATGATACACACTATGGTTTAAGTGCAAGTCTATGGACGAGTAATGTCAAGCGTGCTACTGGTTTCAGTAGACAAATCGAAGCTGGTATCGTTTGGGTTAACACATGGTTCCTACGTGATTTACGCACACCATTCGGCGGCATGAAACATAGTGGTATTGGCCGCGAAGGTGGAGCTCATAGTTTTGATTTCTACTCGGAATTAACAAATATTACGCTTAAAATGTAGGAGGATCTTAAATGAAAACCGAATACACAACGAAAACGGTAAGTCATGCGAAGCATTTAGCCGATGCTTGGAGTAAAAAGGAAGGGGTTCAGCCAATTACAGGGCTGGATCCTGAACTCTCCGTTGATGACGCTTATTACGTACAGTTACACACGATCGAACAAAAGGTGAATAGCGGGCAACGGGTTACAGGGAAAAAGATTGGCTTAACATCTAAAGTAATGCAAGAAGCGTTAGGTGTAGGTGAACCAGATTATGGACATTTATTAGATCAGATGAGCGTTGAAAATGGAGGAACAGTTTCAACAGATCGTGTCCTGCAGCCAAAAGTAGAAGGTGAAATTGCCTTTATTTTGAAAGACGATTTAGTTGGACCAAATGTAACGTCATTAGATGTATTAAAAGCAACGGATGCAGTGGTTCCAGCGCTTGAAATTATAGACAGTCGCATTAAAGATTGGAAAATCACATTAGCGGATACGGTTGCAGATAATGCTTCATCCGGGTTATATGTACTTGGTGGAAACCCCAAAAAAATTGCAGACGTAGACTTAAAGCAAATGGGAATGGTGCTTTACAAAAATGATGTCCTGCAAAACACTGGTGTTGGTGCAGCGGCTTTAGGAGACCCAGCAAAATGCGTTGCCTGGTTGGCTAATAAACTAGCAACCTACGGGATTACATTAAAAGCTGGTGAGGTCATTCTATCTGGAGCACTATCGGGTGCCATGGAAGCAGAGCCTGGGGATCATTTTTATGCAAAGTTTGCCGACATAGGTGACGTACATATTTCATTCGCAGAATAAGGAGGGGAACGACTTGGATAAAAATAAAATCAAAGAACTTGCAAATTATGTGCACAATGCAGAAAAAGAAAAACGGGAAATAATAAAAATTACTTCAGAGTTATATCCGGAGCTTTCCATTGAGGAGTCGTATCTCGTTCAAGAAGAGCTGATTCGTCAAAAATTGGAAGCAGGTCATAAAATCATCGGGCCAAAGATGGGGATTACCAGTGAGGCCAAAATGAAACAAATGGATGTGGATGATCCCATATACGGCTATGTATTCGACAATATGGTTGTTGAAGAGGGAGATTCCATTGCCATCTCTGATTATATCCATCCAAAAGTAGAACCAGAAATTGGGTTTATTTTAGGAAGAGATTTGGAAGGGCCAGGCATTACGACGCTTGATGTATTACGAGCTACGGAATATGTTTTTCCAGCTATTGAGATCATTGATAGCCGTTATGAAAATTTCAATTTTACGTTGCCAGATGTTATTGCGGATAACACTTCTGCAGCAGGGGCAGTGTTTGGAACGTATTTGAGAAAGCCAGAGGAATTAGAATTGGATGTCGTTGGTGTAACGTTATCCATTAACGGAGAAATTCAATCACTCGGAGCTGGTGCCGCTGTACTCGAGCATCCAGCCAAGTCAGTTGCAAGACTTGCTAATATGCTCCACAAAAAGGGAGAAAAAGTAAAAGCAGGACAGCCCATTTTATCCGGTGGAATCACAGCAGCAGTTCGACTGTCTCCTGGTGATTTTGTCCAAGCCAAATATGGTGGTCTTGGCGAAGTATCCTTTTTCGGCAAATAGGAAACCATAAAACTTTCCTATTTGCATAAGTGCAACTAAGGCATTCTCCGAAAGGCTTGGTGAATGCCAAGTTTTCTAATTAAAGAATAATAGAGGGAGTGAAATACGTGCCACTTATCAATGTGCAAATTATGGAAGGAAGATCTCCTGAAAAAATTGAGGCAATGATGGAAAATGTGACCAATGCAGTTAGTGAATCACTCGATGCACCAAAAGAAAATGTACGCGTCATTGTGGATGAGGTGCCAAAAACACACTGGGCCATTGGGGGAACATCAGCAAAGAAATTAGGGAAGTAATATGGTTGGGTGGTCACAGAAAGATAGATGAGGAAGATTCTTTCATGAAGGTCTTCCTCGTTCTAAAAAATTCAATAAATTTTCTGATGATTCCGTATAGAGGAATTGTTATCTTTTAATAACTTAACTGAACCTATATACTATTATTAATCTTTCTATAGAACTTTTGTTTAATTTTTTAAGTTTAATTGGAAGCGATTGCATTTTTGAATTTATCCAACTAATAAAGTGGGGGCACCAAGCCTTTGGCGAAGAGGTTAGTGCTTCTGGGGAAAAAGATAGTGAAGGGAACTACTATTCTGAAAAGGGGAGACCGAAAAATGAGAACAAGATCTAGATTAGAAAAACCACCTGTAGCTCAATTAGCACACGTGGAACTGTTAACGCCAAAATTGGAGGAAACATTGTGGTTTTTTAAGGAAATTTTGGGTTTAACGGAAACGGAGCGTAAAGGGCAATCTGTTTATCTGCGAGCATACGAAGATTTTTACCATCATTCACTCAAAGTTACTGAGGCGTCACATGCCGGATTAGGTCACATTGCTTGGAGGACATCTTCACCTGAGGCATTGGAAGAATCTGCAATGTCCCTGGAGGAAGCTGGTGTTGGACAGGGGTGGATTGAAGGCGATAGAGGGCATGGACCTGCTTATCAGTTCCTTTCGCCAGATGGGCATCAATTTGAACTATTGTGGGATGTTGATTATTACAAGGCCCCATCGGAAGAAAAAAGCTTATTAAAAAACCGCCCTCAAAGACGCCCTTTAAGAGGAGTACCGACAAGACGTCTTGATCATGTTAACATCATGGCTTCTGATGTTGAGCCCAATCAAAATTTTTTACAGAATGAACTCGGGTTCAATCTGAGGGAATTAAAATTGGGTGAAGGAAAAACCCAAATAGGAGCATGGTTAAGTGTGTCCAATCTCGTTCATGAAATTGCCATGGTTCGCGATGCCACCGGACAAAAGGGTCGACTTCATCACGTGGCTTTTTGGTACGGTTATCCGCAGCATTTATTTGATATTGCAGATCTTTGTGCTGATTACGGGATAGAAATAGAGATGGGACCTGGTAAACATGGGACGACCCAAGCGTACTTTTTATATATTTACGAACCTGGTGGTAATCGTATAGAGCTTTTTGGAGATTCGGGGTATCTCATCTTTGATCCGGATTGGGAAACAGTCGTATGGGATGTTTCCAATAAATCAGACCTTGAAAAAAGCTCGATATGGTTCGGACCAAGACTTCCAGAAAGTTTTTATAATTACGGGACTCCAAGTGTGCAACCTGTAAAACAAACCATTGAATAAAACCTTGTTGACAGATTAGGCTGATGTTTATTCATAAGAATATTATGTCAATTCGAGACTTGTGAATAGGGAGGATTCTGGTCAGCCTAGGTTATTAGAGTATTACGTTTGTAAGCGCTATATATAAATGGTTTAGATGATGTATCGCTTTAAGAATTAGGAATAAATTGAAGGGACGGGGTTCTTGCTGCTAGTTAATATACAAATGATGAAAGGTTGAACACAAGAGAAAATTAATGCATTAATAAAAAATGTCGCCGATACGGTTAGTGAGTCATTGAATGCACTAAAGAAAATGCACGTGTGATCATTACGGAAATTCTAAAAACACACTGGGGCATTGGTGGGAAGAGTGCAAAGGAATTAGGTAGATAATCTTGATTTAAAGTAAAATTTGTTAAGTTAGCCCAACTCTTGGTAAATAGAACCTGCAATACTCAGACCGGAGGAAAGGGGCGTCTTTACGCCCCTTTGAAATTAAAATGAACAAATCAATTGTGCTTTTAGGCTATATTATTAAAAGAATTAAAAATTTTTGCTCATAGGGGAATTGGTGACTTTTCTTTCACAAAATATGTAGCATAATTAATTATAAATCCTTTTTCATGACTTTGAAAACGTTAACAATAGAGTGTGTTACAAGAAGAAAGATGAAAATGGATAATGAATCAAGGAGGGTTAATATTGTCAAATCTATTGCATCTTCAAGGGATCGAATCTGTGATACTCGAAAAATATACGCGTGAACAGGTCCTTCGAGCCGGAGTACTGGAAAGTGATACAGTAGGATCCATGAAAATACCGGCATCGGGGAGAGGATGAAAAGAGAGGGAGCGGTTCATGATGGGGCCGAACTAAGTTTACCAATTGAATGGCCTGATTTTGTATACGAATAAAATAAAAGAAAGGAATGTCGAGGATGACAACAAAGGCAAAAGTTTTTGAAGGTGTAAACAAACAATTTATCGGTGGGAAATGGAAAGAAGGTACTTCAGGGAAAGTTGCGACGATTGAAGACCCATTTGACAATAGTGAATTTGCAAAAGTTGTACTAGCAAGTAAAGAAGATGTAGATGAGGCTTATAACTCGGCAAAAAGAGCCCAGAAAAAATGGGCAATAACATCCAAAGAAGAAAAAGTGGATGTCCTGGAAAGAGCTATACGTATTATGGAGGAAAACAAAAAGGAAATTGTTGATATCATTGCACGTGAAGCTGGAGGAACCGTGTTGAAAGGAAATCTAGAGGTTCAGCTTACTTTGGATATTATGAATGAAGCGAAAACGTTTCCCCACAGAATGGAACCGAAAACAGAACCATCTGCTATTCCAGGGAAAGAAAATAGAATTTATCGTTTCCCTATTGGTGTGATGAGCGTCATCAGTCCGTTTAATTTTCCTCTCAATCTATCGATGCGATCTGTTGTTACTGCGATTGCGGCAGGGAATGCAGTAGTTCACAAACCTGCTTTGCAAACTGCGATCACCGGCGGTGGCGTGATTGCTAAAGTCTTTGAATTGGCAGGGTTACCGGCGGGTGTTTTTAATTTGATTATAACTAGTTCTTCGGAGACTGGTGATTATTTTGTGGAACATCCGATTCCAAAGTTTATATCTTTTACTGGATCGACAGAGGTTGGCCGTCATATTGGCTCATTAGCTGGAAAACATTTAAAACGAGTGGCTTTGGAATTAGGAGGTAATAGCCCGTTTGTTGTGTTGAAGGATGCCGATGTAGACCAGGCTGTGAATGCAGCAATATTCGGGAAGTTCGTTCATCAAGGACAAATTTGTATGATTGTGAACCGAATTTTAGTTCATCGAGACATTTACGATGAATTCGCAGAAAAATTCACAAAAAGGGCTTCTGAACTCCCTTATGGGGATCCGAAAGATTCTAAAAATATAATTGGTCCAATTGCGAATGAAAAACAAATTGAAACTATTATGGGTTTGATAGAAACCGCTAAGAAAGAAGGGGCTCTTGTTTCACTGGAAGGGAAACGAGCAGGTAATGTGATTACCCCATTTGTCTTTACAAACGTGACCAATGACATGACGATTGCCCAAAGTGAGATTTTTGGTCCTCTTGCTACTCTAATTCCGTTTGATTCTGATGAAGAGGGAATTCAGTTAGCAAATGATACGGAATACGGATTAAGTTCAGCGATTTTCACTAGTGATCTTGCAAGGGGAGAAGAATTCGCCAAACAAGTCGAAAGTGGAATGACTCACGTTAATGATCAAACCGTTAATGACGAACCGACAGTTCCTTTCGGTGGGGTAAAAGATTCGGGTATTGGTCGATTTGGTGGAGAGTGGGTCCTGGATGAGTTTACAACGATGAAATGGATTTCTGTTCAAAAAGAAGATCGTGTGTTTCCTTTTTAAAGCCTTATTATCTATAAGTCAAATTAATATAATTCAACATGGAAATGGGTTACCTGGACGAAATATAAACTCAAAAAACGATGGACTCCAGGATTTGTACTTTAAATATGGATCATATGTAAAAACAACTATAACATCTAATTAAAAAATTATATCAATGAATCTATTTCATAATTTCTCTTTTTAAAAGTACACAGACCTGCAGAATTTTAAATTATTATTTTTAAGAAAATTACTTAAGCGACTTGTTGCTAGTTTAACAGTAAATCAATTCGATCACTTGCTAATCTTGATGCATTATAAACTAATGTTACAATGTCGAAATGAACTTTTGCACGTTTTTCAGTTCGATAACAAACGTTATTCAGTTGAAAATATTCCTTGAGATACCCATTTACGCGTTCAACAGAACTGCGACGTTTAAAAATGTTTTTCGATGCTTTTGATCCACGAGCTGGTGCTGTATATCTACGAAGGTCGTTTGTGATTTTCACTTTATAAACTTTTTGGCAGATATCTTCGGTAGCTAAGGGACATTCACTACATTCTTTTGGGCTTGTATATTTCAATGTTCATATTTGGCATCAAAACTGTCATAACGATAGGAATGCTCTCGCTCTCGAAAACAGGTCGGGGCGAAATGTTTATCAAATCCAATGGGCTCCCCTTCATTTTTCTTATTATAAGCGATGACAGATTGATTTCCCATTCGATGTACTTGCTCGTATATCGGATCGTAGTCATAGCCAGCATCCATGGTCTGATAGCGCAAAGATGGAAGAGATAAGCATTCGTCAACACCCTTTAATAATGGAATTGCTGCCTTTCCGTCATTCAGACTGCCTGAAGAAAAAAGGGACTGTAAAATGTATTGACTTGATGTACTAACAGCTAAGTGACCTTTGTAGCCATACCAAAAAACATTTTTCCCTTCACTGTTCCTTTTAACACCCCACTTGGGGTGTTGAGGAACTTCAGCACGTAATTTGGCTAACGGGACATCTAATTGCGCTTCTATTTTCTTTTTGTAAAGGGGAAGATTGGCTTCTTTTTCCGCCTGTTCAACTAACCATTGATCACGCTCTTCCTTGTACTTTCTCTAAAACGTTAGAGTCACTAAGCTTGGTTAATAGACGAGAATAGGCAGCTTCAGAGGGAGTATGGTCAGACACAAGAAACCCACAATTTAGTTTAAATACCAAATCATCATTCAGACGCTTAATGTGGTCTTTAATGGTTGGGATACGCTCCACAATTCGTACAAAGATAGAAATAATCATTGCTGAATAATTTAGTTCTATGGTGCACCAAGTCGTGATTTTTTGTTATTTCATGGTAGATAGCATCCAAGTCTATCGCAGAAATAATCGATCATAACGTTGGGTAGGTTCCATCTCATAAAGTTCTTGGATGCCAAATAAGCTTGGTTGTCGTATAATGGTCATAGGAAGTATTCTTCCAATCTTTTTTGGTTGTGTGTTAACTACCATTATACAAGATTTGGGGAGGTACTTCCTTTTTTATGTCTCAAACCCATTGGGGCACAAGGGATAGGGATTATGAAATTCATTCCAATGAATAGTTCATTAATGATTTGACTGACCTTTCTACAAAATGATTAAAGTTGTATTTAGAGTAAGATAAAATATACAAGGAGCATTTTGAAGATGTTATCAATGGACCTGTTATTAATGAAAAACAGATAAAAAGAATTCAGAATTTAATTGAAACAGCAAAGAAAGAAGGAGCGACTGTTGCGTTAGAAGGAGAACGGGTAGGAAATGTAATAACTCCTTACGTCCTTACAAATGTGACCAATAATTCTACGATTGCAAAGGAAGAAATATTCGGACAGGCCCTTTCCGCTATCTCTTTTGATACTGAAGAAGAAGCTCTTGAATTAGCAAATGATACTGAGTTTGGACTAAGTTCTGCCGTATTTACAACTGATTTAGAAAAAGGAATATCATTTGCTAGAAAGGTAGAAAGTGGTATGACACATGTTAATGAGCAAACGGTAAAGGATGAGGAAACAATGCCATTTGGCGGCGAAAAGGCTTCAGGTCTTGAGCACTATAATGACGAATGGGCTTTAGAAGAATTTACAACTGTAAAATGGATTTCCGTTCAAAAGAAGAAAGAAAATATCTTTTTTGAAATGGATTAGTATAGGCGTAACGTTGTTTAATAAAGGTGTTTCAAAACAAATAAAGACGTTTAAAAGATGAATAGTTGAAGATAATGGGTAATTGTGGGAATTTGTATGATATTTACAGAGATAGATGAATTAGAACGCAGGATCCTTCAAATGAGAAAAGAAATGATACAGGTTGCTGTAGCCAGAATTTAGATCAACTTATCATGATTTATCAAAAACATTCTTTATTAAAATGAAAATAGAAAAATATTGTTGAATGACAATAAAGCTGTTTAAATATTACCTTTTAAACAACTTCACTACCATTATTCTTAAAATTCATCTTTGTGTTTGATTTAAATTTAGAACGGTTTTATGCGGGTTTGATACTTCAAGAGTAAATAACTTTATTGTTATTACATAGGAGGGTTCTTTGTGAAAATAGTAGTTATTGGTTCCGGTGCAATGGGAATGCTTTTTGGAAGCAGATTAGCACTGCACGGTTATGATATTACGATGGTTGATGTTGTTCCAGCTGTTATAGAAAAACTAAATAACCAAGGTTTATATCTAGAAGGTGATGATGGAGATCATTTGATTCCTATCAAGGCTGCATTTGCAGAAGATATAAATGAAGAAGTAGATTTGGCCATTTTACTTACAAAAGCAATCTATTCAAGATCTGCTTTAGAGTCGGCAAAAAAATTCTTGGGTAAAGACACTCATGTGCTAACTCTTCAAAATGGATTAGGGAATATCGAATTAATCAGTGAATATGTTCCACACGATCATATTATTGCCGGGGTTACAAATTATCCAAGTGATGTCAAGGGAATAGGACATATCAGTTCACATGGTTCAGGATATACAAAAATTATGTCCGCAAATGGCGAAGAAAATAAAATGCTGTATATCATTAATGACGCACTTCAAGATGCAGGTCTAAATAGTCAAATTGCTCCAGATGTAATGGTATCTATTTGGGAAAAAGTTGCTTTTAATGCTGCAATTAATGCAACCACAGCTGTGTGCAGAATACCATGTGGGGGAATGGCTGTTACAGAACAAGGGAAATATCTTGCTTATACAATTGCAAAAGAAGCTGTTGCAGTTGCAAATGCTCACGGCGTAGCTGCTTCAGAGGAAACAGTAATAAATAGTTTAACAGAATCAATTGAATTTCATAAAGACCATTTTACATCCATGTCTGCAGATATTATTAATAAAAGAAAAACAGAAAATGAATTTATTAACGGTGGAATTGTTAAAAAGGCTCAAGAAGTAAATATGGAGGTTCCATATACTGAGGCATTGTATGACTTAATCTGTACAATTGAAAATACGTATAATATGCAAAAACTAAATACAGATACTGAATAAACTAAAGAACCTATTTGAAATCTTATGGGATGTTGAGTACTGTAACGTTCCCTCGAGGGAAAAGAGCTTACTAAAAAATCGCCCTCAAAAACGCCCTTTAAGAGGAGTACCGACACGACGTCTTGATCATGTCAACATCATGGCTTCCGATGTTGAGCCCAATCAAAATTTCTTGCAAAATGAACTCGGCTTCAATCTGAGAGAATTAAAACTGGGTGAAGAAAAAACTCAAATAGGGGCATGGTTAAGTGTGTCCAATCTCGTTCATGAAATTGCCATGGTACGTGATGCCTCCGGACAAAAGGGTCGACTTCATCACGTGGCTTTTTGGTACGGATATCCGCAGCATTTGTTTGACATTGCAGATCTTTGTGCCGATTACGGGATTGAAATCGAGATGGGGCCTGGTAAACATGGGACGACCCAAGCATATTTTTTATATATTTACGAACCTGGTGGTAATCGTATAGAG
Organism: Virgibacillus natechei; assembly: GCF_026013645.1. Classification (NCBI taxonomy): domain Bacteria; kingdom Bacillati; phylum Bacillota; class Bacilli; order Caryophanales; family Bacillaceae; genus Virgibacillus; species Virgibacillus natechei. The sequence continues at coordinate 2,844,156 of NZ_CP110224.1, read as the reverse complement.
CTTTTTGGAGATTCGGGGTATCTCATCTTTGATCCGGATTGGGAAACAGTTGTATGGGATGTTTCCAATAAATCAGACCTTGAAAAAAGCTCGATATGGTTCGAACCAAGACTTCCGGAAAGTTTTTATAATTACGGGACTCCAAGTGTGCAACCTGTAAAACAAACCATTAAATAAAACCTTTTTGACACATTAAGAGCTGGTGTAGCTGTACTAGAACATCCTGCTAACTGCTAGGCGTTATAAACGTGTTAAGTAAAAAGGATGAAAAGGTAAAAGCTAGTAAGCAGATTGCTCCATTCCAACAACAGAATAGTTTAGATATGACAGACAAATACAAGAACATGTTAGAAAGTATATAAACAATGATAGATGATGTGTAGTGTGCTCTTTTATTTGGAAGAATTGAACAAGGGCTAATAAAAGGCTTTCTTTCTAAATAAACTTAGAAAGAAAGCCTTTTCCATTGTCCATTGTGTTGAAATAATTTCTAACAAAGTCTTTAATCTCTATTAACGCATAAATTCTTTTATATGGCTATCAACCTAGAGGTTTTAAAGTATGGACTAAGCATATTTCCCACTAATCCTTTAAACTATCCCAACAGAGAATGAACACCTCTATCAGTCTTAGATTCCGGTGGCCAAACACTTAAATCAAAGGGAAAGTCGGACCCAGGTACTACGCGATTTTCGCCAACAGTTTTAGTTAAAAACTCTAAACTTTCCTGATTCCATAAAGCGGAATCATACCAGAACCTTTTTAAGTATTCTGATGGTGGCGCCTGTAAGTTGGATGAGACCTGATCCCACTGCTCATATCCTTTATCAAGCCTGCCAATTTGATAGGGAAGGAACCCCCCACCATGAGCGAATAGAATTCTTACATCAGGATACTTGTCAATTAAACCACTTAACAGAATATCGGTTGCACAAACCGTGGTTTCCCAAGGGACCCCAATAAGATTCGGCATTTTTTTTGACTTTATTCGTGGGTCCGTACTTAAAAGTGGGTGAATGAATAAAATAGCCTTCAGTCTGTTGGCTTCTTCAAATAAAGGTGTAAAAAATTCGTCTGAAAGTGGCTTGTCATCTAGCCCAGGCCCAATGATAGCACCCTTTAATCCTTGATGCATCGCTTTATTCAGTGTGCTTGCAGCTTGTTCTGGATTTGTCAGTGGTAAAGTTCCTAAAGCAGAAATTGTATCAGGTGAATCATTTACTAACTTAACCAATGAAGAATTGTAGACTTGCGAAACCTCTGATGTAATGCCGTCATCAAAATCATACATGAATAATTGAGGAATCGGTGAAATAACGGAATGTGTAATTCCTGCTAATGCTGATTCCTGTTTGAATACTGAAAAATCATAAAAGGCAGGCTTTAATTCAAACCCCCATTTTTCATTGACTACCAAGAATTCATGCTTGTCATCAAATTTTGTCACCCATTTCGCATTAACCTTTTTTTTGTTTTCTCTAAGCCAAGATAAAACATCATTGGGTATAAAATGTGTATGCAAGTCGAACATAAATTGTCCTCTCCCCTTCCTTAACAAATGCCAGACAGTTCCAGACATATGTCAAATCATTAACTCTATATTTCAATCTTATATGAATTTTTAGAAATAAAAAGCCCATAGTTTCATATAGAGGAATTTAAGGATTGAGATATTAAATATGTGCTGATAAATTAATAATATAAACATTCTTCATCTTATATTTTTTTAGCAAGAATAGAAAGCGTTTGCAAATTAGGTTAAGGGGGGAAATAGTCGGTAACTTACACTTTATTAATGGTCAGTCTACCGAGGAAATTAGAATACATCTAATGCTATTGATCAAATTAAAACAAATTATAAGGGAGATGCTCATATATGCGTACAAAAGTAGGGATTATTGGTGCAGGTCCTGCAGGGCTTATGCTGTCACATTTATTACATTTACAAGGAATTGATTCCGTTATCATTGAAAGAAAATCAAGGGAGCAGGTTGAGAACACAGTTCGCGCTGGAGTATTGGAACAGGGGACGATCGATTTATTGAATGAAACAGGTGTTGGGGACCGGATGATGGAATTAGGACAGCCCCATAAAGGAATTGAGTTTCAGTTTAGTGGAAAGCGTCACAGGATTGATTTTGAAAAACTTACAGGTGGAAAAGAAATTATGATTTATCCGCAACATGAAGTTCTCAAAGATTTAATTTCGGCAAGATTGGAAGTGGGGGGCAAGATTCTGTTTAATGCAGATAATGTAAGTTTGCATGATATTGATACAACGGAACCCAAAATTTGTTTCCAACATAATGGAGAAAATCAAGAATTAGTGTGCGATTTTATTGCTGGGTGTGATGGATATCACGGACCAAGTAGAAAAGCAATTCCAAAAGAGTATTTACACGAATCGGAGTATACTCCCCCATTTGGATGGTTAGGTATTTTAACAGAAACTCCACCAGCAAGTGATGAATTAATTTATACGTATCACGAGCGTGGGTTTGCTTTACTTAGTACACGGTCACCAAATGTACAACGCTATTATCTGCAGGTTGATCCATCTGATGATATCAGCAACTGGTCGGATGAGCGGATTTGGTCTGAACTTCACGCGAGAGTTGATTTAGATGGCTGGACTTTGGAAGAGGGTCCGATCACCCAAAAAAACATAGTTACCATGAGGAGTTTTATGTGTGAAACGATGCAATATGGTCGTCTTTATATTGCGGGAGATGCCGCTCATATTGTTCCACCAACGGGGGCAAAAGGAATGAACCTTGCAATTGGTGATGTACAGGTACTAGCAGAAGGATTAAAGCATTTTTATGAAACGAATAGTGATGTATTACTTGATCAATACTCGGACGCTTGTGTTCGTCGTGGCTGGAAAGCACAAAGGTTTGCTAGTCAAATGACTAATTTACTTCATCACAATCATCAGAAAACAACTTTTGAGCATGGCGTCCAGCTTGCTGAATTGGAGCATATATCTTCATCAACTGCTGCTTCAAGTACGATAGCTGAAAATTACGCTGATCTAAAAGTTGACATACCAAGGGTGGCCAGTGGAGCACATAAATAGAAGAGGTCTTATCATAACTATCGCATGGAAAGTAATCCCCCCAGCGCGAGATTTTGAAAGCAGCATATTCAGTGAGGGAGGAAGTGGTACCTTCACTGAATAATAATTCACTATATTACCTGGAGATAAGTATAAGGAGACACTTTTGCTTAATGAAAACCTTTATCCTGTCTATAAAACTATATAAGATTAACCATTAATTATCTGAAATGATGTTTTACCGTTTCACTCTAAAATGAATGAACTTTACAAAAAACATCTCTTCCAGAGAATACTCTCAAACCTGTCTATCATTAAACAAAAATTTACAGGATAAGGAACGGATCCACAGTACGGTGTGTCAACGCATTGGTCTAAGGATTGATATGGTACTTTTGTAATCGCTAATCCAGAAATTTTCGATAGGCGCAAATAGAGTGGTTGATTAATGAACAACGTTTAATCGTTTAAATCAGATATTTGACTATTCATTCGGATATTTAGATATAGATGAATTATTACAATTTAAAGTAAAGGTAATAAAATGTAGGAAGGAATGAGATTATGCCACAAAGAATTCTTTTAGCAGCTATTTTCTCTCTTTTCCTATTTCTGTCGGCTTGCGGGGGATATTCAAACCCTAATATAGAAACAACAAGCGAAGCAGCAGGTAATCCTGTAGCAGCTAATGTTAGTCAAGATCCTCAGATAAGAGAAGATGGGGATGTTATAACACTTCGATTAGGGCATCAAACACCGGAATCAACCAATTACCATACTGCATCACTTCGGTTTAAAGAGCTTGTAGCAGAAAAAACAGATGGAAAGGTACAAATAGAAATTTACCCATTTCGTCAATTGGGAACAGATAGAGAATTACTAGAAGCAATGCAGTTTGGAACACTTGATTTAGGCATGATTACTGGTCCGGCCGTATCAGGTTTTGCTCCTGAAACATCTGTATTGGATTTACCCTATCTCTTTGATGGATGGGATCATGTAAATGAATTTATAGGTACTGAGACGGAAGATAAGTATCGTGCCATAACAGAAGAAGTGAATCTAAAAACATTTGGTCTAATGGCCAGGGGTTTCAGACATGTTTCCACGTCAACTGGACCTATTGAGAGCCTTGATGACTTCAATGGCCTTACCGTCCGTGTAAGTGAAAGCCCTATCTACATAGAGGCGTATGAAGCTCTAGGAGCAAGCCCGCAGAGTATGAATTTTGGTGACGCATATACCGCACTCGAACAAGGTGCAATTGATGGCCAGGAAAATACGATGGATATTAATGACGATGAGAATATTAATGACGTCAACAGCCATGTATCTAAGACAGGCATCAATTTTGCATTCGCTTTCCTAATGGGCAGTAAAGATCGTTTTGAATCTTTGCCAGAAGATGCTCAAGTTGCAATACTTGAAGCCAGTGAAGAAGTGCTGACAGAAATAAATAAAGAAAACGAAGAAAATGAAGCGGAATATGAGAATGTTTTGGAAGAAAAAGGGATGGAAATTAATGAATTGGATTTAGATCTATTTAAAGAAAAAGTGGAAGGCATTTATCAAAATTGGACTGACCAACATGGGACTGACCTGTTAAGCGAAATTTTAGGTATGACAGAATAACAAATAATTTTGATGAATATAGGAAAACATTTCATTCTATTACGAAGTAGCGGCTGCTTTAAATAAAAAATCCTGCTATATAAAAAATACCCTCAATAGAAAAAGAGGTGACAGAGTATGGGTATTGTAGAAAAAATCAGTTATTGGATTGATCTAATTGTACGCAACCTCATTACAATTTTCTTATCAGTTATGACGGTTATATTAACCGTACAGATTATTGCACGTTCGGTATTTGAGGGTGGAGCAGTCTGGACAGATGAACTAGCAAGGTTTTTAATGATTGCAATGATATTTTTGGGGGCAGCTTTGGCAGTTAGGGACAAAAGCCATATCACTGTCTCTATATTTGAAGAATGGAAACCCTCTTTAAGAAAATGGTTTGCACCTTTTCAGTGGATTGCTATGCTTTTATATGCTGGGATTCTTGTGAAATTTGGTTTAGACACACTCGAAGTAGTCGGACCGCAGACCTCATCGAATATGGTAATATCTATGGGAATTGTATATGCAGTATTACCTATTTCTGCAGCTATCATGATTATCCACTTGATCGCCAGAATTGGCAAAGATCGTCATGCAGAAAAAGGAGGCAACGAGTAAATGATAATATTATTTTTTGTTCTAATTGTACTATTATTTCTATTAGGAGTTCCCTTAGGGTTTACAATAGGCCTCTCCTCAATGGTTTATATTATACTCGCGGATATCAATCCTATGATTATCATTCAGCAGCTTTTCACAGGGGTAAATAACTCTGCTTTAATGGCGATCCCTTTCTTTATTCTTGCTGGCAATCTGATGTTGACCGGGGGACTTGCCCAACGAATCATTAATTTAGCAAATTCACTTATAGGACGTACTACAGGTGGTTTGGCAATGGTAACCATTCTGGGCTGTGTATTCTTTGCAGCTATCTCTGGGAGTGCGGTTGCAACTGCAGCAGCTTTGTCATCACTTATGATACCTGCAATGGTGAATAAGGGATATGACAAGGATTTCGCAGCGTCCGTCGTTTCAACCGCAAGTCCATTAGGAGCAATTATACCTCCAAGTATAACATTAATTGTATATGGGAGCCTCTCCGGATCTTCCATTTCAGACTTATACACTGCTGGAATTCCAGCAGGTATCATCGTAGGAGGCGTCATGCTTGGTGGAGTCTACTTAATTTCTAGAAAAAGAGGCTATAAAGGAAGCGGAAAACCTTTTGAAATAAAAGATTTTGGTAAAGCGCTCGTAAATGCTTTTTGGGCACTTGGAACACCGATCATCTTAATTGGTGGGGTTTTTTTAGGTATATTTACACCAACGGAATCTGGGGTGGTTGCAGTTGTTTATGCTGTTATTATAGGAATGTTCGTTTATCGCGAACTAAAATTCAAGGAATTAGGAACAGTGATTTTTAATTCAGCAAAAACAACAGCGACAATTATGTTCATTATTGCAAATGCCTATTTATTGGCATATGTTCTGGCATATGAAAACATTCCTAGTATGATCGTATCCGGTTTTATGAATATTAGTGACAGCGCGCTAATTACACTTCTTATCATTAATCTCATTCTCTTGGTATTTGGTATGTTTGTAGATACAATTGCGATTATCGTGATTGTTGTGCCAATGTTTTTACCAGTAATTGAAACAATGGGGATAGATCCTGTTTATTTTGGGGTGTTGGTTATTGTTAATACTGCAATTGGTATGTGTACACCACCATTTGGACAAACTTTGCTAGTAACAACGGATATAGTAAAAGTACCATTGTTAAAGGTTTCTTACCAATCAATGTACCTTATTTTAGCATTACTTATTGCTTTAGTTTTAATGGTACTTTTCCCTTATATCGTAATGTTCCCTCTTTGGTTGTAGGTGTAAATGTCGAAATATAAACTTTTTAAACCGGATCAGATCATGTGGTGTTTTGAAGTTCAATTAAACGTAAAATAGCCGAGGTGTTCAGAAATAAGCTGAGCACCTTCTTTTATTTCAGAAATAAATTCTTCTTTTCACTTTAGATTCATTATAAAGGACAAGGAACGGTCCCGTCCCACACTCCTCAATAGAACCCTGAATACTTATGTTGGATAATGGAGTAAATGATCTTTTTTGCAAGGCTTTCTATTTGGGGATTTTTGCGGTATTGGACGTAAACCTTATTCGGGATGTTATAAATGTTACTTATTTCCCGGATTTCTACTTCCGTTTCATACCTTGTGTCAATACCTAGTTCAGGTATAATCCCAATTCCTATCTCATTGGCAACAGCCTTTAAAAGCATTTCATTATTATCGACATCTATTCGGGTTATATTTTGTGCACGAATGAGTTGTTCATCAATTAACTTCCATAAGGAGGAATTTCTGCTATAACTTATAATCGACTCCCCATTTAAGTCATCTATTTGAAGCGTTTGTTTTTCACATAAATGATGATTTGCTGGCAGTACAAGCACCAGATTATTATCAAATAGATATTCTGAAATAAGGTTTTGGTTGTTTGATAGAACATCTCTACTAAAAATTAAGTCAATTTCACCTGATAAAACCCTTTCATTTAAACTTACGGAATCATGGCCTTCTATTACTTGAATATCGATATCGCCAGTTGATTTAATCGTTTTCAGAAGTTCTATAATAAAGGAATAAGCGTATCCAGGGGAGAAACCGACTTTTATGACGGGGTCTTTAACCATGTTTGTAATTTCTTTTGAATGTGTAATATATATTAAAATATTATTCGCATAATCGATAAACATATTCCCTTCTTTTGTTAAGAAGATTTCATGTCCAATTCTTTTAAAAAGTTCACATTGTAGGATGTCTTCTAATGCTTTTATTCGTGATGTGATGGTTGGTTGCGTAACATTAAGAATAACTGCAGCTTTTGAATAACTCTTATATTTGGCTACAGTAAGAAAGGTTTGTAACTGACTTTCATTCATGTTATTACCTCCTGAATGTGCTTTTATTAAAATCGATTACTTAAGGTGATCCCCTTAATAAATGCCATTCAATAATAGGTCAAAAAACAGCGTAATGTCAACTAAAGTAACAGAAGGGCTGAATTATAAATTATATTCGAAAAAGTGTGTATAAATATTTTTTTGGAATTCTTCAAATATCAAAATTTTTTTCAATTGGTATTTAACGAATAGGGCACTTATAATGAATGGTAAGAAAAGAGTTAAACCAACTATTAATTATTCGACTATCAGTAAGGGGGGATTCTACTACATAATGTAAGTGGTTACATTGTGTTGAAGTAATTGAAGGAACTCCAATTGGAAAATAAGCCGATAAGTGAAAACTGATAGGAAACATTACTATGAACGATTTAATTATAAAATGGAGGGTATCAAATGGATCAATTTATACGTGACAACGTAGAAAAAAGTGAATTTCTTGTTAATAGAAGTGTATTTACAGATAGAGAAATGTTAGCAAGAGAACGAGCAGAAATTTTTAATAAGTGTTGGTTATTTATTGGTCATGACACAGAGATAGCGGAATTAGGCGATTATAAACGCAAAAAAGTAGGCGGGCGTAATTTATTATTTGTACGTAGTCAGGATGGCGAAATTCGGGCACTATTCAATACATGCCCACATCGCGGTGCACTAATTGCCAGAGAAAATGAAGGAAATTCAAGAGTTTTCCGTTGTTTTTACCATGCTTGGAGTTTTAAAAATGATGGTGAGTTGGTAGGCATGCCTGGGAAGGATGGTTTTCCTGAAGATTTTAACGCTGAAGGTACGAAGAATATGAAAGCGGTTAAACGAGTAGAGAACTATCGTGGGTTTGTATTTGTGAATTTTGACGAAGATGCTATTTCATTAGATGAATATTTAGGAAATGCGAAAGAATATATTGACCTTGTAGTAGATCAATCAGAATATGGGTTAGAAGCACAAGGTGGCGTGCAGGAATATAGCGTAAGAGCGAATTGGAAGTTGTTAGCTGAAAACAGTGTTGACTTATATCATGGAATGCCTACGCATAAAACGTATTTTGATATTAAGCAAGCCCAAGATCCCGAATTAAAGAATGTGAAATTAGAAGGAGAAGGCGTGGAACTCGATAACGGTCATGCTGTTATAGAATATATAGCTCCTTGGGGAAGGCCGGTTGCACAATGGACGCCTATTTGGGATGACGAATTGAAGCAAGATATGGAGCGAATGAAGGTTAAACTTGCTGATCGGTATGGCGAGGAACGTGCGGACCGAATAGCCAACTATAACCGTAACATTGTAATATTTCCTAACCTGGTAATTAACGATATTATGGCTGTGACGGCAAGAACATTTTATCCGACATCTCCTGGTTACATGGAAGTATCCGGCTATTCACTAGCACCTAAGGGAGAAGAAGAGACGCATCGGATGGCAAGAAATGATAACTTCCTAGAGTTTTTAGGCCCAGGTGGCTTTGCGACTCCAGATGATAATGAAGCATTAGAATTATGTCAAGAAGCTTATAACAATAACGAAGAAGTTGAGTGGAACGATATTTCCAAAGGCATGGTAAGAGGAGCAGGGAATGCAATGGCAACAGATGAGGTCCAAATGAGGAATTTCTGGAGACAGTATAATGCTAGAATCCAAGAATCATTGAACAAGGAGAAGGAGGTCGCTCAACGATGACTGTAACTACGTTAACACGTCAAGATGTGGTTGATTTTCTTTATACGGAAGCAAAAATATTAGATGAGTGGAGATTAATGGAATGGCCTGCACTATTTACGGATGATGGTACCTACACCGTACCACCTTTAGGTGATCCGGAAGCTGATCCAACAAAATCTTTATTCATTTCGCATGATAATCGAGCGCGACTCCAGGAACGTGCAGAAAGATTATTAAAGAAAGAGGCCCATGTCGAGTATCCACACTCTACCACGGTCCATAATTATAATAATATATTGGTCAGTAATTTGGATTCAGATGTCATCACAGTGGAGTGTAATTTTACAATACACCGAACGAAAAGAGAAGTCATGGACACGTTCATTGGAAAACATACGTATGAACTCGTCCTACAGAATGGTGAACTTAAGATAAAAAGTAAAAAGGTTGTCTTACATCTAGATAGCCTGAGACCGCATGGAAAAATTAGTTTGATTCTATAGCGTAATCTATCAAGATTGAAAGGTGGTGGCTGGAAGTATGAATGAAAGCGAAGTATACGATATGACCATTATAGGTGGAGGCCCTGCTGGTTTATTTACTGCTTTTTATGCAGGTATGCGTCAAAAAAGTGTGAAAATTATTGAGAGTTTACCAGAATTAGGCGGTCAGCTTGCAGCATTATATCCGGATAAATTTGTTTATGATGTAGCTGGGTTTCCAAAGATAAAAGCAAGTGATTTGGTAGATGGACTGATTAAACAAATGGATCAATTCGAGAATGATGTTTGCTTAAATGAAGAAGTAATGGATGTAACAAAGGAAGACGATATTTTTACGATAAAAACAAGTACGCAAACCCATTATTCGAAAACCATTATTATTACTGCAGGGAACGGAGCCTTCAAACCAAGAACCATGAATTTGGATAATGAAGATCAATTCGAAGGAAAGAACCTGCATTATCGTATCGAAAATTTAACTGATTTTAAAAATAGGGATGTCGTTGTTTTTGGTGGCGGCGATTCAGCCGTAGACTGGGCTTTAATGTTAGAGAATATAGCGTCAAACGTCTCCATTGTCCATCGAAGGGATCGATTCAGGGCCCATGATTATAGTGTGAAATTAATGGAGGAATCTTCGGTTGATGTCTTAACCCCATATATTCCAACTGAAATAATGGGGGAGGATAAAATTGAAAACGTAACGCTTAAAAAAGCAAAAGGCGATGAGAATATGGAACTTAAAGCGGATGACTATATCGTGAATTATGGTTTTATATCCAATTTAGGACCCATTAATAACTGGGGATTGGAAATAAAGAACAATTGCATTCTAACAAACTCGAAAGCTGAAACGACTGTACCTGGTATCTATGCCGTTGGGGATATATCTACCTATGAAGGCAAGGTTAAATTAATGGCAACTGGCTTTGGCGAAGCTCCGATTGCAGTAAGTAATGCGATCGTCTACATGGATCCAAAAGCCTCCTTACACACTGCTCATAGTACGTCTATTATGAGTAGGGAAGAGAATAAGAAGGAAAAGAAAGAGAAGAAAGAAAAGGCAGTTAAGAAAGAAAGTAAGGAAAAAGAAGTTGTCTACTAAAAATTAAATATGGAGGCTATCAATCATGAAAACAGAAAAAGAAATCTTAAATCAAGAAACCGCACAGGAGAGGTTAGAAAAACATTTACGAACCGTAGCGCATATCGGTCATGTAGAAATTAGTGTCACACATTTCGAAAAATCGTTATGGTTTTTTACAGAAGTAATGGGACTCGTATTAACAGAAAGAGATGGGGACCGCGCTTACTTACGAGCATGGCAGGATTTTGATGATTATACGCTGGTATTAAGAGAATCGAATGTATCTGAAGTAAATCGTATGGGTTGGCGTGTAAGCACGGAGGAGTCACTAAAGCTATTCGAAAAGCAATTAAAAGAAATGAATATTGACTTTATATGGGTAGCAGGTGGACAGAAGCGAGCTTTAGGCGATGCGATTCATTTTAAATCCCCTTCTGGATTCCCGGTTGAACTATATTGGGAAAAAGAATTATTTGAAACGAATGATCCGAAATTGCAGTCAAAATTACCGAGCCATCCAAGTAAATATAGCTTTAAAGGCGTTTCACCTCGTCGTTTTGATCATGTTAATATGATGGTTAATGATGTGAAAAAAGAACAACAATGGTGGACCGATCTGCTAGGTATTCATCATCGTTATTATATTCAGAATAAAGAAGATGTACGCCTAGGTTCATGGTTGAGTAGAACGAATATTGCACACGAAATGGCACTCATGAGAAACGCCAATCAAGATGGTGCATCTTTCCATCATTTAGCCTATTACCTGGATTCTCCAGATGAACTTATTCGTGCAGCAAATATCATGGCAGAAAATGATATTGAAATTGAGTGGGGTCCTGGTAAGCATGGAACAAGTGGTGCACAATTCATCTATGTCTTTGAGCCTTCTGGCCATCGAGTAGAAATTTGGACTGGTGGATTCCTGATTTTCTCACCAGATTGGGAACCAATTGAATGGGGACCAGAAATCGGTCAATTAGGACTAGAAATGTGGGGAAGTACACCACCGGAATCTTATTTCACCTATGGCGCGAAAATTGGTGAATAACGCGGAAGAGGTAGACGATATAAGTCGTCTATCTCTCATTAAAAAATAGGAATGCTAGGAGAGTTCATTCGTGCAACGTAACTTAAAAATTGATTTTCATACGCATATTATTTCAGAGGAATTTTTAAACTTAGCCGAAAAATATGGTGATGATCGTTGGCCTAGTTTAGAGAAAACATGTGACTGTGGCGCCAATATCATGATAAAGGGAAAGAAATTTAGAGAAATAACGGATCAAGCATGGGATACAGAAAAGCGCTTGGAAGATATGGATAATGAAGGAATTGATATCCAAGTATTATCACCTATTCCCGTTACATTCAGCTACTGGTCAGAGCCTGAACAAGGGTTAGAGCTAGCAAGATTCCAAAATGATTTTATTGCATCGATCACAAAAGAACATCCAAAAAGGTTTATTGGTTTAGGTACCGTTCCCCTGCAAGATGTTGATATTGCAATAAAGGAAATGGAACGATTAGTTAATGAATTAGGCTTAAAAGGGATTCAAATAGGTAGTAATGTGAACGGTAAGAATTTAGACGATCCAGAACTCGAACCTTTTTTTCAGGCTGCAAATGAACAGGGAGTTCCATTGTTTGTTCATCCTTGGGAAACATTAGGAGGCGAACGAATGCCGCGCCATAACTTCATGTATATGGTCGGAATGCCTTCCGAAACTGCATTAGCAGCAGGAAGTATTATTATGAGTGGAATGTTAGACAAATATACGAATTTAAAAATATGTTTTGCGCATGGTGGTGGGGCTCTGCCGTATTTATTACCACGAATGGACAAGGGCTGGAATGTGTGGCCCCATATAAGAAAGACCGAGAATCCACCTAGTCACTATGCGAAATTACTTTATTATGATTCACTTGTTTACGATGAAAACAACTTGCAATTTATGATTGACCGGTTTGGAGTGGACCAAATAATAGCTGGTTCTGACTATCCTTTTTTATTACGTGAAGCTCCATCTGGAAAAGTTGTTGATCGATTAACAACACTAAATGACGATGAAAAGAACCAAATCCATGGTCTTAATGCGTTACAATTTTTAAATTTGGATAAAGAAGAATATATGTAGAAACGTAAATAGATAGGTAGAATACTAGTGAAAGATACGCATACAACAAGAATAAAAGGAGAGGATAACCTTGGCATTTGTTATAACGGAACCGTGTCTTAGTGAAAAATCAGGAGAATGTGTTAGTATTTGTCCGGTCGACTGTATCGTAGAGGGACCCGACCAATTTTTTATTGATCCAGACACATGTATTGATTGCGGTGCTTGCGTAGCTGCTTGTCCAGTCGATGCAATCGTGGATGAGCATGATTTAAATCCTGCACAAGAAGTATATCTGGAAAAGGCTGAGAGCTTTTTTGGCAGTTAAGAAAATATATCCATATTTCTTACTGCATAAGTGCAACTAAGGCTGTCACCGAAAACCTTGGTGACAACCAAGTTTTCTAAAGTAGGGAGCTCGCTTGGTAGATTTGCGATTTCCTGAAGTAATGGTGGACAAGGATTTGGATTCCAGGATTTAAGGGAATGGATAGAATCTGTTGAACGATACTACATTGATTAAACATCTGATCACCCGGCTATGATTTTGTTATTACTTTATCATAGTGATGGTGATGGGTGTTTTTTGTTTGTTGTTTTTTAATTGTAGAATTTGAGGGATCATTTGAAGTAGCACTATTATATCTTTTCTAACCTGTGGTATAATACATTAAAGGTGGTGCTAGTATGGAATTTATTTCAAAGCTATTCGGTGTTAATTGAAAAGAGACCGGCTCTTACACTGTGAGGTTAGATGGGGTGAGGAGCACATTTGCAGCTTGGCAGTTAGGATATATCTTCCTACTGCATAAATAGATTTGGAGATAGATAAATGAAATGTTCGAAAACTCAAACAGGAAAGTGAAAGCACACCGACATTCTCATAAATATTTCACCATCTAGCGTTATATACCTAATGTTTTCTTTCCAATTTAATTGTGTTGGCTCACCTGTTGGGGTTTCAAAACGAACCACCTCATTCGTTGCACTCTTGCACTTACGAGAATCAAAATAACTTTGGAAATCTGTTTTTTAATACAGACTATCTGTATATGGCAACTTAATAGTGGATCAGTAGATGTTTCGCATTTAGATGATCTAACCTACGACCCGATTAATTAAACAGTTATATAAATAAAAATGGATGAAGGACTACTTAAAGAGTTCTGTTGTCTTTTTTTCTTCAAAGTAAAAATGGGTAAAAAACTGAATGTTGATTGTAATCAGCAAGTATAAATATAACCCATATTTTACCATTTGACAACTAGAACTTATTAATGTAACGCTAGTGTGTTTATTTTAAAGGTGTAGCTAAAGATCTTCCGCTGGAATCTACCTTTAAGGGGATCTGGCCATTCCTATATGCCATTATATTCTGGCTAATCATTTTTGTTGCATTTCCGCAAGTTGTAACATTCTTACCAAATCTTATTTTCAATAATTAAGAGAATTTATTAATACTGTACTAAACTAATCGGGCACATTAAAAGTATCTTGAAAAAACAGCAGGTTTGAGTGAGAACACTTAAGCAACAAAATCTAGTTAATCAAGAAAATTTTTAATAAAGATAAGAGAAAGAGTGATTTAATGTCAGTCATTGATAAACGATTAAAAGAATTAGGAATTGAGCTTCCAGAGGTTTCCGCACCTCCCGCTTCATTTATTCATGCAGTCACTACAGGTAATTTGGTTTACACATCAGGTAATGATTGTAAAGTAAATGGTGAATTTATGTACACAGGAAAATTAGGAAAGGAATTGACAATAGAGGAAGGATCTAAAGCTGCTAGGCAAACGATGATTAATTTACTAGCTGTTTTAAAGGATCACCTTGGTAATCTAGATCGTATAAATAAGGTCGTAAAAGTATTAGCATTTGTTAATAGCGCACCTGGGTTTAATGAACAGCCTTATGTAGTTAATGGGGCTTCTCAATTATTAGAACAGATTTTTGGTGAGAATGGTAAGCATGCACGTACAGGTGTTGGAACTAATGAGCTACCATTTAGTATGCCAGTAGAAATTGAAATGATTGTAGAATTAAAACCAGAGTAATGAAAGGTAAATTTTCTCTAGCTGAATTATAGTTTAATATTGTTTAATCTCTTTGTATACATTAATTCATGAATAATGACAAGGAAGATGGTTTTTCCTTCGTGAAGAAAGTCGCCATAATTGGTGGAGGAGTTATTGATCTTTTCGTGTGCCTACTATTTATGTAAGCAAAATGTAGAGGCAGTTCTTATTGCTAAAGGAGAGCTAGGTGAAGGTTGATCAAGTGGAAATGCGGTGTTAATTACTTCTTCCCTTTTTCAACCTTTGCCGACTCCTGATTTGGTGGATACTTCCCTGAAATGCCTTACGTTTGATTTCGGAATTTGATTTAGCATAAAGTAGTTATAACCGATACATGTTGTTTGGTAGTTCAATGAAGATAAGGATAGACGTTCACGATACCTTTTAACAATGGGAAGCTGCCTTTCCGTCATTCAGACTGCAAAACGAAAAGAGAGACTGCAAAATATATTGACTTGATTTGCCAATTGCTAAGTGTCCTTTATATCCAAACCATACGAGGTTCTTTCCTTCACTGTTCTTTTTCACACCCTACTTTAGGTCTTGAGGTTCTCCAGCACATAACTCGTTTAAAGGCACATCTAACTGAGCTTCTATTTTCTTTTCGTAAAGTGGAAGGTTCGCTTCTTTTTCTGCTTTGTTCGATAAGCTATTGTTCACGCTCTTCTTTGGATTTTCGCCTGCATTTTCTCGGCTCAGGTTTTGATTTTTCTTCTTTTGGTGGAGCCTGATCACGTGCTTTTAAATGGGTTGCGTCAATAGCGACGATGTGATTCATAATAAAGCCTTCCGCAATTTAGGGTTTGTCTTTTTGGCAAAAAATAGAATTAAAATTATCACTGAATATTCCGACCGTATTAACTTTAATTTTTTATTTTGTTGCGCATATAGGAATAAATGCCTTTTAAAGTCTCCAAATCGTATTTATAATATGTTGATGAAGTAGAAATACACTTTATATACATCGGAAATAATGTATGCGTTTCCAAAAATACAAGGAGGTTTTCTCTATGCAAACCGAAACGAAACAGGATGTAATGAATTGTTCGCATTTCATTAATGGAGAATATGTACAATCAACCAATGGAAAAACGTTTGAAAACGTGAATCCAGCAACAGAAGAGGTATTAGGAAATATTGCAGAGGGCGGAAAAGAAGAGGTTGATCAAGCAGTAAGTGTTGCCAGAAAAGCACTCAAAGGTGAATGGGCAAATATGCCTTTACGAAAGCGCTCCAACATCATTCGTAAAATTGGTGATTTGATCTTGGAAAGAAAAGATGAATTGGCGAGACTTGAATCCTTGGATACAGGCAAACCATTATGGCTTTCCACGAATGTTGATATCGATCGTGCAGCGAATAATTTCTATTTCTTTGCTGACTATATGACATCAGTAGGAACAGAAGCTTATGAGCAAGATGATTTAGCTATCCATTATGCTATTCGTCGTCCAGTGGGTGTTGTGGGGCTCATTAATCCATGGAACTTACCATTATTTCTTATGACGTGGAAGTTGGCTCCAGCGCTTGCGGCGGGTAATACGGCTGTGATGAAGCCATCTGAAGTGACACCAATAACAGCGACCATACTGGGACAAATTTGTAAGGATGCCGGTGTACCAGATGGTGTGGTAAACATGGTTCATGGATTTGGTGATACAGGAGCAGCTCTTTCTTCCCATGAAGATGTCGATGCGATTGCCTTTACTGGTGAAACGGTAACAGGAACTGAAATTATGAAGGCTGCAGCACCAACATTGAAAAAACTGTCCTTTGAACTTGGTGGCAAAAATCCAAACGTTATTTTCGCAGATGCTGACATGGAAGACATGATTGAGACAACCGTTCGTTCTAGTTTCATTAATCAAGGCGAAGTTTGTCTATGTGGTTCAAGAATTTATGTGGAGCGTCCGATTTACGATGAATTTCTGGAGCGATTTTCAGCAAAAGCAAAAGAATTAGTTGTCGGTGATCCGTTCGATGCAGATACAAAGGTTGGCGCATTAGTTAGTGAAGAACACTATAATAAAGTGCTTGGCTACTTGGATATTGCGAAAGAAGAAGGTGGAACATTCTTGACAGGTGGTAAAGCTGCTGAAGGATTTGACAAAGGCTTTTTCGTGGAACCAACAATTATTACAGGTTTAGGAAAAGATTCAAGATGTGTACGCGAAGAAATCTTTGGACCAGTTGTAACCGTTGTTCCTTTTGATACAGAAGAAGAAGTACTGGAACAAGTAAATGATACACATTACGGTTTAAGTGCAAGTTTATGGACGAGTAATGTTAAACGCGCCACTGGTTTCAGCAGACAAATCGAAGCTGGTATCGTTTGGGTTAACACATGGTTCCTACGTGATTTACGCACACCATTCGGCGGGATGAAACATAGTGGTATTGGTCGCGAAGGTGGAGCTCATAGTTTTGATTTCTACTCGGAATTAACAAATATTACGCTCAAAATGTAGGAGGATCTTAAATGAAAACCGAACACACACCGAAAACGGTAAGTCATGCGAAGCATTTAGCCGATGCTTGGAGTAAAAAGGAAGGGGTTCAGCCAATTACAGGGCTGGATCCTGAACTCTCCGTTGATGACGCTTATCACGTACAGTTACACACGATCGAACAAAAGGTGAATAGCGGGCAACGGGTTACAGGGAAAAAGATTGGCTTAACATCTAAAGTAATGCAAGAAGCGTTAGGTGTAGGTGAACCAGATTATGGACATTTATTAGATCAGATGAGCGTTGAAAATGGAGGAACAGTTTCAACAGATCGTGTCCTGCAGCCAAAAGTAGAAGGTGAAATTGCCTTTATTTTGAAAGACGATTTAGTTGGACCAAATGTAACGTCATTAGATGTATTAAAAGCAACGGATGCAGTTGTTCCAGCGCTTGAAATTATAGACAGTCGCATTAAAGATTGGAAGATCACATTAGCGGATACGGTTGCAGATAATGCTTCATCCGGATTATATGTACTTGGTGGAAACCCCAAAAAAATTGCAGACGTAGACTTAAAGCAAATGGGAATGGTGCTCTACAAAAATGATGTCCTGCAAAACACTGGTGTTGGCGCAGCGGCATTAGGAGACCCAGCAAAATGCGTTGCCTGGTTGGCTAATAAACTAGCAAACTACGGGATTACATTAAAAGCTGGTGAGGTCATTCTATCTGGAGCACTATCGGGTGCCATGGAAGCAGAGCCTGGGGATCATTTTTACGCAAAGTTTGCCGACCTAGGGGAAGTACATATTTCATTCGCAGAATAAGGAGGGGAACGACTTGGATAAAAATAAAATCAAAGAGCTTGCTGATTATGTGCATAATGCAGAAAAAGAAAAGCAGGACAGCCCATTTTATCCGGTGGAATCACAGCAGCCGTTCGACTGTCTCCTGGTGATTTTGTCCAAGCAAAATATGGTGGGCTAGGCGAAGTATCCTTTTTCGTTAAAGAATAAAAGAGGGAGTGAAAGACGTGCCACTTATCAATGTGCAAATTATGGAAGGAAGATCTCCTGAAAAAATTGAAGCGATGATGGAAAATGTGACCAATGCAGTTAGTGAATCACTCGATGCACCAAAAGAAAATGTACGCGTTATTGTGGATGAGGTGCCAAAAACACACTGGGCCATTGGGGGAACATCAGCAAAGAAATTAGGGAAGTAATATGGTTGGGTGGTCACAAAAAGATGAATCGAGGAAGATTCTTTCATGAAGGTTTTCCTCGTTCTAAAAAATTCAATAAATTTTCTGATGATTCCGTATAAAGGAATTGTAATCTTTTAATAACTTAACTTAACCTATATACTATTATTAATCTTTCTATAGAACTTTTATTTAATTTTTTAAGTTTAATTGGAAGCGATTGCATTTTTTGTGTTTATCTAACTAATAAGTGGGAGCACGCAAGCTTTTGGCGAAGAGGTTAGGGCTTCTGGGCAAAAAGATAGTGAAGGGAACTACTATTCTAAAAAAGGGAGACTGAAAATGAGATCAAGATTAGAAAAACCACCTGTAGCTCAATTAGCACACGTGGAACTGTTAACACCAAAATTGGAGGAAACATTGTGGTTTTTTAAGGAAATTTTGGGTTTAACGGAGACGGAACGTAAAGGGCAATCTGTTTATCTGCGAGCATACGAAGATTTCTACCATCATTCACTAAAAGTTACTGAGGCGTCACATGCCGGATTAGGTCACATTGCTTGGAGAACATCTTCACCCGAGGCATTGGAAGAATCTGCAATTTCCCTGGAGGAAGCTGGTGTTGGACAGGGGTGGATTGAAGGCGATAGAGGGCATGGACCTGCTTATCAGTTCCTTTCGCCAGATGGGCATCAATTTGAACTATTGTGGGATGTTGATTATTACAAAGCCCCATCGGAAGAAAAAAGCTTATTAAAAAACCGCCCTCAAAGACGCCCTTTAAGAGGAGTACCGACAAGACGTCTTGATCATGTTAACATCATGGCTTCTGATGTTGAGCCCAATCAAAATTTTTTACAGAATGAACTCGGGTTCAATCTGAGGGAATTAAAATTGGGTGAAGGAAAAACCCAAATAGGAGCATGGTTAAGTGTGTCCAATCTCGTTCATGAAATTGCCATGGTTCGCGATGCCACCGGACAAAAGGGTCGACTTCATCACGTGGCTTTTTGGTACGGTTATCCGCAGCATTTATTTGATATTGCAGATCTTTGTGCTGATTACGGGATAGAAATAGAGATGGGACCTGGTAAACATGGGACGACCCAAGCGTACTTTTTATATATTTACGAACCTGGTGGTAATCGTATAGAGCTTTTTGGAGATTCGGGATATCTCATCTTTGATCCGGATTGGGAAACAGTCGTATGGGATGTTTCCAATAAATCAGACCTTGAAAAAAGCTCAATATGGTTCGGACCAAGACTTCCGGAAAGTTTTTATAATTACGGGACTCCAAGTGTGCAACCTGTAAAACAAACCATTGAATAAAACCTTGTTGACAGATTAGGGCTGATGCTGGAGAAAGTTGATGAATTAATAAAAATGTCATCGATACGGTTAGTGAGTCATTGGTGGGAAGAGTGTAAATTGGGAAGATAATCCTGGTTTTTAGTATATTTTATTAAATTACCTGATCAATAGAAACAGAAAAGGTAGTCTAAAGGATAGGGGGCGTCTTTACGTGCCCCTTTGAAATATAAAGTTAAAATCCACTGATATTATTGAACTAGATCATTTTCCTTATAAACAAAACACAAATGTTGCACATAGCGGAATTATCCCCTTGTTTTTCATAAAAAAGATTATACAATTAATTTTACGGAGCATTTTTTCTCTCTCCACAGTATTGAAAGCGTTAACATAGATGGAGAGGTAAATAAATGATATGAAAGGGGAATGAGAAATGGAACAAGGATGTAATTTCAATTAAAATAACGATGAATATAATAAACGCAGCTTTTTGGAAACACTTTAATAATTGGGGGTTCCTACATTTTTGCTAATTTAAGTGACCACACAAATCTAGCCGTATCAAAAGGAAGATATAATGGGCGGTAGATTGTCCGCCGTTCGGATGCAGCTTGCGAAGAATGACCCAAAAGGATCGGTATACTTAATCGGCGTGTGTGAAGTGATGTTTGGATGTAGAAATCCTGACTATGTTAAGGAATTGGTGCACTTGCTATTTTAAAATCTGCTACATCGTGATCTCCAATGGGATAAGTCTAAATAAAATAAACAACTCGCTGAAGCGGATTTTAATTTAATGTTCGACAGTGATATTTCATGGATTCCGACCATAAATAAAAAAGCAATGGTACAAAGGTTTCTTTTGTTGATAAGATCCACTAAAGGAAAGAGCACGTTATGGTATATTCCTTAAAAAGATTTTTGAAACGGATTTGTATATTACATTGAAGTAAATTAACAACGACTTCAATTATTAAGACATATGAAGCGATGATTTTTTAACATGAGCAGCAGAAAAAAGGAAATCATCGTGCCGAGTCCTTGGATACCGATGTAATACCGCAGAATATCTCACAGACTGTTTAAGGACATCAATTGCCGTCGCTTTACATGGTGGGTGATGTTTAACGATAAGATTCCATTAAAGCGGCATGCTACTCCAAGTGAAATTGATCTATCTGTTCACTTTCTTGTTTTAGCTCAAAGTAGTTTTAAATAGGAAGTACATTGATAATAGATGGTGGGATGAGTATCTGTCGAAATAAATTATATTTTAAGAAAATACTTCATATTGTTCCCTATAGCTCAACAATCGCCTTTTTATTAGATAAGATATGTAATATAATGAAAATTATAAATTAATAAATTTTTAGAGGGGGGCGAGATATTTATGGAAAAAGAATAAATTGTATTATACATCATATTAATTCAAATTTTCACACTGGTTATGATTCTATCACTCAATAACTTAATTGAAAGGCGTGAATAAATTGGAGAATTATACTACTAGTACCGCATTTTTAGAGGCATTACAGGAGGCAGGGGTTTCCTATCTTTTTTCAAACTTCGGAAGTGATCATCCAGCTATGATTGAAGCTCTCGCACAAGCAGAAAAGGAAGGAAAAAAACTTCCGAAAGTTATTACATGTCCTCATGAAATGGTTGCTTTAAGTGCGGCTCACGGATATGCACAAGTAAGTGGAGAACCACAAGCAGTAATCGTCCATGTTGAGTGCGGCACTCAAAATCTAGGTGCAGCGATTCATAATGCATGGAAAGGACGTGTACCTGTACTAGTCTTTGCTGGGACTTCACCATACACCCAGGAGGGAGAATTACTTGGAAGTCGAAACGAGTTTATTCACTGGATTCAAGATGTTCCTGATCAACGAGGAATAGTTAGAGGATATATGAAATATGATAATGAAATTCGTACAGGGACAAACGTTAAACAAATGGTACACCGTGCACTACAAATTGCAAAGTCTGGACCTAAAGGGCCAGTATATTTAGTAGGGGCTCGGGAAGTTATGGAAGAAGAAACAACGAAAGTAAATCTAAACACTGAATTATGGGAGCCTATCGCACCTAGCGCAATTGCACCAAAAGACATTGGACCATTTATCGAGGATTTACGAAAGGCCGAACATCCTCTAGTTGTGACCTCATATTTAGGTAAAAATAAGCAAGCAGTAGAAGAACTTGTGAAATTTTGCGATAAAATGGCAATTCCAGTACTAGAATCGGTGCCCAATTACATGAACTTTCCTTCTGACAATCCGCTTCATTGTGGATATCAGTGGAACACACCGGGACAAAATGATTTGCTTTCAAAAGCTGACTTTATTCTAGCTATTGACAGTGATGTACCCTGGATTCCATTTAAGAACAAACCATCAAAAAATGCTGTTATTTATTATATTGATGAGGACCCTCTTAAGGAAGGGATGCCACTTTGGTATATACCATCAAGACGTTTCTTTGCAGCAGATGCTGAAACCGCTTTACAACAAATAAATGATTCACTTTCGCTGACTGAAATTAATGAAAGAAAGATTGAACAGCGTAGGAAAGAAATAAAAGATTACCATTTACAACAAAGACAAGAACAAGAAGAAGCAGAAAAATATCCTGAAGAAGCACTTACACCAGAATATGTACTTGCTAGTGTTAGAGAAATAGTAGACGAAGATACAATTGTTACAAATGAACTTATCTCGAGCTATCAGGCATCATATACTCATTTAAACATGACGAAACCTGGTTCAATTTTAGGTAGTGGTGCAGGTGGCCTGGGATGGAATGGCGGAGCAGCGGTAGGAGCAAAATTAGCGGATCCAACAAAAACAATAATTAACTTAGCTGGGGATGGCTGCTACATGTTTAGCGTCCCTTCAGCTGTATATTGGGTTGCGAGAAAATATGATGCACCAATTTTAACAATTATATTTAATAACCGTGGATGGAATTCTCCTAAATTATCAACTCTTGGCGTACATCCAGACGGGGTTGCAAATGAAACGGATCAATTTTTTGTCGATTTCACACCTCATGCGGATTTATCAAAAATTGCTGAGGCAGCAGGTGGAGCTTATGCACGAAAAATTGAAAAACCTGAAGAAATGAAAGGCGCGCTTAAAGAGGCTCTAGATGTTGTAAGGTCGGGGCAATCTGCGGTTTTAGATGTATATTTACCAGCAATTAAAAAAAATAAATTTGAAAAGGAGAATGAGGAACATGCAACAGTTTGAAAAGGTTTCTAAAAGTTACATTAATGGTAAATGGGTTGAAGGAGATAGCGGTCGAAGTTTTCGAAATGTAAATCCCTATGATGAATCGTTAATTGCAGAAATTAAAATAGCTTCAAAGGCACAAACAAAAGAAGCTTTTGAGGTAGCAAAAGAAGCGCAAAAACAATGGGGCATGTCTACAACTGAGGAACGTAAAACTGTGATCAGAAAAGTAATTGAATATTTCAACGATAACAAGGACGAAATTATCCAACTTATTAGTCGTGAAACCGGTGGAACAATAATAAAAGGAAACGTTGAGTTTTCTCTTGCGCTAGATGTAATCCAAGAGGCACTAAATTACACTGATCAGCTTGATGAGGTAAGAGAGGTAACAGGGGGGCCAGAAGGTAAAGTTAACAAGATTTATCGTAAACCACTTGGTGTAATTTCATCCATATCGCCGTTTAATTTCCCAGTTAATTTGTCACTACGGACAATTATACCTGGTATCGCGCTTGGAAATGCTGTTGTGCATAAGCCAGGAATTGAAGTAGGGATCGTAGCGGGTGTTGTGTTAGCAAAGGCATTTGAATATGCCGGACTTCCTGCGGGTGTTTTCAATATGCTTCTAACTGATAGTAAAGAAATCGGTGATGAAATGTTAGAGAATCCAATTACTCAATTAATTGGTTTTACAGGTTCAACTCCTGTAGGACAACATATTGGATCTGTTGCTGGTAAACATTTAAAGAGAGTGGCTCTTGAACTTGGAGGGAATAGCCCGTTCGTTGTATTATCGGACGCGGATGTCGATCAAGCAGTTAATGCAGCTGTTTTTGGTAAATTTATGCACCAAGGTCAAATATGTATGATTATTAATAGATTTATTATCCATAAAGATAAGTACGATGAATTTCTAGAAAAGTTCACTGCTCGAACAAAAGAACTTCCTTGTGGAGATCCGCAAAACCCAAATACTGTAATTGGGCCTCTTATTAATAAGGGGCAACTTGATAAAGCAAAGAGTTACATTGAACTAGCAAAAAAAGAAGGTGCAAAAATTGTTCTTGAAGGAAGAGTTAACGGAAACGTCATGACTCCATCAATATTTGCAGATGTAAATAATAAAAGTGAATTAGCTCAGGCAGAGTTATTTGCTCCAATTGCAATGGTGATTAAAGCAGATTCAGATGATGAAGCTGTAAAAATGGCTGAAGATACAGACTTTGGGTTAAGTTCATCTATCTTTACAACAGACTTAGAAAAAGGTGAAAAATATGGAGTCCAGTTGAATGCAGGAATGACCCATATAAATGACCAAACTGTAAATGATGCACCAAACGTTCCATTTGGAGGTACAAAGGCAAGTGGAGTAGGTTGTTTTGGGAATCCTTGGGTTATTGATGAATTTACACAAATGAAATGGCTATCTGTTCAAACGAAAGAAAGAGTCTTTCCTTTTTGAGATAACTAAATAATCTAAATAATATCTCTAGTATTTATATTATTCAGATGCTTTCTTAGTGAAATAGTTTAAAATAATAAAGCTTTATTATTTTATTTGAATCAAGAATAAGCCAAAAATTTGAAAAGGAGAATTAACATGACAAAATATTCATGGAAAAAAATCCCGATTATAGCAATTGCAACTATTTTCATCCTTGTGTTAGTAGCTTGTGGTGGAGGTACAGAAGAAACAGAAGGTTCTACTGAAGAAGCTTCATCTGAAGAAAGTAGTACTAGTGGAGAGGTTATTGATTTAACAGTATCCAGTTTTATGCCAGGGCCTCATCCACAACATAAAGACGTAATTGAACCCTTTCTTGAGCGTGTAGAGGAGGCTACAGATGGTCGAGTTACTGGAACGATGTATCCAGCAAATGCACTTGGTGAATCAGATGCACAATATGATTTAGCTGTTACTGGAGTTGCAGATATGTCAATGACTTTACATGGGTATACTCCAGGGGAATTTCCATTATCTAGCGTCACAGAACTTCCTTTTATGGGTGAAAATGCTGTTGACGGTACACGTATCTTCTGGGATTTACATGAACAGTTTCCAGAAATTGCAGAGGAACATGAAGGGACAAAAATTGCATGGATCTTTAAAAATGATGCTGCGCAACTTTTTTCAGTAGATAACCCTATTAATAATTGGGAGGATTTAGAGGGGATGAGAATTCGAACCCCTTCCCCAGCAGGGACTGAACTTTTAGAGGCTTATGGTGCAATTCCTGTATCTATGCCTATGGGGGATGTATATGAAGCAATGCAAAGAGGAGTTGTTGATGGTGCTTTAGGACCTGCTTCAACTATTACTAACTTCCAATTAGGGGATGTAATGAATTATATTACAAAAGGGGACTTCTACACAAGTAGTTTAATGGTTGTCATTAATGAAAGTACATGGAATAGAATTTCTCCTGAAGATCAAGAAGTTATTGAGGAGCTAATGGACAGAGAAATGGCCTTACTAGCCGGAGAAACGTATGACAAAGATGGTGATGGAGGTTGGACTGCTGCTGAAGAAGCTGGAATTGAAATTAATGAACTATCAGATGAGGAAATTGAAGAATGGGCAAAACCTTTAGAATCTATTAGTGAAGAGTGGGTAGAAGAAATGGAAGGGAACGACCTTCCAGGTCAAGCCATTTATGAGGCAGCTGTTGAATCACGTGATCAGGGAGAGTAGTTAACATGTTGCAAAAAATGATAAATGTTACTGAAAGAGTAGTTACCCCCTTAAATTTTGTTTCTGGAAAATTTGCTTCATTATTGTTATTTGGCATGATGATTTTAACCTTTAGTGATGTGGCGGGCCGCTTTTTAGTGCGGCCCATTCAAGGAACTCACGAATTAACATATTTAGGGTTGGCTGTTATGGTCTTTTTAAGTTTAGGATATACACAGCAGAAAAAAGGACATATTTCGGTAGGTGTGATAATTGATAATTTGCCAGCTCGAGGTCAAGCGATTATTAATGTTTTATCTTATCTTCTGATGTTAATTATTCTCACATTGATGTTATGGCAAACGTATGAATATGCCATTCGAGGAATGAATACTGTTACTGGCGATTTGGAACTTCCAGTATACATATTTGTACTAATATGTGTAGTTGGTATTCTTATTTTTTTATTAACGGTTTTATTAGACCTTTTAAAGTCTTTACAGAAGGTGGTGAAACAAGATGAGTCCTGAATCACTTGGTACCATAGGGATTATTATTTTAGTTGTACTGATTCTTTTACGTGTACAAGTAGGGATAGCTCTTCTCTTAGTCGGATTCACTGGTTATTACTTTTTGTCTGGACCTGATGTTGCGCTTGCCCAATTAGGAACAAGTGCATTTGGTACAGCGAGTAAATATACACTGAGTGTTATGCCTATGTTTATCTTGATGGGAATGTTTTTGTCATACAGTGGGCTGGCTAAGGATTTATTTCGCTCTGTAGACAGTTGGGTTGGACATATCAGGGGTGGTTTGGGCATGGCGACGATTGGTGCCAGTGCAATATTTTCATCAATTTCTGGATCAAATAATGCAACAGCGGCTACGTTAGGAAGAGTTGCACTTCCAGAAATGAAAGAGTATAAATATGAACCGGGAGTATCAGCATCTTGGGTTGCAGCCGGAGGGACCTTAGGAGTTTTGATACCTCCTAGTGTAATTTTGATTTTATATGGAGTCTTAACAATGGAACCAGTCGGGCCATTGTTAATCGGTGGACTGATACCCGGAATATTGTTGGCTCTTTTAATGATGTTGACCGTTTATATACAAGTTAGACGTAAGCCAAGCTTAGGTGGTAATTTACAAGAGGCAGTTCCTTTTAAAGACAAAATAAAATCAATTCAAAAAATATGGCCCTTTATACTAATTTTCATGTTAAGTATTGGTGGTATATATTTTGGCTTTTTCACTCCAACAGAGGCCGGGGGTGTAGGGGCTTTAGGATCTCTATTATTTGCAGTTTTCACCCGCCGTCTTAGTTGGAAAGATTTTTTAGCTTCTCTTGATGATACGATTCGTTTGACATCGATGATTTTTATTATCTTAATTGGTGCAACCTTATTTGGACAATTTTTAGCAGTTAGCCGGATTCCTGCGAAACTTACTTCATTGGTTGTTGGGACAGATTTATCAGCATACACAATAATGGCATTAATTTTATTAATCTATTTATTCCTAGGTTTATTTCTTGAAGGAATTGCGATTCTAGTTTTAACGTTGCCTATTGTTTATCCTTTAATCATTGAATTAGGGTTTGATGGGATTTGGTTTGGAGTTATTATGGTGATTGTTTTTAACATTGGTTCGTTAACACCTCCTTTAGGTATCAGCATTTTTGTTGTGAATGGTGTCGCCCCAGAGATCCCCATTCATACAATATTCAAAGGGATTATCCCGATGGTTATTACGATGGTAATCTTTACAATCATTCTTATAATTTTCCCAGAGATTGTGATGACCTTGCCAAATTTAATGGAATAAAAAAACTTTAAAATGTATGTGAAATAAGATATTGCATCTTTTAATTTTAAAAAAATATAATCCTGTATTTCGAACCTGTGGATAACTTGCCCTTACCCACTTAAGGTTATTCTAAATGCTATAAATATAAAACACTAAATTGGAAAGTAGGTTTTGAAATGAATCATGTTCGTTCGGCAACGCATGTGTGCCCAGAAACAGTTCATCACACATGGAATAATCAGCATAATCCAACCTTGTTTATTGAATCCGGGGACTCTGTTATTTTTAATTTTAGGGATGTTAGTAATCTACAACTCAATATATATTCAAAGATTGAAGATTTTCAACGTATGAATAAATCACAAATGCATCCGATTAGTGGGCCAATTTATATCGAAGGTGCAGAAGCTGGAGATACTTTGGAAGTAGAAATAATGGATCTTCAAACGACAGGCTGGGGTTGGACAGCGATTATTCCTGGAAAAGGATTGCTAAGCGAAGAATTTACTGAAGGATATATAAGAACATTTGATTTAAATAAGAAAACTCATTTTAAGTTTAATAAGAATATAACTGTTCCAATTATTCCTTTTTTAGGCACAATGGGAGTAGCACCTGAAGTGGATGGAGATCATCCAATTATCCCACCAAATAAATTTGGAGGGAATATAGATATTCGTCATTTAACGAAAGGTGCAAGGTTATTTTTACCTATTCAAGTGAATGGAGCACTCTTTTCTGCAGGTGATGGACATGCAGCGCAAGGTGATGGAGAAATCTGTATCAATGGCGTAGAAAGTCCCCTTTATGGTGAATTAAAGTTTACTTTACATAAAGGTTCAACAAGCAAAACACCTTATTTTTATACTTCTACAAAATCAGCATGCTTTGCCGATAATTCAAAAGGTTTCTTTGGTACGACAGGAATTGGTCCTGACTTAAAAAAATGTGCAGAGACTGCTGTTAAAAACATGATCGACCATTTAGAAAGAAATCATTCTTTATCAAGGAAAGAAGCTTATATCTTATCAAGTTTAACAGTTGACTTGAAAATTAGTGAAATCGTTAATGAACCGAACTATGTTGTTTCCGCGTATTTGCCTTTATCTATATTCAACTAAATAGAGGTTATTTAACAAATTGTTTTTTTAAATTTAACTTTTTTACTCAACTTTCGCAGCACAAATTAGGTAGGTATGCCTTGATATAATTGGGAAAAGCGTCATACCAATGCTGCAATTGACTTATAATTAATTTGCTGATTTTCTGATTTGTCGAGTGTAACCTATCTAGTAAACAGATATTGGGGGAAAGGGGGACCTATACCCTTTTTTAGAAAAAACGAGATAAATTCCCCTTGATGAACCTATAATTTCAAAAAAAATGAACTGAAAAATTAATGTTCGTGTTTATGGTTAATTAGGTGGGCTGGTTTGAATTGACTTATTATTTATTTTAAAGTGTCTAAAGCAATAAATAGGTTGTCTTCATAAAAATGTTGGGTATAATCATGAACAATATTACCCAAAGTCCATTGTATAAAAGCGAACTAAAATTTGGGCTTATAGCGGAATCTCTTCATTGAAAGGGGGGGGGTGGTTTTTTGTAGTCTATTTGAGTATTTCAATTATTTTTAATAAAAAATAATATTTTAAAGGAGCGAATTTAAATGTTACAGAAAAGGAAAAACAATCTACTTAAAAGCATCTACGTGGCACTATTATTAATGGTTGTGTTAATTATTTCTGCTTGTTCTACGGACAATGATACTACATCTACTGGTGCAGAAGCAGAAACTTCAGAAAATAAAAGTGAAAATTCCGATGACACTGCTGACGCTGGAAATTCAGTTACCCTCAAAGTTTCTCATTTTGTATCACCACAACATGGTTATCATACAGATGTTTTAGAACCATTTGCTGAGGAAATTGCAGAACTAACAGATGAAAGAGTTACTGCAGAAATTTATCCAGGTGCTGCGCTTGGTGATGCTACAGCACAATATGAAATGACAACTACTGGAGTTGCTGATCTATCTTATGCAATTCAGGCTTATAATCCAGGGAAATTCCCACTCACATCGGTTGCTGACTTACCTTTTATTGCAGAAACTCCTGAAAAGGCAACTGATTTAATTGGAGATCTATATGATAAATTCCCTGAAATTCAAGAGGAATATGCAGATAATAAAGTACTTTGGTTATTCGGTATTGATAGTGACCAAATATTAACTACAGAGAAACCAATTGATTCAGTAGAGGATCTTCAAGGCTTAAAAATCAGTACACCCTCACCAGCATCTAACGAGGTAGTTGAGGCATGGGGAGCAACGCCTGTATTCATGCCAATGGATGAAGTATATGAAGCAATGCAAAGGGGAGTAGTTGATGGAAGAATGGGACCTTATTCTGGGGTAGCTAACTTTCAATTAAATGAGGTAACCGATTATATTACAGAGGGGGACTTCTATACTACGAATTTTGTTATTTCGATGAACAAAAATGTTTGGGAAAGTTTATCCCAGGAAGATCAAGGTGCAATTAACAGTGTAATAGATAAATATAAAGCACTTTCTGCTGACGTCTATGCGAGTGACGCTGCAAGAGGTAAAGATTTAGCAGAAGAGACTGGTATTGAAATTAATGTGCTTTCTGAAGAAGACAAAGAAGAATTTGAAGAAGCTCTTGACCCTATTCATAATAATTGGGTTGAAGAGATGGAAAGTGAAGGGTTGCCAGGTTTAGAAGTTCATGAAGAAGCCTTACGCATAAGTGAAGAATACTAACAGGGAGTGTTTGCTTTGCTTGATAAAACAATTAAAGATCTTGAAAAAGTCATTTATCCATTGAATGCAATTGCACAACGTATAGCTATGGTTGTTCTTTTTATCCTAATGATGATTACAGTTGTTGATGTAACAGGACGGATCTTTATAAAGCCCCTTTACGGGGCTTTTGAATTAACTGGATTCGCATTGGCAATAGTAATTTTCTTTAGTTTAGGCTATACACAAATTAAAAAAGGTCATATTCACGTTACATTTCTTGTAGATCGCTTTGGAAAAAGAACTCAAGCAATTGTTGATGTAATTACTTATCTTATTTTCTTTTTATTAGTAGCATTAATTACATGGCAAGTTGCCGATTATGCATTTCGATTACATGTTGGTAATGATAAAACAGCTGATTTGGGTATACCTGTTTTTGTGATCGCGGTTATTTCAAGTATTGGAATTTTATTTTTTGCATTTACAATGCTATTAGAATTACTAAAAGCTGTACAAAAGGTGGTGAAGAATGAATGAGTTCTGAAATGATTGGAGTAATTGGGATTGTTCTGTTAATAGCTCTGATTTTATTTCGCGCCCCTGTTGGATTATCTTTATTCTTGATAGGATTTAGTGGATATTCATATTTAACAACACTAGACGTTGGTTTGGCGCAACTTGGAATGACAACATTAAATATTGCAACTTCCTATGTTTTAAGCGTTATGCCACTCTTTATCTTAATGGGGATGATCTTATCTTATAGCGGGTTAGGCCGCGAGTTATTTGAAGGTGTAGATAAATGGTTTGGTCATGTTAAGGGCGGAATGGCGATGGCAACAATAGGTGCAAGTGCCATATTTTCAGCTATATCAGGTTCTGCTAACGCTACAACTGCAACCGTTGCCCGATTTTCATTACCTGAAATGAAGCGTTTTGGATATAATCCTGGTCTTTCCGCTGCTAGCGTTGCAGCAGGTGGGACATTAGGAATTTTACTCCCTCCAAGTGTAGCGTTGATTCTTTACGGGGTACTAACCATGGAGCCAATTGGTCCTTTACTAATTGCTGGAATAGTTCCAGGAATACTCTGTTCACTTTTCTTAATGGCGACAGTTTATATATTAGTTATGAAAAATCCAAAATTAGCACCAACTGGTCAAACAAGAGCACCATTGAAGGAACAGTTAAAAGCGTTTACTCCTGTTTGGCCTTTTCTTCTCATTTTTGTAATTAGTGTTGGAGGAATTTACTTTGGTCTTTTCACTCCAACAGAAGCAGCGGGTGTCGGATCATTCGGGGCGTTTTTATACACAGCTTTAACGGGTAGACTTAATTGGCAAAAATTAAAAGATGCATTTGATGAAACAGCACGATTAACGGCAATGATATTTGTTATCATCATTGGCGCTGATTTATTGGGTAGTTTCTTAGCCATTACTCGTATTCCCGCAACATTAACTTTATTTGTTGCAGATTTATCTGTTTCTCCATATGTAGTTCTTGTTTTAATTTTACTTGTATACTTGATAATGGGATTATTTATGGAAGGTATTGCGATTCAAGTATTAACGTTACCAATTGTGTATCCAATTATAATCGATTTAGGTTTTGATGGAGTTTGGTTTGCGGTAATCATGGTTTTAATGATAAATATTGGTTTATTAACACCTCCACTTGGAGTTGTATGTTATATCATTCATGGAATCGACCGTACAATCCCACTTGAACGCATTTTTGCTAATGTTGCTCCTATGATTGGAACAATGGTTATTCTAACAGTCATATTAATTATTTTCCCAGAAATAGTTACTTTTCTACCTGACATAATGACTGAATGACAGATCAATAAATGTTAAGAGTGTTAGATTTTGAAAATAGATTAGGCGTATGAATTAGTAATGCGTCTAATCTCACAAACTTATCCCGACTCCCTAGTTGAAAACAAATAAAACATGTGAAAAATAAGTCTTTTTTGATGAAACGATAAAAAAACCACAATCATTTCTGTGCACTCTTAGATTATCATTTATAGCCTTTACGTATGATAAGAAAAACCGGGCAAGATTTGCCCGAATTGAATAATAGGAGCAATTCCAATTTAAAAAATTACATTACTAGATTGCAGTTTCGTGTGTAAAAGCATCAATTTCATGGAAGGCATTCATGTTCGTCTTTAACTAGCCTGAAAAGAATATTTTACTTCTATCCATCATGATCACCTTTAAGACGTTAAAAATCAAAAGAAAAAAGGATTTTTCCATGCTGTCATTGAACTGGAAAAAGATATGAAAGCCAAAGATCAGATCAAGATGTATATTGATTTTTGCCACGAATAAAAGCAATATTGGAAAAGGATAGGAATAGTATTCAGTATTTTAAATACATAGAAATATCCAAATGTACTTTTCAAAAAAGTGCTAGTTTGACGTTTATATGTGTTGGTGAAAATAAGACATTCCTTGAAGAACCGACCAAATTGAATTTTTGCTCATAGAATCATATTTAGTTCATTTTGTAGGAAGAAAATCGGGAAACTTAAAAACCGAAATATATTGTTAAGTTGATGACCTAGCAGTATAATTAACAGATGATACAGGATTATCAGATTACTTAACCAAAAGGAGAGGGCATCGAATGAAGATTCTTGTAACAGAGTTAATGTGGGAAGACGGAATCGATGAACTTAAGCGGAAAGGGTATACGGTCGATTATGATATGGAACTGAGCCGTAAACGAGAAGAATTACTTAGCTTGCTACCAGAATATGATGCACTTATCGTACGAAATGAAACAAAAGTTGATACGGAATTTCTTGAGGCGGCTAAAAAAACGCAGGTTATCGGCCGTCTTGGAGTTGGATTGGATAATATTGATCTACAGGGAGCCAGAGAACGAAACATTCCGGTTATATCGGCAAGAAATGCAAATGCGACCTCTGTTGCCGAATATGTAATGGCGGCGATGCTTGATGCTTCACGGCCGTTATCGGATGCGGATGAGGATGTTCGTCAGGGAAATTGGGATCGTAAATTTTTCACAGGGTATGAGCTGAATAAACGTACACTTGGCCTTGTGGGGATGGGTGAAATATCCCACCGTGTTGCCAAGCGAGCAAAGGCATTTGGCATGAACGTGGTTGGCTTTGATCCGTTTGTGGCTCCGTTTGATCATGTGGTCCAGGAAACAGGAATCCGTCAATTTGAAAAACTGGAAGATCTTTTAAAAGCATCCGATTTTATTTCTGTGCATGTACCATTGACGAAATCGACGAAGCATTTGATCAATCGAGATAACTTCCCATTGATGAAACCGCATGCCTATGTGATTAATTCAGCAAGGGGAGGAATTATACACGAGCCGGATCTTGTTGAAGCTGTAAAATCAAAACAACTAGCAGGTGCCTATCTTGATGTGCTTGAAAAGGAACCGGTAGAGAAGGATTCTCCGCTTGCTCAGGTAA
The DNA here is from genome assembly GCF_026013645.1 of Virgibacillus natechei. Taxonomy (NCBI): domain Bacteria; kingdom Bacillati; phylum Bacillota; class Bacilli; order Caryophanales; family Bacillaceae; genus Virgibacillus; species Virgibacillus natechei. The sequence goes on along the minus strand of NZ_CP110224.1, from coordinate 2,810,147 downwards.
AATCCATCCGTTTATCCCCACATATTGCCGGCTTGACGATTGAAGCACAATCCCGGACAGCTATGCTAATAGCAGAGGAAGTAGACAGCGTGTTGAATGGCAGTCAGTCACTTTGCAGGGTGAATTAAAATAGAGTACTAATTTCAAATAAGAAAAAGCAGCCTGTCAAAAATAAGGATGGGCTGCTTTTACTGTTTAAAAAACTTTTCTTATACGTAATCGAAAATCCGGCAGCACTAGAACTCTTAAAAATTAGCACAGACAAAATTGCTGAATTCATAGAAAACATAATTATTAACGTAAATCTAACTTTTTAGCTTCTACAAACGGTGTCACCCTATTACGAGGGCATATAGCAAAAAGAACGAGAGAATTTCCTGCGATTCGCACGTTGCTGTATATATAAGTACCATCATTCCTCCACATATGGAATCGTCAAAGGCCCCAGCGGTAATACAGCAATACTCATATCCTCACCATATTTTCCCTTTAAATCTTCTATCGTTTTCTCAATATCATGCGACGGTTTCAGCATCGTTCCTTCCACCTGCTCATCTGTCAGCTTGGAATACACATATACGTCCGCCCAAACTTGGATTACTGCCTGTTTTTGAACCTGCCATTGATCAAACATTTTAAATTCCGGGTCGTTGATCATATCGAGTAGCCCCTGAGGACTGTCTGCCATATCAAAGATCTTGGAATAGTTTCCGTGGTCGGGCAAGCCATCCGAACATTCAGATGCGATAATAATAGATCCACCTTCTTTTACGACTTTGTGTGCTGCGCTCATCCCTTTTACAGCTTGGTACAAATTTTGATCAAGCGGATAGCCGGAATTTGAGGCGATGACGACATCAAACCGTTCGTCGCAGCGGGACATGGTATGCTCTTTGGCAAATTCGCACCCTCTGTCATGTGCTTCATAGAGTTCACCGGCAAAAACTGCTGTGATTTCTTTTTCACGATTTAACGTAACATTTAACATGAAATCCGGTTTGCACATTCCATTTACTTCACGCGTCATGTCCTGAACAGGATTATCTTCCATATTGCCCCAAGTCGCTAGCGGATCTCCAATCATTTTGGCATTATGAAAGGTCATAATCGTTTCAATTCCCGCGATTCCAGGCATCATTCCTTTTGGCCCACCGGAGAACCCTGCGAAAAAATGTGGTTCGATAAAGCCTGTTACAATTCGAAAGTCTGACTCCACATAATCCTTATTTAGATATACATCACAGCCGAATTTACTTTTGCCAACGTTCACCAGCGTATCTTTGTCATGGCAGTGGTTATTGACGATACGGATATTATCCACAATCCACTCACCTAGCATCTGTACAAATTCTTCCCTTGTTTGATCGCGATGTGTCCCTGTTCCATTGATAATTACGAAGTTTTCTAAGGGAACATGATCGAGTTCTTCTATTAATATGGGCACTAAAATATGGTTCGGTGTTGGTCTGGTGATATCGCTGATTACGATGGATACGATGTCTGTGGTTTTCACCGATTCTTTTAGTGACGGTGATCCAATTGGATTTCGTAAGTGTTCTTTGATTGCTTCCTTATCATTTCCCAGTTTTGGTAGGTTTTTTGGTTCGATGATATAGGCATTTTCCGGTAGGTCGAGTGTTAGACCTTCTTTTCCGTAGAGTAGTTCTGTGTTCATACTGTATCCCACCCCTTGATTGTATTTAGTTCTATTATAAGATAACGCTTACTCTTTTGATATGAAAAAGAATTAATTATTTGCTGCATGTTTGGTTTCCTCTTTATTTTTCTCTTTCTTTATTCCTAGATCTTCACGGGTTCCATCAATTCCTCTTCTCCTTTGATATCTATCCATCAGAATTACCCCAAGTGGGCAGAGTAGAGAGGTTGTGATGGTTGCTATGGAAATTTGTGCTGTAGCAATCGGAACAATATTCTGTATCATTTCGTATTCCGCTGCTGTCATAGCCCCTGAACCTACTGCTACAGAGGCAGCCGAAGCCACTGCTGCAGGTGTTGCGGTAGCATTTCCTGCTGTAGATGCCTCAGCAATTGGGGCAATATAACTTTTTTCCTTGAAAAGTTTAAATGCAAGGATTCCCATTCCGCTAGAAATTACAAAGGTAAAAACAGCGATAACTAATCCACCTGCAAGGACAGAAGGGTTAAAGAAGACTGCCAAATTCATACCTGCTCCTAAAGAGAATGCGAAGAAAGGTATTGTTAACGTTTCCCCCGGTGCTAGAAATTCACGTATTTTTGGATCTAGATTTCCTAATATCATTCCAATCCCGATTGGTAATAATACAGCAATGAAGGAAATCATAGGGAAAGCAGTTCCTATAATACCCAACGATACTAGTGTTAAGAAGGGCCCATCATTAATCGCGAGAATGGACAATCCTCCTACATCGGATCTATTTCCATATTGTCCGGTTAAAGCAGCATACATTCCACTGTTACTATTTGTCATTCCGGCTACAATTGCTAAAGTTGATAACCCTAATATTCCACTCCATGGATCAAAGAAAAATCCGAATGCCATTCCAACTCCTAGACCGCTAAGATATTTTGATGTGGTGATTAAGGTACCTTTTTTTAAAGCCCTTCCGCCTATTTTTAAATTCATCTGACTACCAACACAAAACAAGAATAAAGCGATAAGGACGAGTGCACTGTCTTTAAAAAGTTCTTGAGAAAACCCGCCAATTTGTAAAAATTCATAATATCCTTCTTCTGTTTCTGGTGCGCCGAGTGCTTTTAGAATATCCATTACAAATGGAATATGCATTTGATCAATTGTGTTTAGTGTTGTCCCTAAAAGAAGTGGGATCACCATTAAACCCCCTGGCACTTTTTCTACCGACTCTTTTATTCTCATGTATTTACCCTCCCACTACCGTTTATCTTCTGATAAAAATAAGACCGGACAACTTGTTCAGCACTCAATTCAACCAATTCTGCTGCCCTTTCAATCGCTTCCTCCAAAGGCATAGGACTATTGATAATACTGTTGGCACTTATCACTCCAAAATCATAGAGTACCTCAATCCCTTTTCCTACTGCCCCCGCAATAATAATTGTTGGGACGTCTCTCCTTTTTGCAGCCTGAGCGACTCCCATCGGGGTTTTTCCAGAAGCTGTTTGACTATCAACCTGACCTTCTCCGGTAATAATAAGGTCGGCACCCATTACCTTTTCATCCAGTTTTATATAGTCCAGGACCACGTCTATTCCACGTTTCATCACGAACGGAAAGAACGCTTGAAATGCTCCCCCTATGCCACCAGCCGCACCAGCACCCGGTAGGTCATGTAGTTTTATATCCGTTATCTCTGCAACCTCATCCGCCCAATGCGTTAGATTTCCATCCAGCAATGCTACATCCTCAGCTGTTGCCCCTTTTTGTGGACCAAAAATAGCAGAAGCCCCATTTGCTCCGATAAGTGGATTCTGTACATCTGATGCGATAATAAAGTTGCAGTCTTTGATACGTTTATCGAAAGACCTCATGTCAATTTGATTAATTTTACTTAATTCACAGCCACCGTAACCGATTTCATTTCCGTTTTTGTCTAAAATTTGCAGTCCCAGTGCTTGCAGCATTCCAGCTCCTCCATCATTTGTCGCCGATCCTCCAATACCAATTATAAAGGAAGAGAACCCATCATCCAGTGCTTGTTTAATTAATTGACCAGTGCCGTAAGTAGTTGCTCTTAATGGAGAAAGTTGCTCGTCTGGAACAAGGTTTAACCCTGATGCTGTTGCCATTTCAATCACACATGTTTCACTGTCTCCCAATATGCCATAAGCTGCTTCTACTTTACTGCCTAAAGGCCCGACAACCTGGACGTGCTCTATTTTTCCATTGGTAGCTGAAACCAGTGTCTCCATGCTCCCTTCTCCACCATCAGCCACCGGCAATAACACCGTTTCTGCATCAGAAAATGCTTTTTTAATTCCTTTGTTCATCGCCTGAGCTGCCTCTATGGCGGTTAAACTTCCTTTAAATGAGTCTGGTGCGATAATGATTTTCATGTAATCCTCCTTCGGTAAACGCTTTCAGTATCTAACCTTAATTATAAGAATCTTGACGAGATATGTATATGGTTATAATATATGAAAATAAGGTTGAATTCTAGCTATTATTTATAGGGTATAACCAAAAGGTGGGATAAAATGAAGGTGTTAACGAAAAAAATTGCAAATGCAATTGTGGAAGAAACGTCGATTCGACTTCATCGCAACGTTAATATTATGAATACGGAAGGAATAATTATTGCGACACGAGATACTTTCAGAATAGGGTCTTTTCATGAGGGGGCGCTAGAGGTTCTTAAAAGCGGGGAAACTCGAATTATTTCTGCTGATAAGGAATCATGGGGAGGAACCCAACCTGGTGTTAATCTCCCCATCAATTTTCAGGAAGAAATCATTGGTGTCATAGGTGTTACAGGAGATCCTGCTGAAATGGGAGATATCGGTGAGCTAGTTAAGATGACTACTGAACTTATGATCAGGCAGGAATTTGTCGTCTCACAAATGGAATGGAAGCAGCGGACGAAAGAGATGATCATAGAGCAGTTGATGAAAAGGGAACCTTCGTTTAACGATATTGATAGAGGCCTCAGTTTGCTCCGAATAAATTTCGAGCAACCTTTTACGACGATGGTTATACAAATAACAGAACGAACGATCACAAACCAGAAATTAATTCGAAAATTGGAGGAAACGATTGGAGACGAAAATGGAATAGTCGCATTTATTAATGTGAATCGACTAATTATAGCGACTTCCGGATTAGAAAAGAAGGAAATAAGGAGAAAGATTGAAAGCGTTTATGCTTTATTGAAGAAACAAAATGTTGTTTTTAGGATTGCTTACAGTTTACCTTTCTATAAGTTAGAAGAATTCAGCCAGGCTTATTTGGACTGTGATATAACGTTGAAAATAAGTAAACATGAAAAAGAGGTTATCTCCTTTGCTGAAATTGAAGCAAAAGCTTTAATTTATCAAGTCGATGATGACATTACAGAGCGGTTTTCTTATCGGGTGCTGGTAAATTTGGACGAAAATAAGGCAAGTACATTGGAAGCCTTTTTTGTGAATGATCTTAATATCCAAAAGGCAGCCGATGATTTGTATGTGCATCGAAATACGTTTATTTATCGGCTTCATAAAATTATAGAAGAAACAGGTTATGATCCGAGGAAGTTTCGAGATGCTTTGATATTGCAGGTGGCATTGTGGATTTGGCGGAAGGGGAAGGGATGATAGAAATAGAGTTTGATTATAAAAATGATTGTAAGTTAAATAACCAAACGTCATTTTTCTACTTTTCCTTTTTTTTATAGGAATAGATCGCTGTTCTTGGTTATTTATAATTGTATTTTTCTGGAATCTTTCATAGATTCGATACAATTCTGTAACACCTTCAAAAATAAGCATACCAATTGCCCCAATAATCCTGTCATTCTTCCAGATCGGAATACGATGTACAACCATTGCCTGCCCCTGAATATACTGTACTACTGCAGACAAAATTATTGAGGATTTTGCAGGAAAAGGAATTTGAACGTGTCGGTGGTATTGAGAAATACGAAATTAATACGAGAATTATTGCGGCTACAAATCGTAATTTAAAAGAGATGGTAGAAGCGGGGGACTTTCGTGAGGATCTTTTTTATCGAATAAATGTTATCGAGTTGCCGATATCACCGCTTCGTAAGCGGACAGAAGACATTCCACCGCTGGTTTCAAATTATTTAAATGTTATCTGTACTGAGTATCAAATACCAGTAAAATCAATTAGCCGTTTAGCAGATTTAGGGAGGATTTTTTCACCAAAAGCTAGGAATTATACGGATGAAGATGCTGCTGATCTAGCCGTTTCTTCTGTGAAAAAGCTCTGTTTAAATTTAAATATTCCCAATCTTAGTGGATGGGGTATTGATAAACAAGAATTTGAGACCGCTTCCGGTAAAATGTCTACAGATGCTTTAGCAAGTGGAAGCCTGAAAATTTGGCAGGATGAAATTTTCGCACCTGTTTTATCCATTGTCCGAGTGAAGGATCTTGATGCTGCTGTCGAAATAACGAATAAATCCCCATTTGCAAATGGCGCATGTATCTTTACAAAAGATGGTGGAAGTGTACGTCAGTTCCGTGAAACCATTGATGCGGGGATGCTTGGTGTAAATATCGGGGTTCCAGCACCAATGGCGTTCTTCCCATTCTCTGGCTGGAAGGATTCCTTCTATGGGGATCTTCATGCCAACGGTAAAGATGGACTTAATTTCTATACACGTAAAAAAGTTATTACTACTCGCTGGGTGTAAGGTGTTAAAAGTAACTTTTTAAGGGTAAAGGAATCAGAATTTTAACTTCTGATTCCTTTTGTTCTATTCTTAATTAGTACTTTCTTTAGTCGGTCTTACTAAATGGGAGGTAGAAAAATGGTAGAAGATAAAGTTGTGTTTATTACAGGTGCAGCAAGTGGAATTGGTTATGAAATTGGCGTCGAATTTATAAAAAATGGTGCAAAAGTAGTTTTTTCTGACATTGATGAGAATAAAGTAAAAGAAGTAACTGAACACTTAAGGCAAAAAGGATACGAATGCATCGGTATAAAGTGTGATGTGACAAAAGAAGAAGAACTACAGGAAGCAATTAATTTAACGGTAGAAAAATATAGTAGGATTGATGTTCTTTTTAACAATGCAGGGTTACAACATGTAGCGTCAATTGAAGATTTCTCTACTGAAAAATTTGAGTTTATTACCAAAGTTATGCTTGTTGCCCCATTCATGGCAACAAAGCATGTATTTCCAATTATGAAAAAGCAAGGATCTGGTCGCATCCTAAATATGGCATCGGTTAATGGATTAATTGGATTTGCTGGAAAAGCAGCATACAATAGTGCGAAACATGGGGTGATTGGGTTATCAAAAGTAGCAGCATTAGAAGGTGCAGATTATGGTATCACAGTTAACGCGTTATGCCCCGGGTATGCTGACACACCACTTGTTAGGAATCAATTTAATGATTTAGCTAAAAACCGAAATGTATCAGTGGAAAAAGTACTTGAAGAGGTGCTTTATCCGTTAGTACCTCAAAGAAGATTATTAAACGTTCAGGAAGTTTCCGATTATGCATTATTCTTGGCAAGTGACAAGGCCAAAGGTGTAACTGGTCAGGCTGTTGTTATCGATGGTGGGTATACGGCGCAGTAATATAGGGTGGTGTTAAGTTTCTCCATGTCTTGGATAGATTTATTTTGCTATCATCTATCCAAGACATGGAGAAATGATGTGTGATCCGGTAGCGCTTATTGAAAAAAGTTTGCAGGGAATAGAAAGAAAATCAAGAAGGATAAAAAATGTTATCGATAGGATAGAACTTTGTACATTTGCTCAGATTGCTCTTATAAAAAACGCATAACATTAATCTTTCGCTGGTTATGTATGATATTACTGGACGTTTGAATAAGACGCTGAAATTACATACAAAAATGTCTTGCAATCATCTTCTATTCTGTTATAATTAAAATTAATATTCTGAACATACTATCCAGTAGGTTAATTAAAATAAAACATTGGGGGATGAAATGATGGATTTTTCGTATTCAGAAAAAGTTGTAGGATTACAGAAAAAGGTAAATGATTTCATGGAAGCACATATTTTCCCGAATGAAAAGGTGTATAACGAACAGTTAAATAAACAGGAAAGTCGCTGGTCTGACACTCCTGCCATTATGGATGAGTTAAAGAAAAAGGCAAAAGAAGAAGGGTTATGGAACTTATTCTTACCTGAGAGCGAATATGGTGCTGGCTTAACCAATCAAGAATATGCACCACTTTGTGAAATAATGGGAAAATCGATGATAGGACCTGAGGTGTTTAATTGTAGTGCGCCAGATACAGGGAATATGGAGGTATTGGCTCGTTATGGTTCAGAGGAACAAAAGAAACAGTGGTTGGAGCCACTTCTTGTCGGGGAAATTCGTTCTTGTTTTTCAATGACAGAGCCTGATGTTGCTTCAAGTGATGCTACAAATATTCAAACCAGTATTAAAAGAGATGGTGATGAATATGTCATTAATGGACGGAAATGGTGGTCTTCTGGTGCAGGGGATCCTCGCTGCAAAATTGCCATTGTAATGGGGAAAACGGATGAGGCAGCTTCAAAGCATGAACAACAATCGATGATTTTAGTTCCGTTAGACACACCAGGTGTTAAAATTGAGCGTATGCTCCCAGTGTTTGGTTATGATGATGCGCCACATGGTCATGCGGATATTCTTTATGATAATGTGAGGGTACCTGCAGAAAATATGCTTTGGGATGAAGGGAAAGGATTTGCTATTGCACAAGGGCGACTTGGGCCTGGACGAATCCATCATTGCATGCGGTTAATTGGTGCTGCAGAGCGTGCGCTTGAAGATTTATGTAAGCGCGTACAAACAAGGGAGGCTTTTGGTAAAAAGATAGCGGAACAAGGTGTTGTGCAAGAATGGATTGCTGATTCTCGAATCAATATTGAACAAGCACGTTTATTAACATTAAAAGCTGCCTATATGATGGATACGGTTGGCAATAAAGAGGCGAAGGCAGAGATTGCGATGATTAAAGTTGTCGCACCAAATATGGCGCTGGACGTAATTGACAAAGCAATTCAAGCATATGGAGCTGCAGGTGTTAGTAATGATTTTACCCTGGCATATCATTGGGCGAATGCAAGAACATTAAGACTTGCAGATGGACCAGATGAAGTACATCGTCGTCAGATTGCTAATTTAGAACTACGGAAATATTGATTATATAGGGGGAAATAAATGAGTATAAAAAACTTATTCAATTTAGAAGGTAAAACTGCGATTGTTACAGGCGGAGCACGAGGGTTAGGTGCACAAATTGCGGAAATCTTTGCAGAAGCAGGGGCAAATGTTGTGGTTTGTTCAAGGAAATATGATGCATGTAAAGAAAAAAGCGAAGAACTTAAAACGTTAGGTGTTGACTCATTAGCTTTTAGTTGTGATGTGGCAAATCAGGATGATATAAAAAAAATAGTCGAAGGAACAGTTGAACACTTTGGTGCAATTGATATTCTAGTAAATAATAGTGGAGCTACATGGGGGGCATCGGTGGTTGATATGCCTTTTGAAGCGTGGCAGAAGGTGATGAATGTCAATGTAACAGGAACATTTCTGATGAGCCAGGCTGTTGGCAAAGAAATGATTAAACAACAAAGTGGAAAAATCATTAATATTGCTTCGGTTGCTGGGTTTGGCGGATCAGATCCGAGGTATATGGATACAATCGGCTACAATACAAGTAAAGGTGCAGTCATGACGTTTACAAAAGATCTTGCGGCAAAATGGGGCAAATATAATATCAATGTCAATGCAATTGCTCCAGGGTTTTTCCCGACGAAAATGTCAAATGGATTACTTGAAAAAGGTGGCGATAAAATATTGGAAGGAACGCCATTGAATCGATTTGGTAGTGATGAAGATATGAAAGGTGCAGCACTATTCCTAGCTACGAAGGCATCCGACTTTATAACAGGGGATATTTTGACGGTTGATGGTGGATCACATACTCTTTAATAGATGAATTGTATGGTACATTGTGATACATTAAAGGCTATGAAAAAATATACGGCTGGCGAGGATAGTGTGCATATGAAGGAAAAAATAACGAAAGAGAGTATCTTACTATTTGAAAAAAAGGGTTTCAGTACAACATCAATACAGGATATCGTTGATGTATTAGGTGTCACAAAGGGAACATTTTATTACTATTTTCATAGTAAAGAACAGCTGCTAATGGATATCCACTATGATTACATTACAACGCTATTAAAACGTCAAGAACAAATCCTAAATAAGGATCAGATGTCTCAAAAAGATAAACTTACGGAGAATATACGTTTATTAATCAGAAATATTATAGAGGAAGGACCAAGTGCCCGAGTGTTTTTCCGGGAGTTAAGACATTTAACAGATGAAAATAGGGATAAAATAAGACAAGAACGAAAAAAGTTCCGCCTGAATGTTGAAAAAATTGTGCAACTAGGAATGGAACAAGGAGAATTCAGAAAATCTTTGAAGCCAGACATGGTAGCGTTTGGGATTGTTGGTATAACGAATTGGAGCTACAATTGGTATCAATCAGGTGGAAGTACCTCACCGGAGGAATTGGTAAAAATTTATGCTGATATGATTTTAAACGGTATTCAAAATTAATATTACTATTTGTTAGGATAGTAATATGCAACAAATTAACGGAATAGTTTTAACATACCAACTAGTTAGTGCTATGAATGCAAGAACTTATTTTGTTTAATGGCAATTTATACACCTAACTTCAATTAATCTAATATTATTAATTTAATTGCTACTTGTTGTGTTAGTAGGAGGGGAAAAAGAAATGAAATCTTCGTATAGTGATACGATAAGTGTTCGAAAAGGGGAAGAGTTAAATAATGAGGTATTATTTCAATTTATCCGAGAAAATATAACGGATATTCCGAATGGGACATTGGAGATTGAACAGTTTGGCGCAGGTCACTCTAATTTAACTTATTTATTGAAAGTAGGGGACTGGGAAGCGGTGTTGCGCCGCCCACCATTAGGGCCAGTAGCGCCAAAAGCGCATGATATGGGACGGGAAAGTCAGATTTTATCAAGTTTACATCCATTATATCCTACTGCACCAAAACCATTTGTTTTTTCGGAGGATGAATCTATAGTAGGGAGTCCGTTTTTTATCATGGAAAGAAGAAAAGGGATAGTGGTAGATTCTGCGTTTCCTGAAGATGTGGTTTACGATCCATCATTAGGCCGAAAAATATCGGAAGTGATGGTTGATAACTTAGTAGAATTACATCAGGTAGATTACACGAAAACAGAATTGGTAAACATGACCAAACCAGATGGATTTATGGAACGTCAAGTAGCGGGATGGACGAACCGTTATTTTCGTTCTAAAACCGATGAGATATCTGGGCTTGATCAATTAACGAATTGGCTTAAGAATAACGTTCCAGTCTCTCCTGAACCAGCAATTATACATTATGATTATAAATTAAATAACGCAATGTTTTCGAATGATTTCAGTAAAATGACAGGTTTGTTTGATTGGGAAATGACCACCGTGGGTGAACCTTTAGCAGACCTCGGGGCAGCATTAAGCTACTGGATTGAAGCAGGCGATCCAGATGAACTAAAAAAGGGACTAGGAAAACCTTCTGTAACGATAAAGGATGGATTCTTCAGTCGAGCCCAATTTCTGGAAGACTATGCGTCGAAAAGTGGTCGTGATGTATCAAAAATTCACTTTTATCTTACGTTTGCATACTTCAAGCTTGCTGTTATTTGTCAGCAGATCTACTACCGTTACAAAAAGGGACAAACAAGTGACCAGCGGTTTGCTAGGTTTAACGAATACGTGGAGAGTCTCATACATCACGCTTTAAATTCTGCCAAAGGTGTGATCCAGTGAAGATACATCTCTTATTAAAAAAAGAAGAAATAGATTCGGCTCAAATGAATGACGATAAAATTGCAGTTGTTTTTGATGTATTGCTTGCAACTTCTACTATTACGGCAAGCCTGAACTATGGTGCAGACCGTGTCATTCCTGTGATGGATGAAGCAGAAGCTATATCAGAAGCTGAAAATTACTTGTCTGAAGAAATCGCACTTGTAGGGGAATATAACGGAATTACAATCGATGGATTTATGAATCCGGCTCCCTCTACTCTCAAAGGACAGTTGAAGGAAAAAACAGTCATACTCTCAACGACGAATGGAACGGTTGCTATTCGAAGGTCGGCACCAGCGAAAAAAGTATATATCGCTTCTTTATTAAATGGAGAAGCAGTGAGTAAACGAATTGCAAGTACGTACGAAGATGAAACGATAGTGGTTGTATGTTCAGGATCATCCAATCAATTTTGCATGGAAGATTTTTATGGTGCTGGGTATTTCATATCGCAACTCGTTAACGAATCCGGCATGACAAATGCAGATTTAACAGACAGCGCACTATCTGCAAAGCTATTCTATGAAAATTTATCTCATTATGCTTTTCAGGTGCTAAGTGATACAAGAGTAGGGAAGATGCTGAAAAAATATAATCTGCAAGAAGATATAGAACTTGTTAGTCAGCAAGGAGTGTTAGCTATTGTGCCAAGGTTAATAGATGGTAAAACAATCGTCCTTGAAAAGGAAGCTGAAGCGAGTTTAGAAAAGCAGAATTTAGGAGGAAAGTGAAAATGAAAGTAGTTCAATTCAGTGAGTTTGGTGGACCAGATGTGTTAAACGTAATAGAACAGGAAGTACCAGCTATTGGCAAGGAAGAGGTATTAATTGAAATTAAGGCAATAGGTATAAATTACGCAGATACGGCGAGGCGCCAAGGGTCTTACGTAGTGCCCACGGAGTTGCCTTTTATACCAGGAGCAGAAATTGCTGGGGTTGTAGCTGAAGTTGGTGAGAACGTTCAACGCGTGATAAAAGGAGATCGAGTAGTAACCCTGATTGGTTCTGGCGGTTATGCGGAATATGCAGTAGTGCAACCAGATAATCTTATCCCAATACCGGATGATGTTAGTTTTGAGAAGGCAGTTTCTCTGCCATTACAAGGGTTGAGTGCCTATCATATATTGAAAACAATGGGAAGACTGGAAGAAGGGGAGACCGTTCTTGTGCATGCAGCGGCCGGTGGTGTTGGCTCATTGGCGGTACAACTGGCGAAATTATTTGGTGCAGGAAAGGTGATCGCTACAGCCAGTACAACGGAAAAGTTAACATTTGCAGAGGAAATGGGTGCAGATCACCTTGTCAATTATACGGAAGAGGGATGGGAGAAAAGGGTTCGTGAATTAACCGGTGGAAAAGGCGTGGACGTAGCGCTTGAAATGGTCGGCGGTGACATTTTTCAGAAAACGGTTAAATGCCTAGCTCCTTTTGGACGTCTTGTTATTTATGGAGCTGCAAGTGGAGAACAGGCGGCGTTTTATCCCTCTACTCTAATGAGAAGGAATCAGTCCGTGGTCGGTTTTTTCTTGCCGCAAATTATGAATAAACCAACCTTATTTCAAGAGAGCTTAGAGGAATTGTTGCTTTATGTGACTAAAGGAAAGCTCGAGCTTACTATTGGTGGCATTTATCCATTAGTTGATGCTGCTGAAGTACACCGAAAATTACAGGGGAGGGAAACCAAAGGGAAGCTTGTTCTGGTTCCTTAAGAGAAAAGTTAGGTATTTTCGATTTCCAGTTTCAATGAGGAGTGAGTAAATATAATGAATCCCAATCATTTTGAATTTTGGCCCCCTCTTTTATCGAAAACATTAACGGTACCGAAGACGACATTATATGATAACTTGGTTATTTCTGCAAAAAAATACCCGGATAAAATAGCCATTCAGTATTATGGGCAGGCATATTCTTATAAACGGCTTCTAAAGGAAGTGGAACAGCTTGCCGGATATTTAGAGAGCGAGTTAAACGTTAAAAAAGAAGAAAAAATATTATTGTTCATGCAGAATTCACCTCAATTCTTAATTAGTTTTTTTGCGATTTTGCGCCTGAGGGCAGTAGTTGTACCAATCAACCCAATGAGTACTACGAAAGATCTAACGTTTTATGTTCAGGATTGTGACATCAGGCAAGCATTGGTTGGACAGGAATTATATGAGAAAGTAATACCACTAAAAGAAGAAACCTCTTTGAAAAATCTTATTGTGGCATCCTATTCAGATTATATGGATACGGAAAAAGCACGTGAGAATTTACCGCCAGAATTAACAGCACCATCGAATGCATTAACCGAAGATACTTCATGGAAGGATGCATTAAATACAACCCGTCAAGCTGCTGCATATACCGGAGAAGATGAAGATGTTGCAATGATTCCGTATACATCTGGGACAACAGGTTTGCCTAAGGGCTGCGTTCACACGAATAAAACCGTTCAGGCTAATACAGTTGGAACGAGTCACTGGATGAACGTTACCGCCGATGCAGTGATTCTGACCACCTTACCACTATTCCATGTGACCGGACTAATCCATAGCGCGTTAGCTCCCTTATATTCAGGAAGTACCATGGTAATGATGACACGCTGGGATCGTGATTATGCAGCTAAAACGATTGAAAAGCATGGCTGTTCTAATTGGATTAATATCAGCACCATGTTGATCGACTTTTTGTCCAATCCGAATCTAGTTAACTATGATTTATCTTCTTTGAAAGCAATCGGCGGAGGAGGCGCTCCACTTCCAGAGGCAGTTGGGGAACAACTGTATAATCGAACAGGTCTCAGATATATTGAGGGTTACGGTTTGTTCGAAACCATATCACAAACACATTTCAATCCACCTAATCGACCAAAGTTACAATGCCTAGGGATTCCTTCATTTGATGTAGATGCACGGATTATTGACCTAGTCACAGGAAACGAACTTGGTGCTAATCAAGAGGGAGAACTTGTTGTAAATGGACCACAAGTTTTCCGCGGTTATTACAAACGTGATCAAGATAATAGAGAATCGCATATCAAAATAGGTGAGAAAAAATTTTTCCGGACGGGTGACATTGTGAAAGTAGATGAGGAAGGCTACTTTTTCATCGTTGACCGCCTGAAACGAATGATCAATGCAGCGGGGTTTAAAGTATGGCCAACGGAAGTTGAATCCGTTTTATATAAACATCATGCCGTACAACAGGCATGTGTAGTCAGCGCCCCTGACGCCAAGCGTGGCGAGACTGTCAAAGCATTTGTCATTCTGAAAGATGAGTTTATTGGGAAGGTAACTGAAAATGACATCATAGAATGGTCGAAGGAACAAATGGCTGCCTATAAGTATCCACGTATCCTTGAATTTATTGAAAGCTTCCCAACGACAACCAGTGGGAAGATCTTATGGAGAGAATTACAGAAGAACAGCTGATTGTAACAATTAATACCTTTGAATTAAAAATTGAAGGAGCTGTAAAACATGGAAGAATGGATAGAAACCGTGACAGGAAAAATCCTGGTTGAAGATATGGGAAAGACATTAATACATGAGCATTTTGTATTTGGATATCCGGGTTTCAGTGGCGATGTGACAAAGGGAGCTTTTAATGAGCAAGAGGCATTAAGGGTTGGGATTGAAGCTGCTAACGCGGTAAAGAGAAATGGAGTGAAAACAGTTGTTGATCCAACACCAAATGAGTGTGGAAGGAATCCAGCGTTATTAAAGAAAATTTCTGAATCGACTGGACTACAAATTATTTGTTCCACCGGTTACTATTATGAAGGTGAAGGGGCAACACCATATTTTAAGTTTCGTTATGGGTTAGGAACAGCGGAAAAAGACATTTATGACATGTTCATGACAGAAATAAATGAAGGGATTGCAAAAACTGGTATCCGTCCGGGAGTTATTAAACTTGCTTCTAGTAAAGATGAGATTACAGCCTATGAGAAAATGTTTTTTGACATTGCGGCGAAGGTTCATAAGGAGACTGGTATCCGAATAATTACCCATACTCAGGAAGGAACAATGGGTCCAGAACAGGCCAAATTGCTAGTCGAGTCAGGGGTTGAACCGTCCAAAATTGTGATAGGGCATATGTGTGGAAATACAAACCTTGACTATCATGAAGAAACGCTAAAAACAGGTGTGAGGATTGGATTCGACCGATTCGGGATTCAAAAACTGGTTGGTGCTCCGATGGACAGTGAACGTATCGAGACACTAACAAAGTTGATTCAGAAAGGTTATGAAAATCAAATTATGCTTTCCCATGATTCAATTACTTACTGGATGGGACGTCCGCCTGAAATGGGTGATGATGTATCAGAGTTGGTTAAGAATTGGCACCCAACTCACTTGTTTGAAAATATTATACCTGAGTTAAAACGTAATAATGTACCTGAAAATGTCCTGAATGAAATGTTTTATTTAAAAAATAAACATAAATCAAAAATGTAAGCGTTATCCTATTTAAACCTATCTTTATGGAGGAATGTTAATGAATAAAGTATGGCTTGACCAATACCCAGAGCATATAAACAAAGAATTGGAAATACCAGATAAATCTATTCCAGAGATGTTACAAGAAACCATTTCGAATTACGGAGATCAATCTGCACTTTACTTTTATGGGCATGAGATAAATTATAACAAGCTTGGTAAACTAGCTGGTGCCTTTGCTTCTGTTCTTCAAGAAGAAGGCATAAAGAAAGGGGACCGGGTAGCGCTTATGCTACCGAATTGTCCGCAATATGTAATTAGTTATTATGGAGCTTTGCAAGCTGGGGCCATTGTTACCCAAATTAATCCAATGCTTGTTGGTAAGGAATTGGAGTATATATTGACGGATTCGGGTGCGGAGACAATTGTGATCTATGAACCATTGCTTCCCGTCTTAAACAAGATTCAAGATAAAACTTCTGCAAAACGCGTGATCAAAGTAAACCTAGAAGGCCGGGATACAGAGGACAGTATGGCAATTGGCTTTGATGCGTTTTTGAAAAAAGCATCGAAACCTCCTGAACCTGTGACTATCGATTCTCGTGAAGATGTAGCTGTTCTGCAGTATACAGGCGGTACGACAGGTCGTTCAAAAGGAGCGATGCTTACACATAAAAACCTGCTGGCAAATGTCATGCAGACATATGAATACTTTAAAGATGCCATCAAGCCAGGCAAAGAACGTTTTCTAACTGTTATTCCCTTGTTTCATGTCTATGGTATGACGTCATGTATGAACCTTTCCATTTATACAGGAGCGATGAGTATCATGTTACCAAAGTTTGAACTGGAAGAAGTTCTGCAGACAATTAAGGAAGTACAGCCAACCTCATTTCCTGGGGTTCCAACGATGTATATCGGTTTAATTAACCATCCAAAGGTCAGCGAATATGGACTTGACAGTATTGAAATTTGTAATAGTGGAAGTGCACCAATGCCTAGAGAAATTTTGAAGACGTTTGAAGGGAAAACGGGTGCAAACATATTGGAGGGGTATGGCCTCTCAGAAACTGCACCAACAACTCACTGTAACCCTTACTTCGGTAAACGAAAACCTGGAAGTGTCGGGATTGGTGTTCCATGTACTGATTATAAAATCGTTGACTTAGCTGCTGGTGAAAGTGAAATGCCTGTTGGCGAAACGGGAGAAGTACTAATTAAAGGTCCACAGGTAATGAAGGGCTACTGGAATATGCCAGAGGAAACAGCGCAACAACTTCAAAATGGCTGGTTATATACAGGTGATATCGCCTATGTGGATGAAGAGGGGTATTTATTTATAGTGGATCGCAAAAAAGATCTTATTATTGCAAGTGGATACAATGTATATCCCCGAGATGTGGAAGAAGTCATCTATGAACATCCTTCTGTCCAGGAAGCGGTTGTTGTAGGGATTCCTGATCCTTATCGCGGAGAAACAGTAAAAGCGGTTGTCGTTTTAAAGGAAAATCAACAATGCGATGAAAAAGAGTTAATAGCTTACTGTCGGGAGAACTTGGCGGCATATAAGGTGCCCCGCCTCATTGAATTTAGAGAAGAATTACCAAAAACCAGTGTTGGAAAAATTCTACGCAGAAAAATCAGAGAAGAATTAGTATAAGTGCGTGTTCAAAAGTTGCCGAATTAGAAGCAAGAAGGTTGAGGAGGCGTAGTTTTGAGCAACGGAGCGTATCGCTTTTAATACGTGAGTAGCGGAAAAACAAGCCAACGAAGAGAATCGCCGCTTATCATTTGGTGACATTTTGAACAACCTCTATAACGTATAATTTGAAAACGTCTAAAAGTGGAGGAGATAACGATGAATATAGAGAACGTACAAAAAGTTGCAGTCTTAGGTGCCGGTTCAATGGGGCATCAAATAGCGATGCTTTGTGCACTTGGCGGATACGAGACCTCCCTACAGGATATTGAAGTAGGTGCTATAGATAAGGCGAAAGAAGTATTAGAAGCTCGTATGCAGGATTGGATAAAAAAAGACAAAGTTACAAAAGAACAGAAAGAGGTAGCTTTCGAAAAACTTTCTACAACGACAGAGCTAGAAACGGCAGTTAAAGATGCAGACTTGGTTATCGAAGCCGTAGTGGAAAAATTAGATGTAAAACGTGAAATATTTGCCAAACTGGATTCTTATGCACCAAAGGGTGCTGTTTTAGCTACAAATAGCTCAACGATTGTAAATTCCAAAATTGCAGATGTCACCACAAGAAAAGATAAGGTGATTAATATGCACTTTTTCTTCCCGCCATTGGTAATGGATTGTGTCGAAGTAGTGAAAAGTGATCAAACCTCCGCGGAAACTGCCCAAACAGCACTCGATTTCTGTGAACGTATTGGACGTAAAGGCGTGCTTTTGGAAAAAGAAATATATGGTTTTGTAGCCAATCGCTTATTATTTGCACTGTCCAATGAAGCAGTTTATTTATATGAAAATGGGTATGCGGACTTTGAATCGATTGATTTAATTGCGAAAAAAGCATTAAGCCACCCACTTGGGCCATTTGAATTAATGGACCTTTCAGGAATAGATGTTGGCTATTATGGAAATATGCAGCTCTATGAGGAAACAGGCGACCCGAAGAATAAACCTCCAAAATCAATAGAAGAAAAAGTTAAATCTGGAAATCTTGGTCGAAAAACCGGTAAAGGTTGGTATGACTATACGAAAGGGGATAAATGATATGTCACAACTTGTAACCTATAAAAAAGAAAATGGGATTGCCATCATTACAATCGATAATCCACCATTAAATGTGCTCAATCAACAGATACAAAAAGAATTAAAAGGGATTACTGCGGAGATAAAAAATGATAAAGAAGTTGTATGTGTCCTTTTAACCAGTGCTGGAGACAAAGCATTTATGGCTGGTGCGGACATAAAGGAATTTCCAGAGATGATGGGAAATCCAGATATGCGAAGTGAAGTAATGTTCATGCATGGCATGTTAAATGACTTGGATCAATTACCGAAACCAACCATTGCTGTACTTGATGGCCTTACATTTGGTGGTGGATGTGAACTTGCATTATCCTGTGATATGCGGGTTGCTGAAGAGCAGACACAGCTTGGTTTTCCAGAAATTAAGTTGGGCCTTTTCCCTGGTGGAGCAGGTACACAAAGACTTCCCAGGCTAATTGGTGAAGCAAAAGCAAAAGAAATGATGTTTACAGGGGAGCCAATTGCTTCAGACGAAGCTGAGAGAATCGGCTTAGTAAATCATGTGGTACCAAATGGGAAAGCATTTGATAAAGCGATGAACCTTGCCCTACAAATAGCAAATAAGTCACTTCAACCTTTATCTAGAATCAAAAACGCAGTCGATGAAGGATTGGAAATGAGTTTAATAGAGGGAATAGAAAAAGAAGCCGATTTATTTGAAGAAGTATTTCAAACAGAAGATGTTAAAGAAGGAGTAGAAGCATTTATTGAAAAAAGAAAACCTCACTTTAGACATCGGTAAATCATTATTTAGGAAATGGTAGACCGATTTGTTAAATTAGAAATATTTCAAGGAGATAAATGATGGATAAAGAAATAGAAGAATTAGTAGCGCGTAAAGAAAAAGCAAAATTTGGTGGTGGAAAGGAAAAAATAGAAAGGCAACATAGGTTGGGGTATTACACTGCCAGAGAGCGGATCGACAAGCTTGTTGATACGGATACTTTTTTAGAATTAGGTATGCTTGCTCACTCCGATCAAGTAGGCAGTGAAGAAAAAAGTTCAGGAGATGGTGTCATTACAGGGTTAGCTAAAGTAAACGGGCGTCCAGTTGTGATACAGGCAGCGGATAAAACCGTTTTTGCTGGAACGGAGGGAATGGTATATTTTCGTAAAACACAAGCCGCTCATAATTTTGCGGTGAAGCGTGGGTTTCCTTTGCTTAACCTAATGGAAGGTGGCGGCTTGCGAATGCCAGATGGAATGGGGGCTGATGGGATAAGTCAAATGCTTTTTCCAAATGAACTCTTGACACATCATCGGGAGGTTCCTATGCTTACAGCAATTTTGGGAGACAGTTTTGGAGGACCGACTTGGACAGCGGTCTCTTCTGACTTTGTCACACTAATGAAGGGAACAACAATGGCAGTGGCAGGTCCTCGAATGCTTGAAGTAGCTACAGGTGAGAAAATTTCAAACGAAGAACTTGGTGGTTGGGAGGTTCATGCCAATTTTACTGGGCAAGTGGAGCGTTTTACTGAGGATGAGGATGCTTCCATCGAAGAATTAAAGCAATTCCTAAGCTATATGCCACTTAATGGAGGAGAAGAACCACCTTATAAAGAAACAAAAGATGACCCATATCGCCGACTTGATGAAATGGTTGATCTTGTTCCGACGAGAAGAAAGCGTGCTTACGATATGAAAAAAGTAATCAAACTAGTCGTTGATGAAGGAGATTATTTCGAATTAAAATCATCTTATGGTACAGCACTCATCACTGTCTTAGCGAGAATTGATGGGAGAGTAGTAGGGATTATTGCAAATCAGCCGCTAAAATTTGCCGGTGCAGCAGGTGCAAAAGAATGTGAGAAGGCTACAGATTTTATTGTATTGTGTGATTCCTATAATATTCCCTTAGTCTTTCTACACGATATTCCAGGTTTTCGGGTATCAAGTGATGCGGAAAAATTAAAGATGCCGACTAAAATCATGGTGTGGAATCAAGCACTTGCCCAATCTACTGTTCCAAAAATTTCGGTTGTCATTCGTAAGAGTATTGGTGCAGCTTATGGTAATATGTGCGGACCAACGATGGGGGCTGACTTTGTTGTTGCATGGCCAACAGCTGAGATAAATTTTACAGGCCCTGAAGTTGGAATCAATGTTGTATATGGAAACGAACTACAGAAATCAGAAAATCCTGAGAAGAAACGGGAAGAGTTATTGAAATCATGGAGTTTTGATAGTTCACCGTATAAGGCTGCGGGAAAGCATTTAATAGATGATGTTATTGACCCAAGAGACACACGAAAGTTTCTCTCGCAAACGTTGGAATATGCATGTGCAAATAAGGGTTCTAAAAGTGAACGAAATCTTGCAAACTGGCCGACGGGTTTTTAGTAGGATCGATTTAATGGGTAAGCGTTTCTGGAATAAATAATTTTAGGAATAAAAGCACATGTAACATACCATACGTTCAGTATTTAAAGATAAGTATATAGGTACGATTCCACAACACCACATTAAAAGGAGGAAATTAATATGCAAAGTTGGAAAGTTACAGAACTGGGAGAGCCAAGTGATGTATTGGAATTACAAGATACTCCCCTTCCTTTTGTAGAGGCAGGTAACGTCTTAATTGAGGTGGAAGCCTCTTCACTTAATTTCTTTGATATATTACTTTGTCAAGGGAAATATCAGGAGAAGCCTTCTATCCCTTTTACACCAGGATCAGAAGTTTGTGGGATTATTCGAGAAACAGGTGAGGGGGCTCAGTTAAAAGAAGGGCAACGAGTCATTGCAACACCCGGACTTCCTGAAGGAGGATTATCAGAATGGGTATCTGTCCCCGAGCATTCTGTTTATGTTATTTCAGATACGATGTCTGCAAGTGAAGCGGCGGGAATGTTTATAACTTATCAAACATCTTATTATGCATTGTATCACAGAAGTAACCTGCAGAAAGGGGAAGTTCTATTAGTTCATGCGGGAGCCGGTGGAGTTGGTTCAGCAGCTATTCAGCTAGGGAAAGCAAAAGGGGCAAAAGTTATTGCAACAGCTGGAGGGCCGGAAAAAGTGCAGATATGTAAAGAACTTGGAGCTGATATTGCAATAGACTACAGGTCTCAGGATTTTGTAGAAATTGTGAAGAAGGAAACGGGAGGACGTGGAGCAGATGTCATTTATGATCCAGTAGGTGCAGATATATTTGATCGATCTCGTAAATGTATTGCTTTTGATGGTCGTATTTTGGTTATTGGTTTTGCAGGTGGACGTATTCCAGACGCTCCCGTCAATCACGCATTAATTAAAAATTACTCGATCGTAGGTGTTCATTGGGGGCTGTTCGCTAAGAAAAACCCAGAAAAGGTAAGGGAAATTCATCATGATTTAATGCGGCTTTATGAAGAGAAAGCTATTCTTCCTTTGATTTATCGAGAGTATGATTTTAAGGATGTGCCTAGTGCCTTGGAAGTTTTAGGAGATCGTAAAACATATGGTAAATTGATAGCTAAACCTTGATGTTTCTACTAGGAAATAATAGAGCCTAGTAAACAATCTATAGAAGATTAGTAGTTATGTTCAAAAACGCAAAAGAAATGAGTGAATTGAATGCGATTAAAAAATAAAGTCGCCATTATAACGGGTGGTGGAGGCGACATCGGTAGAGCCACGGCTTTGCGATTTATTGAAGAAGGTGCCCGCGTTATGATATCAGATATTGGTGAAGAAGCGGGTCTGAAAACAGTAAACTTAATTAGGGAAACGGGAGGTGAAGTCGAATTTATTCGCACTGATATGAGTAATCCTGAAGATGTTGAGAAAATGATAGAAAGGACAATGGATACTTTTGGTCGTCTTGATATCTTATTCAATAATGCTGGTGTTGATAGCACTGAAAAGAAAATACCTGATGTTTCATTGGAGGAATGGCAAAAAGTAATAGATGTAAACCTTAATGGTGTGTTCCTAGGTATGAAATTTGCTATTCCACAGATGGAGGCGGGGAGCAGTATTATTAATACCGCAAGTATAGCCGGAATCAAGGGACAAAAACTTGTTTCTGCTTACTCGGCTTCGAAGAGTAGTGTCATAACTCTATCTAAGACAGCAGCAACAGAATTTGGAAGGAAAAATATTCGTGTGAATGCCATTGCCCCAGGAATTATTGATACAAATATGGTAGGAGAGTGGAAGAAAACAGAAAAATGGCCGGTATTATCTACTGCTAATGCATTAAAGAGAATTGGGAAACCAGTAGAAATTGCTAATGCAGTTTTGTTTCTTGCATCAAATGAAGCCTCTTTTATTACCGGCGAAACACTTGTAGTTGATGGTGGAACGATGAATATTTAAAAGAGAGTAAAAAATTTAAAATGAGGGAGGAAGACAATGGACTTATTTTTCCAGCAATTGTTAAACGGACTCTCCAATGGAAGCGTTTATAGTTTAGTTGCTTTAGGATTAACAATGGTTTTCGGTATTCTGCATATCCCTAATTTTGCTCATGGAGCCTTTTATATGATTGGGGCATATGTAACACTGACTGCCATGGTATTGTTAGGCGCACCTTATTGGATAGCATTAATTATTTCCATGGTAATAATTGCTTTGCTATCCGTTTTATCCGAGCGGTTGGTATTTCATCCGCTTCGCAATGCGCAACCTCTTCATCAAATGATGGGGGCAATCGGTATTTTGTTATTTTTGGTGGCTTTTGCCGAAGTGGTATGGGGGCCTAGATTTCAGCAAATGGCCAGTCCATATGGGGATGCCATAACTATTTTCGGGGTTACCTTTACACAACAACGCTTAATTGTCATCTTGGCATCGATGGTTATTATGCTTCTGCTACATCTTTTCCTTACAAAG
The DNA here is from genome assembly GCF_026013645.1 of Virgibacillus natechei. NCBI lineage: Bacteria > Bacillati > Bacillota > Bacilli > Caryophanales > Bacillaceae > Virgibacillus > Virgibacillus natechei. Next base: position 2,786,590 of record NZ_CP110224.1, on the reverse strand, counting down.
ACTATGATTGGTTCAGCAATTATCGCAATGGCTCAAAATAGGGAAGGTGCCTATTTGGTAGGAATAAATGCAAATATGGTAGCAATGATGACTTTTGCCATAGCAGGTGCATTAGCTGCAGCTGCTGCAACGTTATCTTCGCCAATCAATTTGGTCTTCCCTGATATGGGAGAATTGGTAATTATGAAAGCGTTTGTAATTATTATTATTGGAGGCATGGGTAGTATCCCAGGAGCAATTGTGGCAGGTTATATGCTTGGCATAGTAGAAAGTTTTGGGGCAACTTATATTTCAGGGGATTATAGAGATGTCATCGCTTTTGCGTTGCTTGTAATTATTTTGACTTTTAAACCAACAGGATTATTTCCAGGGAGGGTACACTAATGGCAAAAATTTTCACTAACAGAAATGGTGTATTGTTTATTCTTGGAATCGCTCTCCTATTACCGTTTTTAGTACCAAATGATTATATTTTACACGTTTTATCCTTAGTCTGTATCTGGTCAATTAGTGTATATGGGATCAATATCCTTACAGGCTATACGGGGAAGTTGTCACTTGCGCATATCGGTTTTTTTGCTTTTGGAGCTTATGCACTTGGTCTCTTAACAGTAACTGCCGGCTGGAATTTTTGGCCAGCTCTAGTTGCAGCTTGTGTTATGGCAGTCATCTTAGGGATATTAGTTGGGTTAATTTCCCTTCGAACAAATGGACATTACTTTGCCATTTATACGATGTGTGTAGGATTTATCATTTATCTCATTATTGATAAATGGGACAGTCTTACTGGTGGAGTTCGAGGTTTGGTTGGAATTCCGACACCCTCACCTATTGGACCAATCACTTTTGATAGTTTGACATCCCAATATTATCTTTTGTTATTTTTTCTAGTACTGACCATTTTTATTACGAAACGTATCGTCCATTCCCTCCTAGGTAGGACATTTATAGCTATTCGTAACAGTGAGGAACTTGCAATGACGATTGGAATTTCAACTAAGAAAAATCAACTATTAGCTTTTGCGATTTCATGTTTTTTTGCAGCATTATCAGGGGCACTGTATGCATCTTTTGTCCGATTTATTGGACCGGAAGTTAGTACGCTTTTTCTAGGATTCGAAATGCTGACCTACTTAGTCATTGGAGGTATTGGGACATTGTCAGGGCCAGTTGTTGGTACATTATTGCTTGTATCATTAACGCAATATTTACAGTTTTTACAAGAATACCGAATGCTTTTATTCGGTCCCATCTTACTTTTAATCGTAATATTTTATCCTAAAGGTATCGTAGGAGGGGTAAATAAACTTATTAATAAGTTAAAAAGAAAAAAAACAAAAGGTGGCGCTGCTCAGGAAAAGGGTAACGATATAGAGGAGGTCAGTTAATGGTTTTAAAAGTTGAACAGTTAACAAAAGCGTTTGGAGGACTAACGGCAGTTGATAATGTTGACCTTGATGTGAAGGAAGGGGATATCCAAGCAATTATTGGTCCAAATGGAGCGGGTAAATCCACATTTTTTAATCTGATAAGCGGCTTCCATCCTTCTACCTCTGGAAATATTTCTTATAAAGGAGAAAGCATAGAAAAGATGCAGCCTAATAAAGTTGCCAAGCTAGGAATAGCAAGAACGTTTCAAACAACCAATCTGTTTGAAGATGCGACCGTCATGGACAATGTTATTATAGGAAATCGATTGAGAACAAAATCGGGTCTTTGGGATGCAATATTGCGTACCAAGCGTGAACAAAGAGAGGAAGAAGAAAGCATTCAGAAAGCTTATGAATCATTGGAATTTATTGAATTGTCACATCTTGCAGATGCGCCAATTGGTAGTATTACCCAAGAACAAAGAAAAAGAGTTGCTTTTGCTTTGGCGCTAGCTACGAATCCTAAGCTTGTGCTGTTGGATGAACCAGCAGCTGGGGTTAATCCAGATGAGACGGATGGACTTGCTTATTTGATTAAAAAAATAGCAAAGAGTGGGATTACTGTATGTTTAATAGAACATAAAATGTCGATGATTATGTCACTAGCAGATAGAATCATGGTATTGAATCAAGGGAAAAGAATAGCAGAAGGAACACCAGAGGAAATACAGCATAACCAGGTTGTTATTGAAGCATATTTGGGGAGTGAGGAGAATGAGCCAGCTAACGCTTAAGGCATCTGAATTAGCAGTTAAATATGGAGATTTTACTGCTTTAAAAGGGATTAATTTAGAAGTAAGTCAAGGAGAATTAGTTGTTTTACTAGGGGCAAATGGTGCGGGGAAAAGTACTTTATTTCGTGCTATTAGTGGTCTAAACAAACCAGCTAAAGGAGAAATACATTTTCATGATAATAAAGTTAATGGGTTTTCACCAGATAAATTAGTAAAATATGGTATCGTACAATGCCCTGAAGGGAGAAAACTGTTCCCAAGGATGTCTGTTAATGACAATTTACAAATGGGGGGATTTGTTCAACGGGGCAAAAAAAAGGAAATGCAGAAATCAATGAAACATGTTTATGATTTGTTTCCAATTTTAAAAGATAAAGAGAATAATTTAGCTGGATCGTTAAGTGGTGGTCAGCAGCAAATGCTTGCAATTGGTAGATCATTAATGGCTAAACCGAGGCTGCTATTACTTGATGAACCCTCCTTAGGCCTTGCTCCAATGATTGTAAAACAGATGTTTGAGATCATTCAGCAAATTAATCAAGAAGGAACTACGGTTCTATTAGCGGAACAAAATGCAAGTGCAGCCTTGAAAATTGCAGATAGAGGTTATGTGATAGAAAATGGTCAAATGGTTGTCAAAGGTACCAGTGAAGAGCTTTTCAATAATGAAGAAATTAGAAAAGCTTATATCGGTGCTTAAACAATAGAATCTTATTCTAAAGGAGGAGGTATTTAAAAAAAACTAGTTTATGTTGAAGAAATTTAGCAGTGTATAAAAAAATGGGAGGTTCCAAAATGAAGCAAATAAAAAGCATTTTTCTGCTTGGGATTCTAGTACTACTGGCTTTTGGTTTAACAGCTTGTTTAGAAGACGATGTATCAGGTGATTCACCGGATGTGGATGAAAGTGAAACAGTTGAAACTGAAACGCCAGAAGTAACTGATGATGAAGAAATTGTTAAAATTGGGTATACGGGTCCCTTAAGCGGTCCAGGAGCCCAATATGGATTACATGTATTAAATGGAATGGAAATGGCTGTTGAAGAGATTAATGAAGAAGGTTTTGAAATAGATGGAACCACACACAAAGTTGAACTCGTTGCACTTGACGACCAATATTTGCCCAATGAGGCTGGTGTAAATATAACAAGAATGGTCTCAGAAGACGATCCAGTTGCGATTCTTATTCCACACAGTGGAGGAGTTTTTGCAGCGCAAGAGTTTAATGAACAGGATGATTTTATTATTATGGCCTATACGAGTGAACCAAGGATGTATGAGCAAGGGAATGAGTTGTTGATGGGTATCTCTCCTCAATACAGTGTTTGGCCAGATACATTTAGCGATTATATGATGGAGAATTTTGGGGGTAAAATGGCACTCCTCCCAACAAATTCACAGTACGGTATGGACTGGGCAGAAGCGATAGAGCCTGTTTGGGAAGAAAAGGGTGGAGAAATTGTTTATGAAAGCGATATAGATTATAGTCAAGATACGGATTATTTTACTGTTATGACAAACGCTTTAGATAATGACCCGGATGTTCTATTTGTAGGCGGCCCTTCTGAACCAACTGCACTTGTTATTCAACAAGCAAAGGAATTGGGTTATGAAGGTGGATTCATGATAATGGATCAAGCAAAATTAGAAGAAATGGCTGGGTTTTTGGATGGCTATGATATGTTGAATGGATCAATTGGTGTTCTTCCTATCGAAGAAGAGAACACGGAGGCGAGTAATCTGTTTGTTGAAACTTATCAGGAGCAGTTTGATGAAGAGTTCGCGACATCTGAATCGTCTCTTACGTATCAAAGTGTGCATGCATTAGTGGAAGGGATGAAAGTTGCTGGGACAGTTGATGATAGAAAAGCAATTATGGACGCTTTGAATGAAGGTATCGAAAATATTCCAGAAGAGAAATCGGTACTTCCTCTTCACGAGATTGATGATGAAGGCAGTATGCAATGGAAGTTTGAGGCTGGTGCTGTAGAAGATGGAGAAGTAATTTCCATACCACTGGATGAATAGAAATTAAATTATAGAAATATGTGAAAACAAAAAAAACTCATGTTGGCTTTGAATAAGCTATAGAGTAGGGATATTTAATTCATGGGTTTTTCTCTTTTTAAACTAAACATACTTACCAGTTAGTATGAATAATAAAAACAGGAGTGAATAATATGCATTTACGTTTAAATGATGAACAGAAAATGGTCCAAAAGACGATTCGGAAATTTGTAGAAAAGGAATTAATTCCACTTGAAAATGAGGTGCTGCGAAACGAACGCGAAGGGAGGCCAAGTCTTTCAGCAGAACAAATGGAAGAACTTCAATTGAAGGCAAAGGAAGCAGGTTTCTGGGGAATTAATACCCCGAGTGAATACGGAGGTGCTGATCTTGGACAGTTAATGTTGGCAATTGTATTAATGGAAGTTTCCAAGACATTTGTTCCTTTTGACTTCGGAGGTTCGGCAGATAATATTCTTTATTATGGTAACGATGCACAAAAAGAAAAGTACTTGATACCAACCATAAATGGTGATAAAAAATCCTGTTTTGCCATGACAGAACCTGGTGCAGGATCCGATACGAGGAATATACAAATGACAGCAGTTAAAGATGGAAATGAGTGGGTTTTAAATGGAGAGAAGACATTCATCACTGGTGGGAATGAGGCCGATTTCGTTATGGCAATTGCAGTAACAGATAAAGAAACACATCAGAAAACCGGTAGTGGTGGCGTAACTTGCTTTATTGTTGATCGAAGTATGGGTTGGAAATCAGAGTATATTCACACAATGGGAGAATGGGGTCCAGCTAGCTTAGTCTTCGATAATGTAAGAGTACCTGAAGAAAATATATTGGGAGAGGTTCACGGAGGATATCAACTTGGACTGGAGTGGATTGGATTTGCTAGATGGGTTGTAGGAGCTACGGCAGTTGGTGCTTCGGAACGTTTACTACAAATGGCTATCGATTATTCGAAGGAACGTGAGACATTTGGGAAACCAATTTCTGAAAGACAGGCAATACAGTGGCAAATTGCTGACTCTGCAGTGGAGATAGAAGCAGCTAAATGGCTCGTGCTAAATGCTACGTTCACCCTTGATGAAGGGGAAGACAATCGTCATTTGGCATCTATGGCTAAACTGTATGGATCTAACATGGGAAATAGAGTAATAGACCGGGTTCTACAGATTCATGGTGGTATGGGGTATACAAAAGAATTGCCAATTGAGCGCTGGTACCGTGAAGCAAGATTATGGAGGATTTATGATGGTACAGATGAGATTCAGCGATTAATTATTTCCAGAAATCTATTAAAAGGAAACGTAAAAATAGGCCAGTATATTTAAACTATATAGAAGCAGGGGGGAATCAAGCATGACAGGTCGATTTAAAGGAAGAGTAGCTTTTATTACAGGTGGAAGTCGAGGGATAGGAAAAGGAGTAGCTCAAACTTTAGCTGAAGAAGGTGCTAAAGTAGCCATTATTGATATTAATGAAGAAGCGCTTGTTAAGACAGCAAGTGAATTAACGGATCAAGGTTATGACGTATTTTCTAAGGTAGTAAACGTTGTGGAATCAGATGAAGTGGAGACAGCGATGAAAGAGGTAGTGACCAAATTTGGATCACTGGACATTCTTGTGAATAATGCTGGAGTTATTCGAGATAACTTATTGTTTAAGATGACAGATAGTGACTGGGGCCAAGTAATGGACGTTCATTTAAAAGGGGCATTTAATGCTGTCCGTGCTGCCCAGCAATACATGGTAAAGAATAAATATGGGCGAATCATTAATACGTCATCGACTTCAGCTCTTGGTAATCGAGGCCAAGCTAATTATGCAACAGCAAAAGCAGGGCTGCAAGGTCTAACCAAAACGTTATCCATTGAACTCGGTAAATTTGGCATTACAACAAATGCGGTTGCACCTGGATTCATTGAAACAGAAATGACGAAAGAAACAGCAGAACGTATTGGTGTACCATTTGAGGAATTGGTAAAAGCAAGTGTCGAAACGATCCCAGTTGGTAGAAGCGGAAAACCAGTGGATATCGCGAATGCCGTTGCTTTTTTTGCAGATGAGAAATCATCATTTGTTAATGGCCAAGTCATCTATGTTGCTGGTGGACCAAAAGATTAAACCCAAATTGAGATAAAGGGGAGCTAAATTAATGTATAAAGATCAGATAGGAAATAAGTCTAATAAAGTAAAGAATATAGTAGAAAGAGGAATGTTAAAAAAGTTTGCTGAATCTATTGGGGATCCACACCCGATATTTATAAATGAAGAATATGGAAAGCAAACCAGATACGGTCAAAATATTGCACCGCCGACTTTCCCACGTGTCTTTGATTACGGAGATATTGAAGGGTTATATCTTCCTAATATTGGACTTATTCATGGTGAACAAATCTATCATTATGAACGGCCGCTATTCGTGGGAGAAGAGGTTTATTGTTATACAGAACTGATGGATTACTATGAAAAAGAAGGAAATAACGGATTACTTGGCTTTGTCATTTTAAAAAGATACGGCGAAGACCTGGAGGGTAAAACTATCTTTACAGAATCACAAACTGTCATCATATCAGAAACAGTAAGAAAGGAATTGATTCGATGAGTAGCTTAGTTGAATTAAAACAAAACGAAGCACTGGAAGAAATAACCCTTGAACCTGTATCTAGAATTGACTTGATTAAATACGCAGGTGCTTCAGGAGATTTTAATCCTATCCATACGATTGATGATGAAGCAAAGAATGCAGGGCTTCCAGGTATTATTGCCCATGGGATGTGGACGATGGGAAACTTGTCTAAACTATTTACCCCCTATTTAGAAGAAGCGTTTATTCAGGATTATCAAATACGCTTTTCAGGAATGGTTTTTCTGGAGGATGTTATTACCCTTAAAGCAGTATTACAAGATTCCAGTGAGACGTTCCTCCATTTTAAAGTAGCAGCTGTTAATCAAAAAGGTGAAGATGTTATTAAAGGCAACGTAACGCTAAATCTGTATATCTAAGCAGTGATATGTGGCTGGATGAAAATTAGTAGATCGAACTTTATTTAATAGATAAATGATAGAAGGAGAGATTATATATGAAAAGAGAAGCTGTTATCGTATCAGCAGTTCGAACACCGATAGGCAGACAGGGAGGTGCAATGGCGTCTGTCCCTGCACATGTATTCGGGGCAGAAGTTATTAAGGAGGCTGTTAAACGAGCGAATGTTGAACCAGAAACAATAGATGATGTAATCTTTGGAAATGTACTGAGTGGGGGAGGAAACATTGCCAGATTAACAGCTTTACAGACAGGATTATCACTTGATTTACCAGGTCTAACCGTTGATCGACAGTGTGGTTCAGGGATAAATGCGGTTAACTTAGCTGCACAGGCAATTAAAGCTGGAGAAGGTGATGTTTATATTGCTGGTGGAACAGAGAGCATGAGCCGTGCGCCATACTTAATGGATCGTCCTGAAAAGGCATACAGTGCTGCACCTCCAAAATTTAAAAGTTCGGATCTCTCACCAAAGGAAATTGGTGACCCGCCAATGGGTATTACTGCAGAAAATTTAGTAGAAAAACATGCAATTACGAGAGAAGAACAGGATGAATTTTCTCTAAGAAGTCAGCAAAGAATGGCAAATGCAATGGAAGAAGGGCGTTTTGATGAGCAAATCGTACCGATAGATATCCCTGTTCGAAAAGGAGAACCAATTATTTTTTCAAAAGATGAACACCCTCGTCCCCAAACAACAATGGAAGGACTATCGAAATTACCACCCGCTTTTCTTAAGGGGGGTAGTGTGACAGCGGGATCGAGTTCTGGTTTAAACGATGCTGCTTCTGCGGTTGTCGTCATGTCTAGAGAGAAGGCAGAAGAATTAGCCGTTCCCCCTTTAGCTACTATTCGAGCATCAGCTGTTGCAGGAGTTGATCCAAACATCATGGGTATTGGACCAGTTCCAGCAGTCAAAAAAGTGATGGAAAAATCTGACCTTTCCACAAGTGATATGGATATTATCGAAATTAATGAAGCATTTGCTGCACAAGTCATTGCGTGTGATCGAGAACTTAACTTGGATTTTGATAAGGTAAATGTTAACGGCGGGGCAATTGCGCATGGTCACCCATTAGGTGCTACGGGAGCAATTCTTATAACAAAAGCACTGTATGAATTAGAACGTACGGATGGAAAATACGCACTTATTACTGCTTGTATTGGTGGCGGCCAAGGTATTGCAACAATTATTGAAAGAGGATAGTTGATTGAAAATCTATTCGTTGGATGAAAGGAGGAACCTATGACAACTTCACATGAAATAGAGGTGTATGTTCGATTCTGTGAAACGGACGCAGCCGGGCATGTAAACAATACAAGTTACTTTTTATATCTTGAAGAAGCCCGAACAAAGTTCTTTTATAAACTTGGTATTGGTCAAGAGGATTCTAATTTGGTATATAATTTTATCTTGGCGTCAACAAAATGTGATTACTTGGAACAGGCATTTGCTACGAAAACATTAAACGTATCTACTTCTGTTTCAAATATAGGAACAAAAAGTTTCACAGTAGATCATGTAATTACCACAACTGATACTGAAACAGTAGTGGCACATGCTACTGCAACACTTGTTTACTTTAATTATGCCAAGCAAAAAACGGAAGCAATTCCTGACTCAATTAGAAGTTTATTAGAGCCTATTCTAGTAGGGTAACTGAATGTGTAAAGGAGAGAAATAATATGGAAAATGTAGCTACAGAAAATTTACTGGTCGATATAAATGAGGGGATCATGCATCTCACGTTGAATCGACCGGATAGTTTAAATGCTTTTAGTCCAGAAATGATTACAGGTTTAAAACAGGCAATAAATCAAGCAAAGCTGGAAGAAGAGATTCGTGTTGTTATCCTCTCTGGTGCAGGTCGTACGTTTAGCGCCGGCGGTGATTTGAAAACGATGGGAAAAAAAGAACCTATAGAGGTTTATGAACATCTTGGTGAATTGAATGAATTGATTCGTTCGATGCGAGATTTGGAAAAACCAATTATTGCTGCTGTACATGGATTTGCTGCAGGCGCAGGGTTCAATCTAGCTTTAGCCTGTGACATGATTTTAGCAGCAGAGGACAGTAAGTTTGTATTAAGTTTCTCTCAAGTAGGCTTGATTTCCGATGGAGGTGGATTGTTTTTCCTTCCAAGACTAATCGGGCCATACCGTGCAAAAGAGCTGTTATTTAGCGCGGAGCCAATAAAAGTCGATGAAGCGCATAAATTAGGCATTGTTAATCACGTTTTTCCATTGGAAGAATTTGAAGAAAAGGTTAGTGCTTTTGCTGCTAAAATAGCTTCTGGACCATCCGTAGCATATGGATTCATTAAGAAAATTGCTGATCAATCACTAGTCTCAAGTTTAGATGAAATTCTTGAACAGGAACGTATTACACAGGCCACAGTTATAAATACAGAAGATCATCAAGAAGGTGTTCAGGCCTTTTTTGAAAAACGAAAACCGAACTTTAAAAAAGGCTAATAACTAATAAAATAAATATTTGTTTGAATCTTCAAAAGGAAAGTGTGCCTTATATATGGCTACACAAGTAAATTTATTTGGTATGTCGATGATCCAGAGGGGGGAAAGGAAGTAAAACTATAATTGATAATATGCTAATGAACAAACGGCCTCCTATCAAAAGAAGGGGCCATTTGTTTTTTTGCATAACATTTCTGATTCTACCTAAAAATAGAATTAGGCAAAAACGCCGATACCAAACAATTGGGCTGATTAACAATCTCATTAATCCGCAAATCTACTGACAGGCTGCATAACATATACGCTTCCACTTCACTCATTCTATACGTATCCACCAAGTGCTCAATCATGTAACGGATCGCATTTTGGGAAGCTTTATATAGATCTTTTCCATGGCCTGTGGTAACATAATACCCCCTGCTGTCTGCTTCAGGAGTAGGTGGTCCCGGAATTTCATATCTTGGTTCAGCAATGGATTTTCCTTTGTGAAGCTTAAAGCGAATCGTGGTCTCCATGGAAGCTTCCACAGCCGTTCCGCATACTTCACCGTCACCCATGACAGCATGTGTATCACCAATCGAAAATAAAGCACCTTCGACCCAGACTGGCAGATAAAGCTTGGTTCCCCGTGTCAGGTGTCGTGTATCCATATTTCCACCGTTTTTTCTTGGTGGAACAATACTGTGATTGCCCGGTTCAGGCAAAGCAACGCCCATTGTCCCCGGAAAAGGTTTTATAAAAAGATCGATCCCATCAAGGAATTCCATTTTATTTTTACCGGTCAGGTCAAAGCTCTTAATTGCAGGTTCTTTAAACTCATCGGCAAGTAACCCAAACCCCGGGATAAGCGCTGTCCACCCCCAATCAAGTTGGGAAAAATTCAACATTTCTATTTCCAGTGTGTCTCCAGGTTCTGCTCCTTTAACATAAACAGGTCCTGAGACTGGATTGATTTTGCTGAAATCAAGGGTTTCTACATCTTTTTTTGTAGCGTTTTTAGTAAATTGTCCCCCGGAAGCTTCTGTTATTTCATACGTAATGGTCTGGCCTGAATCAACTTCAGCAATAGGCTTCAAAGAATTATCCCAGCCTACATGACTGTTCGATTCAAAATCGTGAATAGTCATATAAGGATGATTGTGGTGGTGAATGGTCATTTGATATCTCTCCTTTGGTATTTTGTGATTTTAGTGCCCTTTTAATATGTTTCATGCTAGATCACAAGAAGCACGCAGTACGTTGTTAGGCGGCTGCTCACGCCTTTATACTTTCTCAAAATATATCTGTATTCATCTTGAATATTGTATTCTCTCTATAATAGTTTAAATAGCATGAAGATTTTAATCAAGCAGTAGGATAAAGTTAAATAGGGAATCGCGAGAATATGTTAAGATTTTTAGACGAAAAAATTAGAGAGTGGTATGCTTAATTAAGACAGAGGATCAGGTTCCTTGACCGATTGTTGGTGAGGTTTTAGAGAGACAGTTGGCTAGTAATTTGTTGCAGGAAAAAAAGACTCTCTATTCCTGAGAGTCTTCTAAGCCTTTTCTTATAAGCATCCTGATGGTTTCATTATTGGTACGAATTTTGTTTTCTTCCTGATAGGTTTGGATTTCCTCTAATAAATCATTGGGAAACATAACGAACCTACTGATAGTCCTATTTTTAGCAGGCATTTTCTCACCTCATAATAAGTATGGACTAAAAACGGCAAAATAGCAAGAAAACAGGGTTTACGAGCTTTTTAGTAGAAAGTAAAAGTAGCCTGAGAAGGAAAAATAATTAAATTACGTATTCCAAAAAGCGAAAAAATATTTAAAATAAAAGAGGAGCATCCAATTGAAATTTGATGAATTTTCTGTTGGTGACATATTTTTCACCAATGAAGTGGTAATGACAAAGGAAGAAATCATAGGATTTGCGAGAAAGTATGACCCTCAACACTTACATATGGACGAGGAGGCAGCAGAAAAAACTCCATATGGGTCGTTGATCGCTTCAGGATTTCATACTTTAGCGGTGGTATGGGCGGAATTTATAAAAATGGATATTCTTGGAGCAGACAGTGTTGGTGGTCTTGGTGCAGAGAAAATAAGATGGAGAGCCCCAGTTCGTCCTGGCGACCAACTTACTGGAGAATTTTCTATTGTGAATACAAAGGAACTTTCTGATAAAAGCCGGGGAGTATTATCGATTGAAATCGTTATACGAAATCAAAGAAATCAGGAAGTTCTCACAGCAAAAACAGAGGTGTTTGTGGCAACTTGAGCGGCGCTACAGCAACCTACATAACAATCGTGTAGATTTACCGTTTATTTAATGGGGAGCGCTTTAACTTGCCTGTTCGCTAAAGCCATACTTAATACGATGGTTAGGTGACAAGACAAACAAGTATCTTATTATATTGATAACTCATAAAGTAAATATTTATTTGAATCTTACAAAAGGAAAGTAATAGTGGTATAATAAAAACATGCAATAATCGTATTTTTCTCTAGGGGGGTCGGCGCATCTCTGTCGGTTGTAGTGCCATGCGGTATGCTATAACGGAAGGGGGTGCTGCCTATGTCTGTTTTCGAGGCAATGGTTTTGGTGATTTCATTCGCAACGCTTGTTGTGATAATCTTAGACCAAAATAAATAGACCTCCCTTATGTTAACAGCAGAGTGAGGTCTATTTGAACTTACTTGCGCTGACCCTTCATGAAGGGGAGCGATTCATTGCTGACCGAAGATATGGACGTATCTTCGGTCTTTATTATTTTATGATACTTTTGTATTTCTATGTATATTATACCACAAAAAAGTGGTTTGCAAACAAAAATTTATTCTCTAGCCTGAATTTTCAAAGAAACGTTTTTGGTCACAATCAACCCGTTCCCTAATAAGAAGGTCATATAATCTAAAAATATTCAAACCAAAGAGGCCGGAAAGGCGATCAACTGTTGGGAGTTATAATTTATTGTCAATTAAAATTTTCAGAAAACTAACTTGACATTCAAAAATCTACCCATTAGAATAATAAACAAGATATGCTAGAGGAAGTGAACACGAAATGTCTTTGCGCGAAAGAAAAACAGCGAAGAAAAAAGAAGATATTCTGCGGATGTCTGTAAGCGTTTTATCAGAGAAAGGATACGATGGTACAACAATGGAAGAGATTGCTTCCAAGCTTCTGATGACGAAGGGTTCTGTTTATTATTATTTTAAAGATAAGCAAGACTTGTTGTATCAAAGCCATGTCATGCTACTGGAGCGTAGTATTGAAAACGTAGAAGGTGTTCGGCATCAAGAATTGCCAGTAAAAGCTAAGTTGCGTAGGGCTATGATTGTACATATCGAATACATCTTGGTGGAACGCAGTGGTTTCGAAATGATGATTAAACCAGAACAATATTTTTCTAGTCCGCAGATTGAAACGATTTTTCAGTTAAGAGATGATTACGGGATATGTTTTGATCAGCTAATTTTGGAAGGAATAGAGGCAGATGTGTTCGGATCGGTGGATATAAAAATAGTGAGAAATATCATTTTAGGTGCGATGAATTGGGTTACGCAATGGTATTCCGATGACGGAAAAAAAGATAAAACGGAAATCGCCGAAGACATCGCGGATTATTTGTTGCATATTTTAATAAAAACATAGTTACGGAGGAGGAACCTCATGAAAGTTGAAAATCATGTAATCGTTGTTACTGGTGGAGCATCTGGTTTAGGTGAGGCCACTGTGAGAAATGCCGTTTCCAGAGGAGCTAAGACTATTATTCTGGATATGGCGGAAGAAAAAGGTGAGCAGCTTGTGGAAGAACTGGGTGAAGCTGCATATTTTATCAAAACAGATGTAACCGATGAAACGAGTGTTCAGGCAGCATTGGATCAGGCTGTCGAAACGTTTGGACCAATTCATGTAGTTGTCAATTGTGCAGGGGTTGCGATCGCGGAAAAGACGTATAGCAAAAGAGGTGTGCATGATTTAGCCTCCTTTACAAATGTGATTCAGGTTAATTTAATCGGGACGTTCAATGTCATACGTCTTGCTGCAGAAAAAATAGCGGCTAATGAACCGAATGAAAACAACGAGCGTGGTGTCATCATTAATACGGCGTCGGTTGCAGCGTATGAAGGGCAAATTGGTCAGGTTGCCTATAGTGCTTCAAAGGGTGGAATTGTTGGCATGACACTGCCAATTGCAAGAGACCTTTCTACGCTTGGAATCAGGGTTATGACGATTGCACCAGGTCTATTTGAGACGCCATTATTTGAAACATTACCAGAAAAAGCGAAAAAAGCGTTGGGAGAAATGACACCGTTTCCATCGCGCTTAGGTTATCCAGAAGAGTATGCACGTCTAACGCAGAGCATAATCGAAAATCCGATGTTAAACGGGGAAACGATTAGGCTTGATGGCGCGATACGAATGCAACCTAGATAAAGTAAAACTTCATTCAGTAGGGGGTTAGTTCTCCCCCCACTGAATGTTAGTTGAACCAATCGGGCTTATACGGGCAGTTATCCCCCACCTAAGGTTTTAATCCTACTTCATTTTTGAGGTGGGGATTTACTGCCCGTTAAACTGCGTAAAAACGAAAGGAGGAATTTTGCATGGAAAGAGCGTACTTACGGGAAGAGCATGATATTTTTCGTCGTTCCTTACGAAAGTTTTTGGAGAAGGAAGCGTATCCCTATTTTGAACAGTGGGAGAGAGATCAGCTAGTACCCAGGAATTTCTGGAAAAAGGCAGGAGAACAAGGTTTTCTTTGTCCATGGGTAGACGAGAAGTATGGTGGCTTTGATGCTGATTTTGGCTATTCGGTTGTGATCAACGAGGAATTTGAGCGGATTGGCACTGGAATGGTCGGAATTGGTCTTCATAATGATATTGCCATGCCGTACATAGCTTCCTATGGCACCGAATCACAGAAGGAACGCTGGATGCCTGGCGCGATAACAGGAGATTTGGTGTCCGCAATTGCTATGACAGAACCTGGAGCGGGATCAGATTTGGCGGCGATTAAGACGACGGCAATCAAGGACGGGGATGGCTACATACTTAACGGGGAGAAGACGTTTATTACAAACGGATCCACCGCCGATTTAGTGGTCGTTGTTTGTAAAACGGATTCGCAGGCTGACCCGCCTCATAGGGGAATTAGTTTACTGGTTGTTGAGGCAGATACACCTGGATTTACAAGAGGGAAAAAGCTCGATAAGGTCGGACAACATTCGAATGATACATGTGAATTAATTTTCGAAGATGCTCGTGTTCCTGCTAGCAATCTACTTGGCGAATCAGGGAAAGGTTTCTATTATTTAATGGAAAAGCTGCAGCAGGAACGTTTAATGGTAGCAATTCAGAGTATGACATCAACGGAAGTTATGCTGGAATTAACGACTGATTATGTGAAAGAACGAAAAGCATTTGGTCGGAGTATCAGCCAGTTTCAGAATACCCAGTTTAAACTTGCAGAAATGAAAACGGAATTTCAAATTGGGCGGACGTTTGTTGATCGTCTCATTGAGGATCATGTTGCAGAAAAAGATGTGGTAACAGAGGTATCAATGGCAAAATGGTGGACGACGGACCTAGCGAAAAAGGTGGCGGGCGAATGCATGCAGCTACATGGTGGTTATGGTTATATGGAAGAATATGAGATTGCGAGAAGGTATCGTGACGTGGCCGTTTCCTCGATTTATGCAGGGTCCAATGAGATTATGAAAGTTATTATTGCTAAGAACATGGGGTTATGATACGTGAGCGCGGGACTCACGCGTACGAACGCGGAACGAATGGGTGCGATCGCAGGACGAACGGACTTGAGTGCGATACCCCTGCACCCGAGCGCGGAACGACCACACGTGATCGCTTGACAACCGCACCCAACCGCGGAACCCACGCCCCCGAATACAGAACAAAAAGCATACATAGAAAGGAAGATTTATATGCGCGAAGCAGTAATCGTAGAGGCAGTCCGAACTCCAGTAGGAAAACGCAACGGATCACTTAGCGGCATTCGAGCGGAGGAACTAGCGGCAAAACCGCTCAAGGAAGTGATAAAAAGAGCTGGTGTTTCATCGGAATTAGTGGAGGACGTCATTATGGGGTGTGTTTCCCAAGTGGGGGAGCAGGCTTTTGATATTGCGAGGCAAGCAGCATTGATCGCCGATTATCCAGTGGAAGTTCCAGGAACAACAATTGACCGACAATGTGGTTCCAGTCAGCAAGCTGTTCACTTTGCCTCACAGGCAATTATTAGCGGGGATATGGATGTAGTGGTTGCTGGTGGCATTGAGAATATGTCACGTGTGCCAATCGGTTCAAACATGCAAGGTGTGAAACTGAGTGAGGCATTGACATCCAAGTACGAAATGATTAATCAGGGCTTATCTGCAGATCGAATTGCAGATAAATGGGGATTCAGCCGGAAACAGATGGATGAATTTTCACTGGAAAGTCATCAAAAGGCGGTGGCTGCCAGAAACGATGGGCGATTTGAAAAAGAAATCATGCCATTGGAGGTGACACTTCCAGATGGGGAGCAGGCGGTAATCAAGGATGACGAAGGTCCAAGAGAAAATTCCACGTTGGAAAAGCTTGGCACACTTAAACCTGCTTTTGCGGAAGATGGGAAAATAACAGCTGCCAACTCCAGTCAAATCAGTGATGGAGCGGTCGCCATTCTGATGATGTCACGTGAGAAAGCAGAGGAACTTGGACTTAAACCGAAATTTCGTGTAATTGCTCGTTCTGTTGTAGGATCGGATCCATCATTAATGCTGACAGGGCCAATCCCTGCAACAGAAAAAGTGTTGTTGAAAGCAGGGCTCTCGATTGAGGATATCGATATTTTCGAAGTGAATGAGGCATTTGCTTCCGTACCACTTGCCTGGTTAAAAGAAACCGGAGCTGATCCGAAAAAATTAAATCCAAATGGTGGTGCGATTGCACTTGGTCATCCACTTGGAGCAAGTGGTGGACGATTGATGGTAACAATGATGAATGAACTGGAACGAACAGGAAAGCGCTACGGTCTACAAACCATGTGCGAGGGACACGGCATGGCAAACGCCACCATTATCGAAAGAATAGAGTAGGAAAGGTGCCTGTCACTTCCCGGGTTTTGTCATATATTGTCGAATGGGAATCCGAAATATAAGGGGGGACGTGTTGTTTTGCCATTAAACTCAGTTCGTGTGTTGGATTTAACGCGCTTGCTTCCAGGTCCGTATTGCACGATGTTGCTTGCTGATTTTGGAGCAGAGGTTATTAAAGTGGAGGATCCAAGAGGTGGTGATTATGCTCGGGCGTATGATCCGAAATTAGATGAAGATAGCGCGATGTTCCACTCGCTTAATCGCAATAAAAAAAGTGTTTGCTTAAATTTGAAGTCTGAAGAAGGGAAAGCTTATTTTCTTAAACTAGTTGAAACCGCAGATGTGGTTGTAGAGTCCTTTCGTCCAGGGGTGATGGAGCGGCTTGGGCTAAATTATAAAGAGTTAAAAAGCATCAATCCCGGACTCGTTTATTGTGCAGTGACCGGTTACGGACAAACTGGCCCGTATGCAAACCGTCCCGGTCATGATATAAATTATCTCAGCTATGCTGGTTTGCTGCACCTGATGGGTGAAAAAGGTGGAAAACCAATCGTGCCCGCCACGCAGATCGCTGATATTGGAGGAGGAGCTCTGCCAGCTACACTCGGTATCTTGCTAGCTCTTTATGAAAGGGAAAAGTCTGATAAAGGACAGTTTGTCGACATTTCCATGCTGGACGGGGTGGTGTCATGGTTGCAAACGATCTTACCTAATTATTTAGCGGATCATACACCAGCTAACCGTGGCGACCAAACGTTATCGGGCGGTCTGGCTGCTTATGAAGTATATGAAACAAACGACGAACGCTGGCTTTCTGTCGGAGCACTCGAACCGAAATTCTGGAAAGCATTTTGTGAAGGAATAGGCAGAAGTGACTTTATCCCGCTTCTGGATGCACCTTTGCATGAACAGCACCGTTTAAAATACGAAATTCAACTCATTATATCTAAAAAATCCCTTGCTGAGTGGCTCCTTATTTTTTCCGATTTAGAAGCTTGTGTATCACCAGTTCTCACCATCGAAGAAATGATTCACGATCCGCAAATCACGGAACGAGAAATGATCCAGACAGTTAATCATGAGGGTTTAGGGGCTGTGAAACAAATCAGTACCCCCATTAAATTATCGGAAACACCTGGTAAAATTTTGGGTCAGGCCCCGAAACTGGGTGAGCATACCGAGGAAATTTTGAAAAAAGGAAGATTTCAAGGTGAAAAATAGCGAGTAAATCTATTAAATTGTTTCAAAAATGTTCAAAAAGGACCTTTTGAACATCCTCAGAAAGGAGATGATTCCATGCAAGTAAAATCAGCTGTACTACGTCAATCTGGTCTGGATACTCCCTATTCAACAAGCCGGCCGATCAGCATCGAAAAGCTAGAACTGGACCCTCCCCAACAAGGTGAAGTTCTCATTCAAATGAAAGCGGCAAGTCTCTGCCACTCCGATTTATCAGTCATTAATGGCAGCAGACCACGTCCCTTGCCAATGGCGTTAGGACATGAGGCTGCAGGTGTAGTGGTGGAGACCGGAGTTGGTGTAGAAGATCTGCATCCAGGCGATCACATTGTATGTGTATTCGTACCAAGTTGCGGTGATTGTCTTCCATGTAAAGAAGGACGCCCAGCATTGTGTGAAAAAGGGGCGGCGACCAATAATGCAGGTACATTACTAAGTGGTGGAAAGAGATTGCATGCAGGAAAGGAAGTTGTCAATCACCATTTAGGTGTGTCTGCCTTCTCGGAATATGCCGTTGTCTCAAGCCATTCATTAGTAAAAGTGGAGAAAGATATTCCTTTTGAAAAAGCAGCTTTGTTTGGATGTGCCGTCATTACAGGAGTAGGAGCTGTTGTAAATACGGCCGCTATAAAATTAGGAAACACGGTTGCAATTGTAGGACTTGGAGGCGTTGGATTGAGTGCACTGATTGGTGCTGTTTCAGCTGGCGCGAGCAGAATTGTCGCCGTGGATCTAAATGAAAAGAAACTAGAACAGGCAAAGGAACTCGGCGCAACCGATACGTTTAACTCGCGGGACCGGGATGTTAGCGATCAAATCCGTGAAGCAACGGGTGGCGGGCTGGATTATGTATTTGAAACAGCTGGTGCAGTACCTGCGATGGAAGTTGCTTACAGGGTAACGAAACGTGGCGGAACTACAGTCACAACAGGCTTGCCACATCCAAATCACCACTTTTCATTCCCGTATGTCAGCCTAACAGCGGAGGAAAAAACAATAAAAGGCTCTTATGTTGGCAGTTGTGTACCACATAGGGATATCCCTCGTTTTATTCATTTATTTAAACAGCGTCGCTTGCAAGTGGATAAACTAATGACAGAAATAATAACGCTAGATGAAATTAATGAAGGATTTGATAAATTGGCTAAGGGAGAGTCGTCGAGGATTATCATAAGTTTTTAATGAAGCAAAACGGGCTGTGGGGCCATAAGAGCAATAATGTATGCCGGAAACAGTCTAATTAATATTTTGAGGTGAAAAGCCATGTACAAGAAAATTATCGAACCGCGTGTTTCTGAAACAGATGGAGTAGGTCACATCAATAATACAACGTTACCAATATGGTTAGAAGCCGCAAGAAATCCGATTTTTAAGTTGTTCACACCTGATGATTCATTTGAGAATTGGAAAATGATTATTTTAAATATAAATGTTGATTATGTAAGTCAAATCTATTTTGGAAAAGAAGCAGAAATCTATACATGGGTGAATAAAATAGGGACATCAAGCTTGGAATTATATGAAGAAATTCATCAAGCCGGCACGCTTTGTGCAAAGGGAAAGGCGGTGTATGTTAATTACAATAAGAAAACGCA
This sequence comes from Virgibacillus natechei, assembly GCF_026013645.1. Lineage (NCBI taxonomy): Bacteria > Bacillati > Bacillota > Bacilli > Caryophanales > Bacillaceae > Virgibacillus > Virgibacillus natechei. The sequence goes on along the minus strand of NZ_CP110224.1, from coordinate 2,766,955 downwards.
AAAATCCGAACCCATTCCAGGAAATATAAGAGAAGAGCTGGAAAAACACGTTTATCACAGTTTAACGGGAAGTAAATCCCCCACCTCAAAAATGGAGTAGGACGAAAATTTAGGTGGAGGATAACTGCCCGTATAAGCATTAAGGAACATAGACTAGGTACGCCACATCCAGTGGCAACGTCTATGCAACCCACGTCGTGTGGGCCGAACTAACATTAAGTGGGGGACCAAATCTCCACTGAATGAAGTTTCACTTTATGGTAACAGCAGCAACATGACAGGCGAAGGGAAATAAGATGGATTTTACCACTTCGGATCAGGAATCAAACACCGATTAACTGAAAGGCTGCAGGTTGAATATGTATTAGTAAAACGAGAAAGGAGTGAAAAACATGATAGATGTTTTTGAGAAAGAGGGCGTTATTTGCGTAGAAGGGACGATTGAACACGCTGGTCAAAAAGGACGTCCCGTTTACACCTTTTTGACAGATGGCATGCTAATTGATACCGGTCCGAAACATCTTGAAGCTGATTTGATTCCTTTTTATGAAGAACATTCCATTGATTTGGTCACATTGACACATAGTCATGAAGACCACACCGGTACAGCATCGCACTTCCAGGAAAAAGGAGATGTACCTATTTATATTCATCCGTTGGGGATTAGCACATGCCGCGCGTCTTGTCCCTATCCAAAATACCGGCAGATGGCATGGGGAGTGCGTAATCCATTTGATGCTTTGCCGATCGGAGATACAATTCAGTCCCGGAGTAAGGAATGGAAAGTCATTCATACACCAGGTCATGCAGCGGATCATATTTCGCTCCTTGATGAAGAAACAGGTAGGTTATTTTCAGGGGATCTGTTTGTCAGCCCGAAGACAAAGGTAATTATGGATAGTGAATCGATTCCTGTTACCATGAAATCAATTCGAAAATTATTGTCCTATGATTTCGGGTCGATGTTTTGCTGCCATGCTGGATACATACCGGACGGAAGAGCTATGCTGAAGCAGAAATTAGACTATCTTGAAAATGTTTCGGGAGAAGTAAAACAGCTGGATAAAGAAGGATTATCTGTTGACGAAATCGATCAAAAGCTTTTCCCGAAAAAGTACCCTATTACTGCGATTTCTGAGGGCCAATGGGACTCTGTGCATATTGTGTCGTCCATTCTTTCAGATGAAGATAATATATAATAAATTAGGATGTGATTGATTTGTTGCTAGAAGAATATGGATTAAAACTTATAAGATTAGATCTTCCTTTTCGTCTAAATCACGTTAATTGTTTTCTCGCTGAAGGAGAAGGTGGCTGGAAAGTCATCGATGCAGGGCTTCATAATCCTCCAACTGTAAACAGATGGGAACAGGAACTGGCAGGAAAAAAGGTTACTGATATTTTGGTTACCCATTATCACCCGGACCATTTTGGCTATGTTGGTGGGCTGCAGGAAATAACGGGTGCACGTGTCTCCATGACGAAGATTGACGCTGATGCGGGCATGGAGTCTTGGCAGGAGCATTCGATTAATAAATTGCAGGACAATTATGCATTAGCAGGCATTCCAACAGACACGGCAAGCCAAATGACGACGAATACCAATGATTTTGTTTCACTTGTAACACCATATCCGAAAGTAAATCATTATTTTGAGGAAGGTGAAATTGTCGAGATAGGCAAGTACGAATATGAGGTGATCGTAACCCCTGGTCATTCAGATGGTATGGTGAATTTTTATAATAAAGAAAAGAACATGTTACTCTCAACGGATCATATTTTACCGAAAATAACACCGAATATATCATACTGGTTTCATGGAGATGCGAACCCATTGAAGCGTTATATGGAATCCCTTGAAAAAATAAGAAAACTGGATGTCGACTTTGTTGTGCCTTCTCACGGGAAGCCTTTCCACGGGGCAAACGATCGAATCGATGAAATAAAAGCACACCATGACGAACGGCTGGAGCAAACACTGGAATCAATTAATGGTGGAGCTACCATTCATGGGTCTTGTCAGAAACTGTTTCAAAAGGAACTAACCGTTCATGAAACAAGATTTGCGATTGGTGAAACGCTAGCACATCTGGAATATTTAAGGTATGAGGGAGAATGTAAAAGAGAGATGAGAGATGGGAAGTATTGGTATTATACGTAATTTCATTATCCCTTCTCGAGGGAGGAATTAAATGAAATGAAAAGTATACTTTATGAATGTTTGGATAGATTATCTAAAGAAAGACGAAACTATCCAAAGTGGTGATTAAATTGGTAAAACTTTCTTTAGCTATTAGCCTTGCATTTATGACTTTTCTGCCAATGGATGTGCTGGAAATAAAAGATTCATTTTTCGTGTACGATAACGAGAACACTGTTCTTGATGAAACACAACACAACTGGGAGGAATATAGTACGGACACTGAAATTATCCATACAGGGTCACATGAATATACATACTGGAAAAATTTTGGGAGGGAATCTCGCACTTGTAATATTTCCCATAAAATAAAAACAGTCGTATATTATTGTGATGTTCATGATCATACGTATTCTGAAACATTTTTGGAAGAAACCATTCATAGTGAAGACCATACGCATGAATAGAGTCTTTATTAGTTGGAGGAGTATACAACCTCTCCTCCGATAATGGTTGCTTGTACAGAAATAGCTTTAATCTCCATTGGGTCAACGGTTGTTGGATCAGATTCAAGTACTGCAAAGTCTGCTATTTTTCCAACCTCAATGCTACCAAGATTAGCTTCATCAAAATTTAATTTAGCGCCGTCAATTGTCATTGTTTCTAATGCTTTTTCAGCACTGATACATTGATCTTCCCCTAACGTATGACCTTCCATCGTTTGGCGATTTACTGCTACCCAAATCGAGAACAGTGGTGAAATAGGTGTGATGGGACAATCAGAATGCAACGTATAAAGAATGTCTCTTTCTGATGCGTCTGCCAATGGATTAATTCGTTTTGCTCTATCCTCACCTAAAAATATACGTTTATGCCTGTCTCCCCAATAATAAACATGGTTAATAAAAAAAGAACCTTTAACGTTTAATTCATTCATTCTATTTAAGTCATTTAGTGTTGCTGTTTGAACATGCTCAATCCGGTGACGGTGATCCGAATGGGGATTAGCGGTTAAAATATGTTCAAAACCATCTAAGATCGAGCCAATTGCTCTATCTCCATTACCATGTATCGTAATTCGAAATCCTCTATTGTGTAAATCTAACAATTCAGCATTAAAATCATCCTGATGATGTAACAATTCCCCATAAACAGCTGATTCGCTATAATAAGGATCCCTGAGCGCCGCTGTTAATCCTTGAATGGAGCCGTCCTGAAATAGTTTTGCACTATCCAATGTTGCACGATTATTTGATTGCTTGCGAATTTTTTCACCGAGCTGTTGAGCTGAATAGTCTTTAAAAGCCCCATTTTCATTCAACAGATGATGAAGAACCATTAATCGCATGCGAAGTGGATTATTTCCCCTTGCTAATGCCCTCAAATGCGCATCAAATTCAGCTATCCCGAGATCCAATCCAACGCCAGCATCTGAACTGGTTGTAATCCCTTCTGCTAAATAGTCTTTGGATGCTTCTCCTATTAAAGAGGCCAATTCTTCTTCTGATGGAGCAGGAACAGCTGCTAGTATAGGTGCTAATGCAGGTAATTCATGTAATACCCCATTTAAATACCCATCTTCATCGCGTCCAAAAAAACCAGCATGTGGATTTTGGATAGTTTCATCGATACCAGCTGCCTCTAACGCTTTCGAATTAGCAACAGCAAAGTGGGTGGAAATATGGCGAATGAGAACTGGGTGATCAGGTGCTATCCTATCCAATTCTTTGCGGGTGGGATGCCTTTTTTCTTCTAGAAGGGTATTGTCATAACCCCACCCCATAATCCATCCACCCTTAGGTGTAGTTGCTACTAATTTTTCCACTCTATCTAATATAGCTTGAATATTTCGATTTGGTGGTGTACTGCAATTCGCTTGTTTGCGAGATTGAGAATACATTAATAGGTGATTATGTGTATCAATAAATCCTGGTATTAATGTTGCTCCCTTTAAGTCCATTATTTTCGTATGGGAACAAATAGGAGTTGCATCACGTGAAGGTTCCGGAACGTCGGAAATGTTAGTTATACGACCATTTGAGACAGAAACAGATCGCGCGCGTGTATTTTGTTGGTCGAGTGTTATGACATTGGCGTTTGTTATCAGTAAATCAATCGTGTTCATTGAATGGTGTGCCCCTTTAAAATAATGGAATCGTTACTTATTCTTAACAGTAATAGCCATAAGTCAGAACTACTTATTCGTTTCGTCGGTAGGATTTGCAGAATTTAAATCATTCCAGTAAACAGCCCTAACCTGCTCTGTATCATCATGTTTTGTGATTAGACTGATTCCGATTAAAGTAATAAGCGATACAGAAAAACCAAATATCGTGTGATCAATGGCGATTCCTAAGAAAGGCCAGCTTATCGTTGCCATTAAAGCTAAAATCATACTCCAGAGCATACCTGCTTTTGTAGCTCTCTTCCAAAACATCACTGCAAGAAACGGAAATACTAATACGGTTGCTGATAATCTAAGCGCCCATTGATAGGCACTCTCTATATCGGTAAGGAAGTAGGATACAAATAACCCTAGTACAGAGATAATGACAACCGATAAACGCGCTGTAAACATGAGTTGCTTGTTTCTAGCATCGGGTTTCAATAATCGTTGATATAAATCTCTTGTTAAATTGGAACTTCCCTGCAAAATAAAGGAAGTCGCTCCGGTCATCAATGCAGCAAGTAGACCGAGAACAACGATACCACCTATGGCAGGGTGCAATAACTCTGTCGCTACATAAGAAAACAATAGATCGGGATCCATGTCTAACGGAGCATATTGCCGTGCGATTACGCCAATAGTGAAAGGCAATATGGATATGGCACCACCGATTAGAAACCCGGTAATTCCAGCACGTTTGGCAACTCTTTCATCCTTTGATGCAAAAATTCGCTGCCAAGTTGACTGCCATATCATGTAGAATGGACCAACTGATAATGCATACAGTAATACTTCGCCCAAGCCGTCAGGGCCAAGTGGACTGAGGTATTCGATCGATGTATTTGCAAAAATATCCTCAAATCCACCTGCATAAACAATACTTGCTATAGCCAACACAATAATCCCGATCACAACAACAATGGACTGAAATGCATCTGTAATAATGGTTGCTGGCAGTCCACCTAAAATAGTAAAAACTACTATGACAACAAAAGCTAGCGTGATTCCAGTATTTATTTCAAGACCTAGTGTAACATTAAAAATGGTAGACATTCCAACCATCTGTAAAGCTAGTGTTGGAACAGAATATATAAAAGCTGAAAGTACAGAAGGCACAATCCCAGCTCTCCCGCCAAATCTTTCTCCAAATAAATCAGCTATTGTATATAGCCTTTGTCTTCTTAAAGGTCCAGCAAATGCAATGATTAGTAACAGCGAAAACAGCACCCCAGGTAGTGCAAATTTAAAGAAGCCGGAAAGACCTACAGTAAAGCCCATACCAACCCAACCAATGAAAACAGCAGCACCACACCACGTGCTGATAATGGTTCCTACAATCGGCCAGAATCCGGTGTTCCAACTCCCAATTAAATATTCATCATAGGTTTTTATTCTGAAAAAATAATAGAATCCCATCACAAACATTATAATAAAGTATAGAAGTATATACGTTAAATACCATGCCATATAAAAAGTCTCCTCGCTCTTTGTTGTGTATTTGTTTTATGAAATTGCCTTGGAATTTTTTGACGTAGTTAAATAAATTAACGAATGAGCTATTTTTGATGTTTTAGATAGCTTTAAAATACGTAAATACGAAGCCCACTAAAAACGCTATTAACGGATTTATTATTAGAGGTGAACCTTATTCGTATGCATCGGGGGTAGCACTCAATTTTACGGTGTTCGATAAAACATAGTGTACATCTTAAAACACATGTATCTATAATTCAACAAAAATCTGCAGGATATCTGTCAGAACTACTTATTGGAAAGTGAACAAAGATAAAGACTCGGTAGCACCGTAGCAATGTTGTAGTGTATTTAAAACAGAAAAAAACACGGATTATCTGATAGGTATTCAGAAATCCGTGTTTTTTCAATTATTTTTATATTCGTGTACAAAGGTTGGTTTTTCCAGTGTTTTTATGTAGCTACTGTTTCCATTTTAGCCGCTTGATTTGCTACTGCTTCTGTTAATTGTTTTGCTTTTTTTGCAACTAATGTCCGTAATACAGAATTAATCATTGGCCCCATTACACCTTTAGCTGTAATGTCGATATAGCCTGTCATTTCGGTTTGCCTTCCATTTATTACCTTTGCCTTGAAGTACCCATCACCTTTGAAATTTTCATTCAGTCCTACTAAGTCGAAGCATACCGTTGTTGGTTCCAGCCACTTGGTAATGTCTATCTTAAGATCGACTGTTTTATGGATGACACCGACATCACCCCTGAACTTCCAGGTTGATTGTCTATCACTTAAAATTTCATGTTCTGCGTATCCAGGCACTAAAGGAGCCCAGTTATTCATATCACTAACGAAAGACCAAACATTTTCAATAGGAATATTCATTTCAACTTGATGAATTCCACTTGGCATTGGTATCCTCCTTCTAAAAATTTCTCACTCTACAGCCTATGCTTGGAATTTTCATAATAGACCAGGATTATATTAATGAATACTTGAATTATTTATCATTATGATTTAAGTACGCTTGTATTTTGGTTAGCATTCTTCTGTGCTCTATTAATGGTATATGGATTAAATACGTGGTTACCAACAGTAATGATTGAAACTGGTTATGGATTAAATTCAAGTTTAGGTTTCCTTATTGCCCTTCAAGGCGTAGCTGTAGTCGGGATTCTAGTTCTTAGTAATCTTTGTGAAAAATATGGTTCTAAAAAGGTTATTATTTCATCTTATATAGCTGGAGCGATTTCTTTAGCGTTACTAGGATTTGGCGGAAGTATATTCTATATTTTCATACTAGTAGCAATTGCAGGGGCTGCTACAACAGGTTCTCAAGTTTTGATTCAAGCTTATGTAACATCGTTCTACCCTTCAGCAATGAAATCAACAGGTTTGGGGATGGCTTCAGGGATTGGACGATTCGGCGGTATGACTGGACCCATTTTGGGTGGATTCTTGGTGTCACTGGCTTTACCTAACTTCATGAATTTCCTCGTATTCTCAATTGTTGGTATTGTCGCTGCCTTCGGATTATCATTAATTGCTGTTGAACTACCCTCCACTTAATTTCTCCTAAAATTTGAAGTGGGGGATTCCTAAGAACACCGGCGTAACCGCCAGTTTTTTATTAGGCTATCCCTGTCGTTCCGACAGTTAAGAGACGAATGGCTTCGTTTCTAAGATTTAATCCTGCGTTAATATCTCTTTGGTGATGACTTCCGCAAGAAGCGCAAGTCCATTTACGCAAAGCGAGATGTTTAACGTCTTTATTTTTATGGCCACATCCAGAACAAAGCTGGCTGCTTGCAAAGTTTTTGCCAACAACAACGACCTTTTTGCCGTACCACGCTGCTTTGTATTCACACATCGTTCTGAATTGGCCCCAGGAGGCTTCACTTATAGCTTTGGAAAGGTTTCCATTTTTAAGCATATTGCTTACAGACAAGTCTTCCAAACCAATCACATCGTGGTTTTTGACGAGGGAGGTTGAAATCTTATCCAGATAATCCTTTCGACTATTGGCTATCGCTTCATGAATACGTGCAACTTTGATTCGTTGTTTGTTCCAATTGGAGCTGTTCACGGTACGCCTTGAAAGAATGCGCTGTGCCTTCACTAATTTTCCTTCCAATGTACGGAGCCATTTCGGGTTACGGAATACGCTCCCATCTGAAAGTGTTGCAAAATCTTTTAACCCCAAATCAACGCCGACAACCGAATCGGTTTTAGCAAATGCTTGAACTTCCGTTTCTGTTAGGATGGATACAAAATATTTCCCACTTGGATTACGTCGGATGGTGGCATTTATGATACGCCCCTCCACTTCACGGCTCTTTGCAAAACGGATAAGACCCAATTTCGGTAATTTGATGTGTTTACCTAACACATCAATATTGCCATTTGTTTGCTTTGTACTATAGGACTGGACCTTGTTCTTTTTGCTTTTAAAACGCGGTTTTTGGTTTTGTTTCCTGTAGTAGCGCTGGTAGGAATCAGCTACGTTTTCAACGGACTTTTGAAGCGAAATACTATCTACCTCTTTAAGGAAAGGATAGTATTCTTTGAGCTGGCGAACCGTCTTCACCGATTCGTATTTATTGAAATATTGACCTTTCCAGTTGTTGATTGGTAGCTGCCCGTTTAGTCTCATTTCTTCCGTTATGTACCAATAGGCATCCTTCTCTTTCTGTTTACCAAGAAAGAAGTTGAAAACAAATCGGGAACAACCGATTGTTTTATTAATAAGCTCTACTTGTTTTTTATTCGGAAAGATACGAAACTTAAAAGCTTTTTGGACCAGCATCCTATTCACCTCATCCGTATATATGTTCCTATTATATCATAGGGAGGATCTTTTTGCTATCGCCAACCGAAATTCATCTCCCCTTTACCGATGGACTATAGTCCTTCATGCGCTTGAAGAGGGAGTCTTCTTTCGGGAAAAGATAAATATTCGGTTTCCCATATAGAGGCGGCTAGGGCAACTAGCAAGAAGAAAATTGGTAAGCTAAGTAAAGGGGAAGTAGCAGCAGCAAAAGAGTGAGAAAGAATTTAAATTCATTGCGTATAGAGGAACTGAACTATTTGTTTTGATTTAAATTAAGTTATAATAATAAATAATCACAAAACTTTTCAAGAGTTTGAAAGCGTTATCAACAAATGGGGGGATTTTTAATGGAAAATGAATTAAAAAAATTTGATGTTGCGCAACTAGCTCATGTAGAAATTTTCACACCAAAACCGGACGAAACATTATGGTTTTTTAAAGAACTGTTAGGGATGTCAGAAACTGCGAGAGAGGGGCAATCTGTTTATCTCCGTTCTTATGAAGACTTTTATCACCATTCCTTGAAGGTGACCGAGAGAAATGAACCTGGATTAGGCCATGTAAGTTGGAGGGCAAGTTCAAAAATGGCTTTAGAGCGTCGAGTACGGGATCTTCAAAAGTCTGGTTTCGGCAAGGGCTGGATTGATGGAGATCTGGGCCATGGAGAAGCCTACCAATTTGTAACTCCTGACAATCATAATATGGAAATTCTGTTTGATGTAGAGTATTACCAGGCCCCGGAAAATGAAATATCATTGTTAAAAAACCGGCCACAGAAACGACCGAACAAAGGAATTCCAGTACGTCGTATCGACCATGTTAATTTATTATCAAGTGATGTAACGGTAAATAGAAATTTTATGGAAGATGAACTTGGATTCCGTTTAAGAGAGCATGTAGTCAAAAATGATGGTTCAGAAATTGGAGCATGGCAAAGCGTCAGCCCACTTGTTCATGAGCTAGCTTTTATGGCAGATCAGGGTACTCCTGAAAAGGGATTGGGAAGACTTCATCATCTAGCGTTCTGGTACGGCTTTCCGCAGCATTTGGATGATTTGTCTGATCTCTTGACTGAAAACGGAATTAAAATTGAAGCAGGTCCTTTAAAGCATGGGGTGTCCCAGGCAATGTGTATATATGTAATCGAGCCTGGAGGGAACAGAGTAGAGTTATTTGGAGATTCCGGTTATCTAATTTTCGATCCGGAATGGAAACCGGTAACTTGGAGAGAAGAGGAAACGGAACAGGCAATTATTTTTTACGGCGCACCACTGCCTGATTCATACTTTAAATATGGAACACCTTTGGTTAAATCAACGGTTCCAAATAAATAACATAGTTAAAATAGACTTTTTAATAAAGCGAGTTCTGCTATTTTCGGTAGTCGTTAACGTGGCGACTACCGGAATCTTGAACGTATTTATGAAAAAAGCTATACGAAAAATTATGCCGCAGCAGTAGAGGCAACTGCAACCATTGGTGAATGTTTCTCTCACCAATGGGAGCGGTTTTTTGTTTTTGGCAGATAGGAAACCAAGATCATAGGGAAGTGACGGCACCCTCCTACTATGATGGAACACTAAATTTTTGGAGGCGACATAATGAATTATGAATTTTTACGTTGTGATATTGAAAATAAAGTTGCCACTGTGACAATTAGTCATTCACCTGGTAATAAATTAAATACACAAGTATACCAAGAAATCACTCAAATAATGGGTGAACTAGAAGCCAATGAACATGTAAATGCCATTGTTATTACCGGAGAGGGAGAAGAGGCATTTGTCGCTGGGGCGGATATTAATGAACTGGCAGATCTAGATACAGTTGGTATGATGGATTTAACACAAATAACAAGAACGTCCTATTCAAAAATTGAAAACCTGAACAAGCCGGTAATTGCGTCTATTAATGGAGAGGCACGTGGAGGAGGCCTTGAACTGGCCTTAAGTTGCGACTTACGTATTGCCTCTGAATATGCACAATTTGCTTTTCCCGAAATTAATTTAGGCGTTATCCCGGGAGGTGGTGGCACACAGCGCATCCAAAAAGTGGTTGGACAAGGCACTGCGAAAGAGTTATTGTATTTTGGTGAAACGATCGATGCCGAACGTGCTTATCAGTTGCAAATTGTTAATAAAGTAGTTGATCAAAATGAACTTTCATCAACAGCAAAAGAATGGGCAAGGAAGCTGGCGCAAAAAGCACCTGTAGCGTTAAGAATGATGAAATTGGCGGTAAATACAGGCGCAAATGTTGATCTTGAATCAGCCTTGACGATTGAAGCAACCTCCTATGATGGTTCATTTGCGACACAAGACCGCAAAGAGGGTATAGCTGCACGTTTGGAGAACAGAAAACCAAATTTTAAAGGTAGATAATGAAGGCAGTTTAGTAAAGTAGAGGAATGATAAGAAATTGTAGAGGATCGAAGGAAATGGCTACTTAAGCTTTAAAATAAGGGCTCTTTTCGCAAGTATTCTTGCTTTTAAATCTTCGGAGCTGATATAAAAGACGACGTAGGTGGTTGTTGATTTCCGCTGCGGGGTCTTCAGAAACGAGCTATTCCCGCAGCAGTCAACGGTCCTCCGCTCCAATCAACTACCGGAAAAGTGCAAGCAATCGTTTAAATTAATCAAATAATATATTTTTAGAAGTAGAAAAACACAACACTCAGCGAAGGAAATACATGGAGACTCCTGCGGGAGGAAAGGCCTCGGTGAGTCTCCGAAGTGCGATAGCACAAGGAGGCTCAACAGCCGCCCGCGGAAAGCGGAATGTATTTCCGCAGCGGGTAAAAAGCATCAATCTTAATTTCAAGGTAAGTCGCAGTTTATAGATTTTTCGCCAAATCAACAATTCTTTTCGGTGGGACGAGTAAGCGCAGTCCCAGTCCCAATCTTTTAGAAAAAGGCCAAAATATTAATCATGAAAAGGGGTATTAAAATGAAAAAAATCACAGTGCTTGGAGCAGGAATTATGGGACATGGAGCTGCTCAGTTATTTGCCCAAGCAGGAAAAAATGTAAGCATTCGAGCAAGAAGAGAGACATCGCTGGAAAAAGCACAAGAACTTATTACAAACAGCTTTGAAGTCATGGTCGAAAAAGAAATGCTGACCGAAACTGAAATGGAACAGGCATTAGCCCGTATTACATACACAACAGATTTGCTTGAAGCTATTCGGGATACTGACTTCATTCTGGAATCCATTCCGGAAGTTCTTGAACAAAAACTAGATACCTATGAAATTATTGAAGGCGAAGTCTCTGACAAAACGATTATTTCGTCTAATACATCTACTTTCCCATTGAAAGAGTTAACGCAAAGGGCAAAGCATCCTGAAAGATTTATCATTACTCACTTTTTTAATCCACCACAACTTGTACCAATTGTAGAAATAGTTAAAACCGAGCAAACAGCTGAAAACGTCGTGAATACGACTTATGATTTAATGAAGGAAATCGGAAAATCTCCAGTAGTTCTAAATAAAGAGATTACAGGATTTATCGTCAACCGTGTTCAAGTAGCTATGCTTCGCGAAGCGTTTCACTTAATCGAAGAGGGAGTAGCTACTGCTGAAGATATCGATATCGCTATGAAAGGAAGCATGGGCTTTAAATGGGCTTTCTGCGGTCCAATGGAAAGCCAGGATTTAGCCGGTCTGGAAACAACACAAGCGATGGTTGGTAACATTATGAAAGATCTATCAAATACAAGAGATGTTCCTTCTTTCTTATCGGAAATGGTGGAAAATGATCAACATGGCATTCGAACGAATCAAGGTTTTTACAACTATGATGATCATGGTGAAAAAGCCATCCATACACGAGACGATCATTTCCTAGATCTCCTAAAGTTACAAAAAAGAAAAGAATAATAAGTGCTTCGAACAAAAGTGAAGGACAAATTCCCCTGTAAAGTGCGAATCATTAGGGGGATTCTTGTTGATCATGGCTTTACCGACCTTTACGAATTTTCTAGGCAGATAGGATACCAACATGGCTACGCTTCTCGTAGCCACTATCTATCCTGAAAATTGTTCAGCTGGCTTCCGCTCAACTAATTTGGCCTTATTGAAAGGAGTTTATAATGGATGGGAATCGTTTTCGGACAAACCTAAAAGAGTTGCCTCAGCATTTGAATATGAATACCGTTAGTGCTGGTTTAGTTGCAGCCATTTTTGGGTGCACTGGACCTGCATTAATCATCATTGGAGCGGCAACGACTGGTGGATTAACGTATAACCAAGCAATCAGCTGGATTTTTGCTGTTTATTTTTTTAGTGGGTTACTCGGTATCTTTATGGCATTAAAGTACCGCCAACCGATTTCAGTAGCACATACGATTGCTGGAGCTGTATTAGTGGCAGGATCCTTAACTCACTTTTCAATCCATGAAGCAATTGGGGCATATATCATTGCAAATATTCTTGTCATCATTCTTGGCTTTACTGGTTTAATAGAAAAAGTTATGAGATGGATCCCTTTCCCGATTGTTATGGGGATGATTGTTGGTATAATGATTCAATTTGCGACAGACATGATTACATCGATTACCCTGGCGCCGCTACTCGCAGGCTCAGCAATTCTTGCATTTTTACTTTCATCACGATATGTTAAAAAATTTCCACCTGTATTGTCTGCGTTATTCGTTTCGGCGGTCGTGGCAATTTTAACAAATGCCTTTGAATTTCCAGCTATTCAGCATGTGTTTGTCCTGCCAGAACTCGTGATGCCAACATTTAGTTGGGATGCGATTATGTCTATTAGTATTCCACTTGCACTCTTGATCATCTGTACTGAAAATGCTCAAGCGACAGGGGTACTAATGGCGCAAGGTTACAAGCCACCGACGACGGGCATGGCGGTATATGGATCATCGGTTGGACTACTGGCTTCACTATTCGGGGGACATGCAATCAACATTGCTGGACCAATGACTGCCATCTGTTCAGCAGACGAAGTCGGAAAAAAAGATACCCGCTACGTGGCATCGGTTGTAAACGGCATGTTTTTCGCGAGCTTTGGACTATTTGCAGCGTTAGTTGTTCCATTTGTTATTGCTGTGCCGGAGGTTATTGTTACGGTCATCGCTGGTTTAGCTATGTTAGGGGTTCTCATCAATTCACTGAAAACAGCGTTCTCCGATAATACGTTTCAAATGGGGGCATTCTTCGCCTTAATCATCGGCATGTCAGGAGTCAACTTCTTCAATATCGGTGCGCCATTATGGGCCATTGTCGGAAGTTTGTTCGTCTCCTTACTCGTTGAAAAAAATGACTTTGCATTCAAAGAAGATAAAGAGAAAAAAATAGAAACAAGTGCTTCTTAAGCATACAAACTAAAACGAGGTGCGGTTCGTATTTTCCATCAATCGCCATTGATTAGAAGGATAAAAAGTGTCCCCGTTAAGGTTCTCCGAAAATCCCTTATTATGTAAAACAAATCCACCAATTCCATTGACATTTTTGAAAACGCTGTCTATAATTGACCTAATGTTAATTGTTAACATTACAGAATATTTGTTTAGGTGGATGACGATGAGAATAATGAAAAAAAATATCTTTAATCACGTACTGGAATATTTAAGAAAGGAAATTATTCTCGGGAACTATTCAAAGGGGGAATATTTGGTAGAAGTAACATTAGCAAAAGAGTTAAATGTAAGTCGTGGTCCTATTAGGGAAGCGATAGCAAAACTGGAAGCAGAAAATTTAGTAGAGAAACATTCGAATGGCCGTACGGTTGTGAAGGGATTTGAGGTTAAAGATATTCAGGATTTGTATGATAGCCGTATACTTTTAGAAAATCACGCTTTAACTCAAATTTCGTTGGATGACTTGAAAGAAAATGAGAATCTACTGTTCTTGTATATTGATCAAATGAAGGAAGCTCATGAAAAAGGGGAACGAGATATTGAAATTGACCTCGCTTTCCATGGACTCTTAGTGAAGATGACAAATAATAATGCGCTGACACAACTTTGGTTAGCATTACGAGATTTATTTAGAACACTAATCGATATTACAAGCGAAGTAACGGCCTCTAATCAAAACGAAATCATTGCACAACATTCTCGTGTTGTCGTGGCTTTATCTGATGGAGAAGTTAAGAAAGCCCAGCAATTGTTGAAAGTTCACTTAGAAGAGGCCTGTAACTATTGCTGCGATGGAATAATGATAAATAAAAGGGGAGAGAAATATGTCACAGGAAAAGATTAAATGTGCGATTATCGGTTCAGGTAACATTGGAACAGACCTTATGTATAAGCTACTGAGAAGTGAGAAGCTAGAAGTGACAGCTTTAATCGGGATAGATTCCGAATCAAAAGGGCTTCAAAAAGCGCGTGAAAATGGGGTAAAGGCTATTGATAATGGGATTGATGGCTTGAAGGAAGACCCTGATATTGCGGAAATTGTATTCGAGGCTACCTCAGCAAAAGCGCATGCGCATAATGCTCCGATTTTAAAGGAAATGGGCAAAAAGGCAATCGATTTGACGCCAGCTGCAGTTGGCCCCTTTTTGGTTCCTTCCGTGAACTTGAAAGAAGAGGAGATTCCATCCTTAGATAATGTGAATATGGTTACCTGTGGTGGGCAAGCAACTATACCAATGGTAAAAGCTATTTCTGATGTGCTCGAAGTGGATTATGCGGAAATTGTTGCATCCATATCTAGTAAGAGTGCAGGACCTGGAACACGGCAAAATATTGATGAATTTACCGTAACGACAGCAAATGCCTTGAAAGAGGTAGGCGGAGCAAAAGAGTCAAAAGCGATTATAACGCTTAACCCGGCTGACCCTCCGATTTTGATGAGAAATACGATATTTGTTCAAACAACAGAAAATGCCGAACCACATAAAAATGAGATTATTAAATCCTTAGATTCTATGCTTGAAACCGTACAAGGTTATGTGAATGGTTACCGCTTTAAAGCAGACCCTGTAGTGAAAGAAAATATTGTTACTGTTTCTGTAGAAGTAGAAGGAAATGGTGATTTCTTGCCAAAATATGCAGGAAACTTGGATATCATAACTTCAGCTTCTGTAAAAACAGGAGAAATTATGGCAGAAAGTTTATTGAAGGGAGAGGCAGTTAAATGAGTAGAGCAAAAGTGATTTTTAATGACGTGACGTTAAGGGACGGAATGCATGCCATTCGCCACCAGTATTCAACAGAACAAATTGCTGAACTGACAAAGTTAATTGATGAATCAGGTGTAGATATTATTGAAGCAACACATGGAGACGGTTTGGGTGGAAGTTCCCTTCAATATGGTTTTTCCAAAGAAACAGAGGAAGCTATCATTAAAACGACGGTAGCGAATGCCAAAAACGCAAAAGTAGGCGTACTGCTTTTACCAGGGGTCGGTACGATTGAACATTTGGAAAGAGCGCATAACTGGGGTGCGCAAGTCGTACGTATAGCGACACATTGTACAGAGGCGGATGTATCTGAGCAGCATATTAAAAAGGCTGCAGATTTAGGAATGGATACAGTTGGATTTCTGATGATGTCATCCCGAACCACTCCAGAAAATCTTCTGGAAGAAGCCAAGAAAATGGAGTCTTATGGAGCAGGAACGATCTATGTTGTTGACTCTGCTGGGGCACTAACGATGGATGATACACGCAAAAGAATGTCATTATTCAAAGAAAATTTAAGTACAAATGTCGGTTTTCATGGCCACAATAATTTATCGCTAGGGGTAGCTAATACCATTGTGGCTCTAGAAGAAGGAGCAGATCGGGTAGATACGAGCCTTGCTGGCATGGGAGCTGGGGCTGGGAATACAGCCACAGAACAACTGGTTGCAGTAATGGATAGAGTGGGAATCCCTCATAACGTAGGTTTATACAAAGCTATGGATGCCGCGGAGAATGTCATGAAACCAATGATGGAACGCCCCGTGCAAATTGACCGTTTGAGTTTAACACTTGGGTATACAGGCGTGTACTCTAGCTTCTTATTGTTTGCAGAGCGAGCCGGAAAAGAATATGGAGTGGATCCTCGTGATATTTTAACGAAAGTTGCGGAAATGGGCGCTGTTGGTGGACAAGAAGACTGGATCATCGGCGTTGCACAGGAATTGGCGAAAGAACAAAAGGTGCATGTATAGGTTAGATGAAGATCAAAGCGGCTTAAGCTGCTTTGATCTTTTTAAGTTGCACAATTTTTTTAAGTTAAAGTTTATTCTCCCCAACGCAAAAGCACCCCATACGAATGTAGGGTGCTATTGTATATGATATCAGGCTTTTCAAGCATTTGGACAACCAACATCATTGAGTGGGCCTCATTACAATCGAAAAGTTACTCACTGGAGCACTTCCTCCAAAATCGATAAATCTACCAATCCATCAATATCATTGCTCGGAATATATTCAGCTTCTTCACTAATATCTGCCATTTCTTGAATAACTTCTTCGTTAACATCTGTTGTAACTTCCAGTCTATTAAAGGCTGCTTCCAGTTCATCTTTATTGACTTCTTGACCAGTCAAATCCCTTAAATGTTGAACGACCAGATCCTGGCTTTCTTCTGGGTTATCTTTGACAAATTGGACAGCCTTTTCATGAGCACTTAAATAGGAAGCCGCAAGTTCTTCGTCGTTAGAAAATGCTTCTGTAGCGGCAACAACTGTATTGGTGGAGTCTTTGCCCCAGGCGAAGGATTCCCAATCAAGTAATAGTTCACCATTTACCTGCGTTTCTAATACATAACCCCATGGCTCTTGGGTTGCAGCGGCATCAACGGAATCTTGTGCAAACAAGGTTGTGGTGTCTGCTGGATCTGCGGCGAATAACTCGACGGTTCCTCCATTAGACTCGGGTTTTAAATCGACTTCCTCCAATGCTTTTCGTAGCATGACGTCTTGGGTACTCCCAATCACAGGGATAGCGACATTTTTACCGTCTAAATCGGCTAAATCCTTAATACCGCTCTCCCCATTAACAGCGAGCACTGCGCCACCGTTTACTGCACCTGAAAGGATATGATAATGAGGATCTTTTACATAAAAGTTAAGTAATGGACCAGGACCCACTGTGCCTACATCAATATCACTCGTTGCCATTGCTTCCATAAATAATCCGCCGTTCGTGACGATCTGCGTCTGATAATCGACATCTCCATCAAAAGCTTCGTCGAAATAATCGTTCTCTAAAGCAACCATCGTGGCAATATGTGTCAGGTTAGGAAAATACCCGATGGTAATCTGTTTTTGGCCATCTATTTCTTCTATTTCCCCGCTTTGTGAACAAGCAGCGAGCATCCCGATGATCGATATAAAAATAAAAGCTAGAATGATAGGATTACGTTTCATTTTTTTCTCTCCTGTCTTTTCTTTATCAAGAATATATTACATTTATAGATATATAAAGCATATGCAGCGAAGGCTATGTCTGCTCCAGTGCCAAATAACTAGCAGATCAATTCCAAACTACAAATCTACCTAATTAAGCTAATCCCCATTTTCTTTGCACACGTCGTTCCAGTTTTAAGAAAACCACATTATCCATAATGGTTCCGATAATTGCTATAATAATCATAACGGATATGACAAGGTCCATTTGTCCGAGCGATCGGCCCGTTTCCAGCAGATGGCCGAGTCCTCCTCCAGCACCGAGTAATTCTCCAGCCATTAATGCACGCCAGGAAAATGCCCAGGCAATGCGGAGCCCGGAAATAATTTGCGGGACGGACGCAGGTATAATTACCGTTCGTAAAAAATGTAGTCCGCTGGAACCAAATGTTTTGGCTACGCGTTGGTAAAGGGTTGGTACATTTTTAAAACCACTAACGGAATTGATCGTCATCGTCCAGGTCGCGCCAATGGTTACGATGAATAGAATCGCAAAATTGTTAAGCCCGAACCAGATGATAGCAAGTGGGAACCAAACAATACTTGGAATGGATTGCAAGGCTGTAATGAGAAATCCAAGTGTGTCTTCAACTAGCTTATACCGCCAAATTAAATAACCGAACAAGAGCCCAAGCGATACCGCGATGGTAAATCCAATTAGCAATCTTCCTAAACTTTGCCCAATGGCAACGATTATTTGTCCACTTATAATTCCGTTGAAAAGCGTTTCCAGTACTTGGAAGAGTCCTGGGAACATAAAAGCCGGTAATCCTGATAATCTAGATGTGACTTCCCATATCGCCGCTAGAATCGCGATGAAGATGATTCGTCTTAAAGCTGTAGTCATCTCCCATCTCCTCCTTTAGTACTTTTTCCATTTCTTCTTCTAATGTGGCTAGTATTTGTTGTTCTAAATGAAGGGAGACACTATCAGGTGTGACGCCATCTTGCATCGTTTGAACGGTAAATGTTGCTTTTATTTTACCTGGACGTGTTTCCAGGACAATTATTTTTTCTGATAGAAGGACGGCTTCTCGAATATTATGGGTGATGAAAAGAATTGTTACTTTCGTTTTACGCCAAATATCGAGTAATTCTTTGTGCAGTACCATTCTTGTTTGTTCATCCAAAGCAGCAAATGGTTCATCCATTAATAAAATATCTGGTTCCATGACAAGTGCCCGAGCAATGGCGACACGCTGTTTCATCCCGCCGGAAAGTTGGTGGGGATAGGCATCAACGTAGTTGCTTAAATGAACCATTTTCAGCATAGCTAGTGCTTTTTCTTCGGCTTCTTTTTTGGACATTTTTTTCAAAAGTAAGCCATACATGACATTGTCCAGTACGGAAGCCCATGGGAAAAGGCCATCTTCTTGAAAAACGACAACCCGATCGGGTCCGGGTTTGGTCACTTTTTTTCCGGAAACAGTGATTTGGCCTTCATCCATGTCTTCGAGTCCGGCTACTAAATATAGCAGGGTGGATTTTCCGCAACCGGATGGGCCGATAATCGATAAAAACTGCCCTTTCTCCACTTCCAAATTAATGTTTTCAAGAACTTTTACTTGGTGTTTATCTTTGTTATGAAAACTTTTCTCCACACCTTCTATTGTTAAATACATGCTGATCCCTCTTTCCAGAAACCAAGTAATAATATTGGCATTATTTCATTACCTATATACTCTCTTTTCCGATCGTTTTTGTCAACTATGAAACAATTTAAAATTAAAGTGATTTTTTCAAGAAGCGTCTGGCAGAACATGTTAAAATAAATGTACAAGGTGAGAGTGAATTTATTTATATCCTATTTATAATGGAACTGTATTTCTTGGCTGTTTGATCATAACGATATTGCACAATGGAGGACAAAAATAATGAAACGAATAGCGATTGTCCTATTAATCTCGAGTTTTTTTGTTAGTGGGTGTATGAATCAAGCATCAGCAAGCGTTGTTGAGGATATTTATCGAGCGGCACAAACTGGTGATGAGGATTATATTCGTACCGTTTTTGATGAAAATTACGAATCTATTGATGAGAACTTGGAAGAAGTGATGGAACAACTGGCATCAGAGGTTAGCGAAATGTATGGTGCTACGAATATGAGTTTAAAGGAATTGCGTCAACGGGAATTGCAAACGGAAGTGATCCAGACCTTAGATAAACGATATGAGGAGAACTGGTATCTTGTGGTAGGCAGACTTGATGATGATCATGTTATATTATGGACGCTCCAATCGGATGGTTATTATTTTGTAGCGGATCGCGAGAAGCTATCAAATGATGCGTATCATAAAACGGTCCTTGATTGATGTAGTGATTTTTTTATTTTTCATCAAAAGCATGAGATAATAATAGTATTATACGAAGATGGGAGATATAACAATGAAGTGTAAAATCAATCGAAATGCAGCTAAAGAATTAAAGAAGATGCTAAATACGGAGGAAGCGGAAGGGAAAATGCCGCGTGTCTACGTGACAATTGACCATGGCGATCACGCTCATTATGACGTAAAGCTAGACACACCAACGGAACATGATGAAATCGTCAAAACTGATAAAGATGTGGATATTCTACTGGATGCCCGGGAAGATTTTCTCGATGGGGTTTGGATTAAGTATTTCCATGTCGACAATCGAGGATTTGAAATAACGAATTCAGCAAAAGGGAGTCACCACCCTTAAGTGACAATGTATGCCGATGGTAAATAAAGCATGAATGAAGAAGCGAAGTCCCCTTTTAATAGGTATTTCGCTTTTTTAGCAGTAAAATGCGGACTAGGGCTATCCCTATAAAGCTAGTCTTAGCTAAGTTTTCTAACAGAACATAGGAGGTAAACCATGATTAATCATTTACAAGATACGATTACGTTGAACAATGGTGTGAAGATGCCTGGTTTTGGGTTGGGAGTCTATAAGGTTGAGGATGGAGATGTCGTCATTCATTCCGTGAAAACAGCGATTGAACATGGCTACAGAAGTATTGATACAGCTTCCTTTTATGACAATGAGACAGGGGTCGGACAAGCAATTAAGGAAAGCGGTGTACCTAGAGAGGAATTATTCATCACGTCTAAAGTGTGGAATGACGATCAGGGGTATGAGCAGACATTGCAATCCTTCGAAACGAGTCTGAAGAAGTTGGGTGTAGATTATCTGGATTTATATTTAATCCATTGGCCGGTAAAAGATATGTATAAAGATACATGGAGAGCGATGGAAAAACTATATGAAGACGGGAAAATACGTGCGATTGGTGTGAGTAATTTTCATATTCAACACCTGGAAAACCTTCTGGCGGATTGTACGGTGAAACCGGTTATTAATCAGGTGGAATATCATCCGCATCTTACACAGGTTGAATTACATACATTCTGCAAGCGAGAGAATATTCAACTGGAAGCATGGTCTCCGCTTAAAAGAGGAAAACTGTTTGACGATCCAACTATTATAGATATTGCAGATAAACATGGAAAGACTCCAGCCCAGGTGATCTTACGATGGGACTTGCAAAATGATGTCGTTACCATCCCGAAATCTATTACGGAAGAGCGTATTATAGAAAATGCAAATATCTATGATTTTTCTTTAACAGATGAGGAAATGAATAAAATCAGTGAATTGAATAAAAACGACAGAGCAGGAACGAATCCGGATCGTTATGATGATTAACATTTATAAACACTACTACATGAACAAAAGCGCAAGCGCCCGTTTAGCAACGTACAAACTGCGCCCGCGCATCGCGGGTGGTTCAACGTTGCCACGCAAAGTGGCAGTTTTAAGTTGAACTTCCACTGCCGCAATGAGATAAAGGAAACATGCCCCTTCATAGGGGTATGCCGACGCCTGAGCGCAAGCCCGGTTTTAGTTGGCCTTCCTTAAGCCAAGGGAGTCGATGTTGACTTTCACCACAAGGGTATAAGTGCGACTAAGCCTCTGGCAGAGCCAATCGGCAAGTCTTCTTTTCACCCACAGGGCATAAGTGCGACTTTACTTCTGCCTACGCCTCCGGCTTGGCAATCAGTAAGTCTTCTTTATCGTAGTGGAGGAGTGTGAAGTTTGATAGTTGCTGGGCGCTGGAGCTGGACGTGGCTATTTCGGTAACTAAGTTATCCCACAGCATTTAAATTCTATAGTTTCCTATACATTTAAAAAGGTCAGGATCACCCGGTTAATAGTGATCCTGACTTTTTACTGTTGAAAGAGGCTTTATAATTTCTGGCCGTAATATTTATCCAATGAGAATCCTCTTCCTTGAATCTCTGATGCATTGATATAAATGACAAAGGAGGAGGGTTCTTCTTTTTGTAGAATTTTCTTTAATTGTACTGCTTCTTGTTGTTCGGTAACACATAGAATCATTGTTTTATCTTGATTGGAATACCCTCCAACAGATCGTACTTTTGTTAGACCTCGATCTATGCGTGTTCGTATTAGTGCCTGAATTTTCTCTTCTTCCTCCGTGATAATCAAGATCAGCTTGGAAGCAGATGTACGTAATTGTACGATATCAATCGTTTTACTCGTTATATAGATACACATTAAAGCAAATAAGGTAAGCTCTAAATTGAACACAAAGATGGAGGAGATCACAACAAATCCGTCTACGATTAGCTGCGAATAGCCGCTGGATAAGCCAGTAAATTTCTTTACGATTTGGGCAATTGCTGCAGTCCCTCCCGTAGACCCGTTTCCTTTATAAACGATTCCAAGTCCAGCACCGAGGATAATGCCACCATATATCGCTCCGAGCAGTGGGTTATCAATTGTATATGGGAAGTTTGCTGTAATCCCTATTACAAAGGGAACCCAGAACGTACCGAGTAATGTTTTTACACTGAAATTTTTCCCCATTGCTAGCCAACCGATAATGAAAATGGGAATATTAATGAGAAGTTGCGTGAGCGCAGGACTTAGTTGGTATAATTCAAATAATATCGTGCTGATTCCTGAAATCCCACCTGCTGCAAGTTGAGACGGTAATAAAAATAAATTATAGGATAAACCAACCAAGGTAGCACCAATAATAATTTGCAGGTATTCGATTGTAACTCTGTTACGTATTAACGATTGTTTACTCATGAAATCTATTCCCCTCAAAACGCTTCATTGCAGTATTTTTATCAACAACCGCTCTATTTTAACACATCTCGTCGCAACCGAACAGTGCCTGTCACTGTTCGGGCAATTGCAGCTGACTGCAATGCAAATGTAGAATCAATGAAACATATTAGCAAAAATAAAAACTCGTCATCGACGAGTTTTTAAATAGAGTAATTGCATTATGCAGCTGACGTATCTTGGCCACCTGTTTTGTTATCTGGTGTAGCAGCATTGATCATAAGGAATATTGCAGAAAGTATGTGCATTACAATTCCTACTCCTGGGATCCAGGCTACACAGGATGTAACGATACCTAAAATACTACCTACAGTTGCTCCACCGTCTTTTTTAGTCAAAACTAAAGTGACTATATGTAAGATTAACATTGCTACTAGTGGTGTCCATGCAAGACCTATTACGATAGATGCTCCAAGTACTGGAATACCTAGTAATGCTTCAAATCCGCCAGAAATCCACTTTAAAATTCTTGATACTGACTTGGGTAGTCTGCCTTCTGTATCCAATCTGGGGGAAGGTCACTGGTTTGGAATTGTTGCCGGGTCAGATGATAATTCGCGTATCATGGCATGTGTTCCTTGTGATCTTGCTGGGCTTTCATTGAAAGGGAAAAATGATTACCTTGGGATTAATGGAAGTGCGACGTATGTCTGCCGCTTTGATAATTGTTTTGTGCCGGATCACTTCGTTTTGTCAGAGGATGCGGATGCCTTTATTAAAAAGGTACGTCCAACCTTTTTACTTTATCAAATTCCGCTTGGATTAGGTGTTACAGGTGCCTCTATTGAATCTATTCAGCGCAGGCAGACAAAACAAATAGGAAGCAATCATTATTTACAAGTACAGCCTGATGAACTGAAGGCTATTTACCATAAGCAAAGGAAGTCTGTTTATGATTATATGGAAGCCCATGTTGATACTTTAGAATGGCAGACGTTAGCGCAAATTCGACTGGATGTCACGTATCTTACGCTCAGATCCGTTGAGGCAAGTATGCTCCATAACGGTGGTGCGGGTTATTTAAATAAAAGTCAACCAGCACGAAAACTGCGTGAAGCATACTTCCTTGCGAATCTAACACCAACGGTAAAACAATTGGAAAAAATACTTGCATAAGTACCGAACAGTGCCAGGCACTGTTCGTAAGGCACTGTTCGTATAAGACTGTTCGATACTAATCCTCCTACCCCTTGAATAAAATAGGGTAGGAGGATTTTTTTATCAGAAATAGGCGAGAAAACTCCCTCTTCAAGCGTGCGAAGGGCATAGCCCAATGGTAAGGGGGAGATGAATCGCCTTCGGACAAGGGTTGGATTTTGCCATCCAAATTGTCCGAAAAACATACCAAACAAACGTTTCAATATGCTCTTTCATTTGATATAATGGACATGAGGAGGTGAAAGTCAATGAAAGTAAAAAAAGCGTTTAATTTCCGCATCTATCCAAATAAAAACCAAGTAACTTTAATAAATAAGACGATTGGCTGCGCTCGTTTTGTCTATAACTATTTTGCAGGAAAACAAAAAGAGAAAGACGCTTACTGGTATATTGTGAATGAAATGGTGCAAAACGGGCAACTCCTTCAAAATAATTGGAAGGGCGAGTTTTTCAATAAAAACGCGTCTATCAAAGCGGTTCGGAAATTAAAGAAAAACTATCCATTTCTAAAAGAAGTTGATAGTATTGCACTTCAAAAATCAGTTGAAAACGTGAATGATTCCTATGCTCGTTATTACAAGAAACAGAACAGTGAACCTCGTTTTAAATCAAAAAAGAATCCTGTTCAATCGTATACAACGAAATGTGTAAATGAAAATATTGCAGTTTTGGATAAACATATTAAACTGCCAAAGCTAGGGAACGTTCGTTTTGCCAAAAGTCGTGAAGTGGAAGGTCGCCTTATGAATGTAACTATCAGACGTAAGCCTTCAGGTAAATACGTTGTTTCTATAGTAGTCGAGACCGAAGTCGGGCACCATGAAAAGACAGGTTCATCCGTAGGAATCGATGTAGGATTAAAAGATTTTGCAACACTTTCAAATGGAACAGTATATGAAAACCCAAAATTTTTCCGCACATTAGAAGAGAAGCTGGCAAAATCTCAGGCGATTCTGTCAAGGCGACAAATCGGCTCAGCTAATTGGAATAAACAAAGAAGAAAAGTGGCTCGACTTCACGAAAAAATCGCTAATGCAAGAAAAGATATGTTAGATAAGATTTCAACCGAGATAGTCAAAAACCACGACATCATCGGGATTGAAGATTTGTCTATAAAAAATATGTTAAAAAATCACAATCTTGCAAAATCCATTAGCGAAGTGTCATGGTCACAATTTAGAACCATGCTTGAATATAAAGCTAATTGGTACGGTAAACGGGTAGTTGCTGTTGCTAAGAACTTTCCATCAAGTCAACTATGTTCAAATTGTGGTCACAAAAACAAAGACGTTAAAAATCTCGCTTTGCGTGAATGGACTTGTGAAATATGTAAATGCCATCACCAAAGAGATAGTAACGCAAGTATCAATCTTCGTAATGAAGCATTACGATTAACCGCAGGAACTGCGGGGATAGCCTAATCCATAACTGATCGATAGGTTGGTGTTCTTAGGAATCCCCCACTTCAAGCCATAAGGGTGGTAAGAGGGGGTAGTTCAAAAAGTGGAGGTAGCACAGAAATTTAATGGGAAGTATGGAAATTTTACGATTGTGCAGGATGTGTACGTGACCTTGGTTGAAGAGGAATGGCGGGTGATGTGGGACTATGGGGAATAAGTAAAGGTTCCAATGGGAAAAAGGCACTGTTCGATTTAAAATGAGAACGGTGCCTTACATGATAGTAGGTTGATAAAACATAGAAAATAAAAGTTAGAATGTGTGAGGTTCTCATGATTGCTGTCCATATACGTTACGAAGTTTCTTCTCATGCTGTACATTTTTGGTTGATAAAAAGTCAACGGTTTCCTGTGTTTCTGTAAACTCTACGCGCAGACTGTCAAACTTTGTTTCAAGCTTGTCCAATCTTTCATCAATACGATCAAAGCGCTCGTCCATACGATTTTCCAGGTCTACTTTCATCTGATCCATTTTCTTATCCATGTCTCCAGAATAAGATTTTAATGCATTTAAAATTTCCTTCACGCCTGTTTCCTCTATGTGCTGTTACCTCCTATTTCTCTTATTTATTATAGATATTATAACCTACGAGCTGTTTTTTGAAAAGGTTTGGATTTTATGAAAAAATCCAAATCAGGACCAAAAAATATCGGGGAGTGACGGCATGTTCGCACCACGAAAAAGCCCCCGTTAGGATCTTCTACTGGGAGCTTTTTTAACAAAAATTCTATTCGACAAAAACCGGGAAGTGACAGGCACCTCTACAGAACAGGCACCCGCCACAACAGACAGGCACCTGCTACAGTGCATAGAGCCATATTTGCCATGGGGATTGGTTGTTTTCAAATACGTTTTCGGCCCCGAGTCCGAGTTCTTGATAATTTTCAATGGGTACTGCTGATAGAATGTAGTCTCCGCCTAAGTCCTGCAGTGCTTCTGTATTGATATCAAGTTGCTCGATGGGATCGTTACGGTCTTTGGTGAACAGATAATCTTCGCCATGTTCGGCGACATACATGTACAAACGGCCGCCCCATGTGTCAAAATAGTTTTTGAGCGATTCGTTTTTCTCTAACTCTGGTGCGATAACTTCTCTGAAATCATGTTTATATTCTAATGGAAAGCTATTGTTATACGTGTCCAGTGTATAGAAACCATTGTATTGTGCGATCGTTGGATGCATACCGATACTGACAACACGGTAATCGGATTGATCTTCACCGATATAAGCTTCGATATCATCGAATAAATCTTCCGAGTAAAACTCCGCAAATGTCGGTGTGTTAACGGCACTATATTTAATTTCTTCATTTACGCTGAATAAGATGATGCATTGAATAGCAATCGCTATGACTACCAGTTTTCTTCCGAATCTCATATACTTCCATATAATCGCCAATGCCAAGGCAAAACATATATACCAAATGGCCGGATCGAGAAAATGTATTCGTGCAAAGTTAAAGGTGTTTGCAAGCATGAAATTGTCCTTCACGATGCGCCAGCCTTCCCAATACCAAAATGCATACCATACAGAAGTCGCGACATTGAATAGTAAGAACCCTAGTAACAGTTTTGGTAAAAATTTTCGGTATAACGCTACGAATAAAGCTATTAAAATGACGGGAATAATGATATATAACTGAAGTGCTTCATTATGTGTGTGCCCGGTTAGAAAATTTTCCAATGATAGTTCTAGGCTACGTTCAAATGTATTATGACCTAGATTTAATTCTTCCCGATGTGATATAAACCCCTCATCAAAGAACATCGTCGTGATGACTAAGTAATTTTTCATCAAATAAATACCTGTCATGGAAGCGATAGCCGTAAAAAATGGCCAATTCGAATGCTTCAAACGAACCCAGTCAATCAGCCAAAATACGCCCATCAACCCAAGGAAGAAAACAAAACTCAAAATGAAGTTTGAGAAAAATGGAATCAAAAGTAGGATGATCCAATTATATTTCGGTGTTTTCCATCCAAATTTCCGAATCGTTAAAAATAAATGCAATGCTAGCGGGATACCTGCAAGAGATAATGCCCCTGATGGCCAGTATGGCAGCATCGCAAATGCCAGCGAGGCTCCGACTGTAATCCAGGGTGATATTCTACCTTCAACTCCATGGAAAATATGTCTCGTTAGTAGTAAATACAAGCCAATGAATGCCCCAAAACGCATAATGGTTTGACTTATTGCATAAGCCGTCATTGGTTCAAAAAGCACATAGAGCCATACCACAGCATCAAAGGATGAAGGGAGCGCACTTCTCGGCAGGCCATTTATAACATTTGGCAACGTCGTATCCGACAGGGTGAAGATTTGTCCGCTTTCAGCAAGCATTTGATACCAAACAATGTTGGAATCCAAATTGTCATGTACGCGGATATGCATATCCTCACCCAATATGTAATATGGCAGCAGATACCCAATAAGAATCAAGCAAGCAATCGCAATAAACTTATGCCGTGAAAAAGTTTTTAATAGTTGTGATCCCATAAGCGACATCCTCTTTTTCTATTCCATAATAAAGTGGTAGGCGTACAATTCTTTTGCTATCCGCCGTTGTGTATCTATCTTCACCAATGAATTGGCCGTATTTTTGACCAGCATGAGCGGAATGTAACGGTACATAATGGGTAACGGCCATGATGCCTTTTTCTTTTAAGTAATCGATGAGGTTCGATCGCTCTTCCTCGTCGCGTGTTTTGATATAAAACATATGGGCGTTATGCTCACAATCACCCGGGACATGTGGTCCGGTAATTTTCCCAGCATCCATTAAGGTTTCTAATCCATCATAATAGTGTTTCCATGTACGCAATCGATCATTATTAATCTGATTCGCATGCTCGAATTGCACGGATAGGTAGGCTGCATTTAATTCGCTTAACAAATAGGAAGAGCCAAGATCCCGCCATGTATATTTATCGACCATACCTTGCATAAATAACGAGCGATCCGTTCCTTTTTCTTGTAAAATTTCTGCGCGCTCTATTAAATTAGGATCGTTGATAATCAATGCGCCTCCTTCTCCGGAGGTATAATTTTTCGTTTCATGAAAGCTAAACGTGCCCAGATGACCGATCGTGCCGAGCCCCTTTCCTTTATACCTGCTCATCAATCCTTGTGCTGCGTCTTCAATGACCCATAATCCGTATCTACGTGCGATGTCCATGATCCTGTCCATATCACACGCTATACCTGCATAATGAACGACAACAATGGCTTTGGTTCGCTCCGTAATTGCTGCTTCTATTGCTTCAGGATTGATGTTCATCGTTTCAGGTGTGACATCGACAAATCGAATCGCCGCCCCTCTTAGTGCATACGCATTGGCCGTGGAAACAAAGGTATACGAGGGCATGATCACCTCATCCCCTTCGCCGACTTCGGTTAATAATGCGGTCATTTCAAGCGCGGCTGTGCAGGAAGGGGTGAGGATTGCTTTTTCGCAAGCTAAATGATCCTCGAGCCAGGACACGCATTTTTCTCCAAATGGCCCATTACCTGCGAGTTTTTCCTGCGTGATTGCTTCTTGTATAGCTGCTGCTTCTTTTCCTGTCGTGCATGGTTTGTTAAATGGAATCATTGTTATCACCTCATTACGATAATACCCAGTATAATTAGGGAAAACCCTACTATTTGTTGTGTGCTGACCTGTTCGCCGAAGAAGACGGCTGAAAGGATGAATACGAGAACAAACGATAGGCTCATGAAAGGATAGGCATAGCTAATATTGAACTTCGTCATCGCTGCCATCCAGCTAAGCGCTGCTAAAAACGCGGCAAAAAAACCTGATAGAATCCATGGATTAAGCAAAAGCTGGAATAGAAAGGAAAATCTGTCCAGCCAGGCTTCGGGCAAATTCCCCTGTTGATCAATTTGCCACTTTAAAACTAATTGACCATAAACCGTAAAAAAGATGGTTCCAAAAATATATGCATACCCCATATTAACCTCCAACCGGTAGTGAACCATGTAATTTATGGTAAACATCGACTGTGTTTTTCAACCGGAATCCGAGCGCAATAAACACGTTCAACGAAGCGAGGTTCACCGGTGAAATAGATGTTTTCAACGTGTCGTAGCCGCTAAGTTTGAATTGTTCCTGAACACAGTGACTGGTGAATGCTTTCGCTAAACCTCTTCCGCGAAAATCCTTGTGGATGCCAAGCAACAGAATTTTATCATCTTCGTACGCGAAAAATCCTGCTGTTCTTCCCTCAAAATGTAATGCGAGAATAATATCTTTTTCAATGAGATCATTTACCCAGTTCTTATAGCGCCGGTCTGCCATATAATCAGGGATGTTGAAATCACGATGAAAGCGTCCATTGGTGAACGCTTCTGTAGCTATTTCGAGGATCTCAGTTTTGTCGTAATCACGTGAAAATCGTATTCCTTCTTTTTCAAAAAGTTGTAGATTTTCCTTTTTACCAACGGGTTCGATTAATGTATCTACATAATAAAATCCATATTTGAGCAGATTTTCCTTGTTTTCAAACGGGTCTACCTTTAACGTGAAGTGTCCTTCGACTTCGTTGGTTTGTTCCAGTGCTTCAAGTGAAGTTGTCGTTAACTGGTAGGTGTCGATATGAAAATTACGTTTATCCCATGGGGTTGGTTGTAAAATGTTATCCATATTATCAGCTCCATTCCTCGGCAGGTAAGAAAGTATAAAAACATTCTTACCTGCATAAGTGCAACTAAAGCATTCACCATAAGGCTTGGCGAATGCCAAGTTTTCTAATAATCATCTGTTTTGTCTGAAGTTGTTTCTCTAATGAGATAAAGCGGTCTGCCTTTTGTTTCGTTAAATATTTTTCCGATGTATAAACCTAAAACGCCAAAATTAAAGAAAACCAATCCACTGATAAAGAAAATGGATACCATGACACTGGTCCATCCCTGCACCGTTTCGTCGAGGAAAAAGTAACGACCAAATAAATACACCGCATAAATAAAGGATGCAGAAGCAATTAGGAATCCGAGTTGAATCGATAGACGAAGCGGTTTATTGGATTGGGATATAATCGCATCTGTTGCAAGGTTTATCAATTTTTTGATGTTGTAAGAAGATTTCCCTTCTTTTCTGGCGTTATGCTCAACAGGTATCGTTGCGGTTTTATATCCCATCCACTGAATAAACAATGGAAAGAAACGATTTTGCTCCCGCATGCGCCTGAAACCTACCACTACTTTTTTCTCGTTCATACTGAAATTGGCTATCGAGTGATCAGATGCATGGCCGCTGAAGTAATCGTAAACCCGGTAAAAAACCTGTGATGATTTTCGTTTAAACCAATTGTCTTGACGCACTTCCCGTTTTCCGAAAACCACTTCATATCCTTCAATCGCTTTGTTGTATAAGGTGGCGATTTCTTCTGGACGGTCTTGGAGATCGCAATCCATCACGACAACCCAATCACCGTTCGTGTAGTCAAGGCCAGCTGTAATCGCGTGATGCTGTCCGAAGTTTCTGGCAAAATCGATACCTTTAATCCGTTCGTCCTGGTTGCTTAAGTTCTTGATCGTCTGCCATGCATCATCTGGGCTCGCGTCGTTCACTAAAATTATTTCGTACTGGGCTGGGATTTTTGTGACTGTTTCTGCCACGCGGTTGCAAAGTTCTACGAGGCAGGTTTCGCATCCATAAACTGGAACGACGACGGATATTAATGGGTCAGGTGCGTTTTCCATTGTGTTACATACCAATCCACTGTATTTTGAAGTCCTGTCTTTAAGTCTTCCGTTGGTTTCCAGCCCAATTCATTCCTTAGTTTACGATCATCAACGGCGTATCTTCTGTCATGTCCTTTACGATCCTCTGTAAAGGTAATTAAATCTTTAAAGCTATCACTGGATGTACGTGTTCTGTATTCAGGTGCTAGCTTGTCAAGAATTTGGCAAATTTCTTCTGCTATCTCTATATTCGTTTTTTCATTGCTTCCCCCGACATTATAGGTTTCAAGTGAATTCCCCTGATGATAGATGGTATCGATGGCCCTGCAATGATCGTTTACATAGATCCAATCACGTACGTTTTGTCCATCGCCATAAATGGGAATAGGTTCACCAGCAAGTGCTTTTTTAATGATGGTTGGGATAAGCTTTTCCTCATGCTGCCTAGGTCCGTAATTATTGGAGCTTGAGGAAATAACAATGTTCATCCCGTACGTATGTCCGAAGCTTTTAACGAGCATATTCGCTCCAGCCTTAGAAGCACTATATGGATTCCGTGGGTCATAGGGTGTGTCTTCGGAAAATTTCCCTTGTTCACCTAAGGATCCATATACTTCATCTGTTGAGATATGATGAAAGCGTCTTTCTGCTAACATATCTTTCTTTTCCCAATCTCTTTTCGCAGCTTGGAGGAGATTTAGGGTACCAACTACATTGGTTTCTACAAAAGCTTTTGAATCTTGGATCGATCTGTCTACATGTGATTCAGCTGCAAAGTGAATGACACCTGTAATATCAAAGTCTGCGAAAATTTCACTTACAAGTGCTTCGTCTGTGATATCACCATTGATAAAATGGTAGTTTGGTAAAGGGGCGACTTCGCTTAAATTAGCAGTCGATCCAGCGTAGGTAAGTTTATCGATATTGAGCAAATAAGAGTTCGGGTATTTCTCCATATAATAGGTAATGAAATTAGCCCCGATGAAACCTGCTCCCCCTGTTACAAGAAGGGTTGGCTGTTGTTTATTCATTTTCCACCAGTCCTAACATTGGATGTCGATCAATGGAATCCCAGTATTGCTGGGTGTGTTTTCGCTCAGCAATTTCCATCAGGTATTGTCCATAATCGTTCTTCTCCATTGATTTTCCTTTTTTGTATAATGCTTCTTTACTTATATATCCCAAATAATAGGCGATTTCTTCCAGACATGCTAGTTTAAACCCTTGACGTTGCTGGGTTATTTTTACAAATTCAGCAGCTTCGAATAACGCCTCATGTGTGCCTGCATCCATCCAGGCAAAACCTCTCCCAAGTAGCTCAACATTCAATTGTCCACGGTTTAAATATGCTTTATTCAGATCCGTGATTTCTAGTTCACCACGTTCAGAAGGTTGGAGTTTTTTTGCTTCCTGAACCGCTTTGTGATCGTAAATATACAGCCCTGTAACGGCAAAATCCGATCTTGGATCTTCTGGCTTTTCTTCTAAAGAAATTACTTTTTGATTATGATCAAATTCTACGACGCCAAAGCGATTTGCGTCTTTTACACGATACCCAAAAACCGTTGCATGTTTATGATTTTGAATGGCATTACGGAGCAGTGTTGTAAAGCCCTGCCCATAGAAAATGTTATCAGCTAGAATTAATGTAACATCATCTTT
Organism: Virgibacillus natechei; assembly: GCF_026013645.1. Lineage (NCBI taxonomy): Bacteria > Bacillati > Bacillota > Bacilli > Caryophanales > Bacillaceae > Virgibacillus > Virgibacillus natechei. The sequence goes on along the minus strand of NZ_CP110224.1, from coordinate 2,733,900 downwards.
ACCAATGAAATCTTCAGAAATGGTTAGCGCTTCAGGGATCCCATTTGGGTCGGCTTGTTCCCTGTAAGTAAAGGAGATTCCTAGTTCGGAACCGTCACCTAATAGATCTTCAAAACGTGGCTTATCCTCAGGTGTACTAACAATCATGATTTCTTTAATACCCCCAAGCATAAGCACGGATAATGGATAATAAATCATCGGTTTATCAAAAACCGCCAACAAGTGCTTATTAATACTATCCGTAGTTGGAGAAAGTCTCGAACCACTACCCCCAGCAAGAATTATACCCTTCATCTAAATCCACTCCTTCAAGTTTAAGTGCCTGTCACTTCCCGGTTTTTGTCGAATGATTTTTTCGCAGTTTAACGGGCAGTAAAACCCCCACTGAATGAAGTTTTACTTGATGTGTGTTAGGCATAGTCCTTCTTCTACCCTTATACCTCTTTTGTGAAGAAAGTAATCTTTCATTTGTGTTTCAAGTTTGTGGCAAGAGTGTAAAAAAACAGATTAAATTAAATCGGCCTTTGAGAGAAAGTGTCTGTCATCAACCGGAGTGCCAGTCGCTACCCGGGTTTTGTTGAATGTGTGAAAGGGTTAATTTGGTATTAGGATAAACTTCATTTTTAAGTGGTGGAGGTCAGCGGGGAATTGATTTTTAGGGTTTTTACTTTTAGGAGGGGGTGAGTTATTTTAGCATATAGAAAAGCATAGATAACTTATATAAAAATGGAATCGATGTAGAACTAGTTAAAAATTTAGTGCGTGCACTTAAAAATAAAGACGGTTTTTGTAATTTCATTGAAAAACAAACTGCTTATTAAAATAGCTACTATCTAAGAACAAAAGCGCAAGCGCCCGTTTAGCAACGTACAAACTGCGCCCGTGCATCGCGGGTGGTTCAACATTGCCACGCAAAGTGGCGGTTTAGTTGAAATTCCACTGCCGCAATGAGATTAGATGAACTTGACTTATCTCCAATAATGGAGAAAGTCAAAGTGAATCTTATGCTTGGAAAGCGAAAGGAAACATGCCCCTTCATAGGGGGATGCCGATGCCTGAGCGCAAGCCCGGTTTTAGTTGGCCTTCCTTAAGCCAAGTGAGCCGATGTTGACTTTCACCACAAGGGTATAAGTGCGACTTTACTTCTGCCTACGCCTGCCGGCTTGGCAATCAGTAAGTCTTCTTTTCACCCACAGGGCATAAGTGCGACTTTACTTCTGCCTACGCCTCCGGCTTGGCAATCAGTAAGTCTTCTTTTCACCCACAGGGTATAAGTGCGACTAAGCCTCTGGCGGAGCCAATCGGCAAGTCTTCTTTATCGTAGTGGAGGAGTGTGAAGTTTAGGGCTGCGCTAAATGCTCGCCCCACCGTAAAGATTTGATAGTTGCTGGGCGTGGCTATTCCAGTATATAAGTTATCCCCAGCATTTAAATTCTATAGTTTCCAATGTAACGTAAAGACCCGAGCTAAACAGGTTAGCCTCGGGTCTCCAGGTTCCAATTACGCAATCAAACTATCCCCGCTCAGCAACACTTTTCCCAGCCAACTGCATTACCGTCATATCGTCCATTGGCGGATTATGCAATCCAGCACGAACGTCTCGATAATAACGCTGCAATGGATTTTGTTTGGACAAACTTCGTGCACCAGCAACACGCATGGCCAAGTCAACAACTTCCACCGCCTTATTCACAACGGATAATTTTACTGCTCCGAGTTCCGGCTTCATGGTCTGGCGGGTTCCATCATCACTTTCGTCCCATTTACGCGCAACGGAATACAGAAAATGTTCACTTTCCATAAGAAGCAATTCCATTTCTCCTAGTTTTTGTTTTACATTTGGTAGCTCAGAAATTGTTCCTTCTATACTGTTTGGTGAATAACTAGCAGCAAAATCCACTGCATATGCTTGAGCAGCACGAGCAATTCCCAAATAGCATGCAGGTATGTGTAACAACCATCCTGCCGCGTCTTTATTACCTGGAGTTATGTTTTCCACCAAGTCATCCGCATCCACATGCACATTTTCAAGCACAAGATCATGACTTCCAGATCCTCGCATGGCAATTGAATCCCATGTTTCATCAACTGAAACGCCTTCTCTGTCAGATTTCACAAGAAAATTCCCTACGTTGTCGGTACCATCAATTGATGCACTGACTACAAAATAATCAAGAATTGGTGCAAGTGTTGTAAATGTTTTTCTTCCATTAATCCCCCACCCTGAACCTTCTTTTTTTGCAACGGTTTCCGGTTTCCCCCCACGTGTTGGGCTTCCAGTAGCAGGCTCTGAGGCAGCATTGTTTAGCAGAGCACCCTTCTCGATCACATCACGGGCATATGCCTTGTACTTTTCCTTCTTCCATATCTTATTTTCGCCTAAATGTTTGGTAATTCCCATGTGCCAGCCAATGGAAAGTGCAGTGGAACCGTCTGCTTTGGCGATTATTTCTTGAAGAAAAAGCATCTCGTACAGTGAAATTCCCAATCCACCAAATTCCTTTGGAACCGTTAAAGCCGGGTAACCGATCTCTTTTAATTCATTAAAATTTTCAAAGGGAAAAGACGCCTCTTCATCATATTTTTTTGCTCGATCTGAGAAAATAGCCACTTTGTTTTGTAATGCTTCCATTCTTTCTGTTGTTGATTTATATTCTGTTAATTTCATCTATTTATTCCTCCAATTTCTATCCCAATAAAACTTGTCGGATTTATATAGAATTATTTCATTTCCTGCATAGAAGTGCAATGTGTAAGCATTATAATTCAAGCATATTTCATAATTATTACAGACGCTAGTTATCAGTACCTTGATGAAATGACTTTAGTCCGACAATGTTCGACATGAATGGAAATTTATACCTAGAAAATATTTTAATTAATATTGCTTTTTTGAAAATATTCACCTATAATTGCATATACTATATTAAGTTTGTGTTACATTTAGAATTCTGAAATTAGTTAACCTTCTAAATCCTAGGTAACTAATGAATAATAAAAATGAGGGTGATAAAAAAACAGAAAGCAACGTTCACTCATAATTATCGGAAAAGTAGTAAAAGAACAAATTCCAAAAAGTTTAAAAAAAGAAGTTTAGTTAAATTTTTTTAAATGTAATTATCCGAACGTTCTGCAGATAACCAATATTACAACGGATGGAATTTGATTGTCGTAGTCTAGTACGTTAAAGGTCATTTTCCCGTTACCTATAAGCATCATTAAACGAATATAGAATAAACAGTCCATACGAGGGGGGATTAATTTGAGTAAAGCATTATTGGAAATTAAAAACCTAAAGACATCATTTCGGATTCAAGATGATTATTATGCTGCTGTTGATGATGTGTCATTAACCCTTAATAAAAACGAAGTGCTTGGAATTGTAGGGGAATCAGGTTCAGGAAAGAGCGCTCTTGCATTCTCCATTATGAGATTACATAATCGTGCGAAAATAGAAGGGCAAATTATGTTAAATGATATTGATATTACGAATGCTTCTTCTCCCAAGTTGAGTAAATTACGTGGGGAAGATATGGCGATGATCTTCCAGGACCCACTTACCGCACTGAACCCACTTATGGTGGTTGGTGATCAAATCGCGGAAACATTATTATTACATAACAAAGATATGTCTAAGAAACAACGGAGAGACAAAGTAATTGCATTATTGAATACAGTGGAAATTCCGCGCCCAGAACATGTCCATGATCAGTTTCCACATGAACTATCTGGTGGGATGAGGCAACGAATCATTATTGCGATTGCAATTGCTAATCAACCGGAGTTATTGATAGCGGATGAACCAACTACTGCGCTTGATGTGACGATTCAATCACAAATTCTTGATTTGTTAAAAAATTTAAAAGACGACATTCATGCCGGTATCATACTTATTACACACGATTTAGGTGTTGTTGCAGAAATGGCAGACAAGGTTGCTGTTATGTATGCTGGTCAAATTGTTGAATTAGCAGATGTACATGAGTTATATCGTAATCCGATGCATCCGTATACGCGGTCACTTCTGAATTCTGTTCCGAACACAAAGGAAGGACAAGAAAAGCTGCATGTTATTCAAGGAATTGTACCATCCTTGCAAAAATTGCCTCGTGAAGGATGTCGGTTTGCTGCAAGAATTCCCTGGATTGATGGATCTGCTCATGAAGAGAATCCTGTACTGCATGAGGTGAAACCTGGCCACTTTGTACGATGTACATGCCATAGTCAATTTTACTTCCCAGATAAAAGCAAGGAGGGTCAGGCAAATGGGGTTTCTTGATGTTGAGGATTTAAAGATACATTTTCCAATTAAAGGCGGCATATTTAATCGAACGATGGGTCATATCAAAGCTGTTGATGGTGTTTCTTTTTCCATTGAAGAGGGGAAAACGTATGGTCTTGTTGGGGAATCAGGTTCCGGAAAAACGACAACTGGAAGAGCAATCATCGGCTTAAATGATATTACTTCAGGTAAGGTTACCTTTGAGGGAAAAGACATAACGTCAAAGAAAAGCAAGACACTGGATGTTCGTAGGGATATTCAAATGATTTTCCAAGATCCATATTCTTCATTAAATGCAAAGAAACGAGTGTTGGATATTATTGCAGAACCAATACGCAATTACGAAAAACTCTCAAAAAAAGAAGAAAAAAAGCGAGTGCAGGAATTACTCGAACTGGTTGGTTTAAGTCCTGAAAGCATTTTTAAATATCCCCATCAATTCTCTGGCGGACAACGTCAGCGTATCGGGGTTGCTAGAGCAATTGCTTTAAAGCCGAAACTTATTATTGCAGATGAGCCTGTATCTGCACTTGATGTCTCTGTACAGGCACAAGTATTGAACTTTATGAAGGATATTCAAAAGGAATTAAATTTAACTTATTTATTCATCAGTCATGATCTAGGGATCGTAGAACACATGTGTGATGAGATTGCGATTATGTATAAAGGTCGTTATGTGGAACAAGGGACGAAAGAGGATATCTTCCGTAACCCGCAGCATATTTATACAAAACGTCTTATTGCAGCCATTCCTGATATTGATCCCAGAAACCGTGAGAAGCAGTTTAACTTCCGACAAGAAGTGCAGAAAGAGTATGACTATTCCTACGACGAATACTTTGATAATGAAGGCTTGGCTTACGGCTTGCAATCCGTATCCGATACACATCTAGTAGCTCTGCCGGAGAAAGGTTGATAATTTATGTGGAAATTTATCGTACGACGATTGATAATAACGATTCCTCAAATTATAGTGCTCAGTGTTTTAGTATTTTTAATGGCACAAATGATGCCAGGGGATGCACTGACGGGACAAATTGATCCTAGTATTGATCCAGCTGCAATAGAGCAACAAAGAGAAAGGCTTGGTTTGAATGATCCCTGGCATGTTCAGTATGCGGATTGGGTAGGAGCTGCATTTCAAGGAGATTTCGGACAATCATTTCGGTTTAAAATGCCGGTCACCGATATTATTGGAGAGCGGATGGTTAATTCAATCTGGCTTTCGGTCGTGACTTTAGTATTTACATATGCCCTTGCCATACCACTAGGAATTACAAGTGGGCGTTATAATGATTCATTGCTAGACCAAGGTATAACAGGTTACACCTATATAGGGTTTGCCATGCCGTTATTTATTTTCGCATTGTTAATGCTTTGGATATTCGGTTTTCAATTAGGTTGGTTCCCTACCAGTGGAAGTGTAACACCAGGACTTGTACCGGGTACCTTTGATTATATTTTGAGCAAATTATATCATTTAATATTACCATCACTATCCCTAGCTCTAATTACAACGGTGTCTACTGTACAGTATCTACGAAGTGAGATAATTGATACAAAACAAAAGGACTTTATTATTACCGCAAGATCGAAAGGAGCTTCTGAGTCACGGGTCTATAATCGTCACATTTTAAGAAACTCAGTATTGCCAATCGCTGCATTCTTCGGATTTGAAATTACGAATCTAATTGGCGGAACGATTTTTGTGGAACAGATTTTTAGTTATCCGGGTATGGGGCAACTATTTTTCGAATCCATCAACTTACGTGATTACAGTGTTGTTAATTCACTAGTTCTGCTATTTGGGATTGCGTCCATTTTAGGTGCTTTAATTTCAGATATTATATTAAGTCTAATCGACCCGCGTATACGTATTAAGTAAGGACTAAGCTAGATTCTGAGGTGATTTTAAATGGAAATGAATAATGGAAATATAGACGATCAGAAGCAAGATGAACAGAGGAACCCATCTGGTTTAAGTATCCTTTGGCGTGAGATTATACGGGATAAAGTAGCCTTAATTTCGCTGGTGTTTCTAATCTTGATAGCAGCGTTTGTCTATGGTATTTCAATCTTCTTGGATCAGGATGAGATTGTTACGGTCGATTTATTTGCTATACATCAAGCGCCAGGTGACGATTTTATATTAGGAACAGATCATGGCGGTCGTGATGTATTTGGTCAACTTATTATTGGTACACGTAATTCACTTTCAATAGGTATTTTGGTTACATTGATGACTGGTGTTATTGGTATCGTGTATGGTTTAGTTGCCGGTTATTATGGTGGAACTACGGATAATGTATTAATGCGTATTCTAGATTTTTTCCTCATTTTACCTATGTTAATGTTGGTAATTGTGTTTGTTTCGATCGTTCCGGATTACACGATTGTATCCTTTTCATTGATTATGACTGCATTTCTCTGGATGGGGATAGCCAGGCTAATTCGGTCAAAGGCATTACAGGAAAAAGAACTTGACTATGTACAGGCTTCCAGAACGCTTGGCTCCTCCAATTTCAAGATTATGTTTACGCAAGTATTACCTAATATAAGCTCCTTGATTATTGTAACCATGACATTGAATTTAGCTGCAAATATTGGCTTGGAATCCGGACTCTCCTTCTTAGGGTTTGGTTTTCCAGAAAGTACTCCAAGCCTCGGAACACTGTTAAGCTATGCAAGGAATCCACAAACACTAGAGTTCAGATGGTGGATTTGGTTGCCTGCTGCAATACTGATCTTTGTCTTAATGCTTGCTGTTAGAAATGTTGGCGAAGCGCTAAAACGTGCATCTGATGCAAGACAAAGAAGGGGTTAAATGCTAGCAATTTAAAGAGGTGACAGCCTGGAGCGAATAGCAACTCAAGCAGTTACCATCATCAATGCTGGATCAGTATTGGTGTTGAGTATAAATAGTATTGGTCGAGTTTGAATTTTTCGACTGGTACAAGAGAAAGAGGTATTTAAAAAAAGGGAGGGTTCAAGATGGGAAAGACAGCTTTTAGTAAAGCGCTATTTGCGCTAATGCTCGTATTATTGCTTGCACTTGCAGCTTGTAGTGATGAAAGTGCAAGTGAGGAAGCGGACGATAACGGTTCAGACGAAGGAACAGAAGATGCAGAAGGAACCGAGGACGATGAAGAGGAAGAGGAAGAGGAAGAAGTCGATCCGGGGGATGTTGTGTATTCGATCGATGACTTTAATCACACCAAAACAAATGAGGGGGAAGCCATTGATGGTGGAACACTTAATTTTGGGCTAGTATCTGATACTGTTTTCGAAGGAACGTTGAATTGGAACTTCTATCAAGGTGCACCGGATGCAGAAGTTATTGAATGGTTCGATGAATCATTATTAACAATTGATGAAAACTATAATTATACCAATGATGGTGCTGCGACTTTTGAAGCAGATGAAGATGCAAATACCATTACGTTCACGATTCGTGATGACGTAAATTGGCATGATGGAGAACCTGTAACTGCAGAAGACTGGGCATTTTCCTATGAAGTAATTGGCGACCCGGAATATACTGGTATTCGCTATGGTGCAGACTTCACTGTTATTGAAGGTATGGAAGAATACAATAGTGGGGACGCAGATGAAATCTCCGGTATTGAAATTATTGATGATAAATCGATGGAAATTACGTATAAGCAACTAAATCCATCGCTTCTAGCTGGTGGCGCATGGCCTTATGCAATGCCGAAGCATGTTTTTGAGGATATTCCTGTAGCTGAAATGGAAGAAGCACCAGAGGTTCGTGAAAATCCAATTGGAATGGGACCGTTTAAAGTTGATACGATTACACCAGGTGAATCTGTCACATATACAAAAAATGAAGACTACTGGCGCGGGGAACCAAATCTTGACGGTGTTACCTTGCAAGTTGTGAACCCAAATGTTGTCGTTCAATCATTAGAAACTGGAGAAGTTGATATGGTAGACAGCTTCCCAACGGATCAATACCCGGAAAATGCTGAAATGTCAAATATTGAATATCTTGGTGGTGTTGATAATGCATACACCTATATTGGATTTAAACTAGGTGAGTGGGATGATGACGCTGGAGAAGTAGTAATGGATGATAGCAAGAAAATGGCAGACGTAGACTTGCGTCGTGCAATGTGGCATGCTGTTGATAACGATGCAGTTGGTGAACAGTTCTATAATGGACTTCGTTGGAATGCGACAACACTTATAGCACCATCACATCCAGATTATCATGATGATTCCATTGAAGCACCAACTTATGATCCAGATACGGCTAATCAAATTCTTGATGAAGCTGGATATGAAGATGTAACGGATGATGGGTTCCGTGAAACACCAGATGGAGATGAGTTAGTAATTAACTTTGCATCGATGTCAGGTGGAGACACTGCAGAACCAATCGCACAATACTACATTCAATCATGGGAAGATATAGGAATTAATGTTCAACTCTTAGATGGTCGTTTGATTGAGTTTAATGCATTCTATGACATGGTAGAAGAAGACGATCCTGAAATTGACATTTACCAAGGTGCTTGGAGTGTAGGTAGTGACGTTAATCCTTCTGGACTTTATGGTCCTAATGCAATGTTTAACTACTCTCGTTATACAAGTGAAGAGAATGAAGCATTGTTAGAAGAAGGTGTTTCTGAAGATTCATTTGATATTGAACATCGTCAAAGTGTGTACAGTGAATGGCAAGAACTTATGGTAGAAGACGTTCCTGTATTCCCGACAGTATATCGTGCAGAACTTGTACCGGTTAACAATCGTGTACACAACTTCTCAATCGAAACTGGAACAGATGTTTATCGCAGTGATATTGCTGTGACGGAAGAAGAAACACCAGCAGCTGAATAATAAGGTGAAAAAGACTCGCTAACGCGGGTCTTTTTTTTGCGAGTGGCAGCACATACGCTAGGTGGTGCGGTGCCTGTCACTTCCCGTTTTCTGTCGAAAGTTTTTGTGTAAAATAGGTAATTTTCAGCTTAAAATATTTGATTATATCAAGTAGTATGAATATAACGATCTTTTCTAGAGGAGGGTGAACATGGTGGCTCAGAAAATTGCGGTTGCTGTTATTCATGGTGCGGGTACGCCAGATGAAAATTTTGCAGATGAAATCATTACACGTGTTTCCCGAGATTTTGCGAAAAAGCTATCCATTAAAAATGTGGAGAAGGAGTTGGTGTTTGAGCCTGTTTTCTGGTCTTCCGTATTTGAACCAGAACAAGCTGAACTATCGGATCGATTACAAGAAAATGCGGATCTGAGATATTCCAGGCTACGACAGTTTGTAATAGAGTTTCTAGCGGATGCGATTGGATACCAGCCAACTACAATGGGGAATCAAAATTATGACAAGGTTCATTCTATTGTGGCTACAAGCCTTAATAAATTAAGGAAAAAAGCAGGTCCAAATGCTCCGTTATGTGTGATCAGCCATAGTCTCGGGTCTATTGTTGCGAGCAATTATTTTTATGACTTACAATTTAAACGGGAAAATCGGGGCATGGAGACCATAAAGTGTACGAGCAACACACCAATTGAGCAATGCGAAACGCTGACATTATTTTATACAATGGGTAGTCCAATGGCTCTGTGGTCATTACGGTATATTGATTTTGGATCTCCAATCACTGTTCCCTCCCCCATGATTCAAAAATTTTACCCTACCACATATGGGGAATGGCTTAATTTTTATAATAAGAATGATGTACTTGCTTTTCCTTTAAAGGCTGTGAATGAAGCATACGATGCTGCTGTTACAAAAGATGTACCAGTAAACACTGGCGGATTGCTGACGAGTTGGAATCCGTTATCTCATAATCACTATGACACGGATGATGAAGTAATTAAGACGATTGTGGATGGGCTGGTTCGAACGTGGAGATCTGCTAATGGATAAGTTATAATGAATGGGAGGGTTTTTATAAGGAGGATGTACGTGATGAGTGAAATGGATAACGCAAAAAAGCTAGTCGGTGAAGAAGCAGTAAAATATATTGAAGATGGGATGAAAGTGGGCTTAGGGTCTGGATCTACAGTGTATTGGATGATTAAAAAATTAGGTGAATATGTTGAACAGGGACTAGATGTAACCGGCGTGCCCACATCGCAAACAACGGCACAATGGGCGAAGGAATTCGGCATCCCTTTAACGGATTTTTCCGAACTAAAACAGCTTGACGTTACCATTGATGGAGCGGATGAAGTTGATGAGAACTTACACCTTATCAAGGGAGGCGGAGGGGCACTATTGAGAGAAAAGATCGTTGCCTCGGCAGCTAAAGAGCTGATCATAATTGTGGATCGTTCAAAAAAAGTAGCTCACTTAGGGGCATTCCCCTTGCCGGTTGAGGTCATTCCCTTTGGCTGGGAAGTGACGGCAAATAATATTTCAACCTTAGGATGTGTGCCTAAATTACGGCAAAAAGATGGGGAGGTATTTATCTCAGATAATGGTAATTATATCTTAGATTGTCCTTTCGATAAAATACCTAACCCTAAAACATTACATAAGGAACTGAAATCACTGGTTGGAGTTGTGGAAACGGGCTTGTTTGTTGGCATGACGGATAAAGTTATTGTTGGTGAGGGTGATGAGGTAGAAGTTATTTCGAAGGGGTAAGTTTGAAATTTGAGGGAGAAATAAGTATTTACTAATTGCATCGTGTTCTGCGGTGCTTTTTTTCTGTCTGAATGAAGGCAGGAAAAAGTCGTGCTATTATTCGACAAATTCCGGGACGTGCCTGTCACTGTTCGCGATTAATGAAGGGGCCTCAATTAATAGCACACCTTGCTCAGATTGATTATTGGTTAAGGACATACGATGTTAAAGTAAAAGATTAGATCGATCAAAATCCTTGTCAGTTAAAATTGGCAGGGTTTTTTATATAATTTCACATTTGCGCATTGTGATTTATTTTCTTTTAATTACTTCTTAATTGGGTATATTATAGGGTGAGGTTATTAAAAGAGGTGGTAATTTTTGGTATTTATCTTTTTTGTCTTAGCAGCAATCGCAACCGTATACACCGCAATGAAGTTGTCACAGTTTGCCAACGTAATTAGTAAAAAAACAGCTATGGGTGGCATGCTGGTTGGGACTGTTTTATTAGCAGGTGCTACATCACTGCCAGAGGTCACAACAAGTTTTTCCGCAGTAATAATTGGAAATGTTGATATCGCAATTGGTAATATGCTTGGTTCGAATTTATTTAATCTATTCATTATAGCTAGCTTTGATCTTTATTTCAGAAAAAAACAGCTCTATCATCTTGTAAATAGAAATCATATTTACTCTGCTATACTTGGTCTGTTTTTAATGGTGATGGTCACGTTAGCACTTTTCTTACGTATTGATTATACAATTATTGGAATTGGTGTAGATTCAATAGTGATTTTACTTGTTTATATCATCGGGATGATCATTATAAGTCGAATGCCTTCCCCGCCAGGAAATAATGAAAAGGAAAAAGACAAGCCGGATGAGGATTCTGCGGTTAATCGTTCAACGACCGTAAAAAAAGCAATTACGGGTTTTGTAATAGCAGCTGTAGCCATTATGATTGCTGGTAGTGTCCTATCCATTACAGGGGATAAAATAGCTGTCATAACAGGACTTGGCTCGAGTTTTGTGGGGAGTTTTCTAATAGCAGCAACGACTTCACTACCCGAAGCTGTTTCGGTGTTCACTGCATTTCGTCTAAAAAATGCAAACATGGCGGTAGGTTCTATTCTTGGAAGTAATATGTTTAACATGGTAATTATTGCAATATCTGATTCCGTTTATCAAGGGGGATCTATCTTAGCAGATGTATCTGTAAACAATCGGGTAACGGCAATAGGTATTTCAATATTATCGATTGTGCTTATCTGGTCGTTAATGCGAAATCGCTCCATGTCCCAAAGCTCTTATTTGATACCATCGCTTATAACGATAGCTGGTTACGTTGTAGTTTCTTACTTACTTTTTATGGGTTAGAATAAAGTGGGAAGGAGTTATAGAAAATGAAATATTTTGCTGTTTTATTGCCGATGAAAGATGAGGAGAAAAGCAAGGAATATCGTGCTGATCACCTTGCGTACTTAGAAACAAAAGCAAAAGAGGGAAATATTTTTGCTAAAGGGCGCTTTTCAGATGGTTCAGGTGGATTGATCATTTACAAAGCAGAAAGTCTGGAAGAAGCTGAAAATATGGCTAAGCAAGATCCGTATGTCACCTCTAATGCAAGGGATTTAGAAGTGCATGAATGGACAATGACCATCGAAGATTAAAGGAACATTGAAGGAGGGTGACTGGATGAAGTCTCCCTCTTTGAGTTGACAATGTTTGACAAATTACGGGAAGTGACAGGCACCTAATTGACATTTCTGCCTTTCGAATATATAATCATTTAGGTGAATAGGGAGAGGTTCTTAGCTTTTAACCCTCTATAAAAAACTAAGACAGATGACGCGATTATACTGCCATGTGCCTTAGTAGAGGTTCATGGTTTTTTATTATTCTTAAAAATAAGGGAGGTTATTAGGATGAAGGAACAAGATCTTTCAGGGTTAACACTACTGGGAAATCAGGGAGTAGAATACAATTTTGATTACAAGCCTGAAGTGCTAGAGACAGTTGATAACAATTACTCAAACAGGGACTTTTTTGTAAAATTTAACTGCCCAGAATTTACTACCTTATGTCCGATAACGGGTCAGCCAGATTTTGCTACCGTATATTTAAGTTATATTCCAGATGAGAAAATGGTGGAAAGTAAGGCATTGAAGCTATATATGTTTAGTTTCAGAAATCATGGTGGCTTCCATGAGGATAGTATGAATATCATTATGAATGACCTAATTGAATTGATGGAGCCACGGTATATTGAAGTATGGGGCAAATTCACGCCACGTGGTGGTATTTCAATCGATCCTTATTGTAATTATGGGAAAGCTGATACGAAATATGAGCAAATGGCCGAACACCGCATGATGAATCACGATATGTATCCAGAAAAAGTAGATAATCGCTAAAATGGATTAGAGGGTTGGCTTTGATTTTCTCTAAGTAGGAGATGATCGATATATGTTTATTTATTTAAATGCGCTATTTGTTGGACTGTTAATCGTGTCCAATATTTTAGGTGTAAAATTGTTTAGTATTGGTGAATTTATTTTACCGGCAGCAGTAATCGTGTATGTCGTAACTTTTATCATTACAGATGTAATTGGAGAAGTGTACGGAAAAAACGCGGCGCGCAAAACGGTTCAAGCAGGATTTTTTACACAGGTTATCGTAATGATTTTTATATTTATTGCCATAGAACTGCCTGCAGCACCTGCTTTTGGTTCTCAAGCAGAATTTGAAACCATTCTAGGTGGAAGTTTCCGAGTCATGCTTGCGAGCCTGTTGTCGTATATTGCCAGTCAACATCTGGATGTCAGCCTATTTCAACGCTTAAAAGCAAAGCACGGGAAAAATAAGCTATGGCTGCGTAATAATGTGTCAACAATGACCAGTCAACTCGTTGATACAACCATTTTCATCACGATTGCATTCTGGGGAACGGTGCCGTTTACTGTTCTCCTAGGTATGGTTGCAACCCAGTATGTATTTAAACTGATTGTTGCTTTGGTTGATACACCAATCGTTTATTTACTCGTTAAAATGGCTAGAAAGACCAAACAGGAACAGACGAATATGGAAGTAGTACGTCCTTCGTAAACGGGAGGGCGTATTTTTAATTGTTTTAGATCAAAGAGGGAGCACATATAGCACGATTTCACACTAATATAATTCGACAAAAACCGGGAAGTGACAGGCACTGAACTTATTATTGACTATTCTGAATATACTGGTATAATTTAAGTTGATAGTGCTAACATGATATACATCTTTTTATCTATTATATTTTAAAAGGAGTGGTCGTTTGGCAAGTAATCGTGGGGTAGTTTATGTCAAGCCAGGGGAAGTGGAAATACAGGATATTTCGTATCCGGATTTAATTTTGAGGGATGGGCCTGGTGTCAACCCACTGAATGTAGGCAGAAAATGTAATCATGGGGTTATTGTAAAGGTTGTAACAACGAATATCTGTGGCAGTGATCAGCATATGGTCAGAGGAAGGACAACCGCACCGAGCGGGTTAGTTCTCGGTCATGAAATAACGGGTGAGGTTGTGGAAGTGGGTCGTGATGTTGAATTTATGAAGAAGGGTGATCTTGTATCGGTTCCGTTTAATATTGCTTGTGGACGTTGTAGGAACTGTAAGCAACAGGATACACATATTTGCCAAAATGTAAATCCAGATCGCCCTGGTTCAGCGTACGGTTATGTTGATATGGGCGGATGGGTTGGTGGTCAATCCGAATACGTTATGGTTCCATATGCTGATTTTCAACTTTTGAAGTTTCCGGATAAAGATCAGGCTATGGAAAAGATTCTTGATTTAACCATGCTTTCTGATATTTTTCCAACTGGATATCATGGAGCGGTAAGTGCAGGCGTAAAACCAGGTTCAACTGTTTATGTTGCGGGGGCTGGTCCCGTTGGTTTGGCTGCTGCGCACTCGGCACAATTACTGGGAGCTTCCGTTGTAATTGTAGGAGATTTAATCGAAGAAAGGTTAGCACAGGCGAGAAGCTTTGGCTGTGAAACGGTAAACTTAAGAGAGCATGCTAATCTTGAGGAACAAATCGAGCAAGTATTAGGAGAACCGGAAGTGGATTGTGCAATTGATGCGGTAGGTTTTGAGGCAAGCGGTCATGGGCAAGACGCCGGAGAAGCACCTGCAACTGTGTTGAATTCGGTTATGGGTATAACAAGAGCTGGAGGGCGATTAGGAATACCGGGACTATACGTGACTGGTGACCCTGGTGCTGAAGATAAAGATGCACAAGAAGGAACGTTAAAAATTCGCTTCGGTTTAGGATTTGCAAAAGCGCATACATTTGTAACCGGGCAAACTCCGGTAATGAAGTATCATCGAGATTTAATGCAATCGATATTAAGTGGTAACGCACAAATTGCTAAAGCTGTAAATGCCACATTAATTTCACTTGAGGATGCACCAGCTAGTTATAAGGCATTTGATGGTGGAGCATCTAAAAAGTTTGTAATTGATCCACATGGGATGGTGGGAACGAACTAAAAGAATATTTCCCTTACGAATTGACAGCGATTACAATAGATGATATTCTACTAAAACAAGTTAATTAAGTGGTGGAGATATGGAGACCCATACTTTAATAGTACTTTCTTAAGGGGAAGGTATGTCTATTGGAGTATGGGTCTTTTTCTGTGCAATAAATAGTTAACTAGATTGATAAACTTAAAGGAGTGATGGAAATGCCCGAATTTCTAGCTGAACTAATTGGCACAATGATCCTTGTTATATTCGGTGGTGGTGTCGTTGCTGGAGTCGTCTTGAAAAAGTCTAAAGCTGAAGGTACTGGCTGGGTACTGATCACGCTTGCCTGGGGTCTAGGTGTAACGATGGGTGTATATGCAGTTGGTAATTTCACAGGTGCACACATTAACCCTGCTGTAACATTAGGCTTTGCGATTACAGGTGATCTTTCGTGGGCAAAAGTTCCAATGTATATGAGTGCCCAAGTGATTGGGGCTTTTATTGGTGCGGTTATTGTCTTCTTAAATTACCTGCCGCATTGGAAGGAAACCGAAGATAAAATTGCCAAAAGGGATGTGTTTTCAACAACGCCTGCTATTCGCAGCCCGTTTTCAAACCTGGTGAGTGAAATGATTGGTACATTCGTCCTTGTGATGGGGCTTCTGTTTATCGGTGCGAATGAATTTACAGAAGGGTTAAATCCTTTAATCGTAGGTGCTTTAATTGTTGGAATCGGGATGTCACTTGGGGGTACTACTGGATATGCAATCAATCCGGCTCGTGATCTTGGGCCACGAATTGCGCATGCCTTGCTCCCAATACCCGGAAAAGGCTCATCCGACTGGGGTTATGCTTGGGTTCCAATCGTAGGCCCCCTTCTTGGTGGTGCATATGGAGCTGTATTTTATCAAGCAATGTTTTTAGGTGAATTTACTGTATTATTCTGGATCTTAAGCACTGTAGTTGCTATTATTTTAGTAGGTGCTGCGAGTTCGGAATTGAAAACAGATAAAACAAAGGCAGATGTAGTGGAAGAAAATATTGTGTAGGAGGAGAAAATATAATGAGTGAAAAATTTATTTTATCATTAGATCAAGGCACAACGAGTTCAAGAGCCATCCTGTTTAATCATGATGGGGAGATTGTGGAAACAGCCCAACGGGAGTTTGAACAATTTTTCCAAAAGCCGGGTTGGGTAGAACATGATGCCAACGAGATATGGACATCTATACTTGCTTGTATTTCAGAAGTTTTACGGAAGGCGGACGCGGATCCTAGTCAAATCGCTGGAATCGGTATTACGAACCAACGAGAAACGACGGTTGTTTGGGATAAGCACACTGGAAAACCAATCTATAAAGCAATTGTATGGCAATCCCGGCAAACCGAATATATTTGCAGGGAATTAGATGAACAAGGTTATCATGACACGATTCGCGATAAGACCGGTTTGTTAATTGATCCTTATTTTTCCGGTACAAAGGTGAAGTGGATTCTTGATAACGTGGAAGGTGCAAGGGAAAAAGCGGAAAAAGGGGATCTATTATTTGGCACGATGGATACATGGGTCGTTTACAAGCTTTCTGGTGGAAAAACCCATATTACGGATTACTCCAATGCGGCCAGAACGTTAATGTTCAATATCTATGATTTGAAATGGGATGATGAATTACTCGATATTCTGACCGTTCCAAAGAACATGCTTCCAGAAGTCCGTCAATCCTCAGAGGTCTATGCCAATACGGTTGATTATCATTTCTTTGGCCACGAGGTTCCAATTGCTGGCATTGCAGGTGACCAGCAAGCGGCCTTGTTTGGCCAGGCATGTTTTGAAGAAGGAATGGTAAAAAATACGTATGGAACAGGTAATTTCGTATTAATGAATACAGGTGAAAAACCAATTCAATCTGAGCATGGCCTACTTACGACGCTAGGGTGGGGCGTAGACGGAAAGGTGGAATATGCGCTTGAAGGAAGTATTTTTGTAACAGGCTCTGCCATTCAATGGCTGCGTGATGGATTGCGAATTGTTGATGATGCCCAACAAACGGAGCAGTTTGCATCAAAAGTAGAATCTACTGATGGGGTATATATGGTTCCAGCATTTGTAGGCCTAGGCTCCCCGTACTGGGATAGTGATGCACGAGGGGCCGTGTTTGGGTTAACGCGCGGGACGACGAAAGAGCATTTTATTCGCGCAACACTCGAGTCACTCGCCTATCAATCGAAGGATGTCGTGGATGCGATGATAAAAGATTCAGGGATCGATTTAAAAACATTGCGTGTAGATGGTGGAGCTGTTAGGAATGATTTCCTTATGCAATTTCAAAGTAATATCCTTGGGGTACCAGTAGAACGTCCAGTAGTTCAGGAAACAACAGCGCTGGGAGCAGCATATCTTGCCGGTCTCGCTGTTGGTTACTGGAAAGACAAAGAAGAAATCGCCAAACAGTGGAAAAATGAAAAAACGTTTACGAACGCGTTTGATGAGGAAAAACGTGATGCGCTTTATGACGGTTGGAAGAAGGCAGTAGCGTCTACTAGAACTTTTAAATAAGACGCTTTTAATGGCGATAAGCCAAAGCCTGCACTTATGCAGTAAGAATTACATGCCTAACAAAGCAAGAACGCTTTCTAAGAATCTCTTTAAGAGGATGTTCAAAAAGTCCGGTAAAAATGACACATCGAATTTCTTCGTTGGCTTGCTTTTCCGTTGCTCACGTATTAATTGCATACGTTCCGCTACTCAAAGCTAAGCCGCCTTGAACTTCTCGGTCCTTTTTATCCTCCTTTTTGAACACGCACTTCAGCGAATGCCATGTTTTCTAACAAAATAAATAGCAGGTTGAGAATATTCATTCCCAACCTGCTATTTGGTGTGTGATTTGCTCTGCTATTTTGTAAAAAAAGCTATAAAAATTGATAATTCAAGGTTTACAAATCCAAAGAAGCTGCGATTCTAATGGGCTATTTTGCTACCTTTTTCTACTTTAACAATCCAGTCAAAAGGATCTTTTTCTCTTCCATATTGAATACCAGTTAGCGTATCGTATAATCGCTTCGCAATTGCACCTGTTTTTCCATCCTTAATAAGAGAATCATTATTATTCCATGTAAACTGGCTAATCGGAGAGATTACTGCTGCCGTTCCTGCACCGAATGCTTCTTCCAGGAGTCCGTCATGATGTGCCTGCTGTAATTCTTCCATTCCAATTTTTCGCTCCACCACAGGAACATCCCAATATTTTAACAACTGGATAACTGAATTTCTGGTTACCCCTTCTAAAATACTGCCATTTAATTCAGGTGTGATGACTTCGCCGTTAATCTTAAAGAAAATATTCATACTACCAACTTCTTCAATATATTTCTTTTCGACACCATCCAACCATAATACTTGAGCGAATCCTTTCTTCCCAGCAATCTCTTGGGCTTTAAGGCTAGCAGCATAGTTACCCCCGGTTTTTGCTTCACCAGTTCCACCCTTCACCGTACGGACGAATTCATTTTCTACTGCAATTTTTATCGGATTGATTCCTTCTTTGTAATAGGCACCAACAGGCGATAAGATTACGATGAATTTATAATGGAGCGATGGTGCCACGCCAATATAAGGTTCGGTGGAAATGATAAATGGACGAATATATAGCGACGTTCCTTCCGCTTCTGGAATCCAGTCCGAATCTACAGATACTAATTTTTTTATAGCTTGTATGGCAAATTTCTCATCAATCGGCGGAATACAGAGCCGATCGTTGGAATTATTTAATCGTTGCATGTTTTTTTCAGGACGGAATAATTGTATCTCGTCTTCAGCTGTGAGATATGCTTTCATGCCTTCGAATACCGATTGTCCATAATGAAATACCATTGCTGATGGATCTATAGATAGTTGCTGATAGGGTTCAATACGCGGATCATGCCAACCTAAATCATCTGAATAATCCATAATAAACATATGATCTGTAAAAATCCTTCCGAAGTCCAATTGATCTGATTTTGGTTTTTCTTTCCTTACAGCACAATGATCCACTTGAATTGTCTGTGACTCCATGTCCCCATCTCCTTGTTGTAAATGTAAAAGTATTCTCACTATAATAAGCCATATTGCATTATTATTCAATAGGTACGTTACTTATTTTCTCAATTAGCTTAATTTTACCTTTTGTATAAGAAATATAGAAATAAAAAATAAACCTACCCTTCTCGTCTTAATTATGGTAAAATCATTAATTAAATTATTAGAATTTTAATAGTTTAAAAGTTTTTCGAAAATCATAGAAACGTATACGGGGGAATGAGGTAATGAAGACATTGGAAAAAGTCAGTAATTTTGCAGGAAATACGTTTGCGATTTGGGTCATCTTATTTGCAAGTCTTAGCTTCTTTTTCCCGGGCGGTTTTACATGGATTGCACCATACATATCGCTGCTGCTAGGGATTATCATGTTTGGAATGGGGCTTACACTTTCCTTAGACGATTTTAAAGGTGTGTTTCAAGCACCGAAAAGTGTTCTTATTGCTGTTGTGGCCCAATTTACCATTATGCCACTGCTCGCACTTGGACTTGCACTCACGTTTCAGCTTCCACCAGAAGTGGCTGTTGGCGTTATCCTTGTAGGCTGTTGTCCGGGCGGTACGGCATCAAATGTGATGACATTTTTGGCGAAAGGGAATACGGCTTTATCGGTGTCGGTGACTGCCGTATCAACATTGCTAGCACCGGTACTGACTCCGGCGCTAACCTTGGTGCTTGCAAGCAGGTGGCTGCCTGTTTCTGCAGGTGATATGTTCCTGTCCATCGTTCAAATTGTTTTGATCCCGATCGTTTTAGGAATAGTGGTTCGCCTGTTATTCCGCAAGCAAGTGGAAAAAAGTGTTGCCGCATTACCACTTGTTTCGGTTGTTGGTATTGTTGGGGTTGCTGCAGCCGTTGTATCTACGAATACCGAAGCGATTATCACGACAGGTCTGCTGATTTTCAGTGTCGTTGTATTGCATAATGTACTCGGACTCCTGGTTGGTTATTTATTAGCAAAATTACTGCGATTGGACTTTTCGGATCAAAAAGCCGTTTCCATCGAGGTAGGAATGCAAAACTCTGGCCTTGCAGCAGCACTTGCATCTGCCCATTTTTCACCGGTAGCAGCTGTTCCTAGTGCATTATTTAGTGTTTGGCATAATATTTCCGGACCTATATTGGCAACATGGTGGGGGAAAAAGAGTGAAGGTCAAGACCTGGAAGAAGCGAAAAAAATAAGTTAGTAAAGTCTAAATCATTTTCCAATTATTATAAATTTGTTTGATTGAACTATTCGAAAATTAGGCTTATAATATGTCGAAAGAAAGGTGGAGTTCTGGATGGAAAAAGATTTACGTGTTAAAAGTAAAGTGTTTGATGGTACTATGAGGGCACCGAACCGTGCGATGCTGCGGGCTGTAGGAGTAACGGATGACGATTTTAAAAAGCCAATGATCGGTGTAGCGAGTACATGGGCAGAGGTGACCCCCTGTAATGTACATATTGATGATTTGGCTATTCGTACAAAGGAAGGCGCTAAACAAGCTGGGGCTGTTCCTTTTATTTTCAATACGATAACCGTTTCTGATGGAATTTCCATGGGAACGCAAGGTATGCGTTATTCACTACCGAGCCGTGATGTGATCGCTGATTCGATTGAAACTGTAGTAGGTGCAGAGAATTTGGATGGATTAGTGGCCATTGGGGCCTGTGATAAAAATATTCCGGGCTGTATGATTGCTATTGCTAATGCGGAAGTTCCGGCTGTTTTTACGTATGGTGGCACGATTGCGCCTGGTTCCCACAATGGAAAAGATATCGATCTTGTATCTGTATTTGAAGGTGTAGGTAAAAATAATAACGGGGATATTAACGATGATGAATTAAAAGCGATCGAATGTAGTGCATGTCCTGGAGCTGGTGCGTGTGGTGGAATGTATACGGCTAATACGATGGCATCCGCTGTTGAAGCGATGGGAATGAGCCTGCCTGGTAGCTCATCAAATCCGGCAGAATCAAAAGAAAAGGAAGCTGATTGTGCGGACGCTGGAGAAGCGGTCTATCATTTGTTAGAACAAGAGATTTATCCGAAAGATATCATGACAAAAGAAGCATTTGAAAATGCTATCACAGTTGTCATGGCACTTGGCGGATCAACGAATGCCATCTTACATTTGTTATCGATCGCCCATGCGGCAGAAGTAGATTTAACGATTGACGATTTTAATAGAATCCAGGCAAAGGTGCCACATCTTGCTGATTTAAAACCAAGCGGCCAATTTGTCATGCAAGATCTACATAAAGTTGGGGGAGTTCAAGGCGTAATGAAACTTCTTTATGAAGCGGGCTACTTGTATGGTGATTGTTTGACAGTGACCGGTAAAACAGTCGCTGAAAATCTAGCAGAAGTTTCCTCTCTTGACGAGGATCAACAGGTAATCATGCCATTTGATAATCCGAAACGCGAAGATGGCCCCTTAATTGTTTTAAAAGGAAATCTATCTCCAGAGGGTTCTGTAGCGAAAGTATCCGGTGTACAAGTCAACCGTCATACAGGACCTGCTCGTGTATTTGACACGGAAAAAGAAGCTACTGAAGCAGTGATGGATAATAAAATTAACGAGGGAGATGTGCTGGTCATTCGTTATGTGGGACCAAAAGGTGGACCAGGAATGCCTGAAATGCTGTCCATTTCCTCTATTCTAGTTGGAAAAGGTCTCGGTGAAAAGGTTGCCTTGTTAACCGATGGAAGATTCTCAGGTGGGACACATGGTTTAGTTGTCGGCCATATCGCACCTGAAGCACAAGATGGTGGGCCAATTGCATTCCTAAAAGAAGGGGATATGGTTACGATTGATTCCGATAAAAAAGAGATCTCCATGGATGTATCAGATGCAGAATTGGAAAACCGTCGTGCCTCATGGGTTGCGCCTGCCCTTTACAAAAAAGGGGTATTGGGTAAGTATGCACATAATGTGTCCAGTTCCTCAAAAGGAGCAGTCACCGATTTTAAATAAAAAGCTGTTTTCTAAAAGATTGGGACTGGGACTGCGGTTACTCGTCCTACCGAAAAGAATTGTTGTTTTTGACACAAGATCTATAAAAGACGACGTAGTGACATCTTTTGCAAACGCTGGTTGAGAGTAGTGACTCGCTCCGGAAACACATTTCGCTTTCCGCGGGCGGCTGGTGAGCCTCCTCGTGCTACGCACTGTGGGGTCTCACCTATGCCTTCCTCCCGCAGGAGTCTTCATGTGTTTCCTCCGCTGATATTACTGCTGCTAAATTGCATTAGTATTAGTAATCAATATTCAAAACATCCAACCACCTCACCAGTTCGGGTGAGCGAAGGGCGGTGACTCCAGCGGGAACAATGGTTTTCGGTGGGGCGAGCATTTACGCGCAGCCCCAGCACGAGTCTGAAGACCCCGCAGAGTGGGCTTCTCGAGGCAGGTTAAGTACGCGACGTCCTGTCGCAACACCTGCACTAGCACGTCCTGTGCGTCGAAGGATGAAGCAGGGCCCGCGGAAAGCATCCGCCCTGAGCGATCCCGAACGGCGTTTATAGCAAATACTTATACCGTCTTTTATATCAACTCCGAAGATTTAAAAGCAACAATAATTAGAAAAGAGCCTAAATAAAAAGAACCCTAGTTTTTCAAAACTGGGGTTCTTTTTATTGCAAGTAGGAAAATTTTATACTTTTTTAATTGCATAAGTCCGGGCTCTGGCTCTGGCCTTTTGCCGTAAAGGCTTGCACTCCAAATCATAAGGATTTTTAGAAAACCTGGCTTATCGCCAATCTTTTAATGGCGATAGCCAAAGTCAGCTTATGCAGTAAGAATTAGCTGCCTAACAAAGCAAAGAACGTTTTCTAAGAATCCCTTTAACAAAAGTCACGTTTTTTAATAAACAATCCAATTGTAACCAAAATGTAACAATTTTATTTTTAAAATCTGAAAAATTAACATGAAGCCATTGTAAGCGTATTCAATTTATCGGACTTATCGAAAGTATCAAAAAACTTTCTAAATAACGGTTGACCTTTTAGCAAATCCGTTATATGATAATCCGCAATATCAATTATTTCGAATTTATTTATATTAAGTAAATTCATAAAACACACAGACTCAATTATCAAAATTTTCATGATAAAAGAATAAATTAACTCGATGATGAGAAAAAAGGAACATGTTACATGTATTTACAGAGATCTGGGGGTGCTGGAAGCCCAGAAGTACATATTGTTCTGACATCTTCTCTGAGTGCTGGGCTGAACGAACTAATTTAGTAGGCTTAGCCGGGTACAGTCACATGTACCTGTTATCAAAAAAGGCTGATTATCTCAGTCACGAAGGTAGTATTCGCAAGAGTGCTATAAACCTGGGTGGTACCGTGAAAAGACTCTTTTTCTCCCCTGAAATTCTGATTTTATGCAGATTTATGGAGAAGAGTCTTTTTTTTATATGCAAAATCGATAAACTTTTCACGTTAGAAAAACGATGACTTTCCGCCAGTTCATGGTGTTAAGCCAAGTTTTTGAATATTGTTTTTAATAATTAAAAGGAGGCATGTTGTTGTGAAAGCTGAGGTAAGAGACAAAGTGGAAGAGACGGAAGAAATGATAACCGGTGCTGATTTATTAATTGAATCATTGGTTGATGAGCAAGTCGATACCATATTTGGCTATCCTGGTGGTGCAGTTTTACCAATTTACGATGCATTGTATCGGAGTTTAGCACCATTTAAGCATATACTTTCGCGTCACGAGCAAGGATCTATTCATGCAGCGGAAGGATATGCACGGGTTACGGGAAAGCCAGGAATAGTATTAGCAACATCAGGACCTGGAGCTACAAATTTGATTACGGGAATTACGGATGCATTGATGGATTCTTTGCCATTAGTTATATTCACCGGTCAAGTAGCAAAAGGTGTAATTGGTACAGATGCTTTTCAGGAATCAGATGTTATGGGAATAACAACACCAATTACCAAATACAATTATCAAGTTAATCACGTATCTGAATTACCGAGAATTATAAAAGAAGCTTTTCACATTGCTGTAACAGGCCGTCCAGGACCAGTCGTCATTGATATTCCCAAGAATATTTCACAAGAGACTTCACCAGCTCGAAGTCAACGTGATTTTTATTTACCAGGGTATCAGCCGACGAAACATCCTAATCCATTACAAATCGGCAAGCTGGCGGATGCGTTAAGCCGATCGAAGAAACCGATACTGCTGACCGGTGCTGGAGTCGTAACGGCAAAGGCTTCAGATGAACTCAAAGCTTTTGCCGAGAAATATCAGCTTCCAGTGACGAATACATTACTCGGCTTAGGTGGATTCCCGGGAACCAGCAACCTTTCACTAGGAATGGCTGGGATGCACGGAACATATGCGGCAAATATGGGGATTTATGAATGTGATTTACTAATTAATATCGGAGCTCGATTTGATGATCGTCTTACAGGTAAGTTAGAACACTTTGCACCAGATGCTAAGGTCGCTCATATTGACATCGACCCGGCAGAAATTGGGAAGAACATTTCAACAGCTATTCCCGTCGTTGGAGATGCAAAAGAAGCCTTAAAGGCATTATTAAATAGCGATATTGAGTTGCCAGACCATAAAGCCTGGAAGGAAAAGTTGGAACATAATAAAACAACGTATCCGCTGTGGTATGAACGGTCAAATGATGTCATTTCACCGCAATGGCTCACCGAGCAGGTGTACCGCATGTCGAAAGGGGAAGCAATTGTTACGACAGACGTTGGGCAACATCAGATGTGGGCAGCACAACACTATCCTTTTGATAAACCTAACCGCTGGGTAACTTCCGGAGGGCTCGGTACAATGGGATTCGGATTTCCAGCTGCAATCGGTGCTCAATTGGGGGCACCAAATGATTTAGTTGTTGCACTGGTTGGAGACGGTGGATTTCAAATGACGTTACAGGAACTATCTGTTCTTAAAGATAGGAATCTCCCTGTCAAAGTAATTATCGTCAATAACGAAGCGTTAGGAATGGTAAGGCAATGGCAGGAAAGTTTTTATGAGGAACGCTATTCAGAATCACTTTTATCAACCAATCCTGATTTTGTAAAACTTGCTGAAAGCTATGGCATCCGTGGACTGAGAGTAGACAAAGAGGATGACGTTGTTGAAGTGCTAGAGGATGTATTTGCATATGATGGGCCGGTTGTTTTGGATTGCCGGGTTGAACAAAAAGAAAGTGTTTATCCAATGATTGCCCCAGGTAAAGGGATCCAGGAAATGATAGGGGTGACAAAATGAAGCGTATTATAACAGCTACTGTTCAGAATCGAAGTGGTGTTCTGAACCGGATTACAGGGATGCTTAACAAGCGGCAGTTCAATATCGACAGTATTACCGTTGGAAATTCGGAAACAGAAGGCATAGCCAAAATGACATTTGTTGTGGAAGTCAGCGATCCTCAGAAACTAGAACAATTGACGAAGCAATTAAACAAACAAATAGATATTTTAAAAGTATCGGATATTACAGACAAAGCAATGGTCGCCAGGGAGCTCGCTCTCATAAGAGTTGGTGGCAATGGGCAGTCACGTACTGAAATCCAGGGGGTAATAGCACCATTTCGTGCATCGGTTATCGACCTGAGTAAAGACAGTCTAACGGTACAGGTGACAGGGAAACCGGATAAGGTGGACGCGTTAATCACCTTACTGCGGCCTTATGGAATAAAAGAGCTCACGAAAACAGGGGTCACTGCTTTTTTAAGAGGCCAACAGCCACAGCAGGTAACAGAAATTAACTCATTTTCAGTGTAAGTCTAATCTAATAATCTAATAATCTAAAAAAAGAGAGGAAGTTTATAATGTCAAAAGTACTTTATGAAAAAGATGTTCAAAAAGAGGTATTGCAAGGAAAGAAAATCGCAGTAGTTGGTTATGGATCACAGGGGCATGCACATGCACTGAATCTTCGAGAAAGCGGCTATGATGTTGTTGTAGGACTAAGACCAGGTAAATCACAGGAAAAGGCAGAGGAAGATGGCTTTACAGTTCTTTCTGTAGCAGATGCAACAAGTACAGCAGATGTTGTTATGGTGCTGTTGCCGGATGAACTTCAGCCATATGTGTATCAGGAAAGTATTAAACCAAATCTGAAATCAGGTAATGCCATTGCATTTGCCCATGGATTTAACATTCACTTTAATCAAATCGTTCCACCATCTGATGTCGATGTATTCCTTGTTGCACCAAAAGGACCTGGACATTTAGTTCGCAGGACGTATGAAGACGGAGCAGGTGTACCTTCTTTATATGGGGTGTACCAAGATGTTACTGGAAATGCAACAGAGCTTGCACTTGCTTATTCACAAGGAATTGGTTCAGCTAGAGCAGGTATCCTTGAAACATCTTTCCAAGAAGAAACGGAAACGGATCTATTTGGCGAGCAGGCAGTACTATGTGGCGGTGTTACCAACTTGATAAAAGCAGGTTTCGAAACATTGACAGATGCTGGATACCAGCCAGAAGTAGCTTACTTTGAATGTATGCATGAAATGAAATTGATTGTTGACTTGTTGTATGAAGGCGGACTGGAAAACATGCGTTATTCGATTTCAGACACAGCACAATGGGGAGATTTTGTATCGGGACCACGCGTCATCAATGATGAAACAAAAGAACGGATGAAAGAAGTTCTAGAAGATGTACAGTCAGGTAAGTTTGCGCAAGGATGGGTGCTTGAAAATCAGGCGAATCGCCCGCAATTTAATGCCATTAATGCTAGGGAAAATCAGTTACCGATTGAAAAAGTAGGAAGGGAGTTACGAGAGTTAATGCCTTTTGTGAAGCAACCGTTGAAATCGAAACAAAAGGATGTGAAACAGCATGTCGCAAATTAAAATTTTCGATACGACATTGAGAGATGGCGAGCAGTCACCTGGTGTGAATTTGAACAGATTAGAAAAATTGGAAATTGCTAAACAGCTGGAACGCTTTGGAGTTGATCGAATGGAGGCAGGATTCCCTGCTTCCTCCAAAGGGGATTTTAATGCAGTAAAGACAATTGCAGATACAATTAAAGGTACATCTGTCACTGGTTTAGCAAGGGCGGTTAAAAAAGATATTGATATTGCTTGGGAGGCGCTTAAAGGTGCTGATGAGCCACGGTTGCATATATTTTTAGCAACATCACCGATCCACATGACATATAAACTGAAGCAAACACCAGAAGAAGTGATTGACACGGCAGTAAGTATGGTTGCATATGCGAAAGAAAAATTCGCACAGGTGCAGTTTTCCCCAGAAGATGCAACACGGTCTGATTGGAACTTCTTAGCCCAAATTATTGAGCGTGTTATCGACGCAGGAGCCTCGGTGATTAACATGCCGGATACGGTAGGCTATACGACACCAGCGGAATATGGAGAGTTGTTTCGATTTATTAGAGAAACCGTTCCGAATATAGATCGTGTCGACCTTTCCTGTCATTGCCATGATGACTTGGGCATGGCTGTTGCCAATTCGATAGCAGCGGTTGAAAATGGTGCAACACAGGTCGAAGGAACGATAAATGGAATTGGGGAAAGAGCTGGAAATGCTGCGTTGGAAGAGGTTGGTGTAGCTTTAAAGATACGCGCCGACTACTACCCATATCAAACAAACCTTAAACTGAATGAAATAAAACGCACAAGTGACCTTGTAGCAAAACTATCTGGCATGTATGTCCAGGCAAACAAGGCAGTAATTGGTCGTAACGCATTTTCGCATGAAGCAGGTATTCACCAGGATGGCGTATTGAAAAACAAAGCCACTTACGAAATTATTACTCCAGAAATGGTAGGAGTAAATTCGAACACCTTATTCCTCGGAAAACATTCAGGGCGTCATGCATTCAAGGATAAAATTACGGAACTTGGTATAGATCTGCCGGATGAAAAACTAAAAGAAGCATTCAATACATTTAAGAAATTAACCGATCATAAAAAAGAGGTAACAGACGACGATATATTTACGATGCTAATGGAAATCCAAACAGATATTTCTTCAGTTGCTAAATACCAATTGGAAATGTTCCAAGTACAATATGGAACAGCGAATATCCCGACAGCTACAGTGCGCTTGAAAACCCCTGAAGGAAATACAGTTGAAACTGCCTATACAGGTGAGGGTAGTGTAGAGGCATTGTACAAAACGCTGGATGCGCTAATTGAAGAGGATTTGCAATTAGTAGATTACTCTCTTAACTCTGTTGGCGGTGGAAAAGATGCACTCGCAGAATCACATGTACAGCTTGTGGTAAATGGAGAAAAAGTAAACGGAAGAGGCACTGCTCAAGATGTGATAGAAGCCTCCGCAAATGCGTTTTTAAATGCCGTGAATCGTTATATCGTCCAACAAAATTCGACAATTACGAAGAAAGAAGTTATAAAGTAAAACTCCATTCAGTTGGGGTTTTTCGACGCCCAGGACGTGCTAGGACCGGCGTTGCGACAATGTTTTCGGTGGGGCGAGTAATCGCAGTCCCAGGACGTCGCAACCTTAGCCGGTGGACGTTAAAGAGACAAAATAATAAAACGGATGGGATGGGGAGATTATGGATAAACAAATTATTCTGCTTCCAGGCGATGGTGTTGGAAAAGAAATTATGGAATCGGCAAAACGAGTATTAAATACGATTTCCAGCGAATTTGGTCATAGCTTTACATTTCATCAGCATGAGATTGGTGGGGACGCGATCGATCAGTCTGGCACACCGTTGCCTGAAGATACGATTAAAGCATGTCAACATGCGGATGCGATTTTACTAGGAGCTGTTGGTGGGGAGAAATGGGATTCTCTACCAGCATACTTAAGGCCTGAAAAAGGGTTGCTTGGGATTCGGAAGACACTTGGATTATTTGCCAACCTGCGCCCTGTTAAAGGTTTTAGTCCTTTACTTGATGCTTCTCCATTAAAAGAGGAAGTGATTAAGGGAAGTGATATCTTAATTATACGAGAGCTAACAGGTGGACTTTATTTTGGAAAGCCTAGCGAGCGACGTGAGGATGGCGAAGTTGTAGTTGATACGTTGTATTATCAACGGAATGAAATGGAGCGAATTATTGATAAAGCTTTCCAAAGTGCGCAATTAAGAAATAATCATTTAACGTCTGTTGATAAAGCGAACGTGCTCGAATCCAGTCGAATGTGGCGTGAAATCGTTGATGAAAAAAGCAAAGATTATCCGGATGTAACTGTTGAGCATTTGCTCGTTGACGCAGCTGCAATGAAACTAATAACGCAACCTGATCAATTTGATGTACTCGTTACCGAAAATTTATTTGGTGACATCTTAAGCGATGAGGCATCTGTGTTAACAGGCTCACTTGGAATGTTACCGTCGGCGAGTATACGATCAGATGGTGTTGGACTTTATGAGCCCGTTCATGGATCTGCACCTGATATTGCTGGAAAAGGAATTGCTAATCCATTAGGGATGATATTATCAGCTGCATTAATGCTTAGACACTCATTCGGCCTAGAAAAGGAAGCATTAGAAATTGAAGAAGCTGTTAGTCAATGCTTAGAGCAAGGATACCACACCCCTGACTTGCATATGAAGGGTGGCCAAGAAGTTGGTACAAAGGAAATGACTGAAATGGTGATAGATAACTTAACAACAAATAGTGTGTGCGAGCAAATAGGTACGATGTATGCCTAAATAGAGGGGGGAGATAGCGGTGTCGAAACCTGAAACGATTGTTCATAAAATATGGAATAAACATGTAGTATATGAAGAAAGTGGTAAACCGGATCTCATGTATATTGATCTGCATTTGGTTCACGAAGTGACTTCTCCTCAAGCATTTGAAGGGTTGCGACTGAATAATAGAAAAGTACGAAGGCCGGATTTAACCTTTGCTACGATGGATCACAATGTCCCAACAAAAAATAGGGATGTCATCAAAGACCAAATCGCCAAAAAACAAATGGAAACATTGCGGGATAACTGTGAAGAACATGAAATTCCGCTAGCAGATATGATGCACCCGGATCAAGGGATTGTTCATGTGATCGGGCCACAGCTCGGATTGACGCAGCCTGGAAAAACTATTGTCTGTGGAGATAGTCATACGTCAACACATGGTGCATTTGGGGCGTTGGCTTTTGGAATCGGTACTAGTGAAGTGGAACATGTACTAGCGACCCAGACCTTGCAACAGGAACAACCTAAAACGTTAAATGTACAGGTGGAAGGTGATTTAGGACCTGGGGTGACAGCAAAAGACTTAATATTGGCTATCATTGCTAAATTTGGCGTTCGTTTTGGTTCCGGCTATGTGATGGAATACACAGGTGATGCGATTCGAAAATTATCTATGGAAGAACGTATGACAATATGTAATATGTCCATCGAAGCAGGTGCCCGGGCTGGCTTAATCAGTCCGGATCAAACAACGATTGATTATTTAAAAGGAAAAGAATATGTACCAGAGGGTGAGGCATTTACAGAAGTAGCCGACGAGTGGTTGGAGCTGGCTACCGATGAAGGTGCTACCTATGATAAGACCGTAACAATTAATGCAGAAGAGATTGAACCACAAGTTTCATGGGGAACCAACCCTAGTATGTGTGTCCCAGTTAGTGGCAAGACACCAAATCTAAATGAAGTTGATCATAGGGAAGATGTCGAGCGAGCCCTAACGTATATGGGACTGGAAGAAAATCAACCGATAACAGACATTGATATTGACCATGTGTTTATTGGGTCATGTACCAATTCCCGTGTAAGCGATCTGCAAAAGGCTGCATCCATTGTTAAAGGAAAACAAGTAAACACAAATGTGAAAGCGATCGTTGTACCAGGATCCTTCAGCGTTAAATTGGAAGCAGAAAAACTAGGGCTGGACACTATTTTTAAACAGGCAGGCTTTGAATGGCGGGAATCTGGTTGCAGTATGTGCCTAGGAATGAATGATGATATTATTCCACCAGGTGGCAGATGTGCGTCAACATCTAATCGGAATTTTGAGGGAAGACAAGGGAACGGTGCCCGTACGCATTTAGTTAGTCCAGAAATGGCTGCAGCAGCTGCTATAGAAGGGCATTTTGTGGATGTTCGAAAATTTGTGGGCATAGCGAATTAGGAGGTGCATGTAATGGAAGCTATTCAGGAACATAAAGGATTGGTATACCCATTGAACCGAACAAATATAGATACGGATCAAATTATTCCAAAGCAATTTTTAAAACGAATAGAGCGAACTGGATTTGGTCAATTCCTTTTTTATCATTGGCGGTTTGATGATGATGGGAATAAGCGAGCAGAGTTCGGATTAAATAAACCTGCTTATCAAACAGCGTCTATTTTAATAGCGGGTGAGAACTTTGGCTGCGGTTCTTCTAGGGAACATGCACCCTGGGCATTGTTGGATTACGGGTTTCGTGTTATTATAGCATCGAGCTTTGCTGATATATTTTATAACAATGCATTAAAAAATGGGATTATTCCAGTTCAAATGAATGAGACGCAGGTAAATCAATGGATGGAACAGGCGGAGAATTCAACATTGGTATTAGATGTCGATCTGGAAGCTCAAGTCATTATTGATGCAGATCAAAATGAAGTACATTTTGATATCCCGGCCTTTCACAAGGAAAAGCTAATGAATGGATTAGATGAAATAGCTTTAACATTAAAGCTAGAGGATAAGATTGAGGCTTATGAGATAGCTCATGGGTCATCCTAAGATCCACGGGGTGTATTCGAGCTTGCATTAGCATCATGGAAACAAAGTATACAAATTAATGAGGAGTGTGGAATCATTGGGGATTGCTTAACAGGTGAGAAGGTTGATACCGCGATGGAACGTCTGTCACCCATCGTTCACCGTACACCATTACTAACATCAACAACCACAGATGAATTACTCGACAAAAACGTTTATTTTAAAATGGAGAATCAACAAAAAACGGGAGCGTTTAAATTTAGAGGTGCTAGTTTTAAGCTCATGCAATTAACGGATGATCAATTGAAGAAAGGTGTTGTCACTGCTTCAGCTGGAAATCATGCGCAAGGGGTTGCTCATGCTGCAGCCAAATTAGGCGCACATGCAACTATCTTCATGCCAGAACGTACCCCCCTTGCAAAGGTCAATGCCACACGAAACTATGGTGCTGAAGTTGTGCTTACTGGCGATTCATTCCAGGAAGCCTATGAAGCTTCATTGAAAAGACAAATGCAAACAGGTGCTGTTTATATTCACCCGTTTGACGATTATGATGTGATGGCCGGTCAAGGTACACTTGTCATGGAGATGTTGCACCAAGAACCTCGACTCGACACCATTATCGTGCCCGTTGGCGGTGGGGGCCTTATTAGTGGAATAGCAGTTGCTGCTAAGTATATAAATCCTGCTATAAAGGTTATTGGTGTTCAGGCGAGCGGGGCGTCTGCTATGCATGACAGTTATCACCATGATGCAGTGAACAAGAAGTCCGTTTCTACAATTGCAGAAGGCATCGCGGTAAAACAGCCTGGTAAAAATACGTTGCCACTCATACGTGAATACGTAGATGATATGATAACCGTTTCAGATGCAGAGATCGCTTCTGCACTCGTTTATATGCTTGAAAGAAATAAAACATTGATGGAAGGTGCAGGAGCTGCAGCGTTAGCCGCATTATTCGCTAATAGCGGACAAATTAATTCAGCGCATTGCGGCGTCATTGTAAGTGGCGGTAATATGGATATTAGTGATTTACCAAAAATCCAGCGCCTGGCTGAGAAATTGCATGACTCTGCTTAAACAATCAAATATTCTTTCTTGATAGTCTTCAGAATGAGATAACGTATTACCAATATAAAACTTAATAGCAATATTCCTTATAAAGAGTCGGGGGAGGAACCTGGTCCTATGATCCTGCGGCAACCGTTACTAAATAGTGAAATGGTGCCACTTCCAGCAAGCAGTATTGGCTTGAAAGATGAGGGAGAGTGTCGTTTAATTTTAAAAAACCTCTTCCCCATTGGAAGAGGTTTTTTTAGTGTTCACAATTAGAAAACAGTCAAATTAAAAGCTTTGGGATCATTATTGTGAATTGGAGAAAAGGGGCATGACAAAATGACAAATGAACACGCAAAAGGAAATTTGAATTTTGATACAATAGCACAGCACGGTGGGCATGATGTTGACGAATCAGTTCGTTCCAGAGCTGTACCGATCTATCAAACGACATCTTACGTATTTGAAGATACAGATCAAGCAGCTTCGCTTTTCAAAATGCAGGGAAATGGATATATCTATTCGAGAAATGCAAATCCGACGAATAACGTATTTGAAAATAGGATTGCACAATTGGAAGGAGGAGTGGGGGCATTTGCTGTTTCATCCGGACAAGCAGCTATTGTGGTTGCGTTGTTAACCCTTGCAAAGGCAGGTGACGAAATTGTAGCTACCAATGCTTTATATGGGGGTACGTTCAGTCTTTTTTCGGAAACGTTTCAGCGCTTCGGGGTAACGGTTCACTTTGTCGATGGTACAGATTTTGAAGGAATAGCTGGAGCAATTAACGATAAAACAAAAGCTATTTTTACGGAAACGATCGGGAATCCAAGCTTGGAAATTGCTGATATTAGCAGACTTAGTAACCTCGCACATGAACATCATTTACCATTGGTAGTGGACTCTACATTTACAACGCCATATTTACAGAAACCTATCGAATTTGGTGCAGATATTGTGGTGCATTCGACGACTAAATTTATCGGCGGGCATGGCTCATCCATCGGGGGAGTTATTGTGGATTCTGGAAAATTTCCATGGGATAATGGCAAATTCCCGGAATTCACGGAATCAAAGGCCTCTTTAGATGATCAATCTTTTGTAAGACTCGCTAAAGAAAATGCATTTATTGCCAAAGCTCGATTTACACTAGGGCATGATCTAGGTGTAACCATTTCTCCATTCAACAGCTGGTTATTTATTCAAGGTCTTGAATCACTGCCACTACGCATGAAGCAGCATGTGACAAATGCACAGCAGATAGCCGAATACTTGGACGGGCATGAGCAAGTAGAATGGGTGAATTATCCAACATTAAAAGGTGACCCACAATACGAAATGGCCCAAACCTATTTACCAAAAGGTGCAGGATCCATTTTTACAATTGGAATTAAAGGCGGGCTCGAATCTGCGAAAACCTTTATAAATTCCGTGAAGCTGTTATCCCATGTCGCAAATGTTGGCGATTCAAAAACACTCGTCCTTCATCCCGCTACGACATCGCACGCGAGATTATCACCGGATGAACAGCTCGCTGCTGGCGTTACGCCAGAGCAAATTCGACTATCGATCGGGCTGGAGGACGCAGCGGATATTAAAGCTGATATCGATCAGGCGCTGAGGAAAAGTTAAATTCGAGAAATTGTAGAATGAAATATGGAGTACCAATTCAATCTCTTGTTCCAGAAATGGAATCAAGTTGGAGTGAAAAGTAAAGGTTATCCTAACGATAGGGTAACCTTTACTTTTTACTCTTTCTTCTTTTTAGAAGCAGTATTTGGGAGACAATGGCAAGTACGGGTAATTCAATCAAAGGTCCTATAACCAAAGCCAGGGCAATGAGAGGCTGATCTGGAAATGCTGTTACAGCTATAGCCAAGGCGACTGGTGAATTTCTGGCAACAATCGTCATACTTAAGCTTACTGAATCTTCATAAGAAAAATTTAAAAACGTAGCAACCAAGCGCCCTATCAAGTAGTTAATAACAAAAAACATCAAAATGGGTATAATTAAAATGTAAATGACTTCTAGGTTTTCAAGTAAGTAAGAACCTTGGGAAGCAAACATTGCCATAATGGCCAGGGCTAAAAAGAAAATTTGAGCATTACCGAAAAAGGGAATAATCTTGTTGTTTAAAACAGATTCTCTTCTTCTTAATAAGAATCGCGTAAGGTGCGCCAGTATAAAAGGAATAACCAATACAATCAATATGCTCTCTACAAGCGTTGATACGGCTATTGTTTCAATGGTTCCAGCAAATAGGAGTAAATATACTGGCAGAAACACTACCTGTAGAATTAAATTAATCGGTAAAACCGATGTAGAAAGCGATACATTTCCTTTTGCTATACCAGTAAACACGAGATACCAGTCTGTACAAGGAGTTACCATAAGCATAATGAAACCGATCCATAAAGCTGGATAATCAGCTAGGAATACTGCTCCTAAGCTCCAAGCTAAAATGGGGGTCCATATAAAATTAATGATCGTGCTGGATCCAAGGAATTTAATATTTGAAAAGGCCTTCTTTAATTGTTGCAATGGAATCGTTAAAAATAATCCATATAGCATCAAGAATAGAAACGGAATAACGAAATTCTCGGCATATTGTTCAATTATGTCTACCTGTCCCAATAAAAAACCTAAACCAACAGCGAATAGTATGATAATGGTTTGTAGTTTCTCTAAGGCTCTCATAAATCAATCTCTTTTCTCTGGTAGGACTAATCTTCGTTACAGTTTAGTATAATATAAATCATCAATTAATGCTTGCATCATATTTATCTCCAATTAAGTTTTTCTGTAATATGGGAATAGTTGAAGCGTGGAAACTTCAATAAGGGCGTTTTCATGTATGTAGAACTTAGTCGATAAACCCGATATAAGAAGAGAGCGCCTCGATCATATTAGGATCAAGACGCTCTCATCTTATTGTCTAACCTTCCTGTCTCTCATAGACGCGTAACTCATTAAATCGTTTCGTCTCTTTCACAACAACCCCAGATAAGAGTAATAGACCGACCAAGTTCGGGATCGCCATTAATCCATTAAAAATGTCTCCTAAGTTCCATACCGTGTCTAGAGACAGGGTTGCTCCAGGAATGATCGCCAAGACGAAGATAACTCGATAAAGGGTGGTTAAGTTATCGCCAACCAGATACGTAAAACACTTTTCTCCAAAATAAGCCCAGCCTACAATGGTGGAGAAAATAAAGAATAATAGTGTAACGGCAACGACAATGTCACCACCTGCGGGAAGTAACGCATCAAAAGACTGTGCGGTGAGTGCAGCGCCTTCCGTACCTGTCGCATACAAATTCGCCATGGTGAGGGCGAGGCCAGTAACCGTACAGACGATAATTGTATCAATAAATACTTGCGTCATAGAAATGAGTGCCTGGCGTGCAGGGATATCCGTTTTGGCAGCTGCAGCGGCAATACCGCCTGTACCAAGTCCTGCTTCATTGGAAAATAGGCCACGGGCTACCCCCATTTGGATGACAGTACCTATTGCTCCCCCAGCAACAGCTTGGCCTGTAAATGCATCGGTGAAAATCAACCCAAAAGCAGCAGGGACTTCACTGAAATTTATAAAAATGATGACGAAGCCTGCAATAAGATAAAAGACAATCATGACTGGTACAACAATACTAGTCACTCGCCCGATACTTTTAACACCGCCGATAATAACCAATCCAACGAGGATCGCAAACACAAGACCTGTGAGCCAAAGCGGTATGTTGAAAACATCATTGGCAACATCGGCAGCCGCATTCGCTTGGATCATATTGCCAATTCCAAAGATCGCTGCAAACACAGCAAAAAGTGCAAATAGCACAGCGAGCCATTTTTGTCCGAGTCCTTTTTCAATATAGTACATCGGCCCTCCGGACATTTCCCCTTTGGCATTTTCCTGCCGGTATTTCACGCCAAGAATAGCCTCGGCATACTTTGTTGCCATCCCAACCAGTGCGGTAATCCACATCCAAAACACAGCGCCAGGGCCACCTGCCACGACAGCTGTTGCCACACCAACAACATTCCCTGTCCCAACAGTGGCAGCTAAAGAAGTCGAGAGCGCTTGGAAATGGGATATATCCCCTTTGGATTCTTTATCCTGTTTCTTAAAGGTGATTTTCAATGCATAAGGTAACATTCGAAAAGAAAAGAACATTAATCGTATCGTTAAGTATAATCCCGTTCCAACTAATAAAATAATTAATGGTAAACCCCAGACAAAATCAGCTATCTCACCACTTATATTTTCCAACCATTCTCCCATCTTTTTCCCCCTCTCTTAATTAGTAAAGATATAGGAATATTGAGAAAATGTCAATGAATCTATAAAAAGTAGATTTAATGGAGTCTTCCGAATCTTGATATAAAACTATTGGAATGGACTATAAACTGTCGTATAATAAATGCTATATTCGAAGCATGAAAATATAATCAAATTTTGCATGTATATAAAATTTCAATGAAGAAATCAGTCGTGTATTTATTGGAAAGGATAGTGTTATGAAAAGAGTAAGTGTCTCTTTACAAACAAAAATTCTAGTATTAATAATTACCTTGATTGTATTTATTACTATATTACTGACAACAATTATTGCCTATCTTGAATCAGAGGAAACAGAACAACATATTGGAGAGAGAGCTCTCCATGTCGCTACAACGCTTTCCTTAATGCCTACTATCAGGGATGCGTTTGCTCTGGATGAACCCGAAACAGTAATACAGCCAGTTGCAAGTGAGGTTCGTGAAATGATTGGCGCAGAGTTTATTGTTGTCGGTAATAGTGAAAGTATCCGATATGCACACCCGGATGAGGAAAAAGTAGGAAGAGAGATGGTAGGTGGTGACAATGATAAAGCATTAATTCATGGAGAGTATTATACGTCAAAAGCCACAGGGAGTCTTGGTCCGTCATTAAGGGGGAAAGCACCAGTTATCAATGATGATGGTGAAATAGTGGGTATTATTTCTGTTGGATTTATGGTTGAAGATATTAGAACTACTATTTTTAATAAACTATTAAAAATCAGTGGTGTAGCCATATTGGTAATTGCAATTGGGATTATTGGTGGAATATTATTAGCTAGAAGTATACGAAAAGATACATATGGACTAGAACCGCATCAAATTGCTTCATTATATAGGGATCGTAATGCGATATTAGAGTCAATCAAAGAGGGTGTTATTGCAATAGACAAAGATGGACAAATTAATATGATGAATGAATCTGCTCAAAAAATACTAGGATTGTCTGAGAATAATATCAATAAAAAAATAGAAGATGTATTTCCTAATACAAGGATGTATAATGTGCTATTTTCCGGTGATGTAATAAAGAATGATGAAATGATTCTGAATAACCGAAATGTCATTATTAATCGAACACCAATAATGGAAAATGAGGAAGTTATCGGGGTTGTTTCCAGTTTTCGAGATAAAACAGAACTGAACGAAATGATTAATACATTATCAGAGGTTAGAAAGTATTCAGAAGATCTTCGTGCTCAAACGCATGAATATACAAATAAATTATATGTAATATCTGGACTGCTTCAACTAGGCTATTATAAAAAGGCAATTGAGCTGATTCAGACGGAGTCTCAGTTGACTGGTAATCAAAATAAAATTTTGATTGAGCAAATAAATGATAGAACAGTCCAAGCAATTTTGTTAGGTAAAATAGGAAAAGCCTCGGAGATGAAAATTAATTTTGAAATCGAATCCAGCAGCTATCTAGGCCATTTGCCAGAACATTTAGATATAGTTAAATTAATAACTATTCTAGGAAATCTACTCGATAATGCGATAGAAGCAGTTGAAACAAATGAATATAAAAATGTTGTGTTTTTTGCTACAGATTTAGGTGGAGATATTGTTTTTGAAATAGCTGACAATGGGGTAGGAATTTCAGACGATAAGGTGAAACAAATTTTTGAACAAGGATTTTCAACAAAAGACAACGAAAATCGTGGCTATGGACTAGCAATTGTGAAAGAAACGGTCAATGAATTACAAGGGCAAATCGAAGTAACTAATCAGCCTACTGGTGGGGCAGTGTTCACTGTATTTATACCAAAAGAAGGTTACGTGGATTAATGGGGGATTTTATGATCAAGGTCGTTATTGTAGAAGATGACTACCGTATAGCTGGTATTCATGAGGAATTCTTAGATAAAGTTAGTGGTTTTACAGTAGC
Source organism: Virgibacillus natechei (assembly GCF_026013645.1). Lineage (NCBI taxonomy): Bacteria > Bacillati > Bacillota > Bacilli > Caryophanales > Bacillaceae > Virgibacillus > Virgibacillus natechei. Next base: position 2,694,502 of record NZ_CP110224.1, on the reverse strand, counting down.
AGGAAAGGTGTTAAACGGTAAGGATGCGATTAAAATAGTAGATTCTAAATATATTGATCTTGTATTACTTGATATATACATGCCAGATATACTTGGAACGGATATCATTCATGAGATAAGAACAATTAACCCGAACATAGATATAATCACGATTTCAGCTGCAACAGAAACGGAGATAGTTGGTGAAGTGATTCGCAATGGTGTATTTGATTATATTATAAAACCAGTTAAAATGGAGCGATTTGTAGAAACGGTTGAACGTTATAAAAAAATGAAACATAAGCTTGAATCTAAGGAAGAAGTTGATCAATCTTTTTTAGATGATTACTTTGGACGTAAAACAGAAGTAAGTTCAAATATGAAGCAGACACCTAAAGGTATTGATCCATTAACACTTGATAAGGTCAAACAAATTATTCATCGTATAGAAGAGGGCATTACAGCTGAAGAAATGGGTGTCCAAATTGGCGCATCTCGAACAACGGCAAGACGGTATTTAGAATATCTAACTACAGTTGACAATATTGCCGCAAAGCTCGAATACGGTGTTGTAGGAAGACCTGAACGAAAATATTATATAAAATAATGGAAAGGGATGCCAAAAGCATTATGCTGGCATCCCTTCTCTATGTAAAAAACATCATGAACGAAATGAACAAAAAACACGTAAAAAACGAATTACACTTTATTTTGAAAACGTTTACATAACGGAAAAATTTCATTATAGTGAATAATAAGCGAAATGATACGCTTTTATTCAATAAAAACAAAGGGGGAAATAATCATGAAAAGGTATTTATCGCTACTAGTTTTAACGGTTCTGATAGTCTTTGTTGCAGCGTGTTCTGCTGATGAAGAGGAAGCTGGCGGATCAGCTGAAGAAGATTGGGCACCAGAAGAAGCAATTGAAATTGTAGCACCAGCTGGGGCTGGTGGCGGCTGGGACACTACTGCAAGGATGACAGCACAGGTTTTTGGGGAGGAAGGAATTATTGATCAGGATATCGGGGTAATAAATAGAGAAGGAGGCGGCGGTGCTGTAGGCTGGGCTTATGTTGCCGAGCAAGATACGAGTCCACATCATATGTTTGTTGGTTCACCACCACTTCTATTAGTGCCTTTAAATGGTCAATCAGAATATAACTATGAAGACTTTACACCAATTGCAAATATGATCGCTGACTATGCTGCTTTCGCTGTATCAGCAGATGCAGAATGGGATAATTTAAATGAACTTTTTGATGATATGAAAGAAGACCCATCAAGTGTCACAGTAGTTGGAACATCATCTCCAGGTAGTATGGATCATATACAATTTGCACAGGTTGCTAAGGCTGCTGGTGTCGATGTAACTGAAATTAATTATGTATCTGATCAGGGTGGCGGGGCATTAACTCAGGTTTTAAATGGCAGTGTTGATGTGTTCTCTACAGGGGTTGCCGAAACAATAGAACAAGTGAAAGCAGGAGAAATTAAAGTATTAGGTGTAACATCTGAAGAAAGATTAGAGGGTGAAGTTATAGAGGACTTCCCTACTGCAATCGAACAAGGAATTGATACTACTTTCATTAACTGGCGCGGTTTCTTTGGACCGGCAAATATGGATGAATCAGCTGTTTCTTATTATGAGGAGAAATTTAAAGAACTAAGTGAATCGGATGGATTTGCTGAAATTCGAGACCAATATGGATGGGACGAAATGTACATGAATAGTGAAGAGTACAGCACATATTTAGAGGAACAAAATGCAGAATTAGAATCACTATTAGAGGAATTGGGGCTTGGAGAATAAAGCCAATCAAGTCAATGATAATTATCATTGACTTGATTTTTATAGAGCTTTAAGACACATTTTTCTAAGATTACTTAACTTCATATGGTGGTGAATAGATGTTAAAAACGTTAAATCAACGAATAAGTATTGTTTTATTTATTATAGCTGTGGGTTATTTAGTTTTAACTTTTCAACTTCCCTCCTATGGCTATACTTCTGTTGATGCTGATGTAATCCCAATGGTGTTGGGCTGGTTATTAGCTGTATTGGCAGTATGTCTGTTTTTTTCAAAGGATTCGGAAACAGAAGAACAGAAAGCAAGAAGGGATATCCCAAAGAAGGATTTAGGTGTTTTAATTGCAGTTTTTGCTTTTATCTTCGTGTACATTATGTTTCTAGAACTCCTTGGCTTTGTAGTTGTGACAGGATTATTTATCTTTTTTTGTTCATGGTTTTTAGGTTACAGAAAACATATTACGAATTTGATTGTATCTATCTTATTTCCTCTGTTAATGTATATAACATTTACAGAGTTGTTGAAAATTAATTTACCACAAGGAATCCTGCCGTTTTAAAGGAGGTAGCATATGGGATCGATAGAAGGACTATTAACTGGTTTTCAAACCGCGTTTAGTATAGAAGGTATTTTATTTGTGATGATCGGTGTCCTTGTAGGAACATTTATTGGTATGCTTCCTGGTTTAGGACCTATTACTGCAATAGCTGTTATGATTCCCATTACATTTGGGATGGATCCAACAACAGCACTAATCATGATGGCAGGTGTATATTATGGTGCTGTTTTTGGAGGATCGACTTCTTCCATCTTATTAAATGCCCCAGGGATATCTGGAACAGTTGCTTCATCTTTTGATGGCTATCCGATGGCGCAGCAAGGTAAAGCAGGAAAGGCACTTGCTATTGCAGCGATTGCTTCCTTTACCGGTGGTACAGTTAGTGTTGTGTTATTAATGTTGCTCGCTCCGGCACTTTCAAGTGTAGCAATTGCATTTGGTCCGCCTGCATATTTTGCCCTTATGTTTATGGGGTTAACAGCGATATCAAGTTTATCAGAGGGTTCAACCATTAAAGCATTAATTTCAGCTGTTGTTGGGTTTATGGTGGCAACAATTGGGATTGATGGTCAGACCGGAACACAGCGATTTACATTTGGTAATGTGAATTTACTGGAAGGCCTGGATTTTTTGGTTATAGCTTTAGGTTTATTTGCTTTAGCGGAAGTGTGTACATTGATTATAAATAGAAAGGATAGATCCATACAGAATGCTCATAAACTTGGAAGTTTGCGTCTTACCAAAAAAGATTTTAAGGAAATGAGTGGTCCTGTTACAAGACAATCGTTTTTAGGATTTATACTTGGCGTATTACCTGGTGCGGGTGCGACAATTGCATCGTTTATTTCTTATATTTCAGAAAAGAGAATAGCTAAAAAGCCAGAAGAATTTGGTAAGGGATCAGTAAAAGGACTTGCAGCCCCAGAAGCGTCTAACAATGCAGCAACAAGTGGTGCTTTTGTTCCATTGTTAAGTTTAGGTATCCCGGGATCAGGAACCACTGCTGTTATGTTGGGGGCCTTTATTGTATTAGGAGTACAGCCTGGGCCGTTATTAATGACAGATCGTCCAGAAATCTTTTGGGGAATTATTGCAAGTATGTACATAGGGAATGTGTTTTTGTTGATTTTAAATTTACCTTTAATTCCTTATTTCGCAAAAATACTAACGGTACCACGCCCGCTACTAATCTCATTGGTAATTATGTTTAGTATGATCGGTGTTTATGCGATAAGTTTTAACACATTTGATTTATATATGTTACTACTATTTGGGGTAATAGGATTCTTGATGAGGTTATTTGCGTTTCCTGCACCTCCATTAATACTAGCATTTATTCTAGGTGGGATGATGGAACAATCCTTTAGACAGTCATTAACGATTTCAAATGGTAGTTTGATGGTTTTTGTAACTGAACCAATTGCTTTATCGTTACTTATTATTGCATTGCTTACTTTTGTTGTACCGCTCATACGTCAATTACGTAAACAAAAAGGATAATGAATATAATGAAGTCTACCTTAAGTAAGGATATACTTTTTAACAAAAAATTATTATTAAATCTTTTTTTGATGGTTATGGTTTTGTGTGGTTTCTTGGTAGGTAAATCGACTTTTTTGATGAGTTTTACGGGTGAGCAGCAACTAACATTAGGGTTATTGGTATTCGCTGTATATCTGTGGGTAGCTGCGCCGATCCCTACTGGAGCAAGTAGTATATTGCTTATAGCACTTATGCTTGTTCTAAATTTAGTTGATAATGTTGAAGGTGCAGTAGCAGGATTTTTATCACCCGCCCTTTACTTCATTTTAATAGTATCGATTCTTAGTCAAGCATTAGTGAAGGTAGGAATAGATAAAGTTATTGCACAATTTTTAATCAAAATTAGTAAAAGCGGCCCTCGTTATATAATTATAGGACTTCCTATTTTTATTCTGATTTTACCTATATTACTACCATCTGCGGTAGCAAGATTTAAAATGTTGTATCCCTTGATTAACAGTATGAACCAGTTATACGGGTTTAGTGAGAAGAGTATCTTTCAAAAATACGGGATCTATATCATAGGTATGATGAATCAAAATGCAACAATGGTTATTTTTACCGGGGGCGGGTTTCCGATTCTCGCTTCCCAACTATTAAATGATTATAATGTTGCTGATTTAGGATGGCTCGATTGGTTTCTTATGGTTGCGCCTCCCCTTTGGATAGGATCCTTATTCATGGTTTTGTTTGTCTGGAACTTTTTGAAAATAACCATGCCAGAAGAAAAAATAGTTAGATCGAACAGTAATGAAGAAATAGAGCTTAGACCAAGAGATCCTTTATCTATCAAACTTTGGGTCGTTTTATTAAGTTTTTTAACAATGATTATTACTTGGATTGTCACAGATCAGGAACAGGTTCCGCTTTTGCTTCCGCCCATGCTATTAGTTGCATTTTATTCCATACCAAAAATAGGGCTGGTTACAAATAAAGTAATTCGTGAATATGATTGGGAGAATTTTTTATTGTTAGGTGCATCCTTTTCATTAGGAATACTATTATCGGAGAATGGTACTGCTGAAGTTTTAGCAGATGTATTAATTGGAGTTATTCCTGGGGATATAAGTATCGTAAGTAAAGTGATTATTATTGCGTTTATTGTTTTCCTATTACGATTTTTCTTTATTGTTCCATCATCTGCAGTTATTGTTATTTTTCCGATAGTTATGTCGTATTCTGAATTAATCGGTATACCTCCCATGCAACTTGCATTTTTAGTTATATTGGTGATAGGGAGTATGATGATATTGCCAATTCATTCAACAACAACTTACTTAGCATATGAGACCGGAGTCTTTTCAAAGAAAGATCAATATGTGATTGGACTTGTGTCCAGTGTGACTTTCATGTTTATAGCTATTTTTGCAGCACTATATTTTTGGTGAGAAGAAGAATCAACAGTTATTTTGATGAATTTTAAAAATATAATATAATATCATCAATGATTTGATCGAATACCGCTAAAAGAGATGAGTAATATATGGGGACATTTAAAAAAAGAACAGGGATACAAACCCACAATCCTTGGCAAATGTTAGTGTGGCTTTTTTTAATACAAGTTCTTGTTGCGTTGGTTGGAAGAAGCCTCGCGCCGCTTGGGGTGCTATTTGAAGAAGATTTATCATTAACAAAAGCACAAATTGGAATGCTTCCTGCTGCACTTTTTTTTGGGCAATCCCTTGTTTCAATTCCTGCAGGATTTTTAGTAGATCGTATCGGCACAAGGAAGTTGCTTATTATCTTGTCCGTGTGCTTAGGAACAAGTTTTTTGCTGATGACTTTTACATCAGTTTATATTTTAATACTAATTTTAATTGCTTTGGGTGGATTTGGCTATGGAGCTATGCATCCGACTTCAAACAAAGGGGGTTATCTATTGGTTTTCTACTAAAAAACGCGGTATTGCAATGGGAATTAAGCAGACGGGAGTGACACTAGGTTCTGCTCTTGCCGCCCTTATTCTACTTCCTCTTGCCAGTGAGTTGGGGTGGCGTCCTGTTCTTTTCGGCGCCTGTTTACTTTTGATGGTCGCTGGATGTATAGCTTTCAGGTTTTACAATGATCCGCCGGTAGAAAAAAATAACCATTCCATTAATGTAGGTCAGCCCCGTTTCTTGACGTCTGTATATACGCTGTTCAAACATAAAGCTTTTATGTTGGTTAGTATAAGTGCTGTGGGATTAAATGGCGGACAGATGATTTTAAATACCTATATTGTGTTATTTGCATATGAAATACTTGGAATAAGTTTATTTTTATCAGGTATTTTACTTGTCATTTCTGAAGCTAGTGGATCGATTGGGCGAGTGGTTTGGGGTATAATCAGTGATACCTTGTTTAATGGAAAAAGAGTCATTATTTTAATTATTATTGCAATGGTTTCAGCTGTTTCCGCATTAACACTAACATTGCTTCCTGCTGATTCACCGTTCTGGATGGTAGTACCGATTATAATGATTTTTGGTTTTTGTATTTCCGGATTCAATGGAATATGGATGAACGCTGTTACAGAATTTGTACCACGGGAACAATCAGGTGTCGCGAGCGGTTTCAGTATTATGCAGGGCTCTTGGGGGGTTATTATTGCTCCTCCACTATTTGGATTAATGGTTGATCTTGGTAATTATCAATTAGGATGGATGTTTCTATTTGCTATTTTGTTAATAATTGCTATCTTATTGATTTTAGTAATTTTTATAGAAGATAAACCTCTTCAATCGGAAAAATAATTTGATAGCATTAGATTTTCTAATTCAAATAAACACAAAGAAGACTGTCATTTAAAAATGGCAGTCTTTATCAAAAGATATGAAAGTAATTTTGGGGCGCCCAAACTTTTGATTACGCAATCTATCCCGCCGATTTCTACCAATTTTTCACTCCCGGAACTTGGAGTCTGGAAAAGAGCTCATCTAAATCTTTATGGTTACAACTTATACCCTGTCCTGCTTTTAAACCGCTTCAAAATCACTGAACTCTCGACACGGGTAATCCCTTCCACCGCATATAATTCGTTATTAATAAACACTTCCAGCATCTGAAAATCTTCCACAAGTACATGCATATGCAGTGTACTGGGGCCGGTCATTTGATAGATACTTGCAACGCTTGGATTGTCTGCAAGATTTTGTGCTACTTGCTGTAATTGTTTCGGTTCCACATCAACTTCAAAGAAGGCTGATACCTTTTTCCCTGCTTTCTCAGAGTTAATGACAACGGTGAATTTCTCGATAATACCACTATCCTGTAGGTTCTTAATTCTATCTTTAACAGCTACACGGGATAAACCTACTTTTTCAGCTAATTCTACATAGGATAATCGTCCATCCTCAGCCAGTTCTTCTAATAATTTTTTATCGATGTCATCATATTTCATAGCAAGGCTCCTAAAGAAATGTCATTTACATTCTATTGTAACACAAAATGAAGGTTTTAATAATAAAAAATAGCTAAAATGAAAGTTAACGAGCTAAAAACCTTAATATTTGATTGACAAAACAGGGGTTATTTCGTATCATATTATATAATTCAGAACTATCATACTTAATGAAGGGGGAGCTTAAATATGAAATCTTTTTCGAATAAATCCAATCCATATCCGGTTACACGGCATGCTACATATGCAAAAAATGGGATGGTAGCAACGTCACAGCCTCTCGCGGCTCAAGCTGGTCTAGAAATTTTGAAAAAGGGTGGGAATGCGATTGATGCAGCGATTGCTACGGCAGCTTGTTTAACGGTAGTAGAGCCGACTTCTAATGGTATTGGCGGTGATGCATTTGCATTGGTATGGACGAAAGGGAAGCTACACGGCTTGAATGCCAGTGGTCGCTCCCCTAAAAATATATCCATTGAGGCTGTAAAGGAAGCTGGTTATGATGAAATTCCGACACATGGTTGGATTCCTGTTACGGTGCCTGGGGTTCCGGGAGCATGGGCAGAGCTTTCTGAGGAATTTGGCAAACTCCCATTTAAAGAAGTCATGCAACCAGCTATCGACTATGCTTCAGAAGGTTATCCAATCTCACCAACATTAGGTAATTATTGGAATAAGGCCTATACAGGTTTTAAAACAAAATTAACGGATGCTGTATTTCGTAATTGGTTTAACACGTTTGCGCCGAATGATCGCGCACCTAAAGTTGGGGAGGTTTGGTCATCTCCAGATCATGCGAAAACACTGGAGTCTATTGCCAACACGAATGCTGAGTCTTTTTATCGCGGGGAAATAGCTGAGAAAATAGCTGCATTCTCAAAAGAGCATGGTGGTTTTCTATCAGCAGAAGATTTAGCAGATCATCAGGCGGAATGGGTTGACCCTATAAAAGTTAATTACCGTGGGTATGATGTATGGGAGGTACCGCCGAATGGACAAGGAATCGTTGCGCTTCAAGCGTTAAATATGTTGAAAGGATTCACATTTACAGAAAAAGAAGCAGCAGCTACCTATCATAAGCAAATGGAAGCAATTAAACTGGCCTTTGCAGATGGTCAGAAACATGTAACAGAAGAAAATTCTATGAGGTACACAACCGAGCAAATCTTGAGTGAGGATTACGCAGAAACACGAAGAAGCTTAATCTCTGATGAAGCAATACAGCCTGAAGCTGGTGAACCTTCTAGTAGTGGAACGGTTTATTTATCAACTGCAGATAATGAAGGGAATATGGTTTCATTTATCCAGAGTAACTACATGGGATTTGGTTCAGGCTTAGTGATTCCAGGTACCGGAATAGCTTTACAGAACCGAGGACATAATTTTTCCATGGATCCCAGTCATGTCAATGCACTGGAGGGTGGTAAACGAACGTTTCATACGATTATCCCTGGATTTTTAACAAAAGGAAATCAGCCTATAGGGCCATTCGGTGTCATGGGTGGATTTATGCAGCCCCAAGGGCATGTGCAAGTGGTGATGAATACCATTGACTTTGGCATGAATCCTCAAGCTGCACTGGATGCGCCACGTTGGCAATGGATAAAGGATAAGACTGTGGAAGTGGAGCATCGATTTGCTCATCATACTGCGCAAGAACTGGCTGAAAAAGGGCATGATATACGTATTCAGCTAGAGCCGAATAGTTTCGGGCGCGGACAGATTATTTGGCGTGATGCCGAAACGGGTGTGTTAGTCGGTGGAACGGAATCTCGCACAGATGGAACGATTGCTGCGTGGTAGTTTTTCAGTAAATTAATAAGTAAAGGTTCGTGGCATCATATGAAGATACATTGGGATATTTTTATGGCATTTTTTCGAGTTGGAATGCTCGGATATGGTGGTGGTCCTGCCTCCATTCCATTAATTCAAAAGGAAGTAGTGGGGAAATACAAGTGGATGAGTGATGAGGAATTTGGGGATATACTAGCAATGGGAAATACACTTCCGGGACCAATTGCTACTAAGTTAGCTGGTTATATTGGCTATCGTGTTCGTGGCCTATGGGGAATGATTAACGCTGTTCTGGCAACAACTGTACCGACCATTATTTTGATGATTGTTTTATTGAGATCTTTATCCTCGATTAAAGATTTTGATTGGGTGCAGGGAATGACTGCGGCGGTCATTCCAGTTGTCGGTGTAATGCTCGCAGTATTGACATGGCAGTTTATCGATAAGGCAGTTGGTGGAATGGGCTGGTTGCAAACAGGGATAATGAGTATTTTTATTTTTATACTGTTACAGTTTATGAATGTGCATCCAGGTATCGTGATTGCGGCTCTACTGATTATTGCCCTATTAAAAAAAGATACATCCAAGAAAGAGAAAGACACTGGCAGTAAAGAAGGTGATCCATCATGACGACATATTGGGAAATATTTGTGGCATTTTTCATACCTGGAATTCTTGGTTATGGTGGAGGGCCTGCATCCATTCCGCTAGTAGAAAATGAAGTTGTCGATCGATATGGCTGGATGACCGTACAGGAATTCAGTGAAGTGTTGGCACTCTCCAATTCATTGCCAGGGCCGATCGCCACAAAGATGGCTGGTTATATTGGGTATGAAGTAGGTGGAGTGCTGGGATCATTTATTGGTGTTTTTGCTGCAGTTGCGCCTTCTCTCATTATTATGATTTTATTATTAGGGTTTTTGTTAAAATATAAAGACTCGCCAAAAGTGAAGCGATTGACATTATATATCCGTCCAGTTATTGCTATATTGCTTGGTGTTATGGCTTGGCGATTTTTCCAGGAATCTTACGTGGATATTGGTATATGGCAAACCGCTCTTATTGCAGTTGCAAGCTATTTGTTGATGGAACGACTTAAGTTCCACCCAGCATTTGTGATTATAGGCGCATTTGTGTATGGTGGATTCTTTTTATAGATACATTGAATAAGAGCTAAGTCCTTTTGTAGGCTTAGCTCTCATTTTTTGCATTTACCCCAGTAAATCCCCAATTGAATGAAGTTTTACTTTACTAAGCCTATTTTCTGTAACCCATTATAAATACCAGACTCTGTTACAGAAGTGGTTGTGTGTTTGGCATAGGCGAAAAGATCAGGATGTGCATTTTCCATGGCGAACCCTTCTCCAACAGCTTGCAGCATTTCTTTATCATTCATTCCATCTCCAAATGCAATAGCCTGTTCTTTCGGGATATTTAACCGTTTTAGGATCGCGTTAATCGCTTCTCCTTTATTGACGTTTTTTCGGATTATATCATAGGACATTGGAACTCCTTCGATATTTACCACAGAAAGTCTGAGGTTTGTTTCTAGTTCATACAGTGCAGCATCGGCAGGATCGAGATTTATCACGGTAGCGCCGATGATTTTATCTGCTACATCATTTGAGTATATTTCATTTTTTGTTAACTGAAATACGTGATTGAACTGTTGAACCGCGGTGCTGTCCAATGATGTAAAATAATTCTTTTCGCTAGTATACATCACGATTTCAGACCCGTGTTCCTTAGCGATTTTTATAAATTGATGAACCAGGTTTTTGCCTATGGGCTCATCAATAATAGTCTCATTCTGATATACGGCATATGCGCCGTTGTAGCCGATAAGCGATTCCACATGTAGTTCTTCTGCAAGGGCGTCTACTTCATGAAGTGGTCGCCCCGTACATATAAAAACCTCAACACCTTGATTTTTGGCTTGTAAAATAGCGTCTTTGGTTGAATCTGTATACGTATGATCAGGTTTTAAAATGGTTCCATCAATGTCGAGAAAAAGTGCTTTGTAGGTCATGTTGTGCTCCTTTATGTAAAATTTAGTATAAAAACATCTTATCATAAAACACTATTGAAATCAGAAGTGAATGATCAGCAGCAAAAATAGTTTCCCTGTTCGTTCCATATATTTATCATAGGAAATTCGGCAAAATCAATATTGATTTGCAACTTTATGGGGGAGAAGATACCTAAGAATGCTAGAGGGTAATAGTGTGATTTTAAAAAGGGAACCGCGCTTTGCTTTGAGTGCGGTTCCTTTTTAAGAAAGTCTAAATTTGAAGAGACCGGCTCTTATATGTGGCTGCTAAAAGAATGATTTTTCTCATAATGCTTTATCATCCGTCGAATCAAGCCACGCTTCAATCGTACCTACAACTGACTCGACAGTGCCTTCTTCAAATGGGGAACGGAGATTTGCCGTCTCCACGAGTTCCAGAAAGGGTTTTGAGCCGCCTAATTTACATAAGTTTACGTAGTCATCCCAAGCAGCCGCCTGATTTTCACGTGATCGTTTCCAGAATTGGAAGGCGCAGATTTGTGCTAGTGTATAATCAATATAATAAAATGGATCTTCATAAATATGCCCTTGACGCTGCCAAAAAGCACCAGACCCGAGGTAAGCATTGCCATCATAATCTCGATGTGGCAGGTAAATTTGTTCTAATTTTCGCCAAGCCTGATTGCGCTCATCCGGCGTCCATTCCGGATTTTCATAGACGAGATGCTGGAATTCATCAACAGCAACACCGTATGGTATAAACGTGAGCCCTTCCGACAAGTGCGCATATTTGTATTTATCCGTGTCTTCTTTGAAAAATAACTCCATCCAAGGCCAGGTGAAAAATTCCATGCTCATCGAATGGATTTCGGCTGCTTCGTGGGTTGGATACAGGTATTCCGGAACACCGATATCACTACTGAAATAATCCTGGAATGCATGCCCTGCCTCATGTGTCAATACATCGACATCACCTGACGTTCCATTAAAATTCGCGAAAATGAACGGAGATTGATAGTCTTCCAGATAGGTGCAATATCCACCTGCTTCTTTTCCTTTCTTTGCTTCAAGATCCATTAACTTACGATCAAGCATAAAGTGGAAAAATGCCTTCGTTTCCTCTGATAATTCTTCGTACATTTTTATACCATTTTCAATAATCCATTTAGAGGAACCTTTTGGTGTTGCATTCCCATTTTTGAATACAAAATTTTCATCATGGAATTTAAAGGTGTCTACACCAATGCGCTCTGTTTGCTTTTTGTATAATTTGGATGCTATCGGCACAATGATATCACGCACTTGCTTGCGGAATACGGCAACCATGTCAGGATCATAATCAAAGCGCTGCATTCGTATATATCCAAGTTCCACAAAATTTTTATATCCCAGTGTTGTTGCGATTATATGACGTACTTTTACCAATTGATCATAGATATCATCGAATTTGTCTGCATTCTTTTCAAAAAATCCTGTGCTTGCCTCAATAGCTTGTTTTCGGCGCGAGCGATCTGTATCTTGTGTGAATGGTTCGAGCTGTGCAAGTGTATAGGTTTTTCCTTCGAATTCCACTTCCGCTGATGCGACCAGTTTTGAGTACTCAGACATGAGCCTGTTTTCCTTTTGCAGCAGCTCAATGATTTCCGTTGAAAATTCTCTGATTTGGAAATCAGCAATGTTGAATAGTTGGGTTCCCCATTTTTTTTCAAGTTTCTCACGATAAGGAGATTTTACTAATTTCTTATAAAACGCTGTATCCATAGCTGTTATTTCAGGATCCATTTCATCGGTAAAATCACGTTCTTTTTGGTAAAATTCATCATTAGTGTCGATGGACGCGCGAATAAAAACCAGCTCAAATAGGGTTGATAGTCTCTGGCGAAATGCATTAATCGCCTCAACAGCGTTTGTCGCCTCCTCAGTCGATTTGGCACTGGTAAAGGCTTCCAGTAACGCTTTGAAATTGTTCTTCTCTTCTTCCATATTTGGTCGCTCGTATGTAAACTCCTCGAATGTTTTCATAGATAATCCTCCCTTGTACATCTATTATACGCCATCAAAAGAAAAAATCCTGCATTAATATTTTTCGACAAAAACCGGGGCGTGCCTGTCACTGTTCGGTGTTTACCCGAACAGTGACAGACTTTTACTGCTTCAGTAGCTTAATGATGATCGAGAGAAAAATACCTATTATTAGTCCGAGAAATATATCAATCATTAAGGTGGCTATAAAGGTAGTAAGAAAAATGATAGCATCAGAAATTTTGTTTTTCAGATAATAGATCAGTTGTTTAATATTAATCAGATTGGCGACAGCAACAATGATAATTGCTGCAAGTGTTGCATTTGGCAAATAATAAAATAAAGGGGTTAAATAAAGGGTAGCGAACAGCATAAAAAGGGCTGTCACGATTAGGGATAAATTAGTTTTAGCACCTGATTGGTAGTTTACAGCTGTTCTTGAAATAGCCCCTGCAACCGGAATGGAGCCAACAAATGAACTTGTGATATTGGCTAGTCCTAAACCGCGTAATTCCTGATTTGGATCTAGACGTTCGTTATCTTTATTCGCTAACTGCTTTGCAACTGCATAGGACTCAACAAAGGCTATAAACGTAATCATAAAAGCAACTGGAAACAATAGTTGAATGGTTTCAAGTGTAGGGGTATGGAAAGAAAACGCTGGTAATGCTTGTGGAATACCTCCTACGATAGCCACCCCTTTTTCGTTTAAATTAAAATAATCCACAATGATAATCGATGTAAAAATAACGATAAATGCTCCAGGAATGGCGGGATATTTTTTCTTTATTAATAACAAAAGGAAAATACTTCCTAAAGCAATTCCAACCGTATAAGCGTTTGATTCAGGAAGGTGCTTTATGATTTCAATAGCATGCGTTATAAGGTCGTTATAGCTGGACAAAGAGACCCCCATCATTGCACTTATTTGGTTTGATGCAATAATAACAGCCGCCGCAGAAATAAATCCGTTAATGACAGCATAAGAGACAAAGTTGAAAAAAGACCCAACTTTTATCAAGCTTAGAAAGAGTTGAATCCCCCCAACAAGTAATGTCAGTATGACCATTAGCTCCATAAAGTGAGAAGAATCAGCTTGTACAATGCCAGAGATACCAGAAAATGCTAGAAGCGAGACAATGGATACTGGACCCACTGATAAATACGCTGAAGATCCAGCTAATGCATACATAAGTAATGGGAAGGTACCAGCAAATAAACCAAGGGATATGGGGACGCCTGCGATGATTGCATAGGCCATGCTTTGGGGAATTAGCAATATCGCAACAATCAATCCAGCGGTAATGTCTCCTGTTAAGTTAGACTTATTGTAGGATAGAAGTTGTTTTAATCCAGGAAATAGGTTGTACATCAGATAATCCTCCCCTTTAAGCATTTAGCATGTACTTGTACTATATTTTGTGGGGGAGTGATTTATTCTATTAAGTAGTAACTTGAAAATGTTATAATGAAATAAAAAGAAATGAGAAGGATAAAATGAAACCGAAATTCGAGTTAACAAAGGATCAAAAGAATGAAATGGTTGGCTTAATCCAAGGGTATTTCGAAAAGGAACGTAATGAGCAGATTGGTAATTTGGCGGCAATGTTAATGCTGGATTTTTTCATGGAAGAACTTGCGCCTGTGTTTTATAATAAAGGGGTAGAGGATAGTCATGCACATATGACCGAAAAGCTTGACGATATATTTGAGATTCAAAAATAGGATTTAAGGAGATTTGGAACATGGCAATTGACGGAAGACATCGCGCAAATATTCATCCAGGTTTAAAAGTTGAAATTGTATTGAAAAAGGATCAACGAACAGGCAAAACGACAAGTGGAATCGTAAAAGATCTGCTTACGAATTCCAACTTTCATCCACACGGAATAAAGGTACGATTGGAAGATGGACAGGTAGGGAGAGTCCATATGAACTAACAATTTTTGTAAGTTCATATGGACAACTACCTTATGCAGCAGGTGAATCCCTGTTTTTTTCGGATGAATCGACAACAACACTTGCTGATGCATCACCTGTGACGTTCACAGCAGTTCGCATCATATCCAGAATTCGATCTATACTGGCGACCAATGCAATTCCTTCAAGTGGAAGATTCACTGCAGCCAGAACCATTGTTAGCATAATTAAACCTGCGCCAGGTACACCTGCAGTTCCAATGGAAGCGAGCGTGGCAACTAATGCAACAGTCATAATTTGTGCAAAGGAAAGCTCAACGCTAAAATATTGTGCGATAAACAGAACGGCAACCCCTTGATAAATGGCTGTTCCATCCATGTTAATAGTTGCACCTAATGGAAGGACAAAGCTACTCGTTTCCTTTGATACACCTAAACTTTCTTGTGTGTTTTTCATGGTAACAGGTAAAGTTCCTGCACTGCTGGCTGTACTGAAGGCGACAGCTGTAGCTGGGAAAATACCTTTGAAAAAATCAAGCGGGTTTACTTTGGAAAATGTTTTGACAGCAGAGCCATAGACAACCACAGCATGAATGAGACAGGCGACAAGCATGGCGAGAATTAACTTGATCAGTGGTAATAAAACGGAAGCTCCATATTCCCCAACAATTGGTGCGAGTAAACCAAAAATCCCAAGCGGAACGAGCACCATAATCATGCCAGTAATTTTATACATAATCTCTGCGAATCCATCAAAAAAATGCTTTACAGGTGCTGCTTTTTCTCCAACTAAGATGATGCCGATTCCAAGAAAGATGGCGAAAAAGATAATTTGCAATACGTTACCACTTGTTAGGGCTTCGATCGGGTTTGTCGGAACAATATTTAATAATGTTTGAACGACTCCCTCGGTTTCATTAGATGTTACGGCGCCTTCATCGATTGAGACATCTGCACCAGTTCCAGGTGAAAATAGGTATCCAGCTGTCAGACCAATTGCTATGGCAATGAAGCCCGTCACAAGAAAGTAAGAAACGGTCTTTCCACCCAAGCGACCTAGTTTTTTGATATCGCCTGCACTAGTAACACCAACCACAATAGTTGATAAGATTAATGGAATAATAATGAATTGAATAAGTCGTAAAAATAAATCTCCAAGTGGCTGAACGAAGCTCGCCCTTTCTCCGAAAATCAAACCGACGATAATAGCGAGAATGAAAGCAGCAACAATTTGCCATATAATATTCTTCTTCATCGTCATTTTACCTCCTTTCTATTTTAGTTATATTACTATTCTATTCTCGTTTTCATCGAAAATTCTAAAAATTTTACATTAAACAAAGTTCGCATAAATTATCTATTCAATTGACTTTATATGCATAGACTTGTAAAATAAATGCAACAATACATATTACTTATGAGGTGAAAAATCATGATACAGTCAGTCTTCACAATTGGTGCTATTTTAACTGCCGTGGTTGTTGTGATCAGTTTATTTATGGCTAATGCTTCTACGAAGGAGTCGTATAAACGCTATTATCCAAGCATTTATTTAGGGATAGTTGGAATATTGTTGGTTTTAACTGGATCTGTAATGGAGCGAGTGGACATTATGGGAGCAGGTTTAGGCGGTTGGGGAATCGCAGCTATATTTGCTTCAGCTATTGGATTTGTTGTCACTTCTGTGATGGATGCATATAAAAATGCAGAACCAGATGCTTAATTTTAATGAGTGAAAAAGGGCGACATAGTCGCTCTTTTTTTTGTTGAATAGGAAACTATAGAATTTAAATGCTGTGGATAACTTAGTTACCGGAATAGCCAAGTCCAGCTCCAGCGCCCAGCGCGACTTCCTTCACCTCCTTACGATAAGTCAACATCGGATCCTTTCGTCGCCGTGTTTCCTTTATCTCCTCCGGCTCAGTCCAGTCCGTACGTCGCTAAACGGGCGCTTGCGCCTTTGTTCAAAGATAAGAAAGTATAAAATTTCATCCTACCATAGTGTTGATCACTGTGGTATTTTTGATATATGGAGAAAAACATTTTAAAACAAATTTTATTTGATGAAAATCAGCATTGGGGGTCATTTAAAAAGGAACACGGAGACAGGATCCGTCCAGTAGTCATCAAGGAGGTAGAGCGATTTCGAGACTGCGGGAATCCGAAAAATGGATTTAAACTCTTTGTTTGTGAAGGCTGTCATGATGTTCGAAGAGTTCCTTATCGGTGTAAAGGCCGCTTTTGCACCACCTGTTCCCTTGGAGAAAGTGAAGAGTGGAGTCGTCTACTAATGGAAGATGTTTTACAAGTGAACCACCGTCATGTGATATTTACGATTGATGAGGGACTACGGGATATATTTTTATTACATCGCCATCTGATAAAACCGTTGATGGATGAGGCAGCCAAGTTGATCCAAGACTACTTTGGAAAGAAGGCAAAGGTAAAACCGGGGATCATCGCTGGGCTGCATACATACGGTTCGAGGGTGAATTTTAATCCACATGTCCATATGTTAGTAACAATGGGAGGGATAACAAAAAAAGGAGAGTGGAAAGGACATGATTTTATTCCGTTCCAAATGCTTCGAAAGCAATGGCAGACCGTTGTTTTAAAGTTCATCCGAAAAAATCTGCCAAAGAAAGAAAAGAAAAAGGTTTAGCCTCGCTTACAAAAGGTTTTTTCCGAAAATGGAGAAGGCTTCTATGTATATGCGCCAAAACAGAGAGGAAAAATAAAGGATCAATTACGCTACATTGGCCGTTATATGCGTCGACCTGCGATTGGAATCAATTGGATTGAGGCATATGATGGACACTATGTCACCTTCAAGTATATCGATAAAAAAGATAAGCAAGAGAAGCGTGAAACGTTGACGGTGGAAGCGTTCATAAGCCGTTTAATCCGGCATATTCCGGATGAGCAATTCAAAACGATTCGTTATTATGGCATGTATTCGAGAAGAAGTAAAAGCTTGAGCAAAAAATTGCTGGCAGCATGGCAGCAAGGAAGAAAACGCTGGATACTAAAAGTGAAGAAAACATTACGCCGCCAGACCTGGAGAGAGCGTGTTATTTCCAGTGGCCAAAAAGACCCCATGATATGTCCGCATTGCGACAATTATTATGAGTACAAGGGAGAAGTATGTCCTGACGATGGTGGTAGACTGGAAATAAAAGTGGCATTAACTACAGAAGCAAGAAATTATTTGGAAAGGGTGATCCGCCATCTCGAAGGTACCAGGCAAGAACCGGAAAACTGGGAAGAGAAAAAAGAGGAAAGGAGCCAATCACTTACATCCGAAGAAGGCCTTCGTCAACTATCATTGTTTGACGTGTCATGAGGAAGAAGAAATCCCAAGTGAAGTAGTCAGAGAATTTGATTTGATGGATGGAGGAGATCCAACTGTTCCACCTCAGTTTCGTTGTGAGCAGTGTGGAGGAGAGATGTACCCGGCGTATTATAAAGGTGTCCATGGCCAGGAATATAAATTATCAGACGTCCACTAACTTGGAAAAGGACCGGGCGGGGTTTGCCCGGTCCTTTTCTTGTTTTAAGCAATAACATTCTCGGCTTCAAAACCCTGCCCGTTTAGATGAAAAGAAATTAAGCTTCTAAAAGTTTAAGTGACTCGCGATTGAAAGCTTCCAAATCATCCGGTGTACGGCTCGTAACAATGTTGCGGTCTATTACAACTTCTGCATCTTTCACAATTGCCCCTGCATTCTTAAGATCGTTACGGACTGATATAAAACTTGTCATCTCGTAACCTTTAATGAGATCTGTATCAATTAGGAATTGAGGGCCGTGGCAGATTGAGAACACCGGCTTCTGTTCTTTAATGAAGTGGGCAGCGAACTCCGCATTTTTCGGATTAATTCTCAAAAGATCGGGAGAGAAGCCACCAGGAACTAAAAGTGCATCGTAGTCTTTTGGAGTAACATCATCAAACCTCTTCTCGATTTTGAATTGTCCACCCTTATTTCCTGTAATTTCCATAGGGCCGTCGGCGTTAAGAAGTTCTACACTATGACCTGCTTCTTCTAAATGTTGAACTGGGTTGGTCAATTCAATATCTTCCACCCTATTTGTAACTAAGATTGCTACTTTCTTTGACATGTAACCATCCCTTTCTATTTTGTACTCCCCTTACTGTACAAGGTAATGAGGAGAAAGAAAAGCACGCACTTTTTTCATAGGTTCTAACCTTATGGTTACTATTGAGTCTTGCAGGGATACAGAGGCTATAATATTTTTTGAGTTTTTTGGTGAAGTATGAAGAGATGAATGAGTCAGGCAAATAAAATAGCATTTGTCTCAAGCATTATTTTTATGTTCTTTACTATAAAATAACCAAAACAACAACTATATTATAGTTAAGTGCCTTCTTTCTCTTAAGAAAAATCCTGCTTGGGCAATAGTGTCATAATAATACACAACATTTGTACAGCTTCACTATATCATCTTGTTATTAAAAACGGAGCGCTATTCCGCTTTCTTGTCTTCACTCTAAAGTTTAGAGGAATTTTATTCTAAATGAATAGTGAGTAATTAGAAGTAAATGAGATATTTTGAAAGGTTATGGAAACTGCCTTCAAAATTAGGCTATGAACTTTGTTAGCTGATGAGTGGACTTACATGAGTATTTATTAAAGTATAAATAAAGGAGCAAATTCCACCGCAAATTGAATATTCCATGACCGATTTGGGTTTTACCCTTTTGCCTATCATAGATGATGTATGGATGGGGCAGAACCAGAATCGATCAACTAAAATCTGAAAGTATGGAAAAATAGTCAACAAACCTCCTTTTTATAGTTTGTATATACGATTCTGAAAGTCTATTATAAACTTCTAGGGTCTCTTCTATTCTAACATTGTTTTTATACTTCTTCGAACAATGCTAAGAATTTTTTACTGACTTAGGTAAATATCGATTTTTGGACCAAAGAATTTCAGTCTCATTAGTCAACTTCGTATCAATAATTTTTATTGGTATAACCGAGTTAATATTCAAATGATCTAACATGTTATCAGGCAATATTATAGCTCCTAATCCCGAATTTACCAATTAGCTAGCTATTGTGTTTTGCAACCTAAAAGGTTACAAGATTGCAATGAAAAGGTTAGAACTTTGCCAGCCCATATTTTATTATGATTGATGATTCGAAAGCGCATGTGTGACGCGATAACTATCTCCAGTAAAGCTCAAAATGTGTGCGTGGTGAATAACTCGATCCACTAATGCAACTGTTAAACGTGCGTCTACAAATATTCTATTCCATTGACTAAATTCCAAATTGGAGGTAATCACAAGGCTAGACCTCTCATACCAATCAGATATCAATTGGAATAATAATTCAGCGCCTTCCTTACTAAATGGAACATATCCCATCTCGTCTAAAATAACCATATCTACTTTATTAAACCTGTTGCGTAAGGCTTGAAAGCGCCCTTCTCTCCAAGATTTTTCAAGTAGTTCTACCAAATCAGCCACTCGATAGAAACGGACTTCATATCCAGATCTACATGCCTTCCGCCCAAGCGCTGTAACCAGATGAGACTTTCCAGTCCCAGGTGCACCTGTTAAAATTAGATTCTCTTTTTTATCGATAAAATATAGTGATTCGAGACTTTCTCTATCCAATTGTGGAGGGAAACGAATATGTTCACTCCACCGGTAATCCTCTAAATCTTTTTCATTCATGAATTTCGCCTTTTTGATCAAACGCTCTCCTTTAGCTACCTCTCTATGTTCTAATTCCTGTTGTAATAAAGCCGAGATATACTGCTCAGGATTCTCGAAGGGAATCTGCTCATATATGTCTGCAACATATGCTAAACGTAACGATTTGCATTTCTCTCTAATCAAATTAGACATTCTCTACTTCCTCTCCTTTCAACGAATGGTTTAAAGGTTGAAGGGAGTCGTAGATACTCCAATTTACATCATACGGATGTGCAATCGAATCATGTAATGATTCATTTCCATTTTCTTTATCATCTACTGCTAACAATTCATAGAAACGCTCATCTATTTCTTGCATACTGTATTTTATTATTAAACTCTGTAACCAGTCGGCACGTTCTTTTCTGAGTTTCATTGATTCACTATTCAAATGATGCGCGATTCTTCCTGGAAGATATGGGAAGTATCTAGAATAGGTAATTGATCTTGGTTTCCTCATCCAATTTTTCAAAATGGATTGCCATGGAATTTCTCTAGAACGATTCATATATGGTCTAGGTCCCTTATAAAGCATTTCTCCTTGCGGAGAGACCACTTTAAAGTCATCCCAGTACTTAATTACGTACAATTGTGTATAGTGATAACTATTCGGTATGTGGATTTCCTTTCCATCAATTCTTACCTCACCATATTTATTAGCCGAAACCAGCGTTTTATTAAATACTGGATACTCTTTCTCAGGTAATGCGAGACCATATTTCTTTTCTTCCTTTATGAGATCAGCGATACAAATTCCCTTTTTATAATGCATTCTTAAATGATCATCCTGACAATGTTTGAACAATAACTCACGCAAGTGCGTCAAATCCTGAACAACCGGTGACGGCGTAAAGAAATTATATCGAACGTAACCAACCTTATTTTCTACATGCCCTTTTTCGTTTCCCTTTCTTGGATTACAGGCTATTGGCTCAAATCCATAGTGACTGGCAAATCGTTGAAAACCATCAGTGAAAATGGTTTCCTGACCATGACCTCTAGCCTTTACAACGGCTGCTGATAGATTATCTAACCGTAATTCCCTCGGAACAAAGCCGACTTGTGCAAAAAGTAGTTTAATACCTTCCAAAAAGCACTCTTGATTTTCTGCTGGCAATGGTGTTACAAAGCCTCCATTACTAAAGGGGAAACTCAAAATCAGACAATGGATATCTTTTACTTTCCCTTCATGTACAACTTCTGTAACTCCAAAGTCTATCTGTGCTTCCGCTGGGGGATGTGTTAACCTGTCATATTCCTCTTTTACTGTGTCAGTTTCATCTAACATTTTGTCTTTCCATTCAGCGATAAAGTTACAAACGGTTCGGTAAGAACCTGGGAACTTTAATTACTGTAATTGTTTAAATATATTCTTATTATTCCTTCGCAATTTCTTTTTAAGTGCTTGGTCCTCCATTAGCCAGTCAGATACAATTTCTCCCCATTTTTCTTCATGCATCATACCCTTTTTAAATGGTGTTTTTTCCTCGGGTAATTGATCTTCATCCGCGTATTTCTTAACGGTTTTCCAAGCAAAACCGGTTCGTTTTACTATTTCATTAATTGATAGTGATTTATTATTACGTAAATTTTTGATATGATTAACTTCAGGCATTGCTAACATCCTTTCACTTACCTCCACCATTAATTTGTTTAGTCGCTATTAACGGTAGGGTATTTTGTTAGGGCTGGCAAGCCTTTTTTATTTGTACAACCTTCTAACATTTTGGTTGCAATACTCTGTACTTTTATTATGCATTAAACATCTATCCAGAAGGCAGAGATAATAAATATCTCCAAAAAGAAGAAAAGAATTTATAAAAATACCTTTGAAAGAGAATGAAAGTGGACCAAGAAAGGAAGAGGTTGTGTTTAGGTGTTGCACCCCAAACATTAGAGGTGAAAACTGATTTTTGGATATTTCTTTTATGGTGTTAAATAATTCATAAATCGAACCAATTCATAACAATGATTAAGCAGGATGTTCTTTCACATATCATGATGTTATCAGAAGTAGTCAATTGTATCTCCTAATAAATAAAATATAAAAGCCTGTCCAAAAAATCATGAAAATGGCTTTGAGACATAGCTTCTTGCTTTATTCAATATCCTTATTAGGTTAAATCCCTGTCTCTATTATAGGCAAAGCTTCAAAGAAATAAATGCATAAAAAATATCATCAATCCTACTAATATTGAGAAATCTAAAATTCCAAGCCATCCACTGACACTTGTCGACAACCCACTTACAAGTAGATAGATTAAAATGAACAATAGCTGTAAATCCAGCAGTTTATTCAACAATTTACGAACTAGAAAGCTTCTACCCAAGAAGCTTCTTTTTTTGATAAATCAGTTGATCCACTCTCAAGAATAAGAATCCTATACTTCTATATATCTCTAGAAATTTATTGAAATAAAAATTAAACTGACCAAAGTCATATTAAATTAATTATAAAATCTAATTTAATAGTGTTGACAACTGACTAAAGTCAGTTATATACTGTGATAGTTGTTCTAAGAACGAACAAATTATCTAGGAGGAAGTTCGAAATGAAACCCGTAACCTAAGGAGCGAAGAGGCGAAGGAATTGGCTATTTTGGGGTCGGGGAAACCGTGGCCATCTCGGTAGGTCCGATGATTGGTATTTTGACGCTGGAATTGTATGATTTCCAGCGATTGTTCTTAGGCGGAATGGCTGTTCTGATACTGGCCGTAATTATGGCGGTCTTTATTAAGAGAACACCCGAAGGAAAGAAAATGGACAAGGAAATCAATGTGAAGATAAAATTTTTCGAGAAACGTGTCCTCTTTCCAGGGCTATTAGTTTTGTTGGTGGGTATCGCTGCAGGGGGGGATTATGTCCTTCTTTTCGCTTTATGCACTTGAACGAGAATTTACACAAGTAGGACTGTTTTTCTTCCTAATTGCTGTGGCCAGTTTCGTTGTCCGTATTGTTTCAGGAAAGTTATTTGATAAATATGGACCAACCATTATTATTATCCTGGGCTCTCTTTTTTCAATCGTAGGGTTACTATTGCTCTATGTAGCGGCTAGTGACGTTATGCTACTGACAGCAGCGGTCTTTTACGGATTTGGATTTGGTGCCATATTACCGGCGATTCAAACTTGGTGTTTGAACCTAGTAGGAGAACATGAACATGAGGATGCCACGGCCACCTTCTTTAATTTCTTTGATTTAGGGATCGGGGGAGGTTCATTAATTCTCGGATTGGCAGTTGTTGCGACCGATTCCTATCAAGTTATCTATATCATCGCTATGCTAATTTACGTTGTACTTCTGGTTATTTATATGGTTCACTTGATTGTGAAAAGAAAATCAGTGAAATATGGAGGTAATAATGTCCAAACAAATAATTAAGCAAGCAGCAATCAATCAGTTCCACAGATATGGGTATGAAGGTGTCAAAATGGCTCAGGTTGCCACAGAGGCAGGTATGAGAAAACAGTCAATCTACTACCATTATCCAACCAAAAGAGACTTGTTTACTGAACTCTACGACGAAGTGATTGAAGAAGAAATTAAATTTATACAAGCATATTTTAAAGATCAACCGGATGTTACTTCCAAGGAGTTGCTTTATCGTTTCTTAAAGGAAATAAAAAGACGGACAAGTGAAAATACCACTGTCGATTTTCTACATTTAATGTCGTATTCACCGCCTATGGAAATCGACACATTTGTGGCTTCCCGGTATTTGACCAACTTCAATGTATTTAAGAACGAAGTGAGAAAAGTGTTTGAAAAAGAAGCATTCACTTCAGGGGCAGAAGAATGTACCCTTGGTTATGTCACGCTTTTTGATGGTTTGATTGTTCATCTTTTTTATAATACTGGCCAATCTTATGAACACTCACTAGATGCTTCATTTGAAATATTTTGGAAAGGTATTAGTTGTACAGAATAGTTATGGTCGACACCTAAACGATTCAATTGAAATTGGTAGGTCATTACATGAATTTATTACTGTTACTGTTGCTGGGATTCATGATAAGTTAAATAAAGTTTGAATAAAAGTTGTCCAGCAGCTTTTTGTTGCTGCACCTTCTTATTTCAATGATTAGTATGCAAAATAGTAAAATAGGTCCAGACTTTATTAAGTAAGATTGTTTAACTCAATTAAAAGGAGTGTTAGGAATGTATTTTGATTTAACTGGTAAAGTTGCTTTTGTAGTAGGTACTGCCCAAGGTATGGGTGAAGGTGTATTGCGCCGTTTCGTCGGAGCTGGCGCCTATGTAATCGGTACAGACATCAAGGCAGAACTTGGACAGGAAGTTGCCGACAGTCTTCCTGGAAAATGCGAATTTCATCAGCTTGATGTCACTGACGAGATGGCCGTAAAGTCGATTATGGAGAACGTCAAAGAAAAACACGGGCGCATTGATATTTTGGTTAACTGTGCGGGCACTATAACTCCTGAAATTCCTGTAGAGGATTTGGAAATGAAAGATGTACGCAAAGTAATGGATGTCAATTACTTCGGAACATTCCATACTATTAAATATGCATTGCCGATTATGCCGGATAAATCAGCCATCGTTAACACCAGCTCACTTGGTGATATCGCGGCCATGCCGGGATATGGTGCTTATGGACCATCTAAAGCAGCCATCACCAATTTGACCAAGACTGTAGCTATGGAACAAGCTCATCGTGGACTACGCTGCAATTGTATCTCCCCAGGCTCTATGAATACGCCGATGCTTTACGCAGAAGGTGTTGAGACTGAGGTTAAGGTTGCAAAATACGCTTGGCCTTTAGGACGATTCATGGAGCCAGAAGAGGCTGTCGCTATTATTCATGCTTTGTCTGCGGATGACTGTTTGTACCTCACTGGCCAAAACATTATTATTGACGGTGGTTACATGGCTGGTACAAGTCCTGCTGGATTGGCGAAGTGGGCTGAATAACTTTCAGAGTTACTGAATAAATGGTTTGTTAACAAATTGCTTACATTTGTCTTCTTGTCTATGCCAATACAAAGGGAACTATAGTAAGTTAAAACCCTCTTCCTTTATTGAAGGGGGTTTAATTTGTCTTGTGTTTTAGAGAGAGGATTATTTAACTAAGTGTTATAGGAAAGAAGGGCGATGGTAAAATGGCTGAAACGCTTAGGGATAGTATCAGAAAACGTCTAGAAAATGGGGATTACCATTGTGCTAAAGAGTTTACACTGTCAATGTTCAGCGGCAAATGGAAAGTGGTTATTTTATATCATTTAGGGGTCGATGGCGCTACTAGATATAGTGATTTAGAACGTCTATTTACAGATATATCCCATAAAACTTTATCAAACCAACTAAAAGAACTGAGGAAAGATGGGTTAATTGCTCGGAAAGTGTATCCTGTTTCTCCACCACAAGTTGAATATTATATAACAGAATTGGGCTTTACTCTCCTACCTATTATAGAAATGATGTATGAATGGGGAAGAACTAGAATCGATCAACTGAAAGCTGAAAGTGAACCAAAAGATAAGTAGTACGACTTTAAATTATATTACTTCTAAATACAAAATCATGGAGTCATTGGAAACTGAACATCAAAAAGTGGATACTTTACTTTTAAAAAGGTTTCCTAATTTAAAGGGTTTTCTGAAATCAAAATTCAATATCTAAATTACAATTACAAACGTTGGCTTATTAGAAGTTGACGGTATGTAAAGAGGGAGAGGCGGACTCCAGCCGAAGCGTTCGCAAAATTTGTTGGTGTTGGGGCCTAGGCCCCAACACCAACAAATTACAGGAAAACCTTATATAGCGGTTTCACAAAGGGTGTTGCATTTACTATTGCAATTTAGGCTCTATTTTCATTCAACAAATATCCTTCAACCTACTGTGACTTTTAAAAAGTCACAAAAAAGTAACTAAAAAGATGTTCATCAATGAAAGGATACGAATATTTGTTCTTGGCTTCCGTTATCTTGGATCGGTATATGTAGTAAAAAAAAGCAGTAGCGAATATAGCAACAGGAGTTTGGTATATGGGCGTCATGATGTAAGTTGCCGTTCCAACCCTTGATATATAAGGACTATTTAGTGATTTACTAACAAAATGCTAACATAATGTTTAAATTTGAGACTTCTCATTTAGTTTTTTTATGCGCAAAAAAAGCCACAGATTTTCGTTGCTCTGTGGCTTTAAAATTATTTTTTTATGTGCGTATTTCCATTATGCTGTTCGATTTTTCCTTCTTTCATCAGCTTTCCGAGCGCGCGTTTGAAAGCTGCTTTACTGATGTTAAATGTTTCGCGAATATCTTCTGGATCACTTTTGTCGTTGAACGGGATTTCCCCGCCATTTTCCTCGAGGTGGGCTAGGATAGCGGCAGCATCTTCCTCCATGCTGTCCTTTTTAAGTGGTCTAAGTGAAACATTCAGTGTTCCATCGTCTTTCACTACGATCACACGTCCATGTACATACTCTCCAAGCCGTGGTTCCTCTTTTCGTTCGGTATGATGGATGAAACCGCGATAATCATCTTTTGATAAAAAGGCGGAACCTTCTCTGTTCGTATGATAAACATGGCCGCTAATAGGTTGGTTCAGCAATTCATCTGGTGCAAGTTCAACTTCTCTTGCAATAATTCCTTCCGTTGCCGGGAGAGCAAGCAAACGCCCTTTTTGATCTTTTCCCAGTGTGACGAATAGCTTGTCTCCTGCTTTTGGCCAAACTGTTTCAAATAACGGCAGGTCATCTACGGATACAAGCATCTCCAACCCAATGCCAATTTTGACAAAGGCTCCTAATTTTGGAACGACTTCGGTAACCTCTGCCCAATCGTATTCATCCATTCTAATAGCTGGTAATTGGGTGGTTGCTATAACGAGGCCTTTTTTATCATTGTATAAGAAGACGTCTACGTCCTGATCGACCTCCAATTCATGCTCCGTTTCATTATGATGGAGCAGCGCTTCCTCCATACCTTTTTTCAACACATAGCCTGTGTCAATTTTACGTAATACCGTCATTGTTTGAATCGTTCCAAGTGGTAAATGAGTCATTTTTAAACCTTCTTTCATTCATTATTCATGGGATTTACGTGGTGTGTGGTATGTCGCTCCCATTGGAGTTGCTTTTCATTCATATGTATTGGAAAAGGGGTACTCTTACTATAAGAGTACCCCTTTGATTTCAAAAGTAACACATAAGTTTTTATTTTATTTTAATCCCGTTTAATTCGGGTGGGAAATTTCATTTATGTGCATACGTGTAACTAAGGGTTTGCTGTACAAGCATGCACTCCAAAGTATAAGGGTTTCTAATAATGCAAAGAACGCTTTCTAAGAATCCTTTAACAAAACCCAAGCTGTCTAAAATTTCACTTTAACCGCGGTACATGTTCCACTGGGTGTTCTCTAACTTAAGCAACGTAAGCCCTACCTGCTCTTACGTCCTTGCGACCCCTAAGCCGCGCCAGTGTGAATAAGCATCTTTAAAAACATTACGTAGAATGCCAGATATACTTATTTGTTACTTCATTTGTTTAACTTAAGTATTGTCTCACATATCGTTTCGTTTGTCAACTTATACGAAGTACTTTTCAAAACGACCTTTCTAAATGAATCGCTTTGAGCATCCTTCTGTAAATGTGCTATTATTGATAAAAGAATGAGATTTTTTCGGAGGTGTTTGTAATTTATGGATGAAGCAGTTGGACTTCGAACGTTGGAAAAGGATGACTTAGAATTCTTGCATACGTTATATAATAATGGTGAGGTTATGTCTTACTGGTTTGAGGAACCTTATAAATCATTAGCAGAGTTGCAAGATTCGTACGATAAAAATATGTCCAATCCACATGAGAGACGATTTATTTTGAAAAAAGGGGAGGAAAAGCTCGGCTTGGTAGAGTTGGCTTCGATTGATTATGTTCATCGAAAAGCAGAATTTACAATTATGATCGATCCAGTTCAGCAAGGGAATGGGTATGCGATTACAGCTACCCAGCTGGCAATGAACTATGCTTTTTCAAACTTAAATTTACATAAGCTTTATTTGGTTGTCGATCAAATAAATGAAAAGGCTATTCATATTTATAGAAAGGCTGGATTTGAGGTGGAAGCCGAATTAAAGGATGAGTTTTTTGTGAAAGGTGCTTATCATAATGCGGTTATCATGTCTATTTTTCAGGACGATTTTTATAAAGCATAAAAGCATAAGGTATTGGGGATGTCATCATGAGTTTGTTTTTTAATGTAATTTTACCAATCATTGCTGTATTTACGGCAGGGTTTATTTTGCAGCGAGTCCGAGTAATGGATGTAAAATCGGTTTCAACTATAACATTATATATTTTGACTCCTGCACTTGTATTTACTTCTCTATATGACGCTGAATTTGATAAGGGTTATATGATTATTGTTATTTATATGCTTGTTTTATTTTTCTTCATGGTAGTGATCAATAAAATTCTTGCTCGACTATTCAAGTGGGGGCCTTCCATTGAGAGTGCAGCGATTCTATCAACAGGTTTTATGAATTCAGGAAATTACGGACTACCTGTTGTGCTGTTCAGTTTGGGGAATGCGGCGTTACCTTATGCAGTATTTATTATGATTGTGCAATCATTAATGAATAATTTTTTCGGAATATATTACGCTTCACGCAGCACAAGTGGAATCAAGCGTGCCTTTAAAAATGTGTTAAAAATGCCTACTACCTATGCAGCGCTCCTGGCATTTATTTTTCAGTATTTTTCACTCGGACCACTGCCTGACTCGATTCATTCCACATTAGCAATGGTCGGGGATGCAGCAATCCCAGTAATGATGATCATGCTTGGAATGCAACTCGCATCGATTACATCCATCAATCTAAATTGGCAGGTCATCACATCTTCTGTAATATTGAAAATGGCAGTGTCTCCGGTGATCGGATTTGGATTTGTTTATTTATTGGGCTTGGATCCATTAATTGGGTCGGTTATAATCATTATTTCTGCAATGCCTACTGCAGCAACAACGACCATGTATGCCATTGAATTTGATACAGAACCAGAACTGGTCTCCAGTATTACATTGGTCGCAACACTTGTTAGTATTGTCTCAATTACGATCTTATTGAATATCGTATAAGTAGCTGTTACCTCTCCTGTCTTGTAGACAACTCGAGTGTGTCCTTTTCTTCAGGCGTTTGAGCATTCTAGTCAAGGGCTTGTATGTTTTTATTTCCGGGCTTTGGGGTATAGTTGTTGATAGATGTCTGGCTAACCGTGGGTCAAGCCCGCGTAAGTTCGGTTGGTTTTTTATAACGTATAACTTAAAGCCTACTAGCCTCATGAAAGGATGAATGAAATGTTGCGAACAATATTAATGGTGATTGGTGCAATTGTAGTAATAGGTTGGATCCTGTCCCTCTTATAATATAAGTTTTTCTACTGCTCAGTGGCTAAAACCATCACGTCCTGGGGCTGCGCGTAAATGCTCGCCCCACCGAAACCATTTGGGGCTGCGCGTAAATGCTCGCCCCACCGAAACCATTTGGGACTGCGCGTAAATGCTCGTCCCATCGAAAACACTTGTGCGTCGTAAGTGCAACTAACTTTGTAAAAACCGAAATCTCCCTTATTATGGTAATAGGAGTAGATTTCGTTTTTTATTATGAAGAAGGAGTGTATAAGGATGGATCTTGATTTAAAAGGTAAGTCAGTAGTTATTACAGCTGCCAGCAAAGGGCTTGGCAAAGCAGTCGCGACAGAATTTGCACATGAAGGAGCACATGTCTTAATTAGCAGCCGTAATGCGGATACCTTACAGCAAACGGTGAAAGAGATAAAACAAGAAACAGGGAATGAGAATGTTGATTATGCAACATGCGATATGAAAGATGCGCAGGAAATTAAGGGATTGGTAGAAAAAGCCGTAGAATGGAATGGAACGGTTGACGTACTAATTAACAATGCTGGTGGACCACCGGCAGGAAAATTTATCGATATGGAAGATGAGGATTGGTATCATGCATTTGAGTTAAACTTGCTTAGTTTTATTCGGTCAACGCGAGAAGTTATTCCATATATGAAAGAACAAAAACGAGGACATATTGTCAATCTTGCTTCATCTTCCATTAAACAGACACTAGATAACTTAGCCCTTTCTAATACGATGCGCCCAGGAATCGTTGGAATGGCGAAATCATTATCACAGGAAGTAGGCGAAGACAATATCTTGGTTAATACGGTTGGTCCGGGAACAATTGAAACAGATCGAATCATGGAATTGAACCAGGTCAGTGCAGATAAAAGCGATTCGTCTCCTGAAGCTATTAAACAAGAGGCGGAACAAGCAATCCCAATGAACCGCTACGGGCAGCCTCATGAATTTGCTAAAGCAATTGTATTTTTAGCATCTGGTGCGAATACCTATATAACAGGCCAATCGCTGATCGTTGATGGAGGGCTTGTCAAAGCTTTGTAGGCAATAGGGAAGTTTAATTGTATATCTAAGAAATCTTTAACGAATGCCACGTTTTACAAGGGTGTTCAAGAAACTACCAAATAGGAGGCGAATAGCTTCGTCTCCTATTTGGTAGTCATGTCTATATACGATGAAATTCTCTGAAATTACAACAGAGACTTCCACTCGGCAATTTTTTAAAAAGCGTATTATCACGATACAATATTAAAAATCCCAAGGGCTATTAACAAGAGTGGTGGGATATAAGTCATGCGTTTCAGGTATCTATTTTTGGATAAAAATATACCTGTTTTAATGCCACAAAATACAAATGATCCACTCATCAAAGCGATAAGAACTGCGGTTAAAATTGGTGAATATCCAAGCATTGCTGCTCCAATACCAGCACCAAAAGCATCTAGCGCAAGTGCAGAACCAAGTAATACCGCTTCATTGGCTGAAATGGTTCCAGAACGGTCCAAGTCAGCTTTGTCTGGTGTCGTAAGAACGGTTGAGATAGTGTTCTGTCTTTTCTCGGTTGAACTAGATTCCACCTCCGCTTCACGTCTTGGTCTACTAATGTTATATAAAGAAAAACAACCTATTGAAATTAAGATAAATCCCCCAAGCATTTCTGCTATATTAGGTGAAATAAATGAACTAATTATATTTCCGATTGTCATTGCTACTAAAACCATAATACCAGAACATAGCATAATGATTAACAAGGCAATAAGTGGAACTCGTATTCTTCGCATTCCGTACGTAACACCGACCCCGAACCCATCGAGGCTAACAGCAATTACTAAGAATAATAACCCTGTATAAAAAAGCATAGTACCCAGTCCTTTGCTACATTTCTAGGTTCATTGTATGGAAAGGCGCTGGGAAACGTGAGTGTACAAATCAATAAATATTTTTTAACCCTAAATGGTATGAGACGTCTCATATCCCCCCTAAATGAAAGAATATAAACTTTATGGTAAAGTATACATAGATGGTTTTTAATGAGAGAGAGGATTTTCAAGGATGAGTAAAACAGTAGTATTAGCAGAAAAGCCTTCCGTTGGGCGTGATATTGCCCGAGTCCTAAAATGTAATCAAAAAGGCAATGGGTATATGGAAGGATCAAACTATATTGTGACATGGGCGCTCGGTCATTTAGTTACATTGGCAGACCCTGAGACATATGATGAAAAATACAAAACATGGAAATTGGAAGACTTGCCAATGTTGCCAGACGAATTAAATTTAGTCGTGATTAAGAAGACAGGAAAGCAGTTTAATTCGGTGAAAACACAACTTAATCGTAAAGATGTGAGCGAGGTTGTCATTGCGACAGATGCAGGCCGTGAAGGGGAGCTAGTTGCACGTTGGATTTTAAAAAAAGCTCGTAATCATAAGCCGGTGAAACGTTTATGGATTTCATCCGTTACCGATAAAGCGATCCGAGATGGATTTAATAAGCTTAAGCCTGGTAAGCAATACGAAAATTTATATGCCTCTGCGGTCGCTCGTTCAGAAGCGGATTGGTATGTTGGGTTAAATGCAACCCGCGCACTGACAACGAAATTCAATGCACAGCTGTCAACTGGTCGCGTACAGACACCAACTCTAGCCATGATTGCGAAGCGGGAGAAGGAAATCAAGGAATTTAAACCCCAGAAATTTTACGGAATTCAAGCGAAGACAGATAAAGGCTTTACCTTAACATGGCAGGATGCGAAAAATAATAGCCGTATATTCTCGAGAGACCGGGCAGATACTCTGCTTCAGCAGTTAAAAAGTAAACCTGCTAAAGTCGTCGATGTAAATAAATCGTACAAAAAGAAACATGCACCGCAGCTCTATGATTTAACAGAATTACAACGGGATGCGAACCGGATTTTCAATTATTCGGCAAAACAAACGTTATCTATCATGCAAAAGCTTTATGAACAGCATAAAGTATTGACCTATCCGCGTAGTGATTCGCGGGTGATTTCATCCGACATTGTTCCAACATTGAAAGACCGCGTGAAGGCGTGTGGGGTAGATCAGTATGCAAAAGCTGCAACGATGATTATGAAAAAAGATATAAAAAAATTGCCAAAATCTGTGGTGGATGATGCTAAAGTTTCAGACCACCATGCCATCATCCCAACAGAGCAGCATGTTATTTTAAATGACTTAGATGATAAAGAAAGGAAAATTTACGATCTTGTTGTGAAACGATTTCTTGCTGTATTATCGGATCCGTATGAATATGAACAGACCCAAATTACGGCTCAAGTCGATAATGAACGCTTTGTAGCGAAAGGGAAAATTGTGAAAAAGCAGGGTTGGAAGGAAATCTATAATAATCGTTATCAAGATGATGATGATCGTGATGATCAGCGGCTACCAGTTGTGGAGAAAGGCGACGTGTTTTCGAATTTGCGTGTGTCCATGACGAATGGAGAAACCAAACCACCAGAACGTTTTACAGAAGGTGGGTTATTGCAAGCGATGGAAAATCCAGCACGCTATATGAGTTCGGATGAGAAGCATTTAGCTGGTAGCCTCAATCAATCTGGAGGACTTGGAACAGTTGCCACACGAGCTGATATTATCGAGAAGCTTTTCAATAGCATGTCCATGGAAATGAAAGGGAAGCATATTTTCTTAACGTCAAAAGGACGTCAACTACTGGATTTGGTTCCAGAAGATTTGCGGTCCCCAGCTTTAACAGCAGAATGGGAAGAAAAACTTGGCCAGATTGCAGAAGGTAAGCTGGATAAAAAACGTTTTATATCCGAAATGAAGACGTATGCAGATGAAGTCGTTAAGGAAATAAAAAATAGTGATGATAACTTCAAACATGATAACATGACGGGGACCAAGTGTCCGAATTGTGGCAAGCACATGTTGGAAATCAATAATAAAAAAGGGCGCATGCTTGTTTGTCAGGATCGTTCTTGCGGACATAAAAAGAATATTGCCAAACAAACGAATGCACGTTGTCCGAACTGTCATAAGCGTCTGGAATTGCGTGGTGAAGGGGAAGGGCAAATGTTCATGTGCAAATGTGGACATCGAGAAAAGCTCTCCACCTTTGAAAAACGCAAGAAACAGGAGCAAAAGCATAAAGTTTCAAAAGGGGATGTAAAGAAATACTTGAACAAGCAGGATGATGGTTTTAAGAATAATGCAATGGCTGAGCAACTGGCGAAATTGAAAAATAAGTAATCGAAGAATAAAAGTAAGGACGCCATGATTTCCTGTAACGGATACAGTTTTGGGAGAGAAAAATGCTTTTACCAAAATGGCAGTATAAGTAAAAACGCTCAGATGGATTCTGAGCGTTTTTAAAATGTCATCATATAACTAGGTATAAAAGTGAGGTACCAATCGGCGTGCGAGTTGTACCTCTACTTGTATTGATTCTTTTCTAATATTGTTTTTCTTCTATTATCATATGATCCTTGTCCAATATTTGTACTTTACTGGGGCTTTTTTTCTTGGCCATTTCTTCTGCTGCTGAGATGGCAGCATCTTTGGATAAATATTCCTCTTCTGGTGCAACATCTTCTAATTTAACAAACCAGCCTGAAACATCAGCATTTGGTGCTACACTATATGTTTTCATGTAAAAAACTCCTTTATCGTCTGTATATTATTATGTTCCCAAATGAATAGCTAGTAAAACATGGTGGTTATATACAATAATGGTAGTCTTCAGTATAATGTTAGTAGCAGAATTTTTCTTCTTGGAAATACCAATCGATCCTGGGGTAGGCACATATTTATAGAAAAAGGAGTTGGTTGACATGGAGATTCATGGTAAGCAAGTTAAAGGTGCAATGGACGGGGAGACACGTTGCGGGCATTATCATCAGGCAAATGATCGGATTGCCATTAAATTTTATTGTTGCCAGGAATATTTTCCGTGTTATCAATGCCATGAGGCGTATGGCTGTGGAGTCATTCAGGTCTGGCCCCGTGAGAGATTTGATCAGCAGGCGATCTTATGTGGGGGATGTGGAACGGAACTGACGATCAATGATTATTTAGCGAGCGGTAATAGTTGTCCTTCCTGCGGGGTATCATTTAATCCCGGTTGCGCACTGCATTATCATTTATATTTTGAAAAAAGTTAAGCAAGCTGTTTACTTGCAATGCTTACCTCATGTATCATTAAATAGAAGTAGAATCTTTTGTTCGCAGATAAAAAAGTATAAAAACTTTCTTACTGCATATTGTGGGCTTTGGCTATCGACATAAAGCTTGGCGATAACCAAGTCTTCTAAACTTTGTTAAAGGATATAAGGGAGGTAATCATAGATGGCTTTTGTGATTTTGGATCCATGTGGCCCAGAGAAGTCAGCTGAGTGTGTAAGTGTATGCCCGGTTGACTGTATCGAAGAGGGAGCAGACCAGTTCTACATAGACCCAGATGTATGTATAGATTGCGGGGCATGTAAAGCGGTTTGTCCGGTCGATGCAATTGAAGAAGAATATGATTTGTCACCTGATCAGGAAGTGTTCCTGGATAAGGCTGAGGAGTTTTTTGCAAATAGATAGATTGAAAGGTAAGGCTGTCTTAATTTTGATTAAGGCAGCCTTGTTTTTTTATAATATGGGTTGTAGTTGACGTTAACGTTAATGATAAACTATTGTTGTTAGAAAATTTGCTAACGAAGGTGATTGCAAATGGATAAAAAGGAGACCTATTCGATATCAGAGCTTGCATCACATTTTGCTGTTTCTACACGAACGATCCGTTATTATGAGGAGATTGGTTTACTGAATCCAGTGCGTAGTGAGGGTGGGCAGCGGATTTTTACCAAAAAAGAGAAGATTCGTCTCAAGCTAGTATTTCGTGGGAAAAAATATGGTTTCAGTTTAGAAGAAATACGGGAAATGATTAAGCTATTTGATCAGGATCCATCGGGAAAACAACAGCTTGAACGAACCATCGAATATGGCCAGCAAAAGATGAGAGAGGTGACGCATCGGATTGATGATTTAGTCCTGATTCGTTCAGAGATGGAATGGCTGATCGAGGATTTTCAAACCAAATTAAAAGAATTGGAGTGTGAAAATGAATGAATATACCTAATTTGCTTGCAAGCCAGTCGAGAAAATTTCCAAATCATGAAGGGATCATAACCCCTTCGGAGCGTATTACGTACATGGAATGGGATAGGACAGTCAATCAATTGGCAGATAGTTTACTGAAGCGTGGTGTTACGAAAGGGGATAAAGTGATCCTCCATATGCCGAATACGAAGGAATTTTTATATACGTATTTTGCCGTTCAGCGCATAGGAGCACTGATTGTTCCGATTAATGCTAAGCTTGTTCATCAGGAAATAATGTATATTTTAAATCACAGTGACGCCAAGGTGTTTATTACACATGATTTATTATTTGAACAGGTGAAAGGGATGCCGAAAACTGGTGATCTCCTATATGTGAAAACTGGAGAGGTTGATGGTGACTGGCTTTCGTTTGAAAAATTAATAACGGAAGGATCGCCAGCTGAAATCCGCTGTGAATTAACAGAGGATGATGAGGCCTCCTTACTGTATACATCTGGAACAACTGGTGCTCCAAAGGGTGTTGTCTTCACGTATCGGAGTATTTTAACCGTAGCAACGATGATTTGTATTGAAATGTCAATGAAGCCGGAGAGCAGGGTGCTGCATATGATGCCGCTTAGTCATTCAGCGCAATTGCATTTATTCATGATTGCAGGGACATATGTTGGCGCGACACACGTACTTGTGCCGACATTTACACCTGATTTACTACTGGAAACTGTCGAAAAGGAAAAAACAACACATTTTTTTGGTGCACCTGTCGCCTATCTTGGCAGTGCCAAGCATCCGAAGATCAGAACGCACGATTTAACCTCAATGGAATATTGGGTATATGGCGGTGCGCCTCTGGGAGAACAGGAAGTACTATTTATAAAAGAAAAATTTTCAACCGATAGACTAATGTGTGTATATGGACTGACAGAAGCTGGACCAAATGGCACATTATTAGGCTTTGATGATCAGGATAAGAAGGCGGGAAGTATCGGAAAACGCCCAGCACTGAATTGTGAAATTAGGTTGGTGAATGAAGACGAGGAAGATGTAAGTCAAGGCGAGGTTGGAGAAATTATTCTGCGTGGGGAGGGGAATATGAAAGGTTATTATAAGGATCCAGAAAAAACGCAGGAATCGCTTCGGGGAGATTGGTTGTATACAGGTGATATGGCGAAGCAGGATGAAGACGGATTTTACTGGGTGGTCGACCGAAAAAAGGATGTAATCATATCTGGTGGTGTAAATATTTTTCCACAAGAAATTGAGAATATATTAAACAACCATCCGCAGATTAGCGATGTGGCTATTGTTGGTGTTCCTAATCCGGACTGGGGTGAAACAGTGAAAGCATATGTGGTAATGGAGGGTGAAATAGAGAATTTAGCAGACACATGCAGGGAGTTTTTAAAAGGCAAGGTAGCAGATTTCAAGATTCCTAGGATTTACGAACAATTGGAAGCGCTTCCTAGGAATGCAACAGGAAAATTACTAAAAAATCAGCTGCGTGAGCGTGTCGAACAATAAGGAAGGAGGGGAACAATGTCAAACTTCTACAATGAGGATCCTAATCTGAAGCGATTACTTAAAGAAATGCTACCTGCTGATTTTTACAAGTGGGCAGATAACGAATTAGAGGCGTTTGGAACATTGACTGCCGGGCCAATTGACGAGCGAGCGGTGCACACAGACCGGGAAGGCCAGCCGCAGCTGATCCGTTATGACAAAATGGGAAATGAAGTGTCACAGGTCTTGCTGAATGAAGGATATAAAAAGACGGTGGAAGAGACGTACAATGCAGGAATTGTCGGGTACATCCACAAGGAAATTCCTGCACTGGGCTATAAGGGGAATTATGTGTATTCTTTCGCGCAAGGGTATTTGCTTTCCCATGCAGAGCCTGGATTTTACTGTCCGGTTACGCTCTCCATGGCGACTGCTTATTTAATCGATCACTATGCTTCAGATGATTTGAAACAGGAATTTTTGCCACATGTACTTGCAACAGGTGATGTTGAGCTCTATGAAGGGGCGACTCTTTTAACTGAGCGGCAGGGTGGTTCAGATGTTGGGGCTAATGAAGTGGAAGCTGTAAAAGAAGGCGAATATTACCGAATTACCGGAGAAAAATATTTTGCCAGTAATGCGGGTGCTTGTGGTGTTGCAATGGTACTCGCACGACTGGAGGGGGCACCTGAAGGAACGAGAGGGTTGAGTCTCTTTCTTGTACCATGGGAGGAAAATAGAGCTGCGGGGCAACTCCGGATTCGGCGGCTAAAAGATAAATTAGGCGTGCGGGCTGTGCCTTCAGCCGAAGTGGAATTTGAAGGAGCGAAAGGTTATCTGGTTGGTGAAGCCAATAACGGGTTCTCCTATATGATTGAAGCTTTGAACCTTTCACGAGTCAGTAATGCTGTAGCCTCCCTAGGAATCATGCGCCGGGCTTATTTGGAAGCAAAGTCCTATGCGACGGATCGTGTAACTTTCGGCAATAAGCTGACAATGTATCCAATGGTACAAGCAACTTTAAGTGAAATGGCGGCGAAACAAGAGGTGGAAATGAATGCCATGTTTGAAGTAATTGGATTGATGGATTTAGTGATGGGACTGAAAACAAAGGTGGAAAGATCTGAGAAAGATCAAATACTATTCCGCTTATATGTTGCTATTATGAAAAAGGAAACTGCGGAACAGGCCATTCACTTTTCCCATGAAGCGATTGAAATGCATGGAGGTAACGGGTACATTGAGGACTTCGTCACCCCACGTTTGTTGCGTGATGCCCAGGTATTGACTGTTTGGGAAGGAACGGCTAATATTTTAGGACTGGAAGTGTTGCGCTTGGTGGGGAAATATCAGGCTGCTGAACTTTTTGAAGCAGAGATGAAGGTAAGGCTGGCAAAAATTGCGGATGAAGCATTAAAGTCTTGGGTGAAAGTTGTTGAATTAGAAATACTTAAATTGATGGAAACCATTGGTTCGGTAAAAGAGCTTTCTCGGAATCTGCAAACCTATTATAGCAAGGAAATTGCCAAACGAATGGCTGATATTTTTGAAAGTGTCGTTGCGCTTGAGATGAGTAATACAGAGGGAAGCAGGGATAAGGCAGTTGCCGCTGTATATTTACAGTCACTTTGGAAGAAGGATGAATTTCAGAAGGAGCCAGTGACGCTGGAAAAGTTTAGCGAAATTGTTGGAGAGTGAATGAGATAAATAAAATATCCTCGTAATACTATACTACTTGTGAGGTATATGTAACGAGGATATTTTTCTAGTTTGGATATATAATTCTTTATGAGGAAATCTAGGATGTATAGAGGTAGATATAATCAATTAAAATTATGTGCCGAGATATTGTTTTTTTACTTTCGCAATATCTCTTTCATTCCTTGTGTTTTTTCTCCATACAAATTCTTGATCAGCTTCTAGAGATCGGAAATTTCTCATTACTTCTGAATGTCGTTGATCACTTTCCATGCGCATGTCCTGATAATCACTTCTCAAGAAAGAAATGTCTTGCTTCATTTCTTGCTGTTCCTTTTTCATTCCATCCTGTTCTATGCGGAAAGCAGCCATTTCGCCTTTCATTCCATCTTGCTCTATACGGAAAGCGGCCATTTCACCTTTCATTTCATCTTGTTCTGTGCGGAAAGCGGCCATTTCACCTTTCATTTCATCTTGCTCGGTGCGGAAAGCAGCCATTTCGCTTTTCATTTCATCCTGCTCTGTGCGGAAAGCGGCCATTTCATTTTTCAACGAAGTTTGTTCTTCTCGAAATGAAACCTGTTCTTCTTTCATTACCTTCTGTTCATGCGCATTCCAGTTTGTTCTTCTATAACATTTCCTACGGTATTGATTAACTGTACAATCATATTTTCCAGTTTATCAAAGCGGTTTTCCAAGCGGTCAAATCGCTCTTCACTCATTTGTTTCACCTCCTTGATTCAACATTATAGCCCATATTACTAGATTTGGCTATATGAAAATTGTCGGATTTTATCATTCATTACCATCTGTTTTGCACTTTGCAGTAGCTTTATCAATGTTATAGATTTTTCCGTTCACAGTAGTTTTTTTAAGAATATGGTCGTCCATTAGGAGTTAATAAAAATAAGAAGTGACGCTCCGTTTCAGAACGACACTTCTTGATTATTTTCCCATAATCATTTGCAAAGCTTCCTCTATATCTGTGGTTGGTTGTTGGCAGGAAAAGTTCTCACAAACATAAACGGTTGTTTGATCATTTAACTGTTTATAGGACGCAGCAAATGGGGCTATATCGGAAAAATGTTCCGGATTTTCCCCTGCAAGAATCGTAACATTTGGTAAAAATGCTTGTTGTAGTCTGTCTACTAGCTTTATTCGTTCTGGATCTTTTGCCGGTCCTAGTATGACAACCTCTTTGGTTGGAATTTCCGTCAACTGAAGGGATTGCAGAAAGAACGGGCTTGCTGACGCGATTCGTTCTATGTCATCAAAAAAGGTATAGTACATTTCATCCGTTTTATCGAGATACGCATTCTCCCCAGTTAAATAACCCAAACGCGTGAGCATAACAGCTGCAACGCTATTGCCTGATGGGATCGCTCCATCATAGATTTCCTTATCCCTTGCAATTAATTGCTCGCTGTCCCTCCCGCTAAAATAAAAGCCACCATCTTGCTCGTCCCAAAAAAGGGCAATCATGTCATTTGCAAGTTTCTTTCCTTTTTGCAGGTAATCGACTTCAAAGGTTGTGTCATACAGTTCGATATAACCCCATAGGAGGAATGCATAGTCATCCATGTAGGCCTTGTACTTTGTTTCACCTTCCCGAAAGCGTGCCATTAAGCGGTCATTCTCATATAAATTGCTTTCGATAAACGCCATGGATTCGACAGCAAGTTGCAGGTAGTCGCCGTTATTAAATACTTTTCCCGCCTTAGCTAGAGCTGCAATGACCATCCCGTTCCAGCTTGTTAAAATTTTATCATCCACATGTGGATAGATACGCTTTTCGCGCTCCACCAAAAGTTTTTCTCGTGCAGCTTCCAACTGGGCTTGAAGTGCCTCTATTGAAAGGTTGTTCTCTAACGCTTCGTGTTCTAAGTTCTTATTTATCAGGTTAGGAATATTTTTCCCTTCGAAATTTCCCTGTGGTGTGATGTCATAGACAGACGTGTATAATTCAGCAAGGTCTTTATTGAGGATTGTGAATATCTCTTCATAATCCCACACATAATATTTCCCTTCCACACCTTCTGAATCCGCATCGATTGCAGAGTAAAAGGCTCCTTCTGTGTTCATCATTTCTCGCTTTAAAAAGGTGATAATTTGTTCGGAAACTTTTTTATAGAAAGGGTCATTTGTAACTTGATAGCATTCTGTATATGCAATCAGTAACAAGGCGTTATCATAGAGCATCTTTTCAAAATGTGGAACAAGCCACTTCTCATCGGTAGAATAGCGTGAGAATCCATAACCTATATGATCAAATATCCCGCCTTTGGCCATGGAATTCAATGTGTTTTCTACTATCTTAGATTCCTTCCCTTGTTCATTAAAAAAATAGTGCCTTAGCAAAAATAGTATATTTTGCGGCATGGGGAATTTAGGTGCTTTACCAAATCCACCATAGGAAAAATCAATTTCGCTCACTAATTGTTGATGTGCTTTTACAACGGTTTCCTTCGTAAGGCGGCTGTCGCTTTTAGCTGTTACCATCTTATTAAGTGCATTTGTTACACTGTCCGTTACTTCTTCGATATGGTCTGGATCTTCCTTATATTTTATATGAAGCTGGGTTAAGGCTTCCATGATGCCAGGCATTCCATATTTACTTGTCTTGGGCAAGTAAGTAGCAGCATAAAAAGGTATCTTGTCAGGCGTCATGAATATTGTTAGTGGCCAGCCACCGTGTCCAGTCATCATTTGGCATACTTTCATATAAACAGAATCCACGTCTGGACGTTCTTCACGGTCGACTTTTATCGAAATAAATTTATCATTTAATAAAGAAGCTACTTCCTGATCCTCGAATGATTCATGGGCCATAACATGACACCAATGACATGTGCTGTAGCCGATAGAGAGGAAGATGGGTTTGTCTTCTTGTTTGGCTTTTTCAAATGCCTCCTCGCCCCATGGATACCAGTTTACTGGGTTGTCGGCATGTTGGAGAAGGTATGGGGATTTTTCCTCCGTTAACCTATTATATGTACGTGACATTATATGTACCTCCTTCTACGTATTTCACTATAATGTATCTTCCCCAACAAAGGAAAAAAGACACGGTATTTTGTAATGAATATGGCGAATTTTTATCTTTTATACAATTTCTTTGATTATTCAATGGTTACATCCTTTTCATATTACTGTTTAATTGCTATAATTATACTCTTAAGCCGTTTTATTATAGAGCGTCCTGTGCGTTGTAAAATTCTAATGAGGAACGGTTACTTTATGTCGTTACACAGAAAATAACAAATCTCACTATAATACGACTAGCAGAGATGTGCATTTTGATTTAAAATAATGGAAGAGGAAATAATATAGACATTGACTCAAATCAAATCTATTATTCTCGGTTAGTCGTATTTTCAGAATCATAAATGTGGTAGTTAATTGTAAATATATAGATGCACAGAAGAAGGTGAGCTGGCGATGAAGAATATAATGAAACGTTGGGACTTTGGATTATTTACGCTCATTTTATTGATGGCTTTATTTGGATTAATGATGGTATATAGTTCCAGTTTTCCATATGCTATATTGCAACATGGGGAAGATAATTATTTCTTTAACAGACAATTAATTTGGATTGTAGTGGGTTTCGTTATATTTTTTGTCGTTAGTTTCATTCCTTATCAACTATTAGGAAAATTTATTGCACCTTTAATTCTACTATTGATCGTTCTACTTGGGCTTGTACTCGTTCCAGGGATAGGTGTGGAAAGGAATTACTCGACGAGATGGTTGGGAGTTGGACCATTCGTATTTCAACCATCTGAGATAGCAAAACTTATTATGCTTATATACTTTGCTAAAGCGTATAGTAATAAGCGGAATTATATTGGTGAATTTAGTCGTGGGTTTTTGCCTCCGCTGCTTATTCTTGCTTTTGTGTTCTTCCTTATTATTATGCAACCGGATTTGGGAACGGGAATATCTATTATCATTGCTTGTGGTGGAGTTCTCCTGCTTTCTGGCGCGAAATGGCAACATTTAGGTGTATTAGGTGGGTTGGCTGTTTCAGGAGTTGCTATGTTGGCATTTTCTGCAGATTATCGGATGGATCGAATGACTTCATTTGTCGACCCTTTTGCAGATCCGCTTGGTCAAGGCTTACAACTAGTTAATTCTTACATCGCGATTGGGACAGGTGGTTTTACTGGAGAAGGCCTAGGTAACAGTATCCAGAAAATGGGTTACCTTCCCGAGGCACATACCGATTTTATTATGGCCATCATTTTGGAAGAGTTAGGTATAATAG
This sequence comes from Virgibacillus natechei, assembly GCF_026013645.1. NCBI lineage: Bacteria > Bacillati > Bacillota > Bacilli > Caryophanales > Bacillaceae > Virgibacillus > Virgibacillus natechei. The sequence continues at coordinate 2,650,816 of NZ_CP110224.1, read as the reverse complement.
GTTTAATTATTGTCATGGGAATGTTTGTAACTTTCTTGCTGAAAGGCTTTGATATATTCAAAAAAACACCTAATTACTTCGGTAAGTTTCTAGCATTCGGTATTACGATCCAAATTTGCTTTCAAGCTATTTTAAACTTAGGATCCGTATCAGGGCTGCTACCTATTACAGGTATTACGCTACCATTAATTAGTTACGGCGGATCATCGATGGTTATTACATTAGCTGGTATAGGAATGTTAATGAATATTTCGATGCAGAATAATAAAGCCGAACAGCAGAATAGCGAGGAAAAGAATTCCGCTTGAAAAAGTTTTTCAATTGTAACTTCATAGATAAATTAGGCTTGGTAAATGCCACGTTTTCTAAGCAATAATAAGGGAAGGGTAATATTATGGACTCTTTAAAACACGGAATACGAAATGTTGTGAATAGATTAGATTACACGCTTCTCCTGTGTGTGTTTTTATTATTTATCATTAGTCTAATATCTATTTATAGTGCATCTGGTCAGTATAGTCAGGACCCTTCTTATTATTTGATTTTGCAAGCTATTTGGTTTGGGCTGGGGTTTATTGCAATTATTTTTGTTGTTCTCTTTATCGAATATGAACATTATCGGTCGTTAGCCATTCCGCTTTATGTTATCGGTTTGCTTTCGTTAATTTATGTCCATTTCTTTGGAGAAATGCGTAAAGGCTCTCAACGTTGGGTATCAATTGGTGGTATTGACATTCAGCCATCTGAGTTTGTGAAAATCTTCTTAATTATTATGTTGGCTACAGCAATATACAAAATTACGGAAAGATCTAAGAACTTGATGCAACGAGATGTTTCTATATTAACGAGTGTGGCTGTGTTATCACTTATCCCGTTCTATTTTATTTTTTCGCAGCCAGATCTTGGAACTTCGCTCGTCATCGTAGCGATTGCAGGGACCATGTTATTTATGTCAGGTGTATCCGCTAAGCTAATATCATTTATTGTGTTGGGGATAGGAGTTATTTTGGCAGCTTTAGCTTGGGTATTTGTAAACTTTCCTGATATTTTTAATTTGTTATTAAAAGACCATCAATTAGAGCGTATCTATGGTTGGTTACAGCCCGATCAATTTGCGAATACATTTGGTTATCAATTGAGCGGAGCAAGAATGGGGATAGGTTCTGGACAACTATTCGGGAGTGGTTTTCAAGAAGGAGCTATGTCCCAAAGTGGAAGAGTGCCAGAAATTCACACCGATTTCATTTTCACTGTAATAGGTGAGGAGTTTGGATTTTTTGGTGTTTCGATACTATTGTTGATTTTCTTTATTATGATTTACAGAATGGTTTTAATTGCAATAAATAGTAAGGATTTATTTGGCATGTGTCTGATAGCAGGAGTAATTGGGCTGTTCACTTTTCAGATTTTCCAAAACATCGGCATGACGATTGGTCTCATGCCAATAACAGGTTTAACCCTGCCATTTATTAGTTACGGCGGAAGTTCCTTGCTTACAAATATGATTGCAGTTGGCATTGTTATGAATGTGCATGTTCATACGAAAGAGTATATGTTTGAAAATTAGAGAAAGAGACGTTGACTATAGGGGTTGACGTCTTTTTTACTGTAGAATGTTAGTAGGCAATGAAATTAAGTTTTAATAATGTACTTGTTTATTAACATAAAAGAATATATTGTAGAAGATAAAGAGAAGTAATATAGCTATCAAAGGATGATGGATGAAATGAGCTATGTAATGGGGATCGATGGTGGTGGAACGAAAACAAAAGCAGTAATAGCGGATAGGAAAGGGAGAGTACTAGCGCAACATATGGTCGGGCCAACGAATCCAAACATTGTTTCTGAAGAAGAGCTAAAGGATACACTCGAAATATTATTCACTTCTTTGGAAAGAAAGGCACCTATTCCATTTCAAACAACTACTTGCCTGTTTGCTGGAATCTCTGGTGCAGGGAATGACAAGAATAAGCGAGTTTTGCATCTATTAATAGAACAATTTGTACCAGGTAACATAGCTGTTCAGGTTGAGGTTGATACGATTAATGCCCTATATTCTGGCACATATGGAGCGCCAGGAATTGTACAAATTTCAGGTACTGGATCGATTACATATGGAATCAATCGCCACCTGGAGCATGATCGCGTTGGTGGGTGGGGGTATTTATTTGGTGATGAAGGAAGCGGGTATGATATTGGGAGAAAAGGGCTTATTGCAGCACTCAAAGCAGTCGATGGACGTGGATCAGAAACGATTATGCTTCCTTGGTTGTATACGCATTTTAATGTATCACGTGCACAGGACTTAATCCAAAAAATATATTCATCTCCTACGCCTAAGAATAAAATTGCACCGCTTGCTAAAATTGTCTTTCAGGCTTATAAACAAAAGGACCCCTTGGCATGTAAGATTTTAGCAGAAGCAGCAAAAGAAATCACATTTAGTATTAAGACATTATACGAAAAGCAATTTGAAGTAGGAGAAAAGGTAGATGTTGTTCTGTGTGGCGGCGTTTTTAATGATGAACATGTACTGCCACGGCTTATAAAAGAGAATTTGAGTAAGTACCCTACTATCAATGTGATTTTACCTGAGATAAGCCCGGTGGGTGGGGCACTGATTGGCGCTTATTTGATGCAGGATATCGATTTAGATGAAGCAATAATTACTACAATTCGGAACACAATCTAATAAAAGAGGTGATGGGATGTCTCATACAGGCGGGCTCGTAATTTTGAAGGAAATGGTAAGTAGCTTACCACCATCGGAGAGAAAAATAGCAGATTATATTTTGAATAACCCTGAGGAATCTATCTTATTGACGGCATTAAGTCTGGGGGAAAAGAGCCAAACGAGTAGTGCGGCAGTGATACGTCTGTGTAAGTCTCTTGGTTTGAGTGGATTTCAGGAACTGAAGATCCGTGTAGCAGGGGATTTGCGAGTTGAATCAGTCGACGATCATCGCGATATTGAACCAAATGAAGAATACAGAAGTATTATCGATAAAGTTACATCGAATACGATCCAGACCGTGAAAGAAACAGTAGATATTATGAGTGAACAGAATCTAGAAAAGGCAGTGTCAGCTCTAACCAATGCAAAGTCAATTATATTTATTGGGTTTGGAGCATCCTATATTGCTGCCAGAGATGCGGAACAAAAATTCATGCGGATAAATAAAAATGTATTTTCATTCTCAGATGTACACATGGCGGCCACATCAATCGCCAACAAAGGTCCGGGTGACGTCGTGGTTGGTATTTCTTTTTCCGGCAACACGCAGGAAGCAGCAAAACTCCTTGAACTTGCCCATAACAAAAACACAACAACAATAAGTATAACAAAATATGGAAATTCGTTAGTTAGTCCGTTTTCTGACATCCAATTACACACTTCAGCAGCGAAAGAAGCAACATTTCGAAGTGGAGCAACATCTTCACGAATTGCGCAGCTTCATGTTATTGATATTTTATTTATGAGTCTAGCTTCTATCGAGTATGATGAAACGATTATGCACTTAGACAAAACAAGAGACGCTATTGCTTTTTTGGCAGATAGGAAAGCATAGGAATTTCCTGTTTGCCTAAGCAAAAATAAGGAGAAATACATTAAAAGGATTTGGTATGCCAAGTTTTCTAATAAGTAGATGAAAGGTTAATATAGTAGTTTTTGTGAAAACTGAAATTTTATAACAAAATTCCAATATAATGTTGCAAAATTATTTCAATTGAAATATAATGAAATTGAAATAGGATTTAATCCCTAAAAAGTTAAAGGTATAACATTTTTTGAAAGGGCATTCATTTATTTGAATATATCAATTTATTAGTAAGCTAAACCATGACTGAATAAAAGTGCTTAAAGAAATGAAATGAGACTTAGATGATAAGGGTGTTCATGTAATGCGAGAATTATCCAAGGAAACTCCAAGCAACGTTGGTATGGATGAAGGAAGGTTAAAGCATGCTTTTTCAATTTTGTCCCGTGAAATAGAAAACGCAAAGATTCCAGGGGCGGCAGCTATTGTAGGGCGCGGTGATTATGTAGTCGATAGCTTTACAGATGGTTACATAAGGCTGGACGGTGCTGATAAACATCCTGTTAATATGGATACGATCTTTGATTGTGCATCTCTAACAAAAGTGGTTGTTACCATGCCTCTCATTTTAAGACTTGTAGAACAAGGTTTAATTGAATTGAATGAACCTGTATCCACTTTTATTTCAGCGTTCAAAGAGGGGAAAAAATCTCTTGTGACAATTAAACATTTATTGACCCATACATCTGGCTTAAAGCCAGGTGTCAACAAAAATTTTACAAACTGGCATCCAGATGAAATTAAGCAATATATTTATTCTCAAGAAGTTGAGGCGGAACCAGGAAAAAGAGTTGTCTACAGTGATCTCGGTTTTATCATACTTGGAGAGATCATTTCAATGATTTTAGACAGACCGCTAGATATAGCGGCGAAAGATTATCTTTTATTACCTTTAGGGATGTCCGATAGCTATTTTTGTCCTCCGAAATATCTGAAAAATCAAATTGCGGCTACGGAATATCGAAATGATCTTGGGCGTTATCAGTGGGGAGAAGTTCATGATGAACATGCCAATGCTCTTGGTGGTGTAAGTGGACACGCGGGTTTGTTTTCTACTGTGGGTGATTTAGCGCAATATGCTCGAATGTGGTTGAACAAAGGAAAATTAGGTAATAATTTTATATTTTCACCAGTAACTGTTGAAAGAGCGATTCAAAATCATACGAATGTGCTCGGTGGGAATAGGGGGCTTGGGTGGGCTTTGAAAGGTGACGAACTTGATGCGTCAGGTGATTTGTTTTCAGCATATTCATATGGTCATACTGGATTTACTGGTACTAGCATATGGATCGATCCAGACACAGATTTGTTTGTTGTACTATTAACGAACAGCGTGCACCTTGGAAGAAACGGATCTATTTCCAATTTAAGAAGGATATTTCACAATGCTGTCACTGCAAGCATAACCGAATAAGATTTGAGAGGAGAAATAAGTAGCTTATGAAATTAGGAAATGAAAATCTGTTTACTGATGCTTACGACTCTTTATGGAAGGATTCAAGGATCGGAATGGTCACCAATTATACTGGAATCAACCTAAATTTTGAAAGAACAATAGATAGATTGATAGAAAGGGGTGCGAACATAGAAAAACTATTCGCGCCAGAGCATGGTTTTTACGGTGTAGGGAAGGCTGGGGAATTGATAGCTAATGAGGTCGATAGAAAGACTGGTATTGATATCATAAGCCTATATGATAAGGAAAAAAATATGGATCCTTGCTTATTGAATAACATCGACGTTTTAATAATGGAATTTCAGGATGTTGGTGTCAGATTTTACACGTATATTTCAACGATGTTTCGTGTAATGAAAACAGCTTCACAAGTAGGTGTGCCGCTTGTTATATTAGATCGTCCAAATCCGCTAGGTGGAACCATAATAGAAGGGGGAGGAATTGAAGGTAACTATCATTCATTTGTAGGAGATTATGATCTACCTATTCGACATGGTATGACGATTGGAGAGCTGGCTAGTTTATACAAATTTGAAAATGGCCTAGATGTGGATCTTGACATTGTTAAAGTTGAAGGGTGGAAAAGAGATTGGCTTTTTTCGGACACTGATCTTTCTTGGGTGCCACCCTCTCAAAACATTCCGGATTTTGAATCATGCTTGCTTTATCCCGGAACCGCTTTTATAGAAGGAACCAACTTATCAGAAGGCAGAGGGACTGCAATGCCATTTCGATGGATTGGTGCTCCGTGGATTAATGGGGAGAAACTTTCTAATGTGTTGAATGAAATAGGACTTCCTGGTGTTCGGTTTCGCCCGGTTATGTTTAAGCCATCACTTTCCAAGCATCAAGATGTAACAGTTGAAGGAGTTGAAATCCATCTAACGAATCAAAGAAGTATTGTCCCTACAGAAATAGGACTGCATATCATTGATCAAACGAGAAAACTTTATCCAACTAAATTTAGTTGGGTTAAAACAGGAAATGATTATTTTATTGATCTGTTATGGGGTAACTCTACATATCGCTATGATATTGAACTTGGGAGACCAGTTTCCGAAATAAGTCAGGAGTGGCAGGATTATGCAACTTGGTTTATGAAACGTAGACAGGCCCATTTATTATATACATAAAGGGGGTGATCCTAGAAAAGTTAGAGAGTAAGGCAGTATTTAAAATGTCAAATAAATAATTAGGGGGACAGAAAAATGAAAAGGAATCAATTAATTTTCTTTATGTTTTTGATTGCAGCAATGGTTTTTCTTGCTGCTTGTAATGATGATTCGACTGAAACGTCAGGCTCAGACAGTGGCGAAGATGAGGAAATAACGCTTGAATTTTGGACCATGCAATTACAGCCAACATTTACTGACTATATTAATGGAATGATAGATGACTTTGAAGCTGATAATCCAAATATAACGATAAATTGGTTGGATGTTCCAGCAGGTGATCTTGAACAGAAGATATTAGCTGATGTAAGTGCTGGCAATGCTCCAGATCTCGTAAATTTAAATCCATCGTTTGGCGGAAGTCTAGCTGAACTAGATGCAACTGTAAATATGGATGAAGCACTTTCAGACGAGGAAATTGATCGATATGTTGAAGGGGCCTGGGAGGCAAGTCAATTAGATGGAGAGACTTTCGGCATTCCATGGTATCTTGATACTGCAGTCACCTTAAATAACGCTGATATTTATGAAGAAGCCGGTTTAGATCCAAGCCAACCTCCAGAGACATACGAAGAAGCGAAGGAATATGCAGAAATTATAAGTGAAGAAACAGATAAATACGGATACTTCCCATCACTTGATCTTTCTTTGCCGTTGCAACACATGGAACTGATGGGTGTACCATTGACAAATGAAGATGGAACTGCAGCTTTCAATACTCCAGATGGTGTTGAAGTATTTGAGTACTTTACGGAATTATATGAGAATAATTTGATTCCAGCTGAGTCCTTAACTGGTGATCAGCGAGAGGGTACTAACTTTTACCAGTCAGGCCAAGTTGCGTTTGGAGTTAACTTTTTCATAGCAGAAATTGAAGAAAACGCACCGGACATTTATGATTCAACTGTACCATCCGTGGCAATAACTGGAGACTCAGGTAAAAAAACCATGAGTGTACAAAATCTAGTTGTTCCTGAACAAAGTGAGCACCAGGAAGCAGCAGTTGATTTCGGACTGTTTATTACGAGCGCAGAAAATCAGTTGGAATTTGCTCAACTCACACCAATTCTACCTTCTTCAACCGAAGCTCTAGAAGATCCTTATTTCACAGATCCACCTGAAGACGCAGATCCATTAGAACTAGTGAGAATTACATCGGCCGAACAATTACCAGATGCTGAGTTGCTTGTTCCACCAATGGATAACCTGAATGAATTACAAACAGTAATGTATGATGGGTTTTCCAAGGCGATGCTTGGTGAGTTATCACCAGAAGAGGCGTTAGCTGAAACAGAAGAGAAATGGAACGAAATAGTAGCTGAGTAATATGGAAAGCGAAAGGGTAGGGGTATTTCCCCTATCCTTTCGATAAACAGATTGTAAGTTTATTAAGTTTATATCGGAGAAGAGGCAAATTTTGTTGGATCTCCTGAAAAAGGGAGGGAATTTCATGAAGAGACAGAAATTAACACCTTATTTATTTTTGATTCCAGGTTGCATAATTTTAGGTGCATTTATTTTTTATCCGATGCTGCAAGCGATATGGTTAAGTCTTACCGAATTTAATATGATTGAAGATGCAACATTTATCGGATTAGAAAATTATGAGAACCTACTTCAAGATGATTTATTTTGGCAAACACTAATGAATACGTTTATTTATTTAATCGGAGTTGTGCCAGCGCTGGTAATTATTCCTATTTTTCTAGCAGTGTTAGTAAACCAGAATATCAAAGGGATATCCTTTTTTCGCTCAGCTTTTTTTATACCTGTTGTTACATCATTAGTTGTTGCAGGTATAGCATGGGATTGGGTGTATAAGGAACATGGTTTGTTAAACTATGCGCTTGAAGTTGTGGGGATTATCACGGAACCAATAGGGTGGTTGACTTCAACATCTACAGCTCTGTTCGCTGTAATGGTTGTTACGGTTTGGAAAGGTTTAGGATATTACATGATTATCTATTTGGCCGGGTTACAATCCATTCCTTCAGATCTTTATGAGGCAGCTAAAATAGACGGAGCAAACTGGTGGCAACAAGTAACACGTATAACGATTCCAATGTTGATGCCATTTGTATTAGTCGTATCGATTATGTCTTCCATTTCTGCAATGAAAGTTTTTGAGGAAATTTATGTCATGACAGGTGGGGGACCGCTTCACAGTTCTGAAACATTAGTGTTTTATATATATACAGAGGCTTTTAGTAATTTAAATATGGGTTATGCAAGTGCAGCTGGGGTTATATTATTTATATTCACACTAATTCTATCAATTATTAATCTGAAAGTTATGGGGAAAAAAGGGAATATTAGGTAAGGAGGTGGGATAATATGGCTTTATCTTCTGTTAAAAATGATGAAAAAACAATAACTAGAAAACTATGGAGTGTATCGAAGAAGTTACTGATATATTTACTTTTAATTTTCATTACTTTATTTATGTTAGGCCCGTTTATATGGCTTCTTTCAACAGCACTGAAATCCGGCGGTGAGAATATATTTCAATATCCTCCTAAATTAATTCCAGATCAAGTGACGTTTACTAACTTTGTTAAAGTAATGGAAACCTTTCCGTTTTGGAGATACTTGTTTAACAGTACAATAGTAACAGTATTAACTGTCATTTTTAACGTTTTATTTTGTTCATTGGCCGCATACCCGCTTGCGAGGATGTATTTTAAGGGAAAAAATATCATATTTATCTTAATTCTTAGTACGATGATGATACCGTTCCAACTTTTAATGATACCGATTTATATTATGTCTTTAAATCTTGGGCTTGGTAATACATACGCAGGTATGGTTCTACCACATATAACAACTGCGTTTGGCGTGTTTTTAATGCGTCAGGCATTCACTGTGATACCTAAGGAATTAGATGAGTCGGCAAGGATAGATGGAGCTAATAGCTTTCAAATTTGGTTTAGAATATTGATGCCGCTCGTTAAACCTTCGATGGTTACACTGGCAATTTTTACATTTATCTCAGCATGGGGAGATTTCCTGTGGCCATTAATAATTGTAAGTGACCAAGACATGTACACACTTCCACTTGGTTTAAATATGCTTTCTGGTACATTTACTTCAGATTGGCGTTTAATTGCAGCTGGGGCAATTATTTCGATGATTCCAGTAGTACTATTCTTCCTTTTCCTTCAAAGGTATTTTATTTCGGGTGTTATGAAAGGTGCAGTCAAAGGCTAATAGTGTTAAATACAACACCTTGGAAATGGGGGTTTTTCAGGGTTAATAAGTTGTAAGTTAGGAGAAAAGCATATTGAGATATATACTTGGTGTAGATGGTGGAAATAGTAAAACGTATGCAGTAATCGTTGATGAAAAAGGAAATCGAATCGGACATGGCATTTCAGGAAATGGAAATCACCAGGGTGTAGGAGTTGATAGATTTCTAGAAAACATACAATCCGCTGTAGACCAAGCTCTTAACGAAGGCGGTCTGCAATCGGGTGATATTAGCTTCGCACAATTTGGATTGGCTGGGGCAGATAGAGAGAAAGATTATAAGATTCTCAAAGCCTCCTTAGCAAAATTACCATTTGAAAATTGGGATGTAGTATCTGATGCCCTAGAGGGGATTAGAGCTGGAAGCCCTACGAATACAGGAGTTGTGCTCGTATGCGGTGCTGGAACGAATGCTGCAGGTAAAACAAAAAATGGAAAGACAGTACAAACTGGTGGTTTTGGCTATCGATTTGGTGATGGTGCTGGAGGTGCCTTTATGGCTGATGAAGCATTTCGTGCGGCCATCCGTTCCTGGGAATATCGCGGTGAACGTACCCTTTTAACGGAAATGATACCAAGAGAGCTAGGGTATCAGAATATAGAAGAATTGTATAACTATTATATAGATAATTTAAATGAAAAAGTGCCATTTGAAGTCACATTAATTCTTCATCGTGCAGCAGATAAAGGGGACTTGGTAGCAATGAATATTCTGAAAAAGGTTGGGTGGGAATTAGGAATTGCGGCCAATTCCGTTATCAAGAGGTTAGGTGGTTTCGATGGTGAAACAATTCCAATTATCCTCGTGGGTTCTGTTTTGCAGGAAGGGAAGAACCCAGCTCTTTTTGAAATGCTTAAGAAAACGATACAAGATGAGAATGCCGATTATGAATTAATTAACTTAGAAATGGAACCGGTATATGGTTCGGTTTTATTAGCTATGGATAAGCTTTCTATTGAAGCCGATGATACCATTTTGAATAAATTCATTTCATATGGAGGGTATCAATCATGACGAGGAAACAATTAAAAATCGCTGTAATAGGCGGTGGATCTTCCTATACACCAGAATTGATTGAAGGGTTTATCCATCGGTACCATGAATTATCTATTCGAGATCTGTTTTTAGTAGATGTTGAAGAAGGAAGGGAAAAACTTGATATCGTTGGAGCATTAGCAAAACGCATGGTTGAAGAAGCGGGATTACCTATTCGTATTCATTTAACGATGAATCGAAAGGAAGCAATTAGAAATGCTGATTTTATCACTACTCAGATTAGAGTCGGTCTTTTAGAAGCTCGTGCTCGTGATGAAAGGATTCCTTTAACCTATAAATGTGTAGGTCAAGAAACTACAGGCGCTGGAGGGTTTGCTAAAGCCTTACGTACAATCCCTGTCATTTTGGATATATGTAAAGAAATAGAAGAATTAGCTCCGAAAGCGTTTCTAATAAATTTCACGAATCCAGCTGGACTAGTCACAGAGGCTGTTATTAAGTATTCGAACGTCAAAAGTATTGGCTTATGTAACCTACCTATTGGCACAAATATGCAAATTGCAAAGATGACAAATACTGATGTTTCTAACGTAGACATAGAATGGGTTGGGATTAATCATTTGAATTGGACAACAAAAATTCAAGTCAAAGGCAAAGATATCCTTGAAGAAATTCTGAATAAGTCTCCTGGTACAGAAGGGTTAAATGTTAAGAATATCCCTGATTTTGGATGGGACCGGGATTTCTTACGCTCACTTGGTTCCCTTCCATGTGGCTACCTTCGTTATTATTATATGAGTGATAAGATGCTCAATGAAGAATTGGACTCCCTAGAAACAAAAGGAACACGAGCCGAAGTGGTAATGGGAATTGAAAAGGAGCTTTTTGAACTATATAAGGATCCTGTTTTAAATCATAAGCCGAAACAGTTAGAAAAACGAGGTGGAGCCTACTATTCCTTGGCAGCCGTTAACCTTATCACGTCTATTTATAATAATAAAAAGGATATCCAAACGGTTAATATAGAAAATAAAGGAATATTGACTTGTTTAAATAACGATGTCTCCGTTGAGGTTAACTGTGTTATTGATGCAGAAGGAGCCCACCCGGTCCAAATTGATAAACAACCTGAGCCGCACATCCGTGGATTATTGCAAGTGGTAAAAGCTTATGAAGAACTAACAGTAGAAGCTGCATTTAATGGAGATTATGATATTGCATTACAAGCGTTAACCGTTCATCCATTAGTTACTTCTGTAGATGTTGCCAAACCGATACTTGATGACATATTAAAAGAAAATCGTGATTTTCTTCCACAATTCCATTGAACGTATAGATGGAGATTCCTAATTCGTGTCAACCTGCACAAAAATATAGAAGAAAAAGATTGTAACCGAAGCGTTTAACTATACTAAATGAGGAGTGTTTTTGTGGTAGAAGAAATATCATTATCTGCTTCAAAATTAGAAGGGCATAATGATACTAAAAACAGCGTAATTCCTGGTATTGATGTCTTTTTAAAGGAACATTTAGATTGGGTGAAAGATAAAAAAGTTGGACTAATAACAAATCCGACTGGAGTGGATCGTCATTTAACAAGTGATATTGATTTATTGCATGAACATAAAGCTGTTAATTTAACTACCTTATATGGACCTGAGCACGGTATCAGGGGTAATCAAGAAGGTGGAGAACATGTAGAATCATACATGGATGAAGCAACAGGCTTACCTGTATACAGTTTATATGGATCTACATGGGTACCAAGTAAGGAAATGTTGAACGATGTAGATGTATTATTATTTGATATTCAGGATATCGGCTCAAATGTTTATACCTACATTTATACCCTTGGTTTCGCTATGGAAGCAGCAGCTGAATTTGATAAAGAAATCATTGTATTAGACCGGCCAAATCCAATTGGTGGTATAAGGGTAGAAGGACCACTTCGGTCTGAAGATACAGTTAGTTTTATGGGGAGATTTCTATTACCAGTTCGTCATGGTTTAACAATAGGTGAACTTGCCACCATGTGGAATCAAGAGTATAGCATGGGTGTGGATTTAAAGGTTTCCAAAATGAAGGGTTGGAAGCGTACCATGTTTTTCAGAGATACAAGTCTTCCTTGGGTAATGACGTCCCCTAACATACCGACACAGGAAAGTGCATACTTATATACAGGGACTGAATTACTAGGCAACACAACACTTTCTACAGGTATAGGTACTACAAAACCATTTGAGTTCGTAGGTGCTCCTTGGGTTAATGGTGAAAAACTGCAGAAAGAAATGAATAGTCGTAATATTGCTGGGGTCACTTTCAGATCAATATATTATACGCCGATGCACGGCGACTATGAAGGTAGATTAGTTGGAGGAGTTCAAGTGCATATTGAGGATCCCTCACAGATTGATTTAGTATCACTAGGTCTCCATTTAGTTGATGCTATAAGAAATCAGAATCCAGATAAGTTTGAAATGCATGCCAATTACTCCTATATTATTGGTAACACAGAAGTACCAAAACTGATTCTGGAGCATAAGCCTGTTGATGAAATTATTGATTCCTGGATCGACGAATTGAATACATGGATTACGCAAGTGCGTAATCAGTATTTACTATATGAATCGACGTAATGCCTAATAATATACTGATAGACGAGGAGATCAACATGAAAATAGAATTATCCCAACTGACAACTGAACAACGAAATCCAAATAGTATGAATTTGGATCAGATGAACACAATGGAAGTTTTACAAACAATTAACAATGAAGATAAAAAAGTAGCGCTAGCTGTAGAAGGTGTATTACCCCAGATAGAAATTGCTGTTGAGCAGGTCTGTAAGGCTCTGAACAATGGTGGGCGGTTATTCTATATTGGCGCAGGAACAAGTGGGAGATTAGGGGTAATTGATGCATCCGAATGCCCCCCTACATTTATGACACCTTCAGATATGGTACAGACGATTATGGCTGGTGGGAATGATGCTTTCTTCAATTCAGTCGAAGGTACTGAAGATTTAGAAGTACAGGGGGAAAAGGATCTTAAAGCAAAAGATATTACAAATAAGGATATTGTTCTTGGTATAACAGCCAGTGGCAGAACCCCCTATCCAATTGGTGCATTAAAATATGCCAGGAGTCTGGGAGCTTATACAATATCATTATCTTGTAATAAGGATTCATTGATTAGCGAGTTTGCCGATTGCGAAATTGAGGTAGTTGTTGGGCCAGAAGTATTGACTGGTTCTACTCGTATGAAAGCAGCTACAGCTCATAAAATGGTTCTAAATATGATTAGTACAACTACTATGGTTAAATTGGGCAAAGTTCATGAGAATTTGATGGTTGATGTACATGCAAGTAATTATAAATTAATCGAGCGTGCAAAACGAACGACAATGGAAGCAACAAATATTTCATATGAAGAAGCAGAAAAGGTTCTTAAACAGACAAACTGTGAAGTAAAACCTGCAATCGTTATGATCGAAGCTGATGTTACTTATTCAAAAGCGAAAGAGGCGATCACATATAATAACGGTTATGTGCGACAAGCGATTGATCATTTTTTATAATAAGTGTTCAGGTTTATATAGAATAAAGCTAATTGTGCTGACCATTTGGGTTAGCACTTTCGTTTATATATAAAAGAAAGAATGAGGTGAAAAGAATTTGAATAAATCTACAACAAAGGTAATAATAAATGCAGATGATTACGGTTTGACACCTGGCGTATCATCCGGAATTCTTTATGGACATCAGAAAGGTATCATAACGAGTACAACTGCAATGGTTAATACAGAATTTGCAAAACAGAGTGTGGAGGATGCAATGACAGAAGAATATGGAAATCTAGGGATAGGTTTGCATCTGGTTTTGGATATGGGTCAGTCTGTTTCTTCTTCGGTTAATAGTTTGACAGACCATAGAGGCTTCTTTTTAAAGGGAGAAGAACTTGTGCAATCTGCTACTAAACGTGATGTGAAAATAGAACTTGAGGCACAACTAGATTTATTATATAAATGGGGTATTAATGTTACCCATATCGACAGTCACCATCACATGCATCTCCATATACCGTGTGCATTAGAGGCCGTTGGGGAAGTAGCTGAAGAATACAAGCTTCCTATACGCTCATTCTCTGAACAAACAATAGATAATGTGTTGACTACCGATTATTTTAACTATGATTTCTATGGATCCGAAACGATAGTAAATGATCATTTAATAAAGACGTTTTCCGACGTAAAGCCAGGGGTTACGGAAGTGATGTGTCATCCTGGGTTTTTAGATGCATGGTTATATAGGAGAAGTAGTTATACAGATGACAGAATGAATGAGTTAGAAGTTCTAGTAAATAAAAGAATAATAAATTGGTTTAAGAATAATTCTATTGAAATGATCCATTATGGAGATTTGGAATAGAATCATTGACTAAATAAAGTGCTGACTGGAAAAGGTGTCAGCACTTTATTTATATTTCCTCTTCCTTTACATATCAGATTTTCTATAACAATATTCCTATTAAAAGTTAATTCCAAATTAAAGGCATGCTCCCCAGACTTTAGTCATATATTTTAATATGACAAGAGTCTAATGAAAAGGGGGCGAATAAAGTGAAGAAATTATTCAAAGGGCGTTCATTGTTTCTATTAATTGCAGTTCTATTGTTGGCATTAATAGCGGCATGTTCATCAGATGATGAAGAAGCATCAGGAACAGAAGAAAATGGTGGATCAGAGGAAACATCGAATAGTGACGAAGGCGGAGATGGAGAAATAGCTGGGGAATTAGAGATTCAATACTTTGTTGGTGGGTATGGAGATTCATGGTGGAAGGAAGTTATTGCTGATTTTGAGGCGGAATATCCAGATGTAACCATTACAGAACATGCAGGTCCAAATATTAACGATGAGATGCGTACACGTTGGATTTCTGAAGATCCACCTGATGTCGTTTATATTGACGGTGCCGGTTCAAGTGAAACACAAATGGTAGAAGATGGGCAATTGATGAATTTAACGGAGTGGGCAGAAGAAATTGAGTTGGAAGATGGTAGCGCATTATTAGATAGTTTTATTGTTGAGCCAGGAAAATTTGACGGTGAAATGTATACATTACCTTTGGTGTTTGATGCTTGGGGTACTTGGTATGACAAAGCATTATTTGAAGAAGAGGGCTATGAAGTTCCAACTGATTTTGACAGCTTCATGAATTCCATGGAGGAAATCAAAACAGGGGAAGAAATTGAACCTTTTGTCACGAGTGGTGAACATCCGTATTACTTCCTACGTGGCATGCTTCAACCAGCATTTGGTGCAGCTGGAGGCGATGAGTTGCTACACGATCTAATTACGGGTGCAGAAGGGGCATGGACGAGTGATGCAGTACTAGAAACCATGGAAAAAGTTGAACAAATGCAACAGGAAGGTATGTTTGATTCAGGATTAGGAGCATTAAACCATACACAATCCCAAATGAACTTCTTGCTTCAAGAAAATGCCTTTGTTCCAGTAGGGTTCTGGCTTCCAAATGAAATGGAAGATGATGTACCTGAAGGATTTGAATATGGATTTATTCCATCACCAATGCAGGATGCGGGTGAGCCGTATGGAATTGTTCCCGATTTACGTCCATTAGCAATTGCAGAAGAAGCGGAGAATCCTGAAGCTGCAAAGGCCTTTGTAGAATTTGCATTTTCAAGAGAATACGCTATGTCATTCTCGGAACACACGGGAGCAATTATGAATATTTCTGATGTTGATTTAACGGAAAATGAAAATGTTCCTTCTTATTTGATCGAAGCGAATGAGATGATTAATGATCCAGAACAAGTACAAATTTATGAGATGCCACATCCGATGAGTTCGGATTTGGAAACACCAATTGGAGATGCCTTAATGTCTCTGATGCTCGGTAATATGAGTGCAGAAGAATTTACAGAAGCAGCGGAAGCAGCAGCTGCAGAATATCGAGATTAAGTAAATGAAGAGGGGATATGGAATGTGAAGGTCGTTTTGTCCACCGCCTTATATTCCATACCGTTTCATTCGTTTTACATTTGCAGGTTTAACGGACAGCCAATCAAGAGTGGAAACTTTACCATAATGATGAAAGTGATTTATTTTCATGGGAGTATCCCCACTGAATGAAGGTTTACTTTATAGAAAAGGGTGATTGAATGGTACAGTCTAAAAAACAAAAATATATGTTTCTGGCCTTTTGTTTAGTTCCGACTTTTATTATGTTTTCTATCTTTACACTCTATCCTTTGTTTAGCGGGTTGTACTATTCCTTCTTTGATTTTTCAGGTTCATCAGCAAATATGGAATACATTGGAATAGAGAATTACATACGGTTAATAAATGATGCAATTATACCAAATACAATAATTCATGATTATTTTCTAGTGGTAACGAAGATTATTGGTATTATGATACTCGCCATGTTCTTTGCCGTTGCTTTAACGCAAATGAAAATAAAGGAGGCGCCTTTTTATCGCATCGTCTTTTTCTTTCCGAACATTATGTCGGTCGTCGTAATTGGTATACTTTGGACATTCATTTATAATCCAAACTTAGGTTTAGTTAATTCGGGTCTAGAGTTTCTTGGATTAGAAAGTTGGACGCGGCCTTGGTTAGGTAGTGAAACATGGGCACTGCCAAGTCTGGTTTTACCGTCGATATGGGCTGGTATTGGTTTGTTTATGTTAATGCTTATGGGTGGTATTGCGAATATATCGAAAAGTTATTATGAAGCGGCTGAGATTGATGGGGCAAATGGCTGGAAGCAATTTTGGAAAGTGACGTTGCCACTTGTATGGCCGCAGGTTAAAATTTCTGTTCTTTACATCGTCATCACCACGTTAAATGGTTCCTTTATTATTGTGCAGGTAATGACTGGTGGCGGGCCTAATAATTCTACACACGTAATGGGTTCTTACCTTTACCAACAAGCATTTGTGCAATATAACTTTGGTTATGGAACCGCAATTGGAGTAATGATTTTAATCCTCTCCTTAATTACGGTGTTCATTTTACAATTGCTCATGCGAAGAGACAAAGTAGAATACT
The DNA here is from genome assembly GCF_026013645.1 of Virgibacillus natechei. Lineage (NCBI taxonomy): Bacteria > Bacillati > Bacillota > Bacilli > Caryophanales > Bacillaceae > Virgibacillus > Virgibacillus natechei. Next base: position 2,633,271 of record NZ_CP110224.1, on the reverse strand, counting down.
AGAATTCGAACATAAAGAGGATGACCTTTTTATCCTTCTTTTTGAACACGCACATTAAAAAAATAAAAGGGAAGGAGGGAAAAATCGTGAAGCGTAGTATAGGTGAAATTCTAGGAAAAGCAGGAATACGTATTCCGCTTATTCTCTGGACCATAGCAGTATTATATCCCATTTTCTGGATGTTTCTAGGTTCTTTCAAATCGAATGCGGAGATCTATAGAAATCCGTGGGGTTTTCCTGAATCCTTTAGCTTTCAAAATTTTGCCGATGCATGGACCAATTATAATATTGATACAAGTGTATTTAATAGTTTGATTGTGACTTTTGTAGGTGCGCTATTAACGTTGGTGCTTGCTATTCCGACGGCGTATGCAATTGAGCGCATGAAGTTTCGTGGTAGTAACTTTTTATTCATATTGTATGTTTCGGCGATGATGATTCCGATGGTACTTGGGTGGATTCCGTTGTTCTTTCTGTTGATGGAATTCAACTTGCTTGATAATATAGTTGGATTGGCAATCGTTTACGCGGTAAGTCAGCTTCCATTCACTATTTTTGTCCTTACGAGTTTTTTGAGTACCATACCTAAATCATTGGAAGAAGCTGCAGCAATCGATGGAATGTCTCCATATGGGATACTGCTAAAAATAATCATGCCACTCAGTATGTCAGGAATTATTACGGTTACGATTATGAATAGTATTCAATTCTGGAATGAATATTTCATGGCCTTGATTTTTCTGCAAAGTAGTGAGAATTACACATTGGCATTAGCGATTGATTTTATCAGCAGTGAAGCCCAATATACGAATGCCTGGGGTACATTGTTTGCTAGTCTCGTAATAGCCATTGTTCCGGTTATCGTTCTTTACGCGATTTTCCAAAGACGGATTTCGAAGGGAATGACAGAAGGGGCTATTAAGGGATAGATAAAGCGATATCCATTAGGGTGTCGTTTTTGCTTTTTAGCAGCATTACGTTTTTCAGCTTCTCGCTGCTTTTGAATCTCAGCGTCCTTCAATTTTTGCTTATATGTACCCTTAAATGTATGGCCGAGCATTTCTAATTCCTTCACAGCACAAAATTTATTCACTGCGAAATGTTTGCTATATCCTTTTACAAGATCTTTCCCCTCGTATTTCGGAATCCAATGCCTGGCAGCCTGAAGTCGCGAAGACCGTTTGAGTCGTTTATGTCTGGGTGTACTCGAATTATTTTTCCTCTTCTTACGCTTTCCCATTAAAAAAAACCTCCTGAATCTATCATAAATCTTTTTCTACCTATACTCAATAAGTATGGAAAGTCCAATTTTTAGAGTTTTATATTATAGAATTATAAATTGAGGAAATGAGAGCATTGTAAAATTAAACCACCTCTCATAATGCCAAGAAACATTAGCATTTTCTATTTAATGAAATTTTCCCTCACCCGTGTTAACCTTATTGGAGCAGGAGTCTCAGACGAAATTAAAGAAGAATACGATAAAGTAACTGATGTAAACTAATCTTAGGAGTGATACAACATGAGTCAAGATAGAATATATGGCAATACACCTTGTTTTTTAGGTGGTAAAAAAGTTAATTTGAAAGATGATAGTACAAGCGATAGAGATGTTCTAATATACGGGGTTCCTTGGGAAGGTGCTGTAACATGGGGGGACTATACGGGTGCAGAACTAGGTCCGAAAGTGATTCGTCTGAATTCAGCACGTTATTCAGGGTATTTACCGGAATTAAATCATATGGATGTATTTGAAAAATACACAATGGGGGATCTAGGCGATGTCGATGTGGTTCCTGCAGATACGATTGAAACGATGACCCGGATTGAAAATTTTGCAAGTAATGTTTGGAAAACAGATAAATTCCCGGTAGCCTTTGGTGGCGATCACGGCATTACATACCCGATTGTGAAGGCGTTAAGTGAAGAGATCGACGGACAGGTCGGGATCATACATTTGGATGCCCATTATGATAATCATCCAGATTACGAAGGTGATTTATACGCGCGCAGCACCCCATTTCACCGCATATATGAAAGTGAAAGTGTCCGTAATGAAAGCATTGTCCACATGGGAATTCACGGGCCGCGTAACAAGCCTGAAACAGGAAAATATGCGCAAGAGGTTGGCGCGACAACGATTTCAGTAAGGGATATTCGTAAGTCTGGGAATGAAAATGATTTGCCAGCGTTAGCCCGAAAAGCATATGAAATTGCGAGTAAAGGAACGGAAGCTGTTTATCTAAGTATCTGCAGTGATGTGCTTGATTTTGCCTTTAACCCAGGCGGTCCAGTCGACGGAAATGGCGTAACTTCCTTTGAACTATTAGAGCTCGTACATGAATTCGCTAAGCTTGGAATTCGCGGTATGGATTACGTGGAAGTGTACCCGCAACAGGATACAAATGACAATTCTTCCCATTTTGTAACCTATGCTGTGTTATATGCATTGGCGGGGAATATTTTACACGAGCAGGGTAAATAGGTGGAGCGAGAGTGGACTTGGATCACCAACAGCTACATTAGATACAGTGACAAATATCCTCATTAAATCTTACAAATCAAACAGAGCATGCCCTCTTAATAGGAGGGTACTGACCCCCGAAAGTTAGAGTAGAAAAATCTAACTTTCGGGGGTGTTTTTATGGCTAAATATAGTGAAGAATTTAAAATTAAACTTGTCACTGAGTATTTGCATGGGAATCTGGGATATAAATTATTGGCAAAAAAATACAATATGCCTTCTCAAACACCATTACAAGATTGGGTAAGAGCCTCTAAAACTCAAGGGATGGAGGGTTTAAAACGAAGAAAAAGGAAAGAAGCATACTCTGTTCAATTTAAATTAGATACTGTACAATTTATGTTAGAGACAGGTGCTTCTTATCAGGAAACTGCTGATCAATTTAAATTGAACAATCCTTCATTAATTAACCATTGGATGAAAGTATTTAATGAACAAGGAATAGAAGGCCTGAGACCAAAATCAAAGGGGCGACCTTCTATGTCTAAGAAACACAATAAACCTAAGAAGAAAGACGAGAAGAATTTAACGCGTGAAGAAGAGTTGAAACATGAGAATGAACTACTAAGGCTAGAAAACGCGTATCTAAAAAAGCTAAAAGCTTTTCGGGAAAATCCGAATGCCTTCCACGAAAAGTTCAAGCAAAGCTGGCATTCGAGCTCAAACAAGAAGGATTCAGATTAAAGGATATTCTCGTAGCAGTGGATATTCCTGAAGCAACCTATCACTACCATGTCAAAAACTTTGAGAAAGAAGATTCGGAAACAGAACTAAAAGAACTCATTACAAACCTGTTTAAGAAGTTTCATGAACGTTATGGATATAAACGAATTACGAAAGAATTAAAGAAATTAGGACATTGTATTAATCATAAAAAAGTGTATCGCCTGATGCAAGAATTGGGGTTAAAATGTGTAAAGTTTATGCGCAAATCCCGTAAATACAATTCCTACAAAGGGAACGTAGGGAAAGTAGCGAAAAACCGACTAGCACGTCGTTTCAGCACACCAATCCCCCTTCAAAAATTAGTAACCGACATTACGGAATTCAAATGTCTAGGCGAAGAGAAATTATATTTAAATCCAATTCTTGATCTTTATAACCGAGAAATTATTGCGTTTGAAATCAAGAAACGTCCAACATTAGATCTTGTCATGAAACCTTTAAAAGAAACGATAGAGATAATAAAAAGTCGTGCAACCTATCGGACCACCATCCATTCTGATCAAGGTTGGCACTATCAGCACAATCAATGGGTGAGAACATTAAAAAAGAACAACGTATTTCAAAGTATGTCACGCAAAGCAACCTGCGCAGATAATGCGCCGATAGAGAATTTCTTTGGGATTTTAAAGCAAGAAATGTATTATGGGGAAGAATTAGTAAGCTATGAAGAATTAAAAAGACGGATTGAAGAATATATCTACTGGTACAATCATGAACGTTCAAAAGAAAAAATGGATGGATTGAGTCCAGTTGAGTACCGAACTCAATCCATCCAATCAGCTGCATAATAAAACTCTAACTTTTGGGGGTAACCACCGAGGCGCTCTGTTTTTTTCGTATAGTAGCTCTCTTTTCACCCTCCTTGCATTTCTTCACTTCGCTCACAATCCTTTTCATGGAAAAAGTTATCACATGCCATCCATAGACATATTCCCATCCACAACTTACAATAGAAGAAAGTCGAAAAATGTAGGTGAACAACATATGCAAGCACAACCGTTTAAAAAAGTGACGGAAGCGAGTTATTTAACAGCAGATAAGGCTTGGAGCTATCGAGCAATTCTGCGTTATTTTTATATCCAGCATGAGCGAATGCGTGAATTCCTTTTCCCTGAAGAAATATATGCACACCTGATTGAATCACAAGGGTTTGATGGTTACACGGAGGAGCAACTTCACCAGGATTTAGACCAGCTTGTCATGTGGAATAATTTGGTTGCACGTCAAGAAATGGGACGTTCAAAGACGATTGAAGAATTTAAGAAAAAGCGTTTTCGCTACCAAACAACTCCTTATACAGTTGAGTTTGAACGAATGTTACAAGATATGAAAAAAGGTGGATCTGTTTTGGTGGTTCGTTAGAGAAGAAAGAATTTGAACGGTTATACTTTATGGCAAAGGGTGGAGCAAACACTACCGAGAAGGGTCGATTGTAAGCACAACAAACGAACTAATCAATTTATTGTATGACTGGGAAATGCTGGAGAAAGAAGCGATAACTGATGCCTATTTAATAAAAACGTTATTTGGACGCATTTCCGGAACGTATCCGAAAGATTTTGCTGAAGAGGGGGACATCCTAAATGGAAAAACATAATAAATGGAAAATGAATCGCGCTGGGTTATTGAATTTTTGGTATTATGACGACGAAATATTCGATTTTGCAGATGGGAAATTATTGTTGCGTGGTAGTAATGGTTCGGGTAAATCCGTAACCATGCAAAGTTTACTACCTGTTTTGCTTGATGGTAAAAAATCACCCGATCGACTAGACCCATTTGGTTCGCGAGCAAGAAAAATGGAGGATTACCTACTGGGTGAAAAGGATATTGTTGACCGGGATGAGCGTACTGGTTATTTATTTATTTATTGAATACAAACGGGAAGATACGAATCAATACCTAACTACTGGAATTGGGTTGCAAGCTCGCCGTCATAAAACAATGAATTTCTGGGGATTTGCAATCACAGATAATAGGCGAATTGGTAAGGATTTTAAGTTATATGAAGTAGAGAATAATGCAGGAGAAAAGCAGCAGATTCCGCTATCCAGGGTTCAATTAGAGAACAGAATAGATAATGGCGGACAAGTTGTACGAACACAGGGCGAATATATGAAACTGGTAAATAAGTATATATTTGGCTTTGAAACAATGGAAGCCTATGAAGATTTGATTAAGCTTCTGATCCAATTACGCAGTCCAAAGTTGTCGAAGGAATTTCGGCCGACCGCTATTTATGACATTTTAGAAGCAGCGCTCCCGCCTTTGACGGATGAGGATCTACGACACCTATCGGATACGATTGAACATATGGATCAAACCAAACAGCAAATTGAACAGCTTGAGCGTGAACAAGAAGCGTTGAATAAGGTGGTTAAACGGTACCATACCTATAATGAGTATCAACTGGCTGAAAAAGCTGATTATCTTATGGAATCTAAAAAACGATTTACCAAAGAGGAAAAAGCTGCTCAGGAAAAAATACAAGCAGCATCCAAGTTGGAATCTGAAATTGCTACACAATTGGTAACGGTTTTGGCGCATGCGTATCGTGCATTACCAGAAACGGCCGAGCGTCTACCGATGTTCAGTCAGCGAATCGCTGGAAATCCGCATGCTTTTGATATTGATGCAGATTTAGGGAAACTGTTCCTGCATGTATTAGCAGTGGATTGGTCGAATGATTCAGGTGATTCTGTTGCTGTTGTTCCTTCAACTACCGAAGCGGTGAACGAAATGTTGCAGCACTATCACATTTATCGTGATGATTTATTAAATTTTGTTACATGTGCTAACTTTTGTGCGGAGAAGACTGATGGTAGTGTTCACCCAGTATGGAAGGCTGCAGCGGAATGCAATACGGTACAAAACCTGCCACTACGTGAACTTGTTTCACTGGATCGCGTTTATCCAGCAAAAGGGAATGACGTTTGGATTGTCGAAAATTCAGGAGTTTGTTCGACCTTACTCGATTATGAACCTGCAATACCAATTATCTGTACAAACGGTCAATTTAAACTCCCTCAGATAGATTCAATTTACTCGTAAATGCTCGCTTATTCGCAGGATTTCAAACCACTTTTCAGTACAATAACGGATAAATGGAATAAGTGTTGATAATAAAGGCTACATGAAGGCATGCGGGAATAAAGGAGTCATAAACTCCAAATATTCTAAAAAATATACTGCACGCATTCTCCACGCCGCCCCTGGAGGCTTACCCTCCCATGTCTCAACGGGTCTATTGCCCTCTCATTCCTTCGTCACGCCTATCCAAGGGGTGGAGGCCGGTTTTGCTAACGGAATGGGTCAGTGCCCTTTTGTTTAAGTATTCCAGTACTCCGTGCTTTCTTTGAGATCCTACGAATAAGCCAACATTCACTATGATACTAATATTAAATTTTAGTCTATTTCTGTTTTATTAAAAATCATTCAATTTAACTGGTAGTTATGCTGCTAGTTTTTCAGGACAATAAGGCTTATTACTTCGGGCAATTCCTACTAATAATCTCGCAAACTTACCAATCAGTTTCATGATAGATTTCATTTTTTTCATCTTTTTTACTTTAACATTGTGGGCATGAAGTTCTTTAAATTCAGGGTTGTTTGCCACTAGACTCATGGTGGCTAGGAACAGGTAACGCCTTAGACGAGATCTTCCACGTTTAGAAATGACAATTTGCCCTTTCCATTTCCCTGAGCTAGCTTCCGCTAAGTTTAATCCTGCATGTCGCAATAAAGAATTACCATGGGCGAACTTACTTAAATCACCAGCTTCACCTATAATGCCTCCTAGCGTAATTTTAGTAATTCCTTTCATGCCAAGTATTTTATTAGCGAAAGTAATTTGTTCCAGTGCATCAGCTGCTTCTTTTTCAACCTTTTCAAGTTGGGTTGTAGCGAGATCAAACTCTTCAAGTAATTGTTCTAGGTGTAGTTTATATGCATCAAGTGCTTGGATGGTACCAACAGAACTTTTAGCTAGTCGAATTAAAGATTGTGCTTTTTTTAAACCAGGTTGTCGTTTCATTAACGTTTTCCAACCTTTAATAATATCCTGGGGTTCCATCGAACGTAATTCATTTGGTGTAGGAAATAGGCGAAGAGTTGCGATTGCACCTTTCCCTTTTACATCTTTAAACACTTCTCTAAGTTCAGGGAAGACAATATCTACCCAACGATTTATTTGGTTAACGGAACTGACAAGTCGTTTAACGATTACGTCACGGTTAGACATTAGTACTCTTAGTTTTTCGAAAGCCTCTGAAGTTGGATGTATACTAGAATAGTATCCATTCTTCACCATATCAGCGATGACGAGAGCATCTTTCTTATCACTTTTCGATTGCGTGTTATCTCGATTTTCCTTATTCCTTTTAACATTATGAGGATTAACCGTTACGACGTCAATACGTTGATCATACAGCCATTTGGATAAATTTAACCAATAATGTCCGGTAGGTTCCATCCCAACAATTTCGGTACGATAACCTTTTGAATCTTTTAATTCGTTCATCCATTCTTGTAATCTAGTAAACCCAGTCTCATCATTTTCAAAAGTGAGAGGATCACCAATCACAATACCTCTGTAATTTACAGCACGAGCTACATGGAATTGTTGTGCAATATCCACTCCAACGACTAGATGTTGGTCTGATATTCTTTCTATAAGTTGATTTTGTTTGTCTTGCATTTTATACTTCATGTAGAGCTTCCTCCTAAGTTGATTTCTTTGTGTGTAAATTCATCTTATCGAGGAGCTCTATTTTTTTCCAACCTGAAATTTAACGTTCTACAGGAATGCTAGCGGCACTAATGTTGATGGACTTGTTAACAGAAGAGGGGTGCACATTGCATTATGCAGGTGATTTTGATCCAGAAGGACTTGGTATGGCACAACGGTTATTGGCTCGGTATCCAGACAATGTGAAATTATGGCGTATGGATCTAAAATCCTATCAACAAAGTGAACCTGTAAAGCAATTGGATCAGAAACGATTGGTAAAATTAAGCGGCATTGTACAAGAAGATTTACGAATGGTTGCAGATGCGATGGAGCGGCATGGCAAGGCGGGTTATCAGGAAGCGTTAGTAGATGTAATGATGCAGGATGTGCGGGAGAAAATATAACATAATTAAAAGGGCTCTTCACCAAAATCTATTGTTGACAAACTAGCTGTAATTATAAATTATAGTGCCGCTGCGGAAAAACACTACGCTTTCCGTGGGCTTGAGCTCAGCCTCCTCGGAAAAAAGAAGTTCGCTTTTTTCCTGTGGGGTCTTCCCACTGCGCTTTCCCACAGGAGTCTCCGTGTTTTTCCTCCGCTAGCTAGTCTCATTACCATATTTTTTCATTATTATCAACCATAGATTTTAGTGTTGACCCATTAAAAGATTAATTGATTTTATATATTACACAGTCATAGGTACCTGAAAATACAATTTTCCACTAGTAGAAAATTGTATTTTCTCTACCTTTCTTTGACAGATTCGGGAGTTTTCCAAATCGAAATTTTACATTATGTTCACTTGTTCGACATGAAGGCTGATGATATACTTAATAGACTAGAAAAGAGGAGGAGAAACGCGTGGCTGACATTTCAAATCATGACCTATTTTTAATAATGAAAGAACTAGGAGCTAGTCTGAATGAAGTGAAAACGACAGTTGGAAGTATCGAAACAAGGGTTGAAAATATCGAAACAAGAGTGACAAATATAGAGTCCAGAGTAGAAAGTATCGAAACGAGGGTAACGAATATAGAGACAGAGATGAAGGAAATGAGACATGATATCCGTATTATGGATCAGAAGTTTACGCTCCTTTCGAGTGATCTAATGAAAGCAAGAGCAGAAATTACGATATTGCAACAAGAAGCAAATTAAGGTTTGTTGCACAAACGCTCCGTGAAAAAGGGAGGGATTCACATGGCTGTTCAAATGGAAGATATAATGGTTGCTATTAACGAGTTATCAGGACAAGTGAAAGATGTACAGACAAGCGTGACAAATATCGAAACAAGAGTCTCAAACATCGAAACAAGAGTCTCAAGTATCGAATCAAGAGTTTCAAGTATTGAAAATGAGATAAAAGACCTAAGAACTGAAATGAATGAGATGAGAACGGAATTAAAACAAGATATTCGTAAAGTGGATGAGAAATTCATCATTCTTTCTAGGGATTTGATCAATGCAAGGGCAGACATATCCATACTTCAACAAGAAGTCAACTAAGCGTGCACCTGCATAGCTTATTTTTTTAGCAGCTTATGAAAGTTTAAAACTCTCTTACTGCATAAGTGCCGGCTTTGACCACAAAACTTGGCGATAGGCCAATACTAACCTCCTTTACCTTAACCGAGCGATCACTCCTATTAATTCTAGTGAAAAAGTACTACACTTTATGTATATGTAATCCGATAATAGAAGTACATATTTATAAGGGAGTAGAAACAATATGAGTTTACTTTTCACGAAAACGAAAAAGCGTACAAAGAACCCCCAAACATTGACTGAAAAAAGTTACGAAATGAACCCGGTTGTAGAAGTTGAAAAAGGCTCTGATTTAGAGAAGCAATTGGAGATGCTTGCTTTAAAAACAGAAGATTTTGCGCTGGCGCTAGTACTCAAGCCTTATGTTGAAGAAAATATTAAATACATAGTTGACGATTTTTACGATAATTTAGCGCATAACCCTGATCTGATCACGATTGTCGAGACGAATAGTTCATTTGAACGTCTGAAAAAAACATTGCGCATACATATTACAGAGATGTTTTCAGGTGAGATGAATGATGCCTTTATTAAAAAACGGAAGCTAATTGCGGATATTCATGTGCGAATCGGCTTGACGCAAAAATGGTATATCGCTTCTTTTGAGAAAATTTTCAGTGGATTAATGGAGGTGATTCAAGAAAACCTTGAATCAATTGATGAAAGAGTAAAAGCGATCAACCTATGTAACAAGCTGTTGAATCTAGAGCAGCAGATTGTACTGGAAGCATACGATGATGAAGTGAGCAGAATAAAAGAAGAAGAACTCCAAACCAAAATGCATATGTTGGAGACGGTGGAGAAGACATCGCTTGAACTTGCTGCATTGGCGGAAGAAACGAATGCATCCATTGAGGAAATGACAGCACAAATTGACCTGATTACATCCAATTCGCAGGCAGGAACAGCGCTGGCAGAAGAGGCGGGAACATTCGCGGATCAAGGAAAAAACAGGCTAACCGAAATGAATCATTCATTAGAAAACATGGAACAAAGTACGTCGAAGGTAAGTGAAGAAATGGATAGTTTGGAAACAACGTCCACACAAATAAAGGATATTGTAGAAATCGTGAAATCCATTGCAGATCAAACAAACCTGCTTTCCTTAAACGCATCCATCGAAGCGGCACGTGCAGGAGAGCATGGCCGAGGATTTGCGGTAGTGGCCGACGAAGTACGTAAATTAGCTGAGCAGACAGCGAAATCGGTAACGAATGTTAGTGGACTGGTTAACCAAACAAATGAACAAATATACAACAGTTCCTCATCGATGCAGGAAGTGAAGACTTTTTTAACTGATGTTCATGAACAGATGAAAAACACAGAAAATGCATTCGCAAATATAGATACCAGCATGTCAAAAAACAAAACAAGTAATGAAAACATCCAGGGTGATCTAGAAGCCTTTGGACAAGTAATCCGTGGAATTGAAGAATCAGCAGCAACGATTACCCAGTCAGCAGAGGAATTGAATTACCTGATGGGTGAAAATTAATCTCCCATACCATATGTCCTAAAATTGAAATCCCCTTGTGGAGGTTTCAATTTTTTCATCATTGCATAGGAAACTATGAATTTAAATGCTGTGAATAACTAAGTTACCGAAATATCCACGTCCAGCTCCAGTGCCCAGCAACTATCAAACTTCACACTCCTCCACTACGATAAAGAAGACTTACTGATTGCCAAGCCGGAGGCGTAGGCAGAAGTAAAGTCGCACTTATACCCTTGTGGTGAAAGTCAACATCGACTCCCTTGGTTTAAGGAAGGCCGACTAAAACCGGGCTTGCGCTCAGGCGTCGGCATACCCCTATGAAGGGGCATGTTTCCTTTAGCGGGGTGGAAGTTCAACTAAAACCGCCACTTTGCGTGGCAACGTTGAACCACCCGCAGCGCTGAGCGCAGTTTGTACGTTGCTAAACGGGCGCTTGCGCTTTTGTTCTGGAACCTGAACTGATTTTCTTCTGAATTACGGATAAATAGACCTACTTCATTTGGGAAATTAATTCAAAATACCCTTGTAGCTGTAGCTGGACCAGTGCTAATCTATAGATGATGATGACAAAGGGGGACATCTGTTGACGAGAGAGATGATGGAGGATTTGTTGGAAGGTTTCACGAAAATGACCGAGGATCTGCAGGATATACAAGCGAATGGCAATCATATGAATGATCTTATTTTAAAAACTGAAAATAAAGTTAAAGATGTAACAATAAATTTAAACGGACTACAGCAGAATCTTTGGAAGTTGGATCAGAAGTTTAATTTAGTTGAAGGCCTTATGAAAACAAAGGTTAAAAGACAGATAGTAAAGAAAGCGAGCTAGTTCAAGCGTGCATTCATGCAGGCTTATTTTTTTTGGTCAAACACCTTTACTTGTTTCATCCCGCTGTAAACTGCTATCATATATTGATATTGAAAATAGAGGAAGGGGAGGAAATTATGAAAAAAATAAAAGCGATCCTTCCAAGAAATAAAGCCATAATCTGGTCCTTAATTCTATTAATCACGCTCCTCTGGGGGTATGCTTGGGTGCTTATGAAAGAAGCCCTGGAATACATGGGGCCGTTTACATTCTCGGCGTTTCGGTTTGGAATAGGTGCCATCACCTTATTGCTTGTTGTCTGGATTATGAAAATAGGCTTGCCACCAAAACGCTATTGGAAGCACCTAATCATTGTAGGGATCCTGCAAACATCTATTGTTTTCCTGCTCGTAATGTATGGACTGGAGTTTGTTGATGCAGGAAAATCATCCGTACTCCTATATTCCATGCCAATGTGGAGTAGCCTGCTAGCGGTGAAATTTCTCGGTGAAAAAATAACTCCTGTGAGGATGACTGGATTACTTATTGGTATGCTCGGGCTGTTAACCATCTTAGGCTGGGATATTTGGACAGGACAGAGCTTTGAAGTTATATTTGGTGAAATCCTTATCATAATCGCGGCTATCTCTTGGGCAATATCGAATACATATTACCGATTAAACGTACAGGAGTTACCGAAAATACAGGCATCTGCATTTCAAATGTTTTTCGGTGCAATTGGAATAAGTATTGCCATGCTCGTAATGGAGTGGGGAGACCCCATCGTTTTAAATGTTACCAGCATGTATTATATTTTATTCACAGGTATCCTGGCTTCAGCATTGTGCTTTACCGTCTGGTTCTTCATCATTAGTAAAATTGATATGGTAACCGCTACGATTTCAACCTTGCTCGTCCCTATATTTGGCTTGGTATTCAGTAGCATCCTATTAGACGAGAAACTGACCGCCGGTGTGTTAACAGGCTCAGCTCTGATTATTATTGGCATCATTATAGCTACGATTACGAAAAAAAATCCTTACGCCGAGTAGGGTCGTGAGGATTTTGATTGATTTAAAAGAATAAGAGACCAATAGCTATTGGTATAAAGCTGTAAAGCAAAATCATGAGACAGAACCCCATAATATCACGGACTTTCAATCCTGCAATAGCGAGTACTGGTAGCGCCCAGAAAGGCTGTATCATATTCGTCCATGCATCTCCCCATGCAACTGCCATGACTGTCTTGGCTGTATCTACACCAATTTCAATGGAAGCTGGAATCATAATCGGACCTTGGACTGCCCATTGTCCGCCACCAGACGGGACGAAAAAGTTAACAATTCCAGCACTGATAAAGGTAAACAGTGGGAATGTAAACTCCGTTGAAAGACTGATGAACCATTCAGACATTTGCTGCGACAGTCCTGATGCTACCATCATGCCCATAATTCCTGCATAGAAAGGAAATTGAACAATGATGCCACCAACATTGCGAACACCTTTCATGACCGTGTCTAGAAAACGTTTCGGTGTTCGATGAAAGATGATTCCAAGGAATAGAAAGATAAAGTTTACAATATTAATATTCAAGTTAAAGCCATTTGAGACAAAATGATAGAAAATATAAGCTAAGCCCATAATCCCAACAATAAATGAAACGGTTTGGCTATTTTCTAGTCGATCTGCAGGTGTTAATGCTTCGGTTGATTCTTGAGTTACCTGTGCGTCTTCTTCATCTGTTTTCCATAAACTAGTGTCCGTGTTGCCTAACGGGTCAGTTCCCTTCATTAAATAGCGATTGAAAAATGGCAACGTTACGACCAAAAACAAGACGATAAAAATATTAATGGGGCTAAATAATGTTTCAACAACTGGAATGGTTCCGATTGTATCTTCTAGAAAATGGCCGGGTGTTGCTATAAGTAACGGAATGGAAGCAGAAAAACCCCCATGCCAGACGAGCATTCCACTATAGGCACTGGCGATCAGCAAACGGTAATCCACTGTAGGAACTCTTTTCGCTACGTGAACGGCAAACAATGCCCCAACTACTAAGCCAAATCCATAATTAATTAAACAGGCAATCAAAGCAACAAATGTAACCAACATAATAGCTTGAGCAGGCGTCTTGGCAAGGTTACTTAATTTGGCAAGTCCATTTCGGATAATAGGAGCACTGGCTAAAATATACCCCGTCACCACAACCAAAGCCATTTGCATCGCAAAATCTAACAAATCCCAGAAACCGCCTCCCCAATGCTCAATCATTTGAACAGGGCCACTATCGGTGAAAAAGACACCTAAAAGAAAAACTAAAAACGTTAAAATGATGGCAAATAAAAATGCATCAGGCAAATATCGCTGCACCATACGATCAAAAAATGAAGTGAGTGTTTTCATGACTTCCCCTTCCTTTTATTGAATAGATACGCTTATAAAGCGAGCTATCTCAAACTTTAACACTATTAAAATATAAGTAATAGTATGTTTTTCAGCAAGAAATATGTCCTATGATTTAGTGCCTGTCACTTCCCGTTTTTTGTCGAATGACAAAACGAAAGGCTGTTTTCTAAAAGATTGTATCGCTGAATATTGGTTAGTTGATCCGGTTTAAAAAACACTGGAACAATATATTCTGAGCAAGGAAATTTATGTCTTATCAGAAGTATTTATGGAAGAACAAATGGTCAGCTTATTTTCCATGTGTTTCGTTTACAATGGAAGACGTTTTTGCAAACATTCCAGAACTACCAAAGGCTTAGTAGGAAGTAAAAACCAAGTACGAATGCAAGTAAAAGCGACCACCTTCAGGTGATCGCCTCTAAACTAAATCCTAAGAATATGGATACTGCCTAGTTTTATGCTGGACAGAGATCCATTTTGTTGTTGTGAATGCGTCTAGGCTCCAGTCGCCGTTTAATCGGCCAAGTCCAGAGTTCTTTACGCCGCCAAATGCTACGTTTGGTTCATCATTAATCGTTCCATCGTTAATATGAATCATGCCTGTATCCATTTGTTTAGCAAGTTCTGCTCCTCGCTCGACATTACCAGTGTGAATGGCTCCGCTTAAACCGTACGCGCTGTTGTTTGCGTAATCTAAGATTTCTTCATCACTAGATACTTTCATAATCGATATAACTGGTGCAAATAATTCCTCTTGGGCAATGCTCATGTTCGGTGTTACGTTTGTGAACACGACAGGTTCCACCACATTTCCTTTTACTTCCCCTTTTACAACTGGAGTTGCTCCTTCTGCGATACCTTTCTCAATAAGAGCTACCGTTCCATTCACTTGTTGTTTGTTAATTAATGGTCCGATAATGGTATTCGGATCTGTCGGATCGCCACATGTCAATGTAGATACTTTAGCAGCATATTTTTCAACGAATTCATCATAAACATCTTCATGAACAATTAAACGATTTGCTGACATACATATTTGACCCTGATGGGTGAAACGGCTGAACACAGCTGCACTTACAGCTAAGTCTATGTCTGCATCCTCCAGTACAGCAAGTGCGCTGTTTCCACCTAATTCTAAATGAGCTTCTTTTAAATTTCTCCCAGCGACTGCACCAATATGTTTCCCAACTTTCGTGGAACCTGTAAACGAAATAGCCCGCGGAATAGGGTGCTCGACGAAGTTATCTCCGATTTCCTCAATTTCCGTTGTAATGACGTTTAATAGTCCTTTTGGCAATCCCGCACTTTCGAAAATCTTTGCAATCATGGTTCCGCCAGTAATTGAAGTGTGTTCATGCGGTTTTAGCACAACACCGTTTCCCGCTCCTAATGCTGGAGCTACTGATTTCATGGATAGGAAGAAAGGGAAATTAAATGGACTAATAACTCCAACTACTCCAACAGGAACACGGTAAACACGGTTTTCTTTATCGTCAATTGGCGAAGGTAGAATTTTACCTTCCATACGCATTGGGAAAGTGGATGATTCTTTAATCATATTCTTTACAAGCCCAATTTCAAATTCAGCTTTTAATCGTGTACCACCAATCTCATCAATGATTACATTTATGAGCGCTTCATGATTTTCTTCCATATACGCAAATGCCTTGTCGAAAATGTCTCGTTGACTAATAGGATTTGTTTTGGCCCATTGTTTCTGCACACGATTTGCGGATGTATAGGCATCATTCAGATCCTGAAGGGTTGCTGCTTGGTATGTAGCAATTAATTCTCCATTATAAGGGTTTTTATTCTCCATCTTTCGAGAACTTGATCCTTCACGCCATTTCCCATTAATATATTGACTGTTTAATTGTTTGAAATCTATCATTTCATTCACTCCTCGTTAGTTTTTAATTTCAATATTCTCTTTTGCTAGTTCTGCTAGTTCTTGAATGTTTCCATTGATTTCTTGCATGGTTGCGGTTAGTTCTTCGATAGCTGCTGATTGTGTATCTGATTGTAAGTTAGTATCTTGAATATGTTGGTTTAAGTTAGTAATCACCTGTTTAATGTTATCGGTAATTCCATAGATTTCGGTGACTTGATCCTTGGAATTGTTGGCCATTTTACGTATTTCATCGGCTACTACAGAAAAACCTCTGCCATGTTCCCCTGCACGAGCAGCTTCAATTGCAGCGTTCAAACCAAGTAAATTACTTTGGTCGGCAATTCCCTTCACAACTGTAGAGACTTCTTCAATTGTATCTACACTGTTGTTTACTTCAGATGCTTTATCGTTGATGAATGTCATGTTACTTGCAAGATCGGAGGTTGATTGCGCCATGTCTTGGATGGTATTTGTTACTTCATCTACAACGGTAGACAAATTAGATGCAATATCTGAGAGTTGATTTGCTCGTTCAGTATTTAAGCCGACACCAACTCCTCCAATTACTTTACCGTATTCATCATGTAGAGGTACTGCCCTGGATACAAGGTTTACACCAAGTATATGTGCAGGTACAACCATAGCTTGATTTTTATTTTCCCGAATTGCATTTGTAACGATATCTCCTTCAAGTAACGGATCACCAGGTGTTACATCTAATGAAAATGTTTTTGCTGGAAAATTAATAATTAACTTCTCTGTGTCATATATGCCGATCGTAATATCATCGTTTACTAATGATTGCAAAAAGGGGGAAACTTGTATAAATGATTGAAATAAGGGTTGGTGCTTCTGATCTGTTTCCATATTTATCTAATTCACTCCTGTTTCTCAAATTATATCCAACTAAGTTATTATCGGTTTATATATAATAAAATTGAATGGATTGACTTAATGTCAGAAATGTAAAATTTCAGCCCAACGATCGATCTTGATAACTCATATTTATGTAAATATTATGTAATTAATAAAACCCCTTCAACTATTTCGACATAAACCGATACATAAAGATAGGTATAATTCCAAAAAGATCTCGAGAAGTTCTAACTTTTAACATAGGGTGACTCGTAACCGATGATATCACGTAACGATACATACAGATTTCTATAATTTATTTTTGGGGGGTTCAATATGGATAAGACAACCGTAATAGGTATTTTCTTAGGTTTTATTGCCATCGGTGTTGGTATAATACTGAAGGGCGTTGAATTGGAGGCTTTAATTAATCCAGGTGCTTTTATTATTATTGTTGTAGGTACGGCTGCATCGGTAGTCATTGCATTTCCTATGAGTACGATTAAGAAAGTTCCATCTCTATTCAAGAAATTATTTGTAGAGGAAAAACAAATCGATACAAAAGAGCTCATTACGACATTTACGGAATGGGCGGAACAGACGCGTAGAGAAGGCATGCTATCTTTAGAGAATCAGATAGATAGAGTTGACAATGAACCATTTTTATCTTCTGGCTTGCAACTGGCTATAGATGGACAAACACCTGAGTTTATTCGGGACGTTATGTTGGAGAAAGTTGATGCCATGGAAAGAAGACATGAAGAAGGGGCGGCTGTATTCTCACAAGCCGGTACCTATGCTCCGACGTTAGGCGTGCTTGGTGCGGTAATTGGTTTGATTGCTGCACTTGGTGATATGCAGGATATGGATGTATTAGGCTCGGCGATTTCTGCTGCATTTATTGCAACATTGCTTGGTATTTTTACGGGGTATATGCTGTGGCACCCGTTTGCAAATAAGCTACGTGAAAAGTCGAAAAAAGAAGTGCAACAAAAGGAGATCATGATTGAGGGTATCGTATCGATAACGAATGGTGACTCTGCAATGGTTGTACGGGATAAGTTAGCTTCTTATTTGTCAGCTAAGGAGTTAAACGCACCGAAGCAGGAGAATGAAAATGAGTAGAAGGCCAATGCGTAGAAATAGGCGGCGAAAGGATAGACATATCGACGAATCCTGGTTACTTCCGTATTCAGATCTCCTGACCCTATTAGTGGCGCTGTTTATCGTTTTATTTGCAATGAGTGATGTTGATGCTCAACGATACCAAGAATTAGCAGAAGTTTTTCAAAGTGAATTCTCTTCTGCTGGGACTGGAATTGTGGAATATGATCAGGTTCCAGTGGAAATACCGGTAGAATCCAATGAAGAAGATGAAGTAGAGGAAGACGAATCCGAAGAGGAAGAAGAGATAGAGGATCAACGTGATACTGCTTTAGAATTGCTTCAATTACAGGACCTCCAAGAAGAGATCGACCATTATATTGAAGAAAATAATTTAGCAGAGGAGTTAGGGACGGCGTTAACGGATGAAGGATTATTAATTTCTATTGAGAATGAAATAACCTTTGAATCAGCAAGTGCTGTTGTAAATAGAGAAGGCGAAGAAATTGCTCATGAGATAGCTGACCTTCTACATACAGATCCTCCACGTCAAATTGTGATTAGCGGACATGCTGATGATCGACCAATGAATAATGAAGAATTCGAATCCAACTGGGAATTAAGTGTGCAGCGGGCTGTTAATTTTATGGGCATCATTTTGGAAAATGACGAACTTGATCCAGCACGATATAGTGCGAAAGGATACGGGGAACATCAACCAATTTTACCAAATACAAGTGAAGAAAATCGAGCGTTAAATAGACGGGTGGAAGTACTCGTATTACCTAATTTTGAAATACAAACGGAATTAGATGATTTAGAAGATCAATAAATATAGTAGCGTGCTTGGCTAGAATTTCTAATAGACTCAAAGAAAGGAAGTGTGGAATGGAGACGACTCAATACATTGATATGTTTCTAGATGAAAGCCGTGAGCATTTACAAGCAGTTAACGATCATATTCTCCAATTGGAAAAACAACCAGGTGACCTTACGCTTGTCGATGAAATATTCCGTTCAGCCCATACACTAAAAGGGATGGCTGCGACCATGGAATTTGAGGATATTGCTTCCCTGACACATCATATGGAAAACGTTCTGGATAAAATTAGAAACAGTCAATTAGCAGTTTCTACAGAACTTATTGATATTATTTTTTTAGCACTAGATTCGCTGGAAGAAATGGTTAACGCAATCAGTGAAGGAAGCGATGGCAAAAAGGATGTTTCAGGGCTAGTTAGTCGATTGGAGCAGTTGGAAACAGGAACATCTAAAGAGAACCAGCCAGAAGATGAAAAAGGAGAAGAGAAAAAAGAAGTTGAATTAGATGAATTCCAAGCTACTGTAGTTGCCCAGGCAGAAGAGCAGGGATTTCATACATACCAAATTACAGTCACACTTGCTGAAGATTGTATGCTGAAATCCGTTCGTGCTTATATGGTTTTTGAAGCAATTGATAGCCATGGAGAACTAATAAAGACCATACCTGAAATGGAAGTGCTAGAAGAAGGAGAGTTTGAACAAGATTTTTCTTTGTTCTTTTTGTCCAAGACCTCTTCAGAAGAAATGAAGGAATTAATTTATAATGTGTCTGAAGTAAAAGATGTTCAAGTTTCAACAGTTTCGCCTATAAAAGAATCCAAGATGGTGGAACAAGCTACAGAAGAAACCTCAGCCACTTCCACAGAGGAGAAGCCAGCGCAAGGTAAAAACACGTCTTCCAAAACGATTCGTGTGAATTTGGATCGGATTGATGAGTTGATGAACTTATTTGAAGAGATTGTTATTGATCGAAGTCGCCTGGAAGATCTTGCTGAGCATATAGAGAATCCGGAATTAACAGAGACGGTTGAGCATGTTACACGTGTTTCAGAAGACATGCAGGGTTTGATATTAGGCATGCGGATGGTGCCTGTTGACCAGGTATTTAATCGATTTCCACGTATGGTACGAGGGTTGGCTAAGGATTTGGATAAAAAGATAAATTTAGAAATTATCGGAGCTGAAACGGAGCTGGATCGAACGGTTATTGACGAAATAGGGGATCCATTGGTGCATTTGATCCGCAATTCTATTGATCACGGAATTGAGTCAACTTCAGAACGTATCCAAGCAGGCAAATCTGAATCCGGTGAGTTAACATTAAGAGCTTTTCATAGCGGGAATCATGTGTTTATTGAAATAGAAGATGATGGAGCAGGGATTAACCGCAAAAAAGTGGAGGCAAAAGCAATTGAACAAGGATTACTTACAATTGAAAAAAGTAAAGAGAAAACCGATAACGACATATTCCAACTCCTATTAGCATCTGGATTCAGCACAGCGGATGAAGTCTCTGATATATCTGGGCGCGGGGTTGGATTGGATGTTGTAAAAAATAAAATAGAATCCTTGGGTGGGCAAATTGATATTGAATCGAAACATGGTATGGGTAGTAAATTCTCGATTCAATTGCCCTTGACACTTTCTATTCTATCAACATTATTGGTTAAGGTTCAACACGAAACCTATGCTGTTCCACTTTCGTCCATTATTGAGACGGTACTGCTTGAAGAGGAACAGATGATGTATGCCCATGGTCAAAAGGTGATGGACTTCCGAGGTAAAGTGATTCCACTCGTATCGTTAGCCGAAGTATTTAACGTCCCAAAAGCTGAAGATACCACAGAAAAGCACCATGCCATTGTGGTTATTAAAAAAGGTGAAAAAGTAACAGGGATAATCGTGGATTCTTTTATTGGCCAAAAGGAAGTGGTTTTAAAGTCATTAGGAAACTATATGCAGGATGTTTATGCTATTTCAGGTGCAACAATTTTAGGAGATGGTCAAGTCGCTTTGATTATAGATCCGAATGCATTGATTAAATAGGAATAGGGGGTCTTGATTATGGAGGAAATGATAAAATTTATCGTATTTAAGTTAAAAAATCAATCATACGGTGTTGATGTGCAACAAGTTCTATCGATTGAACGAACACAGGAAATTACAGCGGTTCCCCGAACATCAGCGTTTATCAAAGGGGTGATTCAACTTCGTGGGGAAATGACACCTATCATTGATCTTAAGGAACGTTTACAGCTTGGTGAAACGGAAAAAACGGATGCTAATCGTATATTAGTTGTTCAATTGGATGATATACAAGTGGGGTTAATCGTCGATTCAGCATCAGAGGTAATCGATATTGATCCAGCTGTGATAGAACCAGCACCTAAGATTATTGGTGAAATACAGGAAACCTTTCTTAAAGGCGTAGCGAAATTAGAAGAAAGACTGTTAATTTTACTAGATTTAGAGAAAATATTAGATTTCAATGAAACCAATGAAGTGAGAGAAATAATAGAAGAATAGGAAAACAGGAGGGGCTAAAATGGCAAAAGTATTAATAACAGATGATGCGGCATTCATGAGGATGCAACTTAAAGATATATTAACAAAATTAGGACATGAAGTAGTAGGTGAAGCCGGAAATGGTCAGGAGGCTATTGAAAAATATCAGGAACTCGAGCCTGATATTATAACGATGGACATTACGATGCCTGAAATGAATGGTGTTGAAGCAGTGAAAGAAATAAAACAGCTAAACGATGACGTCAAGATTATTATGTGTTCGGCAATGGGGCAGCAAACGATGGTTTTAGAAGCTATACAAGCTGGAGCAAAAGATTTTATTGTAAAACCTTTTACTGCGGAACGAATTGAAGAAGCAATGAAGAAAGCTCTATAAGATAATTTTAGTAAAATAATAATGAGGTGCACGAATTGAAAAAGGGATTCAAAAGCGTTAAGGCTAAAATAATTTTCGGATTTTCTATCGTAATTTTACTGGTGTTTTTATTGGGGATTTTTAATAATTATTCTACTTATCATACGAATAATGAAATAGAAGAAATCTTGGATTACCAGCTTGAGATGCTAATAGCGGATGAACAGTTGGCGGTCGATATGGCTGAAAGAACAAGTTTGCTAAGAGGGTATTTATTATATGGAGATCAGCATTACAAAGATGAATTTGAAGGCACGTTAGAAGAAAGTATAGAACTGGAAAACTTTGTACTTGAAAACAGCAGCTCCGAACAAGCGCAAGAACTTATTGATAGGAAAATTGAGTGGGGACACTTAACAGATGAAGTGTTTGCACACTATGATGGTGGTAACGAAGAACGAGCAATGGATATTATGGCGGACGAGGTCCAGCCGATTGCGAATGAATTAATTGACGGTTTCCAGGATATGGCCACCAGCAGAGAAACACAAATTCATGAAATAGGCGACGAAATCATCGCAAACGGGGAACTTACTTTTTATATAGGCGCTAGTATAACCATTCTTGTCATGATTTTAGGTGTAGTAGTTGCCCTCGTTACTTCTAGGAGTATTACGAAACCGATTATCGCAGTTATGGAACGCATGAAATTAATTGCGAACGGTGACCTCAGCAGTGAGCCAATCCAGACAAAGTCACGAGATGAAATAGGGCAACTTGTTACGGCGACGAACGAAATGAATACGAGTATGCAAGAAGTCATACATAAGATTAATGACGTATCACATACGGTATCAAGTCATAGTGAAGAATTGACGCAATCTGCAAATGAAGTGAAGTCAGGATCTGAACAAGTGGCAAGTACGATGCAAGAATTAGCAGCTGGATCCGAGACGCAAGCGAATAGTGCAAGTGATCTAGCATCCATTATGAATACATTCACTACAAAAGTTCAAGAAGCAAATGAAAAAGGGGAGAATATTCAGCAGTCCTCAACTGAAGTTTTGGAAATGACTACAGTAGGCAGTCAATATATGGACGAATCAACGAAGCAAATGGCAAATATTGATCAAATTGTTCGGGAATCCGTGCAAAAGATGCAAAGTTTAGATAAGCAATCACAGGAGATATCAAAGTTAGTAACTGTTATTCAAGGCATTGCAGATCAAACAAATCTATTAGCCTTAAATGCTGCGATTGAAGCTGCAAGAGCTGGTGAACATGGCAAAGGCTTTGCGGTTGTGGCTGATGAAGTAAGAAAGTTAGCGGAACAAGTATCTGTTTCTGTAACGGATATCACTGGATTTGTAAGTGCGATCCAGAATGAATCCAGTACGGTAGCAGAATCATTAAAAGAAGGCTATACAGAAGTTGAAAAGGGTACAAGCCAAATTAAGACCACTGGTGAAACCTTTAGCGATATAAGTACATCTGTAAATGAAATGGTAACGAATATTCATTCTGTATCGGAGAACCTTTCAGAAATAGTGGCTAATAGTCAGGAAATGAATGGCTCGATTGAGGAGATTGCATCAGCTTCTGAGGAAGCAGCTGCAGGAGTGGAAGAGACGTCCGCTTCCTCCGAACAAACGAGTAGCTCGATGGAAGAGGTGGCAGCAAGTTCTGACCAACTTTCCAAGTTAGCTGAAGAACTAAATAGTTTAGTACGTCAATTTAAGTTGTAAATGATGAATTGATAGTTCGTTTGATACAAACGGACTATCAATTCTAATTATAGATTTGTAGAGGGGGGGGGATCGCAAAAGATAGAAAAAGGTGTGCTTAAAAAGGATTTAGATTTTTATCATGTCAATCAACTTTATAAATTTATCAGAGAATCATCTTTATGGCTATGAAGCTTAGCTTAGATCAGAAGAACATTAAAATATTATAAAAACATGAATTTTTAACCAGAACATCACCCAAATCTACGTAAACATCGCCTTAATGATATAAATCATCACCACCCCCAAAGTATATAAAGTCACCCGAATTGCTGCGAAGGATTAGCATCGTTGAAAGTATGCCATCTAGGAATAAATAATCAGAGAACATATCATAAAATTAAAAAATAAGAATAAATATATTTAAAACGAGCTTCCCATTTAATTCTGCACATCCATGAGATTTCCCTCTTTCTAAAAAACGCCCATAGTTGGAAGCTAAAAATAAAAGAAAAAGGGGTTAAAACATGAGAAGAAAGAAATTAGTTGGATTATTTATACTAATGTTAACCATGGTCTTAGTTCTTGCAGCATGTGGAGGCGGAGGGAAGAATATTGCGATTGGTCCGCCAGCGAGTGAAACAAATACGGTGTCTAGCTTAATTTTGGAAGCGTATGGGTTGGGTGAAGATGACTATAGTGCATACCAAGAGGGATTTGGAGATGCGGCTGATGGTGTACAGGATGGAAATATTGATATTTCGATTGGAATATTGGGATTGCCTGCAGGCAGTATTGAAAGTTTGCAAGCGTCAGCCGGTGATGTGAAGATGCTAGATCTATCTGATGATGCAATTGATCATATGGAGGAGAATAGCGGATATCAGCGCTATACGATTCCACAAGATACTTATGATTTTCTTGACGCTGATGTAGAGACAGTTACAGCGTATGCGGTTTTGGTGGGTAATACGGATGCCATTGATGAAGAGTTGGGTTATGAACTGGCTAAGTCGATGGTGGAAAATGCAGACGAAAATACGCATGCCCAGTCAGAGCAAATGACATTGGAAAACGCGCTGCAAGGATCTGATGGATTAGAGATTCACCCTGGTGCAAAACGCTATTATGAAGAACAAGGGTTAACGGTTGATAATCCTGAAGCAGAGCTAAGCGCAACGGATAGTAAAGATGAATTTATTTTAGGAACCGGTAGTCAGGGTGGTACGTATTATCCACTTGGTGGCGAGATGGCGAATATATGGAACAACAACATCGATGGGATAAATGTGACGAATACAGAAACAGGGGCCTCAATCGAAAACCTGGCTAGTATTCGTGATGGAGATATGGATCTTGGTATGACTGTTCATGTGCCGGCGCTAGACGCATTGAATGGTGAGGGGGACTTTGAAGGTAATGAAGTAACGAATGCTGCTTTCATCGGACACATTTATCCAGAGGTTGTTCAAATAGTCACGCGTGAAAATGCTGATATTGAAAGCTTAGATGATATGAACTAAGTTTTGGTGGGAAACAAAACCCGATAATAGAAGAAAATCTAGAGAGGGGATCTTGTTTAAAGCAGATCCCTTTTCTTCTACCTATTCTAAGGGGATGGTGGTTGTATGCAAAGCAATCAGGAAACAAATGCAAAAGATATTCTAGAAAAATATGATAAAGAAAGTAACTACCGGATCAATATTGGAAAATGGGCTTGGATTGTTACGTTTCTCGGTGTGACATTAACATTTTTCCATTTATATACAGGATACTTTGGGACATTGCCATCTCAACAGCAAGGTGCTATTCATTTGGGGACAGGGCTTGGCATTATTTTTTTACTTTTCCCTGCAAAAATAGGGCTGCAAAAAAAACAGAAAACCATTCCATGGTATGATGTTATATTCGCATTTAGCGCGATGTATGTGTCTTATCATAAAGTTTTCTTTTACGCACCTATTCTACAAAGCAGGATTTCAGGATACGGCGTGGTAGATATTATCATATCTGTTATAGGAGTGTTGTTGCTACTTGAAGCCACACGTCGAACGGTTGGATTACCAATTGTTATCGTTGCATTTATTACCATTTTATACGCGATTTTTGGAAACTTTATTCCAACACAAATACTTTCGCATCCAGGTTTTTCAGTCGATCGGTTGGCGACGAATTTATGGTATAGGGAGAGTGGTGTGTTTGGAACACCGATTCAAATTTCCTCGACATTCATTTTTCTATTTCTCTTCTTTGGGGTTATTCTTGTACATACGAAGATAGGTAGATTCTTCAACGATTTAGCATTTGCATTAACTGGCAGGTACACGGGAGGTACGGCGAAGGCTGCGGTCTCTGCGAGTGCCTTACAAGGCATGGTATCAGGAAGCTCGGTAGGCAATACGGTTGCATCTGGATCCTTTACGATCCCAATGATGAAAAAAGCAGGATTTAAGCCAGAATTTTCTGCGGCGACGGAGGCCTCTGCCTCAACAGGTGGACAGATCATGCCACCACTGATGGGTGCAGCAGCTTTTATAATGATGGAATATTTAAGTGTGTCTTATGTTACTATAATGTTAGCTGCGGTCATTCCGGCTGTTTTATACTTTAGTGGAATTTTTATTGGAACGCATTTTGAAGCTAAGAAATTAGGTATATTCGGATTACCAAAGTCAGAGCTTCCGGTATTTCGAAAATTAATGCTTCATTATGGTTATATGCTTCTCCCGTTAGTTGTAATTGTAGGAACGATTATAGTAGGTTTTACCCCACAGAGAGCTGCTTTAATGGGAATTTTAGCAGCATTCCTTGTTAGTTTGATTAGAAAAGAAACACGTATGAATTTCAAACAAATTATTCACGTTTTAGAACAGGGGGCTCGAGTTGCGCTACCGGTAATTGCCGCTGTGGCAACCGCTGGAATAATTGCTGGGGTAGTGAGTATAACAGGTCTTGGCTCAAAATTTGCCTCAGGTATTATTGCATTATCAAGTGGACATCTCTTCTTAGCATTATTTTTCACGATGATTGCTTGTATTATTCTTGGTATGGGATTACCGACAACTGCAAATTACGTAGTAACAGCAACTGTTGCAGCACCGGCGTTAATTAATGAGTTTGGTATTACTCCGATCGCTGCGCATATGTTTGTATTTTACTTTGGAATTGTTGCTGATATTACACCGCCTGTTTGCTTGGCCGCGTATGCTGGAGCTGGAATAGCTAGGGCGAATCCGTTTAAAACGGGTGTGAACGCGGTGAAACTTGCAATTGCAGCATTTATTATCCCGTATATATTTATCTATAATCCAATTTTAGTGTTAGTAGATGTCACACCAGTAAATCTAATAATTTCCGTACTCACTGCACTTTTAGGGATGATTGCTATTAGTAGCTCTATGATCGGATTCTTTATACGCAATTCAACAAATTGGGAAAGAGTTATATTATTTGGATCTGGCCTAATGCTAATTACGCCTGCGTTAGCTAGCAGTATTGCTGGAATTATCTTAATTGTTATCGTATGGTTTATTCAAAAGCAACGTAAGGATGACTCTGGGGAAATGGGTACAGATCAATCATTATCGACAGAAGGCTAAGTATGATTAGGCGATAACATGCACTAAAAGGCTCAGCAAAAAAATGTAATCAAACAAAATAACACAAACAAATGTTCTTATTTAGTGGTTACCTCCATGAATTTTATGATACACTATCAATAATGATAAAGTTTCGAATAGGATTGGATCGGCTTACCCTGTTTTCGGAGGAATAGGGGGTGACGCCTTCTGAGCATGTTTGAAGTGTTTGTGGTGCTGTTTTCATTTGGCACTTTTCTAGTTGCGTTGATTACGCTCGTGGTAGAAATAATTAATAGAAAATAGACCTCTCTAGTCGTAACTGTACTGTGCTAAGAGAGGTCTGTTTGTAAAGGATGGTCGATCCCTAGGGGAACCGCTTATCATCAGACCACAGTTGCCTCTGTGGTCTTCTTTAGTGTATGCAACATTTTTCCTATAGTATACCATAAACCAAGGTTTTGAAAAGAAATAAGCAGCCAGTTCAATATGTATTTAGTTATTTCCTGGGCAATAAGAAGTGAACTTTTATCCGACCTTTGACCTCTAACCTCTGGAACGACGAGGCAGCAGCTGAGTTTTTTCTTATATATTCAAGTGCGATTGAAATTTCAATCAGAGATCGTAATATATTGCATCCATTTCCCTTCATTAAATTCAATATGCTATAGTAGTTTTTAGGGAGGTGTATAGGTGGAAGGATATAATACAAAAGAAAATGAACCAAGCGTGTATCGTTATTTGCTACTTGCTGGTATCATTTTTGTAGCATTTAATTTAAGACCTTCTATTACTTCAGTCGGACCACTGATGGGAATTATTCGTGATGATATTGGTCTGTCCAATTGGAGTGTAGGAGTCTTAACGAGTTTGCCACTCGTCGCATTTGCCGTCATATCTCCAATTGCACCTAAACTTGGTCAACGATTTACATATGAAAGAACAATGCTTTTAGGATTAATTTTACTCGTATTCGGAATCGGTATGCGATCCATTTCTTTACTAGTCTTTCTTTTGATTGGCACGTTGTTTGTCGGAATGGGAATTGCCATTTGTAATGTATTATTACCAGGTGTTCTTAAGGAAAAATATCCAGCAAAAGTTGCGCTCATGACAGCCGTCTATTCAACTGCAATGGGGATATTTGCTGCAACAGCATCCGGCTTAAGTATTCCATTGGCAACAGGTATGGATTTAGGGTGGCAGTTGGCTTTACTTGTATGGGCGATCCCTGCAATACTTGCGGCTATTATCTGGGTCTATCTTGCTAGAAAAACACCAAAAGATGATGATAATGCTGAGGTTACGTATGTGCGTGTTGCAGAGAACCGAATGTATAAATCACCGCTTGCTTGGCAAGTAGCTGGCTATATGGGCTTTCAATCATTTTTATTTTATGTGACGATTTCCTGGCTACCAGAAATCCTGCATGATTATGGTGTGACGATGGCAACAGCAGGATGGATGTTGTCATTTTCACAATTTATCGGACTTCCTGCTAGCTTTCTTGTACCTATGATCGCCGGTAGGGTGGAATCACAACGTCCGATCGTAATTGCATTGGGAATATGTTCGGTAACTGGATTTAGTGGACTTCTTTTGGGGAGTTCCTATGCCATTATGGTGATAAGCACAATCTTAATTGGGAGTGCGATGAGTGGAAGTTTTGCCCTAGGCTTAACATTTTTGGGCTTGCGTGCGCGAAATGCAAAACAGGCCGGCGAGTTATCGGGAATGGCACAATCGCTCGGATACGTCTTGGCCGCAATTGGTCCGATGCTTATTGGCTATTTATATGATATCACGCAGGTTTGGACAGTACCATTAATCACATTGATCGGTATCGCTATAATGGTTGTGATTTTTGGCATGGGTGCTGGTCGCAATAAGTTTGTGTTGGATTAATTGTTAGGATAATCGGACACCATCACTATAGAAAAAATAGTACATTATAATGGACGTGAAATCATGAATCAAAGCAAAAAATACACAATTCGCGACGCGTATTTCTGGAAGATTACGATCAGCCTGGCACTGGCTTCCTTTTTTGTTTTTGCTTGTATGTATGCGGTGCAACCACTTCTTCCAGTTTTTGTGGAAGAATTCGGAGTGTCTGTTTCCGAGTCCAGTTTAGCCTTATCTATGACGATTGTTGGAATTATTATTGGCTTAATTGTATTGGGATTTTATTCTGATCGAATGGGTCGTACAATGTTTATTAAACTTTCCTTAGCTGGATCTGTTATCCCTTTTCTCATCCTGCCAATAGTGGATTCATTTTATATCCTTGTCGTCCTTCGTTTCATTCAAGGTTTTGCATTAGCAGGGTTGCCTGCAGCATCACTTGCATACCTGAGTGAAGAAATTGATAGAAGAAGTGTTGGGGTTGCTATCGGGCTGTATATTTCCAGTAATGCGCTTGGAGGTATGGTTGGAAGGGTATTTACCGGATATATAACCGATCATTATTCATGGGAAATGGCGTTTTATAGTTTAGCCATAGTAGGACTGGCTATATTGGTTGTGGTTCTACTAATGCTACCAAAATCACGTTTCTTTCAATCTAGTGATCTAACATTTCGTAAAGACATTGAAGGTTTTCTATTTCATTTAAGAAACCCAGCATTATTAGTTGTTTTTGGACTCGGTATCGTATTGCAATTCGCTTTTACAGGTGTGTGGACGTATTTGCCATTTCATTTACTGGCGGAGCCATATTCGTTATCCTTAGAAGCTATTTCGTATACGTTCTTAGCGTACGGACTTGGAGTGATAGGCTCTCCATTGGCAGGGTGGCTCGCAGGTAAATTTGGTTTATCTAAAATTCGAATTGTTGGTGTGATGCTTTTAACGATTGGGATATGTTTAACGTTGAGCCCGTCATTAATCCTGATTGTTATTGGTTTATGTGTATCTTGTTTGGGATTCTTTACAGCCCATTCACTTACAGCTACTTCGGTAGGGGAGCAAGCGACACATCACAAGGGCAGTGCCGCAAGTCTTTATTTAGTTTCCTATTATATTGGGGTGGCGCTTGGAAGTTCGGCGCTCGGACCGTTATGGGACGCAGCAGGTTGGGCTGGTCTGGTAATCTTTACAGCACTATTACCTGTGACGTATTTGCTTTTTATAAAAGGGACAAACGATAAAAGGAAGACTGTTCGTTCGAAATAGTATCTCTTTTTAAAAAAGCGAAGGCTGTTTTTAAAGTTGGTAGAACTTGAATTTCATGTATGTAGAGGATGGATAGAATGAAAGATCAGTCGAATATAAAAGTGTCAGCAAGTACGTGGGAGAAGTTATTCCACTTCTTCGCATTTATAGTAATTATCGTCATGTTTGTCTATGCGATTGTGATGTTCAATCGGTTACCTGATGAAGTTCCAATCCACTTTAATGCTGCCGGTGAAGCGGATAATTGGGGAGGCAGGGGATCAATTTTTATGCTTCCACTCCTATCGCTTCCTATGTTCATGCTGTTATTTTTTTTAGGGAAAGCCCCTCACATCCATAATTATCCTGTAAAAGTAACCGAACAGAATGCGCCAAAGCTGTACAGGGAATCTCGATTGTTATTGGCAGCAATGAATTTCGAAATGGTTGCTATTTTTGCTTTAATTACGTGGGAGATGGCTCATACTGCACAGGGGAATGCGACAATGGGGGTATGGATGATTGTTCTTATCACAATTGCTCCTCTGGCTACCATTGGCTATTTTTTGCTGCGAATGAATCGATTGAAAAAGGAACTGACTAGTTGAGTAGCCAGGATACAAACATTGCTAGCCTAATTGAAATATATTACACTTACGTTGCGTTGATAAACACAATCAGTATAACCGACTTGGAGGAACATTTACATGGCAGAAACGAAACAAGCTATAAAATTAATTGCACTAGATATGGATGGAACGTTATTGGATAATGAACTTGAGGTCTCTGAACCCACACAAGCAGTAATTGCAGAAGCATTGGCAAATGACGTACATGTGGTTTTAAGTACAGGAAGATCGCTGGATACCTGCTATCCCTATGCAACGTTGTTAAATCTCACGTCTTATCTTATTACATCCAATGGTGGAGAGATTTATACAATGGATAAAAAATTATTGGATCAACATTTAATGGAAACGGAAAAAATAGAAAAAATGTGGAATTTAGGAAGAGAAGTGGATGTGCAAATATGGATGGTGTCGACAACTGGGGTTTACCGCGATTCTCGCCCAGAAAACTTTTATGACCATGATTGGCTCAAATTTGGTTGCAGCTCCCTTGATAAAAGCAAGCTTGATAAAATGGTTGAAGAGCTTTCCTATTTTGAAGGGTTGGAGCTGACAAACTCATTGCCGACAAATTTGGAGGCAAATCCTGCTGGAGTTAGTAAGGCAGCTGCACTTCATTTTGTATGCAAGGAAATCGGCATTACGATGGATGAGATCATGGCGGTTGGCGACAGTTTGAATGACATTAAAATGATTCAAGAGGCAGGAGTAGGTGTCGCAATGGGCAATGCCCAGGAAGCGATAAAAAATGTTGCCGATTATGTAACAGACGCGAATGATAATGATGGTGTTGCCAAGGCAATTGAACGATTTGCTCTTTAATAGGTTGTTCAAAAAGTCCGGTAAAAATGACACGTCGAAGTGGACCTTCTGCTAAAACCGCCCACGTCCTGTGGGCAACGCAGAAGTCACCACATCCTGTGGAAGCTCGTTGGCTTGTTTCTCCGCTCCTTGGAAAAGAAAAACACTTTTCCTGCGTGCTAGAGCGTTTGCTCATGTATTGAAAAGCTTACATTCCGCTGCTCGAAACTGCGCCGCCTCGAACTTTCAACGCACAGGACGTGCTAGTGTCGGTGTTGCCACAGGACGTGGCGAACTTAACCGACGCGGTCCTTTTTATCCTCCATTTTGAACACGTACTTTAAGAGAAAAACAGCTCTATGGAAGTAGTAGAGCTGTTTTTTATCTTATAGCAATACGATCCAAAACATTAGGACGGAAAGTAAAACGGATGTAATAACCATTGCTAGAAGCGGCCTGAGTGCTTTATTTTTAACATCTTTCAAACTGACGTTTAAACCGAGCCCGACCATTGCAGCCGTTAGGATAAATGTCGTCATAAAGTCTACACTATTCAGTACACTTTGTGATACGGAAATATAGGTCCCAAGTACGTAGCTGCCGAAAAGACTCATTGCAATAAAGCCGAGTAAGAACCACGGGAATGGTACCCTCGGGCTGCCATCCACATCGATTTCTTTACGATTCTTCATCCAAAAAATTAACACAAAGCATAGTGGTACAAGGAGGAAAACACGTCCCAGCTTAGCTAACAATGCAACTGCAAGTGCTTCCTCACCAGCTGGTTCTGCAGCTAATGCAACATGGGCAAGTTCATGCAAGCTAAGTCCGGCCCACGTCCCGTATTGGATTTCTGTTAATGGTAAAATCGGTTGCAAAAGGGCATAGATAATGGAAAATATTGTTCCAACGAGCGCGATGATCCCAACACCGATTGCCGTATCTTCCTCTTTTGCTTTGATAACGGGGGACACTGCGGCAATTGCAGCAGCTCCACACACACCGGTTCCAACGCCGAGCAGTAAAGCAAGTTGTTGATTCGCTTTAAATAATTTCGCTAAATAAACAGTAAGGAGAATAGAAAATAGGATGGCTACAGCACCTTTGGCTAGCAATCCAAGTCCATCATCAAAGATCACGTCAATATTTAATTTTAATCCATATAAAATGATGGCAAATCGTAGCAAATACTTCGAAGAAAATTGAATTCCAATTCGAAGGTAATCCGGATATCCGAAAATCTGCCGGTAAATAATAGCAAGCACAATGGCGCTACCAAGCGGACCTACAAGGTTGAAACCTGGAACCAAAGCAAGCAGATACCCAATGCTTGCAATTAAAAATGTAAAACCAATTCCAAGCAATAATTTTTTCCAATACTTATTTTCGTTTAGTAGTGATGTCATCAGATGCGCCTCTTTCTTGGTATATTTTAATTATAGTCTTCGTTTAATGATAAGGAAAATAAATTATAATAATATATATGATAACATTTACTTATTATCGAAATGTATGTGTGCTGTCATACAAGAAAGTGCTGTAGGAGGTAATAAAAAGTGGATCAGCAATTAATCGTCTTTGTAGAAGTCGTAGAACGTAAAAATTTCTCTAGGGCTGCCGAGGCTTTACATATGTCGCAGCCTGCAGTAAGTCAATATATTTCTTCACTTGAGAAGGAATTTGGCTTGAGGCTACTAGAGAGAAATAACAAATTTGTACAGCGAAATAAAGCAGGAGAGATTGTTTATCAATATGCGAAAGATATCTTGAGAAGTTATAATCAGATGACCGTTCACGTATCTGATTTAAAGAACGAGCCGAGTGGGGAGTTGAAAATAGGAGCTAGTTATACGATTGGGGAGTACTTACTCCCAAGAATCCTAGCAGCTCTGCAAAAGGAATATCCGCGAATTATACCTGCAGTGACGATTGGAAATACGGAGGATATTGGTCAGAAACTGGTTAATCACGAGATTGATATTGGCTTAATTGAAGGTGATTTTTCCCATAAGCAGCTTGTTGTCGATCCTTTTGCCATTGATGAAATGTATATTATTGCAGGTAATCACCAGAAGTTGAAGGATCAAGAAA
Source organism: Virgibacillus natechei (assembly GCF_026013645.1). Lineage (NCBI taxonomy): Bacteria > Bacillati > Bacillota > Bacilli > Caryophanales > Bacillaceae > Virgibacillus > Virgibacillus natechei. The sequence goes on along the minus strand of NZ_CP110224.1, from coordinate 2,599,505 downwards.
CCGTATCCGTCCCGGATTTAGAAAAAGAGACATGGATTATTCGTGAAACTGGATCGGGAACGCGTAAAATGCTGGAGGAATTTTTCCAAAATAATGCTGTAAATCCAGAGCGCATACTGACATTTGGCAGTACGCAAGTAATTAAAGAGGGGGTAACCTCGGGGCTGGGGATCAGTCTGCTATCAGAATTAACCTTACAGAAGGAATTGGAGCTAGGATTAATTCACAAGCTTAATGTGAAAGGTACACCTATTAAACGCAACTTTTCCATTATAAAAAATCAACAAGAGTTTCATTCCAAGGCTTTACAAGTGTTTGAACAGATTGTCAAGACAGTACTTTAAGTAACAGGGAAACTGCGCAACTGTGAGTGATGTATATTACAGGCGGCAATAGGCAATCCTTGTTATATTAGCAACGATTTTCGAAGAAGCCTTTCTTTGTTGATAAGAAAAGAGTATAATAAGAAGTGTACCAGGAAAGGGGATGCAATTATGTCATTTTCTCGTGGACCAAAAGAACCGGTTCCAGAAGTGGATACAAATGTGTGGTCATGTACCAGTGAAGCGTGTCAAGGCTGGATGCGGGAATCATATAGTTTTAGTGAAGAGCCAGAATGTCCACTCTGTAAATCATCTATGGAACAGGAAGTACGCGTACTTCCAGAAGTAAAATAAGCGTAGTTGCAAGACCTTACGTAACTGTTGAGGCTAACTTTTACAGAATTGAAATAATCATATATACCACATTGTTCTAAAGGTGTTACCAAAAATCGGAAAATTTGCCGGTTTTATTCATTGTTTGATCATAAGAATACGTATAGCTTTTATTAACTCATGACGTTGGATCTAGCCGATGTCATGAGTCTTTACTTATAGAAAATAGCCTCAACGAAACTTGCCCCCTGATTCTATTGGATCAGGGTATTTTTTTGTTGCATAGGAAACTATAGAATTTAAAAGCTGTGGATAATTTATACACTGGAATAGCCACGCCCAGCTCCAGCTCCCAGCAACTATCAAACTTCACACTCCTCCACTACGATAAAGAAGACTTGCCGATTGGCTCCGCCAGAGGCTTAGTCGCACTTATACCCTTGTGGTGAAAGTCAATATCGACTCACTTCGTTCGTAGTGTTTCCTTTATCTCATTGCGGAGTGGAAGTTCAACTAAAACCGCCACTTTGCGTGGCAACGTTGAACCACCCGCGATGCGCGGGCGCAGTTTGTACGTTGCTAAACGGGCGCTTGCGCTTTTGTTCTTCAGTAATATAATTTAATAATTGTAATTATTCCTAAACTAACTACATACATATTAATAGAATTAGGTCAAGCTATTATCACAGGTTTAATCGTTTATCAAAGCAGTATATGTAGAGGGGGAATTTTATGAGATACAAAAATCCAAATACGGAAGGTTCACTTGTAACCTTCAAAGCAAAGTACGATAATTTTATAGGTGGAGAATATAGGCCGCCTACGAACGGGAAATATTTTGATAATGTAAGCCCTGTAACTGGCGAGGTATTTTCTGAAATGGCCAGATCGACGAAGGAAGACGTAGAAGCTGCGGTTGATGCGGCAGAGGCTGCTAAGGATGCTTGGGGGAAAACGGCAGTTGCAGAGCGGGCAAATATCCTAAATAAAATAGCAGATCGGATTGAGGAAAACGTGGAAATGCTGGCAGTTGCCGAAACATGGGATAACGGTAAAGCGGTTCGTGAAGGCCTGGCAGCGGACATACCGCTCGCAGCGGATCATTACCGCTATTTTGCCGGAGCGATTCGTGCCCAGGAAGGTGGACTAAGTCAGATTGATGATGATACAGTCGCCTACCATTTTAATGAGCCGCTTGGTGTTGTGGGACAAATCATTCCGTGGAACTTCCCGATTTTAATGGCTACATGGAAGCTGGCACCTGCCTTAGCAGCCGGAAACTGTGTTGTATTAAAGCCAGCGGAACAAACGCCAGCATCGATTCATGTGCTGATGGATCTTATCAAAGATCTTCTACCTCCTGGCGTCATTAATATTGTAAATGGATTTGGTGTGGAGGCAGGAAAACCGCTTGCTTCAAACAGTAGAATTTCGAAGGTTGCATTCACAGGGGAAACAACGACGGGACGGCTGATCATGCAATATGCTTCGGAAAATATCATCCCAGTTACGCTAGAGCTTGGTGGGAAATCTCCAAATATTTTCTTTGAAGATGTGATGGATGCGGATGATGGATTTTTAGACAAAGCGGTTGAAGGATTTGTTATGTTTGCCTTGAATCAAGGAGAGGTCTGTACATGTCCTTCCCGTGCAATTGTGCATGAATCCATTTACGATAAGTTTATGGAGCGCGTGATTGAACGGGTTAACCAGATTAAAATAGGTCATCCGCTCGACTCGGAAACTATGATGGGTGCCCAGGCGTCACAGGAGCAAATGGAAAAAATCATTTCCTATTTGGATATTGGAAAACAAGAAGGTGCAGAGATTCTTGTTGGAGGAAATGTGAATGAACTCGATGGGGAACTTGGTGGCGGTTATTACGTAGAGCCAACTATTTTCAAAGGTGACAATAAAATGCGTATTTTCCAAGAGGAAATCTTTGGCCCTGTGCTTTCAGTAACGACGTTTAAAGATAAAGAGGAAGCGATGGAAATCGCAAATGACACGCTTTATGGATTAGGTGCGGGTGTATGGACACGTAATATCAATACGGCCTATCGCTTTGGCCGCGGTATTCAGGCAGGTCGTGTGTGGACAAATTGTTATCACGAGTATCCAGCCCATGCGGCATTCGGCGGCTATAAAAAATCCGGTATCGGCCGTGAAAATCATCTCATGATGCTTGGCCATTACCAGCAAACGAAAAATTTACTCATCAGCTACAGCGAAGATGCGGCCGGATTATTTTAAAGCTTGAAATTCTAACATCACAAGGGAGGAGCTGGATAGGTAGTGAAGTCCGGTTCCTTTTTTGCATATCGTAATACAGAAAGGATGATGAAAATGGTAGAACGCGTAACCGTGACAGATGAGGCGCATGCCCTGATCAACACGTTAAAAGAGACGCACGGACCGTTGATGTTTCATCAGTCAGGAGGGTGTTGTGATGGGAGTTCACCAATGTGCTTTCCACGAGACGAATTTCGCACTGGTGACTCCGACTTCTTGCTTGGAGAGATCGCAGAAACGCCCTTCTATATGGCAAAAGATCAATACGAATACTGGAAGCACACACAGCTAATAATTGACGCTGTGGACGGACACGGCGGCATGTTTTCATTGGAAGGACCTGAAGGGAAGCGATTTCTGACGAGGTCACGAGTGTTTACAAAAGAAGAAAATGCTATGCTTTCTGCGAAATAACAAAAAACCGTCAATTGCATGTAATGTGCGAGCTGACGGTTTTTAATTAATTAAATAGTCGAATAGGTACCATCTACTTGCTTGATCAAGCATCTCTGCTGATACTAGAAATTGTTTAATGGTATGAGTAAAAAATTACGTTATAATTGCAGCATGTTTTCAAAAATAACTTGATACGTATAATTTTCTGTTATTCTATGAATAATTCACCTATAATCACTACTATACATAAATTAAAGAAGAATAAATTTACAAAGGGAGTGTCTCCTTGTCCAAGAAAACGTATTATTACGTAACGGGTAATACGGCTAGTGGTTTTATTAACGTACTGCCAACAAATGTAAAAGATTTTAACCATGTTGTTATACTGAATCATCCTTCATATACGTTGAAAACAGCTGTTATAAGTGAACTAATTAAAGAATATGAGTTTGAATATGATTTGGAAGTACTTAAAAGCTCAATTGCGGGGGAGTTTCTTGATGGTGTGATTATTCGGGAGAAATCACTTGCTGTTGTAGTCGATACCATTGCTACACCTGATGTCAAAGGAGCAATTGAACTTGATTTAAGCTTATTTGCACAGGAAGATTTTATCCTTACAGATGAACGTATGAAAATGAAAAACAAGTATGAAGAACAAGTGAAGGCAGCATATGATAACTTCCATATTGGTTTGAAAATTCATGATGGGCTGGAAGAAATTTTTATTTCCCAAATGAATTTCGATCATGCAAACCAGCTTGCAGAAAAGCTTATAACGATTCTTTTAGGAAGTGTAGCGGTAAAAGATCGTCCAACTCAAACATTCCACCGTCTATTTGGTACGAACACAGCGGATGGGATTGTTAACGTTGTGCCACATTTAACTGAATTTATTTACAATGTATATCATATTAAAGGCCGTGCAGGTACTGGAAAATCGACCTTCATGAAAAAAATTGTAGAAGCTTGTGAGAATCATGGCCTAGATGTTGAGTTGTACTACTGCAGTTTCGACCCGAATAGCATCGATATGGTACTTGTTCGAGAACTGGACTTCTGTATTTTTGATAGTACGGATCCGCATGAATTTTTTCCTCAGCGAAAAGGGGAAGTAATTATTGATTTATATGAAGAGGCAGTGACCCCAGGAACGGATGAGAAATTTGCGGAAGAAATTCATAAGCTAAATACAGCCTATAAATCGTTCATGAAAAGAGGTATTTCTGATTTAAAAATTGCGGGCGAACACTTGCGTAACATGGAGAAAGTGTATAACGTTGTAGAAAAGGATGTAAAGCAGGTTACAGGTTTTATAACCACGAATATTGCGGAGTAGACAGTGGGACAATTATCCATTCGGGGAATTGTCCTTCCTTATTTTATGCAATTTGCAAAATCCACTTGTTTTTTTTAGGAAAATGATGTACAATTAGTTAACTGAAAATTTAGATACAAAATTCGGGAGGTGGAACGGATGGTAACTGTTAACATGCTTAAGGCATATTACATTAAAGAGGAAACGGAACATATACGTGTTATTTTAGCATACCAATATTTTTCTGTATTGATTAATCAAAGAGTCTATCAATTTATACCAGTGGAAGCGAAAGAGATACACATTAATCGTAGCACACGAGAAGTTGAGAACACGGAAGATAAGTTTGCTTTTCAAAAAGGAAAAGATATCGTTTATATGACAATGTCTGAGTTAACCGCACTGCCAGATTTCCTGAATCAATTGAATACCATTGCCGAACCTTATTATTTAAATGAAAGTACCGTAAATAGAAACGATCAATTAAATGAAACGACGATTATGATTGATAAATTAGAAAGACAAAATCTTCAAAGACTGATCGATAAATCACTTGATGAAAGAAATGAAAGCGCTTTTTATAGTTTGGTAAAATTATTATAATACAAAGAAGCATTCCCAAATTCAGTAATGGGAATGCTTCTTTTTTAGCAGTTTAACAGGCCCCCATCGAAAACATCTGTACGTCGTAAGACTTCCAGTTCAAAGGGAAGTGGCAAATTTCATTCGTTATCAAGAATTCATTTTGTTTTGACAAATGGAAAACGATGACCTATACTAGTTTCAATCGTTCTTATTAAAGAACACATCATATTATAAAAAGATGGAGGCAGGTAAATGGTCGTTACTGTTAAGATGTTTAAACCTTATCATATTAAAGCTGATTCAAAGAAGTTGTATATAATCGTATCACCTCCATATTTCACCGTAGCCATTAATGAGGAGGAGTATAAGTTCATTCCTATTAAAGCAAAGGAAATGATTATTAATCGTAAAACGAAAGCAATAGAAAATGCAGAAGTAGAATTTGCTTTTCAAAAAGGGACAGATATTATCTACATAACGATGACGGATTTTATATTAGATCCTGATTTTATAGCGCTATTAGACTCCATCGCTGCACCTTTTTATGTTAACGACGTAAATGAATATGATGATGGAGAGAATGATATTTTAATTGAAGAATTAGAACGTTTAAACAAATTCCGGCTAATAGATAAAGCCTTAGACGAACGTGATGAAAAGACGTTTTATGCTTTGTCGGAGTTATTGTAAAGGTGTTTGTTTTTTTAATCGATCTTGTAAAATAAAAGCTCTACTTCCATATAGGAGTAGAGCTTTTGATTAATTTATCTTAATTCCATCATGATATTGGTTACTTTTTCAACCGCGTCTCCACCATCATCGCCCTGCGTTTCTTCCACCATCATGGCTATGAGGATGTCTTGTTCATCTGTAGGATAGCCAACAAACCAGCTATTTTCAACTCCTGATTCATCGCTTGTTTGTTTTAATTCAGCAGTGCCAGTTTTTCCTGAAATAGGGAAGTCGGCCTCCTGCGCTTGTTGAGCAGTTCCATCCGTTACTACATCTCTTAAGTCTTCTGCGATTAAAGAAGCATGCTCAGCAGCGAGTAATTCTTCCTGCCAGATTTGTCCTGTATCTTCAGATGTAAGCAGTGTGGGTTTGATCATATTTCCTTCATTTAGAAATGTTGTATAGGTTGTTGCTAAATGAAGTGCACTCATTTCAAGCTCTGCTTGTCCATAGCTCGTATTTGCTAGTGACACCTCATCGTTAAGTGTTCCATCCGCCGAGATAGAGGAAGGTTCAATTGGGTATTCATAGGGAAGCTCTTCTTCAAAACCATATTGTTCAAGTCCTTCAACTAGTACCTCATTCCCCATATCAATTGCTTGCATAGCAAAGTATATATTATCGGAACGCACCAATGCATCGTTTAAATCTACTGGACCATCCGATTCAGTTACACGGCGGACTTCATAATCCCCCCAACCTTCTCCGTTGCTCCAAGTCAAGCCATCGATTTCGATACCTTCATTCGGATCGAGACTTCCATTTTCTAGGCCAATTGCTGCCGTTACTGGTTTTATGACGGATGCAGGGGCGTATGTTGATTGAAAACGATTAGTCAAAGGGGACTGCTCATCATCTTGGAGATTATCCCACAGATCCTGTGTATTATTATACAAAAAATCATTTGAATCGAATGATGGACTATTTACAAGTGCTAATGTTTCGCCAGATTCTGGATCGATAGCAGCTGATGTGCCTGCATCGCCGTTAAAGGATTCATAAATTTTCTCCTGAACATTAACATCAATCGTGACTGAAATATCTTCTCCATCTTCTACAGGTTGTTCAGCCAGAACGGCATTATCTTCATCTTCTTTTGAAACAATGATTTTAAATCCTTTTTCTCCTTTAAGACGATCTTCATATAAGGATTCCAAGCCACGAGCACCAATCATGTCGGTTGAATGGTACGCACCTGGTTCATGCTCCTCCAGATCTTCTGCCGTTACTTGCCTAATATTACCGATAAGATGACCGGTAGCCTCGCCTGCTGGATACACGCGACCAGATACTTCACGTCCTGCGACACCAGAAGTTGCCCAGAGATTATCTAAAAGGTCTTCATCTGTTTGCAGTACTTCTCTTAATGGAACAAATAGATGCGGCTCGACCCAACCAGCGTCTAAAGCGGAATTAATTTCATCAACCGAGATAGGAAGTAAGTCGGCAATACTCTCAATTACTTGTTCCTGATTTTGTCCTAACTCTTCCGGGATAATTCCGATCTCATATACCGTGTCATTCATTGCTAATGGCATATCATTACGGTCTAGGATATCCCCTCTTGTAGGGTTCTCTGTTTCTATACTTATTTCCCCACCGTCTTGCATTTCAGGAAAAATAAAACCTGAATCCCATTGGACATACCAATTGAGATTTTCATCTTCGTCCCCGTGATCTTCCTGTACAAGTGTTGCTTCATAATCAAAGTCTACCGGACCTGCCAGGGTTTCCATTTCTACGGAGAAAGGAAGGGTTGCGGTTTCCCCGTCCATTACAGTTTCAAGTTCTTCTTCGGTTAATTCTTCAAATGTAACGTTTAATTCGGATACATCCAGATCTTCATAAATTTTATTGTAACGATCAATGAAATCCTCATTTGTATAGGCTTCTGTGGATTCAGCTGAAAGCATTTCATACATACTGGCAAACTCTCTATCATTCCACTGATCAACATATGTTGCAAAACGCTCATTTGGTGTTATATCATCTTCTGAACAAGCAGAAAGAAATACAACGACAATGATCGCTAAAAAAGCTAGAGTTTTTTTCATAATTGACTCCCCCTAAGTCGCTAGTCACTTCTATCTATTATAACATTTATCGCAGTTTAACGAGCAATAAAGTCCCCATTGAATGAGTTTTACTTTATTATAAATTGTTAGTGGATATAGGAAAAGCCACGCTGATGATAGGTTCATCTGGGTGGCTTTTCTATTGTTACCCTGCTTCCATATGTTCTCTAATCTCGTTTGTTACCCGGTTAAATTCTGAATCAGGCACTTCATAATACCATATACCATCAATGATTATTCCACTTCCGTCAAGTTCAATTGTATGGACATTGTCAACTACACCACGATAATGACTAAACAGTGATTGCATCTGACTCATATCCATATCTGTTTTCACATTGCCTCCTAGAATTCCAAGAATATCGCCGACTTTCGTAATACTTGAGAAACTGGCTGCCTCGTCAATTGCTGCCGCAACGACATCTCGTTGACGTTCATTACGTCCTATATCACCGCGCGGATCTTCTTTTCGCATACGTATATAGTCTAGAGCTTGTTCTCCGTTCAATTGTACTTCGCCTTCTGGAAAAGTAGAACCACTTTGGGAAAATGCTTGCGTGTTATGAACCGTTACTCCACCAATGGCATCAATCCCTTGTTCGAATCCATCCATATTTACACTGGCATAGAAATGTACTGGTAAATCAAAAGCATCTTCAACGGTTTGAACGGATAATTCTACCCCACCGAAAGCATAAGCGTGGTTAATCTTGTCCATTCCCTGTCCAGGTATATTAACATACGTATCTCGCGGAATACTTAACATGGTCATTGCATCCGTTTTTGGATTTAAGGACATAAGAATCATTGTATCTGATCGTCCTTCAAGTGCATCATCTTGATCAACTCCCATTAAAAGAACATTAACAGCATCATTATCGTTAAAAAGGCTGTCTATCTCTTGTTGACGCTCAGGGTTGTTGTCTCTTTCCAATGGGTCATGCATAGTCGAAACGGTGTCCCCTAATTGATTGTACATATAGAAGCCGAATGCTCCAACACTTAATAATAAAGCTAAAATTATGCCACCGACCCAATATGGCCACTTGCGTCTTTTTTTATTTTGTCTTTTATCTGTTCTTGAACTCACTGGTATTCTCCTCTGTGCAATATAATTGTTAGGTTACGAACGGTAATGAAGTTTATTAGGATGTTTAGGAATTAAGACATATTTATACTTAAGAAGCCTCTAATGGCGAATGCCAAGCCCAAGCATATGCAGTAGGAAAGTTCTATCCTGCTGCAAATAGTATATCGAATTGTGAGTGTTTAGTCTATAAAAATTTAATTGTTTTCTGTAATTGGTAATGCTGTGATGATATAGCGATCGGGTGCATTTCCAACGTATGAAAAGGGATAGCATGTCGTAAGTGTTAGAACCTCTTCACCTGTGGGTACAATTATAGAACGATCATCTGCATCCACAATCTTTGTTTCTACTATTTCATAGGATGTGTCTCCATAAGGTAATTGGATGGTTAAAATATCACCAATCTCTAACTCCCCCATACGACGAAATACAGTATCACGATGTCCGGATAAAACAATCTGATCACCTTGCCTAGGATAAGCAGTCCCGCTATAATGTCCCACACCTTTTGCTAGATCATCTTCATGCGTTCCTTCAACTATAGGAAGATCAGCCTCTAGTCTAGGAATTTGTAAGATACCCGCTGTTTCTCCTGTGGAGGGATCAAAGTTACCAGCATCCGAATGGTTGTCTGTTGTTTTACGCTCATCCAGTAAGACTTCTGCCTCAGCCAGGCTATTGCTTTGCGCTTGATTGGTTTGCAGCAATTCATATCCTCCAAATCCCATGACCACTATTCCAGCAACGATCAACAGAATAGAAAACTTCTTCATCGGCAAAACTCCTCCTATTTTCCTATCTACAGTATATAAAACTTTTGAAAGATTTGAAAGTCTTTTTTAATAAAAGATGTAATTATGTTGATGTAGCACTGCTGATCTGTTCTTTATTAAGAATAAATAATTTTGTAAAAAGTATAAATATACGTAAAAATGAGTATTTTAAAGTAAAAGAAAGATAAATGTTCTTTATATAGAATAAACGACCATTTTTGAAGTTTTTCAATATGCATATAATGGGCTATACTTCAATTATTCGTTCGTTATAGGGTACAAAGTGAATCCTTAAAAAGAACGCTGTGTTAATTAAACCATACATAAGAACGAAGGGAGGCTAATAGCTCCGTCAAGTTTAGCTCGATGATCATGGACTAATAGTACTATTAAACTATGAACTAGTACAAGAAATCATTTGTACAAATCAATCAACATGAAAATGCAGCGCCAAATTTTATTCAATATTCAAGACATTAGAAATGTAAATGAATCAAAATCAAATTAGAGGAGGAAACAAGAATGGGAATTAAACGTAAATTAGGAATGGGCATAGGATCAGCAGTATTAGGATTAGCATTAGTAGGTGGAGGAACGTTTGCTTATTTTAGTGATACAGCAGAACAGACAAATAGCTTTGCATCAGGAACATTAGACTTGAGCGTGGATCCTGAAGTGAATGTGCAACTAGAGAACATAAAACCGGGTGACTGGACAAATGAATCATTTGAACTTGAAAATGATGGAACCCTACCGATTAAATATGTCGATCTTCAAACTGAATATTCCGTTACGCGGGATGGTGAGTCAGTTGTAGGTACGCTGGAAGATGCATATGCAGAATCTCTAACCGTACAGTTCTTGAAGAATTCTGGAGGGGATAAAGATCACACCATAATTTATGAAACCTCATTAAAAGATTTACGTGACATGAATCCAGAAGATTTAGCAACTGAAATAGATGTTGAGTGGGAATTAGTATGGCCTTTTCCACCTGTTTACTTGCCATATGAAGTAGAACATACAGGACTTGCAGCTGGCGATACAGCAGACTTTGACGTGAAGTTCGTATTTGAAGAAACAGGAGAAGACCAAAATGTTCTTCAAAATTTAGATTTAGATTTAACTTGGACATTTGAAGGTTTCCAAGAAGATGGGGAAGAACTATAAGCGATTGACTTAATAATTAGGAAGGCGAGTATCGCTCGCCTTTCTGACTTACATACAAAATATATATAGAAGGGGGGGGGAGGTCATGCTGAATATAAAACATAAATTAATCACGAGTTTTGTTGCAGGTGCATTAGGAATAATTTTAATTAGTGGAGGCACATTCGCGTACTTTAGTGATGAGATAGAAACAACAAATAACATTCAATCGGGAACATTGGAATTAGGAATAAGTGATATGGAAGATGGGGTATTGTTTGAATTTGATAATAAGCAACCAGGAGATAAATTTGACTATTCATTTGATTTAACGAATGATGGGTCATTGGAAATTGGAGATGTAACGCTATTTTCAATTATAACTGATAATGAGGATTTTGGAAGTCAAATTACTATTAATTCATTGAAAGTTAATAAAGATGAAATTGAAGCGGATAAGGAAATGTCATTAGATGAACTGGAAAAGTTGGTTATTATTGAAGAATTTGCGGTCGATGAAGAAATCAGGGTTGATGTTGAGTTTGAGTTTGTTGAGGATGAAAATATTGATCAGAATAAATATCAAGGGGAATCAATGGAACTAGAATGGAAGTTTCAAGCAATGCAAACAATTGATGAATAAAGGGCTTTATAGTAAGGAAGGAGACCTTTCTCCTTCCAATCCTTTCTATCTATTCTTAAGTGCATTACTTACAGTAAATAATGTACTTAGGAATACATATAAAGATCCAACAATCTAGCATTTTGTAAAGGTGGAGATTTAATTGAGAAGGACTCGGTTAAGGAAACATAGATCGAATTTTCAACTGTTTTTGCTTATCGGTAAGGTGATTATGATTTGGTATTTAATGGTTTTTTCTGTAACTTACTTAACTACGAATACCTCTGCCTATTTTACAAATGCGAATAATACAAATGGAATTATTTATGCAGGGTTTTGGGAACCTGTGGATGAAAGTTCATTAGCATTTATAAAAAATGGAAATGAAAATATCAAGACTTGTGAACCAACGACCTTAAAAGCGGAGATAAAAAATACTGCTGACGGGGATATGCAAAGCGATAGTACCTATGATGTGTACTATATAGAAAATGGCAATCCTGAAAAGCACGGAGATAAAATGGATCTTGGTAAAGGAGAAGGAAGCATTGAAGCGCTAAAAAGTGGAGAAACAACGGAACTGACTTTTAAGGCCAGTGAACCGGGAAGATATGCATTTGTTGCCTATCAACATGATGAGCATGTGGAAGAAGAAGCGTGGAGTAAATCGATTAAGATTAATTGTCCTCCAGGGCACCAGACAAATACAGATGAAAATATAGAAGATAAGGAAGAGACTACAAAAAATAATGAGAAACAAACATCAGAGGATGAAAAACCTGATGAAGATAATGCAGCAAGTAAAGAAGTAGAAGAAAATGAAAAAGAAGAGAACGAAGAAAATGAGACAAATACTGAAGAGAAAAATACAAAAGAGGAAGGCAAAAAGGATGATGAAGGCGGAAGTGAAGTAGAAGAAAATGCTGACAAAGAAGAAACAAAAGAAGAATCCAGTAATAAAGCAACCACTGAAGAGGAAGGTGACGAAGGTTGAAAAAACGTAACGTATTGAAATGGGGAAATCGAGTTATATCCACGGTCTTAATGACTTTATTAGTAAGCGTAGCGGCAATGGTTGTTTTCACAAGTCTATCAGGTGGAGAACCAGAAGTGTTTGGTTATCAATTGAAGACAGTCCTATCTGGTTCGATGGAGCCTGAAATTCAAACCGGATCCATTATTGCTGTTGAATCTATTGATGGATCTGAAGAAGCAGCAACTTTACAAAATGGGGATGTTATTACATTTGTGGAAGAAGAGAATCGATTGATTACCCACCGAATTACAGAGGTAGATACAACAGAAAATGGCGTTCTTTATACAACCAAAGGGGACAATAATAATGCCGTAGACTCAAATCCAGTTTTAGCTGAAAATGTTGTAGGTGTATATAGTGGGGTGACAATCCCTTATGTCGGTTATGTCGTCAATTTTGCTCAATCACCTGAAGGGAGCGCGTTATTACTCATCCTTCCTGGCATGTTACTGTTTGGCTATTCTATTGTTTCAATATGGAGAACGTTAAACACATTGGAGAAAAAACAAGAAACAGAAACGGTTGATGCAAAGTAACACTTTTTGAAAATTCATGTCTGATAAAGGAAGATGCTTATGAAGGGAAAGAAGCTCCGTGTTTTTATAACAGCCATGTTAGGTAGTATAATTCTTTCTTTAAGTGTTCCAAGTTTACCTTCTGTTGCAGAAGAAGCAGAAGAGGGCGCAGAAATTATAATCAACATTTCACCTGAAGATATGTTATTTGATGTGGATAATATGAAACCAGGTGACTGGGCACCAAGGTCTGCTGTTATTCAAAATAATGGTGCAACAGCATTTGAGTATGTCACCACAGTTCGAAATGATAGTGAATCAGAAAAGTTATTCAATGAATTATTACTTGAAGTCAGTGACGAAGAGGAAGAATTGTATAATGGTAAACTTGCAGATTTCGATGGATTGTTACCACGTAGTCTAGAAGCCTCGAGTGATGAGGAATTAAATTTTATAGTAAGATTTCCGACAGGGTTAGGAAATGATTTCCAAGGATTGGCTGCACAATTCTCATTGATTTTTTCAGCGTCAGGAGAAGAAAGTCAAATGGAGGAGGAAGCTGTAAGTGCAGGAACAATTGGCAGTAGTGGCGGCGATGGATTAGCTGGGGGATCAAGGCTGCCGGACACAGCTACGAATATATTTAATTTACTATTGATCGGCGGATTGCTTCTGGTAAGTGGCGGGATACTAATTGCTTATAATAGAAGAAGAATGAGAAAAGCAGATAAACCGGTTAATGAAGCATAGACAATCTGAATCGACAGAAAGTGAAATATAAGGTTGAACTACCTTACAAAACTAGTTCCCATATGACAAAACAAGACACACTAAAGACTGGCTTATTATAGTATAATAGTCTTACAAACTAATATGTTTCCTAAGAAAAGGCATACTTATTGAAAAATAAGGACGCAAAGTCTCAGGTCTAAAGCTTGACGGCTAAGATGGCTGGATTTCCTGGAAATTAAAGCGGGGGATGGGAATATGATGGATACAATGGAGAAGCGTGCAATCGATTATGAATGGGTGAATTTAATGAAGGAAGCGAAAGAGCAGGGGATGACACTTGATGAAATCCGTTTATTTTTAAGCAATGCAGAGCAGAAAGAAAATACATAACTAAGTTGTGCTTTATATAGAACTCCTCACCTGTTATATGTTATGATTTTCATTGAAAGTGGGTGAGAAGGCTTGATCGGTGAAAAAATAAAGAATAAACGGCAAGAAAAGGAGATGTCTCTATCTGAGTTGGCTGAACGAGCGAAAGTAGCTAAATCATATTTAAGTTCTATAGAGCGAAACCTCCAAACCAACCCATCGATCCAGTTTATCGAAAAAGTAAGTAAAGTATTGGGTGTTTCCGCAAATGATCTAATTAAGGAAGACAATACGGAAGTAACAGATAAATTGGATGACGAATGGTTATCGATCGTTCAAGAAGCAATGAAATCAGGTGTAACGAAAGAACAATTTAAGGAATACCTCGAATTTAATAAATGGAGAAATAAACAGTAACCATAGATCCATACTGGTTACTGTTTATTTTTTTGTAAGGCACTTTTCGGAAGTGTTGGAACTGCGCTTACTCGTCCCACCGAAGACAATTGTTGCTTTTAAATTGTAGGAGTTGATATAAAAGACAACGTAATTTGAAATGAAGGATGATACTTTTACCCCGCTGTGGAAATCAACCTGATAGTTACGTGTCTTCTTTGATCTTGTGTCAAAACAGTGATTTGTCAAAATAAGTCGAGAATTGGAAAGGTAAAAGATGTAATTTGAGGAGAAAGCCTTTATAATGGATTTATGCTTGTGAAAATTTTCAAAATGTGGACAACCTAGCTTATTCCTTTTTTCTAACGATTGCATATGCTATCGTAGATTAATTTTATCAAGGTCTCCCCATCAAGCTAATCACTGTATACTGGTGATGTTTTTATTAGCAAATAGGAAAGTTTTATAAGATAGTTTCGTTTTTGCAGGTGGTTTACTTTTGTTTTGTACTATAGTACGATCTGACGAGATGATGTCATTTTATATCAAAGGGTGGAGAAAATGAGCGAGCAAGAAAAATATAAAAACATGTTAAAAAGAGTAATTGAAGAAACGGAAAGTCATAAGATTAAATCCTCACAGGAATTAGTGCAAACATTGGTTAGTGAATTGACGAATAGTGTAAGCGCAAAAAGTAATAAAACGGGAACAGTAGCAAAATAGGATATACCTGGCTGCATTTTTAGGAATGTAGCTTTTTTTATGGCAATTTTACGGACAACCCCACTGAATGAAGTATTATTTTATCACAGTTTAACATGCGACCCCTGAATGAAGTTTTACTTTATTATATACTTAAAATCTTAGCAAAGTAATTAGCATTTGTATATACTTATATTAATGTATAGACAACTATATACTTTTTTGCGGAAAGGACTAAACAAATATGAATACCTCCTTATCGTTATATATTAAAAATGTCACTATATTTACAGAGAAAACAGTCATTATGAACGGAAATATATTAATGAAAGATGGTAGAATTGAGACCATTTTAAAAGAACATGAACAGTTGACAAGCTATCCGAGTAACTTAAAAATAATAGATGGTACAGATTTAAACCTTATTCCAGGGTTTATTGATGGACATATCCATGGGGCGAATGGTGCAGATGTGATGGATGCGACTGCAGATGCGTTAGATACAATGGCAACTGCCTTGCCAAAAGAGGGGACAACAAGTTTCTTGGCAACCACGATTACGCAGTCCCCTGAAAATATTGAGGCCGCCTTACAAAATGTAGCTACCTATGAAACCAAACGCGGTCAGGCTGAAATAATTGGTATGCATTTGGAAGGTCCGTTTATTGAAGGAAGTAAAAAGGGTGCACA
Organism: Virgibacillus natechei; assembly: GCF_026013645.1. Classification (NCBI taxonomy): domain Bacteria; kingdom Bacillati; phylum Bacillota; class Bacilli; order Caryophanales; family Bacillaceae; genus Virgibacillus; species Virgibacillus natechei. Next base: position 2,583,377 of record NZ_CP110224.1, on the reverse strand, counting down.
GCCAATCGAATACATTTGTAAGCCTGATATTGAGCAATTTAAAAAATGGCAAAACCTTTCAAACAATAAAATTAAAACCATTACGATGGCACCCGAGCATGATGAGGACGGCTCCTTTATTCACTATTTATATAAATCTGGTGTGAATGTTTCTGCTGGTCATACGGATGCAAATTTTGCTAGTATGAAAAAGGCTGTTTCACATGGTGTTCGCCAGGTGACGCATCTATGTAACGCTATGTCGGGTATACACCACCGGGATATTGGTGTTGTAGGTGCAGCTTTTCAACTGGAGGAATTGCGTGCAGAATTGATTGCGGATGGGATTCATGTTTCACCTGGAATGCTTCAATTAATTTATGCGAATATGGGCAGTGAACGGTTGATTTTAATTACAGATGCGATGCGGGCTAAATGCTTGCAGGCAGGGGATTATGAGTTAGGCGGTCAGCCAGTTACCGTTACCAGTGATCGTGCAGTATTAGAAGATGGAACATTGGCTGGCAGTATTTTAAAGATGCATCAAGGTGCGCAGCAAATGCTTCAATTGACGAACGTTTCTATTCGAAATATTATTGAAATGGCTTCAGCTAACCCGGCTAAACAACTCGGTATTTTTGAAAAAAAAGGTAGCATCGCATTACAGAAAGATGCGGATGTTCTCCTAGTTGATGATGCATTAAACATAAAATACACGATTTGCCGTGGCGCGGTTGCATTTGAGGAGGATGAAGAAGATGGAAATTATAAGCGTAAATAGTTATGAAGAAATGAGCGAGAAGACTTGTTCCATGGTATTAAATAAGATAAAGCATCTACAAAATCCAGTATTAGGGTTGGCAACAGGCTCTACGCCAGAAGGGTTATATCATCGTATAATTGATGAAGCGGATGACGTTTCATTTCGCCATGTTTCAACGTTTAATTTAGACGAATATGTTGGTTTGAATAAAGAGGACCCCAATAGTTATCAGTATTATATGAATGATAAATTATTTAAGCATATTGACATACCTGATGAAAATGCACATCTGCCAAATGGTGTGGCTGTAGATTTGGAGAAAGAATGTCACGATTATGAGCGGTTCATTCGTGAAGCAGGGCATGTCGATATTCAGATTTTAGGATTGGGTTTAAATGGACATATCGGCTTTAACGAGCCTGGCACATCTTTTTCAAGTCGAACACATGTCGTCGACTTAGATGAGTCTACTCGGAATGCAAATGCGCGTTTCTTTGGTTCTATAGATGAAGTTCCAACGAAAGCAATTACCATGGGAATCGAAACAATTATGGAAAGTAAAGAAATTTTATTGCTTGTTTCTGGTGAGGCAAAGGCAGAGGCCCTTGCTCGGTTAGTAAATGGTGAAGTGACGGAATCCTTTCCAGCATCCATTTTACAACAGCATGAACATGTAACCATTATTGCTGATGAGGCAGCATTGTCGAAATTGTGATTTCCTAGGTCGCGTGAGGAATCGGGAAATTTACGCTAGCAAACGCAGTGTAATCACAATATATTGTATACTTAAAAACCCATCGATCGAATTGGTATATTCGATCGGTGGATCTCGAATTTTATTATTCTACAGTAGATTCAACATCAATTTCGATATAAGCACTACCTTTTTTTACAATCTCCGCTTGATCACTTGTCAGGTTAATGATCCATTCGTGAAAATCTTGCTCGTCTCCATCTTTCACATAAACGATCAATTCAGCTTTTTCCATGTAATTAATTTGCTCTAGTATATGGTCTGAATCACGTAATACATGTTCGAGTTTTCCTAACAGATTATAGTCAATGGTTATGGAAAAGCCTTGCATAAGTTGTCTTTTAACAATACCGGTTGTTTGAATGGCTTTTGAGGTTGTACTCCCATAGGCACGGATTAAACCACCAGCTCCAAGTTTAATGCCTCCAAAGTATCTTGTAACTACGATGGCTGTATCTTTTAAGCCTTGTTTTTTTAATACTTCCAGCATGGGAACTCCGGCTGTACCGCTCGGTTCGCCATCATCGTTTGCCTTTTGGATTTGATCATTTTCGCCAATCATATAAGCCGAGCAGTTATGGGTAGCATCATGGTGCTTTTTCTTTATCTTTTGAATGAAATTTTGTGCTTCTTCTTCTGTTTCAACACGCTTGACATACCCAATAAATCGTGACTTTTGGATGATTACCTGGTCTTCTCCTTCTTTTTTAACGGTGAAATAATTTGCTAACATCTAATTGGAACCTCCCTAAAACCTGGAATTTAGTATATAATAAGAATAGAACTTTATGAAAGTATGATAAAAGACCCTGTTAAAAAAAAGAACGTCTGCGTATAATTATAGCATAGGTTGGTGAAAGACTTTGGCACAAAAGTTAACTGAAAATGCTTTAGACTATGTAATCGACGAAATGATTGATGTGGTAGAAAATAGTAAAGATGAGATATTCCATATCAGTGAAGAGGCTCGTAGTGAGCATGAGCATCTAGTACGAGAGTTGAAAGAGACAAAAGAAAAAGTATTCCAGCATATTAGTAATGGAGACCAGCTTGAACAAAAGGTGAGATTTTCCAGGCGGCGTCTAGCAGAAGTTAGTAGATATTTTGATCGATACACAGAAACAGAAATTCGCGAAGTATATGAGAGTACACATGAGATGCAAACCAGGCTTGCCATGCTGCAACAAGAGGAAAAAGTATTGCGTGAGAAGCGTGATGATATAGAAAGAAGGTTAATCACCTTAAATCAGACGATAGAACGTGCAGAAGGTTTAGCTGGTAAGATTACCGTCATTCTCACTTATTTACAGGATGATTTTAGACAAGTTAATGAAATGATCGAAGAAGCAAAAGAAAAACAGGAGTTTGGCCTGAAGATTATCGAGGCACAAGAAGAGGAACGTAAGAAGATATCACGGGAAATTCATGACGGCCCAGCGCAAATGCTAGCAAATATCTTACTACGTTCAGAGCTTGTAGATCGGTCTTTTCGTGAAAATAATATAGATAAAGCATTAAATGAAATGAAAAGTGTCCGTAAGATGATTCGTACCTCATTATATGAAGTCAGGCGAATTATTTATGATCTTCGTCCAATGGCCCTTGATGATTTAGGTCTAATACCAACGCTTAAAAAATATGTTTCAACGATTGAAGATTATAATGGCTCCACGATCGAATTTTCATCTATAGGCGAAGATAAGCGCTTGAACCAGAAGTATGAAATTGCTTTTTTTCGATTAGTACAGGAAGCCGTTCAAAATGCGGTGAAACACGCAGATGCATCTTTAATTCGAGTTAATTTGGAAATTTGTACAGACTACCTGACGGTGATTATTAAAGATGATGGTAAAGGTTTCGACCCATCCATAAAAAAAGATAAATCTTTTGGGCTGATAGGCATGCGCGAGCGTGTAGAAATGCTTGAAGGGAATTTAAATATAGATTCAGTAAAGGGCAAAGGAACGAAAGTATTAATCAAAGTACCATATAAGGTATAGCAATAACGTAAATGTAGGAATTTGAGAGTAACCCTCCTACTGAATGGAGTTTTACATTATATAGATAAAAAGTAATTGAAAGCTATTCGTAATAGGGCAGATAGAAATAGAAATGGAAGCAGGAGGAAAAGAGAATATGAAGACGGAGAAACGTATGCGTATTGTTTTAATTGATGATCACAAGTTATTTCGTGAAGGGGTAAAGCGAATTTTAGAATTTGAACCATCATTTGAAGTCGTTGCAGAAGGTGAAGATGGAACAGAAGCTTCGAAACTAGTAAAAGAAAACAAGCCTGATGTTGTATTAATGGATATAAATATGCCTCATATGAACGGGGTGCAAGCTACTACAGATTTAGTTCGATTCTTTCCAGATACAAATGTTATTATTCTTTCGATCCATGATGATGAAAGCTATGTAACGCACGCGCTAAAAACAGGTGCGCAAGGTTATCTATTAAAAGAGATGGATTCTGATTCATTAATAGAGGCAATAAAAGTTGTGGGTGAGGGTGGTTCCTATCTTCATCCTAGAGTAACGCATAATCTAGTTCAAGAATACCGTCGCTTAGCAAAAGAAAATGCATCCAGTGTAGCAGATAGTGGTGTTGAATACCGGAAGCCGCTTCATATACTGACGAAACGAGAAAGTCAAATATTGCAGCTACTAGCTGATGGGAAAAGTAATCGCTCTGTGGCAGAAGCTTTATACATTAGTGAAAAAACGGTTAAAAACCATGTCAGTAACATCCTACAAAAAATGGACTGTAATGATCGTACCCAAGCAGTAGTTTCCGCAATAAAAAAAGGCTGGGTTGAAGTTTTATAATAGGCTTTTACATTCTTTGTAAAAAGAGACGCAACAACCCCTATAACAATTTCACAAGACGCTCTGATGCTGAATGTAGTGTCAGGGTTTTTTTGTAGGTAGATCGTATAAAGTTTTCTATCTACAAGTCCGAGCCTTAGCGGTTCACCACAAAGCATAGCGATAAGCCAGATTTCTAAGCAGCTAAGCGTAAAAAACTTTCCTACTGCATAACTGCTCTATGACACGCACCATTAAACGCCTATAATGAATGCTAAGTTTTCTAAGATATATAATGCATTTTTCTACTCATTCATGTAAAATAAAAAACATATAAAAGTTTATCGCAGTTTAACGGGTAGCAACCCCAACTGATTGAAGTTTTATTTTATAGTCCGTGTTCAAAATAGAGGATAAAAAGGACCGAGAAATTCGACGTGTCATTTTTACTGGACTTTTTGAACAACCTTTTATATAAATAAATTATCAATGAAGATAGATGAATGTAGCTAATGGAGGAGTAGGTCATAATGAAAGTTGCTGTAATGACAGATAGTACGGCTTATATACCTGCACATATACGGGATGAATATACTATTCATATGGTTCCGTTAAATGTCATATTTGGTGACGAATCCTATCAAGAGGAAATCGATATTACAAATGAAGAATTTTATCAA